>NZ_CP150631.1:0-1208922 GCF_047047955.1 Azonexus sp. IMCC34839 | reverse complement strand
CCGGTCCTGGTAGTGACCGACATCCCCCAACTGGATAGCGCCAGTATCGTCTTGAGCGTGAGTGAAAAACGACTCGTCTTTGACATCAATTTTGAGCAATGCAGGCGAATGGGACTGAAACCCAATTCGAAACTCCTGCGCCTGGCCCGTTTCGTCAAGAAACCCGGACAGCCTTGATGCAACCAAGAACTCCTCCTGAGAAGTCAGGGGGATACAGGCCTCGTTGATCTTGGGGAAAGGCCAGTCTGTCCGCTATTAGCTTGAGCCTGTCTGCTACGTGTGCGATGGGCTCACAGTGAATTGGCAAACGCGCTCAAAACGCTGTTCATTGACCTCGACACCCCATTGAGCGCCAAGCTGCTGATGCACCAGGCGAAAACCGAACTTCTCGTAAAGGTGCCTGGCAGCGCCCAGGCCTTCAAACGTCCACAAATAGACCCGGTCATAATGCCGGGCCGCGCAGAATTCCATCGCCGCCGTCAGTAGCGCGCTGCCGACGCCGGTGCACCGCATTTTGTCCGAAACGATGAACCAGCGCAGATGCGCTCCATCCTGCCCGGCATGGGCGCCGTCGATGGCAATCGCCCCCTCGATATTGCCGTCTTGCTGCACCAGCCAAAGACCGTCGCGCTCGCCGTCATAGCGTTCGCAAAACTCGGCTAGCTCGCGCGCCACCCTGGCCTCGAAGGGCAGGCCGAAGCCGACAAGCTGGCTGTAGTAGTGCGCGTGGAGTTCAACGATCCTGCCGATGGCGCCAGGAATGTAGTCCTTGTGAATGGTCGGCAGCATGTGAAGTGGTGAGGGACTTAAAAGTGGACCTAATTGGCCATAGAAAACAAAAAAGCCTAATGGTTCTACTGCAAATGCATCGGGGGCTGGCCGGGTTTGTTACGCAGAGAAACCGTGGTCTGTCCCCTATTGTTTTTAGGCCGATGTATTGGCATAGATGAGTACTGCTACAACAACAGCTAAAAGACCAAGCCACAAGGGACGTAGGCCTGAAGGGGCTTGCCGTTCAAGCGATGCAATGTGCTCACCGAGGATGTCGGTTCGCTTGGCAGCAAGCAACCGATAACCTGCGAATGCTGAAAGCCATAGAAACCCACCTGCGGCAATGTGAAACAACGCCCAAAAGTAGAAAGCACCTGTATTTTCAGAACTGGTGAAGGAGTAGGCGTGTTGGTCTTTTGAAAAGTGAATGGATATTTCTCCAATCCGAATGGCATTGACACCGAGCCACATGAGAAACAGCCCGATCAAACTAGCGCCAGCCATAAGAAGCAAAAACCGAAGTTTCATGTGGGTTGTTGCCTAACGCAGAGCTAACCGGCGCTGCGCGGCTTTATCGCGCAGCGTCCAGCGACCGAAGGGAGCGAGGTTGAGCGCCGGGTTAGCCGTCACGAGTTGCATTGAGGCCATGCTAATGAGCAAACGAGCACGGCTGTGCCGGCACAATAGAGAAACCGATAGAGCCACTGGTTTACGCGCTCAACAAAAGTGACGCCGCAATACGACTGAATTTCCCAACCGCGAATAAATAGCGTGCCCCAAAGAAGAAGGCATGCGCCGGCGATTTGCTGCCAAGCGATAAGTTTGGTTGTTGCACAGCAAACCAATGCGCCAGCCAAAAAGCCAGCGCCATAGCCTATTGCACCGGAAAGCGTGACAAGAATAAGCGAGTAAAGAAACGCACGGCGAACGATGTATGCGCTGTGTTCTCGTTCAACTGAGGTTGTGTAGTTGCTTCGCTCTTTCGCGTCCTGTTCTTGTTCTGCGATCAGTCTCGCAGGTGCAAATAGCAACAAAACACACAAACGACATGCTGAAAAGAAACTGACTGGGGAGGGTCGGGTATCGGCCATGATGTGACGGCTAAATAGTAGTAGACGACAAAAAAGTCCAATAACCCGGAATCATGTCCAATAACCTGAAACATAGGATATTTATATTGCTTGCGACGTAAGCATTTCCGGGCAGTTATGGTTTATTCATCTCTATTATCAATTGGTCAAACCGGACACTGCTTATATTGAGGCAGTTGTGCGGCTTCGGAACTACAGACAGCTCAGGCCATGCTAGGCGATAGGCATAAGCATACGTTTTCGGAAACCTAGCGTCTATACGAATGGCATGGCGTAAGGCGTTCGCATCGAGCCATGCTTTGCTGAGCCGGAAAACAAAAATGCCTCCGACCAGCGGAGGCATTTTTGGCTGTTTGCGGCAGTGCACCGCAGCAGTGTCGCTTACAGGATCATCCCCGCGCCGACGGTGTTGTTGTTGCTCTCGTCGATGACGATGAAGGCGCCGGTGCCGCGGTTGTCTTCGTAGGGGTCGACGAAGAGCGGTTGGGCCAGCTTGAAGCGGACCTGGGCGATGTCGTTCATGGCCAGTTTTTCTGCCGGGACGCGTTCGAGGGTGTTCACGTCCAGTCGGTGGTCGATGGCGGTGAGCTTGGCCTTGGAGTCGCGGGTGGTATGGCGGATCAGGTAGGTGCGGGCGCGGTCGAGGGGGGTTTCCGAGAGCCAGCAGACGGTGGCGTGGATTTCCTTGACGGGGGCCGGGGCTTCTTCGCTCTTGACGATCATGTCGCCGCGCGAGCAGTCGATTTCATCAGCCAGCAGCAGGGTGACGGATTGCTCGGTGACGCCTTCATTGATGTCGACGCCGCCGATCTGCACGGCCTTGACCGTGGATTCGAGGCCGTTGGGCAGCACGGTGACCTTGTCGCCGACCTTGATCGAGCCGGATTCGACGCGGCCCATGAAGCCGCGGTAGTCGTGCAGGTCCGGGTTGGCGGAATCCTGCGGGCGGCAGACGTATTGCACGGGGAAGCGGAACTTCTCGGCGTGTTCGCTGTGCGCGGTCGGCGCGGCTTCGAGGATTTCGAGCAGGGTCGGGCCTTCGTACCAGTTCAGGCTGTCGCCACGGTCGACGATCATGTCACCGTTGAGCGCCGAGAGCGGCAGGAAGCGCACGTCGTCGATGCCGACCTTGGCGGCGAATTCGAGGTAGTCGGCCTTGATCTTTTCGTAGGCTTCCTGCGAGTAGTCGACGAGGTCCATCTTGTTGATGGCGACGACGAGGTGTGGGATGCCGACCAGCGAGGCCAGCTTGGAGTGGCGGCGGGTTTGCGTCAGCACGCCCTTGCGCGCATCGATCAGGATGATGGCGAGGTTGGCCGTGGAGGCGGCGGTGACCATGTTGCGGGTGTACTGCTCGTGGCCCGGCGCGTCGGCGATGATGTACTTGCGCGTGCCGGTGGAGAAGTAGCGGTAGGCGACGTCGATGGTGATGCCTTGTTCGCGCTCGGCTTGCAGGCCGTCGGTGAGCAGGGAGAGGTCGACCGCGCCCATGCCGCGCTTCTGCGAGGTCTTTTCGATGGCGTTCAGCGTGTCGGCCAGGATGGTCTTGGTGTCGAACAGCAGGCGACCGATCAGGGTGCTCTTGCCATCGTCGACGCTGCCGCAGGTCAGAAAGCGCAGCAGGCCGTGATCTTCAACTTGATGGGCGCTCATTAGAAGTAACCCTCTTTCTTGCGTTGTTCCATGGAGGCTTCGCTGGTCTGGTCGTCCAGACGCGTGGCGCCGCGCTCGGTGATGGTGGTGGTGGCGGTTTCGACGACGATCTTGGCGACGTTGTCGGCATCCGACTCGACCGGCGCCGTGCAGGAGATGTCGCCGACGGTACGGAAGCGCACCAGCTTTTCGACGATTTCTTCACCGGCCTTCGGCAGGTTGGTCAGCTCGCCGGAAACGAGCGGCACATTGACCGGCACGATGGCGCCCTGGCGGATGACGACCGGACGTTTGTGGGCGAAGTAGATCGACGGCAGTTCGAGGCCTTCGCGCTCGATGTATTGCCAGACATCCATTTCCGTCCAGTTCGAGATCGGGAAGGCGCGGATGTTCTCGCCCTTGTGGCTGCGGGCGTTGTAGAGGTTCCACAGCTCCGGGCGCTGGTTCTTCGGGTCCCATTGGCCGAACTCGTCGCGGAAGCTCATGATGCGTTCCTTGGCGCGGGCCTTTTCTTCGTCGCGGCGGGCGCCGCCGATGCAGCAGTCGAAACCGAATTCTTCAATGGCTTCGAGCAGCGTCACCGACTGGTGCTTGTTGCGCGATTCGCCTTCGTGCTTCAAAACGACCGTGCCGCGCTTCATGGAGTCTTCAACCGAGCGCACGATCAGGCGCTCGCCCAGTTCGGCGGCGCGCTTGTCGCGGAAGGCGACCACTTCCTGATAGTTGTGGCCGGTGTCGATGTGCATCAGCGGGAAGGGGAACTTGCCGGGGCGGAAAGCCTTTTCGGCAATGCGCAGCATGCAGATCGAGTCCTTGCCGCCGGAGAAGAGCAGCACCGGGTTGGAACACTGGCCGGCCACCTCGCGCATGATGTGAATGGCTTCGGCTTCCAGCCAGTCGAGGTGAGAAAGCGGTTGTCGTTGAGTCATTGCTGGGTAATCCACAGGGATTGTCGAATGAGGCGAATTTTAGCCGCGCCTTAATATTCATATAAGAACATGTTTTCACTTTGTTATTCAAAAATGGAATAAATGATGGGCGGGGCGGCCGATTAGAGTGCGCTTTGGTTTTTGCCAAAAAAGCACTGTGCACCGCAGAACTCTCCTGATTTCGGCCGTTTTCGGCCTGCTTGCCGCCTGCGGGCGGCGCAAGAAGCTCAAGGCCTTGCCGGCGGGGAGCGTCGTGCTCGCCTTCGGCGACAGCGTGACCCATGGCACCGGCGCGGCGCCGGGTGAGGATTGGCCCAGCCGGCTGGCGGCGCTGACCGGCTGGAACATCGTCAATGCTGGCGTGCCGGGCGATACGGCCGAAGCCGGCAAGGCGCGCCTCGGGCCCTTGCTGGAAGAACACCGGCCGGCGCTGGTCATCGTCGAGATCGGCGGCAACGACTTCCTGCGTCGCCGCGCGGCGAGCGCGGTGCTGGAGGATATCCGGCAGATTGTGCGCACCGCGAAGGCGAGCGGGGCGCAGGTGGTGCTGGTGGCCGTGCCGGAATTGTCGCTGCTCGCCGCGCTGGCGCAGAAGCCGGGCGACTCGCCGATCTACCGCCAGTTGGGCGAAGAAGAGGGTGTGCCGGTGATCGAGTCGGTGTTTTCCGATATCCTCAGCCACGCCGAATGGCGGGCCGACCAGATTCACCCCAATGCCGAAGGCTATCGGCGAATGGCAGCGGGGATCGAGGCCGCCTTGAAAGAAATCGGCCTGCGTTGAACCTATTTTTCCGGAGTTGAAATGTCCCTGTTACCCGCCATCGAAATCGCTACCGCCAAAGAAGCGCAATTTGCCGTCATCTGGCTGCATGGCCTGGGGGCGGACGGTTCCGATTTCGTGCCGGTGGTGCATGAGCTGGGGCTGAACAAGGATTTCGGCACGCGCTTCGTCTTTCCACATGCGCCTTACCGCGCCGTGACCTGCAACGGCGGCTACGAGATGCGTGCCTGGTACGACATCATTTCGCTGGAGCCGCACAGCCGGCGCATCGACGAGGCTGGCTTGGTCGAGTCGCGCGATGCGGTGCGGGCGCTGATCCAGCGCGAGAACGAGCGCGGCATCCCGAGCCAGAACATTTTCCTGGCGGGCTTCTCGCAGGGTGGGGCGGTGGCTTATCTGACGGCACTGACGCACGGCGAGCGGCTTGGTGGGTTGATTGCACTGTCGACCTATATTCCGTCGCAGCAATTGCAATTTGACGAGGCGACACCGGCCAACCGCGATTTGCCTATCCTCGCCGCGCACGGCTTGCACGACGACGTGGTGTCGCCGGCGCTGGGCAAGGCAGCGCGCGATTTGCTACGCGAGGCCGGTTATTCCTTAGCTTGGCACGAATACCCGATGCCGCATTCGGTATGTATCGAAGAGGTGGAGTTGATCGGCGATTGGCTGAACGCCCGTTGTGGCGAGATCGTCGGGGCTTGAGCCGATGATGAAGGCCGCCGACTACGTCGAAGCCGTGCAGGCGCGCCTGCGTCCGCTGGCTGACGCCGGGCGGGCCGTTCAGATGCGTGCCTACCAGCGCGACCAGTTTCCCTTTCTCGGCATTCAGTCCACGCCGCGCCGCGACGCGGTGAAGGACTTGCGCCTGACCAAGCCGCCGGCCGCCTTGCTGTTCGATATTGCCGAGCGCCTGTGGGCCTTGCCGGAGCGGGAGTTCCGCTACGTCGCGGTCGATCTGCTGGCCAAACACCACAAATTCTTGTGTTCCGAGCATGTGCCCTTATTGCTTGCGCTCGCCACGCGCGATGCCTGGTGGGATACGGTCGATGGCTTGGCCGGCGTGGTCGGCGATGTGCTGTTCGCCGCACGGCGCAGCGAGGCCGGCGTCCAGAGGCTGATGGATGAGGCGCTGCACGCTGACAGCTTCTGGCTACGGCGTATCACCATGATCCACCAGCTCGGCTGGCGGCTGGAAACCGATCAGGGGCGGTTGTTCGACTATGCCTTGCAACTCGCCCCGGAAAAGGAATTCTTCATCCGCAAGGCCATCGGCTGGGCGCTGCGCGACTATGCGCGGTGGAATCCTGAAGCCGTGCGCGGCTTCATCGCCAAGCACCGGGAACAACTCTCGGGCCTGACCCTGCGCGAAGCGGCCAAGCACCTCTGATTCATTGTTAAGGGCAGGGATGCAGTGCTCGGCTCAACTTTTCTGACGCTAGGCTGACACTGTTGTGGTTTTGGCAATATTTTTTAACGAAATGTCAAAACTGAATTGAATGCCTTTGCTTGATTATGTATAAGAAAATAACAATGTTTTAACACTGTGTTTTCTTAACGTATTCAGGGAGGGACGATGTTCAGTCGCCTTACGATCAAATTTCGCCTGATTCTGGCTTTTTCGGCCTTGGTCATTCTGTTACTGGTCAGCAATATCCTGGCGCTCCAGCGTATGGCGGATAGTCAGCAGGATTTGGAGTATCTGGTCCAGGATCGGGTATTCAAGCTTAAAACTTCATCCAAGTTCGTCGAAAGCGCGATGGCCAACGGCGCCTTGCTGCGTGGCATTTTGCTGGTTGACAGCAACGAGGAGCGGGCAGCGATCAAGTCGGCGGTTGCCAGCAACCGCAAGTCGAACACCGAGTTGCTCGACAAGCTCGAGCCTCTGGTCAGGACCGAGCGCGGCAAGAATATTCTGAACAAGATCAAGGAGGCGCGCTCCGCCCAGAGTTCGCTCTATGGCAAATATTTCGATGCCCTCGAACGCAGTCCGAATGAGGCCCGGCAAATCCTGCTCAAGGAATTCGCTCCGAAGAACGACGCGCTGATCGCTGCAGTCAAGGAAATGGCCAATCTGCAAGACGAGAACATGGAGAAGGACGTCAAGCGCAACCGCGAGGAGTACGAAAGCGCCCGCAACCGCGCGATTGGCGGGTTGATCGTCGGCTTGCTGTTCGCCATCGGCTCGGCGATCTGGATCATTCGCTCGATTACCGGGCCGCTCAATTCGATGCGCGATGTGATTACCTTGGTGCACGACCAGAATGATTTCACCAATTCCGTCCATGTCGATTCCGAGGACGAGGTCGGGCAGACCGCCAAGGCCTTCAACGATCTGCTGGCCACCTTGCGCAAAACGCTGGATGAGCTGAAGCATTCGATCGGCGAAGTGGACGTCTCGGCGCATTCGCTGTCGTCGGCGGCCAGCCAGTCAGCCCAGGCCTCGGCTATGTCGAGCGAATCGGCCTCGGCGATGGCGGCTTCGGTCGAACAGGTGTCGGTCAGTATCAACCAGGTGTCGGAAAACGCGCATACCGCATCCGAACTGGCCCAGAAAGCCGGACGCATGTCCGACGAAGGGGGGCAGGTGATCGGCGACGCCGTGGTGAAGATTCGCCACATCGCCGATGCGATCGACCGCGTGGCCCAGATGATCGGTGCCCTGGGCGAGCAGTCGAAGGAGATTTCCAGCATCGTCCAGGTGATCAAGGACGTGGCCGACCAGACCAACCTGCTGGCCTTGAATGCGGCTATCGAAGCAGCGCGGGCCGGCGAGGCCGGGCGCGGCTTCGCCGTGGTGGCCGACGAGGTGCGCAAGCTGGCCGAGCGGACGACCAAGGCCACCGGCGAAATTTCGACCATGATCGAAACCATCCAGACCAGTTCGCTGTCGGCAGTCGATGCCATGCACGAAACGGTGGTCGAGGTACGGACCGGCACCGAGTTGGCTGAGCAGGCCGGGAAGTCCATCGTCGACATTCGCCAGGCAGCGGGCGAAGTGGTGTCGGTCGTCGCCGATATCGCGGGCTCGATCGCCGAGCAGTCCACCGCTACACAGTCCCTGGCCCAGCAACTGGAAACGGTCGCCCAGTCGGCCGAGGAAAACAACGCCGCCGCCGGCGAAACCGCTTCATCAGCCCATCGCCTGGGTGAACTGGCGCACACCATGCGGGTCAATACCGAGCGCTTCAAGATCTGAGTTGGGTCTTGCGACCCAAAGGGCCGGGACGCTTGTCCCGGCCTTTTTTGTTTACATGGCCCAAAAAGTCGACTGCTGCGGTGTACAGGCCAAAAAGGCAAAAAACCGAAATGGACGGGAAAGCGGGAATTCCGTAAGCTCGCCGGCCAGTCAATCGGGAGAAAGCCATGGAGCGCGACCAACAATTTGAACAAGGGCTGGCCATGCGCCGGCAGGTGATGGGCGATGCCTTTGTCGACAAGGCGTTTGCCAATGTCGATGCCTTTACTGCCCCCTTGCAGGATTTCGTGACGCGCAATGCCTGGGGCACCACCTGGTGTCGCGATGGCCTGCCGCTGAAGACGCGCAGTTTGCTGACCGTATCCATGCTGACCGCGCTCGGCCGGGCGACCGAGATCAAGGGCCATGTGCGTGGCGCCATCAACAACGGCGCGACCGTCGGCGAAATTCAGGAAACCCTGCTGCACGCCGCCATCTATTGCGGCATGCCGCTGGCCATCGATGCCTTCCGCTCGGCGCTCGAAGTGCTCAAGGAAATGGGCCTGGTCGAACCGGCTGACGGTGCCGAGGCCGGCCGATAGTGGCATCATTGCGGCATAAAACGCCTATCGGGGGAAAAGTCATGTCGAACAAACAGGCGATGGTTTTAGCGTTGCTGGCGTTGGTCTCCGGAGTCGTCGAGGCACAACAGAAGAGCATCGACCTCGGCCGCCAGGAGTACGTCACGCA
This sequence comes from Azonexus sp. IMCC34839, assembly GCF_047047955.1. GTDB lineage: Bacteria > Pseudomonadota > Gammaproteobacteria > Burkholderiales > Rhodocyclaceae > Azonexus. Next base: position 1,199,769 of record NZ_CP150631.1, on the reverse strand, counting down.
TTGCGCCAGCTGCCATGGTGACGATGGCCGCGGCGTTGGTGCCAAGGCGGCGGGTTTGTCGGTCAAGCCGGCCAATCTGCGTGTGCTGAGCCGCAACAACGGCGGTAGCTTCCCGCTCATCCGCGTACTGGAGACCATCGACGGCCGCCTGGAGGTGCTCGCCCATGGCCCGCGCGACATGCCGGTGTGGGGCACACGCTTCACGCACGAACTGGCGCCGGCCGCCGGTAACGATCCGCTGCGTACCGAAGGCGCCGTCCGCGAGCGCATCATCGGGCTGGCCGACTACCTCTATACCTTGCAGGATTGATCGGCAGCGGGCTGCACTGCGAGTCATCGGGGCCTTGCCGAGCACGGAATAGAAGATGAGCAGGAGTTCGTTTTCGCCATCAAAGGTTCGACCTTGGGCCCGGGCGGGGTGGCTGCTAGGCGTTGGGCTGTCCGTCTGGTGGATGGGGCCGGAACTGCTGTATCGCTTGCGTCACGTTTTGCTCGGCGGGCAAGGTGAAACCGCTAACTGGGGCGAGCCGCTATTTTTCATGATCGTTTCGGCAATACCGCTGTCGGCCATCGGCTACGCCATTGGCCGGGCGATCGACTCGTTTCGCCAGCGCTGAAGCGCCGTTGATGGCGCAAAGAAAAAGGGCCGGTTCGACCGGCCCTTTTCTATTTGCCTGAGTTTGGCTCAGGCGCGACTCTGGATTTCCTCGATATAGCCGAGCATGCCGGTCTGGATGTTGCCGGCGTTGCCTTCGTCGGTGTCGATGTGCATGGCCAGGCGGAAGGCCGGGTTCACGCGGACCACCACATCGCCGAAGATCAGCTGGCGTTCGCCTTCGATGCGCACGCGGACGACGGTGTTGTCGCGCACGTGGAAGCGCATGGCGTCTTCCGGCGTCATGTGGATGTGGCGCTGGGCGCAGATCACGCCGCGTTCGATGACAGTGCTGCCGGCCGGGCCTTCCAGCGTCAGACCGGGGGTGCCGGCGAGGTCGCCGGACTGGCGGATCGGCGGCTGCACGCCGAGCTTGAACTGCTCGGTCATGGCGATTTCGACCTGGGTTTCCTTACGCGTCGGGCCGAGCACGCGGACGTTGGCGATGCGGCCCTTGGGGCCGACCAGATGCACCTTTTCCTCGCAGGCGTACTGGCCCGGCTGGGAGAGTTCGTGCATTGGCGTCAGCTGATGGCCGGGGCCGAACAGGGCTTCGACGTCGGCCTGCGCCAGATGGACGTGGTGAGCCGAGATTTCGACCGGGATCGGCAGTTCTTCCGGCTTGGCGGCGACGAGCAGGGCGTTGCGCTCGATGGCACGCAGGGTTTCCCAGGCGACCAGGCGTTCGTCGTCGTTGGCGATGACCAGAATGGTGACCGGCGAATCGTCGGTCGAGATGACGGCATAGGAATCGATCGCCGTCAGGTTGCGGTTCTTTTCCTCATCGAGCTTGACGCCCATGTAGCCGAGGCCCTGGCAGGCCAGGCTGCGCACGGCGGCGCTGGTTTCGCCGATATCGCCGGTGAAGGCCAGCACGTCGATGCCGCCCATGGCCGCGACGTAGGCGCCGATGTTCTTGCGCACCTGATAGCAGAAGGCCTTGTGGGCGAGCAGGGCGCGGTGATGGCCGTCGGCGGCGGCAGCCTCGATTTCGTGGATGTCGTTCGAGATGCCGGAAATGCCCTTCAGCCCGCTTTCGGTATTGATCAGCGTGGACAGCTGCTCCGGCGTCATCTTGTGCTGTTCCATCAGGTGGATCATCACGGCCGGGTCGATGCTGCCCGAGCGGCTGGGCATGATCAGGCCGTCGGTCGGCGTCATGCCCATGGTGGTGTCGACCGAGCGGCCGTGGTCGATGGCGCACAGCGAGGCACCGATGCCGAGGTGGCAGGAGACGATTTCCAGCTCGCCGAGCGGGCGCTTCAGCACTTCGGCTGACTTCAGCGAGACGTAGCGGTGCGAGGTGCCGTGGAAGCCGTAGCGGCGAATGCCGTGCTGCTTGTAGAGATCGTAGGGCAGACCGTAAAGGTAGGCGTAGGGCGCCAGCGTCTGGTGGAAGGCGGTGTCGAACACGGCCACTTGCGGCACGTTCGGGAACAGCTTCATGGCAACGCGCATGCCGGCGACGTTGGCCGGGTTGTGCAGCGGCGCGAAGACGGCGAGTTCCTCGATGTCGGCGATGACGCCCGGTGTGATGACGGCCGAACTGTGGAACTTGTTGCCGCCATGCACGACGCGGTGGCCGATGGCATTGACGTCTTCCGGATGGAAGGCGAAGGCCGAGCCGAGCAGGGCAGTCGCTTCGCCGATCACCTTGAACAGCTCGGAAAGCTTGAACGGCACGTGCTCCATGGTCTTTTTCTGCGTACCGACGCTGACCGTGATGTGCGCTACCTGCTTGTCGGCGTTGTCGATCACACCGTGAATGTCGGCGCCGCTTTCCTGGGTGTCGTAGATGCCGAAGTGGATCTGGCTGACGCCAACGTTGAGCACCACCACCTTACCGGGCTGGTTGGTGGTTAGCGACAGGGTTTCGGCGACTTCGGTTTTTGCCGTTTTTCCGTGGTGCACCGCAGTAATGCCGTCGGCGGCCATGGCGATGGTGCGTTCGGCGAGCAAACGCGACAGATAGGCGACGGCCTTGGGGTTGATCAGGATGTGCGCGTTGAAGACTTCCTGCGGCACCATCAGCACGAAGCAGCGGTTGCCGGCGATGACGTCGGCGGCGATCTTCTCGCCGGTGAGCAGCGACATGACGCCATAGACGTCGCCCGGCTCGAGCTGGGCGATCACCGAACGGGAGCCGTTCTGGTCGGTTACCGAAATCTCGGCGTGGCCGCTGATCATGATGCCCATGAACTGGCTTTCGTCGCCGGTTTCGAGCATGGCCTCGTTGCCTTCGAAGGTGGCGAGGCGCGATTTGATGACGATTTCCTCGACCTTGTCGGCCGGGAAGCTCTCGAACAGGGGAACTTGCTCTAGAAAGAAACGTTTCAGGTCGATGTCGCTCATGCTGTATCTCCGCCTTGTTGGCGCAATGTTATGTGCTTAAGACTAACACTTTTGTTGCGGTGCAGCAAAGTGGGGTTATTACGTATTCCGGCGGTCGCAATTTTTTCGCGAAAGCGTCATCGATTTCTGCCAAAATTCCACCTTTACCAACGAATCACCGTGGATTCCGCATGAGCTACAAAGTCTTTGTCGACGGTCAGGAAGGCACCACCGGCCTGCAGATCAACGAATATCTCGCCAAGCGCAGCGATATCGAGCTGCTCAAGATCGATTCCGACAAGCGCAAGGATCTGGCCGAACGCAAGCGCCTGATCAATGCCTCCGACGTCACCTTCCTGTGCCTGCCGGACGATGCCGCCAAGGAATCCGTGTCGCTGGTCGATAACGCGAACACCTGCATCATCGACGCCTCGACCGCGCACCGGGTCAATCCGGACTGGACCTTCGGCCTGCCCGAACTGGCCAAGGATCAGCGCGCCAAGATCAAGGCCAGCAAGCGCATCGCCAACCCCGGCTGCCACGCCACCGCCTTCATCCTGGCGCTGCGTCCGCTGGTCGCCGCCGGCCTGTTGCCGGCCGACACGCAGATCGCCGCCAATTCCATCACCGGCTATTCCGGCGGCGGCAAGAAGATGATCGCCGACTACGAGGCGGCCAGCGCCAGCCCGACGCAACTGAAGGCGCCGCGCTCCTACGCCCTTGGCCTGAGCCACAAGCACCTGCCGGAAATGCAGGCCTACACCGGTCTTACCGTCGCGCCGATCTTCCAGCCCATCGTCGGCCCCTTCTACAAGGGCCTGGCCGTGACCGCCTACCTGCATCCGCAGCAATTCAGCAAAAAGGCTAGCCCGGCCGACGTGCAGAAGATCCTGGCCGACTACTACGCCGGCGAAGCTTTCATTCGCGTCGCGCCTTTCGACCTCGACGCCAGCACCGAAGGCGGCTTTTTCAATGTCGAGGCCAACAACGACACGAACCGTGTCGACCTGTTCGTCTTCGGCAACGAGGAGCGCATGCTCGTCGTCGGCCGCCTGGACAACCTGGGCAAGGGCGCATCCGGCGCCGCCGTACAGGCGATGAACGTGCATCTCGGCGTCGAGGAAAGCCTCGGCCTGGTCTGAGCCAGCCTGCGCCTGCGCCAAAGAAAAACCCGCCGATTGGCGGGTTTTTTTATTGTCTGGATGGTCAGGTCGGGCAAGCCCTTAGTGCTTCTTCTCGGCAGGCGCTTCAGCCGGGGCTTCGGCCGCACCTGGATCGATTTCCGTCAGGGTCAGGTAACCATCCTTGTTGTTGACCACCTTGTACACCGCATTGGGCTTCTCGCTGGCCTTCTTCAGCACGTTTTGCCACTCCAGCTCGGCGCTCTTCAGGCCATCGATCTTCTTGTGTACCGAGGCGATGCTGTCGGCCAGATCGGTTTTCAGTTCTTCGTTGAACTGCTCGACTTTCTTGGCCGTCGGGTTCGTCGCCAGCAGGATGGTGTTGGCCAGCGACAAGATCATGGCGCCGGCTGCCAGGCCGATGACGATCTTGTTGCTGCCGCCCACATTGGCTTTGGCCGGTGCGCTTTCAGCGGGTGCGTCGCTCATTCCTGTTCTCCTTGTTTTGCGGATTCTGCTGAAAGTGCAGCATAAGTGTGTTTTTGCGCATTGTCAGCAGAATTGCCAGTGATCGGCGCGCCGGGGTGGCGAATTGGCAACGCCACCCCGCCCGCCGTCGATCAGGCTTGCCCCTCCGGCGCGTGCTTGCTCTTGCGCAGGGAGAGCACGATCGAGGTGCCGATGATTGCGGCGACCACGCCGAGCGAGAACAGGATGGGAATCTTGAACAGGTCGATCAACAGCATCTTGACGCCGATGAAGATGAGCACCAGGGCCAGGCCGTACTTGAGCAGCGAGAAACGGTCCGCCATGTCGGCCAGCAGGAAGTACATGGCGCGCAGGCCGAGGATGGCGAAGATGTTCGAGGTGAGCACGATGAACGGGTCGGTGGTGATGGCGAAGATGGCTGGGATCGAATCGACCGCGAAGATCAGGTCGGAGAGTTCGACCAGGACCAGAGCGAGAAAGAGCGGCGTGGCGTAACGGACTATCTTGCCGCCCTGTTCTTGCGTGATGAAGAAACGTTCGCCGTGCAATTCATGGGCGATGTTCATGTGGCCACGCAGCCATTTGACGACCGGGTTGTTGGCGAGGTCGGGTTTTTCGTCGGCGAACCACCACATCTTGATGCCGGTGAAGAGCAGGAAGGCGCCGAAAATGTAGAGAATCCAGTGGAATTTGGCGATCAGCCAGGCGCCGGCAAAGATCATTATTGTCCGCATGACGATGGCGCCGAGCACGCCGAAGACCAGCACCCGTTTCTGCAATTCGAGCGGAATGGCGAAGAAACCGAAGAGCATCAACCAGATGAAGACGTTATCGACGGCCAGGGATTTTTCGATCAGGTAGCCGGTGATGAACTCCAGGGTCTTCTGGTTGGCCAGTTCGCGCCCGACGTTGGCGTCGAGATACCACCACAGGCCTGCCGCGAACAGCATGGAAACGCTGACCCAGATGACAGACCAGGTGGCCGCCTCGCGAAAGCTGACGCGGTGTTGTTTGCCGCCACCGACGAAGAGGTCGATGGCCAGCATGACGAGCACGATGGCGGTGAAACTGCCCCATAGCCAGGGATTGCTGATGTTTTCCATATGCCTTGTCGAAATCGAATGAGTGGCGTTAGTGTTTCAGCAGGCCGGCCCCTCCGGCCGGCCTCGGGGTCAGGCGTGTCCGGCTTCCTGGCGCCAGGCCTGGGCGGCGCTCTTCCAGTATTGCAGTTCCTCGCGAGAGATGTGGCCGTTGCTCTGAATCATCGCAGAAATCATGCCGAGTAGTTGCTTTTGTGTTTCCGGCTCGCTGATGGCGTTGAACAGGGTGGACAGCAGTGGGCGTGGGATGGATAAGGCACTGCCGTCATTCGGCAGGCGGGCCAGGTCTTCGCACAATTCGTGCAGGACGCGGACGAAACCTTGCCGGGTGATGCCCAGGGTTTCGAGGGTTTGCGGCCGGTTCAGGGCCATCAGCTCATATTCGTCGATATCGCCATCGACGAGCAGGGCAAGGATGATCAGACGCGCCTTGGCCTCGGCGCTATCGCTGGCGTAAGGGCGAAAACCCGCAGCTTGGGCGAAGCGTTCCGGGTGGAGGATGCGGGCTTGTTGGGTCATCATGGTCAAATCCTTTCAGGTGGTTGCCGGCCGGGAGGGCGTCCGGTGGTTCAACTCTAGGCAGGATCACTCATCGGAAGAAGGCAGATAAATCGATCAAATCTTTCCGTTTTATGGAAATGACTTGCGGGAACTTCAGAACTTGCCGGGGCGCAGGACGCCGACATCGCTGACAAAGGCGACCAGTCCGTAGCTGGCGAAGTATTCGTCAGCCAGCATGTCCAGCAGACTATCCAGGACGGCGTCGTCGCACAGCACCTCGATGCGGATGTTGGCGCTCGATGGCCACAGGGCGTCGCGGTCGCCGTGCTCGCCCTGGCCTCGGGCTTCGGTGATGGTGTAGCCGCGGATGCCGAGTTGGTGCAGGCGGACGAGCAAGGTTCGCTCGATCTCGGCTTCGCAGATGATGGTGAGCAGGCGCTTGGGGTGGAGTTTCGGATTCATTGGAAGTCTCCGGCAAGGCGAACGGCCATCTGGTGGTAGAGCGGAATGCCGATCAGCAGGTTGAAGGGGAAGGTGATGCCGAGCGCGGCCCCGATCGACAGGGCCGGGTTGGCTTCCGGGATGGCGATACGCATGGCGGCCGGCGCGGCGATGTAGGAGGCGCTGGCGAAGAGGGCGGCGAGCAGGACGGAGCCACCGATCGACAGATCGAGCAGGTGGCCAACGATCAGACCGAGGCTGGCACCGACCAGCGGCATGGCGATGCCGAAACCGATCAGGAAAGCGCCGGCCTTGCGCAGGTCGCCCAGCCGGCTGGCGACGACCAGACCCATTTCGAGCAGGAAGAAGGCCAGCACACCCTTGAAAAGGTCGAGGAAGAGACGGTCGAGCGGCTTGATGCCTTCAGGGCCGGCGATCCAGCCGATGAGCAGGCCGCCGATGAGTAGCACGATGCTCTTGCCGGACAGCACTTCGCGCAGCATGGGCCCCCATTGACCCGAGCTGCTGCCGCGCTTGGCGAGAATGGCGCCGATCAGCAAAGCGGGGAATTCGAGCAGGGCGAGAAAGACCACCATGTAGCCTTCGTAGTCGACCTCGCGGCGGGACAGGAAACTGGCCGCCACGGCGAAGGTGACGACGCTGACCGAGCCGTAGTGTGCCGCGATGGAGGCGGCATTGGCGCGAGAGAGTTTGCCCAGGCGATGCAGCACGGCGAAGGCGAAGAGCGGGATCAGCGCCGCCGCCGCGAGCACGACGGCAGCCTGACCAGCCAGGCTGAGTACCGGGTAGCGCGCCAGTTCGATGCCGCCCTTGAGACCGATGGCGAGCAGCAGGAAGATGCTCAGGGATTCGTAGAGGATGGCCGGGATCTTGAGGTCGGAACGGACGATGCCGGCCAGCAGGCCGAGCAGGAAGAACAGGATGACGGGTTCGATGGGCATCGGGAGACTCGTATTTCTTGGAATTGGACGGTGCGCACTATCGCCTTGCTAAAGCATTAAGTCCAATTACAATATTTCGTAATTTGTATTTGTTTAAACTTATATATGACGCGTCGCCGTATTACCCTGCGCCAGCTGGAAACCTTTGCCGAAGTGGCGCGTTGCATGAGTTTTTCGGTCGCTGCCGAGAAGCTGCACCTGACGCAGCCGGCGGTTTCCATCCAGATCAAGCACATCGCCGAGGCGATCGGTTTGCCGGTGTTCGAGCAGACGGGCCGGGAGATTGCACTGACCGCCGCCGGCCAGGAACTGCTGGCCACGGTGCGCGATCTGGACGATGCCTGGAACCGCTTCGAGTCGGCCATTGCCGACCTCAAGGGCTTCAAGCGTGGCAAGCTGCGCGTTGCGCTGGTGACGACCGCCAAGCACTTCCTGCCGCGCATGCTCGGCCAGTTCTACCAGCGCTATCCGGATATCGAGATCGAGCTGGAAATCGCCAACCGCGAAAAGATCGTCGAGCGCATCCGCAACAATCAGGACGATCTCTACGTGATGTCGCTGCCGCCGCGCGAACTCGACGTCGTCAGCTACCCCTTCCTTGAAAACGAGTTCGTCGTGCTGGCGCCGGAAACGCATTGGGCGGTCGGCCAGCGGCTGCAACTGGGTGATCTGGCAGCCGAGCCCTTCCTGCTGCGCGAACCGGGGTCGGGCACGCGTCATGTGATCGACGACTATCTGCGGATGTCCGGGCTGGAATTGAAGGTGCGCCTGTCGCTGTCGAGCAACGAGGCCATCCGCGACCTGGTGGCCAGCGGGATGGGCTTGACCGTCCTGTCGCGTCAGGCGCTGGCCGAGAAGGCGGAGCAGCTCGGTCTGGTCGAACTCGATGTGGTGGATTTTCCGCTACGGCGAACCTGGAGCGTCGTGCATCTGCGTTCCAAGCTGCTGTCGCTGCCGGCGAAGGCCTTTCTGGGCGAATTGCTCAAATCGGGCGAGGAACAGCGCTAAAACGGCACACTGCTGCGGTGCACCGGCCAAAAAGGCAAAAAACCACGGCGGTTGTCCGTGGTTTTCTGGGATGGCTCTGGCGAATTAGCCTTTGACGTGCAAGCCACACTCCTTGGATTCCGGTGCTTCCCACCACCATCTGCCAGCTCGCACATCCTCACCCATGGCGACGGCGCGGGTGCAGGGGGCGCAGCCGATGCTGGGGTAGAACTTGTCGTGCAGGGCGTTGTAGGGCACGCCGTTCTGCTTGATGTAGGTCCAGACTTCCTTCTCGCTCCAGTCGGCCAGCGGGTTGAACTTCTCCAGCTTGTTGCCTTCGTCGTACTCGCGGGTCGGCAGGCCGACGCGGGTGGCGGCTTGTTGAGCGCGCAGACCGGTGATCCAGGCCTTCTTGCCGGCCAGGGCGCGTTGCAGCGGCTCGACCTTGCGGGCGTGGCAGCAGGCCTTGCGCAACTCGATGGAGTCGTAGAAAGCATTGATGCCGTGTTGGCGCACGTAGTTTTCGACCGCGGTGGATTGCGGGAAATAGACCTTCAGCTTCAGGTCGTAGTGCTTCTGCACGGCGGCCATCAGGTCGTAGGTTTCCAGCGGCAGGCGGCCGGTGTCGAGGCTGAAGATTTCGATGGGCAGACCGGATTTGACGATCAGGTCGGTCAGTACCATGTCCTCGGCACCCAGGCTGTTGGCGAAGGTGGCCGGGGCCCACTGGCTGGCGATGTCGGTGAGCAGGGCGCGCGCGGCGTCGGTTTTGGCAGCGACGCTGGCGGCGAGTTCGGGCGTGACGTTGAGCAGGCTCGGATTCATGGGTGCTCTCGAAAAATCAGGCGCGGCGGCGGAAGTAAGGTTGCGGCTGGTCGGTCGCGCCCTGGTAGGCGTCACCGAAGGCGCTGAAGCCTTGTTCGATGGCGTAGGTCAGGTTCTTGCCGTCGGTCAGCGCATAGCTGTCGAAACCGACGCGCTTCATGAAGAACAGCTGGTCGTGCAGTACGTTGCCGACGGCGCGGAGTTCGCCGGTGTAGCCGTAACGCTGGCGGAGCAGGGCGGCGGTCGAATAGCCGCGGCCATCGACGAACTTGGGGAAATTGACGGCGATCAGCGCGAAGCGGGCGACGTCGTCGGCAACGTCCTCGACCTTGTCATCCGGTTGCAGCAGCAGGCCGAGGCGTTCGCGACCGGCCAGTTCGTTCTTGCGTGCTTGCCAGACGGCGAGCGGGAAGAGAACGTCGCCGGCGGGCAGGGCGACGGTTTCCGCCGATTCGCCTTCGCCGATTTCCAGCGTTTTCCAGCTGTCCACCGCAGCAGCGCCGTTTTTGATCAGTTGGGACATTATGCGGCCTCCTTCTGTGCTGCCTTGGCCTTGCCGTGGGCGCGGCCTTCGTAAACGCGGTTCTTGAACGGGTCGATGCCGATGCGGTCGAAGGTGTCGATGAAACGCTCGTCCTCGTGGCGATTTTCCAGATAGACCTGGATGATCTTCTCGACGGCATCCGGCATTTCCTCGGCGGCGAAAGACGGGCCGATCACCTTGCCGAGCTTGGCGTCGTTACCCTGGCGGCCGCCCAGCGTGACCTGATAGAACTCGGCGTCGTTCTTGTCCACACCGAGCACGCCGATGTGGCCGACGTGGTGATGACCGCAGGCGTTCATGCAACCCGAGATGTTGAGGTCGAGTTCGCCGATGTCAAACAGGTAGTCGAGATCGTCGAAGCGAGCCTGGATGGCGTTGGCGATGGGGATGGACTTGGCGTTGGCCAGGTCACAGAAATCGCCGCCCGGGCAGCAGATCATGCCGGTCAGCAGGCCGATGTTCGGCGTCGCCAGGCCGGCGGCCTTGGCCTTTTGCCACACTTCGTAAAGGTCGGTTTGCTTGACGTCGGCCAGGATGATGTTCTGCTCGTGGCTGATGCGCAGTTCGCCGAAGCTGTAGCGGTCGGCCAGATCGGCAACGACGTCCATCTGCTCGGACGTGATGTCGCCCGGCGCGATGCCGTGCTTCTTCAGCGACAGCGTGACGGCGGTGTAGCACGGCACCTTGTGGGCGTGGGTGTTGCGGTCCAGCCAGTTGAGAAAGGCCTTTTCGCTCGGCAGCTCGACTGCGCCGACCTTTTCGTAGGCCGGTGCGGTGAAGTGGGCGGCGACGCGGTCGTATTCGGCCTGGGTGATGGTCATCGGACCGCCCTTGCCGTGTGCCCATTCGGCCTCGACCTGCTCGCGGAAAGCGTCGATGCCGAGTGCCTGCACGAGGATCTTGATACGCGCCTTGTAGGCATTGTCGCGGCGGCCAAAGCGGTTATAGACGCGGAGGATCGCCTCGCAATACGACAGGATGTCCTGCCAGGGCAGGAATTCGCGGATCACTTCGCCACGAATCGGAGTACGGCCGAGGCCGCCGCCGACGATGACGGTGAAACCAATCTGGCCATCGATCACCTTGAGATGCAGGCCAATGTCGTGGAACCACGTGACGGCGCGGTCTTCCTTGGTGCCGGAGATGGCGATCTTGAACTTGCGCGGCAGGAAGGCGAATTCCGGGTGGAAGGTGGTCCATTGACGCATGATCTCGGCCAGCGGGCGCGGGTCGATGATCTCGTCGGCGGCGACGCCGGCGAATTGGTCGGTGGTGATGTTGCGCAGACAGTTGCCGGAAGTCTGGATGGCGTGCATGTCGACCTCGGCCAACTCGGCCAGAATTTCCGGCACATCTTCGATCTTCGGCCAGTTCAACTGCAGGTTGTGGCGCGTCGTGAAATGGCCATAGCCGCGGTCGTACTTGCGGGCCACCGAGGCCAGCGTGCGCAGTTGCGCCGAATTCAGCATGCCGTAGGGTACGGCGATGCGGAACATCGGGGCATGGCGCTGGATGTAGAGGCCATTCTGCAAGCGCAGAGGACGGAATTCGTCGTCGGCAAGTTCGCCAGCCTTCCAGCGGCGAACCTGGTCTCTGAATTGGGCGACACGCTCGTTGATCAACTGGCGGTCGATGGCATCGTATTTATACATGCGACTTCCTTGGGGTAAATCAGGCGAAGACCAGCTTGCTACCGATCAGCACAAGCATGGAGGCCAGGATGCGGCGCAGGATGTGCTCCGGCACCTTGGCGGAAACATGGCTGCCAAGCCAGATGCCGGGCAGCGAACCGAGCAGCAGCGAACCGAGCAGCGCCCAGTCGACGCCACCGAGCATCCAGTGGCCGAGTCCGGCAACTAGCGTCAGCGGTACGGCATGGGCGACATCCGATCCGACAATCCTGACCGGTGAAAGTTTTGGATAGAGGAAAAACAAGGCGGCGACGCCGAGCGCACCGGCGCCGACCGAGGAAATGGTGACCAGGACGCCGAGAATGGCACCGACCACCACGGTGATCTTGCCCAGGCAGCACTGGCGCAGCGGCGAATCGTCGTGTTTGGCAGCGTATTCGCGCAGCTTGCGGCCGAACAGGATGGCGATGGCGGTGAGCATCAGGGCAAAGCCCAGACCGTGCGAAATGATGTGACCGATCGTGTTGCTGCCCTTGGGCAGCTGTGACAGCACGAAAATGGTGACGGCAGCGGCCGGAATACTGCCTGCGGCCAGACGCAGGGTGACACCCCAGTCGATATGTCCCTTGCGGCCGTGCGCCACGGTGCCGCCGGCCTTGGTCACGGCGGCGTAGAGCAGGTCGGTACCGACGGCGGTGGCCGGATGCACGCCGAACAGCAGCACCAGCAGCGGCGTCATCAGCGAGCCGCCACCAACGCCGGTGAGGCCGACAATGGCGCCGACGGCAAAGCCGGAAAGGGTGTAGAGGATGTCCATGGAGGCGCATCGTACCGGCGCCGAATTGAATCAAAAAGAATATTGCGTTAGATTGTTATATCGAAAAGCTATTTAGGTGCCGCGATGAAGCTGCAGCAACTTCGCTATATCGTAGAAATACAGCGACAAGGCCTCAACGTCTCAGAGGCGGCGGAAACCCTCTATACCTCCCAGCCGGGTATTTCCAAGCAGGTCAAGCTGCTCGAGGATGAGTTGGGGGTCGCCATCTTCGAGCGCAGCGGCAAGCGTTTCACCGGCGTCACTGAGCCGGGCAAGGTGGTGTTGGAGATCGCCCAGCGCATCCTGCGCGAGGCGGAGAATCTCAAGCGGGCCAGCGCCGAATTCTCCAGTGGCGATAGCGGCCGGCTGGTGCTGGCGGCGACGCACACGCAGGCCCGCTATGCCTTGCCGATCGTGGTGCGCGATTTCATGGCCCAGCATCCCAGTGTGCGCCTTGAAATGCACCAGGGCAGCCCGACCCAGATCGCTGAATGGGTGGTCAACGGCGAAGCCGACATCGGTATTGCGACCGAGGCGCTCGACCAATACCCACAATTGATCACCCTGCCGGTGCGCCAGTGGAGCCACTGTGTCATCGCACCCGAGGGACATCCCATTCTGAAATCGAATCCGCTGTCGCTGAACGAATTGGCCAAATGGCCGCTGATCACCTACGACACGGCCTTCACCGGGCGTTCGCGCATCAACCGCGCCTTCGAGCGGATCGACATGCAGCCCAACATCGCCCTGACCGCGCTCGATGCCGATGTGATCAAGACCTACGTCAGTCTAGGGCTTGGCCTCGGGATCATTTCCGCGCTGGCTTTCGACCCGCAACGCGATATCGGCCTGGTTGCGCTCGATGCCGGCCACCTGTTCGAATCGAATACGACACGTCTGGCCATACGGCGTGGCACCTATCTGCGTCGCTACGATTACGACTTGATCTCGTTGTTTGCGCCGCATCTCTCCAAACGGGTGGTCGAAATGGCCATGCATGGCGGGGGTGACATTTATCAACTGTGACAGTTTGTTGTCATAAATGTATAACCTTTGCCATATTCCAAGAGGTGATCATTCCCGTTAAGCTATCGCCCGTCCAGCGGGAGAACAACAATGAATGCGGTAACGGAAGAACAGCAGTTGGTGCATATGCTCAACGGGGTCGATATTCCACCTTGCCCTGCGGTGTTGATCGAACTCGAAGTCGAGCTGAATAAAGACAATGCGGATCAGCGGGATATTGCCATGCTGATCAGCAAGGACGTGGCCCTTGCCGGGCATGTCATGCAGATCGCCAATTCGCCGGCTTTCTCGACCGGCCAGCAATTCGGCTCGATCATGCAGGCGATCAACGTGTTAGGCAATCGCCAGCTATTCAATCTGGTCGTGTCCCAGTTGCTGAAGCTGGCACTGGCCGGTGATCCCGAAGTGCCAATGGATCGTTTCTGGGAGTCGTCGGCTCAAACTGCACGCCTCTCCGCCGAATTGGCCAAGCGTTTGCGTTGTGTCCGTCCTGACGTGGCTTATACCTTCGGCCTCTTCCACGATTGCGGTATTCCCTTGCTGATGAAGCGCTTCGCCAATACCAAGGAAGTGCTGGCGGCCGCCAACATGGCGGAGGAGCGCAAGTTCACCGATGTCGAAGATGAGTTGTTGGGAACGAATCACTCGGTAGTCGGCTATTTCCTGGCTCGTCGCTGGCGTCTCCCAGGCTATATTTCGGAAGCCATGCTGCATCACCACGACTACAGCGTGCTGAACGGGCCGGGTAACGTCTCGGATACGGCGCGTGCGCTCATCGCGGTATGTACGCTGGCCGAGCACATCATTCGCCTGCACAACAATGGCGATGGCGAACACGAGTGGCACAAGGCAGCACCGGCCGCCTGCCAGTTCTTCAATCTGTCGCTCGGGGCGGTGGATGACCTGATCGAAGACATGCGCGACTGGCTGGGCTGACCGGCAATTGTCCCGATTTAGCAAGGCACCCGCTGGGGTGCCTTGTTCATTTATGGAGTGTCAGTGGCGCCATGCGTGGTGCCGTATCGCGCAGGATCAGGGCCGGTGAGGAGAATGGGGCCAGGCGCTCCAGGAAATCGAGCAGTTCGAGCACCGGCGAATTGCGGAAGAAGCGGGCTGCCGGCGTTTCCATCCAGATCCGGTCGGCGTAGGCATAGAGTTCATGCGGTCGGTCTCCGATGCCGTCGCCATCGCGGTCGAAACCTTCGTAATCATCCCAGTAGTTGCCCCACCAGATGTCGTCCATTGGATCGCCATCGCCGATGATGCTGACCGGCCAAAGGTTGTTGCGGAAGGTGTTGCCGATGGCGATGTGCCCGCCCTTGGCACCGTAGAAATAGACGCCGGTGATGTTATGGGCCACCGTGTTGTTGGCGAAGACGATGCGGTTGATCGGATTCATCGGCGAATCGGCCATGATGCCGTGGGCACAATGCACGATCTCGTTGCCCTCGATCAGGGCGGCCGAGGTTTCCTTCAGGGCGACCCCGGCACCGGACGGGTCCATGGCATGCAGGATACGGTTCCGGCGAATGATCAGGCCTTCCGAATTCAAAGCAATGACGCCGGTCGAGTTTTTCTCCAGATGGTTGTCCTCGACGATGCTGCGATGGGCGAACAGAAAATTGAAGGCGCGCCGGCTGTCGCGGATGCGGTTGCCGACGAAGCGGTTGCGCGGCGAGTTGGTTACCGTGATATCGCGTATCTGGGCGATGTCGTTATCCTCGATACGGTTGTACATGCTGTACCACAGCCGTATGCCGTCACCGCGATCGGCCGAATCGACTGGGCGCGAGCGTATGTGATTGTGGCGGATGACGCTGTCGGTGGAGCGGTGCAGTGAAATGCCGAACAAGACGTCGTCGATCCGGTTGTCTTCGAGCAGCAGATGATTGCCTTCGGCCATGATGCCGCCGTCGAGCGCGTCATGCGAGTCACCGCTGCCGCGGAATTGCAGGCCGCGGATCGTTACCCGGTCGGCGCGAATGGTCAGCACCGTTCCCTTGCCGTGGCCATCGACAATGACCTGTCCGTTGCCTTCTACCGTCAATGGCTTGTCGATCACGGCTGGACCGTCGTAAGTGCCCGGCGGCAATCTCAACACCGTGCCGGCACCGGCGGCGTCGAGCCAAGGTTGCAAAGGCTGGCCGGCAAGCGCCGACAGGCTGAGCAAAGCGAGGAAGGAAAACCGGAAAAAGCGCATCGTGCCCGAATCTAGCCTCTGAGGCCGGATCGGGCATGAACCTGAATCAAATTATTCCGCTTGAAGCCGTGTTCAGCGGCGTTGGCCGGGGTCGGGGATCGCTTTGGCCCGGGCGACTATCTTGGCGAAGGCCGGATTGTCGACCACCGAGTTCGCTTCGTAGGCAGCCAGCTTGTCGCCGACCGCCTTGTTCAACTCGGCCATGCGGTCCTGGGGCGACGGGTGGGTCGAGAACAGCAGATCGAAACCCGGCGCACCGGTGTTGGACGCGTACATGGCCAGTACGCGTGGCAAGCCGTAGGGGTCGTAGCCGGCACGGGTGGCGTAGGTGACGCCGAGACGGTCGGCCTCGTATTCATCGCCCTTGTCGAGACCGGACGAGTACATGTTCTGGGCCAGGTTGAACATCGGCGTAGCCGCCATGTCACCACCCCGGATGCCGGACTTTGCGACCGTGGATTCACCGACCTTGGCGAAGGCGCCGAGCGTGTCCTTCTTCTTCATGGCGATGAGGTAGTGACGCTTGGTGACGTGAGCCAGTTCGTGCGCGATGACGCCGGCCAGTTCGGCTTCGTTGTTCAATTGGCGTAGCAGTCCCTTGGTGATCAGGATGTAGCCGTCGGGTGCCGCGAAGGCATTGACGTTACTGCTGTTGATCACGCCGAAACGCCAGTTGATGTCGTTGCGCCCGGTCTGGCGGGCAATCCAGCTGCCCAGCGTATTGACGTACTGCATGATTTCCTTGTCCTGCACCAGCGGTGCGGCGCCGAGCAGCATGGAGGCCGATTCGCGGCCGATCTGCGCTTCCTGCTCCGGCGTGGCATCCGATTTGGCCAGCGTGCCGACAGCTTCGCCAGCGACACGCAGGGTGTCTGGATTGAGCGCGCCGCGCTGCAGTTCGGCACAGCCGCCGAGCAGACCGAGGACGGCGAGGCAGGCAATGGTCTTCTTCATGTCTTTCTCCGTTCGGTGTGCTGGTCAGAGTTCAGGAACATTCTTGGCATTCAGCTTGCGGCTGGCCGCAAAGCGATCGACATCGACCGGCCGCAGCTTGAAGGTTTCAAGCTTCTGGACCTCGGACGGGTTCGGCCTGGAGTTGGCGATATCTTCCTTGGTGAGGCCCTTGGCGCCTGTGGTGGCGGCACTCTTGGTGGTGCCGGTACGGATGACGCCACCGATCTGGCTCAGGGTATTGCCATCGCTCTTGCCATCGTCGGCCTTGGTCAGCTTGACGTTGAGCAGTCGAACCCAGCCGGTACTGCCATCCTTCGTCTTGACCTGCGACCAGCCGCCCTGATTGGCGACGACGGTGACCGGTGCGTTGTCGGGCAGGCTGGCGACCGTCGGCGCATCGATGAAGGGCTTGGCCTTCAGTTCGCTGGCGCGAATCAGGCTGCCCTGGCTATCGGCCAGAGCGAAAAACGGCAGGCCAGCCAGCAGGATGGCGAGGAGGTGACGCGGTAGCGATGGTTGTCTCATGGGCGTTCCCTGGGTTCGAAGAGTCTGACCGCTTGGCTGCGTCCCTTGACGGTAACTTCGCCATGGTCGATGAAGTCAAATACATTACCACAAGCATTTTTTGTCGCTTCGGAGACCAGGATGCGGGCAACACCCTTGGTCTGGCCTTCGATCCGGCTGGCCAGGTTGACCGTGTCGCCAATCGCCGTGTAGTCGAGGCGTTTGCTTGAGCCGAGGAAGCCGACGACGGCCGGGCCGGTGTGGATGCCGATGCCGATGTCGAAATGCTCGCCGAATTCGCCGAGCTCATGCTTGAACCCCTCCAGCGCCCGGCTCATGCCGAGGGCAGCGCGGACGGCGCGTTCGGCATGGTCGGGCGTAGCGACCGGAGCGTTCCAGAAGGCCATGATGGCGTCGCCAATGAATTTGTCCAAGGTGCCGCCTTGCTCGAAGACGGCCGCCACCTGTAGATCGAAATAGCGGTTGAGCAGGGTGACGACTTCTTCCGGTGTGCGGCTTTCAGAAAGCGTCGTGAAACCGCGGATGTCGGAAAACAGCACCGTGATTTCCTGGCCGCTGCCGGTTTCCGCCTTGGCCAGTTGCCCGTCCATGGTCAACGAGCGGACGACGTTTGGGTCGAGAAAGCGTGCGAACATCTGCACGGCGTGGTCACGCTGGCGGCGCTCACGCAGGTAGGAGCCGGTGGCGACGGTGGCAAAACTCAGCCAGGTGGCGAGCAAGGGACTGAATGGCGTCCACTGGATATTTTTGCCGAGTAATTGGAAGGCCCAGAGCAGCACGGCCAGGCTGATCAGGCCGAGCATGGCGGCAATAGGTAGCGGGTTGGGGCGGCGGGCGAAGGCCAGGGCGATGACCAGCATGCCGATGGCGCCGAGGGCGAGATTCCAACTGACAGGCGCCGGGCGCAGCCAGTCGTCGTCGGACAGGTTGGCAATGGCGGTGGCGAGGATTTCCGGGCCCGAGAAGCTGGCGCCGAGCGGCGTAGGGCGCAGGTCGTGCAGGCCGGGGGCGGCGGCGCCGATCAGGACGATTTTGTCCTTCAGATCAGGCAGGCGGGGATGTTCCTTCTGCGATTCGAGGTAGAGCTCGCGGTAGGAGAGATGTCGGAAAGGCTTGCCGTACCAATGCAAGGCGATGGCATCGCGTTCCGGCACCGACCAGCCGGCCGCTTCGGCCACGCGGCGGGGCAGCGAGGGCAAGGTCCAGCCTTCGTGCGGAAAATTGATCCAGTAGCGTCGGCCGACCCGGTCATCGTCCGGCAGGAAATTGATCAGCCCGGTACGCCAGGCGGCCGGGTCGATGGCCTTGGGGGCGATCAGCGGCAGGCCGGCATTGGGAACGGCATCCGGACCGGCGCGTACCTCCATGATCGGCGGCAGGTTACGCAATGGCGTCGCTTCGCCGTCGGCGGCGACGACCATCGGCAGCAAGGCGCGCGTTTCACCGATGGCTTCGGACAGCATCTTGTCGCTGGCCGGACGGAAGACATCGGGCTCACTGAAAATCAGGTCGAAGGCGATGGCGGCCGGTTTTTGCGGCGCTATGAAACGCAGCAGTTCAGCATGCACCTGACGCGGCCAGGGCCAGTTGCCGGCCAGGTCGAGCATCTGCGGGTCGTCCAGGCTGGCCTGGTCGATGTCGATCAGCACGATATCGGCTGGCGGCGTGCGGTCGCGCACGTGCCAGCGCATCAGGATATCGCCGGTGGCCGCGTTGAAGTCGGCAAAGGCACCCAGTTGCTCGCCGAGCGCAAAGGCACCGACCAGACCGGCAATGAGCAGCGGAGCGATGGTCTTACGCCAGGACAAGCGCATGCGCTTATTCCCAGTGCTCGGTCACTTCGCCAGCCCAGGCCGTTGCCGCTAGCAAGGCGCGGTTGACGGTATCCGGATCGAGGCCGGCGGCGACGGCAGTGGTTTGCATGCGCGGCAGGTCGAAATCCTCGCAGGCTTCGGCTACCGCAAGCAGCGGGGCATAGGGGCCGGTGCGCTCAAGCAGCGCGTCGCGTACTTCGGTGGCCAAGGGCATGTCTTCGATGATTTCCTTGGTTGGACGGCGGACCAGGCGGTCGAGGCAGGAGAAGATGCCGGTCAGGAACAGGGGGTCGTTACCCTTGCCTGGATGCAGTTTCTCGCCGAGCAATTCCATCAGGCGGCCACGGGTCAGGGCGTTCTCGACCAGCAACCAATCGCCCAGGTTGGGTTCGCGTACCGAGAAGAGCAGGATGGCAACCCAGCGGGTCAGGCGCTGGCGGCCAAGGATGACCAGCGCCTGACCGAGCGAATCGATGCGTCGGCTCAAGCCGAGTGCCGGCGAATTCAGATAGCGCAGGATGCGGAAGGCGAGCAGCGGATCCTGCTTCATCGCTTCGGCGATTTCGGCCGTTTCGGCATCGCCCTGGATCAGGCGCAACAAATTGAGCAGCAGGACCTTGTGCGGATCGCCGCCAGGTTCTTCCGGACGTCGCGGTGTCGCCTTGGCAAAGCCGCCATGGAAATAGTCGTAATGCCATTGCTGGCAAAGGCGGTGTTCATCGGGTGATTCGACGTTGGTGGCGAGTAACTGGATGCTGCGTTCGCCGGCACTCGCCCGGATGGCGGCGGAAAAGTCGCGCACGGCGGAAGGTTCTACCTGATCGATGGCGATGGCAGCTAGATCGGCCTGGGCAATGCATTCCGCGAAGGCCGGATGCTTGGGCTGGCGGAAGAGACCGAGGCGGAAGCCCTTGTCGCGCAGGGCTTTCAGGTTTTCGAGAAGATGGGCGGTGTCGGTCGTCTCGGTGAGTTCGACCAGCAGTATGATTTTTTCGCTGGGGAGGGAGTGCACCGCAGCTAGGTCGAGACTTTTTGCGGCCAAGCTGATGAAGGCGAGGCCGGTTTTCCATTGCGTGAGATAGTCCGCCAGCAGTTCGAGAAGCATCCGGTCGTGTGCCGTGCGCGTTCCGCCTTCGCTCTGCCCTGGGTTTGCCTGCCATTGCAGCAGGTAGCCGGCCGGACGATCGCGTCGGTCAAACACTGGCTCGCGGCTCAGGAAACCACGCAGTTCAGGCGTCAGTTCGGGTGTTGCCACCTCGTTCTTTGCCGACGGCTGGCGTTCGCTTGGCTTCTCCCCGCCGCCAAGTATTTTTTTCAAGCTATCGAACACGATTCTTCCCCGGATATGAAAATGCCCACCATGCGGTGGGCATTTTTGCACAAGGCGAGGCCGTTTAGTTGATTTTGGCCTTGGCGCGCAGTTCCTTGACCAGGTTTTCGACCTGTTGCTGGCTGGCACGCTGTTGCAACTGCGGCTTGACCTGATCGAACGGCGGCGGGGTCATCGGGCGGGAGTCTTCCAGCTGGATGACGTGGAAACCGAAATCGGACTGTACCGGCGCCTTGGTGTATTCGCCCTTCTTCAGCTTGGTCATGGCGTCGGAGAACGGCTTGACGTAGGCGTTCGGCGAATTCCAGCCGAGGTCGCCGCCCTTGTCCTTGGAGCCGGGATCCTTCGACTGCTTGGCCAGTTCGGAGAACTTCTCGCCCTTTTCCAGCTTGGCGATGATGGCCTTGGCGTCTTCTTCCTTGTCGACCAGGATGTGGCGGGTCTTGTATTCGGTGCTACCCAGATTGGCCTTGATGGCGTCGTATTCAGCGCGCAGCTGGGCATCGCTGACCGGGTGGGTGCGTACGTAGTCGGACAGGAAGGCATTGACCATGACGGCCTGCTTGGCAGCTTCGAGCTGCAGCTGGACTTCGTTCTTCTTGTCCACGCCCTTCTTCTTGGCTTCCTGCAGCAGCAGTTCGCGGGCGATCAGTTGTTCCTTGATGGCGTTGGTCAGTTCCGGCGACTCGGTCGCGCCCTTGGCCTTCTGCTCGGCGATGATGGTGTCGTAGACCGCCTGCGGAATCGGCTGGCCGTTGACGGTGACGAAGGCCTTGCCCTTGTCGGCAGCCAGGGCCGGAGCGGAAACGATGGCGCCGGCGATGAGCAGGGCGGCCAGACGGGAGGTTTGTTTCATTCAGTGTGTCCTTGGGTGGTGAGAACGACGAAAATTATACTTCTCCGGGAGCGGCTGCATTGATGCCGAGCGCATGAATTTTGCCGCGCATCAGGTCGCCCACCGCATCATAGACGATGCGATGCCGGCCAACCGTATTTTTGCCGGCGAAGGCAGCGGCAACTATATGAATTTTGTAATGGCCGCCGTCGCGAGCACCGGCATGTCCAGCGTGCAGATGGGATTCATCCTCGATGGTCAAGGCGACCGGATCGAGAACGGCCAATCGCTGGCGGAGCAGTTCGACAGTGTCGGCACTCACGCCGGCAGAACCTTCTTGAACGGCTTGATGGTGACTTTCTCGTAGACGCCGGCGGCGACATACGGATCAGCGTCGGCCCAGGCCTTGGCGGCTTCCAGCGAGGCGAATTCGGCAACGATGATGCTGCCCGAGAAGCCGGCCGGGCCAGGGTCGGGCGAATCGATGGCCGGGCAGGGGCCGGCCAGGATCAGGCGGCCTTCGGCCTGCAAGGCCTGCAGGCGTTCCAGGTGGGCCGGACGGGCCGCCATGCGTTGGTCCAGCGAACCGTGACGGTCTTCTCCGATGATGGCGTAGAGCATTATTTCTTGTCTTCCTCGATGTATTTCGACAGCATCATCCCCTGCAGCAGCACGAAGACGATCAGCAGACCCATGCCGCCGAACAGTTTGAAATTGACCCAGGCGTCGAGCGTGAAGTTGAAGGCGACGAACAGGTTCAGCGCGCCCATGAACAGGAAAAACCCGATCCACGAGAGATTGACCTTGGCCCAGGCTGCATCGGGCAGGGAGAGTTGCTCGCCGAGCATTGCCTTGAGCGGGTTCTTCTTCAGCACGTAGTTACCGAAGGCCAGGCTAGCGGCAAAGACCCAGTAGAGCAGGGTCGGCTTCCACTTGATGAAGGTTTCGTCCTGGAAAACCAGCGTCAGGCCGCCGAAGACGACGACCAGGCCAAGGCTGACCCAGAGCATCTTGTCCACCTTGCCGTGGCGGAAATGCACCCAGGCGATCTGGGCCACGGTCGCGACGATGACGACGATGGTGGCGAGCAGAATCGGCGCCTGTTTGATGTCCACCGCAGCACCCAGCAAGGGGGCGATCCAGCCGGCGGCGAGTTCGGGGTGCTTCTCCGAATACTTGAAGGATGCGAAGAAGAGAATTACCGGGAAAAGGTCGAACAGTAGTTTCATGGCGAGGCATTATATACTGCCGGAAACAACAGCAATGGCCGGCCGCGACACATGAACAAGGTCCTGATCATCGACGATTCCGACATCAACCTGACGCTGATCAAGGCGCTGGTTCTGAAGCTCGGCGAATGCGATCCGATACTTTTTGAAAATCCTCTGAAGGCGCTGGAGTGGTGCCAGGAGAACGTGCCCGATCTGGTCATCGTCGATTACATGATGCCGCAGATGGACGGCCTGAAATTCATCGCGGCCTTCCGTGCCCTGCACGGGCGTGACGAAATCCCGGTGCTGATGATTACCGCCAACGATCAGAGGGACGTGCGCTACGAGGCGCTGATCGGCGGTGCCAACGATTTCCTGACCAAGCCGATCGACCGCATCGAATTTTCGGCGCGGGCTCGCAACATGCTGTCGATTCGTGCCGGTCAGCGCTATCTGGCCAACCGGGCCGAGGAACTGGCCGGGCTGGTCGAGGAGCGAACGAAGGACATCCGTGACCGCGAGCGCGAACTGATCTTCCGGATCTGTCGTGCCGCCGAATTCCGTGATCCGGAAACCGGCGCCCACATCCAGCGCATGGCGCATTACTCCCAGGTCATCGCCAAGGGGCTGGGCCTCGACGTGGCGACGGCCAAGCTGGTCCTCGAAGCGGCGCCGATGCACGACGTGGGCAAGATCGGCATTCCTGACCAGATTCTGCTCAAGCCCGGCAGGCTGACGCCGGAAGAATTCGAAATCATGAAGAATCACGCCCAGCTGGGCTGGGAACTGCTCAAGGACAGCGGTTCGGAGATTCTTCGGGCGGGTGCGGAAATCGCCCTGTCGCACCACGAGAAATACGATGGTACGGGCTATCCCGGCGGGCTCAAGGGCAACGACATTCCGTTGTTCGGGCGTATCGTGGCGGTGGCTGACGTGTTCGATGCATTGACCTCGGAGCGTCCCTACAAGAAAGCCTGGTCGCTCGAAGACGCCCGGAGGTTTCTGGAAGAGGGGCGCGGCAAGCATTTCGACCCGCTCTGCGTGGAAGCCCTGTTCGCCGGCTGGGACGAAGTGCTGGACATCAAACAGCGCTTCCGTGATGCGGATGTTCTACCCGTATGATATAAAGCATTGCTGTGTCATTCAAAACGCCAATAAAAACGGAGAAGCAGATGGCAGAAGCTTTTGTGATCGACCGCGCGGCTATTCTCGAACGCCTGGGGGGCGACGAAGATATATACGCCATGATGCTCGACATGTTCGTGCAGGATGTCGATAACAACTGTGCGGCTATTGCCAAAGCTTTTGCCTCGGGCAACCCGACGGCGGTCCAGCGCGAGGCACACACCCTGAAAGGCCTGTTGGCCACGGTGTCCGACGATGTCGGCGCAGCCGACGCCTATGTCATCGAAAAGCAGGCCAAGGGTGGCGATATCGCTGGGCTGGATGGCGCGGTCGACGCGCTACAGCAGCGTATCCGCTATGTCGGCACGGTACTGCAGGCCGAGCTAGCCAAGTAATTCCGGCAGTTTGAGGGCGTCGGCAGCGGCGATTGCATCGCCACCCGCCAGGTAAGGCACGCTGCCCAGGCAGGGGGCCGGCAGCATTTCCTTCAGACAGGCCAGGTTTTCGTCGAAACGCGACATGGCCGGATCGACCCGATTGGCCACCCAGCCGACCAATTTCAGACCGCGGGCGGCGATGGCTTCCGCCGTCAGCAGTGCGTGGTTGATGCAACCCAGCCGCATGCCGACCACCATGATCACCGGCAAGCCGAGTTCGACCGCCAGATCGGCACTGCTGCGGTGCACGCCCAAAGGAACGCAAAAACCACCGACGCCTTCGACGATGACCAGATCGGCCTGGCGACGCGCCGTCTCGGTGGCGGCGACGATGGGTGGAAAGTCGATGCTGCGCCCTTCCTCGGCGGCGGCGATATGCGGCGCGATGGCCGCGGCGAAGCAATAGGGATTGATAATTGGGTCGGGCAGGACCACGCTGCTCGCCGCCTTGATGCGCTCGACGTCATCGTTCCTGCCCTGTTCGTCGGTGCCGGCGGCGACCGGTTTGAGGCCGGCAGCGCGCAGGCCGTCGCGGCGGGCTCGGTCGAGCAGGGCGCAGGTGATGAAGGTCTTGCCGATCTCGGTGTCGGTACCGGTCAGGAAAAAGGCGGAAGCGGTCATTTTCGGGCGAGCAGATAAATCACGTCGTAGGTGAGCGGCAGGCCAGACGGCGTGCGCAAGGTTTCGGCGGCGGCTTCGGCGCGGGCAAAGGCGGCACGGCTCATCAGGCTGGTGCGCCGGCCATCGCCGACCTGATTGGCGCCGACGGCCTTGACCGCTTTCAACAAGCTGCGGAAATCGAGGTAAAAGGCGGTTTCGGTTGCTTGGCCTACCGACACTTCGGCAAAGCAGGCGGCTTCCGCCATGGCGCGGATTTCCTCCGGCGTGTGGAAAACCAGGGTGTGCCGGTAGGCATCGACACCGGCGAAGGCGTGGCGCAGTTCCTTGAAAGTTTCCGGGCCCAGGCTGGCCAGGGCGAGCCAGCCGTCGCCGCGCAGGGTACGGCGCGCTTCGCCAAGCACGGCCGGCAGGTCGCACCACTGCACGGCCAGGCTGGACCAGTGCAGGTCGAGACTGCCAGCAGGCAAGGGCAGGCGTTCGAGGTCGCCGACCAGACGGGTGCAGGGGCAGGCGATGCGCTGCAACATGGCAGCCGAGAGGTCGAGCGCCAGCAGGTCGGCTTGTGCAAAGCGCTGGCGCAGCAGGGGCAGCGCGTAGCCGGTGCCGCAGCCGGCGTCGAGCACGCGCCTGGCAGTGGTCGTCGGCACGGCATCGAGCAGCGTGTGGCAGATGCGCCGCTGCACGTCGGCAGCGCTGTCGTAGGTCGCGGCAGCGCGTTCGAAAGACTGGCGAACGCGCGCCTTCGCGGGTTTATTCATCGATAAAGGCGCGGGCCGTGGCGAGGAAGTCGTCCGGGCGGGAAATGAAGGGGGCGTGCGCGCAGTCCTCGAAAATCGCCAGTTCGGCGCCGGGAATCAGGCGGGCCAGCATTTCGGCGGCGCCAACCGGCATCAGCGGGTCGGCCGAACCGTGGATGAGCAGTGTCGGCGCCTGCACACGAGCGGCATCGACGCGCAGGTCGACTTCGCTTAACCAGCGCAAGCCGGTGGCCAGCACTTCGCCGCTCGGGCGCGGGTCGGCCAGCTTGAGCAATTCCAGCGTGGTGGACTTGGCCTGGGCGTCGCCGCGGTTGAAGCCGCCGACGAAGCGCGGCAGCATGGCTTCGACGTCGGCCGCCACGGCGGCGGTGAATTCGGCCAGATTGGCCGGCGGCATGGCTTCCGGCCAGCCGTTGCGCTGCACGAAGGAAGCCGTGCCGGCGACCAGCAGCAGCTTGCTCACCTTGTCCGGATGGCGGCCGGCGACGGCCAGGGCCATCTGCGCGCCGAGCGACCAGCCGGCCAGTGTCGTGCGGGGTTGCAGGCGGCTGGCGAGATCGTCGACGGCCGCATCGAAATCGGCAATCAGCGGCGCGCTGCCATAACCCGGCAGGTCGAAAATCTGCCCTTTCAGGGCGTGCACGGCAGCATTCAGCGGGCCGCGGCCGAGACACCAGCCGGGCAGGAAGACGAGGGGAGCGTTCATGCGAGTTCCTTCAGGGTGGTGATTAGACGTTCGATGTCGTCCGCGGTGTGGGCCGCCGAAACGGAAATGCGCAGGCGGGCGGTGCCCTTGGGGACGGTCGGCGGACGGATGGCCGGCACCCACAGGCCGCGCTCCCACAACACTTTAGCGAGGGCGACCGCCGCTTCGTTGTCGCCGACGATCAACGGCTGAATGGCGGTGGCGGACGGCAGCAATGGCCAGCGCAGGCCGGCGAGGCCGTCGCGCAACTGGCCGATGCGGGCGAACAGGTTGGCGCGCAGCGCGTCGCCACCGCGGATCAGTTCCAGGCTCCGGGACAGGCCGCAGGCGATGGCCGGCGGGGTGGCGGTGGTGAAAATGTAGCTGCGCCCTTTTTGCAGCAGGTATTCGATGGCCAGCGCCGAGCCGGCGACAAAGGCGCCGCCGACGCCGGCCGCCTTGCCCAGCGTGCCCATCAGCAGGATGCGCTTCGCTGCCGGCAGGTTGAAATGGGCCAGCGCGCCTTCGCCATGCGGGCCGAGCACGCCGAAGCCGTGCGCGTCGTCGATGACCAGCCAGGCGTCGTAACGCTCGGCCAGGTCGAGCAGCAGCGGCAGCGGGGCGAGATCGCCGTCCATGCTGAATACGCTGTCGGTGACGATCAGCTTGGTTTTGGCGGTCGATGCGGCGAGCAGGCGTTCGAGGGCGGCGACGTCGCCGTGCGGATAGCGTTGCACGTCGGCGCCGTTGGCCTTGGCCAGCTGCATGGCGTCGATCAGCGAGGCGTGGTTCAGCTTGTCGGCAAACACCGCGTCGCCGCGCCCGGCGAAAGTCGGGGTGACGGCGAGGTTGGCCAGGTAGCCGGTGGAGAAAGTGAGCGTCCGTTCGAAGCCGGTGAAGGCAGCGAGCTCGGCCTCAATGGCCTCGTGCGGCGCCAGGTGGCCACTGACCAGGTGCGAGGCACCGCTGCCGGCGCCCCAGGCCAGCGCACCGTCGGCCACGGCTTGCGCGATGTCGCGATTGCCGGCCAGGCCGAGGTAGTCGTTGCTGGCGAAATTCAGCATTTCCCGGCCGTCCACCGCAGCAAGGCGGCCGCAAGGCGAAGCCAGCACGCGCCGACGGCGGGTCAGGCCGGCGGCGGCGATGTCGGCGAGTTCGGTGGTCAGGCGATCTTCGATCACGACAGGGCGGCTCCCAAAGCATCGGCAGCGACACGGGCGAGCGTGGCGATTTCGTCGTCGCCGACGATGTAGGGCGGCATCAGATAGACCGTATTGCCGATCGGGCGCAGCAGCGCGCCGCGATCCAGTGCCGCGCGGTAGAACTTGCGCGAGAAGTACGGGTCGTCGGTGACCACGTCGAAGGCGGCGATCATGCCGCGCTGGCGCAGGTGGCGCACCTTGTCGTGCCCGGCGAGCGGGGCGAGGGCGGCCGCGATTTTTGCCGATTTTTGCCGGTTCACCGCAAGCACGTCGTCGGCCGCGAAAATATCCAGTGTCGCCAGCGCCGCGCGGCAGGCCAGCGGGTTGCCGGTGTAGCTGTGCGAATGCAGGAAGGCGCGGGCCACCGAATCGTCGAGAAAGGCGGCGTAAATGGTGTCACTGCACAGCACGATGGAGAGCGGCAGGTAGCCGCCGGAAATGCCCTTCGACAGGCACATCAGGTCGGGGCGGATGGGGTTGCCATCAATCGCCGCTTGTTCATGCGCGAAGAAAGTGCCGGTGCGGCCGCAGCCGACGGCGATTTCGTCGCAGATCAGGTGTACTTCGTAGCGGTCGCACAGCTGGCGGGCGAGGCGCAGGTATTCCGGGTCGTACATCGCCATGCCGGCCGCGCCCTGCACCAGCGGCTCGACGATCAGCGCGGCGGTGCGCTCGCCATGTTGTTCCAGCCAGCTTTCCAGCCCGGCGGCGGCGCGGCGGGCCACGTCGGCCGGCGTTTCGCCGGTTTCGGCCTGGCGGAAGTCGGGCGAGGGCAGCACATGCGCCGCAGCGCGCACTAGCGGCGCGTAGGCATCCTTGAAAATCGCCACGTCGGTGACGGCCAGCGCGCCGACCGTTTCGCCGTGGTAACTGCCGGCCAGGCAGAGGAATTCCGACTTCTCCGGCCGGCCGACATTGCGCCAGTAATGAAAGCTCATCTTCAGAGCGATCTCGGTGGCCGACGCGCCATCCGAAGCGTAGAAGGCATGGCCGAGCGCGCCGCCGGTCAGGGCGGAGAGGCGTTCCGAGAGCTCGACCACCGGCTGGTGCGTGAAGCCGGCGAGCATGACGTGCTCCAGCGTTTCCAGCTGGTCGCGCAGCGCCGCGTTGATGCGCGGGTTGGCGTGGCCAAACAGGTTGGTCCACCACGAGCTGATGCCATCGAGGTAGCGCTTGCCGTCGAAATCGTAGAGCCACGGCCCCTCGCCGCGGGCGATGGGGACGAGCGGCAGGTGCGCCGGATCGTCCGCCCGCGTGTGGTGCTGCATCTGCGTGCACGGATGCCAGACGGCAGCCTGGCTGCGGGCCAGCCAGTCGGCGTTGCGCGAACTATCCATCGCGAGCTGTCAGTGCAGCGCCTGCGACGAACCGGCGTTGGGCTGCTCCGGCATTTCGGCATGCACCAGCTCGCCTTCGACGTTGGGGAACATCGGCGCGCCGCAGTCGTCGCAGAATTCCATCGGGAAACGGTGGTCGAGGAAGATCACGTCCTTGACGCCCGTTTCGCGCAGCGCCGCCTCGATCTCGCCGGCGACATCGGCGTTTTCATCCTCGGCGCCGAGCAGCGGCCAGACGATGCCGTGATAGATGTTGTCGGCGTTCTTCGGGCCGAGGCCGACGCGGTATTCCTCCATGCGGCGGTCGTAGCAGGGGCCGACGACGGCGCGGATGTCGGCCGGCATCAAACCGAGCGTGGTCTGCAGGAAGGCGATGGAGGCCTTGACCGAATAGCCGCGCGACAGGCGGTCGGCATTGCGGCAGGCGGCGTGGTAGGCGTCCGGCAGCAGCGGCTCCCAGGCGCAGCCGGTGAGCAGCGGTTCGAGATTGGGGCTGCCTTGCTTCAGCCATTCCTTCAGCGAATTTTCCTTGCTGCCGTCCTTCTCGTTCCAGCGGAAGAGGGCCTGGCCGCGCGGCAGCGCCATGGCGCCGATCAGGTAGCGCACGTCGGACAGGAAGCGGTTGGTTTCCGGCATCTGGCTGCTGTCTACCGTCAGCGCGCGGCCGGCCAGAGCCGCCTCGCCCAGCTCGCGGGTCAGCTGCCAGGTGTCACAGAAACTGCGCGGCAACTGGTCCGGGCTGAACAGGTAATCGGCCAGCGCCAGGCGGGCATCGGCGCCGAACACATGCGCGCCGAGCTGCACGGTCAGCGTTTGCAGCGTGCTCTTGGGCAGGCTGCTGGCGGGGATGGAAAAGCGCGACCAGGCCAGCACCGGCGCGGCGAAGAGCAGCACGTCGAAGGCTTGGCCCTGAAACTCGACTTGATGCGTTTCGGCGCGCGACTCGACCATGTCGGCCAATTCGTCATGGGCGCGCGGGTTGGCCTCGAACAGGCGGTCGAGCGCGATATTGATGTCGTCCTCGGCGCCGTTCTTCAACAGGCCATCGACGGTTTCCGCCAACTGGCTCTCCCAGTAGGCATCTTCCAGCTTGCCGCCGGATTCGGAAAGGCCAGTGGCCAGGCGTTGAAGTTCCGCCGCGTCGCGCGAAAGACGGTCGCGCGAGCCGAATCGGGTGCGTTTCATGGGTGTTCCAGTTAAAGCAAAAGAGGGATTTTACCAGCCGGGGGAGGGGAACGGCAGAAAGCGCGAAATTGGGCATCTGTGGCGGCTTGCCGCTCGGTGGCGATGGGTGAGCGGCAATATTGACCTGGAATAAGTGGCATCGCAGAATCTGGTTGCGGCCAATGGCACTGGAAAATTTGCGTGGGTGGTTGTGGAGGCTGTTGCGGTGCACCGCTTGTTTGGAATAATGACCACAATCGAGAGGAAAAACTTGGTCTGTCCCCGTTTTTCGCCGGTGTAAACGAAAACGGCTTGACTTTGGTGAAGTTGACAAAATGAGCGACTCCTTGAAGGACAAATTTCTGGCTACGCCTGAATGCCATGTCAAACGGGCATTTGAAAGTCTCGAAGGAGATTTGTTACTTTTGGAGCGACAATATCGCAGACTTAATCTCCCCGCTATTTTTCGCTCAATGGCGATGGCCCACGAAGACCTTGGTCTCATCGCCAGCTATGCCCATCATGACATGACCGCATTCAAGCAACACTGGTCCGTTGTCTCGAAACTCAGAGTACATGCTGCACGCCATGAGCCCGACAGCGAAAACTATGTGAGTGGCGGCACGATGTCCCAAGAAATGGAGCTGCTGTATGCCTTCGTCTCTGACGACCCGGCGGCAATCGAGGAAGTGGCTGCACTCGATACGCCACGATTGATTCGTTACCAGAACGATGCGAAGGCCAGAGAATTCACCTTCCACCTTGCCCAATTGGTCATCCGTGGCGACTACGAAGCAGCACATGCTGAGATCGAGCATGGCGCCAAAAAAGCGGGTGGCAGCCTTAAAAAAGCCTACGCCACTGGTACAGACTTTTACTCGCTCTTGATGAAAGGCGATAAAGCGGGGCTAGAAGCTTCGATCATGGACTACACCAAGCAGGAAGAGAAAAATACGCTGCCGACGCTCTGTGATTTTATCCGCCCCGTTAGTACCTTTCGTGCCAAGCTCTGCTGGCAAAAAGGCATCCCGGTCGAAATCGAGCACCCTATGGTACCGATGGCGTGGATGCCCATCGCACCACTCTCCCATTACGACGACATCTACGATTTCTTTGCGCCAGACTGGACGCCTCCGGATCAAAGCCTGTTCGCCCGCGTTACCCGTAAATTCCAGAGGAACTATCCCGCTGTCGAGGCGTGTATGGAACGTGTCCGAAGGATTGACATGATGAGGTCGGTTACGAACTCCCAAAAGACAGAGCCTCCTTTGTAACCCGCCTCCTGCTGCGGTGCACGACCCGTTTTGGGCAAAAACCAAAGTCGAGCAGAAGCACATACCAACGAAATAAATTGGGAATAAATTTGGGCAGACCACGGTTTATGGTGTCCTTGATAAAACCATGATCTGCCCCTGGTTTTTCTGGGGGCGTTGTTCTGGCATCCCGAATTTTGCTATTTACTGGTGACTCCTGCGGTGCACCTGCTTTTGGGGGCAAAAACCAAATTCCTTAGCTTCCCCGCCGCCTCGATTAAAATCCCGCCATCCCCAACCCGTTTCCCCAACCACCATGCTGCTCATTCTTTCCCCCGCCAAGGCGCTCGATTACAAGACGCCGCCGCATGTTGCCACTTATACGATGCCGGCTTTTCTGGAGCGTTCGGCGACGCTGATCCGTCAGTTGCGCGAATTGTCGCCGGCGGATATCGCCAATCTGATGGATTTGTCCGACCCGCTGGCGGTGCTTAATTTCAACCGTTACGCCGAGTGGAGCCTGCCGTTTACGCCGGAGAACGCCAAGCCGGCGGTGCTGGCCTTCGATGGCGATGTGTATGACGGGCTGGCGGCGAAAACCCTGTCGGCCGACGATCTGGCTTTCGCCCAGCAGCATGTGCGCATCCTCTCCGGCCTCTACGGCATCCTGAAGCCGCTCGATCTGATGCAGGCTTACCGGCTGGAGATGGGCACCAGGTTCAAGAACGAGGGCGGCAAGGATTTGTACGCTTTCTGGGGCGAGACGCTGCTCGCTGCGATCAATGCCGAGCTGGCCGACATGGCGCGGCCGGTGGTGGTGAATCTGGCTTCCGAGGAATATTTCAAGGCGGCGGTCGGCCGCAAGATTGCCGGCGAGGTGATCCAGCCGGTGTTCGAGGACTGGAAGAACGGCAAGTACAAGATCATCAGCTTCTACGCCAAGCGGGCGCGCGGCCTGATGACGCGCTACGCGGTGCTGAACCGGCTGACGCAGCCGGAGGATTTGCAGGGCTTCGACGCCGATGGCTACGCCTTTGCGCCGGAAGCCTCGGACAAGACGACCTGGGTGTTCCGCCGCCGCGAAAGTTGAAGTTTCGATTGAGGGGCTTGAAATCCATTTGGCCCGCCCCATCTACGGTATCGAGGCCGACTCCCTGCGGCCTTGGCGACCGCAACCCCCTCCTGTTACCCAACCCCCAACGGTCGTCTCCGAAAGCCCTGAACTCCCCCCGGTTCAGGGCTTTCATCTTTTTGTAAGCATCTGTGACGGTCAGGTGGCTGCCAGCCTTTTCGGCGGATAATGCGCCATCATCGAATGGGAGCGGAAAATGGCCGGAATTGAGCATTACGCACAGGATGTTGCAGAGATCGAAACCGAGCTGGTGCGCAAAGGCATCGCGCTGGGCTTGGATTGGTCGGATGAAACCGAGGTGCGGGCGCTGGCCCATGCGGCGATCAATAACCACGAGCGGGATGTCGAGCAGGCGGCGGCATCGCCCGGCGACTACCAGTTGATGGCCAAGGTCGAGTTGTATGGTCTGGCGGCGGTGATGCTGAAGACCATGCAGAAGAGCGCCGACGTCGGCATCCTGAGCCACGGCGGGCCGGTGTGGAAAGCATTCGCCAAGGCTTTGTGGACTGAGGCGGGGTTGAGCCAGCAGGGCTGAGGCAACGCTGCTTTTTAATCCGGCACAGGCTTTTTCTGTGTCGGCGGTTAGGCGGCCTCCGCCTGATTTGGCTGAGGCAGTTGCTCGGCGAGCAGCGCCGAGGCGGCGGCCGGCTTGAGTATCTGGAAGGCGAGCTTGGTCCGGCCGCGCAGCTTGAGCAGGGCCTTGTCCTTGCTGACCAATAGATGGGCGCCGCTGCGGGCGGCGAGTTCGAGGAACTTCTGGTCGTCGCGGTCCTTGCAGCGGGGCAGGGCAGGCGATTCGCCGGCTTCGATCACTTCGACCAAGGCACTGTAGCGGGCGTAGCGCTCGCTGATCATCTCCGGCGTCAATTTCAATTGCGGGTAGGTCAGCACGCGGCGCAATTCGTCGAGCGTGCTTTCATCGGCCAGGCAGGCGATTTGGCCGGCTTCGAGGGCGGCCATGATGGGCACGGCATCGACATTGGCCCAGTGGAAGAGGTCGAGAACGACGTTGGTGTCTAGAACGATACGCAGCATGGGACAGGATTATAATGCCCGCCTTTTCAAGCTCTTGCCGAAAGTTTGCCGATGTCCCGAATTCTTCTCGCCCCGATGGAAGGCCTGGCCGACCCGCTGATGCGGGACGTGCTGACGGCCATCGGCGGCTACGACTGGGGTATTTGCGAGTTCGTGCGCGTGACCGAGAGCGTGCTGCCCAACCGCACTTTCCTGCGCACCTGCCCGGAACTGCACAACGAGAGCAAGACACCGGCCGGCACGCCGATGCGCGTGCAGTTGCTCGGCTCCGATCCGCACTTCATGGCGGCCAATGCACGGCGCCTGGTCAAGCACAACCCGGCCGGCATCGATATCAATTTCGGCTGCCCGGCGCCGACGGTTTTCCGCCATCGCGGCGGTTCGGCCCTGCTCGGCGAGCCGGAACTGCTGCACGATATCGTCAGCGCAGTGCGTTCGCAGGTGCCGGCGCACATTCCGTTCACCGCCAAAATGCGGCTCGGTATCGAGGACAGCTGCTTGGCCGTCGATTGCGCCCAGGCCATCGAGGCGGGCGGGGCGGATGAACTGATCGTGCATGGCCGGACCAAGGTGGATGGCTATCGCCCGCCCGCGCGCTGGGCGCAGATCGACCGCGTGCGCGCGGCAGTGGAGATTCCCATCATCGCCAACGGCGAGGTGTGGACGGTGGAGGATTTCCGCAAATGCCAGGCGGAATCGGGCTGCGACGACGTGATGCTTGGCCGCGGTGCGCTGGCCGACCCCTGGCTGCCGCGCCGCATTCGCGGCGAGGAACCGGGCGGCTGGGACGAGCTGGTGCCGTGGGTATCGGTCTTCTGGCACGGCGTGCGCGAGCGCGTGTTGCCCAAGCACGCCGGCGGCCGCCTGAAGCAGTGGCTGATGCTGCTGCGCCGCCATTACCCGCAGGCCGAGGCGCTCTACCAGCAACTTCGCCCGGTCAAGGAAGCGGAAGCGATCGACCAGATGCTGGTCGAGGCCGGTATTCTCGAAGCCTTGCCGCTGGCCGCCTGATGGACGGCAATTCGCGTTTCATCAGCAGTGCGCAGCAAGGGCCGCATGCCGATCTGGAGGATTTGCTGCGCCGGCATCTGGCGCATCCCTTCCGCAAGCCCATCCTCGACTACAACCGCGCAGCGTTTGCCGAAGCGATGGCGGCGTGGCGGGCGTGGAACCCCGAAGCGCCGTTGATCCTCGATGCCGGTTGCGGCGTTGGCTGGAGTACGTTGCGCATCGCCGAGCGTTATCCCGATCATTTCGTGCTGGGCGTCGATCAGTCGAGCGACCGCCTGGAGCGCGGCAAGCCGACGGTGCTGCCGGCCAATGGGCGGCTGCTGCGGGCCGATCTGGTCGACTTCTGGCGCCTGCTGGCGGAAAACGGCGTGCGCCTGGCCCGCCATTACAACCTTTATCCGAACCCCTGGCCCAAGATCGGCCACCTGGCGCGGCGCTGGCATGGCCATGCGGTATTCCCCATTTGGCGGGAGCTGGGCGGAGAGCTGGAGTGCCGCAGCAACTGGCGCATCTATATTGAGGAAATGGCCATCGCCTTGTCGCTGCTGAGCGGCCAGCCGATGGCGGCCGAGCCGTATGCGACTGACGATCCGATGACGCCCTTCGAGAAGAAATATCTCGCCTCAGGCCACGAACTGTGGCGATGCCGGGTGAATTTCGGATGAGCGTTTGCCAGAGCTGCGGCGCCTGCTGCGTGTCGTTCAGAGTCGATTTCCATCCGGCCGAACTGGCGGGCGGGGCTTACGCCTGGGGCGAGGGCGTGCCGGTCGAGATGACCGTGCCGGTGACGGCGAGCATCGTGCGCATGCGCGGGACGGATGGGCCGGAGCCGCGTTGCGTGGCCCTGCAAGGTGAGGTTGGGCAGTGCGTCGGCTGCACGATTTACGACGTTCGGCCGTCGCCGTGTCGTGAATTCGATATCGAACACGCGGCCTGCAAAAAAGCACGCCAGCGGGTGGGCTTGCCACCGCTGGCGTTGTAGTTTCCGCTTTGTTTTTTGGCCTTTTCAGGCCGTGCACCGCAGCAGTCCGCTTTTTGCCGTCAGATACGGAAGCGGCGGACGTTATCCTTGAGGCTTTGCGACAGGCCGACCAGCAGGTTGGAGCGACGGCTCGACTCGGTTGATGCCGCATGGGTCAGGTCGGTGCCCTGGGCGATCAATTCGATGCGCTGGGCGATGTCGGTACTGGCCGCCGTCTGCTCGCGCAGGGCTTCGGCGATGGTTTCGATGGCCTGGCCGACACGGATGGCCGATTCGTCCATCTTGACCACGGCATCGCGCACTTCGGCCGTCCGGCCAGCACCATCGAGAGCGCGCTCCTTGGCGCGGCTCATCATGGCGAAGGCGTCGTCGGTGCTCTGGCGGATGCCGGTGACGATGCTGGAAATCTGCTCGGTCGACTTGGTGGTCAATTCGGCCAGCTTGCGCACTTCGTCGGCAACGACGGCAAAGCCGCGCCCTTGCTCGCCGGCACGGGCCGCTTCGATGGCAGCGTTGAGCGCCAGCAGGTTGGTCTGGTCGGCGATTTCGCGGATGGTCTGGACGATGCCGGTGATGTTGCCAACCTTGGCCGACAGTTCTTCCATGGTCGTTGCCGCCTCGGACATGCCGGAGGCGACCTGCTGGATGATGTCAGTCGCCTGACCGACCACCTGCAGGCTTTCATGGGCCTGGGTTTCCGATTCTTGCGACAGGTCGCCGGCCTCGTTGGCACTTTGCGACATGGAGCCGATGCTGACCGTCAGTTCCTCGACGGCCGCAGCGATGGCCGTGGTGGCCGAACTCTGTTCCTCGGCGGTCTGGGCCAGGCGGGCGGCATCGCTGCGCATGGCTTCGCTTTCGCTGACCACCGTTTCGGCACTCTTGGCGGCTTGCGCGATCAGATCGTGAATCTGCGACTGCATCACCTGCATGGCGGCCAGGATGCTGGTCTGGTCACCCGGTTGTACGTGCGGCCGCTCGCTCAGGTCACCCTGGGCGAAACGCTGGAGCAGGCCAGCGGCGTAGCTCGGCTCGCCACCGACCTGATGGAAAATGCCGCGGCCGACCAGAACGGTGATGACGGCGACGACGAGCAGGCTGATGGCGCTGAGAACGATGGCGAAGGTACGCGAGCGGCTTAGGCCGTCGAGCAGTTCGACGCGATCCTTGGCGGCGGCTTCTTCGGAGGATTTGACCTGTTCCAGCAGATTGTCGCGGACCATGCGCCAGGCCGGGGTTTCCTTGCCAACGAGCAGGGCTTGCGCCTCTTCACGGCTGCCTGCCTTGACCAGATCGATGACCTGAGCCTGCAAGGGCAGCCAGGCATCGATGTCACTCTTCATCTTGTCGGCTTTCGGCTTGTCGCCTGAAGCTTGCAAGAGTTGAACCAGTTTGTCGGATTCGGAGCGGAAGACTTCATCGGCCTTGGCAAAGTTGTCGTACCCCTTCTTGTTGGCCGGATCGAGCAGGATGTTGCGGAGCGCTTGCCCCTTCTGCAGGCCGTTGGCATAGGCGGTAACGGCGGAATGGCGAACGGCGATGCGCTCGTCGATGAAATCGTGGAGCAGTTTTTCGCTGCTGAAAGTGAACCAGATGGCAGAGATCGCTACGATGGCGACACTCAGGGCGCTGACGATGCCAAGCAGCCACAGGCGCCCTTTGAGGGATTGTTGGTTGGGCACGACAAATTCTCCGGGATGACGGGTTAGCTTATTAGTGTTTTGTAATGCCCTGATACTATATCAAATGGCGTAACAATGTTGGAAAATACCTATAAAAATCCGTCAATTACAATAAAATTATAATAATCGTCATACGCTTCCCCCTAGGATTTCTAGGTATTTTGCTTTGTCCCCATTTTGGTGGGGTAAGTCTGTGGATAAATTATGGGTAAGCTTCGCAAGTAACCGCAGCGACAAGGTTTTTGCCGTGCTGCTTAAAATTTGAGCGGGGGTTGGGCGGCTGTGGTTTTTGGCTGCCGGGTCTAGTCAGTGCAGTGCTATAACATATAAAATATATAAGACTTGCGAGTCGGCCTCGTGAAGCTACAAGCCGAACCTTTCGGCCGCCGCCATTGTCGTAAAATATTCGTTTCCCTAGAGCAACCCTTTACGAAAGGAAGTCGCCGTGCTTGAAGCCTATCGCGCCCACGTTGCAGAGCGTGCAGCCCTCGGTATCCCGCCGCTGCCCCTGTCCAAGCAACAGACCACCGAGCTGGTCGCCCTGCTGAAGAATCCTCCGGCTGGCGAAGAAGCCAACCTGGTCGAGCTGATCACCTATCGCGTTCCGGCCGGCGTGGATGACGCCGCCAAGGTCAAGGCCGAGTTCCTGGCCAAGGTTGCCAAGGGCGAAGAAGCCTGCGCGCTGATTTCCAAGGAAAAGGCCACTGAACTGCTCGGCACCATGCTCGGCGGCTATAACGTCAAGCCGCTGATCGACCTGCTCGGCTGCCCGACCTGCGGCGCCGTCGCTGCCGAAGGTCTGAAGAAGACCCTGCTGGTGTTCGACTACTTTCACGATGTCGCCGAGCTGGCCAAGGCCGGCAACGCCAACGCCAAGGCCGTTATGCAGTCCTGGGCCGACGCCGAGTGGTTCACCTCGCGTCCGGAAGTCCCGGCTTCGCAGAAGCTGACCGTCTTCAAGGTGACGGGCGAAACCAACACCGACGACCTGTCGCCGGCCCCGGATGCCTGGTCGCGTCCGGACATCCCGCTGCACGCCCTGGCCATGCTGAAGAACCCGCGTCCGGGTATCGAAGCTGACGAGCCGGGCACCCGCGGCCCGATCAAGCAACTGGAAAAGCTGGCTGCCAAGGGCAACCTGATCGCCTACGTCGGTGACGTGGTCGGTACCGGTTCTTCCCGCAAGTCCGCCACCAACTCCGTGCTGTGGTTCACCGGCGAAGACATTCCGTTCGTCCCGAACAAGCGCTTTGGCGGCGTCTGCCTGGGCTCCAAGATCGCCCCGATCTTCTTCAACACCATGGAAGATGCTGGTGCGCTGCCGATCGAAATCGACGCTGGCCAGATGGACATGGGCGACGAGATCGAACTGAAGATCGACTCCGCCACCGGCAAGGTCACCGCTACCAAGAACGGTGCCACCATCGCCGAATCCCAGCTGAAGACCCTCGTCATCCTCGACGAAGTCCGCGCTGGCGGCCGTATCCCCCTGATCATCGGCCGTGGCTTGACCGCCAAGGCGCGTGAAGCCCTCGGCCTGCCGGCCTCGACCCTGTTCCGCCTGCCGCAGCAGCCGAACGATCCGGGCACCGGCTACTCGCTGGCCCAGAAGATGGTCGGTCGCGCCTGTGGCCTGCCGGAAGGCAAGGGCATCCTGCCGGGTACCTACTGCGAACCGAAGATGACCACCGTCGGTTCCCAGGACACCACCGGCCCGATGACCCGCGACGAACTGAAGGATCTGGCTTGCCTCGGCTTCTCCGCCGACATGGTCATGCAGTCCTTCTGCCACACCGCCGCTTATCCGAAGCTCGTCGACGTCAAGATGCACCGCGAACTGCCGTCCTTCATCAGCACCCGCGGCGGCGTTGCCCTGCGTCCGGGTGACGGCGTCATCCACTCCTGGCTGAACCGCCTGCTGTTGCCGGATACCGTCGGTACCGGTGGCGACTCGCACACCCGCTTCCCGATCGGCATCTCCTTCCCGGCCGGTTCCGGTCTGGTCGCCTTTGCCGCCGCCACCGGCGTCATGCCGCTGGACATGCCGGAATCCGTGCTGGTTCGCTTCAAGGGCAAGATGCAAGACGGCATCACCCTGCGCGACCTGGTTAACGCCATTCCGCTGTGGGCCATCAAGCAGGGTCTGCTGACCGTCGAGAAGAAGGGCAAGAAGAACATCTTCTCCGGCCGCATCCTCGAAATCGAAGGTCTGCCGGATCTGAAGGTCGAACAGGCTTTCGAACTGTCCGACGCTGCCGCCGAGCGTTCCGCCGCTGCTTGCGCCATCGCCCTGAACAAGGATCCGATCGTCGAGTACCTGCGTTCCAACATCACGCTGATGAAGTGGATGATCGCCGAAGGCTATCAGGATGCCCGCACCCTGAAGCGCCGCATCGCTGCCATGGAAGAGTGGATCAAGAACGGTGAGCTGCTGAAGGCCGATGCCAACGCTCAGTACGCTGCCGTGATCGAGATCGACCTGGCCGAGATCACCGAGCCGATCGTCGCTTGCCCGAACGATCCGGACGACGTCAAGGTCCTGTCCGAAGTCGCCGGCGACAAGATCGACGAAGTCTTCATCGGTTCCTGCATGACCAATATCGGCCACTTCCGTGCTGCCGGCAAGGTCCTGGACGGCAAGAGCGACATCCCGGCACGCCTGTGGATTGCCCCGCCGACCAAGATGGACGCCCTGATCCTGACCGAAGAAGGCTACTACAGCGTTCTCGGCAAGGCCGGTGCCCGTATGGAAATGCCGGGCTGCTCGCTGTGCATGGGTAACCAGGCCCAGATCCGCAAGGGTTCCACCGCGATGTCCACCTCGACCCGCAACTTCCCGAACCGTTTGGGTATCGACACCCGCGTTTACCTTGGCTCCGCCGAACTGGCTGCCATGTGCGCGCTGCTCGGCAAGATCCCGAGCAAGGAAGAGTACATGCAGTACATCCAGGTGGTGAACGCCAAGGCGGCCGACATCTACCGCTACATGAACTTCGACCAGATCCCGGCCTTCGTCGAAGTCGCCGAGACCGTCGAGATGTAAGACTAAGCCTGAGTGCCC
Source organism: Azonexus sp. IMCC34839 (assembly GCF_047047955.1). Taxonomy (GTDB): domain Bacteria; phylum Pseudomonadota; class Gammaproteobacteria; order Burkholderiales; family Rhodocyclaceae; genus Azonexus. The sequence goes on along the minus strand of NZ_CP150631.1, from coordinate 1,159,985 downwards.
GCCCGGTTTTTGCCTAAAACCGGGTGTGCACCGCAGCAGTCAATAAAAACCCCCGTCAGGAAACTGGCGGGGGTTTTTCATTGTTGGAATGTCACTGCAGAGCAATGCCGCTGTGCTTGACCACAGGAGCCGGCGACGGCGATACTGCGGCCCCGTTCCAACACCTGTTTGACTCTCTCCCAATGGCCGCTTCCAAAAACCGTATCGACTGGGCTCTTCTCTGTTTACGTCTTGCCGTGGGCGGCATGGCCTTCCTGGCGGGGCTGCAACCTTTGATGCATGCGGCCTTTCCCGGCAATCAGGCGCAGGCGCTGCATTGGGGCTTGCATTTGGCGGAGATGCTGTGCGGCGTCTTCATGGTGCTGGGTTTGTGGATGCCGGTCGCCAGCTTTGGCCTGGCGCTGATCATCGGCTACCCGCTGGTGATGGGCTGGATGCATGGGGCGGCCTTGTTCGGCAACCTGCATGGTTTGTTCCTGCTGCTTGTTGCCTTTGCTTCGGCATTGGGCGGCGCGGGCAAGTGGGCCTTGGGGCGCGGTTGAGCGCAAAGCGTTCGAATTTGCTCGAATCCGGCCAAGCCCGGTTTTTGCCCTGAACGGGCAGTGCACCGCAGCAGTCGTTAAAAAGCCCCTGGCGGATTCCGGCAGGGGCTTTTTGTTGAAGCAGGGGAGAGCTCAGCTCGAATGCAGTTCGGCGTGGCGGGCGAGGGCCTTGGCGCGGGCTTCGGCCAGGCGGGATTTGACCCGGTCAGGCAACTCCGCCCCGTCGTCCTGAACCTGAGCCATGGCGTGGGCTTCGAGCGCCTTCAGCCGTGCCATCATCAGGCGCAGCCTGACGTTGTCGTTGAACAGGGTGGTATTGGCCGCTTCCTGCTGCTCGTCGTCGCGGACGACGCGCGGCCGGCTGTAGAACTGATGCAGGGGCAGCACTTCATAACCATCGTTGTTGCTGTCTTCATCGTCGAAGTAATTTGGCTTGAACTTGCCCTTTTCCTTCTCGTGCAGATTCGACAGCAGCAATGCCATCTGCTGGCGCTCGGAGCGGCTCAGTAACTGGGCGGGGATGGTGTGCGGCTTGGCCGCCTGGGCGACCTTCTTGGCGGCGCGCAGCTTGGCCATCGGGTTGATCGGCTTCAAGACCTCGATGACCGGCGCCGGCTGGGCAATGGCGCTGACCGTCACTTCCTGATTGCTGCTGGCGTCGATCAGCGACACGGCCTCCTCGGGCAAAACGTCCGCGGCGTGCAGGTTGAGCGAAGCGAGGAGGGCGGCTGCCCCGAGCAATAGGCGATACAACTGGATATCCATGAAAAACACAGGCTACGGATTCAGCCGTAGTTCGTACGTGGGTATTTTAGCAAAAATGAATGCAGCCGGCCGCGAAAATTTCCCGATTCGGCTTTTTTTACAATTGCTTACGGAGGTCGGGTCAGGCTTTGCGCAGGAAGCAGGCCTTCAGCATCATCTGGCCGGCTTCGGTCTTGCAATCGATTTCATGGTCGCCGTCGACGATACGGATGCCCTTGATCTTGGTGCCTTGCTTGAGCGTCGTCGAGCTGCCCTTGACCTTCAGATCCTTGATCAGCACGACGCTGTCGCCGTTCTGCAGCACGTTGCCGTTGGCGTCCTTGACGATGCGCTCGCCTTCTTCCTCGGTGGCGGCAGCCGCTTGTGGCCACTCGAAGCCGCAGTCGGCGCAGACGTAGTTGTCACCGTCGGGATAGGTGTTTTCCAGGGTGCATTGCGGGCAGGCGGGAATGCTGGACATGCCGTTCTCTCTGAGTGGTTATTTTGGAAAGGGCGACATGGTACGCCCTGGCGACCGATCAGGCGACCGGTATTTTGGCCAGGAAACGGTCGAGCTGGTTGGCGAAAGCCTGGCGATCGGCATGGCTGAAGGCATTCGGGCCGCCGGTCTCGACCCCGGCGCTGCGCAGTTCTTCCATGAAATTGCGCATGGCCAGTCGCTCGCGGATGGTGGCGGTGGTGTACATCTCGCCACGCGGGTTCAGCGCGTGCGCGCCGCGCTCGATGACCAGCGAGGCGAGCGGGATGTCGGCGGTGACGACGAGGTCGCCTGCCGTCACCTGCTCGACGATGTGCGCATCGGCCACGTCGAAGCCATGCGCCACCTGGATGGCGCGGATGTATTTCGACGGCGGCGTGCGCAGCATCTGGTTGGCGACCAGCGTGGTCCGGATCTGCCGACGCTCGGCGGCGCGGAAGATGATTTCCTTGATGACGCCGGGGCAGGCGTCGGCATCGACCCAGATTTCCATGCTTACTTGGTCGGCAACGGGGCGAACTCGGCCGGCACCCAGGCGTAGCCGCCCTTGGCTTCCCTGCGGACGTGGCCGATGCCGGGGAAGGGCAGGTGCATGCCGGCGATCATCAGCTTTTCCTTTGCCGCCAGTGCCCAGATGCGCTTGCGGGCGACGACGGCCTGCTTCGGGTCGTTGTCGAACTCGAAGGCGACTTCCGGGCGAGCGAATTGAACAGCGTGGTTATGCACCAGGTCGCCGAGGATCAACAGCTTTTGCTCGCCGTTGTTCAGCAGATAGCTGGCGTGGCCTGGCGTATGGCCGTGCGTATCGACGCTGGAAATGCCGGCGACCAGTTCGCGGTCGCTGTCGAAGGTCTTCCATTTGCCGGCGGCGAGATAGGGCGCAGCAGCGTCGCGCGACATCTTGAAGAAAGGCTGGAAGTCTTTCGGCGCCTTGGCGGCAATCTCTTCGCTCAGCCAGAAGTCGTTGTCGGCCTTGGCCGACCAGACTTCGGCGTTGGCGAAAACGCGCTGGCCTTCGGGGGTGACCAGACCGTTCACATGGTCGCCATGCAGGTGGGTGACGAGCACGACATCGACCTGCTCAGGCCGGTAACCGGCAGCTTTCAGGTTGTCGACGATGTTGCCCAGGCCAGGCCCGAACAGCTTGGCGGCGCCGGCATCGACCAGCACCAGTTTGCTGCCGGTGTTGACCAGGTAGGCATTGACCGCAGTCTGCACCTTGGGGCCCTTGAGGAACTGTCGGGCGAGCAGGCGCTGCACGTCGCGCGACTGGATGCCCTTGAGCAGCTTTTCGTCGAGGTCGATGGCGCCGTCGTACAGCGCGGTGACTTCGAAACTGCCGACCATCAGCCGGTAGTAGCCGGGAACCTGGGTCTTCTGTACCGGGGCGTCGGCCGCGGCCAGGCCGGAAACGGCCAGCAGGGCGGCAAGGAGGAGGTGGCGCAAGGGTTTGATCATGGTCTTCCTCTCATCTGGGTTTGGGGAGGTGCAGTATCCCATGAAAGTATGAAATCTGACGGCTGGCAAACAGGCTATACTCGGCCGCACAGACCATTCAGATAAGAAAAATATGTCGCTGCGCTTTTGTGCTCTGCTGCTTGCCTTGCTCTATTCCCAAGCCTTGTGGGCGATGAATGTGCTCTTCATCAACCCAGGGCGCTCCGACGAGTTGTATTGGATGACTGCCAGCAAGGCCATGGAGGCTGCAGCGCGCAAGCTTGATGTTCGCCTTGAGGTGATCTATGCCGAGCGGGAGCATTTTCGTGTTGTCAGCATTGCGCGCCAGATATTGGATCGGCCAAAAAGTGCCTGGCCGGACTATGTGGTCTTCTCCAACGATTACGCGACAGGGCCCGAGTTGCTGCGCCTGTTTGGCGAGGCAGGGATCAAGACCTTCATGGCGTTCAGCGGCATCAGCAACGGATTCGAGCGCCAGAAACTGGGTTTGCCCAGGGAGCGCTTCAAGAGTTGGCTCGGTTCGCTTGAGCCGCACGCCGAGGAAGCCGGCTATCAGACGGCAAAACGGCTGATTCAGCTTGGGCGCCAGGCCAAGGCACAGGCGCCGGACGGCATGCTGCACATGCTGGTGGTCAGCGGCGATCGGTCGACGCCAAGTTCCTTGCGGCGCAGCGCCGGGATGCGCAAGGCGGTGTTCGAAGCCGCCGACGTGGTCGTCGATCAGGAGGTTTATGGCGCCTGGAGTCGGGAAAAGGCCGAAGAGCAGGCGGCCTGGCTTTACCAACGCTATCCCGGCACCCGCCTGGTCTGGGCGGGTAACGACCTGATGGCTTTCGGGGCCATGGCGGCTTGGGAAAAACGGGGTGGCAAGCCGGGCAAGGATGCCTGGTTCAGCGGCATCAATACTTCCGAGGAGGCGATGGAGAGCCTGCGTAGCGGTCGCCTCTCGGCGCTTTCCGGCGGGCATTTTATCGCCGGGGCTTGGGCCTTGATCATGCTTTACGACTATCACCACGGGCGCGATTTCGCCAAGGACGAGGGATTGGAACTCGATCAGTCGATGTTTGTCTCTTTCACTCCTCAACTGGCAAGCCGCTTTATCGAGCGTTACGGCAAAATGGATTTCGATCAGGTGGATTTTCGTCGCTTCAGCAAGGTGCTGAATCCCGGACTCAAGCGCTATGACTTCAGCTTTGGTCAATTGTTGAAGTGAGCGTGCCGGCATGAACGAACCCCAATTCCGATCCATCGCCCGCAGTCTGACCGGGACCATCTGGCGCCTTGCGACGCTGTGTGCCCTGTTGATCGCATTGGTGCAGACAATCGTCTCCTACAAGAGCGTGCAGGACGAGTTTCAGCTCGAATTGCGCCAGATTGGCCTGACCTATGTGCCGCTGATTTCGTCCAGTATCTGGGATATCGAGCCGAACGTCGTGCAATGGCAGCTCGATAATCTGTCCCAGCGCAGCACCATCGGTTTCGTCCGGCTGAAGGTGGAGACCGGCCAGATGTTCATCGCCGGACGCAAGGATCTGGCCGAAGGCGAAGCCTCGCGCCGCTTCGATGTGCCGCCGCCGGATCGCTCCGTCGGTACGATCGGGACGCTGGAGGTCTATGCCAATCCGGCCGCTTTCTACGCCGAGTGGGCCTATAACGTCGGCGTCTCAGTATTGGTTTATGGTTTCCTGACCATGCTGATCTGCTTTGTTGTCAGCTACATGCTGCGCCGCGACCTGGAAAACCCCATGCGCCAGATTGCCCAGTTCGTGGCTAATCTCTCGCCGGAGAGCCTGACGGCACCCTTGGCGCTGGAGCGCAAGAATCATCGCGGCAAGGACGAGATCGACCTGGTGGTCGAAGGCTTCCGTGTCTTGCAGGAAGGCATCGACCGCCATATCGGCAACCTGGATCACCTTGTCCGACTGCGTACGGCCGAAGTCGAGGAGGCCATGGTGTCGATCCGTCGGCTGTCCCAGATCGATACCCTGACCGGCTGCTTCAACCGCCGTTTCTTCAACGAGCAGATCGGCCGCGAGTTGGAGCGGGCAGCTCGCTACAACCGCAGCTTGAGCGTGCTCTTCTGCGATATCGACCACTTCAAGCAGATCAACGACAGCTACGGACATCTGGCGGGGGATGAGGTACTCAAGGCGGTTGCCGGCGAGTTTCTGGCCGACCTTCGGAGTAGTGTCGACTGGGTGGCGCGCTACGGCGGCGAGGAGTTTGTCATCGTCCTGCCAGAGAATGGGCTGGACGAAGCTTGCGTGACCGCCGAGCGATTGCGTCACAAGATTGCCGAAACCTTGGTGGTGCCGGTGGCCGACCAGGATTTAAGAGTGACCGTGAGCTTCGGCGTGGCTCAATATGAGTTCGGCTTGAGTGCGGCGCAACTGCTTGAGGCCGCCGATCAGGAGTTGTACAAGGCGAAGGCCGCCGGGCGTAACCGGGTCAGTGCCCCGGCGCGTGCCTTCCTGGCAGATTGAGTCGCTGACTTAGCTGAAGAAGGCGACCCAGGCGGCCAGCGCGAAGCAGGCCAGCATCAGATAGCCGGCCAGGCCGCCGAGCACCATTTGCCGGTCATTGTTCTCGCGGCCGACCTTGAGCATCTCGGTGACGATGACGCGGCGGCCGTAGCGTGCCTCGCCGTCCTGGCCGATGCGGATGGACACCAGCGCGGCAGCGATACCGACCAGCAGCAATAGCGGTACCGGTGTTTTCGTCCAGGCGATCCAGGCCGCCGGCAGAACCAGCGCGAGCACGGTGATGGCGCGAATCAGCAGGTGCAGCCAGGGTTTGTCTTTCATGCCGGGCGGCTCCCCATGACTTCACCCATGCGGATGGCGCGGGTCGGCGACCATTCCGGGTTGAAGGCCAGGCTGTTTTTCGGGAAGAGCATGACGACCGTCGAGCCGAGCAGGAAGCGGCCCATTTCCTGGCCTTTTTGCAGGTGCACCGCAGCAGTGCCGTTCGACGTGTCGTAGCGCCATTCGCGGACGACGCCGGGGCGCGGCGGATTGACCGTGCCGTGCCAGACCGTCGCCATGCTGCCGACGATGGTGGCGCCAACCAGGGTCAGCACGAAGGGACCGAATTCGGACTCGAAGACGCAGACCACGCGCTCGTTGCGGGCGAAAAGGCCTGGTACGCCGCGTGCCGTGGTCGGATTGACCGAGAACAGGGCACCCGGCACATAGATCATGCGCGTCAGCTTGCCGGCGCAGGGCATGTGGATGCGGTGGTAGTCGCGCGGGCTGAGGTAGAGCGTGGCGAAGCTGCCGTTCTCAAATTGCTCGGCCAGCTTGCGATCGCCGCCGACCAGTGCGGTGGTCGAATAGCTGTGGCCCTTGGCCTGGAAAATCTGGTCGCGCTCGATGGCGCCGAACTGGCTGATCGCGCCATCGACCGGGCACAGGAAATCGGCTTCGGCCAGCGGGCGAGCACCATCGGCCAGCGGCCGGGTGAAGAATTCGTTGAAGCTCTTGTAGCTGGCGATATCCGGATTGGCCGCTTCCGCCATGTTCACGTTGTAGCGGCCGACGAACCAGCGGATCACGCTCGTCGTCAGCGCCCCTGCCTCGGCCGAGGCCAGTTTGCCCGCCAGCGCGGTGAGCGCCTGCTTGGGAATCAGGTATTGGGGCAAAACGGCAAGGCGATCGGACACGGGCGAATTCCAGTGAGAAAACGCACGATTATACGGGCTTGCGTGCCATCGGCCTATGCGCCCTCCATTCGCACAGCTTTGTTGCTGAAACGCATTGCATCGCCTCTGCATATGCCTGCGTAATCCGGATAACATGCCGAGCTATCCGAATTTTTGCGAGGTGTTTCGATGCATCCGATCTCTCTTTATTGCACTGCCATCCTGGGTGGCCTGGTCTTTCTCCTCGGCCTGTTCGTTTCGATACAGCGTTTTCGCAACAAGATTGGCTCCGGGCAGGCCGAGGAGAGAAATGCGCTGATCAACCGGGTGATCCGGGCGCACGGCAATACCACCGAGTTCGCGCCTTTCCTGGCCATTCTCTTTCTTTATCTGGGCAGCCATAACCCGTCCAGCCTCGTGCTCGGGCTGATCGTCGTCGCCACGCTGTGCCGCTGCCTGATCGTTGCCGGCCTGATCGGCTACGCCAACATGAATCGGCCGAATCCGCTTCGCTTCACCGGTGCGCTCGGCACCTACCTGGCTGGCGCCGGCCTCTGCCTGGCCTTGGTCGTGGGCGGCTGAGCCGCGGAAAACGCCGGAAACAACTTGGTCACACGCCGATACACGGCATTACGTTTCTGCTGACATCCGGGGCGAAACCGGCTGCGTTATTCGCTCTAAGGCGCTGCGAAAAAGTTGGCAGCACCGAGTAACGAACAAACCAACCCGTTAAGGAGAAACAAAATGCAAGTTACCAAGACCCTGATCGCCCTGACCGTTGCCGCTGGCTTCGCTTCCGCTTCCTTCGCCCAAGGCACCGCCGCTCCGGCCGCCGCTGCCCCGGCTGCGCCGGCCGCCAAAGTGACCGCCCCGGCCCCGGCTGCCGCCGAGAAGAAGGTCGAAGCGCCGAAGGCTGCCGAACCGGCTGTCGAGAAGAAGGCCGAAGCTGCCAAGCCCGAAGCCAAGCCGGCCAAGGTGAAGAAGCACAAGGAACACAAGGCCGAAAAGGTTGAAGTGAAGACCGAAGCCAAGCCGGCCGCTGCACCTGCACCGGCTGCCGCCCCGGCCCCCGCTGCTGCACCGGCTGCCAAGTAACACGCAGCCCTGAAACGACAAAACCCCCGGCCTCCAAAACCGGGGGTTTTGTTTTGTCGGTTGAAAATTGCCTGTTTTGGCCTGTGCACCGCAGCAGCGAGGCAATGGCAGCGCTGCTGCGTTAGTGCTTGGAATACAAGCCGACGCGGTTGCCTTCACAGTCGAGGAAGAGGGCAATGAAACCGATGTCGTTGCCGAGATCCGTCTTCGGCATCAACACCTGGCCGCCAGCGGCGGGAATGCGGGCAAGTACGGTGTTCAGGTCGTCGCCTGCCGCCAGGTAAACCAGGGTGCCGTTGTCGGCCGGCTGCATCTGCGGCATTGCGACCAGCGCGCCGCCGGGTGACAGTTCGTCGTGCGGGAAAATCGCCATGCGGATGTCGCCCATGGTCTCAAGGTGCAGTTGGCAGGCGAATACCTTCTGGTAGAAGGCCGTGGCGCGGGCAAGGTCGGTGGTGGGCAGTTCGAACCAGCTGATCGGGGTGTTCATCGTTTTCTCCTGGGCAATGAAGCCGACGACGTGTCGGCGATGAGTGCATTGTCGGCAGGGGCTACTGACAACGTGGTGTCAGGAGGCTTGGATTTGCCTGCGATAGCGCGTGCTATCCTGAAATCCTGCCAATTCCGGATGAATTTTCCGCCCATGCGTCCCGCCGACCGTCTATTCCAGATCGTGCTGATGCTGCGTCACGGCCGTGTCGTCACCGCACGCGCTCTGGCCGAGGCGCTCGAGGTGTCGGAACGCACCATCTATCGCGACATCGCCGACCTCATTCAGTCCGGCGCGCCAATCGATGGCGAGGCTGGCGTCGGCTATCGACTGCGGCGCGGTTATCAGGTGCCGCCACTGATGTTCACCGGCGAGGAACTGGAGGCGCTAGCCATCGGCGCCAAGTTGGTCGGTGCCTGGGCTGATCCGGCCTTGGGCAAGGCGGCGGAAATGGCGATGGCGCGCATCGAAGCAGTGCTGCCGCGCGAACTGGAGGAAAAGATCGCCACTCGTAGCCGGCGTTTCCTGGCGCTGGACATGATGCAGCCGGCGCCGCTACGCGAGCCGATGGCGGTGCTGCGCGAAGGCATGGAGCACGGGCGCAAGGTCAGCGTGGCGTATCGGCGGGGCGATGGCGAGTTTTCACAACGCATCCTGTGGCCGCTTGGCCTGGTCTTCTGGGGGCGTTGCTGGACCCTGGGCGCGTGGTGCGAGTTGCGCCAGACCTTCCGCACCTTCCGCGTCGATCGCATCGAACGGGTGGAATTGCTCGAAAGCGGGTTCGACGACCGTTACGGCCATCTATGGGAAGAGTATCTGGCGCGGGCGCGCAGCGAGGCGCATGAGCGCCGGCGCGGCCCGGCGGAGGACGCCACTTAGCCGGACCGGGTATTTTGGTTTTTGCCTGTTTTGGGTAGTGCACCGCAGGAGCGAGCCATTCGGCGCGCCCCGGCGCTGGATCTCGCCCGGCTTATTCGCCGACTGCTTCCGCCGATGGCGTTTCGGCCTCTGCCGCCTTGGCCCAGCGTTCGCGCCGCCATTTTTCCCGTTCGCCGTTGGCGCAGAAGGTCCAGGCCACGATGCGGCTTTGTTTTTGACCCTGGGCCATGTCGAGGATGCGCGATTCGACCACCTTGGCCTTCTTCAGCGCGGCTTCGATATGCACCAGGTTGTCGGCCTTGGAGACGAGGCTGGTGAACCACAGCACGCGCTTCGGGATTTGCGTGCTTTGTTCGATCATCGATTTGACGAAGGCGCGTTCGCCGCCGTTGCACCACAACTCGGTGCCGCCGCCGCCGAAATTGAGGCGTGGCTGGACCGTGCCCTTCTTGGCCCCCGGCTTGCCGAGGTTGTTCCACTTGCGCTGGCTGACGGCCAGCACTTCGTCCGGCGAATTGTGGAAGGGCGGGTTGCACATCGAGAAATCGAAACTTTCGCCCGAGCGCAGCAGGCCGGTGAAGATGTTGTCCCACACCGGCTGGTGGCGCAGCTCGATGTCTGCGGTCCACTGCGGGTTTTTGCCCAAAATGCTCTGCGCGTTGGCGAGCGCCGCTTCGTCGATATCCACGCCGAGGAAGGACCAGCCGTATTCGGCATGGCCGATCAGCGGATAAACGAGGTTGGCGCCGGTGCCGATGTCCAGGCCGCGCACGCCGGCGCCGGTCGGGATCGCTTTCCTGTTACAGGTGGCGAGCAGGTCGGCGATGGTGTGCAGGTAGTCGGCGCGGCCGGGAATCGGCGGGCACAGGTAGCCGGCGGGAATGTCCCAGCCCTTGACGCCGTAGTGATGCATCAGGATCGCGCGATTGAGCATCTTGACCGCTGCCGGGTTGGCGAAATCGATGCTCGGCGTGCCGGCCGGCGTGGTTTTTATATGTTTGGCGAGCGCCGCCGAAGTGGCGGCCAGCGCGGCGAAATCGTAGCCGTCGGCGTTCTTATTGCGCGGGTGCATGATGGTCTTTCTGGGCGTGGGGCGCGATTGTCCCACGAAAGCCTGTCGCAAGCACGACAAAGGCGATTTTCTCCAGTGAATTGATTTTTAAGCCTTTCGGCGCGTGCACTGCAAGGCACGAAACTGGCTAGAAGGCTCTCATTGCACGCCACAGGGAGGCAGCCGATGAAGCTGCAGATTGACCGCCGGCACATCGAGCCGATGATGCAGGCCTTTCCGCGCCTGGAAGAATTCCGCGACCAGTTGCGCTTCGGCAATCGCGTCGAGGTGCCGTTCAACCGTTTCGAGCCGGCCGAGCTGGACATGCTGCAGGCTCTGTATGGTGAGGGCGACCGCGAGCTGCGGGCGCAGGCGGCGCAGATTGCCACCTTGCGCGCGGCGCTGGCCAGCGGCGGCCACCGTTTTGAGGCGGAGGAGCTGGAAATGGCGGTGCCGGCCATGGCGCGCTACCTGGCCGAAGACGCCGAGCGCGGCTGGGTGTTCTCGGCGGCCATCACCGGCAAGCCGCTGGCCTGGGTGGTCAGCCGGCTGGACTACACGCCGCCGTCCGAAGAAGAGAGCGGCAAGATCTTTCTCGAACTGAAGGCCAACTCGCGCGCCAAGCTGGCGACGGCGACGCTGCGTATTTCCGGCCCCGACATCGCCGGCCGCACCGTGGCCGAAATCCTCGCCGCCAAGGGTTACGTCAAGGAAACGCCGGCATTGATCGCCAGCTACGAAGAAGGTGCGGCGCGCTATTTCGACTGGCGGGCGCAGTACGGCGCGCAGTTTTCCGGCAGCGGCACCGGCTGGTTCGCCGAAAACCCGACGGCAACGCACCGCGATACCGATTTTTCGCGCAAGGACCAGATCATCCTGTCCTCGACCGGCAGCCCGGCGCGGCTGGTCAACGACGAGAGCATCCTTGGCGAGCGTGTGCTGGCGATGGATGCGACCGGCGACATCCTCGCCAAGTTCGTCCGCCGCGTGCAGCGCAATTCGCGCCTCTCGGGCAAGGAGGAAGCGGAGGTCGAGGATACGCAGGCCGGCATCAGGAAGGGGCTGTTCACCGAGCTGCCGGTGCATTTCTTCATCCTGATGTTCCACCTCGATCTGCACCACTACGTCTGGGTGCATGTGGATGACATCGCGCCCTACGCCTACCAGCCGGAACTCAAGGACAAGCTGGTGCTGCCGCCGGAGCAGACCGACCTGATCGACATCCTGACCGCCGAGATGGACGTGCTGATGGACGACATCGTCGCCGGCAAGTCGGGCGGCACGACGGTGCTCTGCGCCGGGCCACCGGGGGTGGGCAAGACGCTGACCGCCGAGGTGTATTCGGAGATCATCAAGCGCCCGCTCTACCGCGTGCATTCCGGCCAGCTTGGCCTGAACGTCGCGGCGATGGAAACGGCGCTCAAGGAGGTGCTGACCCGCGCCCAGCGCTGGGGGGCAGTGATGCTGATCGACGAAGCCGACGTGTACATCAAGAAGCGCGACGAAAACATCACGATGAACGCTGTGGTCGGCGTGTTCTTGCGCGTGCTGGAATACTTCAACGGCCTGCTCTTCCTGACCACCAACCGGGTCGATGACATCGACGAGGCCATCGTCTCGCGCTGCATCGCACTGATCCGCTTCCACACGCCGCATCGTGAAGACCGGCTGAAAATCTGGGGCGTCATGGCCGCACAGTTCGGGCTGGCGATCGAGCCGGAGCTGCTGGAACTTTTGCCGGATATCTTCCCGCAAGCCTCCGGGCGCGACATCAAGGGGTTGGCCAAGCTGGTGGCGAAATACTGCAGCCAGAAACAGGTGCTGCCGAGCGAGGAGGTGTTCCGCCGCTGTTCGATGTTCCGGGCGCTGGATCAGGCGGAGGGGTAAGGGGCTGCTAACGACCCCTAGGCGACATTCAGTATCTGCCAAAGCAGACATTCAACATCTGCCTCCGCCTAACGATGCTACACAGAGCGGCGTCAGGTGGCTAATTGGTTAGCCATTTGCATTCTTCTCGAGCAATTGGAGCAAGCCGTGAACATCGCCAAGCACCCACAAGTCAGCGACCTTCTCACCATCGAACGAAAAAAGCGCAGCCCCCTGCCACTCAACAGGTTTTCCAGTAGGTTGATAACCAAAGAACTCGCCCCGGTGGATGCCAGAAAATTGCATACGCGCGAATGCCTTCGAACCCTCGATAACGAGGTCAAGTATGTCGCAGCGATAACTCGCCAAGGCGGAGTGCACAAAATCGACATATGACCCAAACCCCTCGTGGCCGACCTTCGTTTGACCGAGCGAACCACGAAAAGTGAAGCCGTCACAAAGCAGCACAGGAATCTTCGACTTGTTATGTCGGTTCCAGATGTCGCTGTAAAAGCTTTCTACAACTGAACGAATATGTGATGGCCTCATCGGAGTGTCTAAACAGTTGCCGGTCAAGGTACAGGGGCATCATACCGTGCCCTCGTAATCTGGGCCGATGTGACGGCGATATGGCGTGGGAGCGAAGCTCCCCTTCGAGCCGATGGCAGCCAATTCGCTGATTGCTGTATCTCGAAAAGGATAATCAGATCGCCAGCCGGGTCTCTTCCAGCAGTGCGGCGACGACCGAGCCGCCGACGGCATCGTCCGGGTCCATGGCGATGACGCGGGCGATCATGGCTTCGGCCTTGGCCGGCTGGCCGCTGCGCAGGTGCATGAAGGCCAGGCCCTTGAGGGCCGACAGGGCGTAACCCGGCGCTTCCTTCCATTGCAGCCAGTTGTCGGAGAGGCCGGCGTTGCAGGCAGCGGTGGCTACCCAGTCCTGGGCGGCGATCAGCGCCTTGTCGAATTGTCGACAACGGTTGTAGTGCTTGACCAGGCAGCGGCGGGCAACGACAGCATCAGGGGCGAGCGAAATGGCGATGAGAAACAGGCGTTCGGCCTGGGTGCGGTCGGCGAAATGGGCGGCCACGCCTTGTTGCAGCAGGTGATCGACTTCCGGCGGGAGTTGGCCGAAATCGAGTTTTTCGTCATCATCGAGTGCGATCATTTCTTGCTTGGCTAGAGGTTGGGGAAACCCGTTCAAGCAACAAGCATGCAATCCAGACAAGGAGTTCTGATGTTTCTCGCCATGAACCGCTTTCGCATCGCGCCGGGGTGCGAAGACGATTTCATCGTCCACTGGCGCAACCGCAACAGCTACCTCGACGAGGTGCCGGGCTTCGTGTCCTTCAACCTGCTACGCGGGCCGAGTACCGACGAATGCACGCTGTTCGCCTCGCATTCGGTGTGGGCGTCCGAGCAGGCCTTCATCGACTGGACGAAGTCGGAAGCCTTCCGCAAGGCGCACATGCAGGCCGGGCAGTCGCCGCGCGATTTCTATCTTGGCCCGCCGCAGCTGGAAGTCTTCGAATCCGTACTGTGATTAGGGCGTGTTCACAGTAAGCGACGGGCTGCGCAAGGGCTTGGCGGGGAGGCAGAGCAAGGCGCCGGTCGCGCCGTGCAGTGATCTGCACAAGCGAACGGCAACGCGGCAATGCACGCCGCCAAACCCTTGCCCTTCGGGTTTGCCGGCGCGGGCGGTCGCCAGCGTTGCTCGGCTTGGGAATGGAACGACCATTCCCTGCACCTCGCGCCTTGGCGCCCTTCCCGCGTCAGCAAACGCAGTCCCGCCGGTTACTGTGAACAGGCCCTAGTGAATGCGGCCGTCGACGCGCGGCTGCATGAGCATCGGGATGTAGCGCACGGCAAGGATGCCGAAGGCGAGCAGCCAGCACGTGGCGGCGGCGTGGATCCAGCCGAGGTAGGCGCCTGGCGCGAATTGCGGCATGACGACGCGGACGATCAGGCCGAGCAGCATGATGTAGAGCGTGGCCTTGTCGAGGCCGTCGAACATCACCTTGCGTCCGGTATGGCCCTTGGAAATGCGCACGATCATGGCTGGAATGACGCAGCCCATGGCGCCGAAGGTGAACAAATGTACCGATACGCTGCCGACCCAGACGAAGCTGGCGACCTGGCCGAGCCCGTCGATCACGAGCTGGCCGACGATGGCCAGGTAACCGACGTACATGATGCCGATGTCGATGCGGCGGAAGGCAAGCTGCGGTTTCCAGAAAACGAAGCGGATGGCGAGCAGGGCAGCGAGCAAAAAGCTGACTGCTGCGGTGTACGGGCCAGGAAGGGCAAAATCCACGACCAGCACGAGGCCGAGCAACTTGATCGCCAGGTCGAGCTTGGGATTGCGCAGGATCTCGGCCTGGAAGGCGGCCTTCATGAACTGCGTCAAGGTCCGTTCGAGCATGACCAGGAAAGCCAGACGGAAGAGCGCGATGCACATGCGCTCGCCAGCTTCGTAATCGTTGCCCGAGAGCAGCATGAACTTGGCGAACAGGAAGGCCGGCAGCATGACGATGAAGAAGATGTTGTCGCGATAGCTGTCCTGCTGGCGGTAGCGCAGCAGCGTCCACATCAGCATGGCGGCGATGCAGCCGAGGAAGAGGTTGCTGGCCACGATGAACAGCGGCGTCGGCCAGTGGCCGCCGAAGCTCATGGCGATACGTTCGACGATCCAGCAGCCGGCCAGCAGCATCAGCGCCGGACCGTGGTAGCCGCGGATGTTGACCCAGTTCTTGGTCGACGTGAGCAGAAAGCCGCCGAGCACGGCCCAGCCGAAGCCGAAGAACATTTCATGGGCATGCCACTGGATGGCGGAGAAACGCGCATCGGGGGCGGGCAGGCTGCCGCCGAACATCAGCGCCCAGATGACCGGCAGGATCATGCCGGCCAGGCAGGCGAGGCTGAAGAAGGGCCGGAAACCGACCAGCCAGAGTGGGTGTTTGCTGTGCAGCGCCATGGTGAACCTTGCGAATTTCAGACGATCGATGTGGCGAGTTTAGCGATAGTCGGCGGACGCTTACTTGATTTATCCCGTGCTTGTCACGCAGCGCGGGCAACATTAGCGTAAAATTCTGCCCTTGGTCGCAGACGAGGGGTAAGTGCGACCTGCTGTTTCCTTAAGGACAAAGATGAAGCGTGTGGATGATTTCCGCTTGCGACTGGGCAAGCAAGAGCTGGTTCCGATCATGATCGGTGGTATGGGCGTCGATATTTCGACTGCCGATCTGGCGCTGGAGGCAGCCCGGTTGGGCGGGATCGGCCACATCTCCGACGCGATGATCAACACCGTCTCGGACCGCCGCTACGCGACCAAGCACGTCAAGGAAAAGCTCGCGCAGTACAAGTTCAACGTGAACAACGAGGACAAGTCGCCGGTCAAGTTCGACCTCGGCCGCCTCGAGGAAGCCACCAAACTGCACGTCGAAGCCACCATGGCACGCAAGCAGGGCAGCGGCATGGTCTTCATCAACTGCATGGAAAAGCTGACCATGAACGCGCCGAAAGAGACGCTCAAGGTCCGCATGGCGGCTGCCATGGATGCCGGTATCGAAGGCATCACGCTGGCGGCCGGCCTGCACCTCGGCTCCTTTGCGCTGATCGAGGATCACCCGCGTTTCCGCGACGTCAAGCTGGGCATCATCGTTTCGTCGGTACGCGCCCTGCAACTGTTTCTGAAGAAGAGCGCCCGCACCGGTCGCCTGCCCGACTACATCGTGGTCGAAGGCCCGCTGGCCGGCGGCCACCTCGGCTTCGGCATGGACTGGGCACAATACGATCTGGCGACCATCGTCGTCGAGGTCATGCAGTACCTGAAAGAAGAAAATCTCGATATCCCGGTCATTCCGGCCGGCGGTATCTTCACCGGTTCCGACGCGGCTGGCTTCCTTGAAGCTGGTGCTGGCGCGGTGCAGGTGGCGACGCGCTTTACGGTGACCACCGAGTGCGGTCTGCCGGACGACGTGAAGCAGGAGTATTTCAAGGCCACGGAAGACGACATCGAGGTCAACCAGATCTCGCCGACCGGCTATCCGATGCGCATGATCAAGAAGAGCCCGGGGATCGGCGACGGCATCCGCCCGAACTGCGAGGCCTACGGCTACCTGCTCGATGCGAACGGCAAGTGCGCCTACATCACCTCGTACAACCGCGAGGTGGCAGCGCATCCTGAGGCACGCAAGGTCAAGGTCTGGGACAAGACCTGCTTGTGCACCCACATGCGCAATTTCGAAATCTGGACTTGCGGCCAGCTGACCTATCGCCTGAAGGACACGACGCTGAAGAATGCCGACGGCAGCTATCAGATTCTCAGTGCCGAGCATGTCTTCAAGGATTACCAGTTCAGCACCGACAACAAGCTGGCTTTGCCGGAGTCGGCAGCAGGCTAAAAACCGCAGTACAGTTAGCCGGAGTAGCCAAGGGGGGCGCAACAGGCGATGGATAGCAAGGGGATCAAAAGGGCGTATGGTGTCTTGGGGCGTCTCGCCCTGGCATTGACCGCATTGCTGTCTGTTTTCTCCGCGGCCTGGGCTGAGGGTGAAAGCGAACCCGCCACGCAATCCGCATTCACCGTCAATGGTTTCGGGACGCTGGGTGCGGCCCGCAGTACCACCGACGAGGTCTCCTTCGTTCGCGATTTGACCCAGGCTCGCGGTGTTGGCCGCGAATGGTCGGCCAAGCTCGACAGCCTGCTGGGCGTCCAGGCCAATTGGCGGGTGATGCCGCAGCTTGAGGCAGTTGTCCAGGCAGTCAGCAAGTATCGTTACGACCGCAGTTTCACGCCGGATATCAGCTGGGCTTTCGTCAAGTACGACCTCATGCCCAACCTCAGCCTGCGGGCTGGCCGGCTCGGTACCGAGTTCTTCATGCTGGCCGATTCGCGCCAGATCGGTTATTCCTACCTGCCGGTACGTCCGCCGGGTGATTATTTCTGGTATCTGCCCTTCGCCAACATCGATGGTGGCGATGCGACCCTGACCCTGCCGGCCGGTGACGCGCTGGTGCGTGGCAAGGTGTTCTACGGCCTGGCGCAGGGCAAGATTCCCTTGGCCGACAAACAGTGGGATATCCGCAACTCGCCGATGGTCGGTGGCTATGTCGAGACACATTACGGCGGCTGGCAGTTGCGCGCCAGCTACGCCAATATCGAATTCTCTCGCGATCTGCCAATCGACGATGTGTTGCTTTATTCGCCAGCCCCGGCGGCCGCCGCGAAGACGTTGGCAACCAAGGATACGCGTAGCCACTACTATTCTGTCGGTGCGGTGTACGACTCCGGACCCTGGCAATTGCAGCTGCTGATCAACCATATCGAGCAGGGCAGCAACGCCTTTGAAAGTTCGGACGGCGGCTATGCCTTGGCCGGTTACCGCCTTGGGGAATTCACGCCTTATCTGGGATATTCCTGGGTGCATTCTTACCGCCGCGGTAATCCGTCGGGTGATCCGGTGGTTGGTGCCGTGATGGCCGACTCGCATGCCGTGCAGCGGACTTCCATCGTCGGTGTGCGCTGGGATGTCGTGCGCAACGTGGCGCTCAAGGCACAGTGGGATGGCATTCGCGCCCAACCGACTTCGCTCTTCCCGTATCGCGACGACCCGAGGGGGGGAAGCTGGTCCGGCAAGGCTGACATCTTCTCTCTGACCATGGATTTCATCTTCTGATCATGAAATCCTGGGTCAAACACCTCCTCTTGGTTATCGCTCTGCTCGGCGGGCTTTCCGCCTGGGAGGCGCGGGCCGACCTCGTCGTGGTGGTGAATGCGCGTTTGGGTGTCGCGGCAATGACGCGCAACGAGGTGATCAACATCTTCTTTGGACGCTACCGCCAATTCTTCAACGGGGCCGAAGCCGAGCCGGTCGATCTGGTCGACGGCAATCCGGATCGGGCGCGCTTCTATGCCGCCTTGGTCGGCAAGGATATTTCCGAGGTCAATGCCTACTGGTCGCGCCAGCTGTTCTCCGGCCGCATGCAGCCGCCGACCAAGCTGGCGAACCAGGAAGAGGTCCTCAAGTGGGTGGCTACCCACCCGGGTGGGATCGGTTTCATCGACCTCGCCAAGGCCGATGCCCGCGTCCGCGTGGTTTACGAACTCAAACCCTGAGCCGGCTTCTCGTTAGAAAAATGAACATCGAACTGATCGGCATGGTCATCATCTTCGTGGCGATTGCAATTATCGTCGTGAAGGCGAAATAATCGCCCTGCAGTTCCCGTTCTAAAACTCATAAAACGAGGAGACAAACATGCCCAGAAGAATGATCCGCGACATCATTGCCGGCCATGGGCCGGTGACGGCCAGCCAGGCGATGAGCGTGCGTGAGGCGAGCCGCTTGATGGCGCAAAGACGTATCGGCGCCTTGCTGGTCGTCGAAGGCCAGCGTATTGCCGGCATCTTTACCGAGCGCGATGCCCTGAACAAGGTGCTGGCCGGCGGCCTGGACCCGGACAAGACCACGCTCGGCCAGGTCATGGTGGCCAATCCGGATACCATCCGTGCCGACAAGCCCTTGGCTTACGCGCTGCACATGATGGCAGAAGGCGGCTATCGCCACGTGCCGGTGGTGGACGATGCCGGTGCGCCGGTCGGCATGGTGTCGGCGCGCGATGCGCTGGGCCAGGACATGGTCGACCTGGAGCGCGAGATGCAGCATCTGAAGGAGCTGGAAGCTTCTATCGGCTACTGAACTGAATCCCAGCCAAAACGCGCCAGCAGCCCGGCGAATTCGCCGCTGACTGGCGCTTTTATTTGCAGCCGCTGGGCGGTGATCGGGTGGTCGAAACTCAGTTCGATGCAGGCGAGCAGCAGGCGGCGGCAATCGAGATGCTCGGCGAAATAGCGGTTGTGTCGCCCTTTGCCGTAGGTTGCGTCGCCGATGATCGGGTGGGCGATGTGCTTCAGGTGGCGGCGTAGCTGGTGGCGACGGCCGGTCACCGGTTCCAGTTCGAGCAGGGCATAGCGGCTGCTTGGGTAGCGGTCGATCTCGACCGGCAGTTCGACCGTGGCGAGCCGGCGGAAATGGGTGGTGGCGGGTTGGGCTTCCCAGCTGCTGTCATCGCCGCGGAATTCGTAGTCGTCGCGCTGGCGGGTGAGGGCGTGGTCGATGCTGCCGCTTTCCGGCGGATGGCCGCGCACGACGGCCCAATAGCGCTTGCCGACCGTGCCGGCCTCGAATTGCTTGCCGAGCTGGCTGGCGATCTCGGCGCTCAGACCGAACAGCAGAACGCCGGAGGTGCCGCGATCCAGCCGGTGCGCCGGCCAGACGCGCTGGCCGATCTGGTCGCGCAGAATCTGAATGGCGAAACGCGTTTCGTGGCGGTCGATTTCCGAGCGGTGGACGAGCAGATTGGGCGGCTTGTCGATGACGACGATGTACTCGTCGCGATAGAGCACGCCGAGCGGTGGCTCATTGGCCGTTGCCGCCTCACTGCTGCGGTGCACTGCGTTTTCAGGCAAAAAACCGGGCCTTGGCGTCGGCGGGAATGTCCATGCCGGTCACCTGGGCGCGGTCGAGCAGTTCCCAGTAATAGCGATAGGAGGCGCGGTCGTGCAGCTTGCCGGCGTGCTGGATCGGGCCCCAGTCCTTGTCCTGGGCGGCGATCAGGATTTCGCTGGCGGCCTGCACCTCGGAGAAATCCGGGCGCATGGCCTCGACGATGGGCACGATTTGGTTCGGGTGGATGCTCCACATGCGCAGGTAGCCGAATTCGCTGCGGGCACGCAGCGCATCGCTGCGGATGTAGTCGATGTCCTTGAGTTCGGTCGTGACGTTGTGCGAGGGCACGACGCCATGGGCCAGCGCAGCGGCCGAAATTTCGCACTTGGCGCGGGTGACCAGCGGATGCTCGAACTGACCGGGGCTCTTCATCGCGCTGCCGGGAATGGCGCCGTGGTGGCCGGAGACGAAATCCATCAGGCCGAAATCGAGCGACTCGACGCCGGGCAGGGCGGCGATCTCCCACACTTCACGCAGCGCGCCATGGGTCTCGATCAGCACATGGACCGGAATGCTGCGGTGCACACCGTATTTTTGCGAAATTTCATTGAGCGCTTCGATCTGCACCTGCACATCGCGCGCGCTGCACGGCTTGGGCAGCGTGATGAAGGGCAGGCGGTGACCGGCCAGGCTCACCAAAATTTCCATATCCTGCCGCCAGTGCGGGTGCGTGACGTCATGTACGCGCGCGCCCACGCGGTTGAACAGGTTGTCTTCGCTGTTGATTACGGAGGCGGCCATTTCCGCATGCTCGCGCTCGGCGCCGGCATGGGCACCGTCCTCGCAGTCGCAGGTGATGTCGAAGATCGGCCCGAGTTCCTTCTGCAGTTGCAGTGCCTTTCGCATCAGCTTTTCCGAACCGGCGTAGTGATCGACGGCGGGCAGGATGGGGAAGGGCTTCTCGCCGGCAAAGAGGACGTCTTGAGGATGGCGCATGGCAGGCTTGAATACGGTCGAAAAGCAAAATTTTACCGTCCTCGCCATTTTGCTGCCCAAATAATCCGACTTTACGGACAAATAAAATAAACATGCCAAAAACCATAAAAATGATATATAGTTTAATTGTGTGTTGAATTTTTATTTTTGACGATGATCCGGACACCATTACCGCGCGGCAATTTCGCGATGAATTGAGCAAAAAGATGTCGGTAGACAGCACTGGGAACCGCTTCGCTCCACTGCCTGCAAACCTTTACGTGGCGTTGGCCTATGCCTTTGCCGGCTGGCTGGCCCATCTGCTGGCACCCGAAACCGGCTTCGCCTCGCTGGTCTGGTTACCGGCCGGCATGGCGTTAGGCTTGCTACTTGTTTTCGGCCAACGCTTGTTGCTCGGCATCTGGCTGGGGGCAAGCTGCATCAATGCATATTTTCAGTTTGCTGGCGGTCACGGTACAGCACTGTCGCTGGTGAGCGGAAGCCTGATGGGTTGCGGTGCCGCGCTACAAGGATGGCTGGCTTACCGCCTGGTGCATGGTGTCAGTGGCGTGCCACCGAGCCTGGATACCATTTCTGGCGTAGGGAGGTTTCTGGTTTTGGGCGGCCTGCTGGCGTCGACCGTCAGTGCCACGGTCGGTAGTTCCGTATTGGCTTTCCTGCCAGGTGATTCGGCGACACCCTGGCTTGCTACCTGGTTTGCGTGGTGGGTTGGCGATGCGCTGGGGGCTACGCTGGTAACGCCCATCGTCCTCGCGCTTTGTGCCAGATCGGACGATGGCATGGGTATCTGGCGGAAACGCCGTCTCAGCTTGGCTTTGCCGCTGGCGGCGGCGCTCGTCGTGCTGTCCGTTTCCTTCATCGCTGTTGGACGTTTTGAAAACGATAACCGGCGGGCCGAATTCGAGCGGCATGCAGCGCGTCAGGCGGTCCTGCTCAATACCGAAATGCAGACGATGCTCGAAATTCCTGTCGTCTTGCGCGACTACTTCAAGATTTCAGGCTCCTTCCGACGCGAAGATTTCGAGGCATTTGCCGCGCTCATGTATGCGCGTCATCCAGGGTTGCGCGCACTGTTGTGGTTGCCCACACAGAGCGGCGGCAAGGCGTTGTCGGTCGATTTCATGTTTCCTCTGGCCAATAACGCCGGGTTGCGCGGTCTCGACTTCGCCGCGCAGCCAAATTTGCGTCCAGCGCTCGTTTCGGCCGAAGAAACGCGCCTGCCGGCGGTATCGGCGGGGGGCGCTCTACCTGGCGAGGATGTAGCCAGTCGGCAGACCGTGATGATCTTTGTGCCCGTATTCTGGGCGCCGCCCGGTCAAGCCGAAGAAGTGCTGCGGGGCTATGTGGCTGCCGCTGCAGAAATAGGGGAGGTTGTAAGGCGCGTCCTGCCCGACCTGGAGCAGGATGGCTTGTTGCTACGTGTGAGCGATCTGGCCGAACAAGGCTCGGCTGCCTCCTTGTTCAGCAACGTCGGCTTTGAGCAGTATCGCGTATTTCGCCATGGTGCGACACTGGAATTCGGCAACCGGCGACTTTATCTTGAGTTCGCCGCGTTACCCGATTCGCCACTGATTCGGCGAGCTTCGACTGCTTGGCCGGTCTATTTCGGCGGTCTGTTCTTCAGCCTGTTGCTGACCGCTTTTCTGCTGTTGATCAGTGCGAATTCCGTCCGGGCCGAGTATCTGGTCAGCGAACGGACAAGAGAGGTTGAACGGGCTCGGCGCGATGCCGAGAAGGCCAACAAACTGTTCCATGAAGCGGTCGGCAGCATTGCCCAGGGCTTTACGATCTACGACGAGAACGATCGGCTGGTCGTCTGTAACGAGGCCTATCTGAAGATGTACGAAACCAGCCGCGATCTGATCGTGCCGGGGGCAACCTTCGAGGAAATCGTACGCCGGGGCGCCGAGCGCGGACAGTATGCCGATGCTATTGGCCGCGTAGACGAATGGGTCGCTCAGCGCGTGGCCCAGCATCGCGCAGCGACCGGAGCGGTTATCGAGCAACAATTGGGCGACGGGCGCTGGCTGATGATCGTCGAGTATCGGACCCCCAGCGGATATGTGGCCGGTAACCGTATCGACATCACACCGATCAAGCAGGCTGCGGCGCAAATCGAGGATCGTAACGCCCAACTTGACGCGTTGTTCCGACTCAGTCCCGACGGTTTTGTGGCGATTGATCGAAGTGGCTTGGTGAAATTTGCCAATCCTGCTTTCTATGAAATCACAGGAATCTCAGCCGAAGAAATCATCGGTAAGGGGCAGGTGTTATTGGAGAAGGCCCTGTTGGCGAGAGCGGAAAAAACAGCTTTCCAGTTCGCGCTCGAATCGGTTTTCGAAGAGGCTGGTCAAGCCAATGTTCTGAATCTGATTCAGCCGGAATGGCGGAGTTTGCAGATCGTCGGTGTACTCAGCCAGTCGTCGGAAATCAGCCGGATTCTCTATCTGCGCGACGTGACGCATGAAGCTGAGGTCAGCCGGATGAAGAGCGAATTCCTGTCGCATGCGGCGCATGAATTGCGGACGCCGATGACCAGTATCCTCGGTTTTTCCGAGCTGATGCTGGTGAAGGATTTTTCCGAAAATCGCCGTCGCGAAATTCTGGAAACCATCCACCGTCAGACCCGGTGGTTGGTCGATATCATCAATGAATTGCTCGACCTGGCGCGGATCGAAGCGCGGCGGGGCAAGGATTTCAATCTGCTCAGCCTGGATTTGGCCAGTCTGGTGCGTGAAGCCTTGCTCGGACTATCGTTCGACCGTGAGCGTTGGCCGGTTGTCTGTGAAATCGATGCGCTTGCGGCGCCCGTACTTGGCGATGCGGCGAAACTACGTCAGGCGGTGATCAATATCATCGGCAATGCCCAGAAATATTCGCCGGAGGGGGGCGAAATCCGTATTCGCCTGCTACGCGAAAACCAGCGCTTCGGTATCGAAGTGGCCGATCGTGGTCTGGGCATGACGCCAGGGCAATTGGAGAACTTCGGCGAACGCTTCTGGCGGGCAGATACCTCGGGCAAGGTGCCGGGAACGGGCCTCGGGATTTCTATCGTCAAGGAAATCGTCGAATTGCATGGCGGCGCCATGCAGGTCGAATCGGAATTCGGTCGGGGAACCCGCGTGACGCTATGGCTGCCGGAGGAGAGCGCGGGAGAGTTGCGGCAGGCAGCGTAGTGCCAGTGCGCAAATAAAAAAGCCGTGGCAGATGCCACGGCTTTTTTCATTCGAAAGATCCGATTACAGCATGTCCTTGACGGCTTCGGCTTCGTCGGTCAGTTCCTTGAGGGTGATGTTCATCTTCTCGCGGCTGTACTCGTCGATTTCCAGGCCCTGGATGATCTTGTAGGAACCGCCCTTGCACTCGCACGGGAAGCCATACACGATGCCGGCCGGGATGCCGTAGGAACCATCGGACGGAACGCCCATGGTGACCCAGTCGTTGGAACCCAGCACCCAGTCACGGATGTGGTCGATGGCGGCGTTGGCGGCAGAAGCAGCCGAGGACAGGCCACGGGCTTCGATGATGGCAGCGCCGCGCTTGCCGACGGTCGGCAGGAAGACGTCGTTGTTCCAGGCGTGATCGTTGATCAGGGCCTTGACGTTGTCGCCGTTGGACTCGCAGTTGCGGTAGTCGGCATACATCGTGGGCGAGTGGTTGCCCCAGACGACCAGCTTCTTGAAGGAAGAAACGGCACGGCCAGTCTTCTCGGCCAGTTGCGACAGGGCACGGTTGTGGTCCAGACGCAGCATGCCATGGTAGTTGGCCGGGTTGGTGCGGCCAACCTTCTTGGCGGCGGCAGCGGCGATGTAGGCGTTGGTGTTGCAGGGGTTGCCGACGACCAGAACCTTGACGTCTTCCTTGGCGTTCTCGGCAATGGCCTTGCCCTGAACGGTGAAGATGGCGCCGTTGGCGGTCAGCAGGTCGGCACGTTCCATGCCCTTGGTACGGGGACGGGCACCGACCAGCAGGCAGACGTCGGCATCCTTGAAGGCAACGTTCGGATCGTCAGTGGCGACCATGCCGGCGAGCAGCGGGAAGGCGCAGTCGTCGAGTTCCATCATGACGCCCTTGACGGCTTGCTGAGCCTGCGGCAGGTCCAGCAACTGGAGGATGACCGGCTGGTCTTTGCCCAGCATTTCGCCGGAGGCAATGCGGAACAGCAGGCTATAACCGATTTGGCCGGCGGCGCCGGTCACGGCAACGCGCATGGGGGCTTTGGACATGTATCGCTCCTGTATTGAAACAGCGTGGTAGAAATTGTTCGCTTTGGCTCTGCGCCCGACGTTTGTCTTATACCTTGCGTGGATGGGCGCGCGAGACTGAAGATGTTAGAAGTTCGGCGATTCTCTGTCAATTCATCATGTGTCTTATATAAGACAACTTTTCGTGGACGCCTTTGTCGAAATGTGCTGAAATTCGCGCCCATGACTCGTGACGCCGCTCGTCCTGCCGCTCGTAATCCTGCGCCGACCTTCAGTCCGCTCTACCGCCAGATCAAGGATTTTTTGATCCGCAGTCTGGAAGAGGGGGAGTGGGGG
The DNA here is from genome assembly GCF_047047955.1 of Azonexus sp. IMCC34839. GTDB lineage: Bacteria > Pseudomonadota > Gammaproteobacteria > Burkholderiales > Rhodocyclaceae > Azonexus. The sequence continues at coordinate 1,134,736 of NZ_CP150631.1, read as the reverse complement.
CCGGGTGATGCCATTCCCAGCGAAGGGGAGTTGGCAGTTCGTTTCAATGTCAGTCAGGGAACGGTTCGCAAGGCCATCGACGAGATGGCGGCGGAAAACCTGCTGGTTCGCCGCCAGGGTAAGGGTACTTTCGTTGCGACCCACGATGACCCGCGTTCCTTCTATCGTTTCTTGCGTTTGGTGCCTGATCATGGCGCTGCGACGCAGGCGGCGAGCGACCCATTTTCCTGTGAGGAAATTCCGGCCAATGCCGAAGTGGCTTCGGCCCTCGGGCTGCAGGAGGGGAGTCCCGTCATTCTGGTTCAGCGTCTCTTGCGTTTCGACGGCGAGCCGGTGGTGTTCGATCAAATCTATCTGGTGGCGGAACTGTTCAAGGGGCTGACCCTCGAGGGCTTGCGTGGCGGCGAGCGTTCGCTGTACAGCTTGTTCGAGAGCGACTACGGCGTGCGCATGATCAACGCCGAAGAGCATCTGCGGGCGGTAGCTGCCGATCAGCGCAGCGCCGAACTGATGGGGCTGCAAGTCGGTGATCCGCTGCTGTTGGTCGAGCGGACTGCCTATACATACGGAAATAAACCGGTGGAGTGGCGCCGGGGGCTTTATTGCACCCGTCGTCACTACTATCGGAACGATCTGGGCTGAGAGAAAGCGGTACTTTCGGATTAGGTCGGAAATCGCCGTAGATGGCGCCTCCGGCCTGATTTTGAATGTATAATTATTGTTCTTTTCAAACCACGTACAAGCGGATAACCGCATCTTTACGCGAGGGATGACGTTCATGGCAGAAATGACCATCAAGAAACGTCCAAAAAATTTGGACTTGACTACTATCAGGTTGCCCATGCCGGGCAAGGTATCAATTCTTCATCGCGTCAGCGGTGCAGGCTTGTTCCTTTGCTTTCCGGTGTTGTTGTGGCTGTTTGGCGCCAGCGTAACTTCCGCTGAGACCTTCGCCACGTTCAAGGCAATCTGCGCCAGCCTGCCGGCCAAGGTTGTCCTGGCGGGCCTCATTTGGGCGTTCGTCCATCATTTCTGTGCCGGCATCCGCTTCCTGCTGCTCGACCTCCATATCGGTATCGAGAAAGAGGCTGCCCAGAAGTCCGCAGCCGTCGTGTTTGCCGTCAGCGTTCCGCTGACCCTGATCCTGTGGGGGGTTCTGCTGTGATCAATCGTATCGTTGTCGGGGCCGGTTACGGCCTAAAAGACTGGATTGCCCAGCGCGCTACCGCGGTGATCATGGCGGTTTATTCCGTCCTGATGGCTGCCGTCCTGCTGGTGGTTCGTCCGTCGACCTTCGAGGCCTGGCAAGGTGTTTTCGCCAATGGCGTCATCAAGTTCCTGACCTTCCTTTTCTTCGTGAGCCTGTTCTACCACGCCTGGATTGGCGTGCGTGACATCTGGATGGACTACGTGAAGCCGACGGGCCTGCGCCTGACCCTGCACGTTGTGACCATTGCTGCGCTGGTGGGTTACACCGCGTGGGCTGCTGCGATTCTCTGGAGGCTGTAAGCGTGAGTATTCCTGTTCTGAAGTTTGACGCGGTCATCGTCGGTGCCGGTGGCGCCGGTCTGCGTTCCGCGATCCAATTGTCCGAAGCCGGTCTGAAGACCGCCGTCCTGTCCAAGGTCTTCCCGACCCGCTCCCATACTGTTGCTGCTCAGGGTGGTGTTGCCGCCTCGCTCGGTAACTCCGAGGAAGATCACTGGCACTGGCACATGTACGATACCGTCAAGGGTTCCGACTGGCTCGGCGACCAGGACGCTATCGAGTTTATGGTGCGCAAGGCCAATGAATGCGTCGTCGAGCTCGAGCATTACGGCATGCCGTTCGATCGTACCGATAACGGCAAGATCTACCAGCGCCCGTTCGGCGGCCACATGTCGAACTTCGGCGAGAAGCCGGTGCGTCGTTCTTGCGCCGCGGCTGACCGTACCGGTCACGCCATGCTGCACGCCATGTATCAGCGCAACGTCAAGGCCAATACCCAGTTCTTCGTGGAGTGGATGGCACTTGACCTGATCCGCGACAGCGAAGGTCATGTCGTCGGTGTGACCGCCATGGAAATGGAAACCGGTCAGGTCGTCATCTTCCACACCCGTGCCACCATCTTCGCGACCGGTGGTGCCGGCCGTATCTTCTATTCTTCCACCAACGCCTTCATCAATACCGGTGACGGTTTGGGTATGGCCGCTCGTGCTGGCATCCCGCTGGAAGACATGGAATTCTGGCAGTTCCACCCGACCGGCGTCGCCGGTGCTGGCGTGCTGATTACCGAAGGTGTCCGCGGTGAAGGCGGTATCCTGCGCAACGCTAGCAAGGAACGCTTCATGGAGCGCTACGCCCCGAACGCCAAGGACCTGGCTTCGCGCGACGTGGTTTCCCGCGCCATGACCACCGAAATCAACGAAGGCCGCGGTTGTGGCGTCAACAAGGACTACGTCCTGCTCGACATCACCCACCTCGATCCGAACACCATCATGAAGCGCCTGCCGGGTATCCGTGAAATCGGCCTGCAGTTCGCTGGTGTGGACTGTATCAAGGAACCGCTGCCTGTCGTTCCGACCTGTCACTACCAGATGGGCGGTATCCCGACCCATTACTCTGGTCGTGTTGTCGTGCCGCAGAATGGCGATCACAACACCATCGTTCCGGGCTTCTACGCCGCTGGCGAATGTGCTTGTGCCTCGGTGCACGGCGCCAACCGCCTGGGTACGAACTCCCTGCTCGACCTGCTGGTCTTCGGTAAGTCGGCTGGCGATTCCGCTGTGGAAGACCTCAAGGCTGGCAAGGCACACCGCGAGTTGCCGGCTGACGCTGCCGAGAAGTCGCTCTCGCGTATCGCTGCTCTCGATAGCCGCAAGGGTGGTGCCAATGTTCACGAAACCCGCCTGGCTATGCAGCGCACCATGCAGAACCATGCCGGCGTGTTCCGTTTCGGCGACCTGCTGAAGAGCGGTGTCGACAAGATCCTGGAAGTCGAAAAGGCTGCGCGCCAGCTCGAGATCAAGGACAAGTCGATGGCGTGGAATACGGCACGTACCGAAGCCCTAGAAATGGAAAACCTGATCGAGGTTGCCAAGGCCACCATGATCTCCGCCGAAGCCCGTAAGGAATCCCGCGGTGCTCACGTGCGCGACGATGCCCCGGATACCCCGGAATTCCCGAACGGCCGCAACGATGCGGAATGGCTGAAGCACACGCTGTTCAACCCGGTGGACAACAGCATCAGCTACAAGCCGGTGAACATGCAGCCGCTGACCGTCGAAACCATCGCGCTCAAGACGCGTTCGTACTAATCGGAGAAGAATATGAGCAAACGCATGGTTCAATTCAGCATCTACCGCTACGATCCGGACAAGGACGATGCACCGTACATGCAGGACATCTCGGTCGAACTCGAGCCGACCGACCGCAAGTTGCTTGACGCGCTGACCAAGCTGAAGGCGAAGGACGACACCCTGTCCTATCGTCGTTCCTGCCGCGAAGGCGTCTGCGGCTCCGATGCGATGAACATCAACGGCAAGAACGGTCTGGCCTGTCTGACCGACATCGACGAGCTGAAGCAGCCGATCGTACTGCGTCCGCTGCCGGGCCTGCCGGTCATTCGCGACCTGATCGTCGATATGACCCAGTTCTTCAAGCAGTATCACTCGATCAAGCCGTACCTGATCAACAACGATCCGGCTCCGGAGCGCGAGCGTCTGCAATCGCCGGAAGATCGCGAAGAACTGAACGGCCTTTACGAGTGCATCCTGTGTGCTTGCTGCTCCACGTCTTGCCCGTCGTTCTGGTGGAACCCGGACAAGTTCGTCGGCCCGGCCGGCCTGCTGGCTGCATACCGTTTCATCGCCGACACCCGTGACCAGGCGACCAACGAGCGTCTCGACAACCTCGAAGACCCGTACCGTCTGTTCCGTTGCCACACCATCATGAACTGTGTTGACGTGTGCCCGAAGGGTTTGAACCCGACCAAGGCCATCGGCAAGATCAAGGACATGATGGTCCGTCGCGCCGTCTGATGGAACGAAAGGACTACGAACGCCTGCGCTGGCGCTGTATTCGCCGCGCCTTGCTCGAACTCGATATTACGCTGACGCGTTTTCTCGATAACGGTTTCGACAAGCTCAGCGAAGAAGAGCAGCAGGTGTTCGTGGAACTTGCAGACATGGAGGATCACGAACTCTGGTACTGGCTTAGCGGCAAGACCGAGTGCGATGATCCTCGTTTTGCGCCTATCGTGGCTGCGATTCGTAAGAGTTAAGTAAGGTTGACGGGCTAATTTTGTAACGTTGACCGTTTTTTTGGCAGTGCAGTGACAACCAACACCTGACAAGGGAATAAACCATGACGACCGAACGCAAGGCAACTCTGACAATCGATGGACAGGCTCCCGTCGATTTCCCGATCATGTCCCCGACGCACGGCAACGACTGCGTCGATATTCGTACCCTGGGTGGCAAGACCGGTCTGTTTACCTACGACTCCGGTTTTCTGTCCACCGCCAGCTGCAAGTCCAAAATCACCTTCATCGACGGCGACAAGGGCGAGCTGCTGTATCGCGGCTACCCGATCGAGCAACTCGCTGAAAACTGCAACTTCCTGGAAGTTGCCTATCTGCTGAAGAACGGCGAGCTGCCGAACGCTTCGCAGAAGACCAATTTCGAAAGCACCATCAAGAAGCACACGATGGTGCACGAGCAACTGGCCAAGTTCTATTCCGGTTTCCGCCGCGATGCTCACCCGATGGCCGTCATGACCGGCGTCGTCGGCGCATTGTCCGCCTTCTACCACGATGCGATGGACTTCTCCGACGCCGAGCACCGCAACGTCAGCTTCAACCGCTTGATCGCCAAGATGCCGACCATCGTCGCCATGGCTTACAAGTACAGCACCGGCATGCCGTTCATGTATCCGGACAACGATCTGGACTACGCTTCGAACTTCATGCGCATGATGTTCGGCAACCCGTGCGAAAAGTACGTTGCCAACCCGGTTCTGGCTCGCGCCCTGGATATCATCTTCACGCTGCACGCCGATCACGAGCAGAACGCCTCGACCTCGACCGTCCGCCTGGCCGGCTCGTCGGGTGCCAACCCGTTCGCCTGTATCGCCGCCGGTATCGCCTGTCTGTGGGGCCCGGCTCACGGTGGTGCAAACGAAGCCTGCCTGCAGATGCTGGAGCAGATCGGTGACGTTTCCAAGGTCGGCGAATACATCAAGCGCGCCAAGGACAAGAACGACTCCTTCAAGCTGATGGGCTTCGGTCACCGCGTCTACAAGAACTTCGACCCGCGCGCCAAGCTGATGCGCAAGGTTTGTGACGACGTCCTGCAGGAACTCGGCCTGGAAAACGACCGCCTGTTCAAGCTGGCCAAGGAACTGGAAAAGATCGCTCTGGAAGACGAATACTTCGTCGAGAAGAAGCTCTACCCGAACGTCGACTTCTACTCCGGTATCGTTCAGAAGGCCATCGGTATCCCGACCGAGATGTTCACCTGCATCTTCGCGCTGGCTCGTACCGTCGGCTGGATGACCCAGTGGGAAGAAATGATCACCGATCCGGAATACAAGATCGGTCGCCCGCGTCAGCTGTACATCGGCGCCGCCAAGCGCGACGTGGTACCGCTCGCCCAACGCGGCTAAGAAAAAGAAAGGCGGCCGCGTGGCCGCCTTTTTTTACTCGCGGAGTTTTGCGGCTCGCGGATGGAAGCTGCAAGAGAAAAAAACACCCAAAAGGGGACGCCTATGACAACGATGAATCAACTGTTCGACAGCACCATGTACTTTGGCGGCAATGCGCCGTTCGTCGAGGAGCTGTACGAAAACTACCTGAACGACCCGACCTCGGTTCCGGCCGAATGGCGCGACTACTTCGATCGCCTGGCCCAGATGCCGGGCTATGTCGCGCGTGACGTGCCGCACGCCCCGGTCATCGCCGCCTTTGCCGAATTGGCCAAGGAAGGCGGTTTCCGTCCGGTCGCTCAATCCTCCAGCACCGAGCACAAGAAACAGTCTGCCGTCGGCCAGTTGGTCACGGCCTACCGCTCGCTCGGCACCCGCTGGGCCGATCTGGATCCGCTGAAGCGCTTGCCGCGTCCGAAGATCGACGAACTGGAACCGTCCTTCTACGGTTTTACCGACGCTGATCTGAATCAGACCTTCAGCGTCGGTTCGCTCAAGGGGCTGCCGGAAAACGCCAAGCTGGGCGACATTCTGGAAACCCTGAAGCAGACGTACTGCGGCACCATCGGTGTCGAATACATGTACATGATGGACTACAACGAGAAGCGCTGGCTCCAGGAAAAACTGGAAAGCGTCCGTTCGCGTCCGTCCTACAGCGCCGACCAGAAGAAGCGCATTCTCGAGCGTTTGACCGCTGCCGAGACCCTCGAACGTTATCTGCATACCAAGTACGTCGGCCAGAAGCGCTTCTCGCTGGAAGGCGGCGAGTCGCTGATCGTCTCCATGGATGAAGCGATCCGCACCGGCGGCAAGCTGGGCCTCGACGAAATCGTCGTCGGCATGGCGCACCGCGGTCGTCTGAACGTGCTGGTCAATACCCTGGGCAAGGCCCCGTCGATGCTCTTCGCCGAATTCGAAGGCAAGAAGAAGAGCGATCTGTCGGCTGGTGACGTGAAGTACCACATGGGCTTCTCGTCCGACGTTTCCACCCCGGGCGGTGCCTGCCACCTGACCCTGGCCTTCAACCCGTCGCACCTGGAAATCGTCAACCCGGTAGTCGAAGGTTCGGTCTATGCTCGCCAGGTTCGTCGCGGCGAAGGTAGCAAGACCAAGGTCATGCCGATCCTGGTGCACGGCGATGCCGCCGTTGCTGGTCAGGGCGTCAACCAGGAAATGCTCAATTTCGCGCAGACCCGTGGCTACGGTGTTGGCGGCACGCTGCACATCGTCGTCAACAACCAGGTCGGCTTCACCACCTCCGACCCGCGCGACTACCGTTCCGGCCATTACTGCACCGACATCTTCAAGATGGTCGATGCGCCGATCTTCCACGTCAATGGCGACGATCCCGAAGCCGTCGCGCTGGTCACCCAGCTCGCCGTCGAGTATCGCCAGACCTTCCAGAAGGACGTGGTCATCGACATCATCTGCTTCCGCAAGCTCGGCCACAACGAGCAGGATGAGCCGATGGTCACCCAGCCGCTGATGTACAAGATCATCAGCAAGCACCCGGGCACCCGCAAGCTCTATGGCGACAAGCTGATCGCCGAAGGCGTACTGGCCGCCGACGGTCCGGATCAGATGATCAAGGAATACCGCGAGCACCTGGACAAGGGCGAATTGCTCTACAACCCGGTGCTGGCTGGCTACAAGCATCCGATGACCATCGACTGGACGCCGTTCCTGACGAAGCAGTACATCGAAACCTGCGATACGACGGTTCCCAAGAAGGAATTGCAACGTCTGGCCAAGCGCCTGACCGACATTCCGGAAGGCTTCACGCTGCATTCGCGCGTCAAGAAGATCGTCGAGGATCGCGGTGCGATGGGCGAGGGTAAGCAGCCGGTCGACTGGGGTATGGCCGAGAACCTGGCCTACGCCTCGCTGCTGGTCTCCGGCTACGGCGTGCGTATTTCCGGTGAGGACGTCGGTCGCGGTACCTTCTTCCACCGCCATGCTGCTTTCCATGACCAGAACCGTACCAGCTGGGACGTCGGTACCTACTACCCGCTGAAGAACCTGCAGGAGAAGCAGGCCGGCTTCCAGTGCTTCGACTCCGTGCTGTCGGAAGAAGCGGTCCTCGCCTTCGACTACGGCTATGCTTCGGCCAACCCGTACGAGCTGGTGATCTGGGAAGGTCAGTTCGGCGACTTCGCCAACGGTGCGCAGGTCGTCATCGACCAGTTCATCGCCTCCGGTGAAGCCAAGTGGGGCCGCGCCTGCGGTCTGGTCATGCTGTTGCCGCACGGCTACGAAGGCCAGGGTCCGGAGCACTCCTCCGCACGTCCGGAACGCTTCATGCAGTTGTGCGCCGAGATGAACATGGAAGTCTGCATGCCGACGACGGCAGCCCAGGTGTTCCACATGCTGCGCCGTCAGGCCGTCCGCATGCAGCGCAAGCCGCTGATCGTCATGTCGCCGAAGTCGCTGCTGCGTCACAAGGATGCCTGCTCGTCGCTGGACGAACTGGCCAATGGCGAATTCAAGCGCGTCATCGGCGAGGTCGACGATCTCGATCCGAAGAAGGTCAAGCGCGTCATCCTGTGTTCCGGCAAGGTCTACTACGATCTGGTCAATGCCCGTCGCGAGAAGGGTATCAAGGACATCGCCATCGTCCGTCTGGAGCAGCTGTATCCGTTCCCGAAGGAATCGCTGGAGGCCGAACTGGCCAAGTATCCGAAGGCCACCGAAGTTGTCTGGGCTCAGGAAGAGCCGCGCAACCAGGGCGCCTGGTACTGGATCGCCTCGCGTCACCATCTGGATACGCAACTCGGCACCAAGCAGAAGCTGTTGCTGGTTTCCCGTCCGGCCTCTTCGTCGCCGGCCGTCGGTTACCTGGCCAAGCACAACGAGCAAACCAAGGCTTTGATCGAGTCCGCCCTGGGCAAGATCGAGTACTGATAACTAGAGCAGAGTGGAGTCACACATGAGCATAATCGAAGTCCAAGTTCCCCAGCTGTCCGAGTCCGTTGCCGAAGGCACCCTCGCATCCTGGAAAAAGAAGATCGGCGAAGCCGTTGCTCGCGACGAAGTCCTGATCGACATCGAAACTGACAAGGTCGTTCTGGAAGTTCCGGCCCCGGCCGCTGGCGTTCTGGTTGAAATCATCAAGGGCGATGGCGAAACCGTCGTTTCCGGCGAGCTGATCGCCAAGATCGATACCGCCGCTCAGGCTGCCGCCGCTGCTCCGGCTGCCGAAGCACCGAAGGCTGCTGCCCCGGCCGCCGCTCCGGCTCCGGCCGCCGCTGCTCCGGCTGGCACCGCCAGCCCGGCTGCTCGCAAGATCCTCGACGAAAAGGGCATGTCTGCCGCTGACGTCGCCGGTTCCGGCCGTGGCGGTCGCGTCACCAAGGAAGACGCCGTTGCCGCTGCTCCGAAGGCCATCCCGGCTTCGCCGGCTGCTGCCGCTGCGCCGTCCGTTTCCGTGCCGGCTTCGGGCGTGGCCCTGGGCGAACGCACCGAACAGCGCGTGCCGATGACCCGTCTGCGTGCCCGTATCGCCGAGCGCCTGCTGCAATCCCAGCAGACCAACGCCATCCTGACCACGTTCAACGAAGTGAACATGGCCCCGGTCATGGCCCTGCGCAAGCAATACGGCGAGAAGTTCGAGAAGACCCACGGCGTTCGCCTGGGCTTCATGGGCTTCTTCGTCAAGGCCGCTTGTGCCGCCCTGCAGAAGTTCCCGATCCTGAACGCTTCGGTCGACGGTAACGACATCGTCTATCACGGCTACATCGACATCGGTATCGCCGTCGGTTCGCCGCGCGGCCTGGTGGTGCCCATCCTGCGCAACGCCGACCAGATGACCATCGCCGAAATCGAGAAGAAGATTGCCGAATTCGGCGCCAAGGCCAAGGATGGCAAGCTGTCCATCGAAGAACTCTCCGGTGGCACCTTCTCCATCTCCAACGGCGGTATCTTCGGCTCGATGATGTCGACCCCGATCATCAACCCGCCGCAGTCCGCGATCCTCGGCATCCATGCCACCAAGGACCGCGCCGTGGTCGAGAATGGTCAGATCGTCGTTCGTCCGATGAACTACCTCGCCATGTCCTACGATCACCGCATCATCGACGGCCGCGAAGCCGTCCTCGGTCTGGTGACCATGAAGGAAGCGCTGGAAGATCCGTCCCGCCTGCTGCTCGGCGTCTAATCGACGTTTGCCGGCGCCAGTTCCCTGCACAAGGGCGCTGGCGCCTTTGCACATCTGAATACTGAAAGGTTTACACATGTCCAAGCAATTTGACGTGCTCGTCATCGGTGGCGGCCCCGGCGGTTACATCGCAGCCATTCGCGCTTCCCAACTCGGTTTCTCGGCTGCCTGTGCCGAATCCAATCCCTACGCCGACCCGAAGGGCGAGCCGCGTCTTGGCGGCACCTGCCTGAACGTTGGCTGCATCCCGTCCAAGGCCCTGCTGCACACCTCGCACCTGTTCGAAGAAGCCAACCACAGCTTCGAAGCCCAGGGCATCAAGGTCGGCAAGGCCACCATCGACGTGCCGACCATGAAGGCGCGCAAGGATGGCGTGGTCAATCAGCTGACCGGCGGCATCAAGATGCTGCTGAAGAAGAACAAGGTCACTTTCCTGCCGGGGCACGGTTCCTTCGTCGGCAAGGAAGGCGATTACTGGAAGGTCAAGGTTGGCGCCGAGGAAGTGCTGGCCAAGCAGGTCATCGTCGCCACCGGCTCCAAGGCCCGTCACCTGCCGAACGTTGCGGTCGACCAGAAGATCGTCATGGACAACGAAGGTGCCCTGAACCAGGAATCCGTGCCGAAGAAGCTGGCCATCATCGGCGCGGGCGTCATCGGTCTGGAAATGGGTTCGGTCTGGCGTCGCGTCGGTGCCGAAGTCACCATCCTCGAAGCCATGCCTGACTTCCTGGCGGCGGCTGACGTCGATGTCGCCAAGGAAGCCCAGAAGCTGTTCACCAAGCAAGGTCTGAACATCCAGATGGGCGTCAAGATCGGCGACATCAAGACGAGCAAGAAGGGCGTCTCGATCGCTTACGAAGACAAGGACGGCAAGGCCCAGAAGTTGGATGCCGACCGCCTGATCGTCTCCATCGGTCGTATCCCGAACACCGACGGCCTGAATGCCGAAGGCGTTGGCCTCAAGCTCGATGCCCGCGGCTTCGTTGAAGTCGATGGCCACTGCCAGACCAACCTGCCGGGCGTCTGGGCGATTGGCGACGTGGTGCGCGGCCCGATGCTGGCCCACAAGGCTCACGAAGAAGGCGTCATGGTTGCCGAGCTGATGGCTGGCCAGGCCGGTCACTGCAACTTCGACACCATTCCCTGGGTCATCTACACCTCGCCGGAAATCGCCTGGGTCGGCAAGACCGAGCAAGCGCTCAAGGCCGAAGGCGTTGAATACAAGGTCGGCAAGGTGCCGTTCCTGGCCAACGGCCGTGCCCTGGGCATGGGCGATCCGTCCGGCTTCGTCAAGATGCTGGCCTGCAAGAAGACCGACCGCATCCTCGGCGTGCACATCATCGGCGCCAACGCTTCCGAAATCATCGCCGAAGCCGTTGTTGCGATGGAGTTCGGTGGTGCTTCCGAAGACCTGGCCCGCATCTGCCACGCTCACCCGACTCTGTCGGAAACCGTGCATGAAGCCGCGCTGGCCTGCGACAAGCGCACGCTGAACTTCTAATCCGGTTCCAAGCGTTCAAGAAAAGCGGTTGTGGCGACACAACCGCTTTTTTCATTGGTGACGCAGCCCATGGTTTTTGCCCATTTTGGCCAGTGCACCGCAGCAGTGAGCAAAAACGCCGGCGAACTTACGTCGCGCCCGTTTGTTTGCGAAAATACGTCCTTCCAAGAACGATAGATTCCCAAAATGCCCCACAAGAAACTCAAGGTCGCCGAGAACGGTATGCTCGAGGCCTATCACGCGCTGCTGGCCGAACGCGGCTACGTGGCGGACGAAGCGCAGATGCGCGCGGCCAACGCGCTGCAGGCTCTCTATACCAATCTCCTGTCGTTCAAGGTCGACCGGGGCAGCACCTTCAAGCGCCTGTTGTCGCCGCCCAAGCCGCCGAAGGGCGTGTATTTCTGGGGCGGCGTCGGGCGTGGCAAGAGCTTCCTGATGGATTGCTTCTACGCTTCCGTTCCTTATCGCCGCAAGAAGCGCCTGCACTTCCACGCCTTCATGCAGCAGATTCACCGCGACCTCGACAAGTACAAGGGCGAATCCGACCCGATGCTCAAGGTCGCCGAGCAGGTGGCGCAGGAAGTGCGGCTGCTCTGCTTCGACGAATTCCACGTGTCCGACATCGCTGACGCGATGATCCTCGGCCGCCTGATGGATGGGCTGTTCGCCAAGGGCGTCATCATCGTGATGACCTCGAACTACCCGCCCTCCATGCTCTACCCGAACGGTCTGCACCGCGAGAGCTTCCTGCCGACCATCGCTTTGATCGAGAAGAACCTCGATGTCTTCGAGGTCGAGGCCGGTATCGATTACCGCCTGCGTGCGCTGGAACAGGTCGAGATCTACCACTACCCATCAGACGACGCGGCCGAGAAGAAGATGCTCGAATACTTCAAGATGGTCGCCGGCGAAGAGGGCAAGAAGGGCGGCAAGATCGAAGTGCTCGGGCGCGATATCGACACCGTGCGCCGCGGCAACGGCGTCATCTGGTTCGACTTCCGCACCCTGTGCGGCGGGCCACGTTCGCAGAACGATTACCTCGAAATCTCGCGCAGCTATCACACCGTGCTGCTGTCGCACATTCCCAAGATGACCGTGCATCAAGCCTCCGAAGCCCGCCGCTTTACCTGGCTGGTCGATGTCTTCTACGACCACAAGGTCAAGCTGATTGCCACCGCCGATTGCGCGGCCGACGATCTCTACACCGAAGGCACGCAGGCCAGCGAGTTCAAGCGCACGGTCAGCCGCCTGACCGAGATGAACTCGAAGGAATACCTGGCCCTGCCGCACATTCCTTCCGAATGACGGTTCGGGTGCCGGCGATGGAAATCCAGTATCGAGATGATGCCGAGATCACCGTCGAGGCGGCTATCGACCTGTACCGTCGTTCAACGCTTGGCGAGCGCCGGCCGGTGGATCGGCCGGATCGCTTCGCCGAGATGCTGAAGCATGCCAACCTGACCATTTCGGCCTGGCACGGCGGGCGTCTGGTCGGCATTGCCCGGTCGCTCAGCGACTTTGCCTATGTGGCGTATCTGGCCGATCTGGCGGTCGATGCCGAGTACCAGCGGCAAGGCATCGGCAAGCAGTTGATTCGAGAAACCCAACGCCGGGTTTGGCCGGAAAGTATGATCATCCTCATGGCTGCGCCCAAGGCAAACGATTACTATCCAAAGCTCGGTTTTGAGAACAACCCGCGCGGCTGGATATTGCGGGGCAGCTGAAACCCACCCTCAACCACCCGCACGCTAGGGAGGCCCCATGAAAATTGCCCTGAAATGGCTGTGCACCGCAGCAGTCGCCCTCTGGGTGCTGACCGTCGGTGCGCAGCAGATGGAAATCATCGAGCTGCGCAGCAAGACGGTCGATGAAGTGCTGCCCACGCTGCTGCCGCTGGTCGAGCCGGGCGGCACGCTGACTGGCATGAACAACCAGCTCTTCCTCAAGGCCTCGCCGCGCAACCGCTCCGAAATCAAGCGGGCGCTGGCCGCCATCGATACGCCGTCGCGCCGGCTGATCATCCGTATTTCCCAGAACCGCGAGTCGGAAGAGGGCGCACGCGGTGCCCAAGGCAGCGGCTCGGTCACCCTGGGCAGTACCAGCCGCGCCAACGTGCAGGCGCGCGTCTGGGATACGCGCAGCGTGCGCAGCGAGAGCGGCTCGCAGATGGTACAGACGGTCGAAGGCGGGCGCGCTTTTATCCAAGTAGGTCGTTCGCTCGCCGTGCCCATGCGCCAGACCATCATCGGGCCGGGCGGTGCGATGATCAACGAAGGCGTCATCTACCGCGACATCGGCAGCGGCTTCTACGCCACCCCACGCGTCAATGGCCAGCGCGTGACGCTGGAAATTTCCCAGCAGGCCGAGAGCTTCGACCGCGGCTACGGGCCGGGTTCGGTCAGCTCGCAGCGTCTGCAAACCACGGTATCCGGCCGCCTCGGCGAATGGATCGAACTGGGCGGCACCGGCAAACAGGCCGCCGGCCAGCAGGGCGGCGCCTTCAGCGTCGGCACCAGCGATGTCAAAGACAACCGTTCCATCTGGCTCATGGTCGAGGAGGCCGAATGACCGAAGAAATCATCCGCAAGCCCCGCCACATCGGGCACAAGATTGCCCTCGTCTGTGCTGGGCTTTGCGCCGCCATGATGGTACCCGCCGCCGGCACCTTCTTCTGGTTCCTCGCTACGCGCGGCATGGCCGACACCTGGACGCCCAGCATGGCTGCAATCGTCGCCTTTTTCGGCTGCTGCGCCGGCGTCCTCTACTCTACCAGCGTGCCGCAGCCGAAGTTACCGGCGATGGATGAGAGCGACCTGCAATACTGATTTGTCAGTCATTGAACGGAATACCGCCTAATCCACCACTGCTGCGGTGTACTGCATGGAAAGGGAAAAAGGCGTGAAGATCGCAACAAGCTGTCCTCAGGCTATTTCCCTGCGCCGGCCGAGTGCCTGTCTAGCTGGTGTTTTCCCGTACCGACTTCCGGCCCTTGAAAAGAAAAACGAGCATCGCCAGGCTGGCCCATGAGCAGCCTGGAGGGTGCCATGATGCCCCCCAACAAGCGCTTTCGTTTCTTCTTTTGTGAAGCGCCTGGGGCTAAAGCGTTTGCCCGTTTTCTGCCCGCAGGATTTGCCCGGTGATCGAAGGCGAAATCAAAAGCATATAGATTGATTCAGCGATATCTTCAGGGGTCGAAATGCGTTGAAGCGGGAGGGCGCCAGACAGTTTGCGCATCTTTTCTTCATAGCCTGACCACCACCGTGTATCGACAGCGCCGGGGGCAATACAGTTCACCCGTACTTCCGGAGCGAGAGCTCGCGCCAAGGATTTGGTCATGCCGTGTACGGCAGCTTTGGAAACGGCATAGGGCAAGGACGAGCCATAACCTGTCTCACCTGCGATGCTACCCACATTGACTATGGCACTTCCACGTTGCTGGCGGAGGATGGGTGCTGCGGCCTGGCAGCAATTGAACGTGCCTTTGAGGTTGACCGAGAGCAGTTCGTCCCATATCTCATCGGTGACAAGATCCAGTTCATCGAAAGGCAACTGCCTTGTGATGGCGGCGTTATTGACGAGGTAATTCAGCTTGCCCCATCGCGCCACGACGCTGTCAATCATGGCCGATACCGCCGTTCTGTCGGAGACATCGGCCCTGATGCCGAAAGCGTCTCGACCCTGGGCCTGGATTAGACCGACCGTCTCATCGGCTTGCTTGGCACTTTGAGAATAGACCACCGCGACAGCGCATCCTTCTCTCGCCAGTTTGAGGCTCACCGCTCGTCCAATGCCGGTTCCGCCCCCGGTAACGATTGCGATTTTGCTTGGTTGCGTCATTTTTATCTCCTGATTTTTCATCTTGAAGCGATTACTTTTCGAATGGTGAGCCGTTCTTTTTTCGGAACTCCCAGCGGCCATCCATCGATACGGCTTGCAGGTCGTCGTCGGGGTAGCTGACTTCATCCCCCGGTGTTCGATCACCGATTTCCAGGTAAATGACGTCGCTGCTCGTGAGATTCAGCAACTGATGCGCATTGCCGCTAGCGGCGCGGAATCCAGCGCACATGCCAGGCGACAGCAGGGTATCGCCTTCGTCGGTGCGTAAGGTTGGCGTTCCCTCGAGGACGAAGACGAATTCCTCCTGTTTGGAGTGACAGTGCCGGAGTGCTGATACCGCTCCCGGTGCCAGTGTCGTCAAATTGACGCCAAAGTTGCTGATGCCGAATAGGGAACCCAGGGGGCGTTTTGTGCGACCGAGCATGCGCCGCGCGAATTCTTCGGGATAATTCGAGGGAGTCGTCCGTGTCGGTGCGGTATACGCATTGACGGCGAGGTTTTGAAGTTCGTTCATGCTTGAGCCTTTCTGTCATTAAAAGAATGAATCATCCAGTCCGTACGATGGTATCCGCTCGAATTGCGGCCATCATCCTCAAAGGGACGGAGGTCTTTGGTGCCTCTGTCCACGAACTTGTCCGTGCAACCGGATTCGATCTTGCGTTGATTGACGATGTCGATGCGCGGATTCCGCTCGACATGGAGAACGCCTTGTGGAACATGGCGGCGGAATTGTCCAATGACGATTGCTTTGGACTTCACGTTGCCGAATTGATTCGCCCCGGCATGTTCGACGTGCTTGATTACGTGGTACGCACGGCGCCAACCCTTCTCGTCGCAGTACAACGTCTGGCCCGCTATAACCGTTTGATGCATGACGTGGCCGAGTTCTCGCTGACAGAGCGCCCCGATGGTGTTCAGATCGAACATTTCTTTCGTACCCCCCTGCAGATGCCCTGCAGACATGCCTCGGATTTCACCATGGCCGCCCTGCTGACCATTGCCGAGCAGATGTCCGGAAAGCCTCCAGAAGTTCTGGCCGCAGGCTTCATCCATGCAGCTCCTGCCAACACTGCCGAATTTCGCCGGATATTCGGCGTGACACCCACGTTCGGGACGTTGACCAATTCGCTTCTATTCCGGAGCGGGTCACTCTCGGCTACTGTTCCCGATGCGGATCCGGCGTTGTCAAGAATCGTTACCAGCCATGCCGACCGACTGTTGGAGGGGATGCAAAGCACTGACCTGGATTCGTTGACCAGGCGGGTCAGCCATTTGATTCTGGAGCATTTGTCGAATGGCAAAGTCAGCCTTGCACTCGTCGCAAGCAAGCTTTGTCTTAGCGAACGCAGTCTGCAAAGGGGATTGAGCGAGGAGGGAACCTCGTTCAATGCCTTGTACGAAGCACTCCGGCTGAAAGCTGCCCGCGATTTCATTGCCGATCAACGCCTTGCGCTGGGAGAGGTGGCATATCTGCTCGGTTTTTCAGAACCAAGCGCTTTCCATCGTGCCTTCAAACGCTGGACTGGCCAGACGCCCATGGCGGCACGCCAGAGCCTGCAGGTCCAGGATCGGGGCAAATAGTGGCGATGGCTGATCGAGAACGCAATGCCGCCCGTTCCGGCGGCTTCGATCAGCAGAATGGCTTTCCGTTCCAGACGATAGGTCTGGTTTGCAGAGAGAAAATGGTCCTCCCTGGAATTGCTGACGGTCAGCCATAGCAAGCCCTCGCAAGCCTTGATGCATGTTCCGGCCTGCGCTTCGATCCGGTGGATTTGTCCCGGCCCCAGCCGTATTTCTTGACAGACACCTGCCTGGGCGTTCATCTCTGTCCTTTCAGGCGATCAAGGAATGTCGCCAACTCGCCCGCTACCAGATCAGGCAGTTCAACATGAGGGTAATGACCCGCGCCCTGAACGATGGCGACTTGCCCCTTCGTCTTTCCGGAAAGCCATGCGGCCTCCCCCATTGGGTCGCGGAAATCGGGATCGCGACTCCCCATGATGACCAAGACCGGAACCGGAATTTTTCCGACGATGGATTCGGTGTCTGCCTTGGAGAGGGCGACCATCTGGCGCAAGGCATTCATTCGTCCTTCTTCGCGCAGATTGGCCACCAGACGTTCGCGGTAAGCCGCATGATCACTCGGTTTGTTCAGTGTGAACAGGCTGTCCCAGTAAGTCGTCCAGAAACCGACTCGCCAAGGGCCGGCCAGGCCCAGATACACGATCCCCTTGATCAGGGGGGACGAAGGAATATCACGCAGGATCGGGCCAATCATGGCGACTCCAAGGATGGCTTCAGGGCGTTGCCGGGCCGCCCAGAGTCCAGCACCGGCTGCAAATGAGTTTCCGACGATGAAGGCGGTGTCTGTTCCCAATTGGTCCATCACCGCCAACGCATCCTCCGCGGTCGCCTTCGCGGAGTAATCGGACCATTGGACGGAAGAATCGCCGTGGCCGCGGATATCCATGGTGATCACACGATAACCGGCATGGATCAACCTCGGACGCAAAAAGCGGTACTGTCCGCGCAAGTCACCCATGCCGGGAATGGCGATGACCACCGGCCCGTTGCCACCACTGTCGTCATAAGCGATGCGTCCAGGGTTGCGCTCGACATAATGGGTGGTTTCGGCGGATGCATACGCATTGGCCGGGTTCGCATGGATGGTGAGTGCGCAACCCAGAACGATGGTTTGCAGGATATTCATCGGGTGTACTCCAGATTGATCGGCTGTCGTGTCTGTAAGCAAGAAGACGGCTGGGAGTCTGATGTAACTTTGCCGGAAGGGCAGTGACTGACACCGACAGCTTATTGACCGATCCCGCCAGTCTTTTCCAGATGCGGGTGGCCGAAAGGCCATCCGTTTGCCGCCATGGTCGGCGTCCACCCAATGAATTCGTAGGCAGCAACGCCTGCCTGCCTGAAGGGATCTTCGGAAACCCAAGTGAGCACCTCGTCTGCCGAGGCTGCCCTGGCCAGAATGATGCCGCCAGTGCGCGGCTCTTTCCGACCGGAAATCAGGAAGTGTCCCGCGTCATAGTGCTTTTTGAGAAACGCTCGGTGGGCATCCATGTATTCATCCACCTCGGCCAGGGGGCGCAGATAGGACAGAACAATCAGATACAACATGTCGCTCTCCCTCATTCAAGGACGCAGCAGGATTGAACCGCTGGTCTCTCCGGCTTCCAGTCGGCGCTGTGCCTCGCCGGCCTGTGTCAAAGGCAGCACCTGGCCAATGTTTGCTTTCAAGCCGTTCCGTAATTGCTCGAACGTCGCCAGCACGCCCTCGCGGTAGCGCGACAGATCGGACATGAAGCGGAATACCCCGGGCCGGGCCAGGGCAATGGAGCGCCCTGGTCCGAGCAGGGCCAAATCGATTGGACCGGCATCGCCAGCAACCTGGCCGACGCTGGCCACCATGCCATAAGGTCTAACAGTGTCCAGGGTCTGCAGCAGGGTTTGACCGCCAATGCCATCAATTGCGTAATCAACGCCTCGCCCATCGGTCAGCCTATGAACGGCTCGCACAAAATCTTCTTTGCGGTAAAGAATCGCTTCGTCCAGGCCCTGTTCCTTGGCCATGGTTGCCTTGGCCGCTGAGCCAACGGTGCCGATTACCCGAGCGCCACGGGATTTGGCCCATTGCACCAGCACCAGGCCGAGACCACCGGCGGCAGCATGCACCAGTACGGTGTCACCGGCCTTGAGCGGGTAGACATGCGAGTACAGCATGTGTGTCGTAATGCCGCGCAAAAGCAGGCTGGCGACGGTGTCGTCCGGAATGTCGTCAGGTATTGGCAGCGCCCGCTCGGCCGGAAGATTGCGTGCAGTGGCGTAGCTTCCGGCTGGCGGTCCGGCGTAGGCTACGCGCTGCCCCGGCAACAACGATTCGACGCCCGGACCGATCGCTTCAACGACGCCAGTTGCTTCAACCCCCAGCACAGCGGGGAGTGCCGGCAGCGCATAGAGGCCTGTGCGGTGATAGATGTCGACGAAGTTAACGCCGATTGCGGTATGCCGAATGCGGATTTGTCCTTCCGGCGGGGGCGGCAGGATTGCCTCTCTGATAAAGAGACTGGATGCATCGCCATATTGATTGATGATGACTTGGGATACCGACTGAGCTGTTTGCCCGGCGATTGAGGATATGGACATGCTGTTCTCCTGAGTGTGATCTTGCGAGGGCAGGTTACATTGAGCAAAATCACACAACAATTCCAAAAAGTTAGGCATTCGATGTGCAAAAAAACACAGTAAGCAACGCTGCCGGGAAACACTCTCTGCATTGGGACGATGTCCGCTACTTTCTTGAGCTGGCGAGAGTGGGGAGCCTGTCGGGGGCTGCCCGCAAACTGGGGGTGGAGCATTCGACGGTGGCCCGCCGGGTCGAGGCCTTGGAGCAGGCATTGGACATCCGCCTGTTTGATCGCTTGCCCAAAGGCTGGTCATTGACGCATGAGGGAGAAACGCTGGTTGATCAGGCCCTGCGCTTGGAACATGAGGCGCAGACGTTTTCACGGGTTGCCTTGGGGGTATCTTCTCTTCACGGAACCGTGCGTGTTTCCGCCCCTCCTGTCATGGCTGGGTACTTTCTGGTGCCGAGACTGGCTGGCGTGCGTGCTCAGTGGATAAACATCGAGCTGGAAATCATCGGCGAGTCGCGTGATGCAAATCTGGCGCGTGGAGAAGCCGATCTGGCCATTCGGATGTCCCGGCCAACGGCGCCGGGGCTGGTTGCGCGATGTATTGGCGAGATGGGCTATGGCCTTTATGCCGCCCTTGGCTATGCAGACCGTGCAGAAAGCGAATGGGAATTTCTGGGGTATGACGACAGCCTGGTTCAGGTGCCGCAACAGCAGTGGTTGCAAAAGATTGCCGGTGGACGCCGTTTCGTTTTCCGGAGCAATGATCTGTCTGCACTGATGAATGCGGCGCGCGTCGGGCTTGGCGTCACCGTCCTGCCGCATTTTCTGGCAGCTGAAGATGCACGATTGACGCTGTTGTCCGACCCGGTGTGCCCGATCAGCAGGCACATCTGGTTGGTGATGCACCCGGACGTCAAACGCTCGCCAAGGGTGCGTCTTGTTGCCGATTTATTGGTCAACATCGTTGCTGAGGCTCAGGCCCTGCTATCGGGTGAAAGAAAGCGGCCGAGTCAGGCTCGATAATTCGGGGGTGTTAGCCGGATGCCCTTCCTAATTTGCCGAGGGCGTGCAGAGACCAGGCGGATCCGTGGCATTCCATAATGAATTGCGAGACGGTCAAGCGGATATTTTGCTTTGTTGAGTGACCCGTGTTTTGCGGGGGGCGATCGATAGAGGGGTTTGCCCTTGACAGGGTGGGCTGAGTCTCGCCGTTGGTTTTTGCAAAAGAAAACGGAGCCCGATGGGCTCCGTTTTCCAGTCATGTCGGCATCGTCGTGACAATGCAAGGCCGAGGGATCAGGCGGCGTTCAGCGCTTGATCGAGGTCAGCGATGATGTCGTCGACGTGCTCGATGCCGACCGACAGACGGATCATGTCTTCGGTAACGCCGGCCTTGGCCAGTTCTTCCGGCGACAGCTGGCGGTGCGTGGTCGAGGCCGGGTGGCAGGCCAGCGTCTTGCAGTCGCCGATGTTGACCAGGCGGGTGACCAGCTTCAGTGCGTCCTGGAATTTGCCGCCGCCTTCACGGCCGCCCTTGACGCCGAAGTTGAGGATGCCGGAGGCGCGGCCGCCCATGTATTTCTGGACCAGCGCGTGGTCCTTGTGGTCGGGCAGGCCGGCGTAGTTGACCCAGCTGCACTTCGGATGGTTTTGCAGGAACTGGGCGATCTTCAGCGAGTTTTCGCAGATGCGGTCCATGCGCAGGGCCAGGGTTTCGATGCCTTGCAGGATCAGGAAGGCGTTGAACGGGCTGATCGCTGCGCCCATGTTGCGCAGCGGCACGACGCGGGCGCGGCCGATGTAGGCGGCGGGGCCGAGGGCTTCGGTGTAGACCACGCCGTGGTAGGAGACGTCCGGCTCGTTCAGGCGCTTGAACTTGGCCTTGTGCTCGGCCCACGGGAATTTGCCGCTATCGACGATGATGCCACCGATGGAGTTGCCGTGGCCGCCGAGGTATTTAGTCAGCGCGTGCACGACGATGTCGGCGCCGTGCTCGAAGGGGCGGCACAGGTAGGGCGAGGGCACGGTGTTGTCGACGATGACCGGCACGCCATGCTTGTGGGCGATTTCAGCCAGCTTTTCGAAGTCGGTGATGTTGCCGAGCGGGTTGCCGACGGATTCGCAGAACACGGCCTTGGTCTTGGCGTCGATCAGCTTCTCGAAGGCGGCCGGGTCGCGGTAGTCGGCGAAACGCACATCGATGCCGTATTGCGGCAGCGTGTGGGCGAAGAGGTTGTAGGTGCCGCCGTACAGCGTGCTGGAGGTGACGATGTTGTCGCCGGCTTCGGCGATGGTCTGGATGGCGGCGGTGATGGCGGCCATGCCCGAGGCCATGCACAGGGCGGCGATGCCGCCTTCCATCTCGGCGACACGCTTTTCCAGCACGTCCTGCGTCGGGTTCATGATGCGGGTGTAGATGTTGCCGGCAACCTTCAGGTCGAACAGGTCGGCCCCGTGCTGGGTGCTGTCGAAGGCGTACGAGGTCGTCTGGTAGATGGGGACAGCAACGGCCTTGGTGGTCGGGTCGGGCGAGTAGCCGCCGTGGACGGCAATGGTTTCGATCTTCATGCGCGTGTCTCTCTTTTGTTGTCGGTAAAAGAAAAAAGTCTACAGGAGCTGCGGGATATTAGCCATGGCAAGCGCGTATGACTAATCACATCGGCATCTAAGCTTATACGCGACCTCGCCGGTCAGGTCGTGTCGTCCGATTCCTCGGCCGGGCGGCGGGCGGCCTTGAGCAGGAAACGGCCGGGGTCGCAGGCATCGACCAGGTCGATTTCCAGCGGTAGCGGTTCGCCTTCGATACGCGACACCAGCAGGTCGGCCATCAGCGCCGACCAGACGATGCCGCGCGCGCCAAAGCCCTGCACGCACCACAGGCCGGGTTGGCGGGGCAGGGCGTGCTGGCGGGTGTTGGGCGTGGCGGCGACGACATCCGGCACCGGGCCGACCATGGGCAGGCGGTCCGGCGACATCGGGCGGAAACCGACGCGGCCACCCAGCGTGGCGACGTCAAGTTCCGGCGCAAAACCGGGCAGGCTGAGGTTCAGGCGGGCGAGGTTTTCGCGGTGGTCGATCTCGCGCAACGATCGATCGGTGTCGCCGGCTTGCAGCGTGGCACCGATCAGGCGCAGGCCATCGACTTCGGGCATGGCGTAGCCGAGTTTGCAAACAACGTGCGGCAGTGGCGGAGTGGCTGTGGCTGGCAGGTGAGTGACCTGGCCGCGGGCGGCTTTTTGCGGCAGCCAGGCGAATTGCTCGAAACCGGGAGCGGCAGCGCCGCTGGCCATGACGACGACCGGCGCTTCGGCGAGGACGGTGCCGTCGGCGGCGAGTGCTTGCCAAGTGTCTGCCGTGTCACTGGTTTCGGTTTTTGCCCTTTTCAGGCAGTGCACCGCAGCAGCGTACTGGATGGCGATGCGCTCGGGAAAAGCGGCCAGCGCAGCGCGGCAGACCGAGGGCGGTTGCACCCAGCCGCCGTTCGGGAACCACCAGCCGCCGGTGTCGACCGGCCAGCCGAGCATTTCCGTTGCAGTGTCGCGGTCGACGAATTGCATGACGTCGTCCGGTAGGCCGAGCGCTTCGATGGTACGTTTCTGCTGTGCTTCATGGATTGGTTCGCGGCCGAGATGGAGCACGCCGCAGGCCGACCAGCGGGCGTCTGGCAGGGAGCCGAGCAGGGCGCGGGTGGCCAGGTAGCCGGCGCGGGTCAGGCGCGACAGCCGGTTGTCGTCGGCGCTGGGCAGCGGACGCAGCACGCCGGCCAGGTTGCTGGAGGCGCCGGTGGCGGGGCCGTCGGCCGCTTCGAGGACCGTGACCTGCCAGCCGGCGGCGGCCAGGGCGTAGGCGCTGGTGCTGCCGGCGATGCCGGCGCCGATCACGATGGCGCGGCGCTTGACTGGCGGGGTGTGGCGGTTGGGGCGGCGCGAGCGGAAGCGGCCGCTCAGCATCTGGCGCTTGCCGGCGAAACCGGGGCGTTTTTCCAGGTCGAACTCGGCTGCCTGCAAGGCTTCGCGCACATGGCCGGCGACCGACCAGGTGGCCAGCGTGGCGCCGGGCGCGGCGAGGCGAGCGAGCGACTTGCACAGCTCGGGCGTCCACAGCTCCGGATTTTTGGCCGGCGAAAAGCCGTCGAGGTAAAAGGCATCGACCGAAGCATCGATGGTACGCAGTTGCTTCGTGGCGTCGCCGAAGATCAGGGTCAGGATGACGCGATGGTTGTCGAGGTGCAGGCGATGTACGCCTGGCGTCAGCGGCGGCCAGTGGGCTTGCAGTTCGGCGGCGAGGTCGGCGAATTCCGGCCAGGCACGCTGGGCGATGGCGAGGTCGGTAGCCGAGAAGGGGTGCTTCTCGAAGGAGACGAAATGCAGGCGCTGGCAGCGTTGCGGATCGTCGCGCCAGGCGCGCCAGGTGGCGAGAAAGTTGAGGCCCAGGCCGAAGCCGGTTTCGAGGATGACGAGGCGGTGTTGGCCTTGCCAGCGCTGCGGCAAATCGTTGCCGGCGAGGAAAACGTGCTGCGCCTGCTGCGGGCCGCCGTGGGCGGAGTGATAGACGTCGCCGAAACTGGCCGACCAGGGCGTGCCGTCGTCGGCGAATTCGAGGTGGGCGGGGACGAGCTTTTCCACCGCCGATCAGTGCAGCAGGCCGTGTTTTTCCGGGCCGCCAGTGAGCGGCGGGACAGGTGTTTCGGCCGCCGGGGCAGTGCTGCCGTAATCGAGGGTCAGGTCCCATTGCGCCTTGTCGACAGCGGCGCGCAGCATGGCGCACAGGGCTTGCAGCAGGCCGGCGTCGAGCACCAGGTTGAAGCTGCGCTCGCGGCCCTCGCGGAAGGTCAGGTGGATGGCGCCATCGCTGTGTTTGGTTAGCTGGCACTCGCTGGAGAGCAGTGGCGTCGCGCCAAGCGGGAAGATCGAGTCGGCGTCGCGGAAAGGCTCATCGAAGGTGGTGTTGGCTGAGCTGTCGGCAGCCTCCGGATTGCTGTCCATGGCTGGAATGACCAGCGGCGCGGCGACCATGTCGACGAGGCGCGGCCACAGCTTGCGCAGGAAGCGGCGGGTCAGGAAGATGCGGAATTCCTCGTTGGCCTGCGTGGCAACGCGCAGGATCAGGCGATCCTGCACGCTGTCATGGGCGACCTGTATCTGGCGCAGTTGCATTACTTCAATCCGTTGAGCACGTCGACAAGAATGATGATGCGCCGGATTCCCTTGCGTGACCAGCGCTGGAACAGGCCGGCGAAGGCTGCCAAACGATTCATCAAGGGCAGGCCGCGGCGGATGATGGCCTTGATCTCGTCGTTGGGATTGGCGGCAAAATAACAGTCGAGCAATTGCGGCAGCAATTGGCGCGATTCGTTCTCGACGATGGGGCCGGCCAGCGAGATGGAATTCAGGAAGAGCACGAGGTCGGCGGCCTGTACTGCGGTGGACGGCAGGAATTCGCCAAAATTCTCTTCGAAGTCGATGCGATAGCTCAGGCCATCCTGCATCGTGATGTTCTTGATCTGGGCGCCGCCATGCCAGAACCCGGAGCGGTGGAATTCGCCGAGCTCGGTTGCCAGGCGCGGCAACTCGCGCCGCCATTCCTCGGCCGTCCATTTCTCCAGCAGCGTGGCAACCACGGTGCCGCAGAATTCCAGTACGAAGAATTCCGGCGTCACCAAGGCCACGCGTGGTACGCGCATGCCCGCCGCCGCCATCGATTTCAGCCGATTGGCCTCGTACTCCATGCTGCCCGCCGCTTCCGACAGCGCCAGCGTGCGCAAGGGCAACGGCTGCCCGGTCAGGTGCTTGACCACCCAGCGCATGAACAGCGTCTGGATCAGCTTGCGTGGCTTGGCCGCCAGCTTCTTGACGACGTAGCGCTGGCCCTCGTGCTCGAAAACCAGCGCCCGGCTATGGTGGGTCGCCAGTCGGGCACGGGCAGCGGCTTCGAGGGATTGCAGGTTTTCGGTCACAAGGAAATTAATTGGGTACGCGCCAGGGAAAACGCCTGGATTCCCGCTTTCGCGGGAATGACGCATTCTGAATAGTCACGGCCGATGGTCGAGCGAGCGCTGGCGAGACAAGGCGCGGCGGGCTGCCGCATAGCAGCGCTATGCAAAGCTCGCCGCAACGCCGTATCGCCAAGCGCAGCCGACCATCCTCATTCGGGGCGCATTTGGGGGAAGAGGATCACATCGCGGATCGCCGGGCTGTCGGTCAGCAACATGATCAGGCGATCGATGCCGATGCCGCAGCCACCGGTCGGCGGCAGGCCGTATTCGAGCGCACGGATGAAATCGGCGTCGTAATACATTGCCTCTTCGTCGCCGGCATCCTTGGCCTTGGCTT
This sequence comes from Azonexus sp. IMCC34839, assembly GCF_047047955.1. GTDB lineage: Bacteria > Pseudomonadota > Gammaproteobacteria > Burkholderiales > Rhodocyclaceae > Azonexus. Next base: position 1,109,083 of record NZ_CP150631.1, on the reverse strand, counting down.
GCTCCTGGAAGCGGGCGGCTTGGTCTTCGGCGTCGTTCAGCTCGGAGAAGCCGTTGGCGATTTCGCGACCGACGATGAAGAGCTCGAAACGCTCGGTGATTTCCGGGTTGGTGTCGGAAGCACGGGCCAGCGGCGAGACTTCGACCGGGTAGTCGATGATGAAGGTCGGCTCCCAGCACTTGGCTTCGGCACAGGCTTCGAACAATTGCAGCTGCAGGCTGCCGAGGCCGCCCGGCTTGACCTTCTCGCCGAAGGCGACGATCTTGGCCTTGAGGAACTCGGCGTCGGCCAGTTGCTCGTTGGTGAAGTCCGGCTGTTCGCGCTGGATGGCCTGGATGATGGTCAGGCGATGGAAGGGCTTGGACAGATCCAGCACGCGGCCCTGGTATTCGAACACTTCCTTGCCCAGCGCTTCACGGGCGGCCTGGCGGATCAGGCCTTCGGTGAAGTCCATCAGCGTATGGTAGTTCGCATACGCCTCGTAGAACTCCATCATGGTGAATTCCGGATTGTGGCGCGGGCTCAAGCCTTCGTTGCGGAAGTTGCGGTTGATCTCGAAGACTTTCTCGAAACCGCCGACGACCAGACGCTTCAGGTAGAGCTCCGGGGCGATGCGCAGGAACTGCTGCATGTCGAGCGCGTTGTGGTGCGTGACGAAGGGCTTGGCCGCGGCGCCGCCGGGGATCGGGTGCATCATCGGCGTCTCGACTTCCATGAAGCCATGGCCGGTCATGTAATTGCGGATCGCGGCAACGATGCCGGAGCGGGCGCGGAAGGTGGCGCGCGTTTCCTCGTTCATGATCAGGTCGACGTAACGCTGGCGATACTTCATTTCCTGATCGGCGAGGCCGTGGAACTTGTCCGGCAGCGGGCGGATCGACTTGGTCAGCAGGCGCACTTCGGCGGCCTGGATGGTCAGCTCGCCGGTCTTGGTCTTCATCAGGGTGCCGACGACGCCGAGGATGTCGCCCAGGTCCCAGCCCTTAAAGGCGGCATAGGATTCCTCGCCGACCTTGTCGCGGGCGACATACACCTGGATGCGGCCGGAAACGTCCTGCAGCGTGGCGAAGGAGGCCTTGCCCATGACGCGCTTGAGCATCATGCGGCCGGCGACCTTGACTTCGACCGGCATTCCTTCGAGTTCCTCGGTCGATTTCTCACCGTAGCCTTCGTGCAGCTTCTGCGCAGTGTTCTCGCGCTGGAAGTCGTTGGGGAAGGCTTGACCGGTCTTGCGCCATTCGGCAAGCTTCGCCCGACGTTCGGCGATGATGTGGTTTTCGTCTTGCTGGATGGGCTGTTCGGCGTTCGACATGAAAAAAATCCTTGAAAAACAGTGCGCGAGCCGATGGCTAGCTTAAAACGTGTTATTTTCGCCGATTACCCCCGGTCGGAACAAGGGCGCCGCCGCTTAGAGCGCATAGAAAGCCACTGATTCGTGTCGGGAAGCGCAGCAGGTGCAGGGAGTACAGCTTGAATATTCTATTGGTCGATTCCTCCCCGATTTACCGGGAGATACTGCAGCAATACCTCAGCCACTTTCCCGGCGTGCAGGTGCTGTTGGCTCGTTCCCGGCAGGAAGCGACAGCACTCATCGCGGCGACCAAGTTCGATTTTTTCGTCGTCGCCGGCCAATTGCCGGATAGCGATGGCGTCTCCTTTTCGCGTGAGTTGCGCCAACAGGGGCATGCCCGCGTCGAACCGGTTGTCCTGCTGACGGCAACGCCGAGCGCCGAATTGGCGACGGCGGCGACGCAGGCTGGCGTCACCGAATTGTTCCGCAAGCAGGATATCGACGAATTGCTGCGCTTCATGCGCCACTACGTCGAGCTGATGCAGCCCATGCGTTGCCGCATTCTTTATATCGAGGATGCGCGCGACCAGCGATTGGTCCTCGAGGAATTGTTACGCTCCTGGGGGGCGACCGTCGATGCCTTCGCCATGGCTGACGAAGCCTGGCAGTCCTTCGCCGAAAACGATTACGACCTCGTGCTGTGCGACGTGGTGTTGGGCGGTCGCATGACCGGGCCGCGCCTGATCAACCGTATCCGCCGCCTGCCGCTACCGAAGGGTGGCGTGCCCATTCTGGCCGTGACCGCCTTCGACAACCCCGGACGGCGCATCGAGTTGTTCCAGTTGGGTGTCGACGATTACGTACAAAAACCGATCCTCGATGAGGAGTTGCGGGCGCGCATCCACAACCTTCTGGTGCGCAAGCGTGCCGTCGAACGCAGCGAAATGCTGCTTTCGGCGACTGCTCTCGGTGTTGCGATTGTTGACCGAGAAGGGGGCGTCGAAACGCTTGACGACAACGCACGGGCGATGTTCGGGGTGGAGGCGTGCGACTGCGTCCAGCAGGCCCCGACGCTTGGGCTGCTTGCTGAGAAGCTGACCGATTGTGCGCCGAGTGTCTTGGCAATGCTCTTGCAGGGGCAGAGCGTTCAACGTCAGCGTTGCCAGGGCAGGCGCAAGAGCGGCGAAACTTTCCCCATAGAATTGACCGGCCTTGAAATCGAGTCGGGGGCGAACGGCCAGCGCTTTGCACTGCTTGTCCGCGATATCAGCGAAGAACAACAGCTGGCTACCCACTTGCTTCGTGCCAAGGATGCGGCGGAGCGGGCGGAACGCATGAAGGGCGAGTTCCTGGCCAACATGAGCCACGAGATTCGCACGCCGCTCAACGCCATCCTCGGTATTGCCCATCTGCTCAAATACGATGCCCTGAGCGACGAGCAGAAAACCAGCGTCGATCATATCGAAGCGGCTGGTCAGCACCTGTTGGCGCTGATTTCCGACATTCTCGATCTGTCCAAGATCGAGGCCGGTCGCATGGAGCTGGAATCGGTTCCGCTATCGATCGAAGAAACCGTTCTTGAAGTCGTCAGCATGGTCGAGCCGCAGTTGGCAGCCAAGGGTGTCGAACTCAAGGTCGAGGCCAGTGACGTGCCCGCCATCGTCTATGGCGATCCGCTGCGTTTGCGTCAGGCCTTGCTTAACTACGCCTCGAATGCCGTCAAATTTACCGAGTTGGGTAGCGTAACGCTGCGCACGCGCGTTCTCGAAGATGCCGGCGATACCGTGTTGCTGCGCTTCGAGGTCGAGGATACCGGTATCGGTATTCCGCCGGAGGCGCTGGATACGATTTTTTCGGCTTTCCGTCAGGCCGATAATTCGACCACCCGGCGCTATGGCGGTACCGGCCTTGGCTTGGCCATCACGCAGGAATTGGCCGAAGCGATGGGCGGTGAGGTCGGCGTATCGAGCCGACAAGGGATAGGCAGTGTTTTCTGGCTGACGGCGCGCCTGAAATGTGGCACCGAGCGACGCGCTGTCGGCCGTCCTGTCATTGGCGAGTTGCCGCCGGAGGAGACGTTGCGCGAGCGTTTCCGTGGCGTAAAGGTACTGCTGGTCGAGGACGAAGTGGTCAACCGCATGGTCGCCGGCAACATCATCGGCCGGCTCGGCTTTGCGGTCGATGTGGCGGAAAACGGCGAAGTTGCGCTCGAAATGGTGCGCGAGAACGACTACGACGTCGTGCTGATGGACATGCTGATGCCGAACATGGACGGTGTCGAAGCGACGCGGTGTATCCGTCAGATGGAGGGGCGGGCGGGTTTGCCCATCATCGCGCTGACGGCCAATGCCTTTGCCGAGGAAAAGCGGCGCTGCCTCGATGCCGGCATGAACGGTTTCGTCAGCAAGCCCTTCCATCCGCAGACGCTGTACAGCACGATGCTGCAGTGCCTGGAGCGGGCCTCGATCGTGAAGGGCGCCGCTCAATCGTAATGCACGGCCAGCCAGATCGTGATCTGGCCAGCCGGCGTCCACTCGACGCGATGGCGGCAATGCGGGGGAATATCGACGTAATCGCCGGCACGCAGGTGGCGGGCTTCGGCTTCGTCCGCGAAGCGCAGTTTTGCCTCGCCTTGCACCACCAAGACCCATTCGCCTTGCGGCTGGTCGTACCAGAAATCGGGCGGGCTGCTTTGCCCGGTCGACACGATGCGCTCGATGCGCAGGCCGGGGCGCTGCAAAATTTCGCGAAATTGCTCGTCCACCGCAGCAGTGGCCGGCAATTCCGCGAACAGGTTGGGCATTACACGCCCTGCTTCAGGCTGGCCTGAATGAAGTCGTCCAGGTCGCCATCGAGCACGGCCTGGGTGTTGCCGACTTCATAGTTGGTGCGCAGATCCTTGATGCGGCTCTGGTCGAGCACATAGGAGCGGATCTGGTGGCCCCAGCCGATGTCTGACTTGGCGTCTTCCAGCTTCTGCTGCTCGGCCTGTTGCTTGCGCAGCTCGTGTTCGTACAGACGGGCACGCAGCATGGACCAGGCTTCGTCACGGTTGCGGTGCTGCGAACGGTCGTTCTGGCACTGCACGACGATCCCCGTCGGCACGTGGGTGAGACGCACGGCGGAGTCGGTCTTGTTGATGTGCTGACCGCCGGCGCCGGAAGCGCGGAAGGTGTCGGTGCGCACGTCGGCCGGGTTGATGTCGATCTCGATCGAGTCATCGACTTCCGGATACACGAAGACCGAGGTGAAGCTGGTGTGGCGGCGGGCGTTCGAGTCGAACGGCGACTTGCGCACCAGGCGGTGGATGCCGGTTTCGGTACGCAGGGTGCCGTAGGCGTAGTCGCCGGAGAACTTGACGGTGGCGCTCTTGATGCCGGCCACGTCGCCTTCGGATTCTTCCATGACCTCGACCGAGAACCCCTTGCGTTCGCCGTACTTCAGGTACATGCGCAGCAGCATGGAAGCCCAGTCCTGTGCCTCGGTACCACCGGCGCCCGCCTGGATTTCCAGGAAGCAGGGGTTCGGGTCCTGTGGGTTGCTGAACATGCGGCGGAATTCGAGGTTGGCGACCTTCTTTTCCAGTTCCTCGTTGTCGGCAGCCACGGCGAGCAGCGTGTCGTCGTCGCCGTCTTCCTTGCCCATGTCAAAGAGTTCGCGGCCGTCGTTGATGCCGGCGTCGACGGCTTCGAGCACCAGCACGACGTCTTCCAGGGATTTCTTTTCGCGGCCCAGTTCCTGGGCGCGTTTCGGATCGTCCCAAATCTTGGGATCTTCCATCTCCTTGTTGAGGAGGGTCAGACGCTCACGTTTGTGATCGTAGTCAAAGATACCTCCGAAGCTCGGCGGCGCGCTGCGCCAGATCGTCGAGCTTGTTGGAGATGCTATTGAGCTGTTCGGCTTCCATTGTTATATCAACCGGTTAATTGCAAACCGCGGATTATACAACGCGGCTGCCGTCCATTTTGGGGCGATGTTCCTGCACCGTGATGGTGCGAAATAATCGTTTCCGGGCTTTGACATTGTGTCGCATGCTTCCTGTTTAACTGTGAATCTCTTTTAAAACATCGGCTTGTTGAGTCTGGCAACGATCTTGCTATCGCTGAGTAAAACACGATAACGGGATCGAACGATGACCGAGAATGCTGCCCAACAGCCCCCAGAGAGTGCAGCCGGCGCCAGTCTGCTGGCCGGCCCGGCCTTGCTGCACATGATTCTTGTCTGCCTGGCCGCTACGGCGCTTGGCTATGCCATCGCCGCGGCCAACGGGCTGTTCATCGCCCTGGCGGCGGTGGCCGTGCTGGCCGTGCTGGCCTCCGGCTTCAGCCTGTTTCGTGCCTGCGACGCCTGGTTGGGAGAATTGCTCGCCTTCAGCCAGGCGGTGCGCAAGGGCGATCTGCACCGCCGCATGAAAACCTCCGGCAGCCGCCTGGCGCCGCTCGGCGAATACATGAACAGCATGCTGCGTTCGCTGGTCGAGGTGGTCAAAGCCTTCGACCGCTCGTCGCAGGAATTGAACAGCGTCGCCCACGAAACCACGGCCAATGCCGAGGGCGGCGACGAAGGCGTGCGTCAGCAGCGTGACCTGACGGTATCTTCGGCCGCCTCGCTCGAAGAGCTGACGGTCAGCCTGCGTCTGGCCAGCGAACAGGCCGGCGAAGCGGCCCAGGTTGCAGAAGAAACCATGAGCGTGACCGGTCACGGGGCTGAGAAGGTCGGCACCCTGGCTGCCACCGTTTCCAACCTGGCGGCCACGGTCGCCGCTTCGGCGCGTACGGCTGGCGAACTCGGCGAGCAGTCGCAGGAAATCGGTCAGATCGTCGGCGTCATCAAGGACATTGCCGGGCAGACCAACCTGCTGGCGCTCAACGCGGCCATCGAAGCGGCGCGGGCCGGCGAACAGGGGCGTGGCTTCGCCGTGGTCGCCGATGAGGTGCGCAAGCTGGCCGAGCGCAGCGCCGTGGCGGCCGGTGAAATTGGCGAACTGATCGGGCGCATCCAGCTGCAGATTGAACAGATGGCGGCGACCATGCAGGCCAGCAATGCCCGGGCCGCCGAGAGCGCGGCCGAGGGCGAGGCGGCGGCGACGACCCTGCACGAAGTGGCCGGCAAGTCGCAGCGCACGCTGGTTTTGGTGCGCGACATCGCTGCGGCCAGCGCCGAGCAGAGCGAAGCGGCGCAGAACATCGCGCGCGACATCGAGCATCTGGCGCAGCTGGCCGACCGCAACGAAATCCTGGTCCGCGACAGCAGCGAGTTGTCCCGCTACGTCGACCAACTGGCCGTGCAGCTGGCCGACCTGATCAAAACCTACCAATACGAGTGAGCATCATGAGCGACCTGATCTATTGGCTAATCGGTGCCGTGTTGGCGGCAGTCCTGACGCCCTTTGTCTGGAAGGCGCTGCGTGCGGCCGGCCGTCGGCCGCAGGCCAGCCTGCCGGAAGTGCTGGCCGCCAGCCGGGTGCTCTTCGAGCTGGTGGTCAACCTGCAGCAGCATCGCGGCATGAGCAGCGCCTGGCTCTCCGGCGATGCCTCCTTTGCACCGCGCCTGCGCGAGAAACAGGCGGTCATCGACACCCTGCTGCCGGCCTTGCAACGCGATGCCCGCGGCGAGACCGCACGCCATGCGCCATGTTTTACCGGCAACGACGTTTCCTTGTTCATCTTCCGCTGGCGCAGCCTGGTCGACGCACTGCCCGGCAAGACACCGGAACAGAGCATCGCCGAGCACAGCCAGCTGATCTCGCAGTTGCTCAACTGGCTGGCCGCCGTCGGCGAGGCCCGCCTGGAGCCGCTGCTCGACCGCGCCGATCAGGTCGGCACCGTGCGCAATTTTGCCTACCGCCTGCCGGCGCTGGCCGAGTGCCTGGGGCAGATGCGCGCCATCGGCAGCAGCGTCGCGGCGCGCAAGGCCTGTTCGCCGGTTGCGCGCGTTCGCCTGATGTTCCTGGTCAGCAAGGTCGAAGGCCTGCTCGAACAGGCGCTGCGGGCGAGCAATGCGGGGCAGTCGTCGCCGCGTGCGCGCTCGGCCATCATTGAACTGATCGGCCTGGTACGCAGCAGCATCCTGGCTGGCGACGGGATCAAGGTGTCGCCCGAGCAGTATTTCGGTGTGGCGACCCGAGCGGTCGATGGCGTGGTAGCCTGGGTCGGCGAGAGCGGCCAGGCGCTGGAGCGGGTGTCGCCGCAGGCACCCGGCGGCATGACCCTGTTACTGGGTTAATCAGCCTTGCCTCACCCAGAAATGCCGTCGGCGCCCGAGCGGGGCGGTGAAATATTTACCTTGTTTCGAATGAGGGCTGTCGGCTGCGTGCCGAGGCCCGGAAAAGTTGGTCGTGAATCAAACCTTATTGTCGAATGGTCTGCACATGGTGCGTAAACGCCGTATTTCCCCCTGGAGCGGTATCGATAGCGAGCGAGTGCTCCAGGTCCTGGTCAACAACCTGGAAGGAATGGTCTTTCGCTGCGCCATCGACGAACACTGGACCATGCATTTCGTCAGCGATGGCTGCCGCGAACTGACCGGTTATTCGCCGGGCGAAATGGAGTTCAACCGCGGGGCCTCGCTCGAAATGATCACCCACCCGGAGGATCGGGCGCGCGTGCGCAACACCATTGCCGAGGCTATCCCGCAGGGCGGGCGCTACCGTACGCAATACCGCATCCGGCACAAGGATGGCCTGGAGAAATGGGTGCTCGAACGCGGCACCATCGTGCATGACGAATCGGGCGAAATGGTTCTCGAAGGCTTCATCGAGGACGTCACCGAGCAGGTCCTCAGCCTGCGCCTGCTGGCCGATGCCGAGATGCGCTATCGCAGCATCTTCGAGGATTCCGTCGTCGGCATGTTCCAGACCTCCATCGACGGCCACTATCTGGCCGCCAACCAGGCACTGGCCACGCTCTACGGCTACGCGACGCCGGCAGAACTGATCGCCGGCCTGTCAGATATTGCCGGGCGGCTCTATGTCGATCCGCAACGGCGCGACGAATTCAAGCGCCAGATACGCGAGCACCGTCGCGTCACCGATTTCGAATCCGAGGTCTATCGCAGGGACGGCAGCCGCATCTGGATTTCCGAGAACGCCCACGCCGTCATCGGGCGCGACGGCGAGCCGCTCTACTACGAAGGTACGGTCGAGGACATCACCGCCCAGCGCAATTACCAGCAGCAGCTCGAGTACCAGGCCACGCACGATCCGCTGACCGGCCTGCCAAACCGCAACCTGCTGCAGGACCGCCTGCACCAGGCCATGCGCCTGGCCCAGCGGCAGGGTACGCAGGGGGCGCTGGCTTTCGTCGATCTGGACAACTTCAAGTTCATCAACGATAGCCTCGGCCACGGTGCCGGCGACCGCCTGCTGGTCGAGGTCGCCCGCCGGCTCAAGGCCTGCCTGCGCGATTCCGACACTGTGGCGCGCTACGGCGGCGACGAGTTCGTGCTCATCCTCGGTGACCACGGCGGCTTGAGCGAGACCTTGCACATCCTGCACCGCATCCAGGAGATCGTGGCCAGCCCGATCAACATCGATGGTCACGAACTGCGCGTCAATTGCAGCATCGGGGTTAGCGTCTTTCCCGACGATGCCGACGACCTCGAAGCCCTGCTGCGCCACGCCGACGCTGCCGTGCACCATGCCAAGGGCCTGGGCAAGGGGCAGTTTCAGTTCTACACCGAGTCGCTCAACATCGCCGCGCGCGAGCGCCTGGCGCTCGATTCTGCACTGCGCAAGGCAGTCGAGGAGCAAGAGCTGTATGTCGTCTATCAGCCCAAGGTCGATGCCCGTGGCCGTCCCTGCGGCTTCGAGGCCCTGGTGCGCTGGCAGAGTGCCGAATTCGGTGCCGTGTCGCCGGTTCGCTTCATTCCGCTGGCCGAAGAGAACGGCCTGATCGGCAACCTGACGCGCTTCGTGCTGCGCGAAGCCTGCATGCAGGCCGCGCTATGGCGCGCGCAGGGCCATACCGACCTGCGCATGGCCGTCAACATCTCACCCACTTTGTTCCGCGAGAAAGACCTGGCCGGGCTGATCCAGTCGGCGCTCGACGAAGCCGGCCTGCCCGCCGCCAACCTGGAACTCGAAATCACCGAAAGTATGCTGATGGGCGATGTCCAGCAGGCGCTGGCCGTGCTCTACGAACTGAAGGCAATGGGTGTTTCCATCGCCATCGACGACTTCGGTACCGGCTATTCCTCGCTCGCTTACCTGAAGCGCTTCCCCATCGACATTCTCAAGGTCGACCGCTCCTTCGTGCAGGAATGCGACGGCGGCAACGAAGCGGTGGCCATCACCCGCGCCATCATCTCGCTCGCCCACAGCCTGAACCTGCGCGTCGTCGCCGAAGGTGTCGAGACACACTCGCAGATGGCCGTGCTCAACGCCCTCGGCTGCGAGGAATATCAGGGCTACTTGGTCGCCAAGCCGCTGCCGGCGAGCGATGCGGCAGCCTTTCTCGCCGCCCGCCGCAGTCTCTGAGCGCAGGGGTGCCGGCCAATCAGGCGGCCAGGCGCTCCACGGCGGCAGCGGCGGTGGTCCGTCGGCAACGTGCGGCGGCATGCAGGCTGCCGTCGCACTGTCCGTGCGCTGTCTTGCCGCAGCTGGCGCAAACCCGCAAGTCGTAACTGCCTGCCTGGGCATTCCATCCGCTCAGTCGTTCCTCGATGCGGGCGATCTCCAGGCATTCGCGGACCCGGCCGCGGGCGCCGCTAAACCGTATTGTCCGTTTTCCACCAAAACGTTCGCCGAACAACAACAAAACCCCAAGCCCGGCCGTGTCGATGTAATCGGTCCGGGAAAAATCGAGCGTAATGCTCGCCGGCCACTCTGGCTCGGCAATGGCATTGATTTTCTTGAGAAATTCGCGAGCTGCAGTGAAATCGAAATGGCTCGGCAGAGACAGGATGTCATCAAGGCTCGGGGCAGGGGCAAGGCGCAGGGTGTGTGGCACGGCGGTTCTCCATCGTTTTTCCCTTGCGTTGCAAGCTTTGTGCCCGCGCAGGAAGCCCGAGGCCGCTTCTGCCAGCGCAGTCTTCGGAGAAATCTCGCTGCTGCGGTGCACTGTCGAAAAAGGCAAAAAACCGCAGCTTGAACAATGCGATCAGCGCTACTCAATGTGCAACGGGTGGGGCCATCGGAAACGGGCAAGTCATCGACGGCCGGCGTATTCCTTGGCCAAAGCCACCGCCACCCGGGCGATCAACTCGTAGGGAAGCGGCGCCGCATACTTGAAGGCGAGATTGCCTTTTTCGTTGCTGAACGGCGCCACTTCGCGAAGAGGCGCCGCATCAGCCTTGAGCGGCGGATAGATGCCCAAGTGGTTCTTGAAGGCGGCGAAATAGAAAAACACCCTGCCCAGGCGATAAGCCGGCATGTTGTAAGCAATGCAGCGCTCAGCCTCCGGCAGTGCTGCCTCGACCAGCGACTGGATCCGCAGCAGCATCGCCTGTGCCTGTTCAGGGGCGGCGGCGTATTGCTCGTGGGAGGTGAATTTGGGGCGCTCGGGCATCACGCTTTAGCTGGACCTTGCCCTTCGTGCATGAAAGAGGGGGCGGAATCCACGTTCATTCAGGCAGCCGCTTCAAGTGCACCAGCTTGGCATTCCACTGGCCGACCGCCGCCTTGCCGCTCACACCCATGACATTGATCGTCACCAGCCAGCCCTTGCGTTCGTAGCTCAGCGCAGGGTAAGGCTCGCCATTCGGATAGGCAGCCAGCGTCACCGCCTTGTCGGCGTCGTTCGGCACGCTTTCCCATTTGGTTCCCGGCGGGTTCGACATCTTGCGCCACATCTCGCCCGACGGCGCCGGGTTCGGCCCCGCATCCACCGCAATCTTCACCGAGCGCTTATCGTCGGCATATTCGCAAGCCTTGCCGAGCAAGCCTTTGCCGGCCGTGACCACCTTCAACTTCTTGTCGAGCCGCTGCGAAAGGTAGTCCGCCGTAAACGGGCAATCCTGCGCCTCGGCAGCCAGCGCCATTTGGGGAGCGGAGCAGGCGAGGCAGAGCAGGTTGATCAGAAGCAAGCGTTGCATGGGGCACTCCTTACAGGTTATCGCTCCATTGAAGGAGCAGAGCGATGGATGTTCATGCTTTTGGTTTTTGGGCAGCGGAAGCGTTGGATTTGGTGCGCCGGGTCATACGGGCGAAAACGCCGAGTGCTAAAGCGCCAAGCACACCGCCGAGAAGAAACTTTCCAAATGCAAAAACGATAGCGGCCCCACTAACCAAGCCAAAAGCGACTGCACCATCGAGAAGGTTCAAACCCCCCTCAACAACTTTTCCCGTGCGAGATTTCGACCAAAACCACGACATAGGTAATTTCCGACGTGGAGCTAAAGGGCGCGCCAAAGGCGCGTCTCAGCAACCGCAGGGAGCGAGCTTGAGCACAGGCTTATGTTTTGCGTACTTATTTCCCAAGCCATATGAATTCCACTCGAATACCACTGGGTTCAAAGCACATCATGTGCTTTGCAGGGGTATTTCCTAATTGCTCAGGCGCAAACTCAATTTTGGTCCCGTTGGCGACGAGGCGCTTGTGAATAGCGTTCAAATCGTCCTCACTTTCAACGGAAAGAGCCACATGGTGTAGGCCAATATTTTTATGTCTGTTGAATTGGATGGAGGGCTCTTCCTTGGTTGCCCACAGAGTAAGCATGATGCTTCCGTCACTGACATAAATGGCTGGGTACTCGGGATTTCTCTTCACTTCTTTCCAGCCAAGCAGCGAGATAAAGAAATTGGCGCTTTCTTCCAGTCTCGACACGGTAAGCCCGATATGATGGACGCCTTTAGTGATTGGATTGCTCATGACCTTCCTTTAACAAACATAACGTGAAGTTGAGGCGCCTGCGCGGCTTTTCGCGCAGGTCGCCTCGAACGAAGTGTTAGAGCTATACATGAGCGATAAGTGCATTTATGTGATTTAGGAGAGCCGAGTACTTTGCTTGAAAGCCGGCGACCTGCACTTCCTTTGGCCGAAACACCAACCCCTTCTCGAATGCGAATAGCTTGTCGCCTTCGCGCTCGCACCAAATTAGCTTGGTGAGTTCGACCATCATTGCCTTTGCAGCGTCCGTATTCATCGGGCTGTTAATGCAGTACCGCCATGAGCCAAGTACGATATCCATTGCAGAGCTTAGGTGTGATGCGTTTATGCAGGTAGATGAGAACAAGGTGATCCGATCAAGATCTACCGATTCGCCCTCTTGCAGCTTGAGACCTCCACTGAACTTGTTGGAGAGATAATCGAATTCGACGCCATCAGGCAGGCGATCCATAGCGACGATGCCCATGGCGTCTTGGCGATGCAGAAAGAAATTGAACTTCCCTATTACGTGGTCAGCACCCCATTGAATGGTTGTTTCCAATGGTGTGTTCCGAACGATTGCGTGAAGAATGACGTAGGCAATGAACTTGCAGTCGCATGCGATGCAAGCACCAATTACGTCGCGTTTCGCTGTGGTGGCGGCCTCAACGGTCACTTGTTTCGGACGAGCATTCGTGTCGAACTTCAATTTGTCGCCGGGAAGATAGCCATGAACCTTCCGTATCTCCGCGATGCGAGTGTGTAGTTCTGCGACCTTCGCGGCCGAGACAATCAGACCGCCGTAGGAAAAGAACTCTACTTTGGTTCCAGCCTGAAGATTGGTTTCGTCGGTTAGTAGGAGATACATGGGCGTATAGCTCTAACTAGTATCTATGGACTCCCCCAGTTTGCAAGTAATAAGTTGTTGGTTCGTTGGTAACAGCCTGCAGGAATCTATCCGGCCTACTTTGACACCCGTCGGTATCGGCCCTGATGACATTCGCTCCGTGGAAGCCTCATTAGTAGAGCGGCCTTGATTCGACCAAACTAGTTATCAGGCTTTCTCCACGTCGGTCTGAACCGTTGTCCCATCAACTCATTTCGCTCGCAATCTTCAGGCGGGAATCTGATGAATCGGTTGATCAAAGCAAGCGTCAGCTTGCCACTTGGTATTCAGTGCCTCTGGACAGCATTGCCCAGATGATACGTGCATTTTTGGCGGCCAGCGCAACTGCCGCGACGTTGGCACAACTACGCTCCTTGAGCGCTTCTGCCCAAATGCTTTTACGATCCGTCTTGCCTGTTGTCAGGCGCAATACCGAGCGGGTGCCATGAATCAGCAAAGTGCGCAGCGTCACATCGCCGCGCTTGCTGATGGCCCCTAGTTTCGTCTTGCCACCGCTGGAATTCTGTCGGGGCGTTAGCCCAAGCCAGGCTGCAAATTGCCGGCCACTCTTGAAAGCGCTGGCATTGCCTACACTGGCCACCAGCGCTGTGGCTGTCACCGGACCCACACCTTCGATTGCCATCAGGCGACGGGCCGGTTCGCAGGCCTTGGCCAAGGTGGCTATCTTTCGGTCGTAAGCGAGGATGCGCTCGTCGAGTGCTCGCAAGCGGTCGTGTAGCTCGCCAACGGTTTCACGGGCCAGGGTCGGCAATTGCCGACCGCCCGCGCCGATGTCGGCCAGCAGCCGACGCGCTTGGGCAATCCCTTGTCCAACCACAATCCCGAATTCGCCCAACAAACCCCGCACCTGATTAACCAGTGCGGTCCGTTCGGAGACGGTCAGCGTGCGTGCCCTATGCACGACGAGAACAGCTTGCGCCTCTTCAGACTTGACGGGAACAAAGCGCATGTTCGGTCGGCCTACGGCTTCACAAATCGCCTCGGCATCGTTGGCGTCGTTCTTGCCGCTCTTGCGGTAGGGGGAAACGAACTGGGCGGCCATCAGTCGGGCATCGTGGCCCAGCTTGATCAGTTCCCGTGCCCAGTAATGCGAGCCGGCACAGGCTTCGATACCAATCAGACTGACTGGCGTATTGGCGAAGAACGAGAGCACTTCGCCGCGGGACAGCGTTTTCTTGAGCGCTGTTTTGCCGTGCTCATCCACGCCGTGGACTTGGAAAACCGTCTTGGCAATATCAAGACCGATGCGTACAGCTTTCATGGCACACCTCCTGGTCAGCTCGCAGCCTCTTGGCTGCTCTGCACTCAGTGTCCCGCTAGACGGGAGGGGGAGTCCATTTCATTAGTAGACGTCAAAACTGACGCCTAATTCGGAAACCTGTCCAATAAGTTGGCGGACAGGACAGCAAATTTGACTTGCCCGGCAAGGGTTTTCGGCAAATAACTGTTTATTCGTACAGTATTTTGTCGCCATGAAACCGGACATAGCCACTATTTCTCCTGATCGTGCTCCGAAACTCTTGGAGCAAGCGGTGGATGCGATACGCATTCAGCATTACATCTTAGGTGCGGAATGGGCTTATGTCCAACGGGTAAAGGCGTTTATTCGCTTTCATGGTTTGCACCACAAACGTGAGATGGAACGAGCGCAGTGACAGGCTTTCTGTCGCATTTTGCAACCGGGTGCGATGTGGCGGGCGGGGCGTGGTTTCGCCGATGGATCATGTTTGATTTTGGGATGCCGCCGGCCGGCAGTACACTTCGGCATTGTTTCGGCGGCATATGAGCCGTCGCATGAGGAATTCCGTTGAGCGATCTGTTTTCTCAAAATCCCGTCGATACCAATGCACCGTTGGCCGAGCAGCTGCGTCCGCAGAACCCGGACGAGGTGATCGGCCAGCAGCATCTGCTCGGGCCGGGCAAGCCGCTTCGTCTGGCCTTCGAGTCCGGTCAGCCGCATTCGATGATCCTGTGGGGGCCGCCGGGCGTCGGCAAGACGACGCTGGCGCGGATGATGGCGACGCAGTTCAACTGCGAGTTCATCGCGCTGTCGGCGGTCTTTTCCGGCATCAAGGAGGTGCGCGAGGCGGTGGCGCAGGCCGAGATGTGGCGGGCGCAGGGCAAGCGGACCATTCTCTTCGTCGATGAAATCCACCGTTTCAACAAGGCGCAGCAGGATGGCTTTCTGCCCTTTGTCGAGAGCGGCTTGTTCACCTTCATCGGCGCCACCACCGAGAATCCATCCTTCGAGGTGAATTCGGCCTTGCTGTCGCGGGCTTCGGTCTATGTGCTGAAGTCGCTCGACGAAAACGAGATGGGGCAGTTGTTCGACCGGGCACGCGACCGGGCCTTGGCCGATCTGCAATTCGACGACGATGCGCGCGGGCGGCTGATTGGCCTGGCTGACGGCGATGCGCGGCGTTTGCTCAATCTACTCGAACAGGTGCGCACGGCGGCGCATACGGCGGGCCTTGCTGCGGTGCACGGGCAATTTATCGAAGAAACCATGGCGCAGAATCTGCGCCGTTTCGACAAGGGCGGCGACGCTTTCTACGACCAGATTTCGGCCCTGCACAAGTCGGTGCGCGGCTCCAGTCCGGACGGCGCGCTCTACTGGTTCTGCCGCATGCTCGATGGCGGCGCCGACCCGCGCTACCTGGCGCGACGCATCATCCGCATGGCCTGGGAAGACATCGGCCTAGCCGACCCGCGTGCCATGCAGGTGGCCAACGATGCGGCCGAAACCTACGAGCGGCTGGGCTCGCCCGAAGGCGAGCTGGCCTTGGCGCAGGCGGTGATCTACCTGGCCGTCGCCGCCAAGTCGAACGCCGGTTACAGCGCCTACAACGCGGCTCGGGCTTTCGTGAAGCAGGACGGTTCTCGGCCGGTGCCGGTGCATCTGCGCAACGCGCCAACCAAGCTGATGAAGGAACTCGGCTACGGCAAGGAATACCGCTACGCCCACGACGAGCCGGAAGCCTACGCCGCCGGCGAAACCTACCTGCCGGACGGCATGGCCGAGCCGCATTGGTACGAGCCGACCCCGCGCGGGCTGGAAGGCAAGATCGGCGAGAAACTCGCCCATTTGCGCGAGCTGGATCGCAAGGCCGGCAAGCGCTAGTGGACATCGTCCAGACCATTGCGCTTTCTTCTGGGCTGGCCTGGGCCAGCGGGCTACGTCTTTACCTCGTGGTTTTCTTGGCCGGCCTGCTGAGCCATTTTGGCTACCTGCATTTGCCGCATACCCTCGCCGTACTGCAGCACCCGCTGGTCATCGGTGTGGCGGGGTTGTTGGCCTTGGCTGAACTGGTCGCCGACAAGGTGCCGGTGTTCGATTCGCTGTGGGACAGCTTCCAGACCTTCATTCGCATTCCGGGCGGGGCCATGCTGGCGGCTTTCGCGATCGGCGAGGTCGATCCGGCGTGGACGGTCGCCGCCGGTCTGTTGGGCGGCACCATCACGGCTGGCACCCATTTCGCCAAGGCGGGTAGCCGGCTGGCCATCAACGCTTCGCCCGAGCCGTTCTCCAACTGGCTGGCCTCATTCGGCGAGGATGGCCTGGTCTTGGGCGGCGTGTGGCTGCTGCTCGCCGCGCCGGCGCTCTTTCTTGGCTTGCTGGTGGTCTTTCTGCTGCTTGCCGGATTTGTTCTCTACAAGGTCTGGGGCTTCGTGGCTCGGGTGTTGCGTCGCGTATAATTGCGCGTTTTGCGGCCGCCTGCTGCGGTGCACTGCCTAAAAACAGGAAAAACCATGCTCGACATCCAACAACTTCGCTCCAATCTCGACGCCGTTGCCGCTGGCCTGGCCAAGCGCGGCAAGCCGATCGACTTCACCGAATTCACGGCGCTGGAAAACGAGCGCAAGACGCTGCAAACCCGCACCCAGGATCTGCAAGCGCAGCGCAACAGCCTGTCCAAGCAGATCGGCATGTTGAAGGGGCAGGGCAAGGATGCTTCCGAAGTGATGGCGCAGGTGGGCGCGCTGGGCGACGAACTGAAGGCTTCCGAAGCCCGCCTCGGCGAATTGCTGGAGAAGTTCAACGCCATCCTGGCCACGCTGCCGAACATTCCGGACGAGTCTGTGCCGGTCGGTGCCGATGAAACCGCCAACGTCGAAATGAAGCGCTGGGGCACGCCGAAGACCTTCGACTTCGCCGTCAAGGACCACACCGACATCGGCGAAGGCTTGGGGCAGCTCGATTTCGCCACCGCCGCCAAGATTTCCGGCGCGCGTTTCTCGCTGCTCAAGGGCGGTATCGCCCGCCTGCATCGTGCGCTCGCCCAGTTCATGCTCGACACGCACACCAGCAAGCATGGCTACACCGAGGTCTATGCGCCGTACTTGGTCAATGCCGCCAGCCTGATGGGCACCGGCCAGCTGCCGAAGTTCGAGGAAGACCTGTTCAAGGTGCTGCGCGGCGACCAAGATCCGCTCTACCTGATCCCGACCGCCGAAGTGCCGGTGACCAACATCGTGCGCGACGAAATCCTCGCTGCCGAAGTGCTGCCGCTGAAGCTCGTCTGCCATACGCCGTGCTTCCGTTCCGAAGCTGGTTCCGGCGGCCGCGACGTGCGCGGCATGATCCGCCAGCACCAGTTCGACAAGGTCGAGTTGGTGCAGATCGTTCATCCCGATCAATCCGCCGCTGCGCATGAAGAGCTGACCGGCCACGCCGAAGCCATCCTCGAAGCGCTGGAACTGCCGTATCGCCGCGTCGTGCTGTGCTCGGGCGACATGGGCTTCTCCGCCGCCAAGACCTACGATCTCGAAGTCTGGCTGCCGGCGCAGGATACCTATCGCGAGATTTCATCATGCTCCAATTTCGGCAGCTTCCAGGCCCGTCGTATGCAGGCTCGCTTCCGCAACGAGAAGAACAAGCCGGAGCTGTGCCACACGCTGAACGGTTCCGGCCTGGCCGTGGGCCGCACGCTGGTCGCCATTCTGGAGAATAACCAGCAGGCCGATGGCAGTGTGGTCATTCCGGCGGCCCTGCGCCCCTACATGGGCGGTCTGGAAGTGCTGACGCCGGCAGTCTGAAACGCCGCACCGCGATAGCAAAAAGCCAGGCAGTGCCTGGCTTTTTTGTTGCCCCTTATTTCTTCAATTTGAGGCCGGGGCCGTCGCCCTGCATGCCGACCATGCCTTCCATTCGGCTGGAGACGGCGAGGTAGCGTTCCTCGTTGCGCACGAGGATGTCGTAGTAGCTGCGGATGTTCTCGACCAGAATCACCGCCTCGCCACCGCGGGCGCGGCCAGCTTTCAGGCGCTGATAAACCGAGGGCTTGGAGAGCAGCGGCAGGATGCGCTTCATCTCGAACCAGGCGTTGCCGTCGGCATTCATTTGCTGGGCGAGGGTGCGCGCCGCATTGAAATGGCCGGGGCCGATGTTGTAGGCAGCGAGTGCCAGCCAGGTGCGGTCGGGCTCCTGCACTTCATCCGGCAGGTTGTCCTTGAGCATGTTGATGTAGCGGGCGCCGGCCAGGATACTTTCGCGCGGGTTCAGTCGGTTGCTGACGCCCAAGCGGTCGGCGGTTTCCTCGGTGAGCATCATGATGCCGCGCACGCCGGTGAAGCTGGTGGCGTTCGCATCCCAATGCGACTCATGGTAGGCCACGGCCGCAACCAGGCGCCAGTCGATGCCGGTGACGGTTTGGGCGTCCTGGAAGTAGCGGCGCAGCTTGGGCAGCGTGGTCTCGATCTGGCCGAGGAACTTGGTGACGTCGGCCTGGTTCAGGCGGCGGACGTGGCCGAAGTAACGGTCTTCCAGCTTGGCCAGCGTGCCGTCGTGCTGGACGCGTTCGGCGAAGGCGCGGGCTTTTTCGGCCAGTTCCGGGTTAGGGCTGGGGCCGAGCAGCCAGACGATGGGTTCCGGTTCGCTCAGGGTCAGCGTGCTATGCACGTAGGGCGTGAACTGGTTGGCGATTTCCTCGATGTTCTGGTCGATGGCGACGTAATCGACTTCACGGTTGCCGAGCGACTCGATCAGGTCGAGCACGTCGCCGGAGCCGACTTCGACCACGCGCAGATTGGCGACTTCCTTGGCCAGTCGGCGCATGGTCGCCGCCTGGCGTGAGCCGGCCATGACGTGCACGGTCTTGTCGGCCAGGCTGCTCAAGTCTTCGAGCGGCAGCGAGGCTTCGTGCTGCATCAGCATGTCGCGGCTCTGGAAAATGGCCGGGGTGGCCTGCACGCCGGGGTTGTTGCCCGGCGACAGCCAGGCCGCGGCCAGGTGATAGCGCCCCCTGGCGATGCTGCTTTCCAGTTCGTCCGGACCGACCACGACGTATTCGACGCCGACGCCGAGTTCCTGGGCGAAGGCTTCGATCAGGTCGTGCTCCAGGCCGGTGGTGCTGCCGTTTTCGCCGTCTTCCTGCTGGTAGGTCAGCGGGCCGGGGCGGGTCAGGACGACCAGGTCGTGCTGACCCGGCGTCGGGAAGGGGAGCGGCAGGCGAAGCCAGTCACCGCAGCTTGCGATAAAAAAACACGCAATTAGCAGTAAGAGTCGTTCTATCCAGCGTATCGTTTGTGCTATTATCTCGGTCCCGCGGAGAGGTGGCAGAGTGGTCGAATGTACCTGATTCGAAATCAGGCGTACTGCAAGGTACCGAGGGTTCGAATCCCTCCCTCTCCGCCACTCAGCAGTTGCAAAAATTAAGCCCGTGATTTCACGGGCTTTTTTGTTTCGGCGCGCATTGTAACCCACAATCGCCGGATCAAGAACCGGGCGGCAAATCGCTGCCCCAAGGTCCGCGGCTCTTGGCATAATCCGGGCAATGCTCGCTTACATCCTCCGTCGCCTGCTCTACGCCATCCCGATCCTGATCGGGGTGAACCTCATTACCTTCGCCTTGTTCTTCGTCGTGAACACGCCGGACGACATGGCGCGCATGCAGTTGGGGGTGAAGCGCGTGACGCCCGAGGCCATCGCCAAGTGGAAGGCCGAGCGCGGCTACGACAAGCCGCTCTTTCTGAACGAAGCGGCAGAGGGCAGCAGCCAGCTCACCGACACCATCTTCTTCCAGAAATCCGCCCGCATGTTCGTCGGCGATTTCGGCCGGGCCGAGGATGGGCGCGACATTGCCCGCGAGATTGGCGCGCGCATGGGGCCGTCGCTGGCCATTGCCTTGCCGACTTTCGTGCTCGGGCTGTTCGTCACGGTGGTTTTCGCCTTGACGCTCGCTTTCTTCCGCGCCACCGCCTTCGATTTCTGGGGCGTCGTGCTTTGCGTGGCGATGATGTCCATTTCTGGCCTGTTCTACATCATTGGCGGCCAGTATCTGATCAGCAAGGTCTGGCGGCTGGTGCCGATTTCCGGCTTTGGTGACGGGCTGGACGCGGCGCGCTTCCTGATTCTGCCGGTGCTGATCGGCGTGATTTCCGGCATCGGCTCCTCGACGCGCTGGTATCGCACGATCTTTCTTGAAGAAGTGAGCAAGGACTACGTGCGCACGGCACGCGCCAAGGGCTTGCCGGAAACCCTGGTCTTCTTCCGCCACATTCTGCGCAACGCGATGATTCCCATCCTGACCGGTGTCGTCGTGGTCATTCCGCTGCTCTTCATGGGTTCTCTGCTCACCGAATCCTTCTTCGGCATTCCGGGGCTGGGCAGCTATACCATCGATGCCATCAACGCGCAGGATTTCGCCGTGGTGCGCTCGATGGTCTTCATCGGCTCGGTGCTCTACATCGTCGGGCTGATCCTGACCGATATTTCCTACACGCTGGTCGATCCGAGGATACGGTTCGAATGATGGGCTTCGAGATCGTTGTTCTCTGGTCGGATGTGCTGGTCTGGCTGCTCGTCGCCGCCGGCGTCGGCCTGGCGCTCACCGTAAGGCGCAGCCCGCCCTTGCTTTCGGCCTGGCGTCGCGTCGGGGCCAATCGGGTGGGCATGGCCTCGGCCACCGTGCTGCTCGTTTTCATCGCCGTCGGCCTGCTCGACTCCATGCATTACCGGGTCAAGCTCGACGGCAAGCCGGGGCAGAAGGCGCAGTATGCGGTCGAGGTGTTGTCGGCGCTCGACGCCATCGCCGCGCCCTTGCGCACGCGTAACGAGAAAACCTATTCCGAACCGTTTGCCACCCGGCTTTACGCCAAGGAAACGATGGAGATCGACGGGCAGACGGTGCGCGAGTTTCCGCGCCTCAAATTCGGCGGCCAGCATTTGGGTGAGCGCGAGGGCGAACGTTGGGCCGATGTCGGCTTCACCGCTTTCCGTGGCGCGGTGCTGGGCTTCCTCGCCTGGCTGGCGGTGGCGGGTTGGGTCACTGCTGCGGTGCACGGGCAAAAAAGGGCAAAAACCGAAAGCGCCGATTTCGCCTGGGATGCCGTGCTCGGCACCTTGCTGGCGCTGTTGCTGATTGGCGTGCCGCTGCTGATGCTTGCCGGCCAGTATCACGTCTTCGGCACCGACAAGGTCGGGCAGGATGTGCTTTATCAGGTGCTGAAGAGCGTGCGCACCGGCCTGATCATCGGTCTAGTCACCACGCTGGTCATGTTGCCGATGGCGGTGCTGCTCGGCATCGTTGCCGGTTATTTCCGCGGCTGGGTCGATGACCTGATTCAGTATGTTTACACCGTGCTCAATTCGATTCCCGGCGTGTTGCTGATCGCGGCATCGGTGCTGATGATGCAGGTGATCATCGACACCCATCCGCAATGGTTCTCCACCGCCGCCGAGCGCGCCGACCTGCGCCTGCTGGCCCTGTGTTTCATTCTCGGCATGACGAGCTGGACCGGCCTGTGCCGCCTGCTGCGCGGCGAAACGCTGAAGCTGCGCGAACTGGAATACATCCAGGCGGCTCAAGCCTTCGGCGTGTCGAGCGGCCGCATCATCGTGCGCCACATCCTGCCCAACCTGATGCATATCGTGATCATTTCGGTGGTGATGGACTTCTCCGGCCTCGTGCTGGCCGAAGCCGTGCTGTCGTATGTCGGCATCGGCGTCGATCCGACCATGACCAGCTTCGGCACCATGATCAACAATGCGCGCATGGAGCTAGGGCGCGAGCCGGTCGTCTGGTGGTCGCTGGCCGCCGCTTTCAGCGCCATGTTCGTGCTGGTGCTCGCCGCCAACCTGTTCGCCGATGCCGTGCGCGACGCTTTCGATCCGAGGAGCGCCTGATGTTGCAGGTCGACAACCTCCGCCTCGGCTTCGTCGCCGGCAAAACCGCCCTGGCTGCGGTGGACGGAATTTCCTTCGCGATTTCCCGAGGTGAAACCTTCGCCCTGCTCGGTGAATCCGGCTGCGGCAAATCGGCCACGGCGCAGGGCATCATGCGCCTCTTGCCGGCGGCCGGGCGCATTTTGGGCGGCTCGATCCGGCTTGATGGCGTCGACCTGCTCGACTTGCCGGAAGCCGACATGCGCGCCTATCGCGGCCGGCGCATGGCGATGATCTTCCAGGAGCCCGCCACCAGCCTCAACCCGGTGTTGACGGTAGGCCAGCAGATCGGCGAAGTGCTCGACCGCCACCTCAAGCTGCGCGGCGCGCCTGCCCGCGAACGCATGCTCGACCTGCTGCGCCAGGTCGGCATCGCCGACCCTGAGCGGCGGCTCGACGAATACCCCTTCCAGCTCTCCGGCGGCATGAAGCAGCGCGTGATGATCGCCATCGCCCTGGCCGGCGAGCCGGACCTGTTGATCGCCGACGAGCCGACCACCGCGCTCGATGTCACCGTGCAGGCGCAAATCCTCGATCTGCTGGCCCGATTGCAAGCCGAGCGCGGCATGGCGATCTTGCTGATCACGCACGACCTCGGCGTCGTCGCCCGCATGGCGCATCGCATCGGCGTCATGTACGCCGGCGAGCTGGTCGAAGTGGCTGAACGCGAAACCTTCTTCAGGCGTCCCGCGCATCCGTACACGCAAGCCCTGTTCGCTGCCTTGCCCGAAGTCGGGCGGCGCGGCTTGCCGCTCGCCACCATTCCCGGCCAGGTGCCGTCGCTGGCGGCGATGCCGCCGGGGTGTCGCTTTGCCGCCCGTTGCGCCCATGTCATGCCCCTCTGCCAGGCGCATTCGCCTGATTGGCGTGATGCCGCGGGTGAGGCCAAGGTCCGCTGCCATTGGCAGGGCGAGGCGACGCTGGATAGCACGATGCGTCACGCCGTGACCGAACTCGATCTGCCGCCGGCCCGCGCGTTCCTCGACGTGGAAGCCTTGCAGGTGCATTTCCCGATTCGCAAAGGCATCCTGCAACGCACGGTTGGTCATGTGCGCGCGGTGGATGGCGTATCGCTCAGCCTGTCGCCGGGGCGGACGCTGGCGCTGGTCGGCGAATCCGGCTGCGGCAAGACGACGGCCGGCAAGGCGCTGTTGCAGTTGATCGCGCCGACCGACGGCAGCGTGCGCTTGGGCGGCCAGCAATTGGTCGGCCTCAAGGGAAAGCGGCTACGCGCGGCGCGGCGGCACATGCAGATGGTTTTCCAGGACCCGTTTGCTTCGTTGAACCCCCGCCTGCGCGTCGGCGAGATCATCGCCGAAGGCATGTGGGCGCTGGGCATAGACGGTCATTCCCCTGATGAAGCCATCGCCGCGCTGTTGCAGCAAGTCGGCCTGCCGGCTGATGCCGCCGGGCGTTACCCGCACGAATTCTCCGGCGGCCAGCGCCAGCGCATCGCCATTGCTCGCGCCCTGGCGGTGCAGCCGGAACTGCTGATCTGCGATGAGCCGACCTCCGCCCTCGATGTGTCGGTGCAAGCGCAAATCCTCAATCTGCTAAAGAAGCTGCAGGCCGAGTTGGGTGTCGCCTACCTGTTCATCACGCACAATTTCGGCGTCGTCGAATATCTGGCGCACGACGTGGCGGTGATGTACCTCGGACGCATCGTCGAGCAGGGCAGGGCGGAAGAAGTCCTCGCCCAGCCACGTCATCCCTACACGCAGGCCCTGCTTTCCGCTGTGCCTGCGCCGCGCCTCGAAGGCAACGGCGAAGTCATTCGTCTGGCCGGCGAAACGCCATCGCCAGCCAAGCCGCCGGCCGGCTGCCATTTCCACCCGCGTTGTCCGAAAGCCAGCGAGCAATGCCGCACCGCCTACCCGGCAGCAACGACGGTGTCGGCGACCCATGCGGTGCACTGCCATTTCGCATGAAAAAACGGCGCGTCGATGACGCGCCGTTGATGTTCAATTAAGCTGGGAATTAACCGCGCCGATTGTTCGACGATTTGGCCACCTTCGAAGGCGCTGCCTTACTGGTCGTAGCACTCGCCGATTTGCTCGGTTTGTCGTGAGCGGCTTTGGCTGACTTGGTGGCAGTGCTTGCCTTGGCGGACTTGCTGTCCTTGCCGCCAGCCTTGGCGACGGTTTTGTCCTTGCCATTCTTGCTACCGCTGGCCAGTGCGGGTTCCGCAGCGGGCTTGGCGCAGGCAGCCACCTTGCCCTTCTTGGCCGGCTTGCACGGACGGGCTTGCGGTTCGGCCTGGATGAACTGAGCCGGGGCCTGAGCGTTGAGCAGCGGGGCGAGATTGTCGCCATTGCCGCCGCCCGGTACGAGCAGGGTGGTGCCGGCGGCTAGGCGGGCCTTTTCCGGCAGGCCATTGGCGCGGGCTAGTTCGCCAACCGAAATGTCGAACTGCTTGGCCAACTGGTCCAGGCGATCGGACGATTTCAACGTGTAGGCCTGCCATTGGGTCAGCGGGGTCTGCGTGTTCTGCAGGTTTTCGTTGAAGGTCTCGACCTTGTCGGCCGGAATCACCAGTGCCGTGTCCGGCTTGATGATCGGGCGATTGTGCGAGGGGTTCAGGCGCTGGAATTCCTCGACCGGCATGTTGGCCAGGCGGGCGGCGGTCTTCACGTCCATCGGGCGAGGGGTTTCCAGCGTGGCGAAGTAGGGACGGTTGGGAATGCCCGGCAGGCCGAGTTGGGCGACCAGGGTCGCGTTGCCGAAGATGTTTTTCAGTGCCTGCAGTTTGGGGACGTAATGCCGGGTTTCGTTCGGCATGCGCAAGCTGGGATAGTCGGTCGGTAGGCCGCGTGCCTCGTTTTTCTCGACCGCGCGTTTCACGGCGCCTTCGCCCCAGTTGTAGGAGGCAAGCGCGAGATGCCAGTCGCCGTGCATGTCGTAGATGGTCTGCAGGTAATCGAGGGCGGCGCCGGTCGAGGCGATGACGTCGCGGCGCTGGTCCTGCCACCAATTCTGTTCCAGGTTGAAGCGCTTGCCGGTCGCCGGAATGAACTGCCACAGGCCGGCCGCGTGGGCGCGCGAGTAGGCCATCGGGTTGAACGAGCTTTCCACCATCGGCAGCAGGGCCAGTTCGGTCGGCATGCCGCGCGCTTCCAGTTCCTCGACGATGTGATGCAGGTAGGGGCGGCTGCGCTCGACCATGCGGCGCAGGGCATCCGGCCGGCTCTGGTACCACTGCTGGTAATAGAGCACCAGATCGTCGTTCAGGTTGGTCATCGCAAAGCCATTGCGAATGCGCTCCCAAAGATCGTCCGGCGCGGCGGTCAGATCGATGGTGGCTTTCGGTTGCGGGGCTGTGCGGATTTCATGTACGGTCAGCTTATCCTCGATGCTGGGTGCGGCGGCCGGTTGAGCCGAGGAAGGAATCAGCAGCGAGAGGAGGGGAAACTTTTCACCGGCATCGGCGGAAGCGGTAGCGGACAGGGTCAACGCTGAAAAACCGAGACTTGCACCAACCAGATAGCGGACAAGCGACAGAACGTTGCGATGCTGCATGAGTTTGGCTCCTGGCACGAACGGGGTCGACTAAAAACGTAAATTATACCTTAGGTCGTAGTTCAGCCCCGGGAAACTGCGGGCGAAAAAAAACCAGCCGAAGCTGGTTTTTTTAGAGTTGGCGGAGTGGACGGGACTCGAACCCGCGACCCCCGGCGTGACAGGCCGGTATTCTAACCGACTGAACTACCACTCCGCGCTTAAACCTTGGCGTCCCCACGGGGATTCGAACCCCGGTTACCGCCGTGAAAGGGCGGTGTCCTAGGCCTCTAGACGATGGGGACCCGGACTTACAACCTGTCGCAGTTCGCTGCTTGGTGGAGGTAAGCGGGATCGAACCGCTGACCTCTTGCATGCCATGCAAGCGCTCTCCCAGCTGAGCTATACCCCCAATTGAGAGACAGCCGAACTGCTTTCAACCGAACAGCTTGCGCTGCTCAACCGAAACCGGAATAAACCGGATTTAACTGGCGGAGTGGACGGGACTCGAACCCGCGACCCCCGGCGTGACAGGCCGGTATTCTAACCGACTGAACTACCACTCCGCACTTTAACCTTGGCGTCCCCACGGGGATTCGAACCCCGGTTACCGCCGTGAAAGGGCGGTGTCCTAGGCCTCTAGACGATGGGGACCCGGACGTTTCTTCTTTCGCGCTTTGGTGGAGGTAAGCGGGATCGAACCGCTGACCTCTTGCATGCCATGCAAGCGCTCTCCCAGCTGAGCTATACCCCCGCCGCGAAAGAAGGCCGCATTATAGGCACCTCTTTGGGCCTTGTAAAGGGCCTTTCGCGATTTTTTAGAGATTGTTTTTCAAAGCTGCCAAAACACCCTCGCGACCGATCAAGGCAATCACCGCGTCAACCGAAGGCGTTTGCGCCTGACCGGTCAGGATGACACGCAAGGGCATTGCCAGTTTCGGCATCTTCAAGCCGTGTTTGGTCACGGTTTCCTTGATCAGTGCATTGATGGCCGGCGCTTCCCAGGCCACGTCGGCAATGCCGGCAGCGAAATCGGCCAAGGCCGGGCGCGCCTCGTCGCTCAGGTGCTGGGCCAGCAGGTCGGCGTGCGGCGTGACATGGACGTAGAAGACTTCGACGGCATCTGCTAGCACGTTCAGGGTATTGCAGCGGTCGACGTAGAGGGCGACGGCTTTTTCCAGATCCGGACCGTGACTGGTATCGACGCCACGCGCTGCCAGGCGCTGTTTCACCTTGGCGGCCAGTTCGGCCGGTGGGGTCTGTTTCATGTAGTGCTGGTTCAACCACAGCAGCTTTTCAGTATTGAACTGGGCGGCCGAGGCGGTGATGTGGTCGAGGTCGAACCACTCGACCAACTGCTGGCGCGAGAAGATTTCGTCGTCGCCATGCGACCAGCCGAGGCGGGCCAGGTAGTTGATGACCGCTTCGGGCAGGAAGCCATCCTCTTCGTATTGCATGACCGATACGGCTCCATGGCGCTTCGACAGCTTGGCGCCGTCGTCGCCGAGGATCATCGACAGGTGGGCGTAGGTCGGCACTTCGGCGCCGAGCGCCTTCAGGATGTTGATCTGGCGCGGCGTGTTGTTGACGTGGTCGTCACCGCGGATGACCTGGGTGATGCCCATGTCCCAGTCGTCGACGCAGACGCAGAAATTGTAGGTCGGCGTGCCATCGGCACGGGCGATGATCAGGTCGTCCAGTTCCTCGTTGGCGAATTCGATGCGGCCCTTGACGGCATCGTCCCAGGCGACCGTGCCGCCCTTCGGGTTCTTGAAGCGGACGACTGGCGGCACGCCGGCCGGCGGCGTCGGCAGGGGCTTGCCTTCTTCCGGGCGCCAACGGCCGTCGTAACGCGGCTTGATCTTCTGCGCTTCCTGCTCGGCGCGCAGGGCGTCCAGTTCTTCCTTGGTGGTGTAGCAGTAATAGGCGGTACCGGCCGCCAGCATTTGCTGGATCACTTCCTTGTAGCGATCCATGCGCTGCATCTGGTAGAAAGGCCCTTCGTCATGCGTCAGATCCAGCCAGGCCATGCCGTCGAGGATGGCCTGCACGGCTTCAGGCGTCGAGCGTGCGACATCGGTGTCCTCGATGCGCAGGATAAATTTGCCGCCGTGGCGACGGGCGTAGGCCCAGGAGAACAATGCGGTGCGGGCGCCACCGATATGGAGAAAACCGGTGGGGCTGGGGGCGAAACGGGTGCGAACGGGCTTCATGGAATCCGAAAGTGTTTTAAGCAAAGGGCGATATTCTAGCCGACCGGGGTTTGACCGGCGGATGTGATTATGGTTAAATGCGCGCCTCTTGTGAGGGCGGTTAGCTCAGCGGTAGAGCACTGCCTTCACACGGCAGGGGTCACTGGTTCGATCCCAGTACCGCCCACCAGCAAAATTAACTTGGCGCTGGCCCTCACAAGAAAACATAAACCCGCTCAGCGCAAGGCTCGGCGGGTTTTTTGTTTGGAGCACGCCGTTTCGTTGCTTCGTGAAGCATGCTGATTGCGCTCATTGCTGGAAAGCCGAGCGCAAGTGATGATGCTACGTCATCGACTCAAAACCCGAATTGCCTGGTCAAGTCCGCTCAGCGTCAGCGAGTACATTCGGTTTCCCATCAATTCGCGAATCATCCGGATCGAAGGCGTGTACTCCCAATGCGCTTCCTTTAGCGGGTTCAGCCAAACCGCACGCGACCACACGGAAAGCATGCGCGACATCCATGTGGCGCCGGATTCCTCGTTCCAGTGCTCGACGCTTCCGCCAGGCCTGGCAATTTCATAGGGGCTCATGCTGGCATCGCCGACAAAGACCAACTTGTAGTCTGGGCCATAGGTATGGATCACATCCCAGGTTGCGGTCTTTTCCGAGTAGCGACGCCGATTGTCCCGCCAGACGGATTCATAGGGACAATTGTGGAAATAGAAGTGCTCCAGATGCTTGAATTCTGCTCGGGCTGCCGAGAACAACTCCTCGCATTGCTCAATGTGATCGTCCATCGAGCCCCCGACATCGAGGAAAAGAAGAACCTTGACCGCGTTGTGCCGCTCCGGTCTCAAGTGCAGGTCGAGCATCCCGCCGTTGCGTGCCGTGCCAACGATCGTACCGTCCAAATCCAGTTCGGTTGCCGCACCCTGGCGCGCAAACCGGCGAAGTTTGCGCAGGGCGACCTTGATGTTGCGCACGTTGAGCTCGACGCTGTCGTCCAGGTTTCTGAAGTCGCGTTCCTCCCAGACCTTGATGGCCGTCCGGTTGCCTACCGAATCGCCGCCGATTCGTACGCCTTCCGGGTTGTAGCCGCCATGCCCGAAGGGCGACGTGCCGGCGGTGCCGATCCATTTGTTGCCGCCACTGTGGCGCTCTTTCTGTTCCTTCAGCCGGGCGCGCAGTTCCTCGAATACTTTCTCGTAACCCAGCTTCTGTAGTTTGAGGCGCTCTTCTTCCGAAAGATGGCGCTTGGCGGCCAATCTTAGCCAGTCCTCCGGGATGTCGAGATCCAGCCCGGGCAGGGATTCAATTCCCTTGAAATACTCGCCGAAGGCACGGTCGAATCGGTCGTACAGGGCTTCATCCTTGATCAGCAGGGTGCGAGCGAGTAGGTAGAAATCATCCAGGCTGCCACTGACCAGCCTGGCCTCCAGGGCTTCCAGAAGCGCCAATAGCTCCTTGGTCGAGACCGGCAATTGCCTCGATTTCAGGAAGAGGAAAAAATCGACCAGCACGCGCTTGTCCTAGCGGCGAACCAGACCGGCGAGTCGCTCGAAAAGATGCAAATCCTGCTCATTTTTGAGGAGCGCTCCATGCATGGGCGGAATGATCCGTTCTCCCTCATTGGCGCGCAGGACTTCCGGCGGAATGTCTTCGGCCAGAAGTAGCTTCAGCCAGTCGATCAGTTCGCTGGTGGAAGGTTTTTTCTTGAGGCCGGGCAGGTCACGTAGGCCAAAAAAGACTTCCAAGGCTTCTTCCAACAACTCCTGCTTGAGTACCGGGAAATGCACTGCCACGATGCGCTGCATCGTTTCTTTGTCCGGGAAGCGGATGTAATGGAAGAAACAGCGACGCAGGAAGGCGTCGGGCAATTCCTTCTCGTTGTTCGAGGTAATGATGATCAATGGACGATGCTTGGCGCGCAGGGTTTTCTGCAATTCGTAGCAATGGAATTCCATGCGGTCGAGTTCGCGTAGCAAGTCATTGGGGAACTCGATGTCGGCCTTGTCGATTTCGTCGATCAAAACCACCGATGGGCCCTCGTATTCAAAAGCCTGCCAGAGGACGCCAGGAACGATGTAGTTGCCGATGTCGCTGACCCGAGGATCGCCCAACTGGGAGTCGCGCAGGCGCGAAACTGCATCGTACTCATAGAGCCCTTGCTGGGCCTTCGTGGTCGATTTCACGTGCCACTGGAATAGCGGCCGGTTGAGGGCGCGGGCGACCTCTTCGGCCAGGAGGGTCTTGCCGGTGCCGGGTTCGCCCTTGATCAGCAGGGGGCGTTCAAGAACTAGAGCCGCATTGACCGCGAGCGTCAGTTCCCGTGTTGCAACGTAGGTATCGGTGCCTTCGAATTTCATGAAGCGTTCTCAAGACTGGGGATAGGGAGGATTGTCCGGCAAATGAGCGGCAGTCGTCCAATGGCCGGATTGTCTAAATGCCGAGCTGACCTTGTTCCGGCAGCAAGCTCAGCGCATCGGCCGGGAGCAAGGTCGAGGCACGAACTCCCAGCAGACGTATCCGCTTTTCCAGCGGAATCCGTTTCAGGCACTCGCCGGCCGCCCGCCGTATCGTCATGCCTTCGGCAGTCGGCAGCTCAAGCGTGAAATCCCGCGTCACCGCCTGGAAGTCGGCATAGCGTACTTTTACGCCTATCGTCTTGGCGACATAGTCCTTGCGCTTCAGGTCTTCGGCGACGCGAATGCAGATGCCGGTGAATATCTCGGAAAGCTCGGCACGGTCTTGCTTGGCGTGAAGATCACGCTGGAAGGTGCTTTCCCGGCTGATCGACTTGGGCTCGCGGCTTGTCTTTATCGGTCGCTCGTCGATACCGTGCGCGACCTCGTGCATCCAGTGCCCCATGCTGCGTCCGAAGTGACTTACCAGGAGTTCAAGTGGCGCAGCTGCCAACTGGCCGACCGTCTGAATGCCGAGTTTCTCCAGGCGTTCGTTGGCCTTCGGGCCAATCCCGTTGATCTTCTTGGCAGCCAGGGGCCAGATACGGGTCTCGACATCTTCCATGCCGAGTATCGTGATGCCGTCCGGCTTCTCCAGGTCGGAACAGATTTTCGACAGCAGTTTGTTCGGGGTGATGCCGATGGAGCAGGTCAGCCCCGTGGCGTCGAATACCGCCTGTTTGATCCGACGGGAGAGCGGCAGGCTCTCTTCCTGAATATCCGTGAGATCGATGTAGATTTCATCAATGCCGCGATCTTCGATCAGTGGCGCAATGTTCGCAACGGCCGCTTTGAATCGTAGGGAGTAGTCTCGGTAAGCCTCGAAATTGGCGGGCAGCAGAATGGCGTCGGGCGCCAACTGGGCTGACTTCATCAGTCCCATCCCAGAGAACACCCCGAAGGCACGGGCTTCATAAGTCGATGTCGTCACGACGCCTCGTCCGGCGTAGTCGCACAGCCGGGCAAAGCGCTTCGTGCCATCTGGCTGAATGACGGGCTGATGCACGTTACGCCCGCCCACGACCACCGGATGGCCGCGCAACTCCGGATAACTCAGGAGTTCTACCGAAGCGAAGAAGGCATCCATGTCGAGATGCGCAATGCGGCGTTTGCCACGGGAACTGGTTGCGACGTTGCTCATGCGAATACGGCCACCCGGACTGGGCGATGAAAGGTGTTATTGGCTGGCCGGGCTGCCAATGCCTGATTCTTCCTAATGGCCGGCGCAACGTGGAGTTCGCTCTGTTTCAGGCGACCACAGGTAAGGCGAAGGCGGGAGATGGGAATGATCATGGCTGTATAAATATACAGCTTTTGTGGGCTTTGGCGAAGAGTTTGATGGATTTGCCTAGATTTTGAGCGACGGAGTTCTTTGTGTGTTGGCTCAGCGACTTATAACACCCACCCAGTGGCCTTCCCCAGACTTATCCACAGATTCCGTGGATAAACGTTCTTGATGGACTGGTCGAGCAAGGCGCGCGATGGGCGCGGGGTCGGATGGTCTGTTAGTGCGAACCGGGCAAGCCCATCGTTTTTCGGTCAACTTGCTGCCGTGGCGTTTTCGCCACAAGTCAGCGAGGCCTTCGTTGAAAGCGCTGGACATCGTTCGGCAAAGGAGTATTCTGAAATCGAACCCCGAGCAGTAATGGGGTGGAAGAGGAAGGCAAAGCGAGAAGGAGGCACCATGAGTGTAAGTCCGCCGCAAATAGAAAAGCAGTTCAGGTAGTACCCAACGGCGTCAGCCGAACACCAAGGCCTAAGTGCCTCGGTCCAAGATTTGCGAAGCCCATGCATGAAAAGCATGGGCTTCATGCTTTTGGGCGTTTTATTTTGTCTCTTCGCCGACCAATTCGCCGAAATGCCATTCGGCGAGGAAGCGTTCGACGAACTCCTCCAGATAACGATGCCTTTCCTCGGCCAGGTTGCGACCGGTGCGGGTGTTCATGCGGTCCTTGAGCAGCAGCAACTTCTCGTGGAAGTGGTTCAGGCTGTGTCCCTTGGCGCTTTTGTATGCCTCGGCGGTGGCGTGCATGACAGGCGCCTCCTCGGGATCGTAGATCGGCCGGCCGGCGTGGCCGCCGTAGGCAAAGCAGCGGGCGATTCCGATGGCGCCGATGGCGTCCAGCCGGTCGGCATCCTGGACACATTGGCCGGCCAGCGTCTGCATCGGTGTGGCGACGCCGGCACCTTTGTAGGAAATCGTCCGGACGATGTCGACCACCTGGCGGATGGTTTCCGGATTGGCGCCTTCTTCGCCGAGCAGTTTTTCGGCTTCGCGCGGGCCGATGCTCTCGTCGCCACCGTGAAATTTCCAGTCGGCGATGTCATGCACCAAGGCGGCGAGTTCAGCGGTTTCAACATCAGCGCCCTCGGCGGCGGCAATCTGGCGGGAGAGTTGCCAGACGCGGCGGATGTGGTGCCAGTCGTGCCCGGTGCTTTCAGCGGCGAAACGCTGCCGGATATGCGCCGCAACGCGCTTGACCAGAGGCGAGGGCGCAGCAGGAATTGGGCGGGTCATTGCGGCCTAGCAGCGTAAGCCAGATCGAACAGGCGCTCCAGTTGGGGATGGGCGCCGCGCAGGTTGTCGACGACGGCCTTGGCCCAATCGAAATATTCCTGCTTGCGCTGCAGCGACCAACCTGCCGGCGGACTATGGGCGATGTCGCGCAGGTTGCAGATCTTGTCGGCCAGTTTGACCAGCTTGGCCGGGCGGCTGATCGTCGCAGCGTGCTCGATCTGCAGGCGCTTGCGGTCGGCCGCGGGCAGGTTCTTGTCGTCGGTGACTTCGAGGACGATGTCGGCGATTGTGCGGCCGAAGGCTTCGACCAGCTCTTGCTCGGTGGTTTCCGTATCCTCGACGGTGTCGTGCAGGATGGCCCCGATCAGCACTGCTTCGTCATCGATCCCGGCCTCGTTGGTCAGCACGTTGGCGAGGGCGATCGGGTGGTTGATGTAGGGCGAGGCGGCCTCGTCCTTGCGCCGCTGGTCCCGGTGCTTGTGGGCGGCGAAGGCGATGGCGGCGATGATCCGGTTGTTCATGAGGCGGGTCGGGATTCCGTACGGAAGAGTCAGACCGGATATGTTAGCTGGAAGTCGGGAGGTGCGCTGTAACGGTGCCGGAAATGTTCTTCATGCGGCTGAGAGAAGGCGACTGCTGCGGTGCACCGGCTTTTTTGGCAAAAAACGAGGGCGAAAAAAAACGGGGGCCGAAGCCCCCGTGGTCGTTTTGTCTGCCGGACTCAGCGTCCCAGGATCAGCGCCTTGCGTCGCCGAGCCTGTTCCTCGGGGTCGGTGAAGGGGAGTTGAGCCGCTTCGTCGAAGGCCTGGCGCCGATATTCGCTGAAGGCCCAGGCACAGATCGACAGAAAGCCGAGAAAGGCCGCTACCGTGTAGAAGGCGAGGAGATTGGCCAGTTCCATGCGCTTGGCGCTCAGTGATGGCCAGCCGGGGCCAGTACGGCGACCGGCTCGACCTTGCCGGCGGCGATGGTGCGGAACATGTTGTAGGCCATCAGGATCATGCCCGACAGGAACAACATGCCGCCGATCCAGCGCACGGCCCAGAACGGGTAGGAGCCCTTGACGCCCTCGACGAAGGCATAGGCGAGCGAACCGTCGGTATTGATGGCGCGCCACATCAGGCCCTGCATGACGCCGGCAATCCACATGGCGGCGATGTAAAGCACGGTGCCGATGGTGGCTAGCCAGAAGTGCACGGTGACCAGTTCCGGGCGATACATCTCGGTGCGGCCGAACAGGCGCGGCAACAGGAAGTAGATTGAGCCAATGGAAACCATGGCGACCCAGCCCAGTGCGCCGGAGTGCACGTGGCCGACCGTCCAGTCGGTGTAGTGCGACAGGGCATTGACCGACTTGATGGCCATCATCGGGCCTTCGAAAGTCGACATGCCGTAGAAGGACAGCGAGGTGACCAGGAACTTCAGGATCGGGTCGGAGCGCAGCTTATGCCAGGCGCCGGAGAGGGTCATGATGCCGTTGATCATGCCGCCCCACGACGGCGCCAGCAGGATCAGCGAGAAGACCATGCCGACCGATTGCGTCCAGTCCGGCAGGGCGGTGTAGTGCAGATGGTGCGGGCCAGCCCACATGTAGGTGAAGATCAGCGCCCAGAAGTGCACGATGGACAGGCGGTAGGAATACACCGGGCGCCCGGCCTGCTTGGGTACGAAGTAATACATCATGCCGAGGAAGCCGGCAGTCAGGAAGAAGCCGACGGCGTTATGGCCGTACCACCACTGGACCATGGCGTCCTGCGCGCCGGAATACATGGAGTAGGACTTGGTCAGGCTGACCGGCACTTCCATGCTGTTCACGATGTGCAGCAGCGCCACGGCAATGATGAAGGCGCCGTAGAACCAGTTGGCGACGTATATGTGCGTCACCGTACGCTTGGCAATGGTGCCGAAGAAGACGAAGGCGTAAGCGACCCAGACGACGGCGATCAGGATGTCGATCGGCCATTCCAGCTCGGCGTATTCCTTGCCGGAGGTCATGCCCAGCGGCAGCGTGATGGCCGCCAGCACGATGGCCAGTTGCCAGCCCCAGAAGGTCAGCGGGATCAGCGGACCGCCCCACAGCCGCGTGTGGCAGGTGCGCTGTACGACATAGTAGGAGGTGGCGAACAGGGCGCAGCCACCGAAGGCGAAGATCACCGCATTGGTGTGCAGCGGGCGCAGGCGGCCGAAGTGGAAGTACGGCCCGACGTTCAATTCCGGCCACACCAGCTGGGCCGCGATGATCACGCCGACCAGCATGCCGACGATTCCCCAGATCACGGTCATCACGGCAAACTGCCGGACGACCTTGTCGTTGTATGTTGTTTTCGTTGCAGACATGAAGCTTTCCCTGTTGATTGAATGACGGCATTGCGCCAACGGCAGGCCTAGGCGTGCAGGGCCGCTTGGGCAGTCGAGAAAGGCTTTGGTTCCCGCCGCGGCTCAATATTTTTGGCGAAAATGCCGATGGCACAAGGGAGTTGGCCGGTAGCTCATGGCTGTCTGGCAAGTTGTTGACCTCATCGATGCGAGCAGAGCCTGGTGCTTCTTACCAGGTTGGTCTGCATCTTGCGTGTTGCCGATGGCAGAAATCCCGATTTTTGCCGCGCAATGCAGGTTGCGCGTGTGACTGACCCATAGATGGCGAAATTCGCTTGGGCGCATTGCCTGGTCGGAAGGCTAAGGAATAAGGCGTCCAGCGGACGAAACGCCAAGGAGAACGGAAATGTCGAACGCAATGAACGAAGAAACCCTGTTCTGGATGCGTCTGGCAGCTTTTGCCAGCCTCTCCGAATACGTGTTGTCGACTGGCGCCTCTCTGGGCGATGCCGAAGAGCTGCTGTTCGGCTGGGCCTTGCCTGGCGACTTGCCCGTACGTTATGCCTGCCTGACCGGTGGAGCTGCCAATAAGAGAGTGCATTGCTGATGCTGAATGCACTGTTGGTGAAGTCGGTGCCCCAAAGCAGTGCTCGTTTTTCTCATATTTCCAGGAACAAACTTAGGACTGGCAAATTTCGGCAGATGGTGTAGATTTAGTGTGTCGGAAACTCAATTCCGGAGGACATAAATGGCCATCGAATCAGTGACATCCACTCTCAACGCATACAGTTCCACTTCCCTGCAAAGTGCGCAGGGCCAGCAGGCAGGGCAGACGCAGGAAGCGCAGCAGGCCCAGGCCGCCCAGCGTGAACAGCGTGCTGCAGAGCAGAAGAAGTCGGAAGAGCAGCAAGCTCGTCCGGTCGTTAATGCAATGGGGCAGCCGACCGGGACGTTGATCAACGTTACGGCCTGATTTCGGGTCCGAGGGGCTTTTATGGCCGCCGTTTCATCCGCTCAATCCGCCACCGGGGCTGCGTGGGGCCAGATGCAGTTGCAGCAGGCCCAGCGTAATGCCGAACAGGCTGAAGTGAAGGCTCGTGCCTTGGCTTCGCAGGCGCGTGCGGCCGAATCGGAGGCAGCCAGGGCGCAGGAAAATGCGCGCAATCTGCGGGTCGAGTCTACCCAGGCCAATTCACAGGCTGCCGAGGCGCAACGCGGCGTCGTCGAAATGAAAGGTTGGAGCCAGTTGAGTAGTCAGTTCAGCGGCTTGCAGAGTCAGATCAAGGAAGTGCTGCAGAACACTGCGCCTGCATCTACACCAGCGGCTGCTCCTGCGACCCCCGTCGTCAATGCTTATGGTCAGGCGACAGGAACCGTGGTTAACGTGACTGCCTAGGCCTAAGGCAGTCACAATATCGAGGGCGCCATTGGCGCCTTTTTTGTTGCCGGCGGGAACTCGCTGGTATCGTTGCACCTCCACGACACCAACGAAAACACAAGGAGTCTGAATTGCTGGCCAATCACTGGTGTGCCTCGGTCGATCTCACCATCCAGTTGCGTACCGGCTGCAACCCGTTGGAAAAGCACGGGCCGCAGGCCGTCGTTGTCCATGCCGATGCCTGGGCGCCGGTCGATGCTGTGGCCGATCCGCACGACATCAAACAGGTGGTCGATTACGAAGTGATCTTCCTCGCCATCCGCAAGCTGGAACAGAACGACCATTGCGAATGCCTGGAATCCAGCATTCTCGAAGTCATGGACGCCATCTTTTCCATTTCCATCGTCACCACGGCATTTGTCTCCATGCACAAGCCGCACGTCTATAACGGCCAGGGCACGCCGTCCATCGCCCTGCAGATGACGCGCGAGCAATGGCAAAAGCGCCGGGCATGATCGCCGCCATCGGCGCCGTGGCCAGCAACGGCATGCTCGGCCTCGACGGCTGGCTGCCCTGGGACATTCCGGAAGAACTGGCCTATTTCGAACGCACGGTCGCCGGTGCAGCGTTGGTCATCGGCCGGCTGACCTACGAATCGATGGATGTGGTGCCGGAGGACTCGTTCATTGTCACCCGCCAGGCCGACCTCGTCTTGCGTCCCGGCTGCACCCGCGTCGCTTCGGTCGAAGAGGGCATCAAGGCAGCCCAACGCACCGGCAAACCTGTCTTCGTTATCGGCGGTGCCTCCATCTACGCAGCTGCCTGGCCCTACTGCCAGCGCTTCTACCTGACCCGCATCGACCTACCATGCGCCGGCGACACCCTCTTTCCCGAAATCCCACTCGGCCAGTGGCGCGTCGTCAGCGATGTGACGGAAACCTATCAGGAAAGAAAATCCGGCTGTCAGGTCGCCTGCCGCTTTTTGCAGTACGAGCAGGAAAATCCGACGCGGCTGTAGACTGGGGGTTTCTGTTTCTTGTAACGAAAAATTGCATGCGATCGGATTGTCTCTGCTATGGCAGAGGTAAATCGTCGTACTGGAACTCAATGGTTAAACGCTAGTCTGACTATTCGCAAGTCATATGTGGCCCGGAATGAAAAAACGCTTGCATGGGTGCAACGTTTTTCCTATTATTCAAACGAACGTATGAATTAAGGAGGTGGGTATGGCTGAAGTCCGTAATGCGGATACGCGCGAGCGCATCCTCGATGCAGCCGAGCGCCTGTTCATGGCGCACGGCTACGAAGGGACCTCGATGCGCCAGATCACCGGCGAGGCCGGGGTCAACCTGGCGGCCGTCAATTATCACTTCGGTTCGAAGGAGTCGCTGATGCAGGAGGTGTTTCGCCGCCGCCTGGATTGGCTGAACGAGGAGCGCATGCGCGTGCTGGACGAATTGGAGGGGGCTGCTGCTGGTAAGCCGCTGAAACCTTCGCAGATCGTCGATGGCTTTTTCGGCACGCTGCTACGCATGGCCGACGATGAGCAGCGCGGCGGGGTGACATTCCTGCGCCTGCTGGGTCGGACGCTGACCGATCCTTCCGAATTCATCCGCACCTTCATGGCGCACGAATACGCCGCCGTGGTCGAGCGTTACAAGGAAGCACTGTTCAAGGCGCTGCCCGATGTCCCCAAGGCCGAGATCGTCTGGCGCTTTCACTTCATGCTGGGTGCGACTTCCTACGCCATCGCCGGGACCGACGCGTTGCGCCTGGTCACCGACTGGCAGATCGAGGCAGAGGATTCGACCGATCGCCTCGATCGGCTGTTGCCTCGCCTGATGTCTTTCCTGCTCGGTGGATTGCGTGCGCCTTTGCCGCAATTTGCTGCGGTGGACAACTAAAAAGCAGCAAAAACCAAAGCAACATAAAAGGAGACAAGCAATGTTTCAGAGTTCCATCCCTCTGCTGGGCATCGCCATTGTGGCGATTTTGGCCGGGTTGGTCATCGTGCGGCCTTTGCGTCGTGCGCTGATCACCCGGCCCATTTTTTCGGCCTATCGCAAGGTTCTGCCGCAGATGTCCGATACCGAGCGCGATGCGCTTGAAGCCGGTACGGTCTGGTGGGAGGGGGAGTTGTTCCGCGGCAAGCCGAACTGGCAGAAGCTGCACGCCTATCCTGTGCCGAAGCTGACGGCGGAGGAGCAGTCCTTCCTCGACAAGGAGTGCGAGGAGGCTTGCCGTCTGGTCGATGACTGGAAGGTGACGCACGAACTCTACGATCTGCCGCACGAAGCCTGGCGCTATATCAAAGACAAGGGCTTCCTCGGCATGATCATTCCGAAGAAGTACGGTGGCCTGGAGTTTTCCGCCTACGCCCACTCGCAGGTGGTGACCAAGCTGTCGACCCGCTCGTCGGCGCTGTCGGTGTCGGTCATGGTGCCGAACTCGCTCGGCCCGGCCGAACTGCTGCTGCACTACGGTACCGAGGAACAGAAGAACTACTATCTGCCGCGCCTGGCCAAGGGCATCGAGGTGCCGGCCTTCGCCCTGACCAGCCCGTGGGCCGGTTCCGATGCGGCGTCGATCCCGGACGTGGGCGTTGTCTGCAAGGGCATGTATCAGGGCAAGGAAGTCCTCGGCATGCGCGTCTCCTGGGACAAGCGCTACATCACGCTGGCCCCGGTGTGCACGGTCTTCGGCCTGGCTTTCCACCTGTATGACCCGGAAGGCCTGCTCGGCGACAAGAAGCATATCGGTATCACCTGCGCGCTGGTGCCTTATGATCATCCGGGCGTCGATACCGGTCGCCGCCACTTCCCGCTGAACGCCATGTTCATGAACGGCCCGACGCGCGGCCAGGAAGTCTTCATGCCGCTCGATTTCATCATCGGCGGGCCGAAGATGGCGGGGCAGGGCTGGCGCATGCTGATGGAGTGTCTGGCTGCTGGCCGTTCCATCTCGTTGCCTTCGTCGAACACCGGCATGGCGCAGATGACGGCGCGTGCCGTCGGCGGTTACGCCCGTGTTCGTTCGCAATTCAAGATGGCCGTTGGCAAGTTCGAAGGCGTCGAGGAAGCGCTGACCCGCATCGGCGCCTACACCTACATGATGGACGCCGTGCGCAAGATGACGTCTGGCGCTGTCGATCTGGGCGAGAAGCCGTCGGTCGTTTCCGCCATCGCCAAGTACCACGTCACCGAGCGCGCTCGCCAGGTGGTCAATGACGGCATGGATGTCATCGGCGGCAAGGGCATCTGTCTTGGCCCATCGAACTTCCTCGGCCGTGCCTATCA
This sequence comes from Azonexus sp. IMCC34839, assembly GCF_047047955.1. GTDB lineage: Bacteria > Pseudomonadota > Gammaproteobacteria > Burkholderiales > Rhodocyclaceae > Azonexus. The sequence goes on along the minus strand of NZ_CP150631.1, from coordinate 1,069,260 downwards.
GCAGATCCCGGTGGCGATCACTGTCGAAGGCGCCAACATTTTGACCCGCTCGCTGATCATCTTCGGTCAGGGCGCCATCCGTTGCCATCCCTACCTGTTGCCGGAAATGCAGGCGGCGCAGAACCCGAACGCCAAGCAAGGCCTGGTCGATTTCGACAAGGCGCTGTTCGGCCACATCGGCTTCACCATCAAGAACTGCCTGCGCGCCCTGTGGCTGGGCATGACCGGATCGCACTTCGTCGGCGTCAACACCGACGTGGCGCCGGAAATGAAGCGCTATTACCAGCAACTGACCCGTTTCTCGGCCGCTTTTGCCTTCCTGTCAGATGTTTCGCTGTTGGTGCTGGGCGGTAGCGTCAAGCGCCGCGAGAAGCTGTCGGCTCGCCTGGGCGATATCCTGGCCCAGATGTACCTGATTTCCTGCACGCTGAAGCGCTACGAAGCGGAAGGCCGCAAGAAGGAAGACGCCGCGCTCGCTCACTGGGCGATCTGGGATGCCATGTACAAGACACAACAGGCCTTCGACGGCGTGATCGCCAACTTCCCGGTGCGCTTCATCGCCGGCGTGGTCAATCGCATCATCTTCCCGTGGGGCCATCCGTATGTCGTGCCGTCGGACGACGTTGGTCATCAGGTGGCCAAGCTGTTGATCGCTCCGTCAGCGACGCGTGACCGCCTGACTGCCGAGTGCTTCGTGCCGCTTGAGGAAAACGAGCCGGTCGGGGCCATCGAACTGGCGCTCAAGGCCACCCTGGAAGCCGAAGGCATCGAGGCCAAGATTCGTGCCGCCGAGAAGGATGGGCGTTTCGACAACAACCCGCAGGCCAACGTGCGCGACATCGCGATTGCCGCTTTCGAAGCCGGCGTCATCAACGCGGCCGAGTACGAAATCATGCGCCGACGCAATCACCTGCGCGACATCGTGGTTCGCGTCGATGATTTCCCGTTCGACTACAACGTGGCGACGGCCAACAAGCCGGCCGAGTGCCGCAAGGCCGCCTGATTATCTACACGCGCAGCATCCCCTAGGCCGCCGGTCGCTCATCCCTGTTTCTGCCTGTGCGGGAACGAGGAAGCGAGTGTCGGCGGCGTGGATGCTGCGGTGCACAGGGTAAAAACGATGAAAACCATTTACGTTGTCGACGGCGCGCGGACGCCGTTCCTGAAAGCGCAGAAGGGGCCGGGGCCGTTTGCGGCTTCCGACCTCGCCACCCAGGCCGGGCGCGCGCTGCTGCTACGCCAGCCGTTCGCGCCGAGCGATCTGGATGAAGTGATCCTCGGCTGCGCGGCCCCGTCGCCGGACGAGACCAATATCGGCCGTATGGTCGCGCTGCGTCTTGGTTGCGGCAAGAAGGTGCCGGGCTGGACCGTGATGCGCAACTGCGCTTCCGGCATGCAGGCCATCGATTCGGCCATCGCCAACATCCAGAGCGGGCGTTCCGAGCTGGTGCTGGCAGGCGGTGTCGATGCGCTGTCGCGCGCACCGCTGCTATATTCGGATGCGATGGTGCGCTGGTTCGCCGGCATGATGAGTCTGCGCACGGCCGGCCAGAAGATACAGCACTTCATGAAGCTGCGTCCCGCCATGCTGCTGACGCCGGTGATCGGCCTGATGAAGGGCCTGACCGACCCGGTGGTTGGCCTGCTGATGGGTCAGACGGCCGAGAATCTGGCCTGGAAATTCGGCATCGACCGCAAGCAGATGGATGAATTTGCCGTGCGCAGCCACCAGCGCGCGCTGGCCAGCCGGCAGGCGGGGCATCTCTGCGAGATCGTCCCGCTGGTCGATGGCAATGGCAAGGTCTACGCCGAGGACGACGGCGTGCGCGCTGATGCCAGCATGGCCGGCATGGCCAAGCTGAAACCTTTCTTCGACAAGAAATACGGCAACATCACGGCGGCCAATAGCTCGCAGATCACCGACGGCGCAGCCTGGGTGCTGCTCGCTTCGGAAGAGGCGGTGGCCAAGTGGGGCCTGAAGCCGATCGGCAAGATCGTCGACAGCCAGTGGTCCGGCCTGGAGCCGGAGCAGATGGGCTTGGGCCCGGTGCATGCCTCGACGCCCATCCTTCAACGCCACGGCCTGAGCCTCGCCGACATCGATTACTGGGAACTGAACGAAGCATTCGCCGCGCAGGTGCTGGGTTGCCAGAAAGCCTGGGAAGACGAGACCTACTGCCGCGAGCAGCTCGGCCTGATGGGGGCCTTCGGCAGCATCGACGAGAATCGTCTGAACGTCGATGGCGGTGCGGTTTCCATCGGTCACCCGGTCGGCGCTTCGGGTGCGCGCATCGTACTGCACCTGCTGCATGTACTGCGCCGCAACAAGGCCAAGCGCGGCATGGCTACCATCTGTATCGGCGGCGGCCTGGGCGGCGCCATGCTGGTCGAGGCGGTGAACTGACATGCGCATCGGTATCGTCGTCGATTCGGCGTGCGATCTGCCGCGCGATTTCCTCGATCAGCATGGGGTCCTGATCATGCCGATCACGCTGCGCCTCGGCCGAACCCTGGTCGAGGATCGCCGCCACCCCGAGGAAACCCAGGCCTTTTACGCCAAGCATCTGGATGCCAAGAGCGAGGATTACGCCGAATCCTTCCCCTATTCGGTCGAGCAGATCGAGCGCCTCTTCCTGGACCGTCTCGTCCTGGATTATGACTATGTGTTCTGCCTGACCATCACCAGCACGCGCAGTCCGATCTTCGATCACGCGATGCAGGCATCGCGCGCCATTTTGACCAAGTACAAGGCAATCCGGCGTGAAGCCGGCGTACCCGAGCGTTTCGGCATGGCCGTGCTCTCCACGCGCAACCTGTTCACCGGGCAGGCCGTGCCGGTGGCCGAAGCCGTGCGTCTGATCCGCCTGGGCGGCACGCCGAGTGAAATCGGCGCCCGCCTGAAGCACCTGATCGACCACACCCACACCTACCTGGTGCCGGCCGACCTCTTCCACATCTACAAGCGGGCCTCGAAGAAGGGCGATACCAGCCTGAGCTGGAGCTCCTACACGCTCGGTTCGTGGCTGGATGTGAAGCCCATCCTGCACTGCCACCGCGATGTGACGACTACGGTCGACAAGGTGCGCGGGTTCGAAGCCGGGGTCGAGCAATTGTTCGACAAGGCCGTGCATCGCGTGCAGGACGGCCTCGATGCGCCGAGCATCTGCATCAGCTACGGTGGACTGCCGGAAAAGGTCGAAAAACTGCCGGGCTACGCCAAGCTGGTCAAGACCGCCGAGGACAACGGCGTACAAATCCTGGTGTCGCCGATGAGCAAGACGGCGGCCGTCAATGTCGGGCCCGGCGCCCTGTCGCTGGCCTTCGCGTCCAGCCGCCACCGCGCTCACTGAGGACAATAACGATGAATCTGAATCTGACACACTGGCGCGTCGAGCTCGAAGCCGACGGAATCGCCATCGCCACGCTGGACAAGGCGGGCGAATCCGCCAACTCGCTGTCCGCTGCCGTCATGGCCGAACTGTCGCAAATCCTCGATGCTTTCGATCAGCAAGCCCCCAAAGGCCTGATCTTCCGTTCGGGTAAGGACGCCGGTTTCATTGCCGGTGCCGATATCGAGGAATTCACCCAGCTCGATACGCCGGAAAAGAGCGTGGCCCTCGTGTCGCGCGGCTGGAAACTGTTCAACCGCCTGGCCGAGGTCAAATACCCGACGCTGGCCTTGGTGCGCGGCCACTGCCTGGGTGGTGGCCTGGAACTGGCGCTGGCTTGCCGCTATCTGCTGGCAGTCGACGAGCCGGGCACCAAGATGGCGCTGCCGGAAGTGATGCTCGGCATCTTCCCAGGCTGGGGCGGCATGCTGCGCTTGCCCGAGCGCGTTGGCCCAGCGGCAGCCATGGATATGATGCTGACCGGCAAATCGATCGATGCCAAGCGCGCCAAGAAAATGGGCCTGGCCGATGACTGCGTGCCGCCGCGCGTCATGGAGCCGGCCGCCCGCCAATTGCTGCTGTCCGGCCAGCCGCGTCGCCCGCTGCCGCTGATGCAACGGCTGATGAACGGCCCGCTGAAAAGCGTCGTGGCCAATGGCGCGCGCAAGCAAGTGGCGAAGAAGGCACGGCCGGAGCATTATCCGGCGCCGTACGCCATCATCGATATCTGGGCCAAGCACAATGGCAATGCCCTGGCCGCGCCGGAAGTGGTCAATCGCATCATTTCCTCGCCGACCGCGCGCAATCTGGTGCGCGTCTTCTTCCTGCAGGAGCGTCTGAAGAGTTTCGGCAAGGCGTCCGACTTCAAGGCCAAGCGCGTGCATGTCATCGGCGCCGGTGTGATGGGTGGCGACATTGCCGCCTGGTGCGCCCTGCGCGGCATGACGGTGACGTTGCAGGACCAGAGCCTGGAGCGCATGGGGCCGGCCCTGCAACGTGCCCACAAGCTGTTCACCAAGAAGCTGCGCGATCCGCTCAAGGCGCGCGCTGCCTTCGATCGCCTGATTCCCGATGTGAACGGTGATGGTGTACCGCATGCCGACGTCGTCATCGAAGCCATTTTCGAGAATGTCGAAGCCAAGCACGCGCTGTTCAAGTCGCTCGAGCCGCGCATGAAGCCGGAAGCCGTGCTGGCCACCAACACCTCCAGCCTGAAGCTGGAAGACCTGCGCACCGTGCTGCAACGTCCGGAACGTCTGGTTGGCATCCACTTCTTCAACCCGGTGTCGATGATGCCGCTGGTCGAAGTGGTCGAAGCCGAGGGCGCCGATCCGGTGGCTGTGCAATCCGCCTGCGCCTTCGTGCGCCAGATCGACAAGTTGCCGCTGCCGGTGAAGAGCGCGCCGGGCTTCCTGGTCAATGCCGTGCTCGCTCCCTACATGCTGGAAGCGATGCGTGCGGTGGACGAGGGCATTTCGCCGGAAACTGTGGATGAAGCCATGCTCGCGTTCGGCATGCCGATGGGGCCGATCGAACTGGTCGATACCGTCGGTCTTGATATTGCCATGGCTGCCGGGCAGCAACTGGCTGGCGGCGCTCAGGCGCCGAAATGCCTGCTCAAACGGGTGGAGCAAAACCAGCTCGGCAAGAAGAGCGGACAGGGCTTCTATGCCTGGAATGCTGGCAAACCGACCAAGGGGCAAGCCGGCAATGCGCCGGCCGGACTGGCGACTCGCCTGGCTACACCCTTGATCGAGCGAGCTGAGCGACTGGTTGCCGAGGGCATCGTTGCCGATGCTGAGCTGGCCGATGCCGGGGTGATTTTCGGCACCGGTTTCGCACCGTTTACCGGTGGTCCATTGAATTATCGTAAATCGGTTTAACAATGTTGTATTAATCCAACAGTTGATTAAACGATTGTTCGATTAAACGGAATTTCAAACGCGTGTTTGAGATTTAATCGTGGTGGCAGTAGTAACGGGAATAAATCCCCAACATAAACAAAACAGGAGACAAATCGATGCAAAAGAGAATCACCATGCGCTTGATTCCGGCGCTGATCGCAGTGACTTTTTCTGGCGGGGCTTTCGCTGCAGCCTTCCAGTTGACGGGGCAAAGCGCTAGTGGTGTTGGTATGGCAAACGCCGGCGCTTCTGCTGTTGCCGAGGATACGAGTACGCTCTACTACAACCCGGCCGGGATGACTTATCTCCCAGAGGGGCACAGCTTCAGTTTTGCTGCAACGGTCTTAGATCGCAGCACGAAGTTCACAGACGAGGGAACGAATAAATATGCCAACGTCTACCCGGTCGGTGGCGATGGCGGCAATGGTGGTGGCACGCATGTGGTGCCGGCCTTGTATTACTCATATGCTTTGAACCCGGATTGGCGTCTTGGTCTGGCGATTAACCCGACGTTCGCAGATCAAACCGAGTACGACAAGAATTTTGCCGGCCGCTATTCCGGTCTGAAAACCAGTATCCAAATCATCAATTTCAACCCGTCGGTTGCCTATAAGGTGAATGATGCGTTGTCGCTGGCTTTTGGCATCAATTTCGCCAAGGCCGATGTCGAGTTCAAGCAGGCAGTGCCGAATGGACTTAACCCCGATGGTATGGGCCAACTGAAGGGGGACGATACCGCTTGGGGCTATAACCTGGGTTTGATGTACCAAATCACGAAAGACACGCGTGTTGGCCTGAGTTATCGCTCCAAAATGAAGTTTGAACTTGAGGGGCGCCAGAAGGTCCCCACCTTGGGGGTTGATCGCGAGATTTCAGCAGATCTGGAAACGCCGGATACGGCCTCGCTCGGCCTTCATCACCAACTGACTCCTAGTTGGGCCGTGTTGGCTGACTATACCTGGACGGGTTGGAGCAGCCTGCAAAAACTGGAACCGGTTACCTCCTCGGGGGCTCGCGCCGTCGCACCGTTGCGCTACAACTTCAAAGATACCTATCGCGTGGGTTTGGGTACCACCTACAAGGTGAGCGATCAATGGATGTTGCGCATGGGTACCGCCTTCGACAAAGGGGCTGTTCCCAATGAGGCATCGCGTACGATGACCGTGCCGGATCAGGATCGTATCTGGTTGGCGCTTGGCGCCAAATGGAATATCACACCGAAGGCTTCGGTCGACTTCGGTTATGCCCATATTTTCGTGAAGGATGCGAAAACGGCACGTAACGTCTATAGCGATACAAATGAAACGCAACTCCGGCAGACTGTTCGCGGCACGTTCAAAACGTCCGTCGATTACTTCTCGTTGCAACTGAACTACTCCTTCTAACAAGGAGAAACTCCTTGCGTGAACTTTATCCCCGGGGCAGTCCGGGGATTTTTTTATGCATCTGTAGCCCGACGACATATCGCTTTCGATTTTTTGCCCGTTTGGCGTGCGATCTGCGCTAGAGAACGTACGCCAGGGTATGGAACGAAATATTCGATAGGTGCTCGAAAAATCTTGGCAAAAAGTTGTTGACCGGTCGAACGTCTTATCTATAATTCAAACGTTCGTTTTATTTAACGAAGCAGCACTCAGAGACCAAAGGAGACACGCTTGAACAAGCTGATCGTAAAAAAGGCTGCCGTGCTGGGCGCCGGTGTGATGGGGGCGCAGATTGCCGCGCACCTCGCCAACGCCGACGTACCGGTCGTTTTGTTCGACCTGCCGGCCAAGGAAGGTGACAAGAACGGTATCGTCAAGAAGGCCCTCGACGGCCTGAAGAAACTGGACCCGGCTCCGCTGTCGAGCAAGTCCAAACTGAAGTTCATCGACGCCGCCAACTACGACGACCATCTGTCGCAGCTGGCCGAATGCGACCTCATCATCGAGGCCATCGCCGAGCGCATGGACTGGAAGAATGACCTCTACGCCAAGATCGCGCCGCACATCGCGCCGAACGCCATCGTCGCCTCGAACACCTCGGGCCTGTCGATGAATGCGCTGGCCCAGGGCTTGCCGGAGGCTGTGCGTCCGCGCTTCTGCGGCATCCACTTCTTCAACCCGCCGCGTTACATGCATCTGGTCGAAATCATCGCTACCCAGGGCACTGATGGCGGCACGCTGGATGCGCTGGAAACCTGGCTGACCTCGCGTCTGGGCAAGGGCGTCATTCGTGCGCTGGATACCCCGAATTTTGTTGCCAATCGGATTGGCGTCTTCTCCATTCTCGCCGTCATGCACCACACCCAGGCCTTCGGCCTTGGTTTCGACGAAGTCGATGCGCTGACCGGGCCGAAGATCGGCCGCCCCAAGAGCGCCACCTATCGCACCGCCGACGTGGTCGGCCTCGATACCTTGGCGCACGTCGTCAAGACCATGCAGGACACGCTGCCGAGCGATCCGTGGCACAGCCACTTCACCGTACCGGCCTGGCTGAAGCTGCTGATCGAGAAGGGCGCGCTGGGCCAGAAGACCCGTTGCGGCATCTTCCGCAAGCAGGGCAAGGAAATCCAGGTGCTCGACCTGGCCGCGCAGGACTACCGCAAGTCGGCTGGCGAAATCGCCGAGGAAGTCGCTGTCATCCTGAAGATCAAGAACCCGGCCGAGAAGTTCGCCGCGTTGCGCGCTTCGGCTCATCCGCAGGCGCAGTTCCTGTGGGCGATCTTCCGTGACGTCTTCCACTATTGCGCTACGCAGCTCGAAAACGTGGCCGACAACGCCCGCGATCTCGACCTCGCCATGCGCTGGGGTTTCGGCTGGGCGCAGGGTCCGTTCGAAACCTGGCAGGCCGCCGGCTGGGCCGATATCGCCCAAGCGGTGGCTTCTGACATCGCCGCCGGCAAGACCATGGCCAATGTGCCGCTGCCGGCCTGGGCGCTGGAAGCCGGCCGTACCGGCGTGCATGCTGCCGAAGGTTCTTACTCGGCCAGCAAGAATGCCTACGTACCGCGTTCAACCCTGCCGGTCTATCAGCGTCAGCTCTTCCCCGAGCGTGTGCTGGGCGAAGCCGCCGTCAGCCCGGAGAAGTCGGGCGAGACGCTGTACGAGAACGACGGCGTGCGCCTGTGGCGTCTGCCTGCGGTGGACAGCGGCATCGGCATCATTTCCTTCAAGTCCAAGATGCACACCATCGGCGACGAGGTGCTGGACGGTGTGATCACCGCCGTGCGTCAGGCCGAAGGCACGCTGGATGGCGTGGTGGTCTGGCATGAGGCACCGTTCGCCGTCGGTGCCAACCTGCAGCAAGTGGGCGAAGCCTGTGCGGCTGGTCAGTTCGATGTGCTGGAAAAGACCGTCGAGAAATTCCAGCGCGCCTCTCAGACCCTGAAGTATGCGCAGGTGCCGGTGGTTGCCGCGGTGCAGGGCATGGCCTTGGGCGGTGGTTGCGAATTCGTCATGCACGCCGGCAAGCGCGTGATGGCCTTGGAAAGCTATGTTGGTCTGGTTGAAGCCGGTGTCGGCCTGATTCCGGCCGGTGGCGGTTGCAAGGAGTTCGCCGTGCGGGCTGCCGAGTGGGCCGCCCAGTCGGCGACGCCGAACGAACTGTTCAACTTCCTGCAGCCGGTGTTCACCACCATCGCCATGGCCAAGGTGGCGAAGAGCGCGCAGGAAGTCATCGACTTCGGTTTCGCCAAGCCGTCCGACACCATCCTGTTCAACGCCAACGAACTGCTCTGGGTTGCCATCAAGGAAGCTCGTGCCATGGCCGACGTCGGCTACGCCCCGCCGCAAATGGCCCGTGGCATTCCGGTGGCCGGCAAGACCGGTATCGCCACCTTCGAGATGATGCTGGTCAACATGAAGGGAGGCGGCATGATTTCGGCCCACGATTATCTGGTCGCCAAGTCGGCGGCTACCGCCCTGTGCGGTGGTGAAGTCGAGGGCGGCAGCCTGGTGGACGAAGAGTGGCTGCTGACTGTCGAGCGCCGCCTGTTCGTCCAGTTGCTGAAGAACCCGCTGACGCAGGCCCGCATCAAGCACATGCTGGAAACTGGAAAACCCCTCCGTAATTGATCGGGTCAGGAGACATAGACAAATGAGCAAACAGATTCAAGACGCCTACATCGTCGCCGCGACCCGTCTGCCGGTGGCCAAGAAGAACGGCATGTTCAAGCACGTGCGGCCGGATGACATGCTGGCGCACGCCATCAAGTCGGTGGTCGCCCAGGTGCCGGGTATCGACCCGGCGCGTATCGGCGACGTCATCGTCGGCTGCGCCATGCCGGAAGCCGAGCAGGGCATGAATGTGGCACGCATCGGCCTGCTGCTGGCAGGTCTGCCGCAGACCGTGCCGGGCCTGACGATCAACCGCTTCTGCTCCTCCGGGGTGCAGGCAGTGGCCGATGCCGCCAACCAGATCCGCCTCGGCCTGGCCGATGTGATGATCGCCGCCGGTACCGAGTCGATGACCATCATGCCGCAGATGATGGGTAACAAGATGGCGATGAACCCGGCCATCTTCACCGACGAGCATGTCGCCATCGCCTACGGCATGGGCCTGACCGCCGAGAAGGTGGCCAACCAGTGGCAGATCAGCCGCGACGAGCAGGATGCCTTCGCCCTGGCCTCCAACCAGAAGGCCTGCGCCGCCATCGCTGCCGGCCACTTCAAAGCCGAGATCACGCCGTACGCCATCCGCGAAAGCCTGCCTGATCTGAAGAGCGGCGAAATCAAGCTGCGCGAGAGCCTGGCCGAGAACGACGAAGGCCCGCGTGCCGACGCTTCCCTGGAGCGCTTGGGCAAGCTGAAGCCGGTGTTCCATGCGCGCGGTTCGGTCACCGCCGGTAACTCGTCGCAAATGTCCGACGGTGCCGGTGCCGTGATGCTGGTTTCCGAAAAGGTGCTGAAGGAGCACAACCTGACCCCGTTGGCTCGCTTCGCCGGCTATGCCGTCGGTGGCGTGGCGCCGGAGATCATGGGTATCGGCCCGATCGCCGCCATTCCAAAGGTGCTGGCCCAGGTCGGCATCAGCCAGAACGACCTGGACTGGATCGAACTGAACGAAGCCTTTGCCGCCCAGTCGCTGGCGGTGATGCGTGAGCTCAACATCGATCCGAGCAAGGTGAACCCGCTCGGCGGTGCCATCGCTCTCGGCCACCCGCTCGGCGCCACCGGCGCCATCCGTACCGCCACCGTGGTGCATGGCCTGCAGCGCACCGGCGGCAAGTACGGCATGGTGACCATGTGTATCGGTACCGGTATGGGTGCCGCCGGCATCTTCGAGCGCGTCTGATGCGATTCGGCCATCGTTGTTTGAGCACTGCCTGTCTGGGCTGCGTTGAAACGATGGCCGGTTTTTGCCCAAAAATGCCTGTGCACCGCAGCAGTCGCCCATGAAGCCCGCCTGGTTGGCCAAACTCTCGCCGGCCTGGCGTGCCCGCATGGTGCGTTTGGGTTTCAACCTGCATCCGGCCTTCCGTGGCACCGGTGGGCGGGTTGTCCATGTGGCGCGTGACCTGCGCCACATCCGCGTCCGCCTGCCGCTCAACTGGAAGACACGCAATATCGTCGGCTCGCTCTACGGTGGCTCGCTGTTCGCCATCACCGACGGGGCGCACCCGATGATGCTGATGGCAGCGCTGGGCAACGGTGTCATCGTCTGGGACAAGGCGGCCAGCATCCGTTACCGCAAGCCGGGTTACACGACGCTGTATGCCGATTTCGTGCTGGACGATGCGGAGGTGGAGGAAATCCGCCGCTTGCTCGATGAAAACCATGAATTGGACCGGACTTATACGGTCGAACTGAAAGACAAGCACGGCACGGTGCATACCGTGGTCGAACGGACGGTGTATATCGCCGACAAAAACTACTACCGAACCAAGAACGGTGGAGGAGACAACTGATGATTACTTCCAATACGGTGCGCCAGGCGGCGCTGATCGCCACGCTGGTCGCCGCACCCGGGCTGCATGCGGCCGAGGTGGCCGGCGTCAAGCTCGACGACAAGATCCGCGTGGGTGGCAGCGAACTGGTGCTGAACGGTGCCGGCGTGCGTTCCAAGCTGTTCATCAAGGTCTATGTCGGCGCACTCTACGTCGGCCAGAAAAGCACGGCGCCGGCGGCCATCTACGACAGCACGGGGCCGCGTCGCATGGCGTTGCGCATGTTGCGCGACGTCGATGCCGAGTCGCTGCATTCGGCGCTCGACGACGGCCTGAAAGCCAACCACACGCCCGAGGAACTGGCCGGCATCAAGGCTGCCTCCGACCAACTGGCCAGCATCATGAAGGGTATCGGCAAGGCCCGCGAGGGCGATACCATTGCCATAGATTTTCTGGCCGAGGGCGTTGCCGTCAGCCTGAATGGAGAGAGCCGCGGCAAGGTGGCGGCACCGGCCCTGGCCAAGGCGCTGCTCAAGGTCTGGCTGGGCGACAAACCGGCGGATGCCGCACTGAAAAAATCCCTGCTCGGTAGCTGAGCAAAAAAGGGGAAGAGGAGACGATCATGGAAAAAATCTGGCTAAAAAGCTATCCGCAGGGCATCCCGGCCGAGATCGACATCGACCACATTCCCTCGCTCGTCGCGCTGTTCGAGGATGCCTGCCGCAAGTTCGCGGACAAGGTGGCCTACATCAGCATGGGCAAGGAGATGACCTACCGCCAATTGGATGAGGAGAGCCAGGCCTTCGCCGGCTGGCTGCAGGCCAAGGGGCTGAAGAAGGGCGACCGCGTCGCGCTGATGATGCCCAACCTGCTGCAATATCCGGTAGCGCTGTTCGGCACCCTGCGTGCCGGTTGCGTGGTGGTCAATTGCAACCCGCTTTACACGCCGCGCGAACTGGAACACCAGCTGAAGGATTCCGGCGCGGTGGCCATCGTCATCGTCGAGAATTTCGCCCACACCCTGGAGCAGGTCATCGCCCGCACGCCGCTCAAGCATGTGGTGGTGACGCCGATGGGCGAGATGCTCGGCGCGCTGAAAGGCATGCTGGTCAATTTCGTCGTGCGCAAGGTCAAGAAGCTGGTGCCGGCCTGGAACATTCCCGGCGCCATCGGCTTCAACTCGGCCCTGGCCACCGGCCGGAGCCACGGCTGGACGCGCGTGCCGCTGGAACAGTCGGATATCGCCTTCCTGCAATACACCGGCGGTACGACCGGCGTTTCCAAGGGGGCCATGCTGACCCATGCCAACATCGCCTCCAACGTGACCCAGGCCTACAACTGGATCCACCCGGTGGTGCATGAAGGGCAGGAGTTCATCATCACGGCGCTGCCGCTGTATCACATCTTCGCGCTGACGGCGAACTGCCTGACCTTCCTGATGATCGGCGCGCGCAACCTGCTGATCGCCAATCCGCGCGACATTCCCGGCTTCATCAAGGAGTGGGGCAAGTACCCGGTCACCGTGATGACCGGCGTCAATACGCTGTTCAACGCGCTGCTCAACCATCCGGATTTCGCCAAGCTCGATTTCTCGACCATGAACGTCACCCTGGGCGGCGGCATGGCCGTGCAGGCGCCGGTGGCGGAGCGCTGGCTGAAGGTGACCGGCACGCCGCTGCTGCAGGCTTACGGCCTGACCGAAACCTCGCCGGCGGCGACGATCAATCCGCTCGATATGCACGAGTTCAACGGCGCCATTGGCTTGCCGATTTCCTCGACTGAAGTGTCGATCCGCGACGACAACGGTGCCGAAGTGCCGCTCACCCAGGTCGGCGAAATCTGCATCCGTGGGCCGCAGGTCATGAAGGGCTACTGGCAGCGGCCGGAGGAAACCTCCTTCGTCTTCTACCCGGATGGTTTCCTGCGTACCGGCGACATGGGCTACATGGACAAGCAGGGCTTCATTTTCTTGGTCGATCGCAAGAAAGACATGATCCTGGTTTCCGGCTTCAACGTTTATCCGAACGAAGTCGAGGAGGCCGTTGCCATGCATCCGGGCGTCATCGACGTCGCAGCGATCGGCGTCCCGGACGAGCATTCCGGCGAAGCGGTGAAGATTTTTGTCGTGCGCAAGGACCCGGCGCTGAACGAGATGATGCTGATCCAGCACTGCCGCACCGTGCTGACCGGTTACAAGGTTCCGAAACATGTCGAATTCCGTGACGACCTGCCGCGTACCAACGTTGGCAAGATCCTGCGTCGCGCCTTGAAAGAAGGAGCATAAATGCCCATTCCGGCTTCCCTGAACCAGAACCTCGCGCTGCCGGTCATCTGCGCGCCGATGTTCATCGTTTCCAACCCCGATCTGGTCATCGCTCAGTGCAAGAGCGGCGTCATCGGCTCCTTCCCGGCGCTCAACGCCCGTCCGGAATCGCTGCTCGACGACTGGCTGACCCGCATCAAGCGCGAACTGGCCGCCGACCCGAAAGCCGCGCCGTTCGCCGTCAATCAGATCATCCATCCGTCGAATACGCGCTTGGAACACGACATGGCCCTGTGCGTGAAGCACGAGGTGCCGCTGATCATCACCAGTCTGTCGGCGCCGACCCAGATCGTGCCGCCCGTGCATGCCTACGGCGGCAAGGTCTTCCATGACGTGATCAGCGTGCGCCACGCCGAGAAGGCGCTGGAAGCCGGCGTCGACGGCCTGATCCTGGTTTGTGCCGGGGCTGGCGGCCATGCCGGCACCTTGAGCCCGTTCGCCCTGGTCGGCGAGATCCGCAAGTTCTACGACGGCCCGATCGCGCTGTCTGGTTCCATCACCAACGGCAATGCCATTCTCGCCGCGCAGGCCATGGGAGCCGATTTCGCCTACATCGGCACGCGCTTCATCGCCACTACCGAGGCTAACGCGGTCGAGGCCTACAAGCAGGCGATCCTCGATTCGGCGGCCAAGGACGTGGTGTACACGCCTTACTTCACCGGCGTGCATGGCAATTACCTGAAGAAGAGCATCGTCGCCTCGGGCCTCGATCCGGACAACCTGCCGGACAAGGACAAGACCTCGATGAATTTCGGCGCCGCCGCCGGCGCCAAGGCCTGGAAGGACATCTGGGGTGCCGGGCAGGGCGTTGGCACCATCGACGAAGTGCGTCCGGCCGGCGAGGTGATCGCCCGCATGAAGCAGGAATACCAGGCGGCCAAGGCCGCGTTGTGCAGCAATCCATTCTGACAAGACCAAGGAGACAGACAAGATGAGCGACTATCGCGCCCCCGTGAAGGACATGCGTTTCGTTTTGGACGAAATCGCCGGCCTCAATGAAATCAGCCAGCTGCCCGGTTTCGAGGAAGCGACGCCCGACCTGGTCGACGCCGTGCTCGACGAGGCCGCCAAGTTCACCGGCGAAGTGCTCGCCCCGCTGAACCGTGTCGGCGACAAGGAGGGCTGCAAGCTGACCCCGAACGGCGTGACCACGCCGGCCGGCTGGAAGGAAGCCTACGCCCAGTTTTGCGAAGCCGGCTGGAACGGCATCACCTCGCCGGCCGAATTCGGCGGCCAGGGCTTGCCCGACGCACTGGGCATCGCCGTCAAGGAAATGGTCTGCTCGGCCAACCTGTCCTTCTCGCTCGGCCCCTTGCTCACCACCGGCGCTGTCGAAGCGCTGCTGACCTGCGCCAGCGACGAGCTGAAGGCCGTCTATCTGGAAAAGATGATCACCGGCGAATGGACCGGCACGATGAACCTGACCGAGCCGCACGCCGGTTCCGACCTGGCGCTCATCCGCTCGCGCGCCGAACCGCAGGCCGACGGCACCTACAAGGTCTTCGGCCAGAAGATCTTCATCACCTACGGCGATCACGACATGACCGACAACATCGTGCATCTCGTGCTGGCCCGCCTGCCGGATGCGCCGGCTGGCGTGAAGGGCATCTCGATGTTCCTGGTGCCGAAGTTCCTGGTCAATGCCGATGGTTCGCTCGGCGCCCGTAACGACGCCTACTGCGTCTCCATCGAACACAAGCTCGGCATCCACGCCAGCCCGACCTGCGTCATGGCCTATGGCGACAACGGCGGCGCCGTCGGTTACCTGCTCGGCGAAGCCAATCGCGGCCTCGAATACATGTTCATCATGATGAACGAAGCCCGCTTGGGCGTTGGCCTCCAGGGCATCGCCCTTGGCGAACGTGCCTACCAGCAGGCCCTCGGCTATGCCCGCGACCGCAAGCAGGGCCGCGATGCGCTGACCGGCGAGGCGCTGGTGACCATCGACAAGCACCCGGATATCCGCCGCATGCTGATGTTGATGAAGTCGCGCGTCGAAGCCTGCCGTGCCATGGCCTATTACACCTCCGGTCTGCTCGACCGCGCCCATGCTGCGGTGCACGACCCGGAAACGGCAAAAACCAAGCTCTACCTGGCCGAGTTCATGATCCCCATCGTCAAGGGTGGCGGTACCGAAATGGGTATCGAAGTGACCTCGCTCGGCGTGCAGATCCACGGCGGCATGGGCTTCATCGAGGAAACCGGTGCGGCCCAGCACTGGCGCGATTCGCGCATCACCACCATCTACGAAGGCACCACCGGCATCCAGGCCAACGACCTGCTGTTCCGCAAGCTGATGCGCGACCAGGGCGCCACCGCCAAGGTCGTCTTCGGCGAGGTCTACGCCACGGCCAAGGCCCTCGGCGCTTCCGGCAATCCCGAATTGCAGGCCATCGGCCAGCGCCTCGGTGCCGGCCTCAAGATGTGGACCGATGCCACCGAATGGTTGGCCGCTAACGCCAAGACCGGTCTGTCTGGTGTGCTGACCGCCGCCGTGCCTTACCTGCACCTGGCTGTGACCGTCTGCGGCGGCTGGATGATGGGCAAGGCGGCCCTGGCTGCTGCCGGTTACCTGGCCAAGGGCGAGGGCGACCAGGCCTTCTACCGTGCCAAGCTGGCCAGCGCCCGCTTCTACGCCGACCAGATCCTGCCGCAGGCCATCGCCTACGCCGAGACGGTCAAGGCTGGCGACGCGGCGATTGCCGGCCTGAGCGGCGAAGAGCTGTTCTGAGCTGAACGCTAGCGTTTAAGCGCGATTGCCGGCGGGTGCGAACCTGCCGGCATTTTTACATCCGAAACGGGAATTGCCATGAATCTGCCAACCCTGACCACCCTCGAACTGCTGATGCACGACCAAGTGCTCGAAGTGCGCCTCAATCGTCCGGACAAATCGAATTCCCTGAACGACGCCATGTGGCAGGAAATCCGCCAGGCCTTCGATTGGGCCGATGGCGAAGCGGGCGTCCGTGCCATCGTCTTGTCCGGTGCCGGCAAGCATTTCTGTTCGGGGATCGATCTGGCCATGCTCGGCGGCGTCATGGCGCGTGTCGCCCATGCCGACGAAGCCCGCGGCCGCGAGGCGCTGCGCCGCTTGATCCTCGATCTGCAGGATTGCCTGACGGCGGTGGAGCGTTGCCGCAAGCCGGTGCTGGCCGCCATTCAGGGCGCCTGCCTGGGCGGCGGGCTGGACCTCGCGGTTTGTTGCGACATGCGCTACGCCAGTAGCGATGCGCAATTTGCCGTGCGCGAAATCGATATCGGCATGGTGGCCGACGTCGGTGTGCTGCAGCGTCTGCCGAAGCTGATCGCGGAGGGCTTGGCGCGCGAGCTGGCCTATACCGGGCGCAATCTCGGCGCCGACGAAGCCAAGGCCTGCGGGTTGGTCAATGCCGTGTGGCCGGAGGCCGAAAGCCTGCGCACCGGCGTCTTGCAGATTGCCGCGCAGATCGCCGCCAAATCGCCCTTGTCGGTGCGTGGCTCGAAGGAAATCCTCAATTACAGCCGCGACCACAGCGTGGCCGATGGGCTGAATTACGTGGCGACGTGGAATGCGGCGATGCTGTTGTCGGCCGACCTGAAGGAAGCGATGACGGCCAGCCGCGAGAAGCGGGCGCCGCAGTTCCTCGATTGAGTCAGGACAACCGGCTTTCGCGGTGTCGGCGCAGTGCGTCGTCGAGCTGCTGCCACAGACCGTTCATGCCCTCGCAGCCGAGGTCCTCGCTGCACGCCGCTTCCAGGCGATAGCGCAGGATCAGCAGCGAGCGCAGTTCGCTGGCCATGGCGGGTGAAGCAATCGGGCCGGAAAGATCGAGCAGGCGACGCACGGCTTGCCGCTCTTCCAGATTGACTCCGCACTTGGCTGCCAGGCGGCCGATCAACTGCTGTAGCGAACGCATGTCTTCGGGAGCGTGGGCGATTTCGAAGGATTCGGCGCGCATGGTCTCTCTCCAGGGTATCGTTGGCCATGGATGATCGATGGCCGAGATTGCAGGCGTGTGAAACCGCCTGCAGAGATCACTGTATGCTGTCGTGGAGGGCGCGTACGTCGCGGTAGTTGTCGTCGGTAACCGCCGTGAAACCGTGCGCTTTCAAATCCTTGAACATGGCCTGCAGGGCAGGCGTGTCGTTGAAGAAGGTGCGGCGGATGCGTTCCACCAGCGGGTTGCACAGGTTGCTGCGATAGACGAAGGGATCGTAGGCGATCGGTTCGGAGCGCCAGACGATTTTCAGTTCGTCCGGGTTCAGCGTGCCGGTGCGGATCGCTTCGTCGACGCGGCGGCTGGAGACGAAGGCAGCATCGACGATGCCGCGCTGGACGGACTGGATGGCCCGGTCGTGCGAGCCGGCATAGCTGATGCGCTGGAAATAGCCTTCCAGGCTGCTGCCGGTCAGCGTGGCAATGGCCTGGCGCGGAATCAGCGCACCCGAGGTACTGGCCGGGTCGATCAGGTTGAGCGTCTTGCCGCGCAGGTTTTCCAGCTTGTCCAGACCTTGTCCGGCACGGGTGATGAGCAGGGCGCGATAGCTGTTGGGCGCATCGGAGAAATGACCGGGCGCCTGACTCAGTGTGGCGAAGGGGGTAATGGCCGGGTCGCGCTTCTTGGCGATGGCGTAGGCGGCCGGGCCCAGCTCGGCAATATCGATACTGCGCTCGACCAGGCCCTCGATGGAGGTGGTGTAGGAATTGGAATGCACCAGTTCGACCCGCCGACCGAGCGATTTCTCCAGCGCCGACAGCAGTGGACGATATTCGCGGGCGACTGTTTCCTGGCTTTTTTTCGGGATGACGGACAGGCGGAGCGGCTTGGGGTCGTCGCAGGTGGCATGGGCGGTCGACAGCAGTGTCCAGACGAGGGCCAGCAGGCAGGCGAGTCGTTTCTTCATAGCGGGGCGAGGGTGGTTTCCAGCAACAGGCGGCTTGCGTCTTCGGCGGCGACCGGGCGGCTCAGCAGGTAGCCCTGGGCTTCGTCGCAGCCGGCGGTCTTGAGATGGACCAACTGGTCGAGCATTTCGACATGCTGGGCGATGACGCGCAGTTTCATGTTGTGGGCCAGCGTGATGATCGAGGCGACGATGGCGCCGTCGTCGGTGCTGTTGCGGATGTTGCCGACGAGGGCTGGGGCGATCTTGATGGCGTGCAACGGCAGGGTGCGGACATGGTTGAGGTTGGAGATGCCATGCCCGGCATTGTCCAGTGTCAGCCTGAAGCCTTGGCCGGCCAGGGCGCCCAGCGCGCTGGTGGCCGCTTCGGCCGGCAGGTCGAGCAACGTGCGCTCGGCGATTTCGATCTCGATGTCGCCGGCGTGCAGGCCGTACTGGCTGAGCGCGGCGCTCAGCTGCCGGGGCAGGTCGCCGGTGCGCAAGAGGTGGCCCGACAGGTTGATGGCGACGCGAGGTACTGGCAGGCCGTCGGCACGCCAGTCGGCGATCTGCCGGCAACAGCTGGCGATCACCCAGTATTCGAGCCTGGGCAGGTATTCGTTACGCTCGGCCAGCGTCAGGAAATCGCCCGGATAAATCAGGCCGAACTCGGGGTGGGTCCAGCGGATCAAGGCTTCCAGCCCGACGATGCGGTAGTCCTCCAGGCGGACACGCGGCTGGAAGTGCAGGGTCAGTTCGCCGTTGGCGATGGCGTCGGGCAGGGCATGTTCGAGCCGGCGGCTGCGGTCGCCGCCCTGGTTCAGCGACGGGTCGTAATAGCTGAAGCGACTGCGGCCCGCCTGCTTCGATTCATACATGGCTGCATCGGCGTGGCGGCACAGCGTGGCGATGTCGGCCCCGTCCCGCGGGTAGAGGGCAATGCCGATACTGGGGCTGGTGTGTAGGGTGTGGCCTTCGAGCAGCAGCGGTTCGACGATGCTCTGGATCAGCTTTTCGGCCACGGCACTGCAGTCGTTCGGCGTGTCCAGTCGGGTCAGGAGGACGGCGAACTCGTCGCCGCCCAGGCGGGCGATGACATCCGACTCGCGCAAGGTCTGGCGCAGGCGTTCGGCGACCGCCTGCAGCAGCAGATCGCCGACGTGGTGGCCGAGGCTGTCGTTGATTGACTTGAAGCGGTCGAGGTCGAGGTACATCAGCGCATAGTGCCGGCGGCTACGCTTGGCGTGATTCAGATGGCTGCTGACCAGTTCGTGGAACATGCGCCGGTTGGGCAGGCCGGTCAGCGGGTCGTGCGCGGCCAGTTCGAAAGCGCGGCGTTTTTCTTCTTCGAGGCGGACGATCAGCTGCCGGTTTTCGCCATCGGCCTGTTCCAGTGCCGCGAGCAATTGGGTCTGTTGGCGCAGGCTGAAGGCGATCCACCAGGCGGCAAAGGCGATTGCTGCGGTGCACAGGCCCAAAATGGCAAAAAATCGGCTGCGGTTGGCCTGATGCTCGCCGAGGATGTCGTCCTGTGAGCGGCTGACCGCCACCGTGAAGGGGTAACGTTTCAGCGGCTGGTAGCTCGCCAGATAGACCAGGCCGTCGTCGAACAGACGGCCGGACAACGACCCGGCACTCTCGGCCCCGGTCGGCAGGGCAGATGGCGGCCGGCTCTGGGTCTTCAGGGCCAAGCCTTCGCGGCGGGCTTCGATCAGCTCGTCACCATCGCGGCTGACGATGTGAATCAAGCCGCTGCGCCCGATTTCGATGTGCTGGTAGAGGCCGAGGAAGTAGCCAAGGTCGAGAATGGCGAGCAGTCCGCCGTTGCTGCGTCCCGCCTCGTCGGCCAGCGGGAAGTAGAGCGGAATCTGCCAGGACTGCTCGCCGTGCTTGCCGTCGGGGAGCAGGAATACCTCGGCGTCCGTCGGTTTGTCGCTCAGGGTGCGCAGCGCGGCGCTACTTTCCGCATTGAGCCGGCCCGGCGTCGAGGCAAAGAGCGGGCGCAGCTGGCGGTCGTACAGGGCGATGCGCAGATAGACCTTGTCGGCCGTGCGGACCAGCGACATGGCCGAATTGAGCTCCAGTCCCTTGCGGTCTTGCAGTTCGGCCGAAGCGAGGGCCATCAGGCGGCCGCGGTCGATGATCTGGGCGAGGTTTTCGGCGACGATGGCGGCCAGGTTCTGCTGCTGCGCCTGGGCGTTGCGCAGGATCAGCTGGCGTTCGGCATCGAGGCGTTGCAGGCCGTACCACCAGGCGAGGGCGAGCATGCCCAGCATCAAGGCGACGATGCCGTAGGGCAGGTGGCGTCGCAGCGAGCGATGAAGTTGGCCTGGCCAGGCCTGGAGCGGGAGTTGGGGGCGGGTGGGCACCGCGATCGGAAGCGAGAAGACGACAGCCGATCATATTTCCCGCATGTTGCCCTTTTGTTACGGAAAAGCCCTTGTTGGTGAA
Organism: Azonexus sp. IMCC34839; assembly: GCF_047047955.1. Lineage (GTDB taxonomy): Bacteria > Pseudomonadota > Gammaproteobacteria > Burkholderiales > Rhodocyclaceae > Azonexus. The sequence goes on along the minus strand of NZ_CP150631.1, from coordinate 1,048,467 downwards.
TGGCCTTTCAGCTGGCGATGGGGCGACGGTGGCGGCTGCTCAGCCAACGAAGCAAGGCGCCGAAGAGCAAATCGGGGTCGATCGGCTTGGCGATGAAGTCGTCCATCCCGGCTGCCAGGCAGCGCGTCTTGTCCTCGGCGAAGGCATTGGCAGTCATGGCCAGGATGGGCGTGTCGTCGAGAGCCGGGTTCTCGCGGATGAGGCGGGCGGCTTCGAGGCCATCCATGCGCGGCATCTGCATGTCCATCAGGATCAGGTCGTAGGCTTCGCTTTCCAGAATGTCGAGGGCGGCCTGGCCGTCGTCGGCCACATCGACCCGCAGATCGATCGCTTCGAGCAGGGCGCGGGCAATTTCCTGGTTGATCGGTTCGTCCTCGACGAGCAGTATGCGGCTGCCGGCGTAATCCCGGGCAATGACGTTCTCGGCCTGGGCTTCCTCGTTGTCGTGCTCGGTGGCCTGGCTGCCTTCCTGTTTGCGCAGCCGAGCCGTAAACCAGAAGGTACTGCCCTGGCCGTAGTTGCTGCTGACCCCGGCTTCGCCGCCCATCAGGCCGGCAATCTTGCGCGTGATAGCCAGCCCCAGTCCGGTGCCGCCGTAGCGGCGGGTGGTCGAGTTGTCGGCTTGTTCGAAATCCGAGAACAGCCGTTCGAGGACTTCAGGCTTGATGCCGATACCGGTGTCTTCGACCTCGAAACGCACGAGCAGGCTGTGTTCGTCCTCTCCCTCTGCCTTGGCGCGCAGCGTGATGCTGCCGTGCTCCGTGAATTTCATGGCGTTGCCGGCATAGTTGAACAAGGCCTGCTGCAGGCGGGTGGCATCGCCGCGCAGCGTGGCTGGGAAATCGGCGAGCTCGGTACGCAGGCTCAGCTTCTTGTTGAGCAAATGCGTATGCAGGATGGAGGCGACGTTGTGGAAGATGCCGCCGATGGAAACGGCGTCGTCGCCGAGTTCGAATTTGCCGGCCTCGATTTTGGAAAGATCGAGGATGGAATTGATGATTTCCAGCAGGTGGCGGCTGGCGGCGTCGATCTTGTCGAGCTGTTCGCCCTGCTTGTCGCTGACGCCGGTGCGACGCAACAGGTGGGCGAGGCCGCTGATGGCGCCGAGCGGCGTGCGGATCTCATGGCTCATGTTGGCCAGGAAGGCGCTCTTGGCGCGGTTGGCAGCTTCGGCGGCCTCCTTGGCTGCGGCCAGTTCGATTTCGGCGCGGCGGCGCGTGAAGATGCGCCACAGGTCGTTGCCGATCAGCTGCAACTCGTGCACATCGTTGTCGTCGTAATCGCTCGCCTTGTTACCGACGCCAATCAGCATGCGCACCTTGCCGTTTTCCAGGATGGGGATGCCGATATGGCGTAGCAGATGGGCGTGCCCCACCGGGTAGCCCTGGCGCTGCGATTCTGCCTGGAAATCGTTGTGGATGACCGGTCTCTTCTGGCGCACGCTGTCCGCCCACAAGCCGGCCCGGCTGATCGGGAAGTGCGACTGCTGTGCGGCGCCACATTGCATCAGCGTGCCGGTCGACCAGGTCATCTTTTCGATCGTTTCCTGATCGTCGTTGATGAAATGGACGTAACCGATGCTGCTGTTGCTCAAGTGGACAGCCTCGTCGATGCCGAGGCGCAACAGCGACTGCTCGTCGAGCTGGTTCGCCTGCTGGCTGATGGCGAACAGGGTGTTCAGGCGGTGATCGGTCTGTTGCAGCCGGCGGTTGGCCGCTTCGAGCTTGCCGGTTCGCAGGGCGACCAGTTCTTCGAGGTTGCGTCGATGCTGCTCCAGTTCCAGTTCGACTTCCTTGCGGGCGGTGATGTCCTGCAAGGTTCCCATCAGGTAATCGATATGTCCGTCGGCGGCGAAATGCGGAAACCCACGCAGTTCTGTCCACTTGATCTTGCCGCTGGCGGCTGCTTTTACCTGGACCTGAACGGTGAACGGTTCGCCTGTGGCCTGGGTGTGCTGCAAGTTGCGAATCACCTCGGATCGATATTCCGGTAAATAGAATTTCAGGCCCGCCTCAATATCTGGGGGGGCGTCGGGATCGACTTCGAGGATGGAATAGATGCCATCCGTCCACATCAGCGTGTTGTTGCTCAGGTCTGCACGCCATCCACCCAGTTGGCCGATGGACTGGCTTTCCTTCAGGAGGAAGGCATTTTCCTTCAATTGGGCATCGATTCGCCGTCGTTCAGTGATATCGATACCGATCCCGGTCAGGAGCAGTTGACCATCAAGGTCGACGCGGGCACTGGTGAAGTAGAAGGGCGTACGTCCGCCGTTCCGGTTCAGCAATTCTGCTTCCGTACCTGACTTGCCGGCGTTCAAAGCGTCCCGGATTCGGTTGGCAATGAGCGTTTGCTCGCTGGGATCGAACAAATCCAGCGCCTTCTTATTCAGCAACTCCTGCGCCGAGCAGCCGGAATATTCTTCAAGCTTCTTGTTCCAATGCTGAATTCTGCCCTGGCTGTCGAGGACGAAGAAAATGCCTGGAATGGCTTCAACGATGGTCGTGCGGAAAAGCCTTTCCTTCTCGGCTTGGGCTTCCGCGGCCTTGCGGGCTGTGATGTTGCGGGCAGAGGCGAAAAGTACCGGTTGGCCGTCCAGTTCGAAGTGATGGGTAGCAATTTCGACGTCAAAGACAACACCGTCTTTCCGGCGGTATTTGCTCTCAAAGACCTGGCGATGTCGGCCGTTGGGAAGCTGGGCCAATTTCTCGGCAATCTGAACCTCGGACATGACCGGGTTCCAGGCCATGACATGTTTGCCGATGAGTTCCGAACGCTCGTAACCCAACTCCTGGCAGAACGAATCGCTGGCTTCGATCAGGATGCCATGCTCATCGAGGATGTGGATGGCATCGCCGGCGCTGCGCAGCAACAGCTGGTAGCGCTGGGATTCGTAGCGCAGGCGGTTCTCGTTTTCGCGCAGTTCCTGTTCGGATTGCTTTTCGTGAGAGATATCGGTGTGGGTGCCACTCATCCACAAGGGTTGGCCATCGGCGGTCCACGCGACGATGCGTCCGCGGTCGAGAATCCAGACCCAATGGCCGTCCTTGTGCCGCATGCGTAGCTCGCATTCGTAACGCGGCGTGTTGCCGGCCAGATGCTGGGCAATCAGGGTTTGCGCATGCTTCAGGTCGTCCGGATGGATCAGACCAGCCCAGGTTTCCAGGCTGGTCGGCTGCAGTTCCGCCAGGCTGTAACCCAGCATTTCTGCCCAACGTTCGTTGAAGATGGTTTCGCCGGTTCGGATGTTCCATTCCCAGACACCGGCCCCGGTGGCTTCGATGACGTTTTGCAGGCGCCTGCGTTCGCTGGCCAGCGCATCCTTTTCATGTTTCAACTCGCTGATATCGGTGAAGCTGGCCAATACTGCGTAGGGTTTGTCGTAGCTTTCGTAGAACAGCGGCCGGGTGTTGATGCTGATCCACACTGTTCCCTCCGGATAGCACAGGCCCATCACCACATCGTTGCAGGGCTCGCCGGTGGCCAGGCTGCGGCTGACGGGGTATTCCTCCGGTTCGAACAGGCGGCCGTCTTCGTGGATCGTCGGCCAGCTGTCGTCGTTGCCGCTGCGTTGCAGCAGTTCGTCCGGGCTCAGCCGCAGGATGCGACTGGCCGCTTCGTTGGTGGCGGCCAATCGGCCATCGGCCAGTTGCATCAGGACGCCGACCGGTACACTTTCGTACAGGCTGCGGTAACGGGCTTCGCTTTCGCGCAGGTTGTCTTCGGCCTGACGGAGCGCCGAGCGATCCTGAAAGGTACAGAGCATGCCGGTAAATCGGCCGGCTTCGCGATAGGGCACGAGCGAGCCGCCGAACCAGGCGCGTTGCCCGGTGGCATTGCCGAGAGCGCAGGCGAAATGGCTGGTGTCGGGCTGTTCGGCGGCGCTCAGATAGTAGGGGCGGAAGCTGTGCTGGAAATCCGCTCGCCATTCCCCGATGATCTGCTGCCCGATGCAGGTGGCGGGATCGATACCGAAATGACGGGCAACGGCGGCATTGGCATAGACGATGCGGTGTGCTTCATCGGTGACGAAAACCGCGTCTGGCAATTTGCCGACGACGGTTTCGAAAAATGCGGGTGCCTTGCGATCCATGAACCGTTGTACATACGCGATAGGGTTGATTTGATAATTTTATCATTAAATCTAATTAATGTAAAAGTTGATATTTTTGACGCTTATTAAAATTGGCCAAATAAGCCCGTGCACCGCAGCAGTGGCCACTTTGCCGAAGGTCTGGCGAAAAAGGTCTGGCGAATTGACTGTCTTGCCGGGCTGGCTGGGCTGATGTACGGCTTGCTACACTGCGGCCTCGTTCATCCGAGGCAATACGCATGAAGTTGCAGCACCTGGCGATTGGCGCCCGTTTCGAATATGAGGGGCAGGTCTATGTCAAAACCGGTCCGCTGACGGCCACCGCCGAGCAGGGCGGACAGCGCATCATTCCGCGCTATGCGGTGTTGAAGCCGCTCGATCTGCCGACGCCGGAGACGCCGGCAGGCGGTCGCGCCATCTTGACCCGCCAGGCCGTGCTCAAGGCCTTCGATGCCTACCACGCCACCTGTGCGGGCCTCGTCGGCGAGAGCGCTGCGGCCGAGCTGGAGGCAGCTCGCCAGCGCTTCATCGCTGCGCTCAAGTAGCCTTAGCGTCTATTTCCTTGCTGCCTTGTTGGCCTCGGCCATGCGCTGAAGGCGCTGGCCGACTTGCTCCAGTTCGCGCTGGATCGCCTGCATGCGCACCGGGTCGGCCGGCTCTGGTTTGTCGCTGCCTTCGGCGTAAACCGATTCCATGGCCAGCGATTCCAGCATCAGCGCGATCAGGCGGCGGGTGTCGTCGAGCAGCGGCTGACGCGGGTCGCCGTTGGGTAGCTCGATGGCCTCGAACTGGGCCTGCAATTTGCGGAAAACCGGCGCATGCACGCTGCGGCTGCGATCGTCCGCCTCACGCTCGCTCATCCGGCCGGCCTTGATGTCATCCTGTTCCTTCTGCAGCGCGGCGAAGGCTGCCTTGAACGAGGTCATTGCCTCGGCAAAAGCCGTGTTGGCGGTGAAGCGCAGTTTCTGGTCGATGCGCGCGTGCGGCGCCATCGCCGCCAGCCCGGAAGTGGCCAGCAGGACCGCCGCCAGCCCGGCCAGGGCGCGCGACTTGCGCGTGCGCAGGAAGTGCTCCATGTCGAAGCGCTCCGGCAGCAGATAGGCCAGGGCGCAACCGCCGATCAGCCCGCCTATGTGCGCCGCATTGTCGATGCCCGGCTTGGTGAAGCCCTGGAGCAGGGCATAGACGATGAAGATGCCCAGGCTGCTGACGGTCTGCTTGCCGAAAGAGGGCGGCAGCTTGTCGCGGTGCTGCAGAATGCCGACCAGCAAGGCGCCGGTGACACCGAAGACGGCCCCTGAAGCGCCGACCGATACCGCCTGCTGGGCGGCGAAATGCAGGCTCAGGGCGCTGCCCATCAGGCCGGAGCCGAAGTAGATCAGGGCGAACTGGCGGTGGCCGTAGATGCGCTCGACGGTGACGCCGGCGGCCACCAGGCCGATCATGTTCATAAGCACATGCATCAGGCCGCTGTGCAGGAAGGTTGCACTGAGCAGGCGCCACCAGTCGCCTTTCTGTACCTCGGATGCGGCGTTGCCGCCCCAGACCAGAAGCTTCTCCGCCGGCGAGCCCATAGCGCTGCCACCATGCTGCACCGTCCATAGCCAGATGACGACGTTCAGCCCGACCAGCAGCCAGGTCAGCCAGGGGGTGGCAAAGGATTTCAGCTGTTCCTGGAAGGCTTTTTCCTCGGCGACCTCGTCGAGAAAACGCTGGCCACTGGTGCGGCTGCCTTGTGCCTGCAAGCGTCGGTCGATGGCGGAAAAAATGCCTTGCTGCGTCGCTTCATCGAACAGGTCGAGTTGCAGTGCCGGGCGGGCGGCGTTGCGCCCGGTCCAGAAGCTGCTGCGGTTGGGCAAGTCTGGCGTGGGATGCAGGTTGAGCTGCAACAGGCGGACGTTATTGACCACGCTCAGACTGACCGACTCGATGGCCGCCCACTCGTATTGCTTGTTGTCGCCCGGAAAGAGCGATGACCAGATGCCGTGTTGATCGAGTGTGATCAAGGGTTCGCCCAGGCGCATGCGGCGGCGCAGCATCAGGTCGAGGCCACCGAACACGACGAGGCAGAAGATGGCGCTCATCAATGCGACGCCGGGACGGCCCCGGCTGGTCAGCAGGGTGATCAGAAAGGCGAAGATGCCACCCACCCACAGCCAGCGCCTGACCTTGCCCGTCTTGCTTCGGCGCGAGGCGCAGAAATGTTCGGTTTCCTTGGCGGGAAGCGTGGCGAGCAGGGGATCCATGGGTATGCGACGTGGCGTGTAGCGAAGGTCGGTATGATATCGGAATGCGGGTGCCGGGTCATTGCCGTCGCTGCCCGAGCGGCAATAAAAAAGGAGGGGAAGCCCCCTCCTTGTCGCCGGTGTGCCGGACGATCAGAAATTGACGCCGACCTTGATACCGAAGGTCCAGTTCTCGAACTGCACGCGGTCGCGCTCGTTGGTGTTCAGGTAGCGCACGTCGAGGCCGGAGTAGTACATGCCCTTACGGAAATTGAAGCCGGCGGCGGCACCGTAGCCGAACAGGTTCTTGTCGCCGGCCGGGGTGTCGGCATTGACGTAGGCCAGCGCCGGACCGACGCCGAAGGAGAAACCGCCGCCCAGCGGCAGTGTGTAGCGCGGCGACAGTTCGACCGAAGTCGCCTTCACGCCGGATTGGTTGACGTGGTTCAGTTGCACGTGGGTGCGGATGCGGTTGTCCGGCGTCTGGATCAAGCCACAATTCATGTTGAAGTCGATGCCGTAAACGCCGATGGCGTCGTCCTTGGCAGCGGCTGCGTTCATTACGCCGGCGGTCAGCGCCAGGGTCGGCTCGGCCTTGAAACCGGCGTCCAGCGCGGGCAGGAACTTCAGGCCATCGGCCAGGCTGGCGGTGGCAGCCAGCGAGAGGCCGGCGGCAAGGAACAGGAAGGCGAGGCGGGTGGTGGGCATGAGTCTCTCCGGAATCGGTTGTGATAATTGGGAAAGTGTATGAGTTGGCTGCCGGAGAGTCTGTGACTTGAGTCACCTTGCAGCACGTTGCTGCCGGGCGCAATATGACGAAGCGTGGTTTCGTCGCGTCGGCGCCATCAGTTGCCACGTGGCGAAGGGAAGAACGACTGGAATACGGGAGGACACCATGGATAGCTCGCTTAACTCCATCGACCAGGTTCGGGCCTCGGCGATCGATATGGCGATCCGCTTCGGGCCGAAGCTGGTCGTCGCCATTGCCATCCTGGTGGCAGGTTACATCGTCGGGCGCTGGGCGGCGCGCCTGCTTGAGCGGCTCTTGAGTCGATTCAAGCTGGATTCGCCCGTCGTCTCGCTGCTACGCAAGATCGTACAATTGCTGGTGCTTGGCCTGTTTGCCATCATGGCGCTACAGAACCTGGGCATCGAATTGCTGCCGCTGATCGCTGGCCTGAGCGTTGCCGGTGCCGGCGTGGCCTTGGCCATGCAAGGGATTCTGGGCAACATCGTGGCCGGCCTGACCATCATCTTCACTCGGCCCTTCCATGTCGGCGACTACATTTCCATCGTCGAGGAAGAGGGCGAAGTGCTTGATATCAGCCTGTTCAGCACGACGCTGGGGCATGCCGACAAATCGAAGGTGGTCATTCCCAATCGCAAGATCGTCGGCGAAATCCTGCATAACTATGGGCAGATTCGGCAGCTGCGGATCAGCGTGACGCTTTCCTATGCCGCCGATGTCGATCAGGCCTTGGGTCTGGTCGAGGAGATTCTGCAGCAGAACAGCCGCGTGCTACGCGAGCCGGAGCCGGTTTTCGGAATTGCACGGCTGACCGACGCCGGTGTCGTCATCGGTGTGGGACCGTGGGTGGCCGTCGTTGATCACGATGCGGCGGTCGGCGAGATCAACAAACGTCTACTGGAAGTGTTCGCCGCGCAGAATATCGCGCTGTCGGTGCCGTTGCGCGAGATTCGCATGCTTGGCGCCGCCGCCTGAACGGCCGGCGGACCAGATGCGGTTTGACGAGAGGCCGGCGGCGAGTTGCCGCTGGCGGCGCCGGCCATGCCCGGCAATGGCGCGGGCGGGCTACCGGCTCAGCGGCCGTAGCGCTGCTTTTGCTCGAAGGCGACGGCGCGGCGCAGGTAGGCGCTGATGGCCTTCATGGCATCCGGATGGTTGCTGAAACCCTTGTCCTGAACTTCGCTGTCGACAATGTTGGCGAGTTCGGCGGGAAGGGACATTTCCGGGTAGCGGGTACGGCTTTTGGCTTGTTTCATGGCGGCCTGAGTGGAGCGTAAAGGGCGAGACTCTACCTTCTGACAGGCGATTAGACCAGCCAAAGACAACGCGCTATCAGTCAGGGAAGGTCCATGAAAAATGCCGATTTCCGCGGTGCACCGCAGGAATCGGCATTTTTTGGCGCCAGCCAGGTCGGCCGGGTTTAGAAGCGGAAGCGGGCGACGCTGCTCTTCAAACGGACGGAGACAGCTTCGAGCTGGGTGGCTGTTTGCGAGACCGAGGCAACGGCGCTGGCGTTTTCTTCCGACAACTGGGCGATGGATTCGACGTTGCGGGAGAGTTCCACCGAGGCCGAGCGTTGTTCGCGCAGGGCTTCGGAAATGCCGGAAATGGCGTGCTGCATGGTTTCGGCCGAACCGCGTATGCTGTTCATCGAGCCGCTGGCACGTTCGGCGCTTTCGACAACGGCACCGACGACTTCGCGGCTGCCTTGCATGCTGCTGACGGCAGTGGTCGCTTCGGTCTGAATGCCGGAAATCATCGAGGCGATTTCCTGCACCGATTGCGTGGTGCGTTCGGCCAGCTTGCGCACTTCGTCGGCGACGACTGCGAAGCCGCGTCCCTGTTCGCCGGCACGGGCGGCTTCGATGGCGGCATTGAGAGCGAGCAGGTTGGTCTGGTCGGCCACATCACGAATCACGGTCGTCACGTTGCCAATTTTCTGGACCTGCTCGGCCAGCGCTTGAATCTGTTGCGATGTGTTTTCAACGCGCTGTGCAATATTGCGAACCTGTTGGGAGGCGCTGTCCACATCTTGGGCGCTGTTCAGGGCAAGATCCTGAGATTCCACAGCCTGCTGGCGGGCGTCGTCGGCGCTGCTGCCGACGTGGTCGATGCTGACCGTCAGTTCTTCGACGGCGGCTGCGGCCGAGGCGGTCGATTGCGACTGGTTTTCGCTGCTGACGGCAACCTGCTGGGCGGCAGCGGAAACCTGGCTGGCCGAGTTGCCGACCTGTTCAGCCTGGGCGACGATCTCGCGGATGGTACCGGCCAGATCGCCGCGCATCTTGTCGAGCGATTGCAGCAACTTGCCGATTTCATCGTTACCCGCTTGCAGTTGGCCGGAACTGCTCAGGTCGCCGGCGGCGATGCGGGCGGCCATCTGGTTGGCAGCTTCGATGCGGGAGAGCAGGCTGCGCACGATGGCAAAGCCGAAAGCACACAAGACTGCGAGGACGACAAGGACGACGAGAACAGAAACGAGGGTGGCGTTGCTCTTTGTCGCTTCTGCTTCTGCGCCAGCTTTTCGACCCAGTTCAGCGTTGAGCTTGATGTGGTTGATGAGGTCGTCATTGAGCTTGACTGCCAATTTGTTGACGCTTTCCAAGGCTTTCTTGATTTCATCCTGTTTTTTGCTTCGGGAAAGCTCAAGAACCCCGCCAATCGCGGACATGTATTCACCGAACAGTTTTATTTCCGATTCCAACTGTTTTTTGTCTTCATCACCGGCGATCAGCTTTTCATAGTCCTTCAGGCTTTTCTCGACGGCGATGCGGGCTTCGGAAATCTGCCGTTCCGCGGTATCCATGTCTTTCGGGTCGGTGGCCAGGATATGTCGGAAAACACGGACACGGATTCGTCCAAAATCGACGATTGCGGTGTTCAGCACCAATACACTGGGCATGACATTAACCGTATTGAAGTTGGCCGCTTCGTATACGCGCCCCATCTGTTGGTAACTGATGCCGGCGAGCAAAAGCAGTGCAGAAATCGCACCGGCAATCAGAAAAGCCAATTTTTTAGCGATGCTCATGTTTGTTCTCCCCCACTTGATCGAGTTAAGTGTGACCCACGAGAAACATTGTTGTTAAAATATAAAAATTAACAATATCACTCTATTATGAAAATGAGGTTGGAGCAACATGAGCGACGAGAATGCTTGCACTGGGGCGCGAGCAAAGGCTTATTCCTCGATCTGAGGCGAGGTTCTTTATTTCGAGCGATAAGTATCAGCCGAGATGGCGTATCGGCTGAGCTTGTCGTAGACAGTTTTCTTCGGTGTTTGCAGCAGCTCAGCGGCCTGGGCGACGTTGCCGTTGGATTGGCGCAAGGCGGCCTCGACGATGGCTTTTTCCGCCGCTTCGACCTGGGCGGCTAGCGACAGGCCGGTAAGACCGTTGTGAACGGTATTGAGCAGATTATCGGGCAGGCCGAGCGCCCAGCGGTCTGCCACATTTTTCAATTCGCGCACATTCCCCGGCCAGTCGTGGGCTTGCCACCGGGCGAGGTCGGCTGGTGACCATTCGGCGAGCGGACGCTGGTAGCGCTGGGCCGCGTCGTTCAGGAAGGCTGCCATCAGCAGCGGGATGTCCTCGCGGCGCTGGCGTAGTGGCGGCAGGTCGATGCTGACCACGTTCAGGCGGTAATAAAGGTCGGCACGGAAGCCGCCGGCATCGGCCTCGGCCTTTAGATCGGCCTTGCTCGCCGCGACCAGGCGGCAATCGACCGGAATGGCGGTGTTGCTACCGAGGCGCTCGATGCTGCGCTCCTGCAGCACGCGCAGTAGCTTGACCTGCAGGTTGAGCGGCATCGACTCGATTTCATCGAGGAAGAGCGTACCGCCGCTGGCGTGCTCGATGCGGCCGATACGGCGCTTGCCGGCCCCGGTGAAGGCACCGGCCTCGTGGCCGAACAGCTCGCTTTCGAACACGCTTTCCGGCAGGGCGCCGCAGTTGATGGCGACGAAGGGACCGCGGCGGCCGCTGGCCTCATGGATGGCGCGGGCGACGACTTCCTTGCCGCTGCCGGTTTCGCCGTTGAGCAGGATGTCCACGCCGGTCGGCGCCAGCGTCGAGACGAGTTGGCGGATGTGCTGCATGGCTGGAGACTGGCCGATGATCTGCGTCGTGCCGCTGCCCAGGCGTTCCTTGAGCTGGCGGTTTTCCAGGCGCAGGGCGCGCTTTTCCAGGCCGCTGCGTACGGCCGCGATCAGGCGCTCGGAGGCGAAGGGCTTCTCGATGAAGTCGTGGGCGCCCTCGCGCATGGCTTCGACGGCCATTGCCACGTCGCCATGGCCGGTGATCAGCAGCACCGGCAACTCGCGGTCGAACTGGCGCAGTTCGCGCAGGACGGCCATGCCGTCACGGCCGGGCAGGCGAACGTCGGTGACCACCATGGCCGGCGGCGTCAGGGCGAGTGCGGCGAGCATCGACTCGGCATCGGCGAAACCGCGTACGGCGATGTCGGCCAAGGTCAGCGCCTGCTCGCAGCCCTTGCGTACTGCGGTATCGTCCTCGACGAGAAAGACGATGGCTTCAGCCATTGAGCACGGCCTTGGCGTAGCTCGGGCGGTCGAGGTCGGTGGTTTCGACGCTCAGTTGCAGCTCCATCCCGGTTTTTGCCGTTTTTTGCCCGTGCACCGCAGCAGTCAGCGCGGCGAGCACGCCGTCGGCCAGGCGCTTGCGGTCTTCCGGGCTGCGCCCGGACAGCAGGGCGATGCGCACATGGATGAAGGAGCGCGGCAGGTCGGCGGTGCCGATGCGGAAATGGTCGAAGCCGATGGCGCGGCTCTTGATGTCGGGCTCGCCGAACAGGCCGCTGTCGGCCATGGCCTGGTTGATGGCGACGAGCGTGGCATCGGCGTCGAAGTCGGTCAGGTTGCGCGAATATTCAAGCGTCAGGTGCGGCATGGTTTTCTCCAGCGGCGGGCAGGGTCAGCACGAAAACGGCGCCGCCGTCGGGCGCATTATGCGCGCTCAGCGTGCCGCCGTAGCTTTCGGCGATGGTCAGCGAAATGGCCAGGCCAAGGCCAAGGCCCTCGCCGGCCGGCTTGGTCGTGTAGAAGGGTTCGAACAGATGGGCGCGCACCTCGTCCGTCACGCCGGGGCCGTGGTCACGCACGCGGATGGCGACCTGTTCGCCCTCGCGCTTGGCCGAGACTTCAAGCTGCGGCGCCGTCTGGCCGGCCATGGCATCCAGGCCGTTGCGCAGCAGGTTGACCAGAATCTGCTCCAGCCGGCCGGCTTCGGCGATGGCGAGCAAGGTTTCGGCCGGCAACTCGATGGCGATGTGCGCCGCCAGCTCGCGCCGGCGGGGCTCGACGATCATCTGGGCATGTTCGATGGCGCTGGCGACGGTGACCGCTTGCGGCGTCGCCGCTTCCTTGCGGGCGAAGCTCTTCAACTGGCGCACGATGCGGCCGGTGCGGTCGACCAGTTCGCTGATGGTCTGCAGGTTCTCGCCGACCTCGTCGTAGCGGCCACGGGCCAGCAGGGCGCGGGCATTGTCGGCGAAGGTCTGCAAGGCAGCGAGCGGCTGGTTCAACTCATGGCTGATGCCGGCCGACATCTGGCCGAGCGTCGCCAGCTTGCCGGCCTGCACGGCGGCATCGCGCGTCTCGCGCAGGATGGCCTTGGTCCGTTCGAGCGCGGCGATCTGTTCGGTCAGGTCGGCGGTGCGTTCGGCGATGCGGCTTTCGAGTTCGTCGTAGACGCGGCGCAACTCCTCGCGTCGGCGCTGGCGGTGGCGGAAGTGGGCAGCGAGGCCGAGCAGGAAGGCGGCGGCGAAGGTGACGGCAGTGGCTGCTGCGGTGGCAGCCGAGCGGGCTTCGCCGGGGTTACCGAGCTGCACGACCTGCCAGCCGGAGTTGCCGACCGGGCGGACGTGAATCAGCCACTCGCGTTCGGGCTGGCCGGTCAACGCCAGGCGTACCGGCTCGCTGGCGTCCAGCGGCAGCGGGCGATCGGCCAATGGCGTGATCGGTGGCTCGCCGTATTGCTTGGTCTCGGCCAGTGAATCGCGGACGGCGGAGGGCAGGGGGGAAAGCGCGCGGTAACGGAGTTGTCGGCTAGACGAAAGGAAAATCACGCCGTCCTGGTCGGCCAGCAATAGCGTTTCGCCGGCGCCAGCCATGGCTTGCTCCATCGCTTCCAGACCAACCTTGACGACGACCACGCCAAGCGTGCGGCCGCCTTCGCGCACCGGGCCGGCCAGGAAATAACCGGGTTCGCCGGTTGTCACACCGACGCCGTAGAAACGGCCGAGACCCTTGGCCAGCGCGTCGCGGAAATAGGGGCGGAAGGCGTAGTTATGGCCGACGAAGCTGCGCGGCAGGCGCCAGTTGCTGGCGGCCAGGGTGTTGCCGTCGATGTCGATCAGGAAGGCGTTGGCCAGCGCCGCGCCTTGCTGCACCGTTTCGAGATAGGCGTTGGCGGCGGCGATGCGCTGCGGATTCTTCGGGTCGCGCAGCAGGGCGGCCAGCGTCGGGTCGAGGGCGAGCAGGCCGGGCAGGGATTCGTGGCGCGACAGCGTGGCTTCGAGCGACAGCGCGAAGGCATCGAGGCGCTGCGCGGAAAGCTGGCGTTCGCTGTCGATGTAGCCGGCCAGGAAGATGCGGTAGCACAGGCTGCCGAGCAGCAGGCAAAAGCACGCCGCCGCGCCCAGCAAAAGCCAGGCACGGCGGGAGTGGGGGAGCGGCAGGTCGGAGGAATTCACTGCCGCCATCGTAAGGGTTTTTGCCGTTTTCAGTCAGTCCACCGCAGCCAGCTTCATTTCGGCGGCGGCATGGCGCTGCTGTTCCTCCATGACCAGGCGGCCCAGTTCGCGCTTCAGGTCATTGAAGGCAGCGGACGACGGATCGCGCGGACGCGGCATGTCGACCGCCTGGTCGCGCTTGACCGTACCCGGGCGGTAGGTCATGACCACGATGCGGTCGGCCAGGTAGATCGACTCCTCGATCGAGTGGGTGACGAAGAGGATGGTCTTGCCCAGCTTTTCCCAGATGCGCAGCAGTTCGTCCTGCAGGTTGCGCCGGGTCAGCGCGTCGAGCGCGCCGAAAGGTTCGTCCATCAGCATGATCGGCGAGTCGAGCGCCAGCACGCGGGCGATGGCAACGCGCTGGCGCATGCCGCCGGACAGGTCCTTCGGGAAGCGGTCGCGGAAATCCTTCAGGTGCAGCAGGTCGAGCAACTGGTTCACGGTCAGGTCGATCTCGGCCTTTTCCTTTTTCTGGATTTCCAGGCCGAAGGCGATGTTCTGGGCGACCGTCATCCATGGGAAGAGGGCATATTCCTGGAAGACCATGCCACGGTCCGGCCCCGGCGACAGGATCTTCTTGCCTTCGATGACGATCTCGCCGGCCGATGGTGGCTGGAAGCCGGCCACGGCGTTGAGCAGGGTCGACTTGCCGCAGCCGGAGGGGCCGAGCAGGCAGACGAATTCGCCCTGCTTGATGGTCAGGTTGATGTCTTTCAGCGCCACGACGTCGCCGCCCGGCGTCTTGAAGACTTTCTGCACGTTGGAAATCAGGATGTCGCTCATGCTTAGTGCTCCAGGCCGCGATGCCAGCGCAGCAGGTGGTTGTTCAGACGGCTGACGGCGGTGTCGATGGCCAGCCCCAAGAGACCGATGGTGATCATGCCGGCGATGATCTTGTCGGACCACATGAATTCGCGCGCTTCCAGGATGCGGAAGCCGAGGCCGTCATTGACCGCGATCATCTCGGAGACGATCACGACGATGAAGGCGGTGCCGATGCCGATGCGCACGCCGGCCAGGATGTAGGGCGTGGCGGCTGGCAGGATGACGCGGGTGAACATGGTCCATTGCCCGACGCCGAGGTTGCGCGCAGCGCGGATGTAGATGCCGTCCACCTGGCGGACGCCGGCGATGGTGTTCATCAGCACCGGAAAGAAGGCGCCGATGGCGATCAGGAAGAAGGACGGCGGATTGCCCAGGCCGAACCACAGGATGGCCAGCGGGATGTAGGCGATGGGCGGGATCGGGCGCAGGATCTGGACCAGCGGGTTGAACAGGTCGTAGATGCGGTTGTTGGCGCCCATCAGCAGGCCGAGCGGCAGGGCCAGGCCGGCACCGATCAGGAAGCCGGCAATGACGCGGTAGAGGCTGGAATAGGCGTCATGCAGCAGTTCGCCGGAGAGCAGCCAGGCCAAATAGCTCTGGCCATCGGCCTGCGGTTGCGCCGGCAGCAGGTAGGCCCACCATTTGGCGGCGACGGCTGACGGTGCCGGCATGACGACTTCGGAAAAGAGGCCGGCCCGCGAGCAGGCCTCCCAGACGATCAGCACCAGCACCGGCACTAGGGCGCCGTGAGCGAAGTTCTTCAGTTTCTGCAGCATCGCTTACTTCACCTTCAGGTCGGCCTTGGCCTTCTGCAGCAGGTCGAGCTTGACCCATTCGGCGGCCTTGGGCGGCTTGGCCATGCGGCCGACGCCGTACTTGTTCATGAAATCGGTGGTGATGTCGACGTGCTCGAGCGAAACGTCGTAGGTGTAGTCGGCGTTGTCCATCGCATCCTGGAAGTCCTGCGCCGTGATCTGGCCCTTGAACATCTGCTCGCGCACGTATTTTTCGGCCAGTGCCATGTCCTTGTTGAACAGCGCGGTGGTTTCGACGAAGCACTTCATGACGCGCTGGGCGACGTCTTTCTTCTCGTTGTACATCTTCTCGGTCATGACCAGCAGGCGCACCGGTTCGCCCATCTTGGTGTTGTACGGTTTCATGATCTCGACGCCGAACTTCTTGTTGATGGCCTGCGAGGATTGCGGCTCGGACTGGCACATGGCATCGATCTGCTTGGTGGCCAGCGCCTGGTTGAGGTCGGCGAAGGCGAGGAAGACGACCTGCACGTCCTTGCCCGGCTTGTCGGACCACGTCAGGCCGGCCTTTTCCAGCTCGGCGTAAAGCAGCAGTTCATGGGCGCCGCCGCGGGTGACGCCGACTTTCTTGCCCTTCAGGCCCTGGATATCCTTGATACCGGTTTCGGCCCCGGCAACCAGGCGGGCCCCGCCCTTGGCAAAGCCGGCCACAGTGACGATCGGCACACCGTTGGCGCGGCCGGAGATGGCCCCATCGGAGGCCAGCGCGGCGATATCGATTTCGCCGGCGACGATGGCCGGCATGATGTCAGGCCCCTTTGGGAACATGCGTTCCTCGACCTTCAAGTTGTACTTGCCGCAGTATTCCTTCATGTAGGAGACGGCGCCGTAGTGGGCGAACTTCAGATTGCCGAGACGGACGACGTCGGGCGTCTGGGCCTGAACGGCAAGGCTGCCGGTGGCAAAGACGGCAATCAGCGCGAGGCGGATGGACTTGTGCATGGATATCTCCTCCAGAGTTTTTAGATAACCGCAGGGCGGCATGGCGCAAAGCGTTTGCAGGAGATGTGCCAGTTTGATTCGTACGCTAAGTCATTGAATTCACGTTTTGTATGAGCCTATTGCCAGGATGTGTGTGCGGAAATCCGGAAATTGCTGGTCGTTGATTCCGAAATTTCGCACGCCACTGTCGGCAGCCTGTCAGCATTGGCTCCGTATAATTGCGACTCCTTTTTTCCTGACCGTTCATGCCATGTCGCGTTCGTCCGTGCTCCTGCTCCTGCCCTTCGTGTTTCTGGCCGCCTGCGGCGAAGTCGAGGACACCCGCCCCGGTCAGCCGGTGAAGACCCGCCAAGAGGCCTTCAAGAGTATCCTGCGCAGCTTCGAGCCGATGGGGACGATGCTCAAGGACAATCGCTACGACGCCGACAAGTTCGCTGCCATGGCCGCCGAGCTGGTGGCCAAGCGTGATGAGCCGTGGGGGCATTTCGGGGCCGATACCAACTACCCGCCGAGCAAATCCAAGCCCGAGGTGTGGAGCAAGGCAGCCGAATTCGACAAGCAGAAGCAGGGTTTCCTTGCCGCCACGGACGAATTGCTGGCCGCCGCCAACAAGAAGGACAAGAACGCCGTCGGCGAGCCGTACAAGAAGGTCTACGACACCTGTCAGACCTGCCACCGAAACTTCCGCGAACGCTGATTCGGCGCGGCTTTTGCCCTAAAGGGCATTTGCCGGAAAGTGCCAAATAAATCACGGAATTCGGCGGGGACGACGCCTAGACTGGGAACCGTCTGGCCTCGTGCCAGGTAGTGTTTGGAGTCAGAAAATGACCTACTTCACCCGATCGCAACTGAGCGCCCTCGAATCCACGGCCACCGCTGCCGCGAGTTATCTTGATGCGTGCGATGGCGGTGCTCAATACGTCCAACTCGATCCGCGTCACTATCGCGAATGCGGCAAGCTGCTGGACAATATCTTTTCCCTGGTCGATCCGCGCAAGGCATTTCCGATGCTGCTGGAGCAATCGGCAGCTGCCCGCGAGGCGGTGGAAACCATCCGGCTGAATCGCCAACTTCGGCTCAGCCGCCTGGTTTATTACCCGGAACTGACGGCGCTGATTAACCGCGTGACCGTTTAAGCAAGCTCAGGGTTTGAGCAAGGCCGTTTCGGCGGCGTCGAGATCGGCTTTCTTGATCAGGCCCATCTTGAGCTGGACGATTTGGCCGTTACGGTCGATGAACAGCGTGTAGGGCAGGCCGCCCTTCTTGTTGCCGAGGGCCTGCATCAGCGGGATACCTTGCTCCTTGGCGACAAAGACCGGGTAATCCATGTCGTAGGCCTTGGCAAATTCCTTGGCCGGTTCGGCCTTATCCTCGATGCCGATGCCGAGCACCTCGACCTTGCCCTTGTGTGCATTTCGGAACTTGATCAGCTCCGGAATCTCGGCCCGGCACGGGCCGCACCAGCGCGCCCAGAAATTGACCACCAGCGGCTTGCCCTTGTAGCGCTCCAAGGCTACCGGCTTGTCGTCCAGGTTGCTCAGGGTAGCGGCGAAGAGCGGCGCACTGCTCGGCAACTCCTGTGCTGCGGTGCACGTGGCAAAAAGGGCAAAAACCAGGCTGGAAACTAATTTAACCAAGGGCATGATCAGGGCAAATCACCGCGGCGGAACAGAACATAGCCGATGGTAGCACTGACGACGCCGAGTGCCGCCGGATAGACCAGAGCGAACACCTTGTAGCCGGTGGCGCCGAACAGGTCGAGGATGACGTAGGCCGAGGGACCGAGCACGATCAGTTGCGGGTCGAACAGAGCCAGTGCAGCGGTGCGGAAGACCTGCAGCGGATTGGCCAGGGCCAGCGTGACGGCGAGTTCCGGCGCGATCTTGCCCTGGATCATGACACCCAACAGGATCAGGTCGAGGAAGAGCAGCAGGGTCAGCCAGACCATGAAAGCGGCGCCTTGCGCCATGTCGGTGCTGCGCGCGATGGCCGAGATCAGCATGCCGATGCCGAGGAAGCACATGGCCATGACGGCGAGCAGGGCGGTGTAGTAGCCGAACATACCCCAGGGCACTTCGATATCGACGATGGTCGCCCACACGACGGCGCCCAGCATGGCCAGGAAGACCGGCGCGAAGACGACGATGTAGCGGCCGACGATCTTGCCCCAGAACCAGGCGCCGAGACCGACCGGCAGCGACAACAGGTATTCGAAGACGCCCGCCTCGCGGTCGCCGGCCACCGAGCGCACGGTCGTGATCAACACGAAGATGGGTAGGATGGCCATGGTCAGCTGGATGTACGTGACCAGCAGGCGGGAAAGGCCGATAAAGCCGAGCACGCGCGATTCGGTCAGGCCGAAAACGAAGAGCAGGGCGACGATGCCGCCAAAGACCAGCGTATAGATCTGGAACCAGCGGGCACGCAGCGATTCGACGATGTCCAGTTTGGCAGTGAGCCAGAGTTGCTTCATTTATTTACCCTTGGCCAGCACGTGCTGGCGCATGTCGGTGAAATCCAGGGCGCCGGCCAGCGGCGCGGCGACGGCGGCGAAGTTGTAGCCCATGGGCGAAGTGCGGGTGACGAAATAGGCGCGCTTCGGGTCGAGCCAGTGCATTTCCTCGCGGCTCTTGCTGTCGAAGTCGGCAATCCACACCTTGGTCGCCGGGTCGGCCATCCACGGGTATTTCTCGGCCTTCTCCTTGAGCCAGAAGGCCATGCAGCCGGGGTCGTCGAATTTGAAGGCGACGTTGTCCGGCCCGCCACGCACCTCGCAGGCGAAGCGGCGGTCGGAGATGACCATGCTGCAACGGTTGCAGGTGTCGCGGTCCCACTTGATCTCGGCCATGCCGTCCGGCCAGTTGCCGGTCTTGCAACCGGACAGGGCGGCGGCGAGCGGCGTCAGCAGCAGGCCGCCGAGACCGGTACGGACGAGAAAGTCGCGGCGATGGCTATCGCACATGGTCAACGCTCGCTCAACGAAAGGTCGGCGACCAGTGCCGTGTAGCGCGACACGATGCCGAGGAAGCGCAGGCGGTCTGGCCCGGCGATCTCGCCTTGCCACTGCAATTGCGCTTCATCGGTGGCGGCGATGTTCCAGCCATCGAGCGCCTTGGCGAAGGCCGGTTCGAAACGTTTCAGCTGGATGCGGCAGGCCAGCACGTCGGTCAGCGTGACGTCGTCGGCCACCTTGTCGTCGAGCACGACCTTGCCCATGTCCATCTCGATGACGCGATTGACCAGGGACGACACCTCGTCGAGGCGGTGGCTGGAGATGATCATCGTGGCGTCGTCGAGGCGTTCGGCCAGCAGGTCGAAGAAAATCTTGCGCGCTTCGGGATCGAGGTTGGCCGCCGGCTCGTCCATCACCAGCACCTTGGCGTCGCGGCCGAGGGCGATGGCGATCAGCAGCTTCTGCTTCATGCCACCGGAGAGGCGCACGAACTGGCGGGTCAGGATGGCGTCAATATCGAGGCCGAGGCGTTTGGCGATGGCGTGGATACGCTGCGGGTCGGTGCCGCATAGCGAGGCCGAGAAATCGATCAGCTGGCCGACCGGCATCTTCAGCGGTGGCGGCAATTGCGGCACGAAGCCGATCTGGCCGAGCACCGCCGTGCGGTTGGCGCGCGGGTCGAGGCCGCCGATGGCGACCGTGCCGTCATGCGTATATTCGCCGAGCAGGCAGCGGATCAATGTGGTCTTGCCGGCCCCGTTGGAGCCGATCAGCGCGACCCGTTCGCCCAAGCCGATGTCGAGGCTGATGCCGTCGAGGACGCAGGCTTTGCGAAAGGTCTTGGCGACGTTCTTGAACTGGATCATGCGCCGGATTATAGGGTGCCGCCTGCGGTGCACATTGAATTTTGATCAAAAAACGAAAGGCTGGGATGCCTGTCGCACAGGCATATACGGCTTTCAACCAAAGCTTCCGTCAGCACAAGTTAAGGCCTTCGGTCAAAATTGCGCTTCGATGTGCCCTTTTTGCCTCGTGTCACGACAAGGTCGTACGGCTTCCCACCTGAGCCCGGCCGTTACGCTTGGCGCTGTAAAGGTTTCGGTCGGCTTGGTCCAATAGTGCCGAAGGTGAGGAGAGTTCTTTGTCGATCGCCGCTACGCCGACACTGATCGAGCAGAGTTTGTCGCCGGCCTTGATCCCGAGTTGGCGCACCATTTCGCAGAGGCGTTCGGCACACCGCGTTGCAGCCTCATGATTGGTGTTGGGGCAGATGACCCAGAACTCGTCGCCACCGACGCGGCAAACCACATCCTCGGTCCGGATGCCGGAACGCAGCGTGTTGGCGATCGACTTGAGAACTTCATCGCCGTGTTCGTGCCCGTAAAGGTCGTTGATCTGCTTGAACCAATCGACGTCGACGACCAGGCAGGCCAGTGGCCTAGTGTGGCGACTCGCCAAGGCCCATTCCTGCTGCAGGCGTTCGAGGGCATAGCGACGATTTGGGCAGCCGGTCAGGACATCGGTGATGGACAATTCATGGAGGCGCTTGTTGCTGACCGACAGTTCCGTCGCGATGTCGCGCATTTCCTGGAAATGCCGTTCCGTTTCCTTCTGCAGTCGAATGACACGTGTCGCTGCCTGCAGGCGGGCGAGTAGCACGCGCGGCTTGATCGGTTTGGAGATGTAGTCGTCGGCGCCGGCGTCGAAGGCTTCGATCAGGCCTTCCTCGTCCGTGATCGCTGTCAGGACCAGCGTGTAGAGGTTGTCCCCCCAGGGCTCCTGACGAAGTACGCGGATCAATTGCAAACCGTCGAATTCCGGCATGATCCAGTCAGTTACCAAGATGTCGGGCGGCGTGGCTTTGGCCATTTCCAGGGCCTCGCTGCCACTGCTGGCGACGGACAGACGATAACCCGCTTCAGCAAGCACCTGCGTCAGGTACTGACGTACCGAAACCTCATCGTCCACCAGCAGGATGCGCAACGCCTGCGACTTGTTGTCGGCGACTGCTGTGGTCAGGACCGTGTTGTCATGGGCGGCTTCCTGAACCCAACTGAAATCCATTTGGGAGAGCCAGGGCAGGCTGAGAACTTGCGTCCAGCTCTTGAAGGTTGCCGCGATTTCCTGGCCGAGTTCCAGCAATTTCTCGGACTCCAGGGAGAGGCGGGCGCCAATGCGGTGAAGTTCGGAGAGTTTTTCGGGCGTTCGTAGTTGGGTTTGCAGGATCAGGTCAGCGATGGTCTGCGCCAATGCCAGAGCGCAGCCCAGCCGGTAGCTTCGGCTGTCGATGGGCAGGCGTTCCAGCGATTTGTTTTGATGCTTGGCCACCGGCTGAGCATAAACGTCGGGCAGGCCCCAGTGTCGAAAGAGCTCTGCCCCGATCTCCCAGTGGTCGAGACCCAGTGCCTGGATTTCACGCTCCTCGACGCTCAACGGAGAAGACTGGTCCTCAAGCAGTCTTCCATAAGCTTCCGGAAATACGGAAGCCAGGGCGAGGGAGCCGATATTGGCGAGCAGACCGACGCAGAAAGCTTCTTCTGGCGGCGCCGAACGGGTTTCCCGAACGATGATCTGGAAGGCGTTGCCAAGCAGAACGGCGCGTATCCAGTATTGTTCGAAATCGAAATGCCGGCACTGACCGGTCTTGTTGCCGTCGAAAAGCGAGAAGCCGAGCGCCAGATTCCGGATGGCCGGAAGGCCTAGCACCAGGATGGCGTCCTTGATGGCCACCACCGGGCGTGTGATCTGGTTGCCGCGGCCGGCGTTCGCGACCTGAATCAATCTGGCGACGAAGGCCGGGTCGGTGCGGATGCATTTTTCCAACGAGGCCAGCGAGCTATTTTCGTCCTGCGTAAGACGAATGATTTTGAGCGCAGCAGCAGATGGCGACGGTAGATTCTGTGCCGCAAAGAGACGGTGAAGAAGTTGCGAAGACTCAGACACTATGCAAAATGATTCAAATATCAATTTCGCTAAATGTTAGTCTAAGTCAGCGCTTGGTGGTATATCAATCCTTCAAAAATAACAGAATAATTCCATTGTGTTGTTTTTGAGTTTTTGCTTAAAGCAATTTTGACAAGCCCTTGACCTCGAAGCGCAGCGCGCTGGTCGGGCAGGCGTCGACGCATAGGCCGCAGCGCGTGCAGTCCGGGCCGAGGCCCATGGTTTCGTCGCTGGCACGCCCTTTGATCGTGACGTCAAGGACGTGCGGTACCAGGCAAACCTTGCGGCAGTCGCCCTCGTGGAAGCAATGTTCGACGTGGTAACTGATCTGCAAGGGCGAGATGGCACCGACCGCACCGTAGGTCAGGCCGATGGGGCAGATATAGCGACACCAGGCACGGCGCGACCAGAAGACCTCGAACAGGAGCAACAGGGCCACCCATCCTAACGCCAAGCCCGGGCCGTAGATCAGGGCACGCGACAGGATGCCGGTCGGCGACAAGGTCTCGAACACCGTATAGCCAGTGACGATGGACATCAGGCCAAACAGTACCCAGAACACGGTGCGCGTGCCACGGTGGAATTCGTGGTCGGTGACGATCTTCTTGTCGACCAGTTTCAGGTGCAGTTTCTCGGTCAGTTCCGAGACCAGGTGGTAAGGACAGACCCAGGAACAGAAGGTGCGCCCGCCGAGCAGGACCCAGAGCAGGAAAACAGTGAAGGTACCGATGAACAGGTTAACGATGATGTGCTTGTGCGCCAGCATCACCTGCAGGGCTGAGTTCAGGTCGATCAGGTGGAAACCGGCGAAGCGGGAGGCCGTCAGCGATCCCTCGAGCAACTGGATGTCGAGCCAGAAGCTGAAAACGAACAGTAGGTTGACGGCGAGCAGCACTGCCCAACGGCGGTTGCGCCATTTATGGCTGGGATTGTGGTGAGCCCGGGCATGCAGTTTTTCCTTGATGTAGCGATCCTTGTCCTCGTATTTGAGAAGCATGATCTGCTGCACCTTGGGCGAAACTTTTTCCGGCTTCTTGGGGCTAGCTCCCAGCATGCCCATGAACAGATCGGCGAAGCGGCTCATGCTTCACCTCCTTTCCAGACGGCTTGCGCCTCGATGACGATGGCAGCCGGTTCGGCCGGGCAGATCATTTCGCAGACGCCGCAACCGACGCAGGGTTCGAGCACGACCGGGGTCATCCGTTCGACGCCGTCGCTCCCCCTGACCGGGCGTAGTTCGATGGCGTTCTTGACCGGGCATTCGCGCACGCAGAGGTCGCACAACGCTTCGTCGTAAGGGTGGTCGCGTACCGGAATCGGCTTCCAGCGATCGACCTCCATATAGCGCATTTGCCCTTTGAAGGACGCGCCGCGCGCTTGTCCCTTGAAACCCTTGCCTTGTACGGCCAGGCAGGAGTCGGGGCGGACCAGCTTGGCGACGCCGATGCGCTCCTTCAGATTCAGCGTCGGTTCGGCATCCTTTTCCTTGGCCTTCAGGATCGGGGCGGCAGCGAGCTTGGCGCCTTCGCGCACATTCATGAATTCGGGTTTGTTGTAGGTCAGTGCGCCGGTCGGGCAGGCGAGGATGCACTGCACGGCATCGCAGGAGAAGTCGCAAGCCTGTTGCCGGGCATTGATGAAGGGTACGCCGATGCCGAAACCGTCGTCGAGGTCGCCCAGCTTGATTGCCTGTACCGGGCAGACTTGCACGCATTGGCCGCATTTGATGCAGGAAGAGAGGAAGTCGCTCTCGTTCAAGGCGCCGGGCGGACGCAGGCGGGTATGCAGGGCGCTGACCACCGGCACATAACCGAGCAGGGAAATGCCGATCACCCCGGTGGCAAGGCCGATCGATTGGAGGAACTTGCGCCGTGCCTTCTGCGCTTTTTCGATGGACATGGCCGGTTTGGCGGCCGAGCGGGTTTTTTGGTCGGCGTCGCCCATGATCAGGCCTCGCGATGGGGTTTGACGAAGCGCGGTTTCGCGTCGCGCAGGATCAGGTCCGGCGAAGAGAACGGCGCGAGACGCTCCAGGAAGTCGAGCAGTTCCATGACCGGCGAACTGCGGAAGAAGCGGGCAACCGGCATTTCCATCCAGATCTGGTCGGCGTAGGCCAGCAATTCGTGCGGGTTGTCGCCAAAGCCATCGCTATTGCGGTCGAAGCCCTGATAGTCGTCCCAGAAATTGCCTTCCCAGAAATTATTGCGCGGCGAACCGCTACGTCCGCCGTAGCTGACCTGGGTGAGGTTGCCCTCGAAGACATTGTCGGTCAGGTTGTTACCGCCGGTTTCGCTGTTGAACAGGATGCCGATCCCGTTGTAGGCAAAGCGGTTGCCCTTGAACTCGATGGTCGTATCCGGCTGGAACGGCGACAGATCGGAACCGACGCCGATGGCGCAATAGACGATTTCGTTGTTCTCGACCACGGTGCCGGAAGATTCCTTGAAGCCGATACCCATGCCGGCCGCGCCGGTGGCGTGCGAAATCACGTTGTTACGGGCGGCGCCGCCTTCCGTGTACATGAAGTAAATGCCGACTGCGTTGTCGTAGAAACGATTGCCCTCGACCACATTGTCGTTGGCGAACATGAAGTGGATCGAGTAGCGGCTACGCTTGCCGAGGTTGTTGCGATAGACGTTACGGTGTGAGTACCAGGCGACCATGTCGCGCGAATCGATGATTTCGTTGCTTTCGACCAGATTGTCGTTCGAATACCACAGGCGCAGGCCATCGCCGCGCACACCGAGTTCGCGGTCCTTGGAGCTGATCCGGTTGCCGATGATCTTGCTGCGGTTGGTCTGCTTCAGATCGATGCCGAACAGGCAATTGTCGATGCGCAGGTCTTCGACCACGTTGTCGTTGCCGCGCACGTCGAGGCAGGAGTCGTCGGTGTCGTGCGAGTCGCCCGAGCCCGTCAGGTGCAGGCCGCGCAGCGTCGAATTGCTGGCATTCAGGATCATCACGGTGCCCTTGTCGCCGGCGTCGATGGTGACCTTGCCACCGCCATCGATGGTCAGCGGCTTGTCGATGACGACCGGGCCGGCATAGGCGCCGGGTGGCGGCTTGAGGACAGAGCCGGGCGCGGCGCGGTCGACCAGTTCCTGGAAGGGCTTGAGCCCGTGCACCCGCTTATCGCGTTCGTGCAGCATGAAAATCGGCTTCGGGCGGTCGACATCGGCGCGAGCGCCCATACCGGCCGGAACCTCCGACTGCGTTTCGCCGTTGCCGGGAATGATCACGGCGAGGAGGGCGGTGGCCAGGCCGAGCCTGGCCAGGCGGTGCAGCGTGCTCATGGCTTTACTCGGCCGTCGGGTCTTCGCGCAGTTGCTTACGACGGATCAGCAGCGCCAGCATCAGGCAGGCGAAGATGATCAGCAGCAGGCCATAACCCCAATAGGGATAGGAGTAGGTCGAGAACTGCGCCACCTTGCCTTCGCCGAAGACGGTCGGCATGAAGGGCTTGACGGTGAAAGCGCCCCACGGATGCAGGTTGTGTCCGAAGAACCACAGCCAGGCTGAATAGGTGATGACGAAGAAAACCGGGAGGAGGCCAGGCACTAAAGCCAGCAGCAACTGGAAGGGGCGAATTTTGGCCGTGCCGGCAATGACCACCAGCATGACGCCGATCAGGCCGAAGATGACCAACTGCGAAATGCTGCGCACGTTGTCACCCCAGACCTTGATCTTGTCCGGTTCCTTGAAGAAGGCACCGGCTTCCTGCATGTAGGCCTGGACATGGCTTTCCAGGTGGCCCATGACGAATTGGTCGACCAGCATCCAGCCAGCCACGGCAGCGAAGCCGGCACTCAGCACCGCCAGGCGGGCTTTTTTCTTCGGCATGGCGAAAGCCAGCATCATGATCGCGAAGAAACCGAAGAAGAACTTGGCCAGGGGTTTCTCTACCGGCGCACCGGTAGCGATCGGGAACATGCCGACGTAGTGGTTGATGGTGTTCATTTCATGAACGCAATCCAGTCCCTCGGCGCCCTTGTCGATATCCTTCTTGGCGTCGGTGATCGGGTTGTAGCGCTCATCCTCGTGGCCGAGATCCTTCTGGATGATCTCGTTGGCCATGCGGCTTCCCTTGCCGGCTGCCTTGCATCCGTTATAGACGCCATCGAAGTGAAAATGGATGCGGATGCCATCGGGGAAGGCATCCTTGGGGTAATTCGGGGCGGTCAGCGAAACCCACCAGATCGGGGAAAAATAGGCGGCAACCAGCGCGATGAGCGCAATCAGGGTCAAACCGCCGATGATCTTGTTTTGTTTGTTCATGACGCTGCTCTCTTGGATATTGCGCCCGGTCGGGTGCCGGGTGAGGTGCTGCCCGCCCGGGGCGGGCAGCGATACTGCAATGACACTATCTTACTTCTTCTTGCCAGCCTTCGGCTTGCACATGGAGCCCGGCATAACCAGGCTGGACTGATAAGCGGAAATCGCCACCAGCTGGTCGTTGGTATAGGGCTTGATGACCTTGACCATGTCCGGGTTGGCGTTGCGGCGGTGGCCGTCGCGAATCTCGGTCATCTGGCGCAGCAGGTACTTGTAGTGCTGGCCGGCGATCACCGGGTAGAACTTGTCCTTCTGGCCTTCGCCGTTCTTGCCATGGCATTCCAGACACTGCTTCTCGTACAGTTCCTTGCCTTGGGCGATTTTCAGGGCGGCATCGGCGCCTTCGTACTTGCCGTGCTCAACCGGAATGCACAGGCTTTCGATATAGGCAGCGGCATCAGCCAGTTCCTGAGGGTCGGTCAGGGTGGCGGCAAACGGATACATGGTCGGGTTGTCGCGGGTGCCGGCGCGGATGTCGGCCATCTGCTTGATTAGCACGGTGGTGTGCTGGCCGGCCAGCTGCGGGAAGGTGCCATCCGGGCGACCGGCACCGGAAGGCAGGTGGCAGGCGCCGCAAACCTCGTAGGCTTCCTCGCCACGCTTCTTGTCACCCTTGAGCTTCAGCGCTTCGGATTTTTCGCCACCTTCGGCGTTCCACTTGTAGCTTTTGGACTCAATTCCATCGGCATGGGGGGCTGGTGGGCCTGCGAAGGCGATGCCGGCGCTAAGCAGGCCGACCAGTAGAAGAGATGCTTTCATGTTCGGTATCCTTTTATGGCGGGTTGGATGGAACGCTGTCGGCATTGTCTTATTCGCCATATCAGCATTCCTTGATGTGGGTCATAAGCCCGGCAGGCCGGGCTTTTGCCCGTTTATTTGAGCTTGGACAGGTAGTCGGCGAGGGCCTTGATTTCCTCATCGCTGACCAGGTGCATGACGCCCTTCATTGCCGCGGTTTGGCCGTTGTTGCGCGCACCGCTCTTGATGTCCTTCATCTGCTGTTCCGAGTAGGCGGCGTTTTGACCGGCGATCTTCGGATAATTGGGCATCAGCGGCTTGTCGCCCTTCGGGCCGTGGCAGGCGTTGCAGGTCTTGTCCTTGTACAGCGCGGCACCGTCAGCAGCGATGGCGGGTGCAGCGACGAAGGCTGCGGCGATGAGTGTCATTACAAATTTCATGGTTTTTCCCTCCTGAAATGAAACGAGGGGCAGAATCGCTCTGCCCCCCGATGATTGCCTTAAGTCAGATCAAGATTGCTTACTTGACCTTCTTGGCACCGTTTTGCTCAAGGTAGGTCTTGGCGCGCAGACCGAGGTCGGCTGCCTTGACCTGGTATTGCCAGACCTGCTCGGCCCACAGGTTGGCCTGTTCCCAGTCCTTCTTGGCTGCTGCGGCTTCATGCTTGGCCTTGGCATCCTTGATCTTGTTGAGCTGGTCGGTTGCATCGTCGACCATGTTCACAACATCCGGGAAGTCCTTGAAGTTGACGCTGGTGATGTAACCGACGACGGAGTCGATGACAGCCTGGGTGTCGGCAACCTTCTTCAGCGTGGTCTTGTAGTCAGCTTCGGTGTAACCGGCCTTGGCCATTTCGGTCTTGGTCGGCTTCCAGCCCTTCGGCTTGACCAGCAAGTAGCCCATCATTTCAAGGTGCAGGGCGGAGCAGAATTCCGTGCAGTAGTACGGATAGACGCCTTCCTTGTCAGCCTTGAACTTGACGGTCACGGTCTTACCCGGCTCGACGGACGCATGGACGTTGTAGGTCGACACGGTGAAGCCGTGGGTTTCATCCTGGGCACGTTCGAGGTTGGTCAGGTGGATGGTGATTTCGTCGCCCACTTCCGCCTCGATGGTTTCCGGCGTGATGTGCGAACGGATCAGCGTACCCTTGACCTCGATCTTGTTGCCCTTCTTGGTGGTGACTTCTTCACCGGCACGGACGGCGCCCGGATGCGGCTTGTCAGTGCGGGAGTCGGTACCGACCTTGTAGCGAACGCCCGGCTTCAGCTTGGTGGCGTCGATGGCGACAGCGTAGTGCGGCTCGCCCAGCGGCAGCGGCATGTCGTACAACAGTTGCATCTTGTCGTTCGAGATGTCGATCAGCTGGTGGTTCTGCGGGTGCAGCGGGCCGACCGGCACGAAGCGGTCAATGGCGAGCTTGTTCAGCGCAACCAGATAACGACCCTTCGGATCGGCAGAGTCGCCTTCCATGGTCATCAGGTGGCCGATGTTGTAGTGGACGGAAATCTTGTCCACCACCTTGCCTTCACAGTAGTTCCACTTGGCGACCTGGGAATCGACGTACAGCGAGGTGTAGGCGATACAGGGCTTGGAATCGTACTGGGTGTGCAAGGGGCCGAGACCCAGCTGAACCTGCTTGTCCAGGGCATCCTTCAGGCCGATGACGGGCACGCCATACGGATCCTTGGACTCGAACTTGCCACCCTTGATGGCTGCCTGGATCTTCTCGAAGGAGTAGACCGAGGTATGGGTGTCGAGCTTGCCGGAGACGATGATGTGCTTGCCGTCCGGGCTGACGTCGACGCCGTGCGGCGACTTCGGTTCCGGAATCAGGAAGAGCACGCCTTCCTTGGTGGTGACTTCGAGCGGCAGGACCTTGTGGCCGTTGATGACCTTGGCCTTGCCGGCCTTGACCAGTTCTTCGGCCTTCTTCCAGTTGATCACGTGCAGATAGTCGGTGTCCTTGGCGGAGCAACCGGCTTCATACGGCGGACGGCCCTTTTCGATACCGCCGACGTAGCGTTCGGAACAGAAGGAGTTGGTGAAGGACCAGCCGTCAGACGGTCCCTTGCCGGCGTCGGAGAGATCCTGCCAGTACGGGGGGGCCTCGACCGAGAAGGATTCCTTCGGATTGATGCGGCCTTCCTTGCGATCGAATTTCCAGTAGGTGATGCCGCCACGGTACTTCTCGTTCATTTCCTCAAGCGGAACGAACTTCTTGTTTTCCAGCGGGGCCGGATACTGGGCAGCTTCGATGACGTACTCGGTGTTCGGCGTGACGAAGGCGCCGCCGTGTTCCGACTTGAAGATCGGGTTGACCACGATCTGCTTGGTTTCGAAGTCGCGCAGGTCGATCACGGCGAGGCGCGGGTTGGCCTTGTCGTTGATGAACAGATACTGACCGTCGTACTTGCCCTGGGTTTCCGAAATGGCCGGGTGGTGGGTATCGCCCCAGGTGATGGTCTTGCCGTCGATAGCGCCTTGGGCCAGCACGGCCTTGGAGTTTTCGTCGTAGCCGTAGCCCTGCCAGGGTTCCGGGGTAAAGACAGCGAGGTACTTCAGGATGCGCATGGACGGAATGCCATACACGATGATCTGGCCGGATTGGCCGCCAGAGCTGAAGACGACGAATTCGTCGCGCTTGCCGGTCGGGACGTAGGTCTTGGCCGCGGCCAGCAGGTCTTGCTGGCTCAGGTTGCGACGCTTCATCACGTCCTGCAGCGATTCAGCCGACATTGCGGTACCTGCCAGCCCTGCGGCCAACAGCAGTGCGCCAGTCTTCACTGCGAAATGTTTCATTGCGTTTCTCCCTAGAAAAACAAGAAGTTCAACTTCCTACCCTCCATCGTCACAGCGGATAGCACACCCCCTGCGGCAATTTGTCGCACACTGTATTCCCCATGGGTTGTGAAAAAATTGATGTTTGCTAATTTCATGGACGCTTTCTGCGGGAAAATGCTGCGACCGCAACGAAAGTGGCCGGATTGGGCTTGTGAATAAGAAAATACTGATAGATTTGATCGGCCTGGAGCTGATTGCCCTGATTGTCGTTGTCGGCTTCAAGCTGTCTCCGCTCTTGTTGCCCAAGGCCGATGTCACCGTTCAGCCAGACCCGGCGTGCAACCTGCAGGTGCAGGCCTGCAAGGTGGCTTTGCCGACAGGGGGCGAGATCGAGCTGAACATGGGAACGCGGCCGATTCCACTGGTCAAGCCGTTTGGCATCCAGGTCAAGGCGACCGGTCTGACGCCGGCGCGCGTCGAGGTCGATTTCGCCGGGATCGATATGAACATGGGGCTGAATCGCCCCGAACTGAAAGCGCAGGGCGAGGGCAGTTTTGTTGGCGAAACGACGCTGCCGGTCTGCATCACCGGCCAGATGGATTGGCAGGCGACGGTGCTGGTCGAGACCGGCAAGGAACGCATTGCCATTCCCTTCCGCTTTGCCACGGGGAACCACGAATGAAAAGCGAACGTCTGTTGTTGATCGTTGCCGTGCTGCTCGCCATCGTGGTGGCCGGCGTGGCCGTCTTCTGGCAACCGGAAATGCCCGAGCGCCCATTGCCCAAGGCAGCGGGGCCGTCCGGCGGCGACTTCACCCTGCAAGCGGCCGATGGTCCGGTCTCGTTGCACGACTATCGGGGCAAGCTGGTGCTGGTCTATTTCGGCTACACCTACTGCCCGGACATCTGCCCGACCTCGCTGGCGGCGACGACCGATGGTTTGAACCGCCTGACGCCGGAGGAGCAGGGCAAGGTGGCGATGATCTTCATTTCGGTCGATCCCAAGCGCGATACGCCAGCTCGATTGAAGGACTACGCCAAGTTCTTCCATCCGGCGCTGGTTGGTGTCACCGGCACCCCGTCCGAAGTCGCCGAAGTGGCCAAGCGCTACGGTGCCTTCTACGCCGAGCAAAAGGTGGCGACAGCCGGTGACGGTTATGTCGTCGACCATTCGGCCGATACCTATGTTGTCGATCCCGCCGGCAAGCTGGTCGGCAAGATCGCTCATGCGACGCCACCGGATCAGGTGGTGGTCGCCATTCGCAAGTACCTGACTCAACCATGAAGGAGAAAAATCCGATGAAACATCTGTCCCTGCTTGCTGCCGGTCTGCTCGTTTCCCTGGGTGCCCTGGCCGGCGCCGCCGACAACGTGACCGTGCAGGAGCCGTATGTCCGCCTGGCGCCGCCGAATGCACCGGCTACCGGCGCCTTCATGGTGATCAAGAACAACGGCGACAAGGATGTGAAGGTGGTCAAGGCCAGCAATCCGGCTTCCAAGGTCACCGAACTGCACAACCACATCAACGAGGGCGGCGTCATGAAGATGCGTCCGGTGCAGGCCATCGACGTCAAGGCCAAGGGCGAAGCCGTGCTCAAGCCGGGCAGCCTGCACGTCATGCTGATCGATCTGAAGGGGCCGATGAAGGAGGGCGACAGCGTGCCCATTACCCTGACCTTCGACGACGGCAGCAGCAAGCAGGTTGATGCCAAGGTCGTGCGTCCGACGGCGAACCCGATGCCGGCGCCGATGGAACACAAGCACTAATTTTTGTGCTTTTTCCGGTGTGCACCGCAGCAATGCGCTGCACACCTGGCCAGTCAGAGGGGCGGCGATTCATCCGTCGCTCCGTGCAGGCTGGACGCTGTCACGCTCGCCGGGGATAATGACCGTGCAGTTAGTACGGGTGATGACATGCCGCTTGTCCAATTGATCTATGTGAGTTCGGCAAAGCAGGAATTGACCGAAGCCGAACTCGACGCCATTCTCGAGTCCTCGGTTCGTGGCAATACGCCGCTGCAGGTTACCGGCTTGCTGCTCTATTCCCACGGCAGCTTCATGCAGGTGCTCGAAGGCGAGTCCGCCGCGGTGGATGAGGTGTATCGCCGCATCTGCGACGATCCGCGTCACCATCACCTCATCGAGATCTTGCGCGAGGAAATCGGCGAGCGTGAGTTCGGCCGCTGGGCCATGGGCTTCCGCCGCCTGCGCCGCGAGGATGCGGGCCGACACGAGGCATTTCTACCGCTTTACATCAAGGGGTTCGACGCCGAGGCCCTGCAGGCCAAGCCTGGGAATGCCCTCGAATTGCTGCACCATTTCGCCCTACGCTGAACGGCGCTGCCATGGCGGCCCAAGGCTGCGATGAGCGAGCGGCCGATCATTCTGTTCGGTGCCTTCGATCGCCATAATTTCGGCGATTTGCTGCTGGCGCAGGTCGCGGCTCGCCAGCTTGGCGAGCGGATGCTGCTCTTTGCCGGGTTGGCCCGGCGCGATTTGCGGCCTGTCGGCGGTGTCGCCGTCGAACTGCTGGCTGCACAAGCGGAAAGCTGGCCAGCTGCCGATCTGATCCATGTCGGCGGCGAGATTCTTGGCTGCTCCGCTTATGAGGCGGCGATCATGTTGCTCGACGCCGATGGGGCGATGGCAGCCATCGGGCAAGTCGATCGTGATCCTGCGGCACGGCAGGCGTGGGCAGTAGCATCACTGGGCGACAGGCGGCAGCTGCCCTATCTGCTTGGACGCAGCGATTTTCCGCAAGCCGGGCGCATCGTTGCCCAGGCGATCGGCGGCGTCGGTTTTTCGTCGCTGCCGGCATCGCTGCGCGCCGAGGCGCTGTCTGCCTTGCGGAGCATGGATGCCGTCCGCGTGCGCGACCGGACGACGCAAGCGCAATTGATCGCGGCTGGCGTTTCGGCAGAATTGGCGCCAGACCCGGCGGTGCTGACGGCCCGGCTCTTTGCCGGGGAGCTTGCCGAACATGCTGGACGAGGCGAGGTTCTGGCGCTGGGCCAGCGTTATCCGCGGGGATTTCTGGCTGTCCAGTGCAGCGCCGAGTTTGGCGATGACCGGACGCTCGCCGTCCTGGCCGGACAACTCGATGCCCTGGTCCAGGAATATG
Source organism: Azonexus sp. IMCC34839 (assembly GCF_047047955.1). Taxonomy (GTDB): domain Bacteria; phylum Pseudomonadota; class Gammaproteobacteria; order Burkholderiales; family Rhodocyclaceae; genus Azonexus. Next base: position 1,015,196 of record NZ_CP150631.1, on the reverse strand, counting down.
GCTTCGGTGTCGTGCTGTTTCGTGCCGGCCTGGCGCCATGGCATGACGACATGGCGGTCTATCGCCGCCTGGCCGCCGGCATGCGGAGCAAAAGCGTCAGCCTTTTCGAGTCATCGCATCTGTGGGATATCTGCGCCTTGCTGTCGAAGTCTGCGGCTTTCATCGGCAGCAGCTTGCATGGGCGCATCGTGGCCGAGGCATTCGCCAGGCCGGCGCTCAATCTGCTCGGGGCGTCATCCGCCGCCGACAAACTCGCAGCCTACGAGCAGACTTGGGGACAGCCCGGCGCCCGCGGTGTCGCTGCCCTCCCTGAGGTTGGCGAGAGCCTCGGTCGGTTGCTCGCTGCCTCATCCGTCGCTCGCTCTCAGTGGCAAGAGCATCTGCTTGCCGAAGCCGGCCGGCTCGGTGTCGACCGCCTGCTGCTACCGGATAGGTGAAAGTCCGGATGGCGGTCAGGGTAGGGGAGCATGCTAAGCTCAAGGCATCGCATCTCAGAGCCACGCCCACTTGAACCCGTCAGCCGTATCCGTTCCTGAGCTGGTCGCTGCCATCGTTTTCGCGTTGGCGGTGTTGCATACCTTTTCGACCAAGCTGTTCGCCCATCTGGCCCATACCCAACCGCGCCATGCCGGTCTGTGGCATCTCTTGGGCGAGGTCGAGGTGGTGTTCGGCTTCTGGGCCTTTGTGCTGGTTGTCGCCCTGTTCCTGCTGACTGGCAAGACCGATGCGGTGGACTACATGGAAAGCCGTAATTTCACCGAACCGCTGTTCGTCTTCGTCATCATGGTCATTGCGGCCAGTCGTCCGATCCTGGAGTTCTGTGCTGCGACGGTGCGTTTCCTGGCCGGATTGCTGCCGCTTTCCCGCGGGCTGGGGATCTACTTCCTGTGCCTGTCGCTGGTGCCTTTGCTCGGTTCCTTCATTACCGAGCCGGCGGCCATGACTCTGGCGGCCTTGATGCTGCGTGACCGTTATTTTGCCGCGGGCATCTCCCGCCGTCTCAAGTACGCCACTCTCGGCGTGCTATTCGTCAATGTCTCGATCGGTGGCACGCTGACCAGCTTCGGTGCGCCGCCGGTGCTGATGGTGGCGGCGACCTGGGAGTGGACCACGGCCTTCATGTTCGCAACCTTCGGCTGGAAGGCGATGCTGGCGGTGCTGATCAATGCCCTGATCCTGAGCGTGTTGTTCCGCGCCGAACTGGGGCGGGTCGGCGGTGCTGAAGGGCGGGAGGAGCGTCCGCCCGTGCCGGTTTCGGTGGCTTTCATCCACCTGGCCTTCCTGGTCGGGGTGGTGGTTTTTGCCCACCATCCGGCCGTTTTCATGGGGCTCTTCCTGTTCTTTCTCGGATATACCGAAGCCTACGAGCGCTATCAGGACCGTTTGATCCTGCGTGAGGGGCTGCTGGTCGCCTTCTTCCTGGCCGGGCTGGTGGTGCTCGGTGGCTTGCAGCAATGGTGGCTGCAGCGGACGCTGGTTGGCGTCGAGCCGACCGTACTCTTCTTCCTGGCGACGGGTTTGACGGCCATTACCGACAACGCGGCGCTGACCTACCTAGCCTCGCTGGTTCAAGGGGTGACGCCGGAATTCAAGTACGCCATCGTCGCCGGCGCGGTGACCGGCGGTGGCTTGACCGTCATTGCCAATGCACCGAATCCGGCCGGTATTTCCATCCTGAAATCGAGTTTTGCCGATGGCTCGGTCAGCCCGCTCGGGCTACTCGCCGCCGCCTTGCCGCCGACGCTGGTTTCAATGGCCGCCTTCTTGTTGCTCTAGGGCGTGTTTGCCGCAAGTGACGGGCTGCGCAAGGGGTTGCTGGCGAGGGTGACCTTCTGCATTACTCGGCCGGGGAGTGGAACAAGCATACACGGTTCATCTTGTCTGGGCGCCCGTGCAACGCCAGCAAACCTGCTCACGCCGCTTACCACGAACATGCCCTGAGGCGACTGCTGCGGTGCACTACCCAAATAGGGCAAAAATCAGGTTTTGACCGGGCGCTTGGATAGCTTGCGTTGCAGTGTGCGACGGTGCATTTTGAGGGCGCGGGCGGTGGCCGAGATATTGCCGTCGTTTTCACTCAGCACGCGCTGGATGTGTTCCCATTCCAGGCGGTCGACCGATAGCGGTTCATCCGAGACCGGGACGTCGAAGTCGGGGCTGCCGTCGTCGTCGAAGGCGCTGAGGATGGCTTCGATCTCGACCGGCTTGGCCAGGTACTGGATGGCGCCGAGCTTCACGGCATCGACAGCGGTGGCGATGCTGGCGTAGCCGGTCAGCACGACGATCTTGCAGTCGGGATTGACGGCTAGCAGTTGCGGGATCAGCGCCAGGCCCGATTGGCCGTTCAGATTGAGATCGAGTACGACACGACTCGCTCCGCTCTCGCGCAGTGCCTCGACGGCGGCTGCCGCTTCGGTCACGCCGCGGGCCGGATGGCCGCGCCGTTCGAGCGTGCGGACAAGGATGGCGTTGAAACTCGGATCGTCGTCGATGACCAGGGTGAGTTCGTTCATGGGCGGTTCAACGGTAGTTCGATTTGGGCGAGCGCGCCGCCGTCCTCGGGGTTGCTCAGGAGCAGCTTGCCGCCCAGTTGTTCGACGGCGCTGCGGGTCAGCATCAGACCGATGCCGCTGCCGGCCGCATGGGCGGGGAAGCTGGTTTGTCCGGCCTTGGCCAGAACGTCAGCCGGAAAGCCGGGGCCACGGTCGCGAATGGCAATGCCCAGCGTGCCGGCCCCCCAGGCCAGGCGGATTTCCAGCGGTGCCGGGCTGGCGTTGGCGGCATTGTTCAGCAAATTGAGGAGGGCCTGCTCCAGGCGCGGGTCGGCCACGATCTCGGGCGGTACCCCGTCGCTTCCCAGAATCAGCCGGCTGCTGGCCTGCGGACGGACGGCATGCCAATGCTGGCGCACGCTGTCCAGCCAGCGGTCGGCCGGCTGCACCGGCGTATTTTCCAGGCGCTCGGCGCCGGCGCGGCGCGACAGGCCGGTGATGATTTCCTTGCAGACCCCGATTTGCTGCCGCAACAGGGCGATGTCTTCGCGTACTGGCTCAGTCAAGGCGGGGTCATTGGCCAGTTCGCCGGCGAGCAAGGCCATGGTAGCGAGCGGCGTGCCGAGTTCATGGGCGGCACCGGCGGCCAGGGTGCCCAGGGCCATGACCCGCTCGTCGCGCAGGCTTTGTTCGCGGGCAGCGGCGAGCGCCGCGTCGCGCTCGCGCACCAGGCGCATCATGCGCACGATCAGCCAGCTGACCAGGAGGGTCGACACGACGAAGATCAGCCACATGCCGATCAGGTGCAGCTGCGTGGCCCGGCTGGCGTCGCCAATGGGGAGCGGCACGTAGACCAGCATGAGCAGCGAATAGGCACCGATCGCCACGCCGGCGATAGCGGCGACGAGCAAGCCCGGCAGGGTCAGGGCGGCGATGGCGACCGGCGGCAACAGCAGCGACACCAGCGGATTGGCCGCGCCGCCACTGAAGAAGACGATGGCACCGAGGGCAGCCATGTCGATCAGCAATTGGCTGAACAGTTCGAGCGGACTGGCGGCGCTGGCGGTACGCAGACGCCACCAGGCCAGCGTATTCAGCACCGTCGTGACGGCGACGATGCCGAGTAAAGGGCCACGTGGCAGGGGAATGCCGAGAAATTCGGGAACGAACAATATGGCCAGCGCCAGACAGCCGAGAACGATCCAGCGGCTCGCCACCAGGCGGCGCAGGTTGGGCAGATGCTCGGGGCCTTCTTCGAGGCAGGCGGGGCAAAACGACATGGGCGGAATTATGCGTGATTTGTGTCAATTTTCGGCCGGCCGGACGATGCGACAATTCGCCGCACCTCAATTTCTGTCTGGAGCTTTGCCGATGCCTTTTGCTTCTATCCGCTACCTGTTGCTGGCGACAGCCTTCGCCAGTTTGCCGGCTGCTGCGGTGGACCTCGAAAAAGGCAAGGAAATCAACGGGACTTGTGCTGCCTGCCACGGCGAATTCGGTGGTGGCGGCAAGAAGGGCGAGTACCCGCGGATCGCCGGCCAGCAGGTCAAACACCTTGAAAGCCAGTTGAAGAGCTTCCGGGCACGTACCCGGGTCAATATTCCGATGTTCCCCTACACCCAGGAGCGCGAACTATCGGACGAGGACATCAAGGATGTTTCCGCCTATCTGGCCGGGATCGAATTGCCGACCAAGATGCCCGAATTCAAGGGACACGAGGATGCGCTGACCCGCCTGCAGATGGTCGAGAAAGTGATGATCATCCCGCGTGCTGAGGGTGACATCGAGCAGGGTGGAAAGCTTTACCAGAAACAGTGCGCTTCATGCCATGGCAAGGCGGGCAAGGGGCGCGGCATGTTCCCGATGCTGGTCGGGCAATACACCAATTACCTGAAGCGCCAGGTCGATCTCTTCCTGAAAGCCGATCGTCCGCACGACGAAGAGGGTACGGTCGGCGTGCTGAATGGCTTGAAGGAAAAAGACATCCAGGACATCCTGGCTTATCTGACTTCGATACAGGAACCCAAGGAATGAAGCGTTTCATCATTGGAGCAACTGCCATGTTGCTGAGCGGCGGATGTTTCGCCCACGCCCATGCTGGCATGGTGCCGGACGACATGCCGGATGCGCAGAAAATCCGCTTCTGCGAGCGGGTGCGCGATCATGCTTTGCAAGCTTTTTACAGCCGTGAGCGTGGCCGGCCGATGAAGCTGTTCGAAGAGGACGGCAGCCATGGGCCGCGCGTCACCAATCACATCATCCGGCGTATCTACGAAGAACCGCAGATTTCCAGCCCGAAGAAGGCAGAAGCCTTCGGCCGGGCAACCTGCAACGAGATGATGGGCACGAAGGGCGAGTCAGAATAGGTAGGGCACGAAGCGCCGGGTTCTTCGCATGTAGTTGGCGTAGGGCTCGCCAAAATAAGCGAGGCATTCCTTCTCGTCGGTCAGGGCAGTCAGCAGCAGACAACTCGTGCCGGCAGTTGCGATACAGGCGCCAAGCCAGCTCGGGCCCTGGAAAAAGGCTCCCCAGGTCAGGGCCAGCAATGAGGTGTACATTGGGTGGCGGATATAACCGAAGATGCCGCTGCTCACCAGTTGCGTGGTTTTCTCGAACTCGTAGAACGAGCCATCATTGCGCTGTTCCCCTGGTTTGCCCAAGCGCTTGAGCGTTACCACGCCGGTAATGGCCAGTCCGATGCTGGTCAGCATCAGAATCCAGGACGTCATCTGGTGTGGCGTGAACGGTTGTTCGCCCCAGATCTGGCGGTTCAGCACGACCAGCGCCAGGATCGCTTCCCAGGAGAAAAATCGATAGAAACCGTGGCTGCCAGGGCGGGCCAGGGCCTTGCGCGATAGCCAGGCCAGGACGCCGGTGCCGACTGCCAGTGCAGTCGCATCGGACCAGGATTCAACCATGGAAGGCCTCCGTCATCGCGGCGATCATGTAGCCGTGGTCGAGCACGCCGGCACTCTCGCGAATGCTGTGCATGGCCCACATCGGGTTGCCGACGTCGACCGCCGGAATGCCCAGGCGTGCCGCGACAATTGGGCCGATGGTGCTGCCGCAGCCGAGGTCGGTGCGGTGGGCATACTGCTGGCAGGGCACGCCAGCTCGCTCGCAGATGGCCATGAAGCGCGCCGCGCTTTCGGCGCCGGTGCTGTAACGCTGGTTGGCATTGCTCTTGATGACCGGCCCGGCATTGACCAGGGCGCGGTGGCAGGGCTCGTAGGCGGCCGGGAAATTCGGATGCCAGCCGTGGGCCATGTCGGCGCTGATGAAGAAGCTGTTGGCCAATTGCCGGCGCTGGTCCTCGGCATCCAGTCCTTGCGCGTTGGCCAGGCGGGCCAGCACGTCGCCGACGAAGCTGCCGCCAGCGCCGACGGCGCTCTCCGAACCGACTTCCTCATGATCGAACAGGGCGACCAGCGCCGTCTGGCGCGGTGCCGGCACGGCGAGCAGGGCGCTCAGTGCAGCGTGGCAGGACGCCAGGTTGTCGAGCTGGCTGTCGGCCAGAAACTCGCGGTGCACACCCCAAAAAGTGCCTTTTTGCGTGTCGTACGCGGCGAGTTCCCAGGTCAGCAAATCGTCCGGTGCGACATCGAGCGCAGCGGCGATCGGGGCGCGGAAGCGCTCTTCCGCCTTGCTGCCGTCGGCCACGCCGAGCAGCAAGGGCAGCTCGGTCTGCTTGTTGAATTTCAGGCCACTCTCATTGACCTCGCGGTTCATGTGGATGGCCAGATTGGGCAGGCGCAGCAGCGGCGTATCGAAACGCAATAGGCGGGTGGCAAAGCCGTTGGCGGTGCGCACATTGACGCGGCCGGCCAGCGACAGGTCGCGGTCGGCGAAGGAGGCGAGGATGGGGCCACCATAGACTTCGACGCCGAGACGGATCATGCCGGCGTTTTCCTCGGCCGGTTTCGGCTTGATGCGCAGGCCCGGCGAATCGGTATGGGCGCCGATCATCGTCAGGCCGGCCTCGGCGGGGGAATCGCTGCCGACGATGAAAGCGATGATCGACGAGCCGCCGCGCACGACGTAGTGCTTGCCGCCGGGAGCGATGGCCCAGCGCTCGGTTTCGACCAGGCGGCTGAAGCCGGCCGCCTGCAGGCGTTGTTCGGCGGTGGCGACGGCGTGCCAGGGGCTGGGGCTGGCGTCGATGAAATCGAGCAGATCCTGCGCCTGGGCGCGGGTGGAATCGGGAATGTTCATGAGGGTGTTCTGGCGAGCAGGTCGATCAGCATTTGTGCAATGCGTTGATCATAAAGCATGGCAAGGTGGCCGACAGCAGGCATTTCGATATCGCGGGCGCCGTCGAGTCGCTGGTTATCCTGCGGCATGACGTAGTTGTCGTAGGCATTGCGCAGGGCAATGGCCGGTACCGGCAGCTTTTCGGCGTTCATGTCGGAGAGCCAGAGCGAGCCCGGGGTCATTTCGCGGGCGTTCTGGCCGAAACCGATGCGGGCCAGTTCGGTACCGGCATGCGGCGTGGCCAGCGTGATCAGGCGGGCAACCCGTTCGTTGCCATGGCGGGCCAGGTAGGAACGGGCGATCAGGCCCCCCATGCTGTGGCCGACCAGTAACACTTGGCTGGCGCCGGTGGTGGCGCAAACCTGTTCGATACGTTCGCGCAGCTGCGGCACCAATTTGCCCATGCTGGTGTAGGGCGGGAAGAGACTGACGCTGGCCACGACATGGCCGGCCTTTTCCAGGCGGCGACGGAGCAGCCACCAGACACCGCGGCTGCAGCCATAGCCATGCACGAGGACGATGGGCTGCCTGGCGGGCGGCAGGCGGTCAGCTGGCATCCATAGCCGTTCGAAGGGAATGACCAGGACGAAGGTGAGCAGGAAAGCGCCGTACTCGGCCAGCATCAGGCGGGCCGTACGGGCGAAGCCGAGGCGTGGTGCGGGCGACGCGAAGATCATGCCGAACATCCAGGTCACCATGTTGATGCTGGCGCGTACGCCGAGCAGGCCGCCGATGGCGCCGGCAATCGCATAAACCCAGTCGGCGCGGAAGGCGAAGCGGCCGATGGCCAGGTAGATGGCGATCTCGCCGGCAATCCACAGGAAGAGCGTGATGGGCAGCATGGCGTCAGGCGGCGGTTTCGGCTTCCGGCTTGGGCAGCCACAGGCAGGCGCCTTTGGACTCCTTGTCGATGGCAGCGAGCACGCGGCTGTGCTCGGCCAGTTCTTCGTCGCTGGCGCGGCGTACGAGCAGCGGCTTGCGCTGCCGTACCTGGCCGTCGGCGCCGATCTGCGGGCGGGGTGCTTCGTCCTGCTCAATCATCAGCGAGTTCTGGCCGCGCGTCATGGCCAGGTAAACGTCGGCCAGCAGTTCGGTATCGAGCAGGGCGCCGTGCAGCGTCCGGCTCGAATTGTCGATCTCGTAGCGTTCGCACAGGGCATCCAGGCTGTTGCGCTTGCCCGGATGGATTTCCTTGGCCATCTTCAGCGTGTCGATCACGCCGTTGCAGATGGTGCCGACCGGTACGCGGCCGAGGCGGTCGAGTTCGGCGTTGAGGAAGCCGATGTCGAAGGGGGCGTTGTGGATGATCAGTTCGGCGCCGTTGATGAATTCGAGCAGCTCGTCGACGATGTCGGCGAATTTCGGCTTGTCGGCCAGGAATTCGAGGGTGATGCCGTGCACCGCCTGGGCGCCTTCGTCGATGTCGCGCTCGGGATGGACGTATTTGTGCAGGTGATGACCGGTGAGCCGGCGATTGACCAGTTCGATGCAGGCCACTTCGATGATGCGGTGGCCCTGGCGCGGGTCGAGACCGGTAGTTTCGGTATCGAGGACAATCTGTCTCATGCCGTTTCCTTGCTGCCTTGTTTCAATTCGTCGATGCCGCGGTTGGCCAGGGCATCAGCGCGTTCGTTTTCCGGATGGCCGGCGTGGCCCTTGACCCAGATCCACTCCAGCTTGTGCTGACGGGCCAGGCCGTCCAGTACCTGCCACAGGTCGGCGTTCTTGACCGGCTTCTTGTCCGAGGTCTTCCAGCCGTTGCGTTTCCAGCCGTGAATCCACTCGCTGATGCCTTTCAATACATATTGGGAGTCCGTATAGACCTTGCCGGCGATCGGACGCTTCATGGCTTCCAAGCCGCGGATGGCGGCGGTCAGTTCCATGCGGTTGTTCGTGGTATCGGCTTCGCCGCCCCACATTTCCTTCTCGTGCGGGCCGAGACGCAGGATGACGCCCCAGCCGCCGGGGCCGGGATTGCCGCGGCACGCGCCGTCGGTGAATATTTCGACTTGTTCAGTGCTGCTCATGGGTTTGCTTTTGTGCGATCGGCCGTAGCGCTTTGGCGCGGGCCGGCATTTTCTTCCATTTTGGGGTGATCAGGCGCATGCCGTGGGTACGCTTTACGGCGCGCAGCATATAGACGGCACCGGAAAAATTCCACCAGCGCCGACCGGCATTTTCCATCGGCTGCCAGCGCCGCAGCCACTGCGAGTGTTCAAACGGGGGCGCGTAGCAGCCCAGCGTGCCGCGATCGACCTCGAAACCGAGCAGTTGCAGCCAATCCTTCAAACGAGGGAGCGACAGATAGCTGCCGTTCCACGGAAAGGTTTCGCGCTGTCCGCGATGGCGCTTCAGTCCCCAGAGCGACCAGGGATTGAAGCCGAGGACGAGGAGTTGCCCTTCCGGAATCAGGACGCGCTCGACTTCGCGCAGAACCTGATGTGGGTCGCCGGCGAATTCGAGGACGTGCGGCAGGACGATCAGGTCAGTACTGTGCGAGGCGAAGGGTAGGGCGGTCAGTTCGCACTGGACATCGGCCAACGGATCCTGGCAGGCGCGCTGGCGTAGCGGAATGCGGTTGGCGCGCAGGAAGTTGCATTGCGGCAGGCCGATCTGCAAGGCGTTGAAGCCGAAGATATCGGCCACCGCATCGTCGACCTGGCGTTGTTCCCAGGACAGAACGTATTGCCCTTGCGGCGAGGCGAGCCAGGCATCGAGTCCGGGAATTGACATCCGGGGCTTGGCGCTCGATAGTTCCGGCATGTTTGAAATCTCGTTCATTCCCGCCTTCAAGGACAATTACATCTGGCTGATGACCCAGGGACGCAGTGCGTTCGTCGTCGACCCGGGCGATGCCGCCCCGGTCGAAGCGAGGCTGGCCGCCGACGGCCTGACGCTGGAGGGTATCCTGATCACCCACCATCACGCCGACCATCAGGGCGGCGTGGCCGAACTGGTCGAACGCTGGCAACCCGAGGTCTACGCCCCGGCTGACGAGTCTATCACAGGCCGAACCCGCCCTTTGTCAGGTGGCGAGAGGATCGATGTGCTGGGTTGTACGGTCGAAGTGATGGCCGTGCCCGGCCATACGCGCGGCCACCTTGCCTACCATGCACCCGGTGCCTTGTTCTGCGGCGACACCTTGTTCGGTGCCGGCTGCGGCCGTCTGTTCGAGGGGACACCGGAACAGATGTCGGCGTCGCTCGATGCCATTGCTGCATTGCCGGACGAGACGCGGATCTTTTGCGCGCACGAATATACCGAGATGAACTTGCGCTTTGCCTTCGCCGTCGAGCCGGAAAGCCCTGCTTTGCTGGCCAGATCGGCCAAGGTGGCGGAGTTGCGAGCGGCGGGTTTGCCCAGCGTACCGTTCACTTTGGCCGAGGAAAAGGCGACCAATCCCTTCCTGCGTTGCTGTGAGCCGGTGGTCATCGATGCGGCCATGCAGCATGCTGCGGTGGACCAGTCAAAAACGGCAATTTTCGCGGCGCTGCGCGCCTGGCGGAACGTCTTCTAGCCGGCCTTCTGGCGCAAGCGATTGCCGACTTTTTCCAGCGTGTCGAGGACGCGTGCGGCGTTGAAGGGTTTGACGATGAAACCGGCGGCTCCGTTTTCGATCGACTGCTGAACGGTTTCCGGGTCGGCATTGCCGGTGATCATGACGAAGGTTGTTTCAGGACGCTGCGCCTTGATCTGGGCCATGGCGTTGATGCCGTCCAATTCAGGCATCAAGACATCCATGCAGATGATGTCCGGCTTCATGCGTTCAGCCATTTCGACGGCGGCAAGCCCATTGCGCGCTTCGCCGACGACGTCGTACTGTTCGCCGCGCAGCATGCCGCGCAGGATGCTGCGCATCATGTCGTTGTCGTCGACGATCATGATCGTCAGGCGAGGATATTTCATACTCAGTGAGCGGGAATGGCATCGGCGCGGCAGACCCGGTCGCGCCCTTCGTGTTTGGCTTGGTAAAGAGCCCTGTCGGCGGCCTGGATCAGATCGTCATAGGGATTGTCTACCCCGGGTATGGCCGAGGCGATCCCCATGCTGATCGTCACCTTGCCGAACGGCGAAGCATCGTGCGTCAGATTCAGGTCGTGGATACCGTGGCGAATCTTCTCTGCGATGAACAGGGCACCGCCGATATTGGTTTCCGGCAGCACGATGGCGAACTCCTCGCCACCAAAGCGGGCTGCGACATCGGTGGCGCGCTCCATGAATTTCTGCAGCGTGGCAGCGACGCGACGCAGGCAGTCGTCGCCGGCCTGGTGACCGTAGGTATCGTTGTAGAGCTTGAAGTAATCGACATCGCACATGATCAGGGCAACGCTCGCCGAAAGGCGACGTGCTCGACGCCATTCACGGCCGATGGCCTCGTCGAAGTAGCGCCGGTTGGCAATGCCGGTCAGGCCATCGCTGGCCGACAGGCGACGCAGTTCGGCATTCGCCCGGTCGAGTTTCTTGGCCATGACCACCAGCGAGGTGCGCATCTGCACGATGCGCTGCATGGCGCGAATCTTCGCGCCGAGCACGACTTCGCTGACCGGCTTGAGCAGGTAGTCGTCACCGCCGGCGGCGATCCCTTTCTCGATATCCTCGTCTTTGTCGAGCGAGGACAGGAAGATGATCGGTGCCCAGTTGCCCTGGTTTTCCAGGGCGCGGATCCGTTGGGCTACGCCGAAACCATCGATATCCGGCAAAACGATGTCGAGCAGCACGATATCCGGCTGTTCGCGCTGGAACAGATCGATGCCTTCCTGGCCACTCATCGCGTGGACCACCTCAGCCCCCAGACGCTGGACGTATTGAGTCAGAATCTGCAGGTTGGTCCGGCTGTCTTCGACGATGAGTATTTTCATGATTTTTTGAAAGGCTGGCCGGTTGAGTAGCTATCGGCAGAATCTATCGAAGAAGACCAGTGCCGAAACGACGATACCTACCGAAGCGCAAGTCCAACCGATGCCCCACCATAGTGCCTTTTGAGCCTGGACATGGGCGTGGTGTTCCTTGTATTCGAAATAGCGTTGAAATTCGCCGAGCATCAATAGCGCGGTGAGCATGAAGAAAATCATGCCGCAGAACAGAAAGATGATGATGCCGTTGGTTAGTTCCCGGCATGAGCCGGCCGTCCGATGCAAAAAAATCAGTATCGCATCGGTGCGGAAGGCATAGGTAGCCACCAAATAGGTCAGCCAGCCGAAAAAGCAGATCAGGCCGATTATCAGCCAAGTCTGAGGCCGTTTAAATTCAGCGATGATTTCGCCGATATCATCAATGATCCAACGCAAATTCATGGTGTTGCCAAATGCAATAAATGGGGTGCAATGTGCTAAATTTATTAGCCTGTGAGCTTTTGGCAGTAGATTATCATGGCTGAGCACAAGAATATTCGATTTGTAATGGCATCGCGCCTCAACGATGTACTCAAGTCGAGCAAAACGCATCGCTTTGCCAAATGGCTTGGTGGCTTCCTGCTGGCTTTCGGCTTGTTCGGCTATTTCGCTGCTCCACCGATACTGAAGTCCGTACTGCTGTCCGTTGCCTCAGAACAATTGAATCGTGACGTCAGCGTCGAGCGTATCGACGTGAATCCTTATGCGCTGTCGGTCCGCATCAATGGCTTGTCGATACGCGATAAGGCAGGTAAGGAAGCAGCGGGTTTCGACGAGTTGTACGTCAATCTTTCGTCTGCCTCCGTTTTCAAGTTTGCTGCAGTGATCGACGAAATCCGCCTGCAGGGCTTGCGTCTTGCCGTGGCGCATTTGGGCGACGGTCGCTATGACATCTCTGATCTGCTTGACAAGTGGATGCAGCCGAAAGAGGAGGAACCGGACAGCGCAACGCCGCGCTTTTCGCTGAACAATATCCAGTTGGTTGACGCCCGGATCGAGTTCGACGACCGGCCGAAGGGCAAACTGCACAAAATCTCCGAAATCAATCTGGCCTTGCCCTTCGTATCGAGCCTGCCTTATCAGGCCGAGGTATTGGTTCAGCCGGCTTTCTCGGCCAATATCGACGGCTCAACCCTGGCGTTGAAAGGGCGCAGCAAGCCGTTTGCCCAGACGCACGAGAGCGAACTGGATCTCGATCTTGATCGTTTCGATCTGGCGGGCGTACAGGCTTACCTGCCGGATAGCCTGCCTTTCCGTATTGCCTCGGGTACGGTCGACTCCGAACTGAAAGCGAACTTCAAGGAAGTCACCGATGGCACCTTCTCGCTGGCGGTGGTCGGTGCGCTGCATGTTTCCGGTCTGGTGGTCAACGAAAGCAATGGGGCTCATTTGCTGGGCTGGAAGCGGCTCGATGTCGACATCGACAAGGCCGATCCGCTCAATCGTCGTTTCGAAATCAAGCGCGTCGCTCTGGAGGCACCGGAATTCAGCCTGGGGATTGATCGCCAGGGCGAATTGAACGTGCTGCGTGTGCTCGATCGATTGAGCAAGGCCCCGACCGCCAAGGAGGCACCAGCCAAGACCGATGCCGGGCCGGCATTGCAATGGTCGCTTGGCGAATTCGCCTTGGATCATGGGGGGCTGCGTTGGCGGGATGAGTCCCGGAGCAGTACGGTGGCCGGCGAGGTACGGCAACTGCACGTGGCGGTCGGCGAGGTCGATGGCTCTCTCAGCAAGCCGATTGTCGTCAATACCGTCAGCTTTCAGATCGACATGGGAGAGCGCCTGAAGGTCGAAAAGATGGCCTTCAAGGACATCCGTGTGGATTTGCCGGCGCGTCGCGTCGAGCTTGGCGAACTGCTCAATCAGGGAACGCAAGTGCGCATGCTGCGCAACAAGGCTGGCGAAATCGAATGGCTCAATCCGCCTGCCTTGAAGACCGCGCCCAAGGCAGAAGCCAAACCGGCTGCCAAGGACGACAAGCCATGGGTGGCGAAGCTGGACAAATTGGCCGTCGACGCGCTGGCCTTCCGTTTCGAAGACCAGACAACGCAACCCGCGGCAGTGCAGCAACTCGATGGCTTCAGTGTGCAAGGCCAGGGGCTGACCAACGAAGTGGGTAAGAAAGGGCAGATCGCCATCAAGGGCAAGGTTAACGCCAAGGGTAGCCTGGACGTTTCAGGCAGCCTGCAGGCTTCGCCTCTTGATATTGGCCTGAGGGTTGAAACGGTCGCCATTCCGATGATGCCGCTGGAGCCGTATTTCGGCCAATTCCTGAATATCTCGGTGACGCGTGGTCAGGTGTCGAACAAGGGGGAGGCTAGCCTACAGATTGCCGACGGCAAGTTGAAGGCTGCCTACAAAGGCTCGGCGACGCTGGGTGACTTTGTTGCGGTGGACAAGCTCAATAGCGCGGATTTCCTGAAATGGAAGTCGCTCTATTTCGGCAATGTCGATTTTCGCCTCGACCCGCTGGCGATCAACATTGGCGAAATCGCGCTGGCCGATTTCTATTCCCGTTTGATCCTGAACAAGGATGGCCGCCTGAACGTCGCCGATATCGTAAAGAAGCCCGAAACCAACGAGACGGTTGCCGCTGGCGATACCAAGCCGGCAGCGGGGAACAATCAGACTGCTGCCGAACCAGCGAAGGCGCCCCCGCCGATCAAGATCGCCAAGATCACCGTGCAGAACGGGACGGTCAATTTCTCCGATTTCTTCGTCAAACCCAACTACACCGTCAACGTCACTAAACTGGCGGGCAAGGTTAACGGGCTATCGTCGGCCGCCGATACCGTAGCCGATCTGGAAATGCGCGGCAGTTATGCCAATTCGGCGCCGGTGCTGATTGCTGGCAAGCTCAATCCGCTGGCGGCAAAGAGCTTCCTCGACATCAAGACCGACATTACCGGGGTCGACCTGGTCGGCTTCTCGCCCTATTCGGGCAAGTACGCTGGCTACGCCATCGAGAAGGGCAAACTGTCGATGAACCTGGCCTACAAGCTGGAGAATCGCCAGTTGACGGCCGACAACCGCGTCTTCATCGACCAGTTTACTTTTGGCGACAAGGTGGAAAGTCCGGACGCGACCAAGCTGCCGGTCAATCTGGCCTTGTCCTTGTTGAAGAACAATCGCGGTGAAATCGACATCAACCTGCCGATTTCGGGTTCGCTGGACGATCCGGAATTCTCGGTCGGCGGGCTGATCGTGCGTGTCATCGTCAATCTCTTCGTCAAGGCCGTAACCTCGCCGTTCGCGCTCCTTGGTTCGATGTTCGGCGGCGGCGAGGAGTTGTCGAACGTCGATTTCGCCGTCGGCCGTGCAAGTCTGTCGGATGCGGCGACCAAGAAGCTGGAGGCGCTGGCCAAGGCGCTGACCGAGCGTCAATCGCTGAAGCTGGAGATTACCGGGCGGGCCGATCCGGAGCTCGACAAGGAAGGCGTCAAGCGCGTCGCCATTGAACGGGCGATGAAGACCGAGAAGCTCAAGGATTTGCGCAAGAGTGGCGAGGGCAATTCGCTGGAGGCCATTGAAATTGCGCCTGAGGAATACAAGACCTACCTGACGCGGGCCTATCGCGAAGCCAAGTTCCCGAAGCCGCGCAACGCCATCGGTATGTTGAAGGATTTGCCGGTCGAGGAAATGGAAAAGCTGATGCTGGCCAACCTGCCGGCCAGCGACGAGGATTTGCGTCAGTTGGCGCGGCAGCGCGCCGAGAACGTGCAAGCCTGGCTGGTCGATAATGGCAAGGTGCCGCCGGAGCGTGTTTTCCTGTTGCCGGAAAAGGCCGAGGCCGATGAAAAGGCCAAAGGCAACCGCGTTGATTTTTCTTTGAGGTAAGGCGGGATGAGCGAGTTGATGGGGCTGGCCGTGGTGGCCGGCATGGTAGTGATCATCCTGCTACAGGTGGCCTTGCTGTTGCGCAGCAATCATCGGCAAGACGACGAAGCGCGCCTGCGTAATCTGCAGGAAGCCCTGGAAAAGGGGATTGCACGCCTGGAACGTGAGTTGCGCGAGGAACTGGCGCGTGGACGGCGCGAAGATGCCGAGGAATCGTTCCGCGACCGCGAGGAGCGGGCGCAGTCGGCCAATATGTTGAGCCAGGCCTTGACGACCCAGGTTGGCCAGTTCGGTACCTTGCAGGCCGAACGCCTGGAAGCTTTTGCCCGTGAGTTGAACCGTTTCTCGCTCGGGCTCGACGAGCGTTTCGAGCGACTGAAGCAAGCGGTCGAAGGGAGATTGGCGGCGATCCAGACGGACAATGCCAACAAGCTCGAGGAAATGCGCCGTACGGTGGACGAGAAACTGCATGCGACGCTGGAGCAGCGTCTTGGCGAATCCTTCAAGCTGGTCAGCGAGCGCCTGGAACAGGTGCATCGCGGCCTCGGCGAAATGCAGTCGCTGGCGGCGGGGGTGGGTGACCTCAAGCGCGTGCTGACCAACGTCAAGACGCGTGGCACCTGGGGCGAAGTGCAGTTGTCGGCCTTGCTCGAGCAATTGCTGACCATCGATCAGTTCGCCGCCAACGTGGCGACCAAGCCGGGCAGTGGCGAGCGGGTCGATTTCGCCATTCGCCTGCCGGGCAAAGACGACGGCGCTGTCGTCTGGCTGCCGATCGATGCCAAGTTCCCGATCGAGGATTACCAGCGTCTGCTTGATGCGCAGGAGCCGGCCGCCATCGAGGAAGCGGCCAAGGCCATCGAAGTGCGCTTGAAGAATGAAGCGAAGAGCATCCGCGAGAAATACGTGGCGCCTCCGCATACCACCGATTTTGCCGTACTCTACCTGCCGATCGAGGGGCTGTATGCCGAGGCCTTGCGGCGCCCTGGGCTGGCCGAGGCTTTGCAGCGGGATTTCCGGGTGAGTCTGGCCGGGCCAACGACCCTGGCGGCGATGCTGAACAGCCTGCAGATGGGCTTCCGTACACTGGCCATCGAGCAACGCTCGGCCGAGGTGTGGGCGGTGCTGGGGGCGGTGAAGACCGAATTCGGTAAGTTCGGCGAGGCCTTGGCGCATACCAAGAAGAAACTCGACGAGGCGAGCAATAGCATCAGTAAGGCCGAAACGCGTACGCGCCAGCTGTCGCGCAAACTGAAGGAAGTCGAGGCCCTGCCGGCCGGCGATGCCGAGAAACTGATCGGGACGGTGGAATTCGATGGCGAAGACGAGTGAACTGGAGGCGCTGTACCGCGCCACGACCTACCGGGTTTTCCTGCCGGACACGATGTGCGAACTGCGCATCGACCAGCCGAGCGAGGCGTTGCGCCGCTGGCTGGAGGGCGAGTCGATCGAGAGTTTTGCCATCGTGACGGCTTTCAATCCCGGTTCGCAACGATTGTCGGCCACCGAAAATGCCGAGCGCCAGGCGCAATTGGAATGTGATCTGCTCGAAGGCAACTACGAACCTTATGCAGCCGAGAACGTGGCCGATGGCGGTGACTGGCCGGTCGAAGAGAGTTGCTTCGTGCCCGAACTTTTGCCCGAAGACGCCAGTACCCTGGGCGAAGACTATGGGCAGAACGCGGTGGTCGTTGGCGGCGCCGACGGTATCCCGCGGCTACTTTGGATAGCAGAACATGAGTAAGAAAATCGGTCGCTTCGAAGTCAGGGACGAACTCGGGCGCGGCGCGCAGAGTGTCGTCTATCTCGGCTTCGATCCGCAGTTGCAACGCGAGATCGCGATCAAGACGCTGCATTTTTCACAGCCCGACCCGGCACAGAATCAGCAATTGCTGACCGAGGCGCGCACTGTCAGCAAGCTGCGCCACGCCAACATCGTTCCGATCTACGAGGCGGGCGAGGAGCGCGGCGACATCTATCTGGTGTTTGAATACGTGCCTGGAGAAAGCCTGGCGAGCTTTCTGGCGCAAAGCGGAGCGCTGTCGGCGGTCAAGGCCATCGGTATTCTGCGCCCAATTCTGGATGCCATCGAGCACGCGCATCGCATGGGTATCGTCCATCGCGACCTGAAGCCGTCGAACATCCTGCTCGACGAGAACGGCATGCCGCGCGTCATGGATTTCGGTATTGCTTCGCGCGTCGACGATCCGGGCGAACGCAGCAACCGGATGACCGGTACGCCGACCTATATGGCGCCGGAATACATCCTGAGCCGGGAGTTTTCACCACGTAGCGATGTGTTTGCGGCCGGGATCATTCTGTTCGAGATGCTGAGCGGACAACGGGCGTTCCGTGGCGAAAAGCTGGCGACCGTGTTCAGCCGGATTACCGATCACGATTTGCGCTTGCCTGACGATGCTGCGGTGGACGAGGCTTTAAGTGCAATTTTGTACAAAGCTCTGGCGCGCGATCCGGCGGTACGTTACCAGTCGGCCGCGCAGTTCGCCGAGGCGCTGGATGATTATCTCGAACCCGAGGTCGAGGTCGGTGAAGCGGTGGGCGGCCAACGGCAGGCGACGCTTGAGTTTCTACTGCGTCGGATGCGGCACAAGAGCGATTTTCCTGCACTGTCGGAGTCGGTCAGCGCCATCAACAAGATCGCCAACAGCGAGACGGAAAGCATCAACAAGCTGTCGAATTCCATCCTCAAGGATTTTGCGCTGACCAACAAGATATTGCGTCTGGTCAATTCGGCCTATTTTCGGCCGGCCGGCGGCGGCAGTATCAGTACCGTCTCGCGCGCAGTCATCGTGCTCGGCTTCGAGGCAGTGCGCAATATTGCCATCACCGTGCTCTTGTTCGAGCATTTGCAGAACAAGGTGAACATCAACCAACTGAAGGAAGATTTCGTTCGCGCCAACCTGGCCGGTATCCTGGCCAAGGACATCAGCGCTACGGCGCAAATGCGCGATCTGGAGCAGACTTTCATCTGTGCGCTATTCCACAGCCTGGGACGCTTGCTGGCTCAGTACTATTTCCCGGAAGAGTCCGATGAAGTCCGCCGCGTCATGGAGCAGCGCAATTGTAGCGAGGAGCTGGCATCCCGCCAGGTGCTCGGCATTTCCTACGACGAGATGGGCATCGCCATTGCCCGCCAGTGGGGGTTCCCGTCCGTCATCGTCGGCTCGATGCGCAAGCTGGATGCCGGCAAGGTGCGCAAACCGGAAACTACCGAGGATCGCCTGCAGGTACTGTCGGCGATGGCCAACGAGTTGTGCGACGTTATCGCACAGCTGACGCCGGAAGCGCGGGATCGCGAAATGAAGAAGGTGATGGTCCGCTTCGCCGCAGCCGTTTCCCTCGAGGAAAGGGAACTTGTCCAGACAGTCAAGCGCTCGACCGAGGAAGTGGCCGAGTTTGCTCGCATCATCCATCTGAATTTGCAGCAGACGCATTTCGGCCGTTTGATGCGGCAGTTCTCGACGGGAGGCGCTGCGTCAACTACCAGTGAGCCGGGAACAGGCGACTTTGTCGAGGGCGCTCGCCTGGGCGAGGGTGACCCACTGCTCGGGGCGCCGGGTGGCGACGAAAATGGTGACGGAGTCGAGGCAGTCGATGCGCAGGCTGTGCTGGCGGCCGGAATTCAAGACATCAGCAACACGCTCGTAGACGACTTCAAGCTGAACGACATCCTGCGCATCATCCTTGAGACGATGTACCGGGCGATGGGCTTCAAGCGCGTCCTGCTGTGCATCCGCGATGCCAAATCCGGGATGATGCTGGGGCGCTTCGGCTTTGGACCGGATGCCAACGAGGTGGCGAAATCCTTCCGTTTTCCGCTGACCTTTACGCCGGACATCTTTCATGCGGCGACTTCCAAGGGGGTCGATATCCTGATCACCGATATCGACGATCCGAAGATTGCCGCACGGATTCCCGAGTGGTACCGCAAGGCTGTTCCGGCGCATTCGTTTGTACTCTTCCCGTTGAACATCAAGGGGAGTCCGGTGGCCTTGATCTATGCTGATCGCGACGAACCTGGCGGCATCGCTATTCCGGAAAAAGAGTTGTCCTTGTTGCGCACATTGCGCAACCAAGCCGTTCTGGCGATAAAACAGGGCGGCTGATACGAAAATGCCCGCGTTGTGCGGGCATTTGCTTGTTTGACTCAGGGAATTACCAGAGTTTCCACCAGGCTTTTTTGCCGCCGAGGCCCTCGCGGTAGAAGCTGGTATTGGGGAAGTTGGTCTTCAGCACTCGTTCGGCATCGTCACGTAGCTCGGTGATGCCGAGTTTGTCGTAGCTGATGACCATGATGTACATGGCCTCTTCGACGGCAGGTGCCTGCGGGTAGGTCTTGACCACCGATTGTGCGCGGTTGGCGGCGGCGATGTAGGCTCCGCGCTTGTAGTAGTAGCGTGCCACGTGGACATCGAGCGAGGCCAGGGCATTGACCAGGTAGCTCATGCGCTTGACGGCGTCGGGCGTGTACTTGCTGTTCGGAAAGCGGGTGACCAGTTCCTTGAACGAGTCGAAGGCTTCGCGGGCGGCCTTCGGGTCGCGCTCGGTTGGGTCCTGGGTGCTGATGAAACCGAGGATGCCCAGATCTTCGTTGAAGTTGATCAGGCCCTTCAGGTAATACATGTAGTCGACCGACGGGTGGCCGGGATGCAGCTTGATGAAGCGGTCGCAAGCGGCGAGAGCGGAACCGGCCTCATTGGCCTTCCAATACACATAGCCCAATTCCAGTTGCGCCTGTTGGGCGTAGCGGCCGTAGGGGTAGCGGGCTTCGAGTTTCTCAAGATATTTGGCGGCCTTGTCCCAACTGCCGTCAGCCTGCGCATCCTTGGCTTCAGAATAGAGACGACCTGCCGACCAACCGATGGTTTCATCCTGGGTCGTTTGCCACGAACTGCAACCGGCAAGCCAGAAGCATACCGAAAGCGCCGTCAGTAAACGGATAAAGGCCGAGAACGGCTGGAATACGGCTAAACTTCGCATCATGAATGATGACCCTATGGAAAACTCCGGCGATTATAGCCTAAGCGAACCGCTGTGCCTGACGGTTCCGGACGCCAGCGCCGGGCGTCGCCTTGACCAGGTGCTGGCCGAGCTTTTGCCACAGCATTCGCGCAACCGTTTGCAGAACTGGGTGAAGGAAGGTTGCGTTGCTGTCGATGGCGAAATGGTGAGCGAACCCAAGCGCAAGCTGTTCGGCGGCGAGACGCTGACCGTCACCGTGCCGGACGATGCGCGCGACCGTCCGGAAGCCCCGGAAGACATCCCGCTCGATATCGTCTTCGAGGACGACACACTGCTTGTCATCAACAAGCCGGCCGGGCTGGTCGTGCATCCGGGTAGCGGCAACTGGAGCGGTACGTTGATGAATGCGCTGCTGCATCATGTGCCCGGCATTGCCGAAGTGCCGCGTGCCGGCATCGTGCATCGCCTGGATAAGGAAACGAGCGGCCTGCTCGTCGTCGCCAAGACGCTGGAGGCACAAACCGACCTGATCCGCCAGTTGCAGGCGCGCACGGTCAAGCGGCAATACCTGGCGCTGGCTTCCGGCGTCATTCGACGCGACAACGGTGTCGATGCACCGATCGGCCGCCATCCGGTACATCGGACCAAAATGGCCGTGGTGCCGGAAAGCCGTGGTGGCAAGGCGGCACTGACCTGGTATCGCGTGCTGGAAATCTTCAATCACTGCACCTTGGTCGAATGTGCGCTGGAAACCGGGCGGACGCACCAGATTCGCGTGCACATGGCCTCGATCGGCCACCCGCTGGTTGGCGATCCGGTTTATGGCAAGCCCGATCCGCGTTTGCCGCCATTTCATCGTCAGGCGCTGCACGCGACCCGGCTTGGCCTCATACATCCGAAAACAGGCCGCCACGTCCAGTGGGAGGTGCCGATGCCTGCGGACATGCGCGAACTGATCGAGCAGCTGTATGCCTGAAGTCTTCGTTCCGGATTGGCCGGCGCCGGCCAATGTCGGCTCCCTGCAGACCCTGCGCGGCGGGGGTTGCAGTCCGGCGCCGTGGGAGAGTTTCAACCTTGGCGATCACGTCGGCGACGATCCGGTGCGGGTGGCGGCCAATCGTGCCAGCCTGCGTACGCTGTTGCCGGCCGATCCGGTCTGGCTGCAGCAGGTCCATGGTACTGCTGCGGTGGACATCGCTAAAACGGCAAAAACCGTGGAGGCCGATGCGGCCTTCTGTCGTGAGCCGGGGCCGGTTTGCGCGGTGATGACGGCCGATTGTCTGCCGGTCCTGTTCTGCGATCGGGCCGGCACGGTGGTCGCTGCTGCTCACGCTGGCTGGCGCGGTTTGTTGGCCGGCGTGCTTGAAGCCTGTATCGATACGCTGCAGGTGGATTCACGCGAGATTCTCGTCTGGCTGGGACCGGCGATCGGGCCGCAAAGCTTCGAGGTCGGTTCGGAGGTCAAAGACGCCTTTGTCTCCCGTGATGGTGCGGCCAGCGCGGCGTTTCACCAATACGGTGAGGGCAAGTGGCTGGCAGACCTGTACACGCTCGCGCGGCAAAGGTTGAACTCAGCCGGGGTGATGGCGATCTATGGTGGTGAGCTTTGTACGTTTTCCGATAGCCAACGCTTCTTTTCCTATCGGCGTGACGGTGTGACAGGGCGCATGGCCAGCCTGATCTGGTTGCGCTGAAACCTATTTCCTGAAGGTCTTCCCGCTGTGGTGGAATTCACGGCAGGGTACATGTTTCGAATATACCATTGGTATCTATTTCCGGTTTGCTACAATATTAAAACCTGTATCACAATTTGCTGGTTTGCCACTCGCGACATCGGTTGCGGGGTAGGCGGAGGATGGGGATGACATGAGTCCCGGAGGCGACCAACGTTCGTCACGCATTGCGGTGATAGCCGTTGGGCTCTTTCTGCTCTTCGATTTCGCCGCGCTGGCGCTGAATTTCTGGTTGTCTTGGCATATCGAGCAGCAAGCGGTCGGCATCAATCTGGCCGGCCGGCAACGGATGCTGTCGCAGCGGATGGTGAAGTCGCTACTCAGCATCGAGCGCTCGGCGCGGGCTGGGGCGCCGATCGAAGGCAGCCTGGAGGAATTGCGGCTAAGCTTTTCAACCTTCGACGATACCTTGCGGGCGTTCACATCCGGCCATCGGACAAGAGGCGGTGGCGGGGATGAGATCGACTTGCCGCCGGCAAAAGGCGATGCCGCGGTTCAACTGGTGCAGCAGGCAAATAGTGCTTGGGCTCCCATGCGCTCCCGTCTGATTGCTGTGCTCGATGCGAAATACGAGGACTTTCCGGAGGTCCTCCCGCTGGCTGTCGAGACGGCCAATGAGAGCAACCAAACCTTGCTCAGGCTGATGAACGAGTTGACCAGCGAGCTTGAGCGGCAAACCCAGCAGCAGGCTGCCCGGATTCGTTTGTTCCAGGGTGCTGCGTTTGCCCTGGCCCTGCTTAATTTCTTCTGGGCGCTATGGCTTTATCGACGCCGCATTCTGCTGGGCGATCGCAGTTTGACCCTGCTCGATGACATCATCGATAGAGTGGCCGCCGCAGTCTTGGTCGTCGACCAGAATGGCCGTATTTTGAAGGCCAACGACAACGCCGAGAGGCTCTTCGACTACGCCAGGGATGGGCTGCAGGGAGTAGCGGAAAGTCAGCTTCTTTTTCCCGACGGCCATGGACTCCAGGCTAGAAACAGCAAGGGACAGAGCTTTCTGGTCGAAATCGAAGGCAAGGAAGTGATCGTCGACGGCCAGAAACTGCGCATCGTTTCCGTCTTCGACATCACCGAGCGTAAGCGTGCCGAGGAGTACCTGCGCATCGCCGCGACGGCTTTCGAGGCACAGGAGGGCATGATGGTGACCAATGCCGATTCGGTCATCCTGCGCGTCAATCGGGCCTTTACCCATATCACCGGCTATGCGCCGGAGGAGGTCGTCGGGCAGAACCCGAGGATTCTTGCCTCGGGTCGCCATGGGCACGAATTTTATTCGGCGATGTGGGAGGCCATACAGCGCGATGGTTCGTGGCAGGGAGAAATCTGGAATCGGCGCAAGGATGGTCAGGCGTATCCGGAATGGCTGACGATCACGACGGTGCGCGGAGACGAGGGTGAGGTTTCCCATTACGTCGGAACTTTTGTCGATATTGCCATGCGCAAGACGGCGGAGGATGAGATCAAGCATCTCGCTTTCTACGACCAACTGACGCAGTTGGCCAATCGTCGCCTGATGATGGACCGCTTGCCGCTGGTGATGGCCAGTACCGGCAGACATGGGCGTTATGCCGCCCTGATGCTGATCGATCTGGATAATTTCAAGGCCCTGAACGATCGACTCGGGCATGCCGTCGGTGACCAGTTGCTGGTTGAAGCCGCGGCACGCTTGAAGGCCTGCGTGCGTAGCGAGGATACGGTGGCTCGTCTGGGCGGCGATGAATTCGTCGTCATACTCGACGATGTCGGCGACGCGGCACTGGCCCCCGTTCATGCCGAGCATGCCGGGCAGAAGGTCTTGCTGGCCTTGAGCCGGCCTTACCAACTCGACCTGTCGAACACCGGCGGTGAGGCGCATCACCGAACGCACTATTGCACGTCCAGCATTGGCATCGTTCTGTTCAGCGGCCAGAGTTTGACTGCCGACGAGTTGCTCAAACGGGCCGATACGGCGATGTACCAAGCCAAGGCGAAGGGAAGGAATACCCTGCGCTTTTTCGATCCGGAAATGCAGGCCGCCTTCGAGGCGCGTGCTGCGCTGGAGGACGATTTGCGACGAGCGGTCGTCGAAGAGCAGTTTGTCCTGCACTTCCAGCCGCAAGTCGATGCGAATGGTCGCGTCGTCGGCGCCGAGGCACTGGTTCGTTGGCTACATCCGGAGCGCGGATTGATTTCTCCCGCCGTATTCATCCCGCTGGCCGAGGAGTCGGGCCTGATCCTGCCACTCGGTCACTGGGTCTTGCGTACCGCTTGCGAGCAATTGGCGGCGTGGAGTTTCGATCCGGCAATGGCGCACCTGACCCTGGCGGTGAACGTCAGTGCGCGTCAATTCAGTTCGCCCAATCTGGTCGAGGAGGTGCTGGCCATGATTGAGGTGACGGGTGCGCCGCCGCAGAACCTGAAACTGGAACTGACCGAGAGCATGCTGCTGAACAACACCGAGGAAATCATCGCCAAGATGCATGAATTGAAATCCCGCGGTGTCGGTTTCTCGCTCGACGATTTCGGGACCGGCTATTCCTCCTTGTCCTATCTGAAGCGCTTGCCTTTGGATCAGTTGAAGATCGACCAGAGCTTCGTGCGCGATGTACTGCTCGACAGCAACGATGCCGCGATTGCACGGACAGTCGTCGCTTTGGGCAAGAGCCTCGGGCTGAGCGTTATCGCCGAAGGGGTGGAGACCGAGGAGCAGCGGGCCTTCCTGGCGGATTCAGGGTGCCACGTCTACCAGGGGTATTTCTTCAGTCGGCCCTTGCCGGTCAAGGAGTTTTCCCACTTATTGGGTAGTGCACCGCAGCAATGAAAAAAGGCCGCTGTTGCGGCCTTCGTTTCACTTCGCCCAGGCGTCCGCCTGCACCGTGGCGTCGTCGCGCCAGGCTGCCTGAGCGGCACGGTTGGCCATCCAGGTTGGCAGGAAGTTGTAGGCCTCGTCGAGCAGATGTGGCGTGTGCTTGCCCGGCGAGTAGCGCAGGGCGCGTTCGTAATACTCGCGCAGCGCCGGCCGGAAGTTCGGATGAGCACATTTCTCGATGACCACCTTGGCGCGTTGCTTCGGCGCCAGGCCACGCAGGTCGGCCAGACCTTGCTCGGTGACGATGACCTGGACATCGTGCTCGGTGTGGTCGACGTGCGAGACCATCGGTACGATGCAGGAGATGCTGCCGCCCTTGGCGCTGGAAGGCGTCATGAAGATCGAGATGAAGGCGTTGCGGGCAAAATCGCCGGAGCCGCCGATGCCGTTCATGATCGAGGTGCCCATGATGTGCGTCGAATTGACGTTGCCGTAGATGTCGGCTTCGATCAGGCCGTTCATGGCGATGACGCCGAGGCGGCGGATCACTTCCGGATGGTTCGAGATTTCCTGCGGGCGCAGGATGATCGAATCCTTGAAGCGCGGCAGGTCGGCGTTCAGTTCGGTCAGTGCGCTCGGTGACAGCGAGAACGACGTCGCCGAGGCGCAGGTCAGCTTGCCCGACTTGATCAGCTCCAGCATGCCGTCTTGCAGCACCTCGGTGTAGGCCGTCAGGTTCTCGAAGGGACCATCCTGCAGGCCGGCCATCACGGCATTGGCCACGTTGCCGACGCCGGATTGCAGCGGTAGCAGGTTGGCTGGCAGGCGACCCATCTTCACTTCATGCTGCAGGAAGTCGAGGATATGACCGGCGATCAGCTTGGAGTTGGCATCTGGCGGCGTGAAGGGCGAGTTGCGGTCGGCCTTGTTGGTTTCGACGACGGCGATGACCTTGTTCGGGTCGATCTTGAAATACGGCTCGCCGATACGGTCGTCCGTCTTGCAGATCGGGATCGGCTTGCGGTGCGGCGGCAGGGCGGTGCCGTAGTAGATGTCGTGCATGCCTTCGAGGTGCGGGTTCTGCCAGCTATTGACCTCGAGGATGATCTTGTCGGCCTGGTCCAGCCAGGTCTTGTTGTTGCCGACTGAAGACGACGGGATCAGGCGGCCGTCTTCCAGAATGCCGGCCACTTCGACCACGGCGACGTCCAGTTTGCCGAGAAAACCGCCCCAGACATACTGGGCGACATGCGACAGGTGCACGTCGATGTATTCCATTTCGCCGGCGTTGATGCGCTTGCGGCAGGTCGGGTCGGACTGGTAGGGCAGGCGCATCTCGATGCCGTCGACCATGGCCAGCGCACCGTCGAGTTCAGGCGCGGTGGACGCGCCAGTCCACACGCCGATCTTGAATTTCTTGCCGTGCAGGTTGGCGTCCATGATGCGCTTGGCCAGTGCGCTGGGGACTTCCTTCGGGTAGCCGGCGCCGGTAAAACCGCTCATGCCGACATTGACGCCGGACGGAATGAGGTGGGCGGCCTCGTCGGCCGACATGATCTTGCTGCGCAACTGCGCGTTGAGGATGCGGGAAGCACCATCCATGGTCGGGAAACTCCTCGGTTCAGGTTGTGTTGGGCTTCCCGAAAAATGCCGTTTTAGGGTCGTGCACCGCAGGAGTTGGGGGCAGGGTGGAAGCGGGAGCGTCCGGGGTCGGGGGAACGAGCGGAAAGCGTTCTGGGTCCACCCTGCGTGACCTTTTCCTCAGAAAAAGAGCCCGCACGAGGCGGGCTCAAAACACAACTCAACACAATTTGCATCTAGAGGAAGCAGGCCGCACTGTAACCAAACGGTCACGTGCCGACGAACGATAAATTATTGTTTAACGGTTAAGAAAAACTTAATCGTTCGTCTCGGATAAGTTTTATTTTGCGGTGCTATCGTTTGCCGAGTTCGGGGCGGAAGCGGCTTCTGCCGGCTTGTCGGCGGCCGGGGCAGCCGAGGCATCGCTCGGGGCGGGCGTCAGCGACGGGGCAACGGCCGGTGCCGGCAGGGCGGCAGCAGCGGCTTCATCCTTCTTGCCGCAGGCGGCGAGGGCGATGGCGATCAGGGGCAGAACGATCCAGGTTTTCTTCATTTGGCTGTATTTCCTTTCGGGGTCTTGTCGCCGCGACACATGGCTCGGCCGCGGTTTTTTCAAGTTAATCCGCGACTTGTAGTCCGACAAACGACTCTTTATGATGCGATGGTTTAGAAAAACTTAACCATTCCGTGACTTATCGTTTACCGCCGCTCGCCAGCATGCGAGCTTTCGAAGCCGCCGCCCGCCATCTCAGCTTCAAGAAAGCTGCCGAGGAACTGCATGTGACGCCGGCTGCCGTCAGCCAGCAGATCAAGCTGCTCGAGGGCTATCTTGGCGTCAGTCTGTTTCACCGGCTGACCCGTGCCCTGGAGATCACGCCGCAAGGCAAGGCCATGCTGCCGAAGATACGCGAAGGTTTCGAGTGCTTCGCGGCGGCCATCGAGCAAGTGCGGCAAACCGGCGAAGGCGTGCTCAACGTTGCCGCCCCGCCGTCATTTGCCGCGCGCTGGCTGGTGCCGCGGCTGGCGCGCTTTTCAGCGGCCTGTCCCGGCATTGACCTGCGTCTCTCGAGCAGCGCCGGTGCCGTCGATCGCCGGGGCGAGGCGCGTTCACTCGACGATGCCATGCCCGACCTGCGGGCCTCGGACAGCCAGGTGGCGATCCGCTTCGGGACCGGCAACTATCCCGGCTTCCAGGTCGATCGCATCATGACCCCGGCCTGGGGGCCGGTATGCAGCCCGCGTCTGCCGACGGAGGCGAAACCGCTGGCCACGCCGGCGGATCTGCGGCAGCACGTGCTGATCCACGACGAAACGGTCAACGACGAGGAGCGCCAGCCCGGTTGGCGCGAGTGGTTGGCCAGCGTCAAGGTCAGCGGTGTCGACGCCGAGCGCGGGCCGCGTTTTTCCAATTCGCTGCTGGCCATCGAAGCGGCGCTGGATGGGCAAGGCGTGGCGCTGTCGCTGCGCCCGCTGGTTGAAGCAGACATCGCGGCCGGGCGCCTGATCGTACCTTTCGAGCAGTCGGTGCCTTCGCCTTATGCCTACTATCTGGTGGTGCGCAAGACCATCGCGGCGCGCCCCTCGGTGGCCGCTTTCCGCGACTGGTTGTTGCGGGAAGCCGGGGCCTTGAGCGGCAGCTGAGCTTTAGCTGAGAGGAGGGCGTATAATCCGCGCCTTTCTCCAAGCGCAGAAGCGTGTGAGCACACTTTCCTGGATCATCACCGTAGCCCTCGCCGGCGGCATCCTCAGCGTCGTCGCGGCCGCTGCCCTGAGCGTTGCCCTGGGTACGCATCGGGTCAGCATGCTCATTTCGTATGCGATCGGTGCGCTGCTGGGAGCGGCTTTCCTGGAAATCCTGCCGCATGCGCTCGAACATGGTCAGCCGCAGCGCATGGCCAGCACCGTGCTGTTCGGTATCCTGGTTTTCTTCGTGCTCGAAAAGCTGGTGCTCTGGCGCCACTGTCACCACGATCATTGCGAGGCGCACGAAGCGCACGCCCCCGCCAACGATCATGGACGTTCCGGCCTGCTGATCCTGGTGGGCGACACCTTCCATAACTTCGTCGACGGCATCCTGATCGCTGCCGCCTTCCTCGAAAACACCGAGTTGGGCATCGTCACCGCCTTGGCCATCATCGCCCACGAAATACCGCAGGAAGTCGGCGATTACCTGATCCTGCTGCATTCCGGCTATAGCAAGATGAAGGCGCTGGCCTACAACCTGTTGTCCAGTCTGGCGACGTTGGTTGGCTCTTTACTCGCCTATTACGCATTGTCGGAACTGACCGAGTGGATCCCATACTTGCTCGGCCTGGCCGCTGCCAGCATGATCTACGTGGCCGTCGCTGACCTCATTCCCGGGCTACACAAGCGCACCGAGCTCAAGGCCACCCTGCAACAGGTGCTGTTGATTGGCATGGGCGTGGCTTCGATTGCCGTGGTCCAGGCCCTGGTCGGCGAATAACTCCCGCTTTCCGACCACCGGGCTCTCTCTTCGTTATACAGAGATTGGCCGGCAAACCTAGGGGGTCTCTTCCGGAGTTTCCTTGGTCGCTTGCAGTTCCTTGAAGCGGCGGCGCTCCCGACGCACCTTCGAGCCGGCAAAATATATTATCAATCCGCAGGGAAGCAGTCCGTAGAAGGCGAAAGAAATGATACCGGCGATGATGCTCGGTTCATTGGCTGCCACCAGCAAGGTGACGTAGAGCCAGCCGATTACGATGATCAAGGATAGATGCATTTTTTCTGAAGTGTCGCCTTGGGCATTGAATTTCGCCGTAAGCGTGTATCATTTTTGATAGTTGCGGGTTTGTTTCAAAATCCCGGTGGCTTGCAACAATGTACGCAAGCTGCCTCAATTGAGCGGGTAATTATGCATGCAAATGCATTGACAGCCTCAGGGGCGGTATGCAGAATCCAAAAGCTCATACCCCAAGGCTAGCGAGAAGACATTTCCATGGCGCAAGGATCGAACAATAACGACGCATTCCTGGGCTCTGCCATGCAGTTCATGCAGGCGGGACAGAATATGGCCCAGCAATTCATGGAATATCTCGGCAAGTCCGGTGCTGCCAATACGAATGTGCCGCCGGCTGTCGATCCGCAGGCGATGACCGCGCTGCAGAAGCATTTTGCCGACCAACAGTTATCCCTTTGGCAATCTGTGCTGGGCAAGCACCAGGGTAAGCCGGAAACCTTCAAGGTGGCCC
Source organism: Azonexus sp. IMCC34839 (assembly GCF_047047955.1). Taxonomy (GTDB): domain Bacteria; phylum Pseudomonadota; class Gammaproteobacteria; order Burkholderiales; family Rhodocyclaceae; genus Azonexus. The sequence goes on along the minus strand of NZ_CP150631.1, from coordinate 985,424 downwards.
CGGAAGCGGGCGACCGCCGCTTCAATTCGCCGGAGTGGCAGCAGAGCCCGGTGTTCGACTACCTGCACCAGGCCTATCTGCTCAATACGCGCTACCTGAAGGAAATGGTCGAACTGCTTCCCTCGCAGGACGACAAGACGCGCGAACGCATGCGTTTTCTGGCGCGGCAGATTTCCGATGCCATGGCGCCGACCAATTTTGCGGCGACCAATCCCGAGTTCATCAAGATTGCCCTGGAAACCAAGGGGCAGAGCATCACCGACGGCATCAACAACCTGATCAAGGATTTCGAGAAGGGCCGCATCTCGATGACCGACGAGTCGGTCTTCGAAGTCGGGCGCAATATCGCCACGACCGAAGGCGCGGTGGTCTACGAAAACGACGTGATGCAGTTGATCCAGTACGCGCCGCTGACGGCCAAGGTGGGCACGCGTCCCATCATTGTCGTGCCGCCCTGTATCAACAAGTTCTACATCATGGACCTGCAACCGGACAATTCGCTGATCCGCTTCATGGTCGAGCAGGGCAATACGGTTTTTCTGGTGTCGTGGCGCAATCCCAAGGAAGAACAGGGCGAGCTGAGCTGGGACGATTATCTCGAGCAGGGCCCGATTGCCGCGCTGCGCGTGGCGCAGGAAATCACCAAGGTCAAGCAGGTCAATGCGCTCGGCTTCTGTGTCGGCGGCACGATCCTGACTTCCGCGCTGGCCGTGCTGAAGGCGCGCGGCGAGAGCCCGGTAGCTTCGCTGACCTTGCTGACGACGCTGCTCGATTTCTCTGATACCGGCGAAATCGGCCTGTTCATCGACGAACAGGGCGTTGCCGCGCGTGAAGCGACCATCGGCCAGGGCGGCCTGCTGCCGGCGCGCGATCTGCAGAATACCTTCTCCTTCCTGCGCGCCAACGATCTGGTCTGGAACTACGTCCAGAACAACTACCTGAAGGGCCAGAAGCCGCAGGCTTTCGACCTGTTGTACTGGAATTCCGATTCGACCAATTTGCCGGGCAAGTTTGCCTGCTGGTACATGCGCAACATGTATCTGGAGAACAACCTGCGCGTGCCGGGCAAGCTGAGCATGTGCGGCGAGAAGGTCGATCTGGGCCAGCTCGACATGCCGGTCTACCTGCTGGCGACGCGCGAAGACCACATCGTGCCATGGCAGTCGGCCTATCAGAGCACCCGCCTGCTGGGCGGCAAGCTGCGTTTCGTGCTGGGCGCTTCCGGCCATATCGCCGGCGTGATCAATCCGGCCAGCAAGAATAAGCGCAGTTATTGGATCAATGAAGATATCAAGGCGGATGCGGATGGCTGGTTGGCCGCCTCCGAGGAGAAACCGGGCAGCTGGTGGAACGACTGGGCGGCCTGGAGCAAGTCTTTCATGGGAGAACAGCGAGCACCGCGCAAACCGGGGAACACCAAATACAAGCCGATCGAACCGGCACCCGGTCGTTATGTGAAAGAGCGCGCGGTCTAACTTTCCCAAGGAGACTAAGATGTCGCGAGTAGCACTGATTACTGGGGGTATGGGCGGCTTGGGTGAGGCCATCTGCATCAAGATGGCGGCACTGGGCTACAAGGTGGTGACCACTTATTCGCCGGGCAACACCAAGGCGGAGGAGTGGCTGAAGAACATGAACAACATGGGTTACGGCTTCAAGGCCTACCCGTGTGACGTCACCGATTTCGATTCGGCCAAGGCCTGCGTCGAGACGGTCAGCAAGGAAGTCGGCCCGGTCGACGTGCTGGTCAATAATGCGGGCATCACCCGCGACATGACCTTCAAGAAGATGACCAAGGCCGATTGGGATGCGGTGATGAACACCAACCTCGACTCCGTCTTCAACATGACCAAGCAGGTCATGGACGGGATGGTCGAGCGCAAGTGGGGGCGCGTCATCAACGTTTCGTCGGTCAATGGCCAGAAGGGGGCCTTCGGCCAGACCAACTACTCGGCGGCCAAGGCCGGCATGCACGGTTTCACCAAGGCGCTGGCGCTGGAAGTGGCCAAGCAGGGCGTCACCGTGAATACCATTTCGCCGGGCTACATCGGTACCAAGATGGTCACGGCCATTCCGCAGGAAGTGCTGGATTCGAAGATCCTGCCGCATATCCCGGTCGGTCGTCTGGGCAAGCCGGAAGAAATCGCCGGCCTCGTCGCTTATCTCGCTTCCGACGAAGCGGCTTTCGTGACCGGGGCCAATATTTCCATCAACGGTGGTCAGCACATGTTCTGACCGCCGTTTTCTCAACCTACACATTTCATCAACAAGGAAGGAAACACAATGACGCAACGCGTTGCTCTCGTTACCGGCGCCATGGGCGGTCTGGGTACCGCCATCTGCCAACAGCTGGCCAAGGCCGGTCACAAGGTGGTTGCCGCCTATCACCCGCAATTCGACAACAAGGAAGAGTGGCTGAAGGAACAAGCCGCTGCCGGTTTCAACGACTTCGTCTGCGTTGCCGGTGACGTCTCCGTTCTCGAAGACTGCCAGAAGATGGTTGCCGAGGCTGAAGCCGCTTGCGGTCAGGTCGACATCCTGATCAACAACGCCGGCATCACCCGCGACCGCATGTTCGCCAAGCTGGAAAAGGATGGCTGGGATGCCGTTATCGCCACCAACCTGACCTCCCTCTTCAACATGACCAAGCAAGTCTCTGCCAAGATGGCTGAGCGTGGCTGGGGCCGTATCGTGAACATCTCGTCGGTCAACGGCGTCAAGGGTCAGGCTGGCCAGACCAACTACTCCGCCGCCAAGGCTGGCGTGATCGGCTTCACCAAGGCACTGGCTGCCGAACTGGCCGCCAAGGGCGTGACCGTCAACGCCATCGCCCCGGGCTATGTCGCCACCAAGATGGTTATGGCCATCAAGCCGGAAGTTCTGGAAACCATCGTCGCTTCCGTCCCGATGAAGCGTCTGGCCAAGCCGGAAGAAATCGGCTTCGCCTGCGCCTACCTGTCCGATGAGTTGTCCGGCTTCACCACCGGCGCCACCATCAACATCAACGGCGGCCTGTACTACCAGTAATCTGGCCTTCGGCACAGATAGCAAACTAAAGCCCGGCGATTGCCGGGCTTTTTTTATACTTGCACCACGGACCGGGAGCGAGGTGAAAGGTGCTGGCTGGGCATATGCAGATCGACAAATGGCGAAGAATGGGCTGTTCCCTGTTCTTGGCGGCTGTCATGCTGCTCAGTGGTTGTGCTGCACCGCGTCGGCCTGCTCCGGTAGAGGTCGAGCAACCCGTTCCGGAGAGCATCTGGCGCGACGTCGAGTGTGCCATTGCCGAGCGGGCGATGGAGGCTGAGGGGCCGGCCGAAAGTTTCGCACGTGGCGAAATGGAGCGCTGGAAACTGCTGGTCGCTCATCGGATGGAAAAGGAATTCATCCCCTGGTATTCCGGTTATTGGACGCAGCGCTGGCTGAGTGTGAAATCCGCCTGGTACCGCCTGAGTTCGGGCGGAGAAACGGCCGGGCCGGAGAAAAAACTGGCCGCCTATCTGCAGGATGAATACCAGGACAGGGTTTTGCAGCCGGTGGCCGGGCTGATCGATTTCGATACGGTACGCAGACATGCCGGCAAGATCTATCTCGAGCGGTTGCGCGAGCGGATGGCCGAGTTGCCGGGAAGCTACCGGCTCTCTGAAAGGCAGTTCAATGCGCATCTGCAAACGCTGCAGGTAATCCAGCTTGGGCCACCGCCCAGCCGCGATGCGGCACTGTCCGAATTGCTGGGGCGCGATGGTGTCGCTCGACAGCCGGCGTTTCTTGCCTTGAACGAGCATTTGCAGCAGAAGGCGCAACGACTGTCGGGCAAGGGGGCGAGCAGCCGCCTGACACCGGTGGCACAGCGCATCAGCGAGAAGCTGGTCGGCCAATTGGCAATCAGCGGTGGCAGCAGCGCCGTATCGACCTTGGTCGGCGGGGTGGCCGGAACTGCCATATCGATCGGGGCGGTCGGCCTGGGCGTCATGCTGCACGAGATGGGACGCGAGGCGCAGGAGCAGGAATTGCGCGACAGCCTGAACCTGGCCCTCGACGACGCCTGGTCGGAACTGGTCGAGGATCGCGAGAGCGGCGTACTGGCCGGGGTAGCGTACTTGTCGTCACGTATCGTTGGGCTGTGCCGCCGTCCGCCGGCGGGCGAACACCCGGTGGATGCTACGGAGAAACCGGATGAAGATGATGGCGGCAAATAGACTTCGGTCGCTTGCTGGGGGCGAGCGCAAAAAAGTCCATGAAATATCACTGATTTTTTGCGATGCAGCAGCCAAGTTTTCACTTCGGCGTATGGCTTATTCGATATAATGTTGCGCTGCACACAGACTTCACTTTGAGGATCGCAGCATGTCGGAATCGGTACGCCTGATCAAGAAATACCCCAACCGCCGTCTTTACGATACCAAGACGAGTGCATACATCACCCTGGGGGATGTGAAGGATCTGGTGCTGAAGTACGAAGTCTTCAAGGTGGTCGATGCCAAGACCAGCGAGGACCTGACGCGCAGCATCCTGTTGCAGATCATCCTGGAAGAGGAAACCGGCGGCATGCCGATGTTCTCCAGCGAACTGCTTTCCGGCTTCATCCGTTTCTACGGTAGCGCCACCCAGGGCATGCTCGGCAAGTACCTGGAAAACAACATGAAGACCTTCGTCGATTTCCAGCAGAAGCTGCAGGAACAGTCGCGCACCATGTACGGCGGCGACAATGCCAGCGTCCAGGCCGATTTCTGGAACCAGTTCCTGAACTTCCAGCAGCCGGCCATGCAGAGCATGATGACGGCCTACATGGACCAGTCCAAGAAGATGTTCCAGTCCATGCAGGATCAACTGCAGAGCCAGACGCGCAACATGTTCACCGGCTTCCAGTTCAATCCGAACGAGAAGGATGGCAAGTAAGCCGCTCGTCGTTCAGACAGAAAAGCCGGGCTTGCCCGGCTTTTTGTTTTTCAGCGCACGTTGGCGGGTAGTTTCTTGATCCATTCGCGCTGGGCATCGCGGCGGCGCTTGTCGGTCAGGCGTTCGACGATGCGCGCGCAAACCTCGGCAAAGGGCAGCATGCCGAAGGGCAGGATTTCGTCGCAAAACAGGATGTGCAGCCCGATCGGCGATTCGAGCACGGCACTGATTTCGCCCTCGTGCAGCGCGAAGGCGGCCGGTTCGAGTTCGGTGTAGAGCTGGTTGCGTTTGACCACGCCGAGTTGGCCGCCTTCCGTAGCGGTCGGGCATTGCGAATGGCGCAATGCGGCCTCGCCGAATTTTTCGCCATTTTTGACGGTGCACCGCAGCGTTTCCAGGGTTTTGTGCGCTTTCGCCTTGTCCTGGGCGTTGTCGAAGGTGATCAGGATATGGCGCAGGCGGCGCGCTTCCGGGCGGTCGAAAGCGTCGGGGTGCAGGCGGTAGTAGATCTCGGCATCGACCTCGCTGACCGCCGGCACGCTGGCTGCCACCTTTTCCAGCACGGCTTCGACACGCAGGTCGCGTTCGACGGCCTTTTCCAGTTCGGCCTCATTCAGGCCGATGCGCTCCAGGTCGTGCGACAGTTCGTCGCCGTTCTGGTAGCGCTGGCGAATCTCGTCCAGCCGTGTCGCCAGCGTGGCGGCGGGGACGAAGACGTGTGCCGCCTCGTCGCTGGCCAGGATGCGTTGCTCCAGGCTGTCCTGCTTGCGCGCGACTTCGCTGATGCGGCTACGTTCGGGCTCGGACAGCGTTTCCGGTGCTTTCTGGAAGAGTTCCCAGGAAAGTTTCAGTTCGAGATAGGCGCTCAACATGATGCTCAGTCCTTGCATTCGATGGCTTCCAGCAGGGCTTCCGGGATCTGCAACAGACGGCCGGGCAGGCTTTCGAAATGGATGTGATAGGCCACGCCGCCGGGGGCGTCGCGGATGACCTTGATCACCTCGCCGCGCGAACCCAGATGCACCAGCACCTCGCCGCCGACGGCCAGCTCCTTGGTGGCCACGACCTTCTCGCGGAATTCGAACTTGGACGGCGTCCACGGCTCGTCGGCACCGATCAGTTCCTCCTCGCGGCAACCGACGATCTTGCCTTCGTCGAGGAAATTGACCGAGTAGATGATCTGGTCCTGCAGGAAGGTGCCGACATCGACGACATAGCCGATGCTGCCGCGGCGAACCAGGAAGGCACCGGGGTCGAGACCGGGGTAGGTTCCGTCGTTGCGGACATTTCGAGTCAGACGTACGGCCTCGCCGTAGTCCCAGCGGGCGTTCATCATTCTGTGCGGAAAACCTTGTCGATGGAAACGAAGGAACTGAAGCCGCCTTCCGGCTTGGCCTGGTTCTGGAAGACGGCGAAGACCTTCTCGGTGATCGAGTTGGATTCGACGAAGTCCTGATAGGCGCGCGACAGCCACAGGCGGTAGATGCCGCGCTGCTGCTCCTCGTCCGGGGGCAGGTTGGGCGCCTGCTTGGCCATGTAGTCGTGGAAGCGCTGCAGGATGTGCAGGCGGTTCACATGGACGACCGATTGATCGTACGGAACGTCGAAGTATTCCAGGAAGTCTTCGGCCGAAACCAGTTCTTCCAGGGCTTCTTCCAGGGTCAGGGTGATGTCTTCCATGGGGCCTCCTCAGGCGACGGCAAGGTTGAGATTGGATTCTTCGACCAGGGCTTCTTCGCCCTGGAACTCTTCGACCACTTCGAGCAGCTTGGCGGCGCCCAGATGGTCGCGGCTATCGAGTGCGGCGAGCTTGGTCAGGCGGTCGCGCGATTCGCCGATGCGGCCTTGGCGCAGCAGGACGATGCTCTCGGCCTTGAGAGCGAGCAGGTAAAAGCGCAACAGGCCGAAGGAGGTGGCAGCGGCCGAACCGAGCTGGGCTTCGTCCAATTGCCGCCAGTCGGCCGGGATGCCGAGGTGGCGGGCCGAGATGCGCTTGGCGTGTTCGGCGACGATCAGGACGTCATCGAGCCGATGCTGATAGAAATAGTAGCGATAGAGCGCGACCAGCACGGTCAGGTGTTCCGGTGCCAGCAGGTGGGCGCGCAGCAGGGACAGCTCGGCGCTCGGGGCGCCGTAGTCTTCGGCAGCGCGGGCGATCAGGCGCTCCGCCTCGTCGGGCATGGCGTCCTCGAAGTACAGCTTGCAGTCGGAGAAATCGAGCAGGTCCATGGGCTGGGTCGGCTTTCAGTGCATGGACTCGTGCTCACAGCACAAGTCGCCAGCCGTGCAGGTGTTGCACTGGCCGCTGTGGTCGGGCGGAGGCGGCTCGTGGCGCAGTTCGGCCAGTTCCTTCTCCAGGATTTCGATGCGTTCGATCAGGCAGGCGATGGATTTCGCCACCGGGTCGGGCAGGATGTTGTGATCGAGGCTGATGCCGTCTTCCGGGCGGGCGGTGCCGGCGCGGGTATCGACGATGCGGCCGGGAATGCCGACCACCGTGCGGTCGGCCGGCACGTCCTTGACCACCACCGAGTTGGCGCCGACGCGGACGCGTTCGCCGACGGTGATCGGGCCGAGGATCTTGGCGCCGGCACCGACCACCACGCCGCTCAACAGCGTCGGATGGCGCTTGCCCTTGTTCCACGAGGTGCCGCCCAGCGTGACGCCGTGGTAGAGCGTGACGTCGTCGCCGACTTCGGCGGTTTCACCGATCACCACGCAGGCGCCGTGGTCGATGAAGAAGCGGCGGCCGATGGTGGCGCCGGGGTGGATGTCGACGTTGGTCAGCGTGCGGCTTAGGAAGGACAGGAAGCGGGCCGGGAAGCGCCAGCCGGCCTGCCACAGGCGATGCGACAGCCGATGGGCGAGGATGGCATGGACGCCGGGATAGGTGGTCATCACCTCCAGCGTCGAGCGGGCCGCCGGATCGCGCTGGAAGACGCAGGCCAGGTCTTCCTTGAGGGTGGCCCACAGGCCGGGGGCAGCCATTGCGTTTGCAGTCATGGTCATCGCTTCAGACATGGAGGTGGCTCCTGACGGAGGCCAGCAGCGCGCGCAGGTCGGCGGCTTCCGGCGGGTGCTTGTGGGCGGAGACGAAAGTGCGAATGGCCGGGAGCAGGGCCTGGGCTTCGTGTTCGTTCAGCTCGATGTCCAGTCCGGCATAGACGACCTGCACGGCGCGCGAACCGGAGTGCTTGCCGAGCACGATGCGGTGCGTCTGGCCGACTTCGCTCGGGTCGAAGCCCTGGTAGTTGTCCGGATGCTTGAGCAGGCCATCGACGTGGATGCCGGCTTCGTGCGTGAAGGCGCCGGCACCCACCACGCTTTTCTGCCATGGAATGGCCCGTCCAGAGGCGTTGGCGACGCGGCTGGAGAGCGCCGGGAAACCCTTGAGGTCGATGCCGGTGTCGATGCCGTGCAGCTTCTTCAAACCGAGCACCACTTCTTCCAGCGGCGCGTTGCCGGCCCGTTCGCCCAAGCCGTTGACCGTGGTATTGACGTGGGTGGCGCCGGCCTTGCAGGCAGCCAGCGTGTTGGCCGTGGCCAGGCCCATGTCGTCGTGGGCGTGCATTTCGATTTCCAGCCCGGTGTGGCGGCGCAGGGTGGAAATCTTGTCGAAAGTGGAGAAGGGCTCGAGTACGCCCAGGGTGTCGGCGAAACGCAGGCGGCGGGCGCCGGCGCGTTCGGCTGTTTCCGCCAGGGCGCACAGGAAATCCATATCGGCGCGCGAGGCGTCCTCGCAGCCGACACCGACTTCGAGGCCGAGGCTGAGGGCGGCGCCGATGTATTTGGGCAATTCGCGTAGCAGCCAGGCGCGCTCCTGCTTCAGTTTGTAGGCGAGATGCTGGTCGGAGGCCGGCACCGAGATGTCGATCAGGTGTGCGCCGAGGCCGGCGCAGGCGGCGATGTCGGCCGGATGCATGCGGCTCCACACCATCAGGCGCGGGGCCAGCTGCAGATCGGCGACGGCGCGGATGGACTCGCGCTCTTCCTCGCCCATGGCGGGAATCCCGACTTCCAGCTCGGGCACGCCGATGGCCGCCAAGTGGCGGGCGATGGCCAGTTTTTCGTCGAGCGAGAAGGCGACCCCGGCCGACTGCTCGCCGTCGCGTAGCGTCGTGTCGTTGATGGTGATGAATGGGGTTGGGCTCATGACATTCTCCTCGCTACCTCTCTAGCAAGGGTGGTGCCAATGTCTAAGCTATTGATTTATAGTTTTTATTTGTTCAATCGGCGGCCGGCTGTCGTGATTGTGTCGGGTATGCGACAAGTTCGCTGCCGACTTGCACTGCTGCGGTGCACCGGCCAAAACGGGCAAAAATCAGCCTGTGCCCGATTCGGCCTCGACCTTCTGCAGCCACTTGAGCAGGGAGGCGAACAGCACTTCCGGATCGACCGGCTTGGCGACAAAGTCGTTCATGCCGGCTTCCAGGCAGGCTGCACGGTCTTCGGCGAAGGCATTGGCGGTCAGCGCCAGGATCGGGGTGTCGTCGCCGGCGGGCAGGGCGCGGATACGCCGCGTCGCCTCCAGGCCATCCATGCCCGGCATCTGCATGTCCATCAGGATCAGGTCGTAATCATGAGCCTCGACCATGGCGATCGCCTGTCGGCCATCCTCGGCGTATTCGACATGCAGCCCGACTTCGGCCAGCAGGCTTTGGGTGATTTCGCGGTTGATCGCCTCGTCTTCCACCAGCAGGATGCGGCGCCCAGGGTAGTGGGTACGCAATAGCGTTTCGGCCGGAATGTCGGTGCCCGGCTGCGGATCGGCACTGGCACTGCCGGCCATCTTCTTCAAGGTGACGGTGAACCAGAAGCGACTGCCGAGACCGGGCTTGCTGTCCGCACCGGCGCTACCACCCATCAATTCGGCCAGTTTTCGGGTGATGGCCAGACCGAGGCCGGTGCCGCCGTATTTGCGCGTCGTCGTGTTGTCGGCCTGCTCGAAGGAGTTGAACAGGCGGGGCAGGAATTCCGGGGCGATGCCGATGCCGCTGTCTTCAACCTCGAAACGCAGGCAGGAGGTATCGGCGCTTTCTTCCTCGATGAGCACGCGCAATTTCACTTCGCCATGTTCGGTGAACTTGATGGCGTTACTGGCGTAGTTGAGTAGTGCCTGCTGAATGCGCGTGCCGTCGCCGAGCAGGGGCGGCAGCGGGGCGTGCGGCTCGATAGTGAAAGCCAAGCCTTTGGCGGCGGCCCGGTCGTGCAGGATGGAGACGACATTGCCGAGCAGGCTGTCGATATGGATTTCCTTCTCCTCGAGCGTCAGCTTGCCGGCTTCGATCTTCGACAGGTCGAGGATGGCATTGATGATCTCGAGCAGGTGCGAGCCGGCCGCTTCCAGTTTGTCCAGGCGCACCGCCTGTTCGCCGGAAATGCCGGCACGGCGGATCAGGTGGGCCATGCCGGTGATGGCATTGAGCGGTGTGCGAATCTCGTGCGACATGTTGGCCAGGAAAGCGCTCTTTGCCACGTTGGCCGCTTCGGCCGCGGCCTTGGCTTCGCTCAAGGCCCGCGTGCGTTCGTCGACCAGCTTCTCCAGGTTGATCCGGTAGTCGTTCAATTCATCGACGATGGCTTTCTGTTCGGAAATGTCGACGCAGAAGCCGATATAGCCGAGGAAGTTGCCATTGCTGTCATAGCGTGGGTTGCCGTCGTCGCGAATCCAGCGATAGACGCCGTCGGCACGGCGCAGGCGGTAGACCATGCTGAACGGCATGCGGTGGTCGAAGGCGTTTTCATACACCCGGATGCAATGCGGTCTGTCGTCCGGATTCACTCCGTCGAGCCAGCCATTGCCGAGTTCCTGAGATAACGACCGGCCGGTGAAGCGCAGCCAGGGCTCGTTGAAGAAGTCGCAGCCCTTGCTCAAATTGGACGTCCAGATCAGCGCGCTGCCGCTGTTGGCGAGAGTGCGGAAATGCTGCTCGCTTTCGCGCAGCAGGGCTTCGGTGCGGAGGCGTTCGGTGATGTCCTGCAGGCTGAACTGCATCAGGCTGCGGCCCATATAGGCGAAGGACATCAGATTGACTTCGGCATCCCACTCGCTGCCATCGGGGCGACGATGTCGCCAGTTGAACACCATGGAGCCTCGTGCGCTGGCCTGTGCCAGCTTTTCAAGTGCGGCAATGTCCGAGGGTGTGCCGTCGTACTGGATGGCCGCAGATACATCGCCCGGACTCAGGCCGAGCACCTGCTCGACGCTTTCGTAACCGTAGATGAGCGCAGCAGCGAGGTTGCAGTCGATGAAGCGGCCGCTTCCCGGGTCGAGCACGACCAGCGGAATGCGCGATTCGGCAAAGAGCACCTTGTTGTAGCTTTCGCTTTCGCCCAAGCGGGCCTGGGCGATCTTCAATTCGGTGATCTGCTCGCGCAGCCGGGCTTCCTGCGCATCGAGCTTGGCCTGGTTCTGCTCCAGCATCAGGCGCATGGTATCGTGGGCGCTTGCCAGATCGCGAATTTCGCTAACGCCGCTGGGCACCGGTTCGGCTGCCGCGAAATCGAGTTGGCCGACCCGCTGGCTAGCCTCGGCCAGGGTTTCGAGCGGCTGGGCAAGACGTTTTGCCTGCCGGTTCGAATAAACGATGCCGACGGCCAGCATCAGGCTCAAGCCAGCCAGCCAGAGCAGGAGCAGAGGCGTCCAGTCGGGTGAGAAATCGCCGACTGGCGCCAGGGTCATCACCCACAACTGCTGGTTGCCCAGCTTGTAAGGTGCCAGGCGAGCCAGCCAGCCTTCCTGTCCGGAGCGAAAGGCAATGACTTCGGCTTGACCGTGCCAGGCTGCCAACGCGTCGTTGACGGCAGGGAGGCCGAGGGAATCGACGGGTTGCAGTATCTTGCCCAGCCAGTGAGCGGCATCGTTGCCGCGTGGGGCTGCTGGCAGGCCGAGAACCCTGCGGTCGGAAGTCAGGATCAGGGCCATGCCACGGGCGCCAAGGTTGGCACCGGCCGTGGTGGAGCTCAGGTCGCGAAGCATCAGGTCGACACCGAGGATCAGATCCTTGGCGCGCTGGGTCGGAACGTGAATGGCGGCGGTGATGCCCGGATCGCCCGTGGTGAAAAAAGTGTAGGGGGCCGTCCATTGCACCCGGGTCTTATCGGCCAGTGCGCTGCGGTACCAGGAACGCTGGCGCGGGTCGTAGTCCATGGACTTTTCGTAGGCGCTGACCTTGCCGTCGGGCGACTCCTCGAGCATGCGCTGTTGCGTGCCATGGCGCTCGAGGTTGGTCAGGCGATTCAGCCAGCCGCCATCCGGACGCTGCATCAGCATCCAGCCCAGGCCATCCGCCGTGCCGCCGACGGCGGATGTGATCAGAGGCTGAGTGGTTACTAAGGGACGAAAGAAGCGATTGAAGCTGTCGGCCGAATCGGGCTCGGGCGGATTGGTGGCAAACCATTCCCGGGCCATGGTGAGGAGGCGTTCAGTGGGCTCGAAAACCTGATCGAGCCTTGCTTCGACCTTGTTGGCTGCGCCGATGAAGCGGGTTTCGGCGATACGCTTGACCATCGGCTGCAGGCCAAACAGGAAAAAGAGCGCTGCCGAGAGCAGTAAGGCCAGCACAATCAGCGCCAGCGCACGACGCCGCAAAACCCGCCTGAGCGGCAATGCGTTTGCTTGGCCTGTTGGCATGCACCCTCTCCGATTTATCTGGCATTTATTGTCTCATTTTAGATTTTTCTTATCGAACTGCGAGCGAAAAAAAGCGCCCCGGAATTTCTTCCGGGGCGAACCGAGGTTGCTGCAGAGAGAGACGGTGGCCGGTCAGCGTCTGGGCGCCGGCCGGCAGGTTCTGGACTGGGCGTCAGGCGTAGGTCGGCGCAAAGCTTTCCTGCGGGTTGGCCGACGGGCCGTTGGCGCCCCAGTAGGGCGACAGCTTGCGCAGTTGCTCGATGATCGGCGGCACGGCGGCGATGACGCGGTCGACTTCTTCCTCGGTGTTGTAGACCGAGAGCGAGAAGCGGATCGTGCCGTGCGCGGCGGTGTAGGGGATGCCCATGGCGCGCATGACGTGCGACGGTTCGAGCGAGCCGGAGGTGCAGGCCGAGCCGGAACTGGCGGCGATGCCCATCTTGTTCAACAGCAGCAGGATGGCCTCACCCTCGATGTATTCAAAGGCGATGTTGCTGGTGTTGGGCAGGCGGTTGGACACGTCGCCGGTCGGGAAGCAGTGCGAAATCTGGCTCAGGATGCCGTTTTCCAGCTTGTCGCGCAGGCGGCGGACTTCGGTGTTCTCGACTTCCATGTTGTTCATCGCCATTTCGCAGGCCTTGCCGAGGGCGACGATGGAGGCGGAAGCCTCGGTGCCGGCCCGGCGACCGCGTTCCTGGTGGCCGCCGCGCAGCAGCGGACGGAAACGGCAGCCGCGACGCAGGTAGAGCACGCCGATGCCCTTCGGTGCGTGCAGCTTGTGGCCGGAGAGCGACAACATGTCGATCTTGGTGTTCTTGAGGTCGATAGGAATCTTGCCGACGGCCTGCACGGCGTCGGTGTGGAACATGATGCCCTTTTCGGCGGCCAGCGCAGCCATTTCCTCGACCGGGAAAATGGTGCCGGTTTCGTTGTTGGCCCACATGGCCGAAACGATGGCGACGCGGTCGTTCAGCAGGGACTTGTACTCGTCCATGTCGAGGCGGCCCTTCTTGTCCACCTTGAGCTTATGGACGATGTAGCCTTCCTTCTCCAGCCACTCGCACAGGGTCAGGATGGCCGGGTGCTCGACGACGGTGGTGATCACCGTGTTGCGGTCCGGCTGAGCCTTCAGGGCCGAGAGAATGGCGGTCGAGTCGGACTCGGTGCCGCAGGAGGTGAAAATGATTTCCGAATCGTGTTCGGCGCCGAGCAGGGCCTGCACCTGGCTACGCGCCTTCTTCAGCGCCTTGCCGACTTCGCTGCCGAAGGCGTGGATGGAGGAGGCATTGCCGAAATGCTCGGTGAAGAAGGGCAGCATCGCCTCGACCACGGCGGGATCGACCCGCGTCGTGGCGTTGTTGTCCAGGTAGATCGGTTTCAGTTCCATGGCGCGGTCCTCGGGGTCAATGTTGGGGTTGGGGTGATTTGAAAATCGGCTGTTTTGGGCTGTGCACCGCAGCAGCCGATTTTCAAGGGGTGTCTCAGGCCTCTACGGGCATGTGGGACGCGGGCAGCACTTGAACCAGTTCGCCCAGGGTTTCGATCATCTTCTGCTGGATGCCGCCCAGGGTGGCCGCTTCCATCATGCAGCCGGAGCAGGCGCCCTTCAGATGGACGTAGATTTTCTTGCCCTGAACGTCGGCCAGCTCGACGTCGCCGTGGTCGCGCTGCAGCATCGGGCGGACCGATTCCAGCACTTCCTGGATCTTGGCGATCTTTTCGACGATCGACAGCTTCTTGGTCGGCGGCTTCGGCGCTTCCGGCGTAGCCGGGCAGGCGGCCGGCGGCGAGGTTTCGCCCATGCCCGGACGCTCGGCCTTGACCTTGGCGAGAATCTCTTCGATGCCCTCGTGGCAGGCTGCGCAACCGCCACCGGCCTTGGTGTAGAAGGTGACTTCTTCGACCGTGTTCAGGTTGTTGGCCTTGACCACGTCTTCGATCATCACGGCGTCGATGGCGAAGCACTTGCAGACCAGGGCGCCTTCTTCATGGTCATCCGACCACTCTTCGCCGCGGTAGTTGGCGATGGCGGCTTGCAGGGCTTCGCGGCCCATCACCGAGCAGTGCATCTTTTCCGGTGGCAGGCCGTCGAGGTAGTCGGCGATGTCCTGGTTGGAAACCTTCAGGGCTTCATCGAGGGTCATGCCCTTGATGATCTCGGTCAGGGCCGACGACGAGGCGATGGCCGAGCCGCAGCCGAAGGTCTGGAAATGCGCGTCCTGGATGATCTCTGTTTCCGGTTCGACCTTGAGCATCAGGCGCAGCGCGTCGCCGCACTGGATCGAGCCGACATCGCCGATGCCGTTGGCTTCTTCCAGCGGGCCGGAGTTGCGCGGGTTGAAGAAGTGTTCGCGGACCTTGTCGGAGTATTCCCACATGGTGTCGTCTCCTTAGACCGAGAAGGAAGAGCCGCAGGAGCACTGCGAGCTGGCGTTGGGGTTGTCGAACTTGAAGCCGGTGTGGGTCAGCGTGTCGACGAAATCGACGGTGACGTTGTCGATCATCGGCATGGTCATCGGGTCGACCAGCAGCTTGACGCCTTCGACTTCGATTTCCCAGTCATCCTCGGCCTTCTCGGCTTCCAGCTTCATGCCGTATTGCAGGCCGGAGCAACCGCCACCGGAGATCATCAGGCGCAGGCCGGCGACCGGGGTGTCGGAACCACGGATGAAACGTTGTACAGCCTTAACTGCAGCGGGGGTCAAATTGATCATGTCGGTTCTCCCAGTTTGGATGAACCAGATACTGCAAGCCCTGTGCCAGCCACAGGTTTGTTTGTAATCTATTGATTTATATCAATTGTTGCGCAGCAGCAACTTGTCGTGTTTGCGACAATCAACCGAGAACGTGTTCGTAAGCACGCCTAAGCAGGTTGCGTTCGACCTCGGAAAGCTGGCGGCATTCGGTCAGGGCAATGAAGCGGCTCTTGGTACGTTCGGCCGCGGCAAAGGGGGGATCGAGCTCGGTGAACACGCCGAGCAGGATGGGCACGTCGCCTTCCGGCGTATCGACCCAGGCCGAAAATTCGGCGTCCGGCTCGATGGCGCCTTCGGGCAGGCCAAGCTTCAGCTCCGCCTCGCGCACCGCGGCCACCGGATGGATCTGCACCTTGGGCGAGTAGTCGTCATCGCGCAAGGCCGACAGCACCGGCAGCGGCGTGAAGGCGACGACACCCGAACTCAGGCAGAGAAAACGCACCCGACCGCTGGTCTTCTGCTTGTGCAGCAGGATCAGGCGCGGTTGCGGCGTCGGCATGGCTTATTGGGCATAGGCCTCGAGCACGGCGTCGCCGCGCAGTTTCTCCGGCTTGCCCCAGACCTGCACGTAGTCGACGTAATGGCCTGCTTCGCTCGGGTGCGGCTGCAAGACCTGATACTCGGCAAAGATGCGGCCGTCGGGGAAGAAGGTCGCCTTGCCGAAGCGCGCGCCGCCACGCCAATAGGCCACGGCGCTCACTTCCTGCGTGAAGGGGTCGATGGCCTGCTCGAAACTCACCTGGCTCCACACCGGCTCGTCGCCAATCGACAGACCGAGCTTTTCCACCTGCGCGCGCAGGGCAGCACAGACGGCTTCGCCGACTTCTGCCGTGGGTTGCAGTGCGGTGAGGAGCGGGGCTTCGGACATGATGGTTTTTGCCTAAAAACGGCAGTGCACCGCAGCAGTCGTCAGAATGCTGCGGGCAGCCGGGTTCAGGCCGAGGCCGGCGCGTAGGTGTAGCAATCCTTCGGGCAAACCCGCCCGCAGGAGCCGCAGCCGATGCAATCCATCGCGTTGGCGATGGTCATGACCATCGTGTTGTCGTCGTCATCGTCATCGTCGTCCATTTCGCGCTCGACGAGGTCGAGCACGTTGCGCGGACAAACCTTGTAGCAACGGCCGCAGCCGATGCATTTGTCTTGCGCCAGGGCGGTGACGAATTCCGGCGTCCATTCGGAACCGCCGCGTGTGAGGCCGGTGATCTGACCCATGGTGTTCAGCCTTTCTGTGCCGCTGCCAGCTTGGCATTGGCATCAGCCCAGGCCTTGCAAGCATCGTAGGTGGATTGGGAAATGCCCGGAATCTCGTGGTAGGCCGCCGGCAGGCGGTCTTCCACGAGGTCGTGCAATTGGGAAGCCCATTCGGAAGATATGCGCTTGAGCTTTTTCACTTCCTTGTCGAGGGCGGCGATTTCTTCTGGACTCATGTTCATGACCTCCCTGAAATGAACTTACAGACCGGCGACGCCAGGGTACTGGCCGATGCGCTCGATGGCGACGGACAGCAGCTTGTCGGCCTCGTCCTTCATCTTGGACAGGCTGGCGAAGCCGAAGCGATGCACGTCGCGCAAGGTCTTGTCGACGGCGACCAGCTTGCCGACGGTGATCAGCGCGCGGCCGAAGCCTTCATGCGTCAGGTGCACCAGCGGCACGGCGAGCAGCTTGCATTCCTTTTCGATCAGCACGGCGATCGCGTTGTAGAAAGCCTTGACGCGGGCGATGGTGACGTCATCCGGATCGCCGACCAGCGGAATCTCCGCCTTGCGCTCCTTGGTCATGACGTAGGGATCGAGGATCTTTTCGACGCTCCAGCCCTGGTAGGTGCCGTAGGTATCGAGGGCGCGCATCTGGCGGGCCATTTCCTTGATGAAATCGGTCTCGAGGATGGGATCGGCGGCAACGGCTTCGGACATGGTTTTACTCCTGAGGGAAATTGGGGGAATGGTTGGAAATCTGGATCAATTGTGGAGCTGGCATGATTCCGGGCAAGGCGGATATGGCCAGGCGGGCGATAATCAGCGCGCCCAGGAAACCGGCGATGGCGCCCAGCGCCGTGGCACCGTCGCTGCCGTCGAGGGCGGCGCCGAACCAGGCGCCGATCAACATGGCAAAGCCGGGAAAGAGGTAGCCGAGCAGGCCGGAGATCGTCAACTTGCTGGCCGGGATGCCGACGGCGACGAAATCGCCGCTACGCACATCGTCCGAGACCGGAATCCTGAGCAGGGTGGCCGGACGACCGGCCGCCATCTTGCCGACGCCGCAGCTGCTGCCGTGCCCGCAGGAGGAGCAGCCGCCGGTTTCGATGGCAACCAGCGCGATACCGTCCTCGATACGCTGGACGACGCCCTTGTGTTCGATGAATTCGCTGCTCATCAGCCTTCCCAGCCTTCCTCTTCCATGGCGCTGAAGCGGTCTTCCGACTTGGCTTTGCCCTGGGCGGCGATGGCGCGGTCGATCCAGGCGACGCCGCCTTCGGTCATGGCCTTGGAAATATCGACCAGCAGGTCGTCGATGCCGTCGACTTCCTCGACGCGGATCGGCTGGATGCCCTTGGCCATCAGCTTCTTGATAGCCGAGGCGCCGATGGCCATCACATAGACCGCAGCACAGCCTTCGAGGAAATCGACCTTGGCGCCCAGCTTGTCTTCGTTGCCGTCCATCGCCTCTTCGGCGAATTCGGCCACGCCGACCAGCGTGGCCTTGTCCGGCGTCACTTCATAGACGGCAAAACCCTCGGCCGCGCCAAAATGCTGATTGACGCGCGTGCGATCGGTGGAAGCGAAGGCGACCTTGAGCACGGCTGCGGGCTCCTGCTTAATGGACCAGACCAGCTGTAGACGACGAGATGACATGTTGTTGGCCGGGGCCGTCACGGTCGTCGGCCCAGTAGATTGATCGATAGGGTTCGAGTTCATGGTGTTGTCCCAGCATGAGGTTGGCAAGATCGAACAAGGCCTGCCGGGAACCCCGGTAGCCCACCCAGGTGCGGGCATAACCGCCCACGAGGTCGTACTGCGGAAAACCGGAGCGCATCAGCGGCAGGCCGAGGCGCTTGGCCGTTTCGACGGCATGCGAGTTGGACATGACGAACTGCGCTTCGCCTGCGCGCGCCTCCTTTTCCATGTCTTCCAGGTCGCCGATGATCACCTTCGGAATCGGCAGGCCGGCCAGGCTGTCGTGCTTGTGCGGACTGACGGCGGCGACGATTTCGGCGCCCATGCCGGTCAGGAAACGCACCTGCTGGCCGAGCAGATCGGGGTCGGCGGCCAGCGCCACGCGGGCGAAGCCGAGCATGAAGTGGCTGTCGACCATCGCATCCTGCAACTGGGCGCGCTGGCGTTCGATATGGGGCGGCACCGGCTTGCCGGAAATCTCGGCCAAGGCCTGCGTGAAGGCGTCGCAATCGTCGAGGCCCATCAGGCCCTCGAAACGGTAGTCGGGCACGCCGGTCCTGGCCTTGAGAATGTCCGCCGCCTTGTGCAGCGAGGGGCCGATCACCAATGTTGCGGTGGACTCGCCCATGATCTCGATTTCCGAGCGCGGCGTGCCGCCGATGGTCAGCGACGAGAATTCGGCCTCGATCAGGTGGCCATCGAGCGAATCGCCGATGTCCGGCACCATGATAGCCCGCAGGCCAAAGGCTTCGATCCATTCCTTGATCGCCTCGGTGTCGCCCGGCGTCAGCATGCCGGAAGCCAGCACATTGACCTGCTTCGGGCGCTTGCCGACGGTCTGGCTTTCCGGCACCAGCGTGTCGATGATGCCTTCGACCGCCAGCGCGTAGCCGCTTTCCAGGCAGCCGAGGTAATCCGGCGTATTGACCGCAACCACCGCCACGTTGGCGAATTCGGGGTACTGGGTGCGGAAATCGCGCACGGCGCGGTGAATGTCAGTGCCCTGCGTTTCCGAGAGGCCGGTGGTGACCAGGCCGATGATGTCAGGCTTGCTCTTGTCGGAAAGCGTACGCAGCGCCTCGATGATGTTCTCGTCGGCGCCCATGATGGTCGACACCTGATCCATCGCCGTCGTCTGCAGCGGGATCGGCTCGCGGAAATGGCGCACGAAGAAGACCTTGCCGAAGGCCGTACAGCCCTGCGAACCATGCATCAGCGGCAGGCTGCGGTTCAGGCCCAGGAAGGCGAGCGAGGCGCCCACCGGCTGGCTGACCTTCAGCGGATTGACCGCCAGTGCCTTCTTGGAATGGATGATCTCGGCCATTTTGCTCGGCTTGGTAAATGGGTACGCATACCCTTTAGCAAGGACCGAGCCAAATAAAAAACCGTTTTAAATCAGTGCATTGATTTTCGATTGTCGTGTTGCAAACCCGACAATGTCAGGGCTGATTTATGCACCAAATGGGTGAAAGCCAATGCCGGCTTCCTGCGGCAAGTGCAGGTGCCCCTCGACAATGCGCGGGCTGTCGCCGGTGTCGGCCGCCAGCCAATCGGCCGTGCCCAGGCCATGCACGCTGTCCGGCGCAACGGCTGCCGCCAGATGGGCGCAGGCGAGCAAGCCGCAGGCGCTTTCCAGCGCCGAAGTGACGACCACCTCAATGCCCGAGGCACGGGCGCGCAGGGCCAGTTCCACGCTGGCCAGCAAGCCATGCCGCGCCGGCTTGAGCACCAGGCGGCGCACGGGCGGATGGCGGAAGAAATGAGGCGTCAGCAACTCGATGGATTCATCGACGGCGAGCGGGAAGGGGGCCTGTCGCTGCAATTCAGCCAGCGTGGCGGCGCTCGGTTCGGCCAAGGGCTCCTCCAGCCCTTCGACGGGCAGGCCGACGCAGGCGTCGATAAAGGCTTGTACGTCGGCCATGGACCATGCCAGGTTGGCGTCCAAACGCAACCGAAGCGTGGCCATGCCCGTATTGCCACCCTCGGCTGATTGAGTCGGTGCGAGACGAATCTCTGCGCACAACTCACGCAATCGGGCGATTTCCTCAGCCACCGGCAGCACGCCGACCTTCAACTTGGCGACGCGATAGCCAGCGGCGTGCGCCGTCCGCAGTTGCTCCACGCTGACCTTGGAAATTGCCCCCAAAACGCTGTTCACCGCAACAGTGACCCGTGGCGCCTCCCCGCTTAACCAGGCGTTCAACGGCAGGTCAGCGCGCTGGGCGAGCAGGTCGAGCTGGGCACAGTCCTCGGCGAAGGCGGCAGCCATCGCCGCGTCGATGCCGAACTCCGGCAGCGGGGCCGCATCGCCCCAGCCGATGCGGTCATCGGCCGCCGTCAGGCACAACAGGCGGCCTTCGCGCTGCGTCATCACGCCCCGAGCGGTCTGCCAGGGGCGTTTGAGCGGCAGGGCGTAGGGCAGCCAGTCGGCCGCGACGATGTTCACGGCCGTTTGCGGTATTTGCCGAAATCGGGCGGGCGGCGTTCCAGCCAGGCGTTACGGCCTTCCTGACCTTCATCCGTCATATAGAACAAGCCAGTGGCGTTGCCAGCCAGCTCCTGGATGCCGGCCAGGCCGTCGGTGTCGGCGTTGAAGCCGGCCTTGATCATGCGCAGTGCCATCGGCGATAGCTGGAGCATGTCGCGGCACCATTGCACGGTTTCTTCTTCCAGCTTGGCCAACGGCACCACCGCATTGACCAGCCCCCAGTCGAGTGCGGTGGCGGCGTCGTACTGGCGGCAGAGCAGCCAGATTTCCTTGGCGCGCTTGAGGCCGATGGTGCGCGCCATCAGCCCGGCACCGAGGCCGGCGTCAAAGCTGCCGACGCGCGGCCCGGTCTGGCCGAAGCGGGCGTTGTCGGCGGCAATCGACAGGTCGCACACCAGATGCAGCACATGGCCGCCGCCGATGGCGAAGCCGGCCACCATGGCCACGACCGGCTTGGGCAGGCGGCGAATCTGCATCTGCAGGTCGAGCACATTGAGGTGCGGCGTGCCGCCTTCGTCGATATAGCCCTCGTCGCCGCGCACCTTCTGATCGCCGCCCGAGCAGAAGGCCTCGCCGCCCGCGCCGCAAAGGATGATGGCGCCGATGGCGTTGTCGTGATGGGCGCGGTGGAAGGCGTCGATCAGTTGCTTGACCGTTTCCGGGCGGAAGGCATTGCGTCGCTCCGGCCGGTTGATCGTGATCTTGGCGATGCCTTCGGCGGTTTCGTAGAGGATGTCGGAATATTCGTGGGCGCTTTGCCAGGCGATGGGGTGTGCGGTCATGATGCTGTGCGGATTGATGACAGGGCGAGTATAGCGGGCCGGGGCCCGGCGTGGATTTGAGTTGCATCGCCTTGCCGCGGTGCTATGCGCCTGGCGGCCGGCATGTAAAATACCCATCTGCCTTAAGCATTGGATGCCAAGTGAGAGAACGCCGCCGCGATAACCGTTTCAATCTGAAAGGCCGGGTCCAGCTGGACATCGGCGGCCAGCACTTCGAATTCCCGACCGCCGATATTTCCGTTTCCGGCGTCGGCGTCATGCTTGACGTGGCCGTGCTCGGCGGCAAACCGACCGGCCTGGTCGGTATCTGCCAGATCGAATCGCCCGATCTCGCCGCCCCGGTCGAAGCCTACGTCAGCATCATGCGCATCCGCCGCGTCGGCCACCAACACTTGGTCGGCCTGCGCTTCGAGTCGATCAGCGACGAACAGCTACGCATCATCCGCGCCTACGAAACCCTGGCCAAGGCCCGGGAAAAAAGCCGGCATTTCGTGCCGGCGGAGTGATTGGGGCGGTTCTCGTTTTGTTTGAGTGCCGAGCCCTTGGCTTACTTTTGGCAGCGCTGCTGCGGTGCACTGGTTAAAACGGGCAAAAACCAAGATTGGGTTGGGCATAAAACAGCCCAAGGAAAATCAAGATAGCTCTTTGCTTGGTCGCCAGTCGTTCTGACGTTGGTTGGGATTACTGAACGTCGAACTCGAATTCCTGAGCAAGGCTCCCTTCAACATAAACCCGTATCCGGTAGCGGCCTTTCGGGTCGCCAGGGGCTACTGTCCAGACATTGAAAATCGTTCCTCGGTCGGGAGCGACTTCGCGCTCGGTGACCGATACCCGGCCATCGGATGACACCGTGCGCGCTCCGATGGGCTCCGGATCGCCCCAGGTGTTCGGCTTGGCAGGCAAAGTGAACTCTTCCCTCCAGCGAATCTTGGGCTTGTCGGTACGCAACTGAATGAGCCAGCCATAGCTCTGATTCGGCTTCAGTGGTACGACTTTGGTAGGCACGAAGGGCGGCTTGCCGGATTGCGACAAGTTGAACAAACCGAACTCTGCGCGCAGAACTTGCGTTCCCGAAGCCTTGTTGAATGGGAGCTCCGTTGTCGTGGCGACGGCCGGAGCGGAAATCCAGGCGAGCAGCAGAGCGAAGAGGAGAGACAAACTACGCTGTGTCATTCGGATTCCTTCCTGGCGTAATACGTGGTGCTCAAGGTGCAGGGGATATATCAACGCCAGAATTAAATGGGGATAGACCACGTTTGCTTTGGGAAATAAATCGTGGTCTGTCCCCGATTATTCGTAACTCGGGCTATTCATTACTAATGAAGATGCTGCTGGTGAATTGCCTCGGACGCGACTTCCGACAACATCTTTTCCAGAAATGGTTGGACCGCCGATTCGAATCGAGCATCAATCTCCGCTGCCTTTAGAAAGTGGGGCCGCGCAACTTGGAAGTCCTTCTGAGCATAAGTAGCCAGCGCCAAATACCAATGAAGGGCAGCGTCGTTTGGGTAAGTGGACAATTGTTCTTCACAGTCTTTGATTACCGCAAGCGTGTCTCCATTTCTGTATTGGAGATCAATTGACGCAAGTGCCTCATTGGCTTTCTTTCTCTCTCGTGACGCTCGACTTCCATCCCAACTCATCACGCCGATTACGACGAAATAGAGAATGAACAAGGCGATTAGGTAGTAGGGGCTGTCGAGAAAATTCGATATAACTCCCCGGCCTGCACGGTCGGCGGGAGCCACCATTGAAGAAATGATGGGAAGTACGGACAGGAAGAGAAGTACGACCGGCATCAACCTTGAACGGTCGAAATGACGCTTCTTCATTTGCACAACCTCCAGCACGGATTACCAAGGTTCAGCAAAGCGCATGGCTCCTTTAAGACGCCCAACGTTTTAGGTAAGGGGCGGCCCGCTTGCGGGACGTCCCAGCGGCCGAAGGCCACGCCTTGACCGGAATGTTAGAGCCCATTGCCGAATCGCTGATGCCAGTTCTCGATATGACCAACAAGTGATTGCCCCTTCGGTGATACTAAATCGGAAATTAGCCAACACCCTTGTACTGAATTGCGCTCAAGGCGAACGAGCACGCTTTGCTGCCACTGGCGATTATCTGAGAGAGAAAAGGTGTAGCTCATTCGTACCGCAGCTGCCGTATCTGTCTTCTGCGTGGTTTTGAATCGAATAGGTTTGGTAATTTCACCATCTTGCGCATCGGTCCATGGATCAGCCTCAACGGCGCACAACTCGTTGCGAGAGCACTTGTATTCTCGTGATAACGCTGAGTACAGACGGGAGGAAATTATGCTTTTTAGATTGGACGGGGAGTCGAGGTGGAAGACTGTGTGATTTTCGTGGAAAGACTTGGCAACGAGAGCGGGATCTTTATCAGCGCAGGTGGCATAAGAGTCATGAGCACCAAGTAGCACCAGAGCAGATACGAGCAAGCGAGGAAGTACGAGACTCATGGGCTCTAACTAGTATCTATGGACTCCCCCAGTTTGCAAGTAATAAGTTGTTGGTTCGTTGGTAACAGCCTGCAGGAATCTATCCGGCCTACTTTGACACCCGTCGGTATCGGCCCTGATGACATTCGCTCCGTGGAAGCCTCATTAGTAGAGCGGCCTTGATTCGACCAAACTAGTTATCAGGCTTTCTCCACGTCGGTCTGAACCGTTGTCCCATCAACTCATTTCGCTCGCAATCTTCAGGCGGGAATCTGATGAATCGGTTGATCAAAGCAAGCGTCAGCTTGCCACTTGGTATTCAGTGCCTCTGGACAGCATTGCCCAGATGATACGTGCATTTTTGGCGGCCAGCGCAACTGCCGCGACGTTGGCACAACTACGCTCCTTGAGCGCTTCTGCCCAAATGCTTTTACGATCCGTCTTGCCTGTTGTCAGGCGCAATACCGAGCGGGTGCCATGAATCAGCAAAGTGCGCAGCGTCACATCGCCGCGCTTGCTGATGGCCCCTAGTTTCGTCTTGCCACCGCTGGAATTCTGTCGGGGCGTTAGCCCAAGCCAGGCTGCAAATTGCCGGCCACTCTTGAAAGCGCTGGCATTGCCTACACTGGCCACCAGCGCTGTGGCTGTCACCGGACCCACACCTTCGATTGCCATCAGGCGACGGGCCGGTTCGCAGGCCTTGGCCAAGGTGGCTATCTTTCGGTCGTAAGCGAGGATGCGCTCGTCGAGTGCTCGCAAGCGGTCGTGTAGCTCGCCAACGGTTTCACGGGCCAGGGTCGGCAATTGCCGACCGCCCGCGCCGATGTCGGCCAGCAGCCGACGCGCTTGGGCAATCCCTTGTCCAACCACAATCCCGAATTCGCCCAACAAACCCCGCACCTGATTAACCAGTGCGGTCCGTTCGGAGACGGTCAGCGTGCGTGCCCTATGCACGACGAGAACAGCTTGCGCCTCTTCAGACTTGACGGGAACAAAGCGCATGTTCGGTCGGCCTACGGCTTCACAAATCGCCTCGGCATCGTTGGCGTCGTTCTTGCCGCTCTTGCGGTAGGGGGAAACGAACTGGGCGGCCATCAGTCGGGCATCGTGGCCCAGCTTGATCAGTTCCCGTGCCCAGTAATGCGAGCCGGCACAGGCTTCGATACCAATCAGACTGACTGGCGTATTGGCGAAGAACGAGAGCACTTCGCCGCGGGACAGCGTTTTCTTGAGCGCTGTTTTGCCGTGCTCATCCACGCCGTGGACTTGGAAAACCGTCTTGGCAATATCAAGACCGATGCGTACAGCTTTCATGGCACACCTCCTGGTCAGCTCGCAGCCTCTTGGCTGCTCTGCACTCAGTGTCCCGCTAGACGGGAGGGGGAGTCCATTTCATTAGTAGACGTCAAAACTGACGCCTAATTCGGAAACCTGTCCAATAAGCTGGAACACAGGACAAGCGGCTCGCCTTGTGTCGCCAATGGTTTGGGATATTCGTTGTTTATTCATGGCTCTCATCAAGCGGTGAAACCGGACATGGCTGACAGGGAGCCAGCTTCACCATGAGGGTGTTTGCGTCGGTGTCACGCAATGGGCATAAATATACGCATCAGCGTAGAACGCGTCTATCTGTTTGGCATTGCGAGCGGATGTGCGATCGGGTGATGAAACTAGGGCATGACCAGTCGTTTTAAGCGTTGTCTGGCCGCCTGCTGCGGTGCACTGCCCAAAAACACCAAAAACCAATTCCCGGTTTCGCAGTAGATAAAAGGAGACGGCCGGCCCAAAAGCCGGCCGTCACCGCTAGCCATCAAGGCTTGAAGAACACTTCCAAATCCTGAAACACCGCGTGATCCGCGTGGTGGCGGCGGATGGCGATGACGTCTTCGAGTTTTTCGACCTGTTTCATCATCTGCGCCAGGCGTTGGTCTTCGTTGACCAAGAGCCAGATGCGGCTGCAGCTGCCATCGCCGACGGGCAGGCAGAGGATGCCTTCGACGTTGTAGGCGCGGCGGGAGAATAGGCCGACGACGTGCGACATGACGCCGGGGTGGTTGTTGACGTCGATCTCCAGCACGGCGCGGGAGAGGGCGTTTTGTTCATTCTTGTTGATGGCGTTCATGTCAGGCTCCGATCATGTCACGGTTGGCGGCACCCGGCGGCACCATGGGGTAGACCTTGTTGTCGACGTCGATGCTGGCGTGGATCAGGCAGGGGCCGGGGCGGGCGATGGCTTCCATCAGCGCGGCGCAGGGATTGGCAGCCTGGTCGAGATCGACAGCGTGGATGCCGAAGCCCTGGGCAACCTTGATGAAATCCGGGCTGGCCTTGAACTGCGAGGCGAACAGGCGCTCGCCGTAGAACAGCGTCTGCTGCTGGTGCACGAGGCCGAGCGAGGCGTTGTCCATCAGCACGATCTTGATGTTGGCGTTTTCTTCGCCGGCGGTGACGAGTTCCTGGATGTTCATCAGGATGGAGCCGTCGCCGGTGAAGCAGACCACGGTACGCTCGGGCTGTGCAAGGGCGGCGCCGATGGCGGCGGGCACGCCGAAGCCCATGGTGCCGAGACCGCCAGAAGTGAGCCACTGGCGCGGCCGGCGTAGCGGGTAGGCCTGGGCGACCCACATCTGGTGCTGGCCAACGTCGGTGGCGATGACGGCTTCGTCGTCCAGGCAGGCGGCGACGCTGCGGATCAGGCCGAAATGCGAGCGCGGGTCGTCGAGGCCGGGCATGGCCTGCGGAAACTCGGCTTTTAGCTCGTTGCTGCGGTGCACCCACGCATTTCGCGAATTTTCACTGACTGCCGGTAGCAGGCGGGCGAGGGCTTCGGCCACGTCGGCGGTGATGCCGATATGGGCGGTCTTGATCTTGTCGAGTTCGGCCGGGTCGATGTCGATGTGGATGATTTTGGCTTGCGGGCAGAAGGCGGCCACCTTGCCGGTCGCGCGGTCGTCGAAGCGGGCGCCGACGGCGATCAGCAGGTCGCATTCGTCGAGCAGCATGTTGGTGTAGCGCGCGCCGTGCATGCCGAGCATGCCGCAGGCGAGCGGGTGATCGACCGGCATGGCACCGAGCGCCATCAGGGTCATCACGGTGGGCAGGTTGGCCTTTTCGGCGAGCTGGACCGCAAGATCGGCCGCGCCGCTATGCACGACGCCGCCGCCGAGGTAGAGGATGGGGCGCTTGGCGCTGTTGATCATGGCGGCGGCTTCGGAAATCGCCCAGCCGTCGGCTTCCGGCGCGGCCTGGCGGCGGCCGGGTTCGGGCCACTCGGCAATCTCGATGGCCTGGGTCTGCACGTCCTTGGGAATATCGACCAGCACCGGGCCGGGGCGGCCGGAGGCGGCCAGCGCGAAAGCGCGTGGGATCACCTCGAGGAGTTCTTCGGCCGAAGAAACGAGGAAGTTGTGCTTGGTGATCGGAATGCTCAGGCCGTAGGTGTCGACTTCCTGAAAAGCGTCGGTGCCGATCATCACCTTGGGCACCTGGCCGGTAATGGCGACGAGCGGGATGGAGTCGAGCTTGGCGTCCGCGATGGCGGTCAGCAGGTTGGTCGCGCCGGGGCCGGAGGAGGCCATGCAGACCGCGACTTCACCGGTGGCGCGGGCCATGCCCTGGGCCATGAAGCCGGCGCCCTGCTCGTGGCGGGCGAGGACGTGGTGAATCGCGGTGGAACGGCCGAGCGCGTCGTAGATCGGCAGGATGGCGCCGCCGGGAATGCCGGCGACGGTGCGGATGCCTTGTCGCTCAAGCAGGCGGATGGTGATTTCGGCACCGGTCAGTGTTTCTGTCATGGAACTCTCTCTTTCTCGGTAATCGGCGATTCCGGCGAGGTTCCAAAACAAAACCCCCGCCGGTTTGCGCCGGCGGGGGTTGGTAATTTTGGTGTTTCTGCTGCTTACCTGATCCGCGACGGCGCGTGCGTTACGACGCCTACTACGACTACGCGTACGACGACCGGCGATACTGCGCGAGCAGCAACGGAGCGGAAGGTACGGGTGGCGGTCATGGGGATATTGTCAGGTCGGGGGCAGAAAGAGTCGTTACTATGGCCGAGAGTGACGTTGTATGCAAGAGGGGCGGCCAGATGTTTTACCGTAATTTGCCCGGAATATGCTTGAGGCTTGGCGCGGCACGCCTTAAACTTGACTGAGTTTATATATGACCAAAGGCTGCCCGTGCGGCGGAAATGGTTCGAGTGAAAAATGAGTAATCTGGGAAAAGTACTGCTGGCTGATGCGTCGAAAGTGATCCGCGTTTCTTTGGCGCGTGAGCTGTCGGGGCATTTCGAAGTCCGCGAGGAATCGAGTGGTGAATCGGCCTGGCAATCGCTCGTTCTGGATCATTCCATCGTTGCCGTCGTTTCCGGGATCAACCTGAACCGTCTGGATGGCCTGGCACTGGTCGAGCGCCTGCGCGAGAGCAAGCTGCCGCGCCTGAATCGCCTGCCTTTCTTCCTGGTCGTGCCGGATTCCTTCTCCGACGAGGAGCGGGCCAAGGCCCGCAGCTGCGGCGTTAACGAATTCATCTCGCGCGATTCGGCATCTGCTTCGCTGGAAAGCATCGTCGCTGCCTTGGTTGAGCGCTTGAGCGGTGTTCGCCATGAAGGCACGGATGTCGACCAGACGCTGGTATCGACGCTGGTCGAGGAAAGCGAAGAAACGCCGGAAGATGTCGGAGTGCGTACCGATGTCGGCATCAGCGACATCATGGGCCAGATGGGCGGCATGGCCGGTCTGGAGGCCGACGAAGGCAAGTCGGGCGGCGACAGCGAAGGCACTGAAGACGTGGTGCTTGCCCGCGAAATGCTCGAGGAGCGCCTGGGGCAGTTGCTGACGGCGGCACCGGACGGTTGGGGCGTCGGCGTATTGGCCTTCTCGCTCGACGGCTACGACGATCTGGTGCGCAAATATGGCATCGATCTGGCGACGCGCACGGTGCAGAAGTTTTCTTTCCTGCTCGCCCGCAAGATTCGTTCGGAAGACAGCATCGGCCAGTTGGCCCAGGGCAAGGTGATGATCGTGGCGCCGGCGACGACGCGGGCGATCTGTACTGGCTTCGCCAACCGTATCTGCAAGGCGATGACCTCGGCGCAGATTTCGGTGCGCGGCCAGCAGGTCGATTTGACGGTCAGCGTGGGTATTGCCGTGGCGCCGGAAGATGGCGTCGAGATTTCTGTTCAGGAACTGCTCGATCTGGCCGAATCGCGCCTCGCGGTCGCCAAGCGCACCGGTGGCAATCGCGTGGTGGCGGACTCCAATGCCGTCGCCGCTCAAGTTTCCAATGACGAGTTCCTCGCCAAGCTGAAGGAGTTGCTGGGCACGACCGATCCGGCTCAACTGAGTGGCTGTATCGGCCAGGTTGGCCTGCAACTGATGCCCTTGCTCAAGCAGATGGATGCCAGCTTCCGTCTCGGCTTGCCGCTGGACGACATGAACAAGCGCTTGTGGGACCGTGCACGGGCCGAGCGCATGACCTGATCGAGTTCATTCAGCGAAGTAAATAAAAAAGCCGGCGATTGCCGGCTTTTTTGTTGTTGCGCAGGAAGGATCAGGCCTTGACCGGGATCTTGCCGATCTTGATCTGCCATTCCTTCGGGCCGCTCTCATGCACGTTGCTGCCGGTCGAATCGACGGCGACGGTCACCGGCATGTCCTTGACGTCGAATTCGTAGATGGCTTCCATGCCGAGGTCTTCGAAGCCGACGACCTTGGCCGACTTGATCGCCTTGGCGACGAGGTAGGCAGCGCCGCCAACGGCCATCAGGTAGGCCGACTTGTTGTCCTTGATCGCTTCGATGGCGACCGGGCCGCGCTCGGACTTGCCGATCATCGAGATCAGGCCGGTCTTCTCCAGCATCGTGCGGGTGAACTTGTCCATGCGGGTGGCAGTGGTGGGGCCGGCCGGGCCGACGACTTCATCACGCACCGGATCGACCGGGCCGACGTAGTAGATGACGCGGTTGGTGAAGTCCACCGGCAGCTTCTCGCCCTTGGCCAGCATGTCGGAGATGCGCTTGTGAGCGGCATCGCGGCCGGTCAGCATCTTGCCGTTAAGGAGCAGCTTCTGGCCGACCTTCCAGGAGGCGACTTCTTCCTTGGTCAGGGTGTCGAGATTGACGCGGGTGGCCGACTTGACGTCCGGCGTCCAGGTCACGGCCGGCCAGTCTTCCAGCTTCGGCGGTTCGAGCTTGGCCGGGCCGGAGCCATCGAGGTGGAAGTGGCAGTGGCGGGTCGCGGCGCAGTTCGGCACCAGGGCGACCGGCAGGTTGGCGGCGTGGCAGGGGTAGTCGAGCACCTTGACGTCGAGTACGGTGGTCAGGCCGCCCAGGCCCTGGGCGCCGACGCCCAGTGCGTTGATCTTTTCCATCAGTTCGAGGCGCAGTTGTTCCGGGCGCGTCAGCACCGCACCGGAGGCCGCCTTGGCCTTCAGTTCGTGAATGTCGACCGGGGCCATGATCGATTCCTTGGCCAGCAGCATGGCCTTTTCCGGCGTGCCGCCGATGCCGATGCCGATGATGCCCGGCGGACACCAGCCAGCACCCATTTCCGGAATCTTCTTCAACACCCAGTCAACCAGGTCGTCGGACGGGTTGAGCATGGCGAACTTGGACTTGGCTTCGGAGCCACCGCCCTTCGCAGCACAGATGACCTCGACGTGATGGCCTTCGACGATCTCGAAGTGCACGACGGCCGGGGTGTTGTCCTTGGTGTTCTTGCGGGCGCCGGCCGGGTCGGCCAGCACGGAGGCGCGCAGCGGATTGTCCGGGTTCGCGTAGGCGCGACGGACGCCTTCGTTGATCATTTCCTGAATGCTCATGGTGGCATCCGGCCAGGTGACCTGCATGCCGACCTTGATGAAGACCATGCCGATACCGGTGTCCTGACAGATCGGACGATGGCCTTCGGCGGCCATGCGCGAATTGGTCAGGATCTGGGCGATGGCATCCTTGGCGGCCGGGGACTCTTCGCGGTCGTAAGCTTCACCCAAGGCCTTGATGTAATCCAGCGGGTGGTAGTAGCTGATGTACTGGAAAGCATCGGCGATGGACTGGATCAGGTCTTCCTGTTTGATGGCGGTCATGCGGGACTCCGACTTTTAGTGGTGTTTTTGATGCTGCAGGGCAAGCGTCTGGGTCATGGTCTTGTCCACCAGGGCCATGGCCAGCGCCGAGAAAAGGAATACGACGTGGATGATGACTTGCCACATCAATGTGTGCTCGGTCAGGTTGCCGGCATTGATGAAGCTCTTCAGCAGGTGGATCGACGAGATGCCGATGATTGCCGTGGACAGCTTGATCTTGAGCACGCCGGCATTGACGTGGGAGAGCCATTCCGGCTGATCCGGGTGACCTTCCAGGTCGAGGCGGGAAACGAAGGTTTCGTAACCACCGACAATAACCATGACCAGCAGGTTGGCGATCATGACCACGTCGATCAGGCCAAGGACGATCAGCATGACGTCGGTTTCGGTCATGTGGTGCGGGCCGAAGGCACCGGCCACGAGGTGGCTCAGTTCCACCATGAACAGCCAGCAGTAAACCACCTGGGCGACGATCAGGCCAAGGTAGAGCGGCGCCTGTATCCAGCGGCTCGCAAAAATGAACGATTCGAGATATTTGACGGGAGCGCTCATCGGATGTGCGTAAGCATTGAAAACCGCGAGTCTACCATGCCGAAAGTAGTGGTCGCAGCGCCATTCGCATACGGCATGAATTGTTGCCGAATTGCTGCGCCGCAGCGTGATTTCGTAAGGCGATTGTAAGAATATGGCCGTCTAATGCCGCATCAACGCTGGCGTGGGGAGTGAGGTGTTTCCCGGCTTGTGCGGCTTTTAGAAGTTCCGGGTTGTAGCCTGGAATCCGATCGGTTGTTTCAACACAATTGCGAAGTACCGCAGAGGAGAAAAATATGTCGAATGAGTCCGTGCAGATGTACTACCCGTCCGAAGAGATCGTCAAAAATGCGGCGGTTTCCGGGATGGACGCCTACAAGGCGCTGTGCGCGGAGGCAGAAGCCGACTACGAAGGTTTTTGGGCCAAGCGCGCCCGCGACCTGATCACCTGGAAGCAGCCTTTCACCCAGGTGCTTGATGAGTCCAACGCCCCGTTCTACAAGTGGTTTGCCGACGGCAAGCTGAACGTTTCCTACAACTGTCTGGATCGCAACGTCGAAGCCGGCAAGGGCGACAAGGTCGCCATCATTTTCGAAGCCGACGACGGTCAGGTTACCAAGGTCACCTACAAGGAACTGCTGGTCAAGGTCTGCAAGATGGCCAACCTGCTGCGTTCCAAGGGCGTCAAGAAGGGCGATCGCGTCGTCATCTACATGCCGATGACCATCGAAGGCATCGTCGCCATGCAGGCTTGTGCCCGTATCGGTGCCATCCACTCCGTCGTCTTCGGCGGCTTCTCCGCTCAGTCGCTGCGCGATCGTATCAACGACGCCAGCGCCGTCATGCTGATCACCTCCGACGGCCAGTTCCGCGGTGGCAAGTCCATTCCGCTGAAGCCGATCGCCGATGAAGCCTTCGCCATGGGCGGTTGCGAGTCCGCCAAGAACGTCATCGTCTTCAAGCGCACCGGTGCCGAAGTGAACATGGTCGCCGGCCGCGACACCTGGCTGCACGACGAGCTGGCCAACCAGCCGGAAACCTGCGAACCGGAATGGGTCGAAGCCGAACATCCGCTGTTCCTGCTCTATACCTCGGGTTCCACCGGCAAGCCGAAGGGCGTTCAGCACTCCACCGGCGGCTACCTGCTACACGCTATCCTGACCATGAAGTACACCTTCGACATCAAGGATAACGACACCTTCTGGTGTACCGCCGACATCGGTTGGGTGACCGGCCACACCTACATCACCTACGGCCCGCTCGCCTGCGGCGCCACCGAAATCGTCTTCGAAGGCGTGCCGACCTTCCCGAACGCCGGTCGTTTCTGGAAGATGATCCAGGATCACAAGGCCACCATCTTCTACACGGCACCGACCGCGATCCGTTCGCTGATCAAGGCTTCCGAAGCCGATGCCGCCGTGCATCCGAAGAGCTACAACCTGTCTTCCCTGCGCATCCTGGGTTCCGTCGGCGAGCCGATCAACCCAGCTGCCTGGACCTGGTACTACGAGAACGTCGGCGGTTCCCGCTGCCCGATCGTTGATACCTTCTGGCAGACCGAAACCGGTGGTCACATGATCACCCCGATGCCGGGCGCCACCCCGCTGGTTCCGGGTTCCTGCACCCTGCCTTTCCCGGGCATCCAGTTCGCCGTGGTCGATGAGACCGGTGCCGAGCTGCCGTGGGGCCAGGGCGGTATCCTGGTCTGCAAGAAGCCGTGGCCGTCGATGATCCGCACCATTTGGGGCGACAACGATCGCTTCGTGAAGTCCTACTTCCCGGCCGACTTCCAGGGCAAGCTGTACCTGGCGGGCGACGGCGCCATTCGTGATGCCGAAACCGGTTACTTCACCATTACCGGCCGTATCGACGACGTGCTGAACGTTTCCGGTCACCGTATGGGCACCATGGAAATCGAATCGGCGCTGGTTGCCAACCCGCTGGTTGCCGAAGCTGCCGTTGTCGGCCGCCCGGACGACCTGACCGGTGAAGCCATCGTCGCCTTCGTCGTGCTGAAGGGTGCTCGTCCGACCGATCCGGAAGCCGCCAAGAAGCTGGTCAAGGAACTGCAGGATTGGGTTGGCAAGGAAATCGGTCCGATTGCCAAGCCGAAGGACATCCGCTTCGGCGACAACCTGCCGAAGACCCGTTCCGGCAAGATCATGCGTCGTCTGCTGCGTGGCCTGGCCAAGGGCGAAGAGCTCACACAAGACACCTCCACGCTGGAAAACCCGGCGATCCTGGAGCAGTTGAAGGGCTAAGGTAGTTGCACCGGGTTTTGTCTGACGACGAAGCCCGGTGATCGCCCGCTTGCGGGCGAAAGCTTGAATTCCGAACGTTTGCCATGCTTGCCTTGGCGAACGTCACGAACAAAAGGGGCAAGGAGGAGACCATGGTCGCCCACAAGAAGGTGACCGTTGCAGTAACAAAAACAGACTGCATGCCCAAACGGCCGGCACGGGAAACGTGTCGGCCGTTTCTTTTTTGCCGGAGCGGCCGATGAAAGCGTTGATCCGCATGCGTCAGCGGCTGACGGCACTCTCTGCCTTGGGCAGCTTGTTGCTGACCTTTCCCTTGCTCGGCTTGTCGGTTGGCTGGCTGTGGGAGATTCCTGCCAGCGTCTTCTATCTCTTCGCCGTATGGGCGGGGGTGATCGGCTTGGCTGCCTGGGTGGCCGAGCGGCGGGGTAGGCCATGAGTTTCCCGGCCTGGCTGGTGGCCTTGCTTGCCGTGGGCTACCTTGGACTGCTCTTTGCCATCGCGCGCTTCGGCGATGCACGTGCCGACGCCGGGCGTTCGATCATTTCGGCCAATGTCTATGCCTTGTCGCTGGCCGTCTATTGCACTTCGTGGACCTTCTACGGCAGCGTCGGTCGGGCGACTTCCGGCGGCCTGTCTTTCCTGACCATCTATCTCGGGCCGACCCTGATGTTGCTGTGTGCTGGCGTGGTCCTGAAGATGATCCGCATCAGCAAGGCCTATCGCATCACCTCGATTGCCGATTTCATCGCTTCGCGATACGGCAAGAGCCAGTTGCTGGCCGGCTTGGTGACGGTGATTGCCGTGGTCGGCATCGTTCCTTACATCGCCCTGCAATTGAAGGCCGTGGCGGCGAGCGTCGATGTCCTGCTCGGCGAGGCGGGCGGGGCCGGCAAGCCGTGGTGGATGGATTCGACGCTGTTCATCGCCTGCCTGCTGGCGCTGTTCACCATCCTGTTCGGGACGCGGCACCTCGATGCGACCGAGCGCCACGAAGGCATGGTGGCGGCCATAGCCTTCGAATCCATCGTTAAGCTTCTGGCGTTTCTGGCCGTCGGCTTATTCGTGACTTACGGCATGTACGGCGGCCTGCGCGATGTGTTCGCCCAGGCCGCGCAGAGTCCGGAACTGGCCCGCTTGCTACAGGTCGATGCGGCGCGGGCGGGCAATTGGACCAGCCTGATCCTGCTTTCCGGCCTGGCCATTCTTTTCCTGCCCCGGCAGTTTCAGGTGGTGGTCGTCGAGAATGTCGACGAAGGGCACTATCGGCGTGCGGTCTGGCTTTTCCCGCTCTACCTGCTGTCGATCAATGTTTTCGTATTGCCGGTGGCGCTGGGCGGGGCGATGCATTTCGGCAGTGCGGTCAATCCCGATACCTTCGTGCTGACCCTGCCGTTGGCCAACGGCGCCAGCGGCCTGGCCTTATTGGTCTTTATCGGTGGACTGTCGGCGGCGACCGGGATGGTCATCGTCGAAACCATCGCCTTGTCGACCATGGTCTGCAACGACCTGGTCATGCCGGCACTGCTGCGGTGGTCGGTGCTGCAAGGCGAAAAACGGCGGGACCTGTCGAAACTGTTGATCCTGATCCGGCGCCTCGCCATTGCCTTGATCCTGTTGCTCGGCTACGTCTATTTCCGCCTGGCTGGCGAAGCCTATGCCCTGGTCGGCATCGGCCTGATTTCTTTCGCGGCGGTGGCTCAGTTCGCCCCGGCGATGTTTGGCGGCATGTACTGGAAGCAGGGGACGAAACAGGGGGCAGTTGCCGGTTTGCTGGCTGGTTTCGCCGTGTGGCTGTATACCTTGCTGTTGCCGTCCTTCGCCAAGTCGGGCTGGATCGGCAACGATTTTGTCGTGCACGGCCTGTTCGGGCTGACCTGGCTCAAGGCGCAGGCCTTGTTCGGGCTGGGCGGGCTCGACGAGATCACGCACTGCCTGTGGTGGAGCATGCTGGCCAATCTTGGCGCCTATGTCGCCGTTTCCCTGCTGACCGTGCCGGATGCGGTGGAGGCCAGCCAGGCCGAGCGCTTTGTCGATGTCGGGCGGCATGCCGGGCGCGATACCAATGCGCGGCTGTGGCGCGGCAGCGCCTCGCTGGAGGCACTGGTCGGTTTGCTCGAGCGTTTTCTCGGTGTCGGGCGGGCGCAGCAGCAATTGGCAACTTATGCCCGGCTGCGCGGCAAGCCTGACTGGAAGTCCTTGCCGGCCGATGCCGCTTTCGTGCAGTTTGCCGAGAGCGAACTGGCCGCGGCCATCGGTTCGGCCAGCGCCCGCATCATGGTGGCGTCGGTGGCCAAGGAGGAAGAGCTCGGCTTGGATGAGGTGCTGGGTATTCTCGACGAAGCGACACAGGTGCGCGCCTACAGCCGTGAGCTGGAGGCCAAGCAGCAGGCGCTGGAAGCCGCCTCGGCTGAGTTGCGGGCCGCCAACGAACGCCTGCGCGAACTGGACCGCATGAAGGACGACTTCATTTCGACCGTTACCCACGAACTGCGCACACCGCTGACTTCGATCCGCGCTTTTTCGGAAATGCTGCACGACGATCCGAAGATCGACCTGGCCGACCGCACGCGCTTTCTCGGCATCATCGTCGGCGAGACCGAGCGGCTGACTCGCCTGATCAACCAGATCCTCGATCTGGCCAAGCTGGAATCGGGGCGGGCTGAGTGGACGACGACGTCGGTCGATGTTGGCGAGGTGGTGCTGGAGGCGGCGGAATCGCTCGGCCAGCTTTATCGCGACAAGGCGGTCGATCTCGTCTGCCAGATCGCCGAGCCTTTACCGCCAGTGCAGGCGGATCGCGATCGTCTGACCCAGGTCGTCATCAACCTGCTGTCGAATGCGGTGAAGTTCGTGCCGGCAGATAGCGGTAAGGTCGGAGTCAGGGTTGCGGCCGATGATAAGGGAATTACCGTCGAGGTCGCCGACAACGGTCCGGGGCTGACGGCCGAGGAGTGCACCGTCGTGTTCGAGAAGTTCAGGCAGGGTGGCAATACGCTGACCGACAAGCCGCAGGGCACTGGTCTCGGCTTGCCGATCAGCCGGCAAATTGTCGAATACTTCGGTGGTAAGCTTTGGGTTGAAAGCCAGGCAGGAGCAGGCGCGACATTCATTTTCACGATACCGCTCGCGGTGTCGGAGGAATAACAAGAGGGAGACAAACGATGGGGAAGAAGATTCTGATCGTCGACGATGAACCGAACATCGTCATTTCGCTGGAATTCCTGATGCGCAAGGAGGGTTTCGAGGTGGCTGTCGCCGGTGACGGCGAGGAAGCGCTGGCCAAGGTGGCCAGTTTTGCGCCGGACCTCGTGCTGCTCGATGTAATGATGCCGAAGAAATCCGGCTTCGAAGTGTGCGAGGCCCTGCGTGCCGATCCGGACAAATCCGAATTGAAAATCGTCATGCTGACCGCAAAGGGGCGTGATACCGAGGTGGCCAAGGGCCTGGCCATCGGCGCCAACGCCTATGTCACCAAGCCGTTTTCGACCAAGGATCTGGTGGCGCGCGTGAAGACCATGCTGGAAGGGGCCTGAGGGCCACTGCTGCGGTGCACGGTCGTTTTTGGGCAAAAATCAAAACAGATATTTCGCGGATAGCCAGCCATGAAGGCTAAACATCGTTTCTACCTCGCCATTGTCGTGCTCGGTTTGCTGATGACTGGGCCTTTTGTCGTCACCTCCCTGCTTGTCTGGCTGGACATGAAGGAGGGCGAGCGCAGCATGCTGACCGAACTTCTGGTGTCGCGTCTGCCTGTGGGCACGATGATGACCCTGTTCGGTTTCGTCATTGGCGTGCTGGTCCTGCATCGCCTGTTCAAGCATTACGTCGAAGGCTTGCTGCGCATGGGGGAAACCTTGCGCTTGATGCTCAATGCCAATCGCGACTTCCGCGTCACACCCGACGGACCGCCCGAAGTGCGACAACTGGCCGAAGCGGCCAACGATCTGGCACAACAGCGCGACGTGCTGATGCGCGACGTCGAAGCGCAGATCGCTTCGGCCAAGGCTTCGGTTGAAGAAGAGAAAAACCGTCTGGCGGCCCTGATGTCGGAACTGGCGCTGGCCGTCGTCGTGTGCAATCTCGATGGCCGCATCCTGCTCTACAACAACCGCGCCCGGCTGCAATTCAAGGCCTTGGCCCAGGGGCCGACTTCGGTCGCCGGTGGGGCATTGATCGGCCTCGGTCGCTCCATCTTCTCCATTCTGGAAAAGAGCCAGGTCGAACACGCCGGCGACGTCATCCGCCTGCGCCTGTCGGCCGGCAAGGCGCCGCATGCCAGCTTCACGACGACTACGCGCGGCGGGCAATTGCTGCGCGTGCAGATGGTTCCCGTGCTGAGCGCGGGCGAGGGCACCGAGCGGGCGATGACCGGCTATGTGCTGACCATCGACAACATCACGCGCAGTATCGAGGAAGAGGAAAAACGCGATCAGGCGCTGCATACCCTGAGCCAGGGCAGCCGCTCGGCCATCGGCAATATCCGTGCCGCGGTGGCCAACCTGCTCGATTATCCCGACATGGAAGCCGAGATGCGCGAGCGCTTCCTGCGCGTCATCGACGATGAGGTCGCCAAGCGTAGCCAGTCCATCGACCAGACAATGAGCCAGTTCTCCGATTCGCTGAAGACGCGCTGGCCGCTGGACGACATGCTCGGTGTCGATATCATCGCCGCCGCCCAGCGTCGTATCGAAGACCGTTTGAAACTGCCGAGCAAAACGGAAGAGGTCGACGAGAACCTGTGGCTCAAGGCCGATAGCTTCTCGCTGGTCTTTGCCATCGTTTTCCTGGCTTCGCGCCTGCAGGACCATTACGATCCGCGCGAACTGCGTTTCCGCCTGAGCAGCGAAGGCCGGCTGGCCTATCTCGACCTGATCTGGGCCGGTCCGGCAATGTCCTCGGAAACCTTCTACACCTGGGAAATGGAATCGATGCAGATCGGCAGCGATTCGACACCGCTGACCCTGCGCGACGTGATCGACCGCCATGGCGGCGAAATCTGGTACCAGCGCGAAAAGGCAGCGCATCGGGCCTATTTCCGCTTCGTACTGCCGGCGGCCACGCCGGAAGCCGAACTGCTGGTGGAGGAGCGTCACGTCACCGGACGTCCGGAGTACTACGACTTCGACCTGTTCAATTTTGAAGACCAGTCGATCGACCTCGACCGCAAGCTGGCTGATCTGACCTACACGGTGTTCGATACCGAAACCACTGGCCTGGAACCGTCCAAGGGTGACGAGATCATCCAGATCGGTGCGGCTCGCATCGTCAACAACCGCCTGCTGCGCCGCGAAACCTTCGACCAGCTGGTCGATCCGGAGATGCCGCTGAAGCCGGAAGGTATTCCAATCCACGGCATCACCGACGACATGGTGCGCGGCCAGCCGAACATCGACATCGTTTTGCCGGCCTTCCATGCCTTCTGCGAAGACACGGTACTGATCGCCCACAACGCAGCCTTCGACATGCGTTTCCTGCAGTTGAAGGAAGAGCAGACCGGTATTCGCTTCACGCAGCCGGTGCTCGA
This sequence comes from Azonexus sp. IMCC34839, assembly GCF_047047955.1. Taxonomy (GTDB): domain Bacteria; phylum Pseudomonadota; class Gammaproteobacteria; order Burkholderiales; family Rhodocyclaceae; genus Azonexus. The sequence goes on along the minus strand of NZ_CP150631.1, from coordinate 946,121 downwards.
TACGCTGCTGCTGTCGGCGGTTGCCCATCCGAACCAGGAGTCACACAAACTGGACGATATCTTGCAGCGTCTGGGGATCAAGATCGAAACACGGCACAATGCGCTCGAAGATGCGCTGGCCACAGGTGAAGTCTTCCTGAAACTGGTGCCGCTGCTCGAGGCCAAGGGTATCGTCACGGTGCGCCAGGCGCTGGAAGCCTCGGAGAAGACTTATTTCGCCCGGGTGAAGTACTGAGTCGAGCTGGAGGCGGGCTGGGAGCCGCCTTCCGGTGATTAAAATATTCAAACATCAAGAAGAAGAGGTTGTCGTGAGTACGCAGCAGCTAGCAGAACAAGAAAGCCCCGATCTCGGGCAAGTCGAGTTGGCACTCCGCGCCGATGGTCAGCGTCGTCTGGCCAGCAATACGCTCGCTTTCCTGAAGAACCACGCACCGTTCAACAAGATGAAGCCGGAGGCGCTGCAATTCTTTGCCGAGCGCGCGCAGATTGCCTTCTATCCGGCGGGCAGCGGCATCGTTGGCTCGGACTCAGGCAACGTGCGTTACTTCTACCTGATCGAATCGGGCAAGGTGCAGGCCCGCCAGGCCGGCGAGGTGGCGGTCACCGAATACTCCATCCTCAGCCTGGGGGCCGGCGAGGCCTTCCCGATCGGCGCGGTGACGGCGGGGCGTCCGTCGACCAACGACTATACGGCGGTCGAGGATACCTTTTGCTACCAGTTGCCGGCCGAAGATTTCATGCAGTTGATGGCGACGAGCACGGAGTTCAACCTTTTCTGTACCCAGTACATCGCCAGCCTGCTCGACCAATCGCGCCGTCAGTTGCAGCTGCAGTTCGCCCAACGGGCCTGCGAGCAGCAGACGCTCAATTCGCCGCTGGTCGGCATCGGGGCGCGCAATCCGATTGCCGTGGCACCGGAAACCCGTTTGCGCACCGCGCTGGAAACCATGTCCAAGGCCGGTATCGGCTCGCTGGTCATTGTCGGCGAGGACCGGAAGCCGGTCGGCGTATTCACGCGCTCCGACCTGCTCGATCGTGTGGTGTTGGCCGACCTGTCGCAGGATGTGCCGATCAGCCAGGCCATGTCGCCCAATCCCTTCATGCTCGAAGAGCACGCTACGGCCTACGACGCCATGCTGGCCATGGCCACGCACGGTATCCGCCATGTCTTGGTGACGGATGCCGAGGGCAAGCTGACAGGTGTCATTTCCGAGCGCGATCTGTTCTCGCTGCAACGCGTCGGCCTGCGCCAGATTCGCCAATCCATCGAAGGGGCGCCCAATGTCGAAGCACTGCAGCAGGCAGCCGGCGATGTGCGCCAACTGGCTTTCAACATGCTGGCCCAGGGCATCGGTGCGGAGCAATTGACCCAATTCATTTCGGCCTTGAACGATGCGCTGACCCGGCGCGTCATCCAACTCAATCTCGACAAGCACCATTTCGACGGTATCGAATGGGCTTGGCTGGCCTTCGGCTCCGAGGGGCGCGACGAGCAGACCTTCAGCACCGACCAGGATAACGGCATCGTCTTCGCTTGCGACGATCCAGCGGCCAAGGATGCGCTGCGCCAGCGTTTCCTGGCCTTTGCGCTGGATACCAACAAGGATCTGGACCGCTGCGGTTTCCCGCTGTGCAAGGGCAACATCATGGCGAGCAATCCGCAGTGGTGTCTGACGCTCGACGAATGGAAGGACCAGTTTGCCGAATGGGTCCGCGTGCCGCAGCCGGAAGCTTTGCTCAACGCCACCATCTTCTTCGACTTCCGTCCCTTGCACGGAAAGACCGAGTTGGCCGAGGCGATGCGCCGCCATCTGCTGAACCTGACCGCTTCCAACCCGATGTTTCTGCGCGCCATGGCGCACAATGCGCTCGACGTCGAACCGCCGCTCGGCAAGATTCGCGATTTCCTGACCGATCTCGAACCCGACCATCCGGGCAAGATCGACCTGAAGAAATACGGTTCGCGCATCTTCGTCGATGTCGCCCGCATCTATGCACTGGCTTCCGGCGTACACAACACCAATTCGATCCAGCGCCTGCGCCTGGCCTCGCAGCGTTTGTCGATTCGTGCCGACGAGATCAATGCCGTGCTCGAGGCGCTCAATTTCATCCAGTTGCTGCGCTTGCAGCATCAGTATCTGGAAGGTGAGCCGGGCGTCCAGGGCGATAACCTGATCGACCCGGACAAGCTGAACGAACTCGATCGGCGCATCCTGAAGGAGTCTTTCCGTCAAGCGCGCAAGATACAGACCCGTCTGAAACTGGACTATCAGGTGAACTGAGATGCTCAACCTGAAGAAAATCCTGTTCGGCGGCGGGGCCGCCAGCGAGTTGCCGCAAGAGGTGCGTTCGGCGCTGGAGCAATGGCAAGCCCTGCCTGCGCCGCGCCTCGATGATCTGCATTACCACGTGCGCTACGTCGTGGTCGATCTCGCTGTTGGAGGCCCAGGCGGTGATGGTGACCAGCTGAAGGCGTTGGCGGCCAGCAGCGTGCAACATTCGATGATTGTGCCCGGCGATACTTTCTACGCCGATCTGGAGGCCAAGGAAGAAGACGCTGCTGCGGTGGACAGGCGTTTAATGGCATTTTTGCAATATGCTGCCAAGTCACCGCTGGTGACTTATCACGTGCCCTACGTCGGCGCGTATCTGAAGCAGATCTATCGCGAGCGCTTCGGCATCGAATTCGAGGCGCGGTGGGTCGATCTGGCCTGGCTGTTGCCGGCCATGTTCGAAGAAAAATGCCATACCGTGATGCCGCTCGATCACTGGATCGAACTGTTCGGGCTGAATGCCGGGCAGGGCAGGCGCGATGCGATGGACAACAACCTGTTGCTGGCGCGCATATTCCAGATGCTGCTCGTGCGCGTCGTCGGCAAGCAGATCGACACAGCCGAACGCCTGGTCGACGAGTCGCGGGCCAGCCGCTTCCTACGTCGTACTCACTGATCGTCCGCATGCTTCAGCGTTTGACCCGGCTGCAACGCTACTACCTGTATTACACAGGGTGCTTCTTCCTGTTCATCGCCGGCTTGGCCATCCTGGAAAAGCATGGCATGCCGCCGCGCTGGATCGGCTACGCCTTCCTGTTCTTCACCATCTCGATGTACGCGGTGATCGGCATCGTCAGCCGGACTTCGGATGTTTCGGAGTACTACGTCGCCGGGCGGCGCGTGCCGGCCTTCTTCAACGGCATGGCCACCGGTGCCGACTGGATGAGTGCTGCCTCCTTCATGGGGCTGGCCGGCACCTTGTACCTGTCCGGCTTCCAAGGCCTGGCCTATGTGCTTGGATGGACCGGCGGATTCGTGCTGGTGGCCTTGCTGCTTGCGCCCTATCTACGGAGATTCGGCCAATACACCATCCCGGATTTTCTTGGTGCACGTTACGGTGGCACGCCGATCCGCCTCGTCGCGGTCGGTGCTGCCATCCTGGCTTCATTCGTCTATGTCGTTGCCCAGATCTACGGTGTTGGCGTCATCACCAGCCGCTTCGTCAGCCTGCAGTTCGAAATCGGGGTATTCGTCGGCCTTGCCGGGATTCTGGTCTGCTCCTTCCTGGGCGGCATGCGGGCGGTGACGTGGACACAAGTCGCTCAGTATCTGATCCTGATCGTTGCTTACATCACGCCAGTCGCCATCTTGTCCTATAACGTGACGGGCAACCCGGTGCCACAACTGGTCTACGGCGAAGTGCTGCAGCAGGTAACGGCCTTGGAAAACCGGGTATTCAACAATCGCGCGGAACTCGATGTGCGCCAGTTGTATGCTGAGCGGGCCGACCAGTATGCGCAGAAAATCATCCAATTGCCCCAGTCGCTGACGCTGGAACGCGAGCATCTCGAGGCGCAGATCAATCAGCTGAAAGCCGGCGATGCGCAAATGCGGGATATCGTCGCCCTCGAACGTTTGCGTCGGGAGTTGCCGCATGACCCGGAGCAGGCCAAAGTGCGCTGGGAAAGCGCAATGTACACGGCGGTTGAGCGCAGTCGGCCACCGATCCACCACGCCGATGCCTTCCCTGGCGATGACGAAAAGCAGCAGTGGATACAACGCATCAATTTCCTGGCCCTGGTTTTCTGCCTGACCGTGGGTACGGCCGCATTGCCGCATGTGCTGATCCGCTACTACACGACCCCGACCGTACGCGAGGCGCGCGAATCGGTGTTCTGGTCGCTACTTTTCATCCTGTTGCTTTACATCACAGCGCCGGCCTATGCGGTATTCGCTAAGTTCGAAGTGCTTTCGCATCTGGCTGAAATTCCGATTGCCAAATTGCCGGGCTGGGTGGCCGCTTGGGCCAAGGTAGGACTGGTCAGCATCGAGGACATCAATGCCGACGGTATCCTGCAATTGGCCGAGCTTTCACTGAACCCCGACGTGATCGTGCTGGCCACGCCGGAAATCGCCGGCATGCCTTACGTGGTCTCCGGCTTGGTGGCGGCTGGCGGCTTGGCTGCCGCCTTGTCGACGGCCGACGGTCTGCTACTGACCATTACCAGTGCCCTGTCGCACGACGTCTACTACCGGATCATCCGGCCGGAAGCCTCGACCCAGTTCCGCCTGGTCATTTCAAAATCCATGTTGCTGGTTGTCGCCATCATGGCGGCAACGGTCGCTGCACAGAAACCGGGCACCATTCTGTCGATGGTGGCTTGGGCATTCTCGATTGCCGGTTCGGCTTTCTTCCCAGCCTTGGTTCTCGGCATTTTCTGGGAGCGGGCGACGCGTAGCGGCGCCTTGGCGGGCATGCTGGTCGGCTTGCTGACTACGCTGTACTACCTGCTGCGCGTCGAATTCGACAGCATTCCCTGGCTCGGCATCAGCGGCTTGCGCATGGAGCCATGGTTCCATGTCCAGTCCACGGCCGCCGGGGTGTTCGGGGTCGCTGCCGGATTTGTGACTATCGTGGTGGTCAGCCTGCTGACCAAGCCGGAACCGCAGGCAGCACGTTTTCTCGACATCGTCCGCCATCGTGAGGAAAGCGACCATGGCACGCCCTGACGACTACTGGCGGCATACCCGGCGCCTGACTATCGGCCTGCTGGCTTTCTGGTTGTTCGTCACCTTCGGGGTGAATTGGTTTGCCCGCGAATTGAACGAGTATGTCTTCGTCGGTTTTCCGTTCGGCTTCTACATGGCGGCTCAGGGCGTTCTCGTCATCTACCTGCTGATCATCTGGTACTACAACCGGCGGATGAAAAAACTGGATGCCCAATTCGGCATTGAAGACGAGTAGCACCACGGATGGCTTTCCTGCTCAGCGCCGTACGCGCGGTCATCGAGATGCTCGGCTTATGTCTGATCGCTCAGGGCATCCTGTTCGTGTTGGCCGGTAGGGCGCGCGAAACGAATCCCATCTATCGCTTGTTCAAATTGATTACGGCTGCCCCTATCGGGTTGCTTACCCGTCTTCTGCCCAAGGCTGTCGGCCAGGGATTCATCGCCGGCCTGACCTTCGTTATTCTTCTACTGCTCTGGCTTTTACTCGCTTTTCTGCGAAGATTCGTTTGACTCGGGACGCAGGGCTGCTATAATGCGCGGCTCCCGGAGAGGTGGATGAGTGGTTTAAGTCGCACGCCTGGAAAGCGTGTATAGGTTAATAGCCTATCGGGGGTTCGAATCCCCCCCTCTCCGCCAGGATACCAATGAAAAAGGCCTCGGTTTTCCGAGGCCTTTTTCGTTTTCTCGACTGGTGCTTGCTACCGTCGTTAGAAGCGGATGAGGGTGCGTAACTGTACGGTGCGGCCGAGTTGGGGCATTGACCAGCGCGTAACGCCGGTCACAGGCTCGTCCGGAGAGACGGGGTCGGTGTAGCGACGGTCGAACAGATTGTAGATGCCCAAACCCATTTCCCAACGGTTACCTGCCGGGAGATAGGAAAAGTTCAGATTGGTCAGTAGATATGGGGCTACGCGTTCGTTGCCGTTGTTGGCGCGGCGATCTCCTATCCACTGACTTTCCAGGCCAGCCATCAGGCCTGTAATTCCGGTTGGCATCCCCAGATTCAGCTTGGCCATGTGGCGTGGCGAATTGTCGAGGCGGCCACTGTCGCTCGCGGCATATTGTGAAGACAGGCTGCCACGTACTTGCAGTCCGTTCTTCCAGCGTTGTTCGTAGCCAATTTCGATGCCGTTGGCACGAACAGGGCTTCCGTTGATCACCGTACCGGTGTCAGGATTCGTCGTCACGAGATCTTCGATGCGCATTGAATAAGCCGAGGCAGTGAGTTTGCCCAGATTGGCTAAACGCTTTTCCCAAGTGAATTCGACCGATTTCAGACGTTCCGGACCAATGTCGGGGTTGCCATAGCTGTAACTGGGAGTGATGTAGGCGCGTTCATACGGCGAAGGTGTGCGGAAGGCGGTGCCGTAAAGCAGCTTGAACAAGCCCAAATCTCCGGCTTCATGAATCAGGCCGAGGCGCGGACTCCAAAAATTCTTGCTGTCGCTGACTCTGTCGTGTCGTAAGCCGATGATCAGGGTGTTGGCAGTCCCCAGCTGAATTTCGTCCTGGGCGTAGACTGTGAAGACATGGCTGCTGTGGCGGTCGTCCAGACAGGCTGAAGTGCTTGAATTGCCAGTTGAGCTGTCGTAACAGCCCACGCCACGGTCGTAATTCTTTTGGTCCTGGCGGGAGTTGGCGCGGTATTCCAGCCCGAGCGTCCAACGTTGCTTATCCCAGGCGGTGTTGATCAGGCGGTTTTCCAAGCCCCAGGCATTACCTCGTGCTCTGTCGACATTGAACAGGCGGCTAGCGCCGCCGCTGGCGGAGTAATCGTAAGGAAACTTTCCGTCGTATCCGTATTCACTGGCATAGAGACGTTGCTGCAGGGTGTTCTTCGCGTTTATCTGCCAATCCTTGCCGAGATCGAACAGGGAGTAGCGATCTGCCTCGGTATGCCCCTTGTCGTCGGCGATGGTGGCGTAGCTGGCTGTTGGTATCGTGCGATCACGCTGACTGTGAACCAGGGTCACGCGCCAGTCGGAGCCCCGAGCCCGGACGAACAGCTGCCCACCTTGTTCGGCTCCGATGGCGTGCAGGCGCTGTGCTTCGCCAGAGGCATCGGTGTCATTGAATACTAGACTGCGGCCCGACGAGTCGTAACCGGTGAACGAAACCAGCAGGTCATTGCCACCGACATTGCCTCCGAAGCTGGAACGCAAGCGGTATGCCTTGCCACTACCTAGGCTAAGTGCGGCTTCTCCACCGCGCAGGCTTTGTCCGCTACGAGTCACGACGTTGATTACGCCAAACATTGAATCGCTGCCATAGACGGAGGCACTGGGGCCGCGAATGATTTCGATGCGTTCGACGAGGCCCAGGTCTAGCGGGAATTCGCTGCCGGTGGGGGCGCTGCCATAGATGTTCTCATTGGTTGCGATGCCGTCGATCAGGACCTGCATGCGAGCCCGGTAATCACCCGCTTGCGAAATGCCGCGTACGCTGGTGTAGGCGTAAGTGTGGTCGTCGGTGACGTTGATGCCCTGTAGCGAACGTAGCGCATCGCTCAGGGTGCGCCAGCCGTAGATGCGTATGTCGTCAGCCGTCAGGATGGAGACGAGGGAGGGAATCTGATCGGGGTTCTCGGCAAACTTCGGCGTAGAAATAATCTTGACCTGAGACAGATCCTCCAGGGGGATGTCGATTGCATCGAAGCTGGCGCCGGACGTGCCGCTGACTGCGAGCATGATTGCCAGCAGGAGACGGTGAACCTTCGGTTTCGAGAGTGTCGGTTGCTTAGGCATTTTCCGGTGGAACTGCTGGCATCAAAGGCTGCGCAGGGAAGCGGATGAATTCTTCGCCGGGCATCGGCTTGGCGAAGAAGAACCCCTGGAAGATATCGCATCCCATTTCCTTCAAAAGGCGGGCCTGTTTCTCGGTTTCGACGCCTTCCGCAACGACTTTGAGGCCCAATGCGTGACCGAGTGTGATGATACCTTGAACCAATGCGAGTTCGCGGGAGTCGTTTTCGATGTCGATGACGAAGGAGCGATCGATCTTGATTTCGTCGATGTTGAAGCGGTTGAGGTAGCCCAGGGACGAAAAACCGGTACCGAAGTCATCCAGCGAGACGCGTACGCCTCGCTTACGGAGGGCGTCAATGACGTGGGTTGCCGTATCGGAGTTCTGCATCAGGATTCCCTCGGTCAGTTCGATGATCAGTTGCTGCGCGGGGATTCCGGTACGGTGCAGCACTTCGTCAATGAATTGGACGAGGGTGCGTTGATAGAAACTGGCGGCCGACAGATTGATGCTGATGGCCCCGACCTCGTGTTTCCAGACCAGCCAGTCGGCAATGGTCTCGCAGACCCGGGTGACCAGCCATTCGCTGATCGGGTGGATCAAGCCGCTCTGTTCGGCAATCGGGATGAACTTGGCCGGCGAGATCATGCCCCGTTCCGGATGCAGCCAGCGCAGCAGGACTTCGGCGCCGACGAGCTTGCCGGTCAGGGCACAGACCTTGGGCTGGAAATAGGGAACCAATTGGCCGCCTTGGTCGAGGGCGATGCGTAGCCCTCGTTCGAGGGCGACACGCTCGGCGGCCTCCCTGTCGTGTTCCGGATCGAAGAAATTGATTGAATCGCTGGCGTCGCCGGCTGCCGCGTGCATGGCGCAGAGCATGGCGCGCCGCATCAGTTCGGGTGTGTCGGGCGCATCCTGAGGGTAGAGTGCAATGCCAACGAAAGCCTTGAATACCGTTTCCTGACCTTGCAGCATCATCGGTGCCGACAACTGCTCCAACACTGTCTTGGCAAAACAGCGTATCGGCTCCTCGTTCGATACTCCGCTGACTGCAAGGGCAAAGGCGTGCTCGTCGTAGCGCCCGAGCTTGGCCGCGAGAAAACATCCCTTGTCGAAGCAATTGCACATTTTGTCGGGGGAGTGCAATAGCTCCTTCAGGCGGTCGGCAAGGGCGCGTATGGCGCTGTCGGCAACTTCCTGTCCAAGCACTGCGGAGATTTCGCGCAGGCTGGAAATATGTACGTAGAGGACAGCCAGTGAAGTCTGTTGCCGTGCGGAAACCAGTTCGCGTTCGATCAGTTCGGTGAGGCGGCTGCGGTTGTTCAGTCCGGTGACGCGGTCATGCCAAGCGAGGTCACGGATGCGTTCCTCCTGTTCGGCACGCTCCGTGATGTCCTGAGTAAAACCGGTTGCGCCCTGATAATGGCCACTGCGGTCGATATTCGGAAAACCGCGTTCATGGACATGGTGCCATTTGTTCGGGTCGTCGAGGTTGCGTAAACGGTAGTCGAGACGATACGGACGGCCTTCTTGAAGCTGACGGCGGTGTTGGGTGAGGAGTTCACGGTCTTCGCGATGCACGCGGAAAAGCAAGCGGGCCGCCGGGATGGGGGCGTGGTTCTCACCGATGATATCCAGGTACTGACGCGAGGCAGTGGCGATGTTGCCCTCGCGGTCCATGCTCCAGTTGCCGAGATGGGCGATCTGCTGGGTGTTGAGCAGCGTCATCTGACTGGCGAAGACTTCTTTGAAGGCGTTGGCCGAACGTAAAAGGTAACGGACGCGGTGGGGGAGCAGCGGAATGTTCAGCGGCTTGGTGATGAAATCGGTTGCGCCGCTACGGTAGGCTTCATCGATCGATGCCTGGTCGTCGAGTGCGGTCAACATGATGATGGGCAGGTATTCGAAGCGCTGCTGCTGGCGTAGCAGGCGGCAAGTTTCGAAACCGTTGAGGCCGGGCATCAGTACGTCGAGCAGCACGATATCGGGAATCAGGCCCTCGTCGATCAGCAGCAAGGCGCTTTCCGCCGAATCGGCGGAGTGAACCTGAAAGCCGTTTTGTTTAAGGATCGATTCGGTGATCGTGCGCATCACCGGTTCGTCGTCGATCACCAGTACGGTAGCGAGGTCTTCCATAATCTTTCTTTGCTCAGGGCATCGCGGCCAGCAAGGTGCCGGCTTCGATGCGAATGGCCTCGAAGGTTTCCACGATGCGCGGGGCAAGTGCCTTCAATGTGGCAAGGTCGCCCTGACGTGCCGCGCTTTCCGCCTCCTTGCACAGGGCTGAGAAGGAAAAGGCTCCGACGGCGGCACTGGAACTCTTCAGGTTATGAACAATACGGGTGACGCGCTCCAGGTCGCATTCGTCGTCCAAACGGGAGAGGGTCTCGATATGGGCGCTGCCTTCCTTCAGGTAAGACGAGAGCACCTGCTTGATGATCGGGCCGGCAGTATCGCCCAAACTCTTTTTCAGATCGCTGAGGTTGATCAGTGGCTCTTCTGACGGTTCATTGAGCACTGCTGCGGTGCACTGCTCTTTTTGGCCATTTTTCGTGGCAGGCAGCCAGCGCAGCATTGTTCGACTCAAACTGCCGATGGTGACTGGCTTGGCAATGTAGTCGTCCATCCCGGCCTGCAGGCAAACCTCGCGGTCGCCCGCCAGGGCATTGGCAGTCAATGCGATGATCAGTTGCCGTGGACGCCCGCTGCCTTCCTCCCGCTGCCGTATTTCGCGCGTGGCCGTCAGGCCATCCATGATTGGCATCTGGACGTCCATCAGGGTCAGATCGAAGCGTTCGCTTTCCAGGGCGGCAATTGCTTCGCGGCCATTGGTCGCACAATGTACCCGGCAGCCGAGGGAGAGCAGAATCTGCTCGAGGATCAGCCGGTTGGTCTCGTTGTCTTCGACCATCAAGACCTTGGCCGAGAAGTTCAGGCTGTCGCCCGCATTGGTCGGGTTCTCGTCGGGCTCCGGTTCGCCGAGCAAATGGAAGACGCGTGCCAGTTCGGTCCAAAGGGCGATATCGCCGAAGGGTTCGGCGAGGCAGGCCTGAACCCAGTTGGGCGGAGCGGGCAGTTCGGTTTCTCCTGCACGGAAATTGTGCACTAATACGACCGGTATCTCGGGCGGAGTGGCGTGTCCACCGGCCAACTCATCGAAACAGATCGAATCCTCGACGACGATGGCGTCAGGACGCCCCTCACTGAGCGATTGCATGCCTTCGCTATAGCTACTGAATAGCGTTGCTTCCAGACCGGCCCAGCGCAGCATGCCGGCCCAACGTTCGCCGTGCTCAGGCTCCCGGCACAGAACAAGAATGCGTTTGCCGCGAAGTTGCGGCATCCAGTCTGGCAAGCTGCGGGACAGGCTGGCAACCTGTAATGGCAGGTCGATGCGAAAGACGGTGCCGGCGCCCGGTTGGCTGCTGACCGAAATTTCGCCTCCCATCTGCGCAACGAGGTCACGGGCGATGGCCAGCCCCAAGCCGCTGCCGCCGAAACGTCGGCTCATGCTGTTGTCGGCCTGGCGGAAGGGAGAGAAGATATCCTTGATCGCCTCCGGCTCGATACCGATACCCGTATCCGTCACCGATATGTGCAACCGTGGCCGGTCCTGCATCTTGCGGGCGCTCGAGACCTGGATACGAATACCGCCGGCTTCAGTGAATTTGATGGCGTTGTTGACCAGGTTGGTGACAATCTGGCCGAGGCGATAACGGTCGCCAATGATTTGTTCCGGAACATCAGGCGCGACATCGAACCATAGCCCGAGGTCTTTCTTTCGGGCATTGGGGGCAAAGATCGAGGCGATACTGGCGATTGTTTCGCGCAGATTGAATGGTGCCTGTTCGAGTTGCAGGCCGCCGGCTTCGATGCGGGAGAAATCGAGGATGTCGTTCAGGAGATGCAGAAGGCTATCGGCCGAGCTGCGCAGAATGTTCAGTTGCGTCCGCTGTTGTTCGTTGAGCGGGCTGGAGGCCAGCAACTCGGCAAAACCGATGATGCCATTCATCGGTGTCCGAATTTCGTGGCTCATGTTGGCCAGGAAGGCACTTTTGGCACGGTTGGCCGATTCGGCAGCTTCCTTGGCTACGCGAAGTTCATGCGTCCGTTGTTCGACGCTTTCCTCAAGGTGGGCCCGGTGCTTGGCTAATTGGCCATCGCGTTCGGCGATTTCCTCGAGCATGCTGTTGAAGGTGTCGGCCAGTTGGCCGATCTCGTCTTCGGAGTACTTGGTCGCCCTTTGGGCGAAGTTCTTCGATTCGGCGACATCCTTTGCTGTTGCGGTCAAGGAACCGAGTGCGCGAAGCAGCGGGGCCTGCATGCGGCGCGCCATCAGCAACGCGAACAGGAAGGCGATCAGCGAAGCGAGCAAGAAGACAAGTGAGTCGTGCTTGGTTTCCTGCCAGACCTGTTCCAGATTCGCCGTGATGGAAACAGAGCCGACGATCCCATCGGGCGTCGTGATCGGAACGATCGCGGTGACATGCCGGAAATCAACGTAATCCGCTGTCGGATGGAAGCTGTCACCGTGTCCGGCCTGAACGGGAGAAGCATTTGCTTTTCTGTCGTAGCCGTAACTGAAGGTGTTGTCCGCACTGGCCATGCGGGCGGCATCGATGTCGGAGTGTTGTACCAGCGAGTTGAACAGGCGTTCGGCGCCCGTCAAATCCTTGAACTCGACGACGGCACTGGCATTGAAGGCGATGATTTCCGCCATCGAGCGGATTTCCTTCAGCTTTGCCTCACGCCGGTGCTCGACCTGATTGAATGCAAAGAAAGCCAAAGTGAGCAAGAGACCGACGGTCATCGAGGCTGCGAGTATCAGGGCCAGCTTGCGTTGTAGAGGTAGGCTGCGAACGGTCATCTGGTACTCCCGATCACCTGGCGGGCGAGTCGCATCATTTGTGACGAAGGCTTGAGGCCGGCTCGGCCCATCGCATCAGTATTGATATCGAATTGCAGGCGACCTTCCTGTCGGATCAACGATACGCTACCGCCGTCGCGGGCAAAGATTTCGTTATCGCTCACCGTCAGAATGGGCTGTTTGTCGGTCCACCGCAGGATTGCAGCATAACGGGCTTCTTCGGTATCCGGTACAAAAAGCTCCTGACAGTCGGCCAGTTGCTCAGGGCTGGATACGCGCCGGATACGCAATTCCTTGCCGGCAACGCTACGTCCCTCATAGGGGGCGAGGTAGGGGCCAAGGCTGTCGCGGCCGAACAGGCATATCGTGACCGTTGGCTTGGCTACCGGCCATTCGATGTACTTTAGGAAATTGATCAGATAGGCGGCCTTCAACTGTCCTTCCGATGCGACCTCGCTGAAACTGGTCGGCGTCGCCAAGGCCATCGCCAGGCACAGGGCCAGGCGGCGGACCGAGGTAAGGAGCTGGTGGGCAGACATTATGGTTCTCAGAATGTCATGCGAGCCGTTGCCATGATGGCAGGGGCAATTTCCACAGCAACTGCCGGTAGATAATCGGCGATGAATTCGCTGCGGCGGGGACCGGCCAGGTTGCGGCCGATCAGGGCGAGTTCAAGGTTTTTGTCGACCTTGTAGGCATAACGCAGGTCCAGCGTGAGATAGCCAGGGATGCGGACCAGGTTGGGGTAGGGGGCATTCTGCCGGTAGTAGCCAGCCGAACCGCGCAACCAGACATCGAATTGCTGCGAACTGGAGAGATTCCACTGCGAACGCAGTGAGCCATATTGCCGTGGATCGGCCTTTTCCAAGTTGTCGCCAGTGGTCTTGAGCGTTGGGTTGGCACTGTCGTCAATTTCTGTGCGCATCCAGCTGTAGGAGAGTTGGAGCCTCCAAGCCTGTGTCACCAGCCAGTCGGCGCTCAGCTCGAAGCCGGTGACCCAGCCATCGAGAGAATTGGAAGGTCGAGTTTCCAGGGCCATGAGCGGCGGGAAATCGGAGACGACGGGTGTGGTGGACAGACTGCCCGCACGCAAACCGGTGTAACGATAGCGATAGGCGCTTAAATCGGCATTGAGATTGGACGCAAACTGCTTTCGCCCGCCCACTTCGAAACCCTCCAGCTTTTCCGAACGGAAGGACTCACCCGCGGGCTTGTTGTGGATCAGCAGTGCACTGCCGCCAGTGGGGATAACACCGGCGTAGATGCTGATATCTTGCTCGGCGCGCGATGGCAAGCGCGGTGCGCGAGCGTACTTGGTCCACAGGGTGTCGGATTTGCTCGGGGTCCAGATCAATGTCACATTAGGCGAGAAATGGTAGCCGCCACGGTCGGAGTGATCGTAACGAGCCCCCAGGCCCAGGCGCACGCGGTCGGCGATCAGTGTCCAGTCATCTTGAAGGAATATGCCTGATGTCTGCACACTCGACTTTTCCGGTGAGAGATAAATCACCGGACGGGCTGTCCACACGTCATCGCTGCTGCTGCGGTGGCTCAAGCCCCAGAGCAGATCGTGCTCACCGGCGGCGTAGCGGCCTTGGTAATCCAGATCGAAGGTGTATCTGTCTTCGAGGAAAAAACCGGGAATGTCGATGCCGGAGCGGGTAAATGCCATTTGCAGCGACGACTCGATGCCTTTTTCAGACAGCCAGCGATAGCGCCCCATCAGGTTTTCCGAGGAGTAAACCTGATTCACCGGCATTTCGGCCATGCCCATGAAGCTGCCGCCACTGAAGCGTGGGAAGGTGTACCAGAGGTCACCCAAGCTGGAGCGCGAGGCATTGAACCAGATGCTGAGATCCTTGCCTGAACTCAAATTCTGGTCAAAACGCACGTCCACCGCAGCATTGTTCAGGCGATCTTCGCCGTAAGCGCGGCTGGACGCTGTTTTTGAAGGTTCGGCATGACGACCGAGAAGAGAAACCTTGAAGCTCCCCTGATCGTTTAGCGCGGCGCCGAAGCTTCCATAAATCCGCCCAAGCCCTGGGTCCCCGACGGTCAGCGATGCTTCGCTGCCTTGCTGACTGCGCGAATGCTTGCTGATGATGTTGATGACGCCGTTGACGGCATTGACCCCCCACATCGCCGCGCCAGGGCCGCGGATGACCTCGATGCGTTCGATATCTTCCAGCGGTATGGGATCCTGTTCCCAGAGCGTTCCGGAAAAAATCGGATGGTAGATGCTGCGGCCATCGACCAGCACCTGCAGTTTGTTGGCAAAACGACCGTTGAAACCACGGGAACTGACGGCATAGCGTCCGCTATCGAGTTGCGCGACCTGAATGCCGGGAGCCATGCGTAGCACATCGGGTAGCGAAAGCGCGCCAGAACGGCGGATGTCTTCGGCCGAAATGACAAAGGCTGCAGCTGGAACGTCCGCCAAACTTTGCGATTTCCGGGATACCGATGTGACATCGGTGGCGAGCAGATCCTCCAGGCTCATGCTTTCGAGTCCGTCCGAAGCCCAGCTTTGGCTGGCGATGGCGAGAGCGGTCATGCAGAGCAGCGTACGCATTGATTTTGCAGGAGGCTAGAAAAGCGTTCGGTTATTTTATTTTGTTGATATTTGTCTTAGTTTTTAATTTTCTCTCATTCAAATGTCTTGCGCAAATAAAAATGGCTTCCGACGACACATCGTCGGAAGCCATTTTTTGGCGAGCGCTGGGCGGAGGGGTTACTTGCGCAGCTTGGCGAAGGCGGCTGCCATCGCGTTATTGGCCGGGGCCGGCGCATTATGGCGGGCTTGCTGGCGGGAGAGGGGGGCGCCGCGCTGTTGGCCGGCTTCGGCGCTACGGCCCTTGCCCGGCTCGTCGCTCATGCGCATGGTCAGCGAAATGCGCTGACGCGGCAGGTCGACTTCCAGCACCTTGACCTTGACCACCTGGCCCGCCTTGACCACATCGTGCGGGTCCTTGACGAAGGTGTTGGATAGGGCGGAAACGTGTACCAGGCCGTCCTGATGGACGCCGATGTCGACGAAAGCGCCGAAGGCGGCAACGTTGGTGACAACACCTTCGAGGATCATGCCGGGTTGCAGGTCCTTCACTTCGGTGACGCCGTCGGCGAAGGTGGCGGTCTTGAACTCGGGTCGCGGGTCGCGGCCGGGCTTTTCCAGTTCCTTCAGGATGTCCTGCACGGTCGGCAGGCCGAAGCGCTCATCGGTGTATTTGCTGGCGTTGACGGCCTTCAGCGTGCGCCCGTCGCCGAGGATTTCCTTGATCGGCTTTTTGAGGTCAATGAGGATCTTCTCGACCACCGGGTAGGCTTCCGGGTGCACCGAGGAGGCGTCGAGCGGGTTGTCGCCGTTGGGTACGCGCAGAAAGCCGGCGGCCTGTTCGAAGGTCTTGTCGCCGAGACGCGGCACTTTCTTGAGGTCGTCGCGGCTGCGGAAAGCGCCGTTGGCATCGCGGTAATTGACGATATTGGCGGCCAACCCGGCGTTGAGGCCGGATATGCGGGTGAGCAGCGGCACTGAGGCGGTATTCACATCGACGCCGACGGCGTTCACGCAATCCTCGACCACCGCATCCAGCGAGCGGGCCAGCTTGGTTTGAGAAACGTCGTGCTGGTACTGGCCGACACCAATGGATTTCGGCTCGATCTTGACCAGTTCGGCCAGCGGGTCCTGCAGGCGGCGGGCAATCGAGACTGCGCCGCGTAGCGAAACGTCCAGTTCCGGGAATTCCTTGGCGGCGAGTTCGGAGGCCGAATAGACCGAAGCGCCGGCTTCCGAGACGACGATCTTTTGCAGGCGGGCTTCCGGGTACTTCTTCATCACATCCTGCACCAGCTTGTCGGTTTCGCGGCTGGCCGTGCCGTTGCCGATGGCGACCAGTGAAACGCCGTGCTGGCTGGCCAGGCGGGCGATGCTGTGGATGGAGCCGGCCCAGTCGCAACGCGGCTCGTGCGGATAGATGGTTTCGGTGGCGAGCAGCTTGCCGGTGGCGTCGACGACGGCAATCTTGCAGCCGGTGCGGATGCCGGGGTCGATGCCCATGGTGACATGCTGACCGGCGGGGGCAGCGAGCAGCAGGTCTTTCAGGTTGCGGCCGAAGACGCGGATGGCTTCTTCCTCGGCGCGTTCGCGCAACTCGTTCATCAGTTCGAGTTCGAGGTGGGTGTAGACCTTCACCTTCCAGGTCCAACGCACGGTGTCCTGCAACCACTTGTCGGCCGGGCGGCCCTGCGCCTTGATGCCGAACTTGTTGGCGATGCGCATTTCGCAGGGGTTGGGGCCAGGCTTGAGGTTTTCTTCGTCAAGTTCGGAATCGAGCACCAGCGTTACCGACAGCACGCCTTCGTTGCGGCCGCGCAGGAGGGCCAGGGCGCGGTGCGAGGGCATGTCGGCGATGGCTTCGGCGAAGTCGAACCAGTCACGGAATTTCGCGCCTTCGGTTTCCTTGCCTTCGACGACCTGGGAGCGGACCAGGCCATGCTCGTTCAGGTATTCGCGCAAGCTGCGCAGCAGGTCGGCGTCTTCGGCGAACTTTTCCATCAGGATCTGGCGTGCGCCGTCGAGTACGGCCTTGGTGTCGGCGAAGCCGGCCTCGGCATTGATGTATTTTTCGGCTTCTTCGTCCGGCGTCAGTTCGGGGTTTTCCAGCAAGGCCAGGGCCAGCGGCTCGATGCCGGCTTCGCGGGCGATCTGGGCCTTGGTGCGGCGCTTCTGCTTATAGGGCAGGTAGAGGTCTTCCAATCGCTGCTTGGTGTCGGCGTCCTCGATTTCGGCTTTCAGTTCCGGCGTCAGCTTGCCTTGTTCTTCGATGCTGGCGAGGATGGCGATGCGCCGGTCTTCCAGTTCGCGCAGGTAGCCGAGGCGCTCTTCCAGCGTACGCAACTGCGTGTCGTCCAGGCCACCCGTGACTTCCTTGCGGTAGCGGGCGATGAAGGGCACTGTCGCGCCTTCGTCGAGCAGGGCGATGGCAGCGTTGACCTGCGCGGGACGGACGTTGAGTTCGATGGCGATGCGGTGTTCGATTGGTGCGAGCATGAATGCGACGGACAGCTAAAAAAGGGCGTGAACTATGCGCAATCCGGCTGGAAATTACAACCAGCCATGGTGTAGGATGCTTGGCAAACTTATTCCATGCGAGAGGAGCGATTGATGAAGTTCGACACATACCTGTTCGGGAGCATTGAAGTTAGCCCTGAGAAAATTATTAATTTCCCGAAAGGCCTGGTCGGCTTCGAGCAATGCACTCGCTTCATCTTGGCGCACGAGGAAGTCGGCGATCAGCCGGCCAGCTACACGTTGCAGTCGCTGGATGAGCCTGCCTTGGCATTGCAGATCGTCGATCCGGCAACCTTGGGCTTCAACTACGAGCTGAATCTGACCGAGGACGAGAATGCGCTGCTCGGTGCGCCGTCGTTGCAGGATGTGGTGGTGATGCAGGTGTTGTTCAAGCAGGAAGAGGGCGGCAAGGTTACGATCACCCCCAGCCTGCGCGCACCGCTGGTGATCAACACCAAGGAGCGTGTCGGTCTGCAGAAGGTCATGGAGAACCTGCGTTCGAACATCGTTTTGTCGAACCTCTCCAGTCCGGTCTGATCGCTAGGGTTCGTCAAACGAGAAGCGGGGTTGCGGCCCCGCTTTTGCGTTTACAGCGCTTGTAGTTTGTCGCGGTAGCGTGCCGCGTTGGCGACGTAGTGCTCGGCCGATTTCTTGAGCTTGGCGACATCCTCGTCGGATAGCTCGCGCACCACCTTGCCCGGCGAGCCGACGATCAGTACCTTGTCGGGAAAGACCTTGCCTTCGGGAATCAACGTGTTGGCCCCGACGATGCAGCCCTTGCCGATGACGGCGCGGTTGAGGATGACTGAGCCGATGCCGATCAGGCTACCGTCGCCGACGGTGCAGCCGTGCAGCATGACGAGATGGCCGACGGTGACGTCGTTGCCGATGTGCATGGGCACGCCTTCGTCGGTGTGGAGCACCGAGCCGTCCTGGATGTTGGTGTTGTCGCCGATGTGGATCGGGTCATTGTCGCCGCGCAGGGTGGCGTTCCACCAGATTGAGCTGTTCTTGCCCAGGCGGACGTCGCCGATCACGGTGGCGTTGGGGGCGATCCAGGCGTTGTCGCCGACTTGCGGGGTTTTGTCGCCGAGTTTGAAGAGAGGCATGAGCTTTCCTTGCGATTTTGGTTTTTGCCTATTTTGGCATGTGCACCGCAGCAGTGATAGCGGTGATAGTCTTGCGGCTGGCCGGGTAGCAAAGCGGGGCGATCGGGTCGCAAGGAAGGTGTTCCATGAAACTTCGTCGAATCAAGTCGTGGCAATGGGTGCTTATCGTGCTGGCGCTGCTGGTGGCACTCGATTGGGTCATACGTCGCCCGGATGCGCGCTCGCGCGAGTTGAACGCCATTCTCGCCAAGGAAGCCAGCCCGAAGCTGCGGGATTATCCCTATCAATTCGAGGTGCTGCGGGTCGAAGGCAAGACGGCCGTGATGTCCACGCCGCGCAACTTCGATGTGCCGGCATTCCGCATGCTCGGCGCGCTCTACCCGAACATCAACGTGAAAGACGCAAACAACCCGGAATTCGTCGCCGTCGAGCATCTGCTTGGCCAAGTGCAGGACGAGGCACGGCATATCGTCCTGGCGCAGCCGGGGATTGCCGAGGTGCGTTGGGAACTGGACAAGACCTGGCTGCGTCGGCACGGCATCGAAGTGCCGGACAGGTAAACCGGGCTCGCCTGATTCTCTAGTGTTTGCCTGGCTGGCTGGCGTACTTCTGCACGATCAGGCTGCCCACCATGTCGCCTTCGACATTGACCATCGTACGCGTGGTGTCGAGTAAACGATCGATCGGAAGCAGGATGGCGATGGCAGCAGTCGGGAGACCGACTGATTCGAGCACCAGCACCATGCTCAACATGCCGACGCTGGGGATGCCCGGCGCACCGATGGCGCCCAGCATGGCGACAAAGAAAATCACCATCTGGCTGGCGATGTCGAGTTCGATACCAGCCAGCCGTGCCACGAACAGTGCTGCCGCCGCTTCGTAAAGCGCCGTGCCGTCCATGTTCACGGTAGCGCCAAGTGGCACGACGAAGCTGGCGATGTCTTTCTTCACATGCAGATGTTGCTCGGTGCAGCGTAGCGTGATCGGCAGCGTGGCGGCGCTGGAACTGGTGACGAAGGCAGTGAGCAGCGCCTCGCGCGCCCCCTTCAGGAAACGGAGGGGCGAAACGCCGGTGAGTAGCCACAGGATGCCGGGCAACACGATCAAGCCGTGAAACAGCGTGGTGCCGGTGACGACGGCAATGAAATGCCCGAGGCTGCCAAGCAACCGCGCATCCTGCGTGGCGACCAGTTGCAGCAGCAGGGCGGCGAGGCCGAACGGGGCGAGATGCATGATCCAGCCGACGATGGTCAGGCAGAGTTCCTGCAATTCTTCGATTAGGGTGCGGATGTTCTTGTAGCGCTCGCCGCCGACGACCAGCGCGATGCCGAGAAAAAGCGCGATCATCACGATGGCCAGGATATCGCCCTGGGCCAGCGCCTTGAACGGGTTCTGGAAGAGGCCGCGCATGAATTGCGCAATGTACTCGGGCAGCGGCATCTGCCGCGCCTGATAGTTGGCCGTGGCCTCGGCGAACATCTCCAGGTGCAGCCCTTCGCCAGGTCGGAAGAGATGTGCTGCGCCGAAGCCGATGACGATGGCGATGCCCATGGTGGCGGCAAAGAAGAGCAGCGTCGTCACCCAGACACGGTGCATCTGTTGGTGCGCCCGCAGGTTGGCGACGCCGGTGACGATGGAGGCAAAGACCAGTGGCACGAGCACCATGCGCAGCAGGTCGAGAAAGAGATTGCCGAC
Source organism: Azonexus sp. IMCC34839 (assembly GCF_047047955.1). GTDB lineage: Bacteria > Pseudomonadota > Gammaproteobacteria > Burkholderiales > Rhodocyclaceae > Azonexus. The sequence goes on along the minus strand of NZ_CP150631.1, from coordinate 925,637 downwards.
CAGCTTGGCCCCGTACAGCGTGTTTTGCCCCAACGGCGTGGCGGTCTGGCCGGTGAGCCACCACCCCCCGGCGAGGCCGAGCAGGCAGCCGATCAGGATACGGGTGTTGAGCGAGCGTGCGTTCATGGGACTGACATGAATTCGGGAGGGGAGATTTTAGCCGCCCGGCGCGTATGGCATCATCGATATTTTGCTGATTACTATTTCACCATGGGCGAATTCGAAGCCTTGACCGCCGAAGTACGCGCCTTTCGCGATGCGCGCGATTGGCGCCAATTTCACTCGCTGCGTAACCTGATCGTTTCGCTCAACCTCGAAGCGGCAGAATTACTGGAACTGACGCAGTGGAAAACCGATGCCGAGATCGATGCACTGCCGGCCGATGCCAAAACCGCCGAAGAGTTGCGCGACGAATGCGCCGACATCCTGCTGCTCCTGCTGCTGGTGGCCGACAAGGCAGGCATCGACCTGCCACAGGCGGCTTGGGCCAAGCTGGTCAAGAACAACGAGAAATACCCGGTCGACAAAGCCTACGGCTCGCGGGCGAAATACACCGATTTATGACTTTTCCGGCGGTTCAGCCGGCGTGCGGTACCAATCCTTGGTCAATACCAGCTTGGCATCCTCAGGGTCGGCCATGTAATGCGGCGACATGATCTGAACGCCGTGGGTGTTGAACACGTCCTGGATGTTGGCGTGCAGCGTGCTGAGAACTTCGGCACGTGGGCGCGGTTCGGTCGGTACCGCCTGGGCGACCAGACGATATTCCGGGTAGTAATCCGACAGGGCCGTCTGGAACACCCGTGGGGGTGGCTCGACCAGGATGCCGGGCGTACGTCGGGCGGCCTCGATGAGCATGGCCTCGACCTGCCGCCAGGGCGTGTCATAGCCAATCGTCACCACCGTATCGACGATGTAGCCGGGGCCATGGACGGCCCGCGAGTAGTTTTTGGTTACGCTGGAGGTGATCATCGAGTTGGGCAGGGTGAGTTCCTCCCCAAGTCCCGTGCGAATGCGCGTGGTAAATAAACCCATGTCGACGACTGTTCCCTCGTGTTCTCCGATCCGGACATATTCGCCGACACGCAGGGTGCCCGTGTAAGTCAGCACTAGACCGGCCGTTCCTTGACCGATAATGCTTGATGCACCCAGCGAAAGCATCAGCCCAAGCAGTACCGATAAGCCTTTGAATGCTTCGGTTTGCGCTCCAGGCAGGTAAGGGTAGGCCATGGCCAATGCAAAGAGCCAGATGGCGATACTGATGAGTCGGCGCGAGGTTGGTACGGTTTCCGTGCGCAACCATGGATGATCTGGTTGAGCGAGAGTTAGCCGGTGCAGTATCTGGCCAGCGAAACTGATGCATAGGCGGGCCAGCAGGAAAATGGCGATGGCAATCCCCAAGTCTGGAATGGCGCCGACGATGCTCTCCATAATCTCGCTGGCAATCCCCAGCAAATAACCGTTCAGGCGCTCCCCCCAGCTACGCGTATAGGGAAAACTGCTCAAAACGAAGCTGAGCCACTGATACAGTAATAGTGCAGCCAGGCCTAGTGCCAGTATCCGCAACGACTGGCTCAGGCCACTTAACAAGGTATGGGTGTCGAGTAGTGGCGTATTGCCGACTCGGAGGGAGGCTGCCTTGCGGCTGGCAAGACGGAGAAGATAGGTGGTCGCTTTGCTGCGGATACGATGGATCAACCAAAGCAAGAGCAGCACGACTGCGCTGGCCAATACGGCTTTCCCGGCGGATTTGAGCATCCGTTCCGGATTGCGCAATTCCCGGGTTTCCTCGACTGCACGCTGTAGATTGCCAGCGGCACGCTGCGCGACGGATTCGGAATTTTCATGGAGCAGAGGGTCGGCATCAGAGGAGGTAATGACGAAGGCCAAACGATGGCCGAGCATGACCAGTTGTCCTTCCGGGCTTGGTTTGACCTGAATTTCCAGATCCGCTCCATCGTTCAATGCCTCTTCAATCACCATGCGGGCGCGCGAGGCGCGGAAGGCGGGCTTGGCCCCGAGGAACTCGCTACGAAAGGTGATGATGGAGCGATTGAAGACCGTCAGTGTGGCTTCGTCGACGGATGCATCTCTGGCCAGCGCTAGCGACCAGCAAACCGACAACAGAAGTGCGATAACGAATGAAAGTAGGCGTGGCCGGGCGATCATGGGAGTCTCCGCGAGTCGAACTCAGGATATTTCCGGGCGGTACAACTTCGCAGAATTGTACCTTTAGCCAACGGCCACGTTAGCGCATAGATTATGCGCTCTGACTTTCGATCGTATATTTCGCGCCAGCCCCCTGGGCGAGCAGTTCGGTCAGCCTGGGCAGGGTTTCGTGCAGTGTCTTTTCCAGCGTCCACGGCGGATTGATGATGAACATGCCGCTGCCGTGCATGCCGAAGCCATCCTTGGCGGGCGCTTTGACTTCCAGCGTCGCGTGCAGCCAATCCTTGGCGCCCAGCGCCTTCAGACGGTCGGGCAACTGGTGGGATTCGAGCTTGGCCAGCATGGGGTACCACAGCGCATAGGTACCGGTTGCGAAGCGCTTGAGCGCCTCCTGCAAACCTTTGACCACCGCGCCGTAATCCGCCTTGGTTTCGTACGAAGGGTCGATCAGCACCAAGCCGCGTCGCGGCGGGGGCGGCAGCACGGCCTTGAGGCCGGTGAAACCGTCGCCAACCGTGATGTTGACCTGGCGGCCGGCGCCCTTGAAGCATTCGATCAACAGCTTGCTGTCGGTGCTGTGCATCTCGAACAGGCGCAGACGGTCACCATCGCGCAGCAGTTTTTGTGCAAGCCAGGGTGAGCCGGGGTAATGCCGCAGCTTGCCGTCCGGGTTGAGCATTTTTACCGTTTCGACGTAGTCCACCGCAGCAGTGGGCAGATTCGGTTCGTTCCACAGGCGGCCGATGCCGTCGATGTATTCACCGAGCTTCCTGGCGTGCTCTGACTCCAGTGCGTAGCGCCCGGCGCCGGCATGGGTGTCGACGATCCAGAAGGGCGCGGGCTTTTCAGCCAGATAGAGCCCGATCTGGATCAGGATGAGGTGTTTCAGCACGTCGGCGTGGTTGCCGGCGTGATAGGCATGGCGGTAGCTGAGCATTCAGGGAATCAGAGAGGCGACAGTTCGAGGGCATAGAATTCTAGCCCGTCGTTGGCTTCCATGCATTTCCCGATGCGATGTTCCACGTTGCGCCCTGGCATGCGCAGCGTCACCAAGTCGCCGCTGCTGACCACGCCAGGCGGTACGATCAGCCCAGGATAGCGGCCGTAGGCGGGCAGGCTGTGCATGAAGATCACGCGCGGCCCGGTGGTGTTGTCGATGGCGAGTTCGGCGATGCTGACCTGCGGCGACATCAGTTGCAGGCCGAGTTCGAGACGATTGTTGGTCGAGGTGATGCGACGCACCAGGCAGACATGCACCTTGCTCGATTCGCGCGGTTGCAGGGCAACCACGTCGCCGACGCCGATCTGCCACTTTTCGCCCTTGATGAAGCGTAAGCGGAAACCGTCCGGGCTTTCGTCGATCATGGCCCATTCGCTGGAAGCGAAATCGCGTGCATCCTGGCGCCCGAAAGCGTCGAGCGAGCGGCGCGAGAAGGCGCGGCCGTCGAGGAAGGCGACGACCTGGGCCAGTCCGCCGATGACATCGCCGCGGGGACGGAACTTCGTCCGGCTGAAACGGCGCGAGCCCTTGCCGGCAATCGCCGTGCGCAAGGCTTGCAGGATGGCCGGCGAAACGCGCAGGTCAGGCTCGATGCCCTTGCCCGGCACGCGCGAGATGTTGCGGTCCAGGGCCGCCAGCACCTGCGTGCAATCGACGACCAGGCAACCGAAGATCGAACTGCCCGGTGCGATGCGGCTCAGGGGCGAGCCGGGCGAACCCTCGTCCGGGCGAACCAGGAAGCAGCTCTCGCTCTGGCGCGTATTCAGGGTATCAGGGGTGACTTCGGAGATTACCGCATAGGCAGCAAGCTGCCGAGTGCAGGAGAGCAGTTCGTCCAGTTCGCTGCGATGCAGCTTATTTGGCTCGATATAGGCGAAGAGCAGGGCCTCGATGTATTCGTGCTCGATCGGTGCCGTTTCGCCGTTGAGCGGCATGGTCAGCGGGTCGCAGCCCATGCGGTAGAGGTCGTGCAGCATCTGCCAAGAGGTCGCCGAGGGCATCGCGTAAGCACGATAGGCTAGGCGCTGGCGCCGGGCGACGAGGGCCATGGCGCGCTGGATCGCGCGATGAAATAGGTGGCTCAAGCCCTGGTGTTGTTGATGCTTGGCGATGTTGCGGGCGAGGTTGGCGTAGGCGTGCGCCATGCCCTTGATCAGGTTGTCGGCGTGCAACGCGGACGTCGTGGCAGCCAGCGGCAGGGGGAGAACTGCCTGTGAGACGTAGGCTTCCAATACCGGCAAGGTTGATTCGGCGACATGGCGGATATCTTCCAGCAGCTTGAAGCGCATGTGCAGGTTGCTCTGCCCGGCAGCGGCCGGCAGAACGCTGCTGGTCAGGCGGACGACGACTTCCTGCGGAGGCAGTCCGGCGGTTGCTTCCAGCAGGCTGTGCACGTTGGCTGCAGCCTTGTCTTCGGTATGGCCGTTGGTGAAAGGCAGCAGGTCGCGGAACAGTTGCAGCGGAGAGTTCATATGTCGAACGGGTAATGGCGCGCAGCCCGATTATCTCCCATCTCGACGTCATTTTCTGTGAGTTATTACCGCTTTTTCGTATACTCGGCCGATGGATCTGCTCGAATTGCTCTTCCTTCTCCTCCTCGGCGGCCTGGTCTGGTTCTGGCTGGACGGCCTGAAAGCCCGGGAAATCGGCATCGAGGCGGCGCGTGCCGCCTGTGCGGAGGAAGGGCTACAACTGCTTGATGAAACGGTGGTCGGACGCTCGACCCGGCCGGCGCGCGACGATGCGGGCCGGCTTGTCCTGCGCCGCGTCTTCGCCTTCGAGTACAGCGATACCGGCGACAACCGGCGCAGCGGCAGCGTCAGCCTGCTTGGCCACGATGTCGAACTGCTGCATGTCCGGCCCAATCTTTACGTGATTCCGAAAGCTCATGAAACCTTACATTGAAACCATCGATTTCCACGGCACCGAAGCTTTGCGCCTGCACGGCCCGAAGGGCTGTTCGGCCGTCATCAGCCGACTTGGCGGGCAGGTACTGTCCTGGGTGACGCCGGATGGGCGCGAACGCCTTTTCCTCTCGGACAAGGCCGTGTTCGATGGCAGCAAGCCGATCCGCGGCGGCGTTCCCGTCTGTTTCCCGCAATTCGCCGAGCAGGGCGGCCTGCCGCGCCACGGCTTCCTGCGGACCCGGCGCTGGGAAGTGGCGGCGCAACGCAGTGGCGACGACTATGCGCTGGTCACCATGGAAACCAGCGACGATGAAGCGACGCGCCAACTCTGGCCGCACGCCTTTCGCGTCGAATTGACACTGATGCTCGAGACCGATCGCATCGACCTCGAACTGTGCGTGGCCAATACCGGCGAGTCCGAGTTCGACTTCACCGGCGCACTGCATACCTACCTGCGCACCATCCAGGTCGAGGATGTGGCCCTGGAAGGCCTTTACGGCTACAACTATTGCGATGTGACGAAGGGCCGGCAGGTCGTGCGCGAAACCGGTACTCACCTGAGTGTCGAGCAGGAAGTCGATCGCATCTACCGCGATGTCGGCCGCCCGCAACTGCTGCAGGCGGGCAACCTGAGCTTGGGCATCCAGAGCCAGGGCTTTCCCGATGTCGTCGTGTGGAATCCGTGGGTCGAGCAATGTGCGGCACTGCCCGACATGCCGGCGGACGGCTGGCGCCACATGCTGTGCGTCGAAGCGGCCGTGGCTACCGAAGCAGTGACTGTCGAGCCGGGCGACGAGTGGTACGGTCGGCAGACGCTGGTGGCCGTCTAGGCGCTGCCTCGATTGGCTGCACCGATTTGATTTCGGTTAGGGCATCGAACGCGAATTCTCTTTAGCCTGTCGGCATTGCTGATAGCCACAGAGGAAGATCGATGCCCATCCAGCCGCTCAGCCTGGACAGCCTGTTCGATGCGCTCGCCGCAGGTTGGCGCATGGTGCAGCAAACCTTGGCCATCAGCCTGGCCTACGCCGCGATCTTCGTCATCGGCGGCGCCATTATTTTCTCCTTGCTGCTGACTCAGGGCTGGACGCCTTTTGCTCCCGCCGCAGCCGGGGCCTTCATGCTGCTCGGGCCGGTGATCCTGGCCGGCTTTTTCGGTATTGCCAAGGCAAACGAGGCCGGCGAGCCTGTGGGCCTGGCGGCGATAGCTAGCGGTTTTTCCGCAGCGAGCCGGTCGCTCTGGGCGCTGGGGCTGGTATGCGGCTTGTTGTTCATGATTTTCGTGACCGATGCGGCCATCCTTTACGCCTATATGCTGGGCGGTACGCCGATCTGGTTCGGCGAGTTGCTCTCGGCAGGCGGTGGCATCTCGCACTTCGTGCTGTGGTCGTCGGTCTCCGGCGCCTTCATTGCCCTCCTGCTCTATGTGGTTTCGGCGTTTGCGGTACCGTTGTTGTGCGAACGGCGGGCGGGCTTGGTGCAGGCCGTTGTGGTGAGCGTGCGTGTGGTGTTCGGCAATTTCCTCGTGGTCATGGTCTGGGCCTTTCTGCTCGCCGCCCTGATGATCGGCAGCATCCTGCTCTTGCCCTTGCTTCTGTGGACCTTGCCCTGGTTGGCCTACGCCAGCCGATTTTTGTATCGTGCGGCGCTGCCGGAGTGAGCGCCAAAGGGATTCGGTTTTTGCCCGATTTTGCCAGTGCACCGCAGCAGTCGAGAAAGCCGGCGATCAGCGTGACAAAAGTCGCCTGATCCGGGGAGAACGCATCGTACCAAGGTTATAATTCGCCGTTTTCCCAGCCAGTAAGCCGCCGTGTCCGTACTAGACGAAGAAATCTCCCGCCGCCGCACCTTTGCCATCATTTCCCACCCCGATGCGGGTAAGACGACGCTGACCGAAAAACTGCTGTGGTTCGGCGGCGCCATTCAGGTGGCTGGCGAAGTGCGCGCCCGCAAGGCCTCGCGCCACGCGACTTCGGACTGGATGGAGCTGGAAAAGCAGCGCGGCATTTCGGTGACCTCGTCGGTCATGCAGTTCCCGTACCGCGAATGCATGATCAACCTGCTCGACACGCCGGGTCACGAAGATTTTTCGGAAGATACCTATCGCACGCTGACCGCCGTGGACTCGGCGACCATGGTCATCGACTCGGTCAACGGCGTCGAAGCGCAGACCATCAAGCTGCTCAACGTCTGCCGCATGCGTGACACGCCGATCCTGACCTTCATCAACAAGCTCGACCGCGAAGGCAAGGAGCCGATCGACCTGCTCGACGAAATCGAGTCGGTGCTCGGCATGCAGTGCGCACCGATCACCTGGCCCATCGGCATGGGCAAGCGTTTCCGCGGCGTCTATCACCTGTACGACGACACCATCGCCTTCTTCGATCCCCAGGCCGAGAAGGGTACGGCCGAGATCATCCAGGGGCTGGACAACCCGCGTCTGGACGAGCTGATCGGCACGCAGGCCGACGAATTGCGCACCGACATCGAACTGGTGCGCGGCGCGTCGCACCCCTTCGATGCGGCGGATTACCTCGCCGGCAAGCAGACGCCGGTCTTTTTCGGCTCGGCGGTGAACAACTTCGGTGTGCAGAGCCTGCTCGACGCCGTGGTCGAATTGTCGCCGGCACCTATCGCACGACCGGCGCTGGCCAAGGGCGAGGCGCGCCAAGTGGCGCCGAACGAGGCCAAGTTCTCTGGTTTCGTGTTCAAGATCCAGGCCAACATGGACCCCAAGCACCGCGACCGCATCGCCTTCCTGCGCGTGTGTTCCGGCCGCTTTGACCGGGGCATGAAGGTCAAGCAGGTGGCCACCGGCAAGACGCTGTCGATCAACAACGCCATCACCTTCATGGCGCGTGACCGCTCGACTGCTGATGAGGCCTGGTCCGGCGACATCATCGGCATTCCGAACCACGGCACGATCCGCCTGGGCGAGACCTTCTCGGAAGGCGAAGACCTGCGCTTCACCGGCATTCCGTCCTTCGCGCCCGAAATGTTCCGCCTGGCCCGCATTGCCAACCCGCTGAAGATCAAGCAGTTGCAGAAGGGCTTGCAGCAACTGGCAGAAGAGGGCGCGACCCAGTTGTTCCGGCCGATTTCCGGCTCCGACATGATCCTCGGCGCGGTCGGTGCCCTGCAGTTCGACGTGGTGGCGCATCGCCTGGAGCACGAATACGGCGTACAGGTGATTTTTGAGCACTACAACTGCGCCACGGCGCGCTGGATTACCGGCGATCAGGGCGAACTGCGCCAATTGTCCGACCGCTACAGCGCCAACGTCGCGCTCGACGGCGCGGACGATCCGGTCTATCTCGCGCCGAACAACGTGTACCTGAACATGGTGCAGGAAAAATACCCGAACCTGCGCTTCCTCGAAGCGCGCGAGGTGGCCTAAGTGACTGTCCGGGTCCAGGAAGCGGATTTCGACGTCGGCGCCGAATTGGCGGCGCTGCGCGCCGGCGATGCGCGCGTCGGCGCGCTGGCCAGCTTCCTCGGCCTGGTGCGCGACATGAACGACGGCGCGAGCGTTTCCGGCATGACGCTTGAGCACTATCCGGGCATGACCGAAAAGTCGCTCGAAGCCATCGTCGCCGAAGCCAGGCAGCGCTGGGATATTTACGATGCCTTGGTCATCCACCGCGTCGGGCCGCTCAAGCCCTGCGACCAGATCGTGCTGGTCGCGGTGACCAGCGCCCATCGCGGAGAATCGTTTGCCGCCTGCGAGTTCATCATGGACTACCTGAAGACCCAGGCCCCGTTCTGGAAAAAGGAAGCCACGGCAGACGGCGGTCGCTGGGTCGATGCGCGCGACACTGACGACAGCGCGGCAGCGCGCTGGAAGTAAAACATGGCGATCAGCGAGCGACGGAGACAGTTTGGCCTTAGCCTGCTTGTATCTGCTCTCATGGCAAGCGCGCCATCGGCAATTGCTCAGGAGTTGCCCAAAGTATTGGTGATGGGCACTTACGCCTCGGAATTGCCCAGCGAAGAATTGGAGAAGCTCGACCCTCTGCGCGAAGGTCTGGAGAAACGACTCGCTGCCTTGGGCTTCCCAATAAAAATCGATATCGTGATTTTCCCGACTTATGAAGAGGCGGTTGTCCAGGTTGCGCGCAACAAGGTCGATTTTGCGCGAATGGGGCCAGCGAACTATGTCTTGGTCAAACGGCAAAACCCCGGACTCAAACTGCTGGCTATGGAAACCAAAGGTGGGGCAAAGCAGTTGACGGGTTATATCTCTGTTCCCGAGAACTCTCCGGTGCGGAAGCTTCAGGATTTGCGGGGCAGAAGGATTGCTTTTGGCGAGCAGAACTCGACGACTGGCAGGTATTTCCCTCAGGCAGCACTGGTCGAAGCCGGTATTTTTGCCAGCGATTTGTCGGGATATCGATTTCTAGGAAGGCACGACAAGGCGCTTTCGGCGCTCGCGGCCGGTAGCTTTGATGCAGCTGCAAGCAATGAGGTGAGCTTTGAAAAGTATGGCGTTGTGCGCAAGTTTCGCGTGATACATACGATGAAAAGCCCTGCGCATGCATGGGTTGTGCGCAGTGATTTGTCGCCGCTGGTGATGGAGAAGCTCAGGCAGGCGATGTTGGCAACGACGTCGGCTGAACTGTCCGGTTTGAAACGCGATGGAATGTCTGCCGGTTCAGACAGCGAGTACGAACAAGTGCGTCAGGCCATGAAGACAGCTGTTCGCTTCATCGAATGAATGCCTTTCGGGGGCACAGCGCATTTTCCAACCTGAAAAACAAACGGGCCACCAAGGTGGCCCGTTTGCGTTAGTCCTTGAATTTCAGACGCGGAAATTACCTACCGCTTGATGCAACGAAGCGGAGAGTGAGTGCAGGTGGCGCGCTGCATCCGCCGTATGGCGAACGGCGACGGCACTTTCTTCCGACATCTGGGCAATGCTTTCCAGACGGCGGGCGATTTCGTTACTGGCCGCGCTTTGCTCGTGGATGGAATCGGAGATGCCGTTAACCACTTCGGTGACGCGCTCGGCACCCTCACGGATGCGGTTGATCGACTGGCCGGCCTGATTGGCCAGTTCAACGCCGTTGCTCACCTGGGAAACACCGGTTTGCATGCTGGAGACAGCACTGCGCGTGCCGCTCTGGATCTTCGACACCATGTCGGTAATTTCGGTGGTCGACAGGCTGGTGCGCTCGGCCAGCTTGCGCACTTCATCGGCAACCACAGCGAAACCGCGGCCTTGTTCGCCGGCTCGTGCTGCTTCGATCGCGGCATTCAGGGCGAGCAGGTTGGTCTGATCGGCGATTTCCTTGATGGTGTTGACGATGGAGGTAATCTGATCCGATTGACGGCCGAGGTCTTCGACAATCTGCGACGACGCCTGCACGGCCTCTGAAATCTTCTGCATTTCGTTGGCGGCGCTGTAGATGACGGTGGCGCCTTCGGAGGAGATGTTGCCGGCTTCTGCGGAAATCTCATTTGCTTCGCGGGCGTTGTCGCGTACCTGGTCGATACTGACCGCCATTTCCTCGACCGAGGCTGCCATTGACGATGCAGCATCGCTCTGCAGTTTGGCACGTTCAGCAACTTCTTCCGAAGCCTTGAGCAACTGATCGGCAGCCGACGCAACCTGTTCGGCATTGCGGACGATCGTACCGATGGTGTTACGCAGGTTGTTCTGCATATTGCCGATGTTGGCCAGTAGGCTGTCCTGATCGCCGGCTGCGCATTCGACCGGGGTAGCCAGGTCGCCAGAGGCAATGCGCTTGGTGATTGCCGATGCCACCGCGGGGTCGCCGCCCAAGGTCTTGATGATGTTGCGTGACAGGATCAGTAGCGAGACGATCACGAAACCGCCAATACCGATACCCCAGATCAGTAGCTTGATGGCGTCCTGGCGGAACTTGGCATCGACGTCATCAATATAGATGCCGGAACCGATGACCCAGCCCCAAGGCTCAAATCCTTTGACGAAGGAGATCTTGGGTACGCCTTCTTCGGCACCGGGCTTGGGCCACAGATAGTCAACGAAGCCTGAACCTTGAGCCTTGACGACCGAATTGAATTCACGGAAGAGGAACTTACCGTTCTTGTCCTTCAGCTGATCGAGTTTCTTGCCGTCGAGTTCCGGCTTGATCGGATGCATGACCATCAGGTCGGTGAGATCGTTAATCCAGAAGTACTCGACCTTGTCGTAGCGCATGGCCCTGACGGCGTCTATCGCGGCTTTCTTGGCATCTTCGACGGATAGCTTGCCGTTACGTGCTTCCGCCTCGTAGTGGGCAACCGTTGCATGGGCGACTTCTACCAGATTGCGGACTTTGTCCTGACGATCACCCAGCATCTGAGACTTGCTATTGATCAGAAGCACGATGAATAGCACCGTTAGTGCAAGCACAGTGGCGACCGACATGGTCATCAACTTGCTGCGTAAGCTCATTCCTCCCGCGGACATAGCTTTCTCCTTGAAGCGTATTTATTGCTTAATGTTTCACTGATTTGAAATTCTAGCCCAAAGTGCGCAGAAACCCATGAATTTGGCGGGTTTTGATCATTTTTCGCAATCGCTTGAAATTGCGAGGAACACCCCCATCTCCGAGACATCTGAAATATCGTCCTTGGAGGACTTCCATGCGTCTGGATAAATTCACGACCAAATTCCAGCAAGCTTTAGCCGATGCGCAAAGCCTGGCGCTCGGCAACGACCAGCAGTTCATCGAACCGCAGCATCTGCTTGTGGCGTTGATCAATCAGGACGACGGCGGTACGAGTTCTTTGCTCTCACGTGCCGGCGTCAACTTGCCGGGACTGAAGCGTGACCTGGAACAGGCGCTGACCCGTCTGCCCAAGGTCGAAGGGCATGGCGGCGATGTTCAGGTCGGGCGCGATTTAGCCAACTTGCTGAACCTGACCGACAAGGAAGCGCAAAAGCGTGGCGACCAGTTCATCGCCAGCGAAATGTTTCTGCTTGCCCTCTGTGACGACAAGAACGAAACCGGGCGCATCGCCAAGCAGCATGGCTTCTCCCGCAAGTCCATCGAGGCGGCCATCATGGCCGTACGCGGCGGACAGGGCGTCGATAGCCAGGAAGCCGAAGGCCAGCGCGAATCGTTGAAGAAATACTGCATCGACCTGACCGAACGTGCTGCTCAAGGCAAGCTCGACCCGGTGATCGGCCGCGATGACGAGATTCGTCGCGCCATCCAGATTCTGCAACGTCGCACCAAGAACAACCCGGTGCTGATCGGCGAGCCGGGCGTCGGCAAGACGGCCATTGTCGAAGGCCTCGCGCAGCGCATCGTCAATGACGAAGTGCCGGAAACCCTGAAGGGCAAGAAGGTGCTGGTCCTCGACATGGCCGGCCTGCTGGCTGGGGCCAAGTATCGCGGCGAATTCGAGGAGCGCCTGAAGGCCGTGTTGAAGGAAGTGGCCCAGGACGAAGGCCGCATCATCCTGTTCATCGACGAAATCCACACCATGGTTGGGGCCGGCAAGGCCGAAGGCGCCATCGATGCCGGCAATATGCTGAAGCCTGCCTTGGCGCGTGGTGAGCTGCATTGCATCGGTGCGACGACGCTGGACGAATACCGCAAGTACATCGAGAAGGACGCCGCGCTGGAACGCCGTTTCCAGAAGGTATTGGTCGACGAGCCGAGCGTCGAATCGACCATCGCCATCCTGCGTGGTTTGCAAGAGAAGTACGAACTGCACCACGGTGTCGACATCACCGATCCGGCGATTGTGGCTGCTGCCGAGTTGTCGCACCGCTACATTACCGACCGCTTCCTGCCGGACAAGGCCATCGATTTGATCGACGAAGCCGCTGCCCGCATCAAGATGGAAATCGATTCCAAGCCGGAATCGATGGACAAGCTTGACCGTCGCATCATCCAGCTGAAGATCGAGCGCGAGGCGGTGAAGAAGGAAAAGGATGAGGCTTCGCAGAAGCGTCTCGGCCTGATCGAGGACGAAATCGCACGTCTGACCAAGGAATACTCCGATCTGGAAGAAATCTGGAAGGCGGAGAAGTCGGCCGTGCTCGGTTCCGCCCAGATCAAGGAAGAAATTGACCACCTGAAGGCAGACATCGCCAAATTCCAGCGTGAAGGCAAGTTGGAGAAAGTGGCCGAGCTGCAATACGGCAAGCTGCCGCAACTCGAAGCCCAGCTGAAGACGGCCGAGGCCGCCGGCGACGGTGGCCAGCAGAAGAACAAACTGCTACGCACCCAGGTTGGGGCCGAGGAAATCGCCGAGGTGGTCTCACGCGCCACCGGCATTCCGGTCAGCAAGATGATGCAGGGCGAGCGCGACAAGCTGCTGAAGATGGAAGAGAAGCTGCACAACCGTGTAGTCGGTCAGGACGAGGCCGTGCGTCTGGTGGCGGATGCCATCCGCCGCTCGCGCGCCGGTCTGGCCGATCCGAATCGTCCGTATGGCTCCTTCCTCTTCCTTGGCCCGACGGGCGTGGGCAAGACCGAGCTCTGCAAGGCGTTGGCCGAGTTCATGTTCGACAGCGAGGAACACCTGATCCGCATCGACATGAGCGAGTTCATGGAGAAGCACTCGGTCGCCCGCCTGATCGGCGCACCGCCGGGATATGTGGGCTACGAAGAGGGCGGCTACTTGACCGAAGCCGTGCGCCGCAAGCCGTACAGCGTGATCCTGCTCGACGAAGTCGAGAAGGCGCATCCGGATGTCTTCAACGTGCTGCTGCAAGTGCTGGACGATGGCCGCATGACCGACGGCCAGGGCCGCACCGTCGACTTCAAGAACACGGTGATCGTCATGACCTCCAACCTCGGCAGCCAGATGATCCAGCAGATGGCCGGCGACGATTACGGCGTGATCAAGGTGGCGGTGATGGCCGAGGTGAAGACCTATTTCCGTCCCGAGTTCATCAACCGGATCGACGAGGTCGTGGTCTTCCACAGCCTGGACGAGAAAAATATCGCGGGCATCGCGCGCATTCAGCTCGGTTATCTGGAAAAACGCCTGGCGCAACTGGAGATGGGTATCGTGGTTGACGACAGCGCCTTGTCCGAACTGGCCAAGGCCGGTTTCGACCCGGTGTTCGGTGCGCGACCACTCAAGCGGGCGATCCAGCAGCAGCTCGAGAATCCGCTGGCGCGGGCGATTCTGGAAGGCAAGTTCGCCGCCAAGGATACGATCAGGGTCAGTTGCGAAAACGGCATCATCCGCTTCAATAAGGCGTAAAAGCGAAAGTCGGTTGAAATGCAAACGGCGGGAATTCCCGCCGTTTCTTTTTCTCGCTCAAGACCTTGCAAGATATCCCAGCCAAACCGATTGCCGGGATAGGTTACGGCGGTTAGTCTAGACGAATCTCCGTATCTGGATTTGCGATGGACGAAACCCTGATCGATCAAGGATTTCTCTGGTTCTTCGGCGCATTGTTTGCTGGCCCGTTGATCGGCTGGCTCATTGGGTTGAAAGGCGGTTTCGAGCGAGGGGTTGCCGTCGCATGCCTGATCATTGGTCTGACGAGCTCCTATTTTGCGGTCAGTGTAGGCGTCGATCGGGCGGAGCAATTACGAGGGACCACGGCTGTCGAAGGTCGTCTGCTGGAGTTTGTCGAACAAAGCAGCAAGGATGCTGACGGAAAAGTCAGCGTGACCTACGCGCCTCGCGTCGGATTCGTTTCTGCGAATGGCGAAGAGCACAGCGTCTTGGGTTTGGGTGGGTCGCAGCAAAGCAAGGAAATTGGCGACCCAGTGATGGTCCGCTACCGGGCCGAGCAACCCGATCGGGCAATCGTCGCCGATTTTCAGAATACGTGGGGGCCTGTCGTCGCATTTGCGCTGTTTGGAGGGCTACCCGTACTTTTTGGCCTGTTCTTTTTGGCGCAGGCATGCTTTCCGATGGCGTTGGCGGTCGAGCCAAAAATACTCACCCCGCGAGACAAACTCAGAATGTTGTGGGCCAGGTACGTCACCATGGCGGGCAATCTGCTTTTGTTGCTGGCTTTCGTTTTCATGGGAGTCGCACCGTTTTCGGTGATCGTTGCCATCGGCGCCGGGTTTTGCGGAATTGCGCTCGCTTGCCTGGTTTATCTGCTGGCGGAATTGATTCGGCCGGCACGGGTATGGCAGCGGATATTCATCTTGTTCATCGTGGCCAGCGGTTTTTCGACCTTTGGCGTCCTCGGGCTATTGCTCGGGCTTGAGATCTGAAACTGCGAAAGGTATGCGGCGCTTGCCAGCAAAGAAAAAGGGGCCGCAGCCCCTTTTGTTTTAGATCCGATCAAGTATCAGCAGCGGCCTTTCTTGGCCTGGCCCGGCGGGCAATGGCCGCCATCCTGATGCGGGACGCCACGGTCGCCGCGCCCGGTGTAGTATCGTTCGCCGCGCGGACCGTCGTGACGACGCCAGTAATCGGGGTCGCGGTATTCGTAACCATCCCAGTAGTAGCCGCGGTTGTCGCGACTGCCAAAAGTGACCGATACACCCGGGGCATCGACGCGGACCGATCCGAGGTTAACATTGATGTCGGCAGCGCTGGCGATTGCCGATGCGCCGACGAGCAAGCCAGCGATGAGCAATTTTTTCATGGAAGCTCCTTGAGAATATGTGGCTTCAAGCAGTATTGAAGTTGATCATTATTTTGCCAATTTAGTTCCAGATGACCAAATGAGCAATTCATACCAAGTTTCCGATCTTTCACGCTGGCAGGCTGCCCGCCATGCCGAATTGTCTGCAGCCGACAGTTGGCTTGGCCTGGTCGGATTGTTCTGGCTGGAAGATGGCTTGAATGCCGTCGGCAGCGCGGAGAACGCCGTTGTCTGTTTGCCTGCCGGGCCGGCGTTCGCCGGTAGCTTGCGCGTCGAAGGCACACGGGTTTTCTGGCAGGCCGACGGACTGGAAGCGCAGGAACTGGAAACCGACCGCAGTGGAGCCCCTGCTGCGGTGCACATCGAAAAACTGGCATTTTTCATCGTCGAGCGAGAAGGGCGCCTAGCGGCGCGGGTGCGCGATCTCGCTTGGGCCAGCCGGCAAGCATTCGCCGGACTCGACTATTTTCCCGAGGATGCAGCTTGGGTTTACGAAGCCGACTGGGCGGAACTGTCGCCACCGCTGACGATGGAGGTACCGAATGTGACCGGTGAACTGAAGGCAGTCGAAGTCCGGCACAAGGCGGTCTTTACGGTGGACGGGCAGTCGGTTGAGCTGCTACCGATGTCGGAAAGCGACAGGGAAGTGTTTTTCGTTTTCCGCGACCGGACGAGCGGCAAGGAAAGCTACGGGGCAGGTCGTTTCCTGAAGGCGCTCCCGGCGAAAAACGGGCGGATCGTGCTCGACTTCAATCGTGCCTACAACCCACCCTGTGCCTTCACGCCATTTGCCACCTGCCCGCTGCCGCCGCCCGAGAACTGGTTGCCGTTCCGCGTGCCGGCGGGCGAAAAGAAATACTTAGGCGAGCACTGAGTCGAGCGCTTTGGCCAGGTTGGCCGCGGTGCGCTCGGGGTTGTGCAGCTTTTCCAGGCCGAACAGGCCGATGCGGAAGGTCCGGAAATCCGGGCCTTCGTCGCATTGGAGCGGCACGCCGGCCGCTGTTTGCAGGCCGGCGGCGATGAATTTCTTGCCGGACTGGATGTCGGGATCGGTGGTGTAGCTGACGACCACGCCCGGGGCCTGGAAACCTTCGGCCGCGACGCTCGGGAAACCGCGCGATTCGAGCAGTTCGCGTACGCGGCTGCCGAGCCCCAATTGTTCCTCGCGCACCTTGGCGAAACCGTAGGCCTCGGTTTCCAGCATCACGTCGCGCATCGTGGTCAGCGCATCGGTCGGCATGGTGGCGTGGTAGGCATGACCTCCGTTTTCGAAGGCCTGCATGATCTGCAGCCACTTCTTCAGGTCGCAGGCAAAGCTGGTACTGGTGGTTTGCTCGATGCGGGCGAGGGCGCGCTCGCCGAGGCAGACCAGGGCGCAGCACGGCGAGGCGCTCCAGCCCTTTTGCGGGGCGCTGATCAGCACATCGACGTCGTTCTGCTGCATGTCGACCCAGACCGTGCCGGAAGCCACGCAGTCGAGCACGAACAGCCCGCCCACTTCGCGCACGGCGGCACCGACGGCCTTGAGGTAACTGTCGGGCAGGATCATGCCGGAAGCGGTTTCAACGTGCGGGGCAAAGACGACGGCCGGTCTTTGCGCGCGGATCGTGGCGACGACTTCATCGAGCGGGCAGGGAGCGAACGGTGCCTGGGCGCCGCTGCCGACCTGGCGAGCCTTGAGCACGATGCTGTCGGCAGGAATGCGTCCCATCTCGAAAATCTGCGTCCAGCGGAAGCTGAACCAGCCGTTGCGGATGACCATCACCTTCTGGTCGGTGGCGAACTGACGGGCCACGGCTTCCATGCCGAAGGTTCCACTGCCTGGCACCACGACGGCGGCCTGGGCGTTGTACACCTGCTTCAACAGGCGGGAGATGTCCTTCATGACGCCCTGAAAGCGCTGCGACATGTGGTTCAACGCGCGGTCGGTGTAGACGACGGAGTATTCGAGCAGGCCATCGGGATCGGGGTGGGACAGCAGGGCAGTCACATTTGTCTCCTGGTAAGCGAAGCGGTTGGGAGTTTTTTTACAACAGGAATGCAAAAAAAATTGCGCCGATAAGTGTTCATTTTGGCATAAGCGCGATCGGATAAGGGTCTCCGCTGTTGGCCATGAAATTCTGTCTCGGAAATAGGGGAGGAAAAGCGATTTTTTGGCTCGCTTTTCAGAATAAAACGCTAAATTTCTCTCATATAACGTTGTTTGTGCTTTGTATTTTTATTTGTATGGTTTATTAATCTGAGATTTGAAAATTTGTTGGGTTTTTGTTCTTGATTGTTGACTCCTGGTCGAATAAGCTGTGGCAAACAAAGTTTGGTTGTGGTGATTTCTACCAAAGGAGATTCAATTGGCAGAGAAAAAAACTGTTCTGTTCATCGGTTGCGGCAACATGGGCGCTGCCCTGGCCGGAGGCTATGCCCGCCGCCATCCAGAAACTGAGGTCGTGGCCATCGATCGCGACCCAGCGCGGGCCAGCTCCTTGTTGCCCAGCGATAGCGGCGTGCGTGTCTACAGCCGGATCGAGGATGTCGCCGATGTGCGCCCAAGCATCGTCGTGCTGGCGTTGAAACCGCAGGTCTTGGGTGAAGCCTTGGGCGGCTTCCTCGCAGTTTGTCGCGATGCCCTGGTGGTGTCGATCGCCGCCGGTGCCAGCCTGGCTCGTCTTGCCCAAAATCTGGGAAGCCATCGCCGCCTGGTGCGCGCCATGCCGAACTTGCCGGTTGTCGTGGGGCAGGGGATGAGCACGCTGTACGGCGAGGGGCTGAGCGAGAGCGACCGCGAATTGGCTTCAGCTTTGTTTGCTGCCGTCGGCGAAGTGGCCTGGGTGAATAGCGAAACACAGATCGACCTGGCCACGGCCGTGGCCGGTAGCGGGCCGGCATATTTCTTTGCCATCGTCGACCATCTGGCCCAAGCTGGCGTGGCCAATGGCCTGGCCCCCGAACTGGCGGCCCGTTTGGCCAGGCAAACCTGTATCGGTGCGGCCAGCCTGATGGCCAACGATGCCCGTTCAGCAGGGGAACTGCGTGCCGCGGTGTGTAGCCCGGGGGGGACCACCGAGGCAGGCTTGGCCGCGATGGAGCACGAAGGGGCGCTGCCGGGGATTCTGGCGAATGGCGTTGCCGCAGCCTATGCACGGGCTGGCGAGCTGGCCGATTAAACGATTATTCGGAGACAACGATGTTCAAACTTGATCAGATCGATCTGGCCATTCTGGCCGCCTTGCAGGCCGATGGCCGGATTACCAATGTCGCTCTGGCCCGCCAGGTCGGGCTCAGCGCCACGCCCTGTCTGGAACGGGTCAAGGCGCTCGAATCGGCCGGGCTGATTGCCGGCTACGTTGCTCGCTTGTCGGCGCCGGCACTGGGCTTGGGCCTGACGGTATTCGTGCAGATCAGCCTGGATCGGACCTCCGCCCAAGCCTTTGCGGATTTCCGCGAAGCCGTGCAGGGCATTCCGGAAATTCAGGAGTGCCACATGGTCGCCGGTGGTTTCGACTACTTGCTGAAGGTCCGAGTCCCCGACATGACGTCGTACCGGAATTTTCTCGGCGCGGTGCTGTCCGGGATTCCAGGCATACGCGAAACCCACAGCTATCCGGTGATGGAAGAGGTCAAGGACAGCGCGACCCTGAGTCTTCGTCATTTGCAGGGAGGTCAGGCATGACGATGAGCGGCGATCTGCGGGCCAAAATCCGCCAGGCCTATCGTTGTGCCGAAGACAGCCATGTGCTGGCCCTGGCCGATGAATTGGCGAGTGTCGCTTACGACCGTCAGGCCGTCGCCCGGCAGGCGCGGGAACTGGTGGAAGCGGTGCGACGTCAGCGCAGCCAGGCCAGCGGGGTGGATCACCTGATGCACGAATTCTCGTTGTCCAGTCAGGAAGGCGTCGCTTTGATGTGCCTGGCCGAGGCCTTGTTGCGCATTCCGGACACGGCTACGGTGGACCGGCTGATTCGCGACAAAATCAGCCATGGCGACTGGAAGGCTCACCTCGGCGGCAGCAGTTCGCTCTTCGTCAATGCAGCGACCTGGGGCCTGATGCTGACCGGAAAGCTGGTCGCCACGCAATCGCATGGTGCCTTGGGCACTGCCTTGAGCAGCCTGGTGCGCAAAGGCGGCGAACCGCTGATCCGCAAGGGCGTCGATTTCGCCATGCGCCTGCTCGGCCAGCAGTTCGTCATGGGCGAGGACATCGATGCAGCACTCGATCGTAGCCAAGCCAATGTCGCACGGGGTTACCGCCATTCGTTCGACATGCTGGGCGAAGCCGCGCTGACGGCAGCAGACGCCGAGCGCTACGCGGCCGCCTACGAAAAGGCGATTCACGCGATTGGCCATGCTGCCGCCGGGCGCGGTGTCAAGGATGGGCCAGGTATTTCGATCAAGCTGTCGGCCTTGCATCCGCGTTATATGCGTAGCCAGCGCGCAAGGGTGATGGCCGAGTTGCTGCCGCGCCTGCTTGGCTTGGCGCAACTGGCCCGTCAGTACGACATCGGGCTGAATATCGATGCAGAGGAAGCCGAGCGTCTCGAACTCTCGCTCGATCTCTTTGAAGCCTTGGCGACCGCCCGGGAACTGGCAGGGTGGGATGGCCTGGGCTTTGTCGTGCAGGCCTACCAGAAGCGTTGCCCTTTCGTGATCGACTGGCTGGCCGACCTGGCCGAGCGCAGCGGACGGCGCTTCATGGTTCGCCTGGTCAAGGGGGCTTATTGGGACAGTGAAATCAAGCGGGCCCAGGTCGATGGGCTGGCCGATTACCCGGTACTGACCCGCAAGGCACATTCCGACCTTTCCTATCTCGTCTGTGCGGCCCGCTTGTTGGCGGCGGCACCGGCAATCTACCCGCAATTCGCCACGCACAATGCGCACACGCTGGCGAGCGTCTGGGAGATGGCGCGGGTGCGCGGGGTCGATGAGTTCGAATTCCAGTGCCTGCACGGCATGGGTGAGCCGCTCTACGACAACGTGGTCGAAGGTACGCCCGGCAAGCCCTGCCGTATCTATGCGCCGGTCGGCACGCACGAAACGCTGTTGCCTTACCTGGTGCGCCGCCTGCTCGAAAACGGCGCCAATTCCTCCTTCGTCAATCGAATCGTCGATCCGGCGGTGTCGATCGATGAACTGGTCGAAGATCCGTTGCTATCCATCCAACGACACGGAGCTGGGCGCCATCCGGCGATTCCCTTGCCCGGCGAATTGTTCGGTCACGGTCGGCGAAACTCGCAGGGTGTCGATCTGAGCGATGAGGGGCAGATTGCTGCGGTGCACGCGGCGACCGATCGATTTTCCGAGCGGCGCTGGCTTGCCGAGCCGGCAGTCGCTGGCGTTACGGCACGGCCCAGCTGGCGCAGCGAAATCCGCAATCCGGCCCGGCGTGACGAGATCGTCGGTTATGTCAGCGACAGCGATTTGGCGACCATCGAATGCGCGCTGGCCAATGCGGCCGCTTGCGCCGAGCGCTGGCACGCTGTGGCCCCAACTCAGCGTGCGGCTTGCCTGTTGCGTGCGGCAGACCTGATGGAGGCGACGCGTGACGAACTGATCGCCCTGTGTCAGCGCGAAGCCGGCAAGACCTGGAGCAACGCGGTGGCCGAGGTGCGTGAGGCGGTGGATTTTTGCCGTTACTACGGTGCACAGCTCGTTTCGGCGAATTTCCAGGTGCCGGCCACGGCCCCGGGGCCGGTGGTGTGCATCAGCCCATGGAATTTTCCCTTGGCGATTTTCATCGGCGAAGTGGTCGCGGCGCTGGCTGCCGGCAGTCCGGTGCTGGCCAAACCGGCCGAGCAGACGCCACTGATTGCCGCCTTGGCCGTCCGCCTGCTGCATGAAGCCGGGGTGCCGTCGGATGTACTGCAATTTTTGCCCGGCCGCGGTGAGGTCGTCGGCGCCGCGCTGACGGCCGATGCGCGGGTGCGCGGCGTGGTGTTCACCGGCTCGACCGAGGTTGCCCGGCTGATCAACCAGAGCATCGCCCAACGCGGCAACGTCCGCCTGATTGCAGAAACGGGAGGACAGAACGCCATGATCGTCGACTCCTCGGCCTTGCCGGAGCAGGTCGTGCAGGACGTGCTGGTTTCCGGTTTCGACAGTGCCGGCCAGCGTTGCTCGGCGCTACGCGTCCTCTGTCTGCAAACCGACATCGCCGAGCGCACGCTGAGCATGCTGCGCGATGCCATGCAGGAACTGGTGATCGGCGATCCGCAACAACTCGCCACCGATGTCGGCCCGGTGATCGACGAGGAGGCTCGCGACTGCTTGCTGGCCCATATCGAGCGGATGCGCCAGCGTGGCCGAGCGGTATTCCAGTTGCCCTTGCCTGACGCAAGCGCGACGGGCTGCTTCGTGCCGCCGACCTTGATCGAGATCGATTCGCTGGCCGATCTGCAGCGCGAAGTCTTCGGGCCGGTCGTGCATGTCTTGCGCTTCGCTGCCGACAAGCTGCCGCGCCTGATCGAGCAGATCAACGCCAGCGGCTATGGCCTGACCATGGGCTTGCATAGCCGCATCGACGAAACGGTGGCGCTGGTGACCAATACGGCGCATGTCGGCAATCTCTACGTCAATCGCAATATGGTGGGGGCCGTCGTCGGCGTCCAGCCATTTGGCGGCGAGGGGCTTTCCGGCACCGGGCCAAAGGCTGGCGGGCCGCTCTATTTGCATGGTCTGGCCGGGAGCGAGCAACTGGAGGCGAGGATGCTGCTCAGTGGCGACAACGAGGTTTTGCTGTCGCCGCAAGCCCCATTCAGGGTTTTTGCCGAATGGGCCTTTGCGGCCGGTTGGAGCGATATCGCCCGGCTGTGCACCGATTATGCGGAGAAAACCTTGCTCGGCCGGAGCGTGTCCTTGCCAGGCCCGACGGGGGAACGCAATGAGTTGCGCTTCGAGTCGCGCGGGCGCTGGCTGTGTGTGGCGAGCGATCTTGAAGCGCTGCTTCGCCAATTGGCTGCGGTGTATGCCACGGGCAATAGCGCGGCGTTGCTGGAGGGGGAGCACGGCCAGCGCTTGTCAGCCATGCTGCCGCCAGAGTTGCTGGCCAATATCCGCCTTATGCCGCAAAACGAATACCGAGGTTTGCAGGGCATTCTGCTCGATGGCGACGGGGGGCGTATCGAATGCAGTGCCGCTGCCGAACCCGGGGCCATCATCGCTATTCTGCGCACCAACGGCGATGGTGAAACCTATCCGCTTTACCGTATGCTTGCCGAACGCGTGGTCAGCACCAACACGACTGCGGCCGGCGGCAACACCACCTTGATGACTTTGGGTTCATGAGAGGAGCAAACATGGATCAGACTCGGCTGCCTTCCTACATTTCGTCCGAGAACATCGGGCCATGGCGGATTTTCCTGCACCAGATCGAGCAGGTCGCACCCTTGCTCGAACCGGCACTGCATCCCTGGGTCGAGACCTTGCGTCGGCCGAAGCGCTCGCTCATCGTCGATGTGCCGATCCGCCTCGATAACGGTGAGATCGCCCATTTCGAAGGCTACCGCGTGCATCACAACACATCGCGCGGGCCAGGCAAGGGCGGCATTCGCTATCACCAGGATGTCACCTTGTCCGAGGTCATGGCCTTGTCCGGCTGGATGACCATCAAGAATGCCGTGGTCAACGTTCCCTTCGGGGGTGCCAAAGGGGGCATTCGGGTCGATCCGCGCCAGTTGTCGCTGGCCGAACTGGAAAGGCTGACCCGACGCTATACCAGTGAAATCAGTTCGATGATCGGGCCGGATAAGGATATTCCCGCTCCCGACATGAACACCAACGCCCAGGTCATGGCCTGGATGATGGATACCTATTCGATGGGCGAGGGACGAACGGTGACCGGTGTCGTCACGGGCAAGCCCCTGGCGCTCGGTGGCTCGCTGGGCCGCCAGGATGCTACCGGGCGCGGCGTTTTCGTTACAGCGCGCGAGGCTGGGCGTCGGCTCGGAGTCGCACTCGATGGAGCTCGTGTCGTCGTGCAAGGCTTCGGGAATGTCGGCGAAGCCAGCGCCCGCATGTTTGCCCAGGCTGGGGCCAAGGTCATCGCCATCCAGGACGTGAGCGGCACGGTGTACAACCCGGCCGGCTTGGATGTTGCCGCTCTGCGCAGCTATTACGCGGCCAACCGCAGCCTGCTGGGCGCACCGGGTACCGACGCGTTGGGCAACGAGGAATTCTGGGCCTTGCCCTGCGAATTTCTGGTGCCGGCAGCGCTGGAATCGCAGATCAACCGCTATAACGCCGGACAGATCGATGCGCGCATCGTGGTCGAAGGGGCCAATGGCCCGACGACGCCGGAGGCCGAGGCCATCCTGGCCGAGCGCGGTATCACCGTGGTGCCGGATGTTTTGGCGAATGCGGGTGGCGTGACCGTCAGCTATTTCGAGTGGGTGCAGGATTTCTCCAGCTATTTCTGGAGCGAGGATGAAATCAATGCCCGCCTCGATCGCATCATGACCGAAGCCTTCAACGCCATTTGGCAATTGGCCGAAGAACGCAAGCTGTCGCTGCGTACGGCTGCTTTCGTCATCGGCTGTACGCGGGTATTGGCGGCACGGGAAACGCGCGGGCTTTATCCCTGAGGGAGCGGGGGCGGCTGCTGCGGTGCACCGCCCCAAAATGCCAAATTTCGCCTTCCATTCGTGGGTTAAACCCGAACAACCACTTTCTGATACAGGCGGCCGAAATAGTGGGTTTTGCTCACCGCCTCTGGTGACACGCCGGAAGGTAGAAACGCGGCGATATCGCTGCGCCAGAGATCCATGGCGAATGGCTCGAGTGTCCGCAGAACCATCTGCATCGGGAGATTCAACGGATGCAGACGTGCCGGACGGTGGTAATCGACGATGACGATTTTCCCGCCCGGCCGGGTGACACGCATGGCTTCGGCCAAGGTGGCGCGGCGAACCTCTTCCGGTTGTTCATGGAGCAGGAAGAAGAGGAGGGTCGAATCGAAGTGCCCATCTGGATACTGCAATGCACTTGCATCCTGAAGGCGGAGTCGGACTGCCGGGTGTGCGGGGATTTTCCGGCGCAGGTTTTCCAGCTGTATGGGGGCAACGTCGACGACTTCGAGAGAGCCTTCTCCAGACAGTCGGCTGACGATGCGCTGGGTGAAGTCACCATAGACACAGGCGATTTGCAGCACGTTGTTGTCGATCTTCTCTCCCAGTTCGGCGAGAGCCGCATCGCGCAGGCGGGCGAAATTGCCCCACAGGATCAGATTGACCAGCCATTCGCGTTCGAACAGGCGTACTGCATTGGGGTGCAGGTAAGCCCACCAGTAAACACGTTGCAGGTAGTCGGGGATGTCAGTCTGATGATGTCGGTTCAGTGGGGAATGGGGCAGTACTACGGCAATGCCGTCATTGTTGTTTTTCATGGCTCAAGCGGATTGGCTATGGTGTAACCGGGTGCCCGAGGGCACCCGGCGATATCGACTATCAATTGCAGGATTTTTCGCTCGCGCTTTCCGTTTCATCCCAACCGGTGATCATCGCTTTCAGATGAGCAGTCAGGGTATGGCCCGTGGTGATCAGATAGACGTGTACGATGAGAAATGCCAGCATCAGGAAGGCTCCGACGGTGTGTGCAAGTGCGATAGTACCTAGCTCAATGGGATATCCCAAGGCGGACAGTTCGTTGTAGAAGAGGTAGGCCAGGCCGGAGAGCCAGATCAGGGGATTGATCAGCACCTTGACGCCCAGATAGGCCTGAGCCTGCATCGGGTTATGCTTGCGCCCACGGGTAACCTTGAAGGGATGCGGCTCTCCCTTGAAGATGCCCCAGGCGTAGTGCCGGATGATTTTGTCCGTCCCCTGCATCGTGGGGATGTACTGACGCCATTCTCCGGTCGTGAAATGCCAGAAGATGGCGAATACCCACAGGGTTATGAGCGCCCATGCTGCAACGGTATGCACCTGATGTGCCGTCTTGAAACCCAACGCATGAAAGCTGCCGTGAATTTCAAAGCCGGTGAACAGCATGCCGATGATCAGCAGCGCCTGCATCCAGTGCCAGAAACGTTCAAATCGAGTGAAGATGTAGATTCGTTCCATGATGACTAACCATCCATTCAATGCTTGCGGCGCAGGAAGCGGATCAGACCGTGCAGCGAGACGCCGCACAGGAGTCCACCAGCGGCCAGCCAGCCCAAAGTGTTGATCAGGGGATGACCGTCGCGGCCAGGGATGTAGATACCGCTAACCTTATCCAGACGGCCGTTTCGGGCGTGACAATCGTTGCAGCCGAGAGCTTTGTCCTTGGGGGCCACCATGTGGGTAATCGGCCATGACATCTCTGTCTTGATGAATCCTACCTTGCCGGAGAACGGAGCTCCGGATACCTTCATTCCGGAGTCGATCGCCTTTTCCCAGCCAAAATTCTTCCAGTAGGCGGTGTCGTCGTTGCCAGCGGTGTGCGGTGTCACCAGTGTGCGGTTCTCCGGATCGTAGGGTTGCGTTCCCCGGAAGATCTTCATTGGCCAGATCATCGAGCGACCGTCACTTGGGCTTCCGCCAAGCGCATTGATCTTGGTGATCCCATCGCTATTCTCGATCTTGTCATTCAGCAAGGTGTAGGTAATGTCACCGTTGAACCAGACGTATTCGGGTACGACGTTTTCTCCCAGGGTGAAATCCCCTTTCTTGGAGTCATAGATGATGCGTCCCTTTTCGTCCTTCTTCAGAATTGGCTTTCCTTCCGGCGAAAGCTTGCCGGCAGTCGACCAGTCCCAGTTGGTCTTGGTGGCCACGCCGCCTCGGGCAATTGCCGGTATGTGGCAGGTTTGACAAGCGACCTTGTCGGTATGGTCGTTAAGCTTGGCGGGAACGCCCCGTCCCTTGTGCGGTGACTGGCCATGGCAACTCTGGCAGGTCGCCGGGCTGGATTTGTCTTCCTTGCCACGCAGGTGGGCTCCTCCGCGATCGACGGCAACCGGGGTGTAGCGACTACCCGGAACATCGTGGCTTGAAGTCATGTGGCAGGTGCCACAAGTGAAATCGAGACCGGTGGCATCCATATGCACGTCGAGTTCCTTGTCGGGCGAGGCTAGCGAGGAGTCCATGTCGCCGTGCTTCACGCCATCGCCGCCGCCACCGAAGAAGTGGCAACTACCGCAGGTATCGCGACTGGTCTTGCCCACCTTCTGCGCAACCTTGGTCAGGTCGATTCCCTTGACGATCTTGCCCGATCCTGGAGGTGCTTCGGTGTCCTTGACTGGAGGGTGGCCGGCAAGACCCGGCAGCTTCTTGTAACTGCCGGTGGTGTCATGACAGGCCAGACAGTCGACGTTCTCTTCGACACTGAAGTCGAAGTTGGCATCTTTCCAGCCATAGCCCACGTGGCAACTGGTACAGAAGGCGTAATTCGACGGTATCGAGATGCAGAAGTTGTTGATGACGTTTTTCTTGCCAAGGCGCTGCTGGTTAGCTGGATTCAGGAATTCCCAGGTCCAGTGCTTGGTTCGATGTACCTGGCCCGCCGCCTCTGTGTGACAGGTCAGGCAGGCTTTGGTGACTTCAGGTCCTGAGGCAAAGGTGCGCTGCAGTTCCTTGAACTTCGTATGATCTGCCGTGCTGTTCATCTTGACGGGCTTGCCTTCTGCGGCAATCCCAGGCCAGGCCAGGGCGAGGGCAGCCAGTGCGGCGAGGAAATGGATTCTCAACATGCTGTTCCCCGCTTACTTCTTCTCGACGATGGTGTAGCTGCCATCCTTCGACCACTTGATGTCAGCATCCATGAAATAGGTCTTGAGCGCAGGCTTGTAGAGCTTGACCATGTCCACAGCTTCACCGCTACGACCACCGGCACCACAGACGAAAATGATTGGTTTGTCGGCAGGCAGTTCATCGATGCGCTTTTCCAGGGTATTGATCGGAATGTTGCGCGCCCCTTTGAACGTTCCACCGGCAAACTCCTGCGGTTCGCGTACATCGATGATGTGAATGCTTTCCGGGGCTTCCTTGAAGATCTTCTCGAAGGAGGCGACAGTGATGGTGCCGGTCTCTTTGCCCTGCTGGATTGCGGGTGTGGCCGATACGGCATTCTCGCCGGTTGGCCCGGGGCCATAGAGTTTGGCCCACAGCGGGTAGCCTTCGGGAACGACCTTGACGTTGGTGTAGCCCAATTTGACGGCCTTTTCTGCGGAATCGGAACTGAGCTTGCACGTCAGCCCCTCGCAGTAGAAGTAAAGCGCCGAGTTCTTGTCTGCTGGAAGGCGTTCGGCTGCCAGCTTGTCAAATTGCGAGTCGGGCAAGCTGACGGCTCCGGGAATGTGTCCTTTGTCGTATTTGCGTTCCTTGGGGCGCGAGTCGATCAACGTGATGGCCGCTTTTTCATCGAGCAATTTCTTGACGAAAGGAATGCTCACAGCGCCCATATGCCCCTTCTTTATCCAGTCAGGATAGCCCTCCGCATACACGCGGATGTTGGTATAGCCGAGCTTTTCTGCCTTGAAGGCGGAGTTATGGCTGAGCATGCACTCATAGCCTTCGCAATAGAAGATGAGCAGGGTGTTCTTGTCCTGCGGCAACTGGTCAGCGAACTTGTCGAATTGGCTATCTGGGATATTGATCGCCGTTGGGATATGGCCGGGGTCGAATTTGCGGGTTGTCGGTCGCGAATCGACGATCTGTACACCGTCAGGCTTCGGCAGGATGGCGTAACGGGCGACGAAGGCATCATCGACGCGTTTGCCGTACCAGCCCTCCTTGGCTTGAACGGTTTCGGCATCGGCGGCCAAGGCATGAGAGCAATTAACCAAGGGAACTGTAAAGAGGGCGGCCAGCAAGCTGGCGGCCGCGAAAATACGTGCGGATTTCATGGTGAACTCCCGGGTTCTGAATCAGCGTCGGTTTAAGCAGGAATCGCGGTCAAGACGACCGGATGGTTCAACTGCAGCTGGCTGGCGAATCGCCATCCTTGGCGCCCTTGGTGACAAAGGCACGGATGTCTTCCAGCAACTCCTCATCGGGAACGTCAGCGAATTTTTCTGCCGCCTTGTTTTGTGACTTGATGCTGGCTCTGTAACTCTTGCTGATGTATTGCTTCATGGAGTCCTTGCCTTTGGCATGCTTGTCGGCCTTCAAGTAAGTTGTCCATTCAGCCTTGGTCATCGTGCTGGGGGCAATCGAGCCACCGGCCTGTGCTGCGTGGCAAGCAGTACAAACGCTACGGTAATAGACACGACCGCGCTTCCAGTCGGCATCGTAGGCGGTCGCCGTTGCACTGAGCAAGGCTAGGGAAGCAGCCAGAGTGGCTGACGCAAACGTACGCATTTTCATGACAGACTCCGTATGAGACATTTAATTTTTATCGACGTGCTCCGTCTTCGGTATCTGCTGCGTCGAGGCGGTTTTACACGACGTTGTGGTCAATCATACGCTGCTAATATTTTAATGTGCTTATGGTTATCTGATCATAATCAAAGAAGGTGCATTTAGTTGCTGCTTCAGGAGGGCGCAATTCCCCGGCGATCACATTGGTTTGGCTACAGTCTCGGCCGAAATTGACGTTAACTAACCTACCAGGTGAATGATCAGGAGGTTGCGATGAACGTGATTTATAGCAGCGAGCAATTCTGCGTCCTCTCGTATCCCTCTCAGCAAGGATTTGAGTTGTTCGATAAAACCGCCTGTAGCAGTGTCTATCTCGATGGCGCCATGGCATGGCATTTCCGTCGTTCGATGGAACAGATTCCTGAAGAGGCACGGGATGTCGAGAACGTCGACGCTTTTCTCGATGAATATTGTCGTGGCGTTTGTCGCCCCATCGCCTTCCACTGACATGCTAGAATCGCGCGGTTAATCAAATCTGCCAGAGGAAAGTCGCAAAATGGGTGTCGTCGATAGCAGCTACGTGTCCGATCATACGAAGTGGATCAACGAACAACTGGAAAAGAACCCGGAATGGGTTGCCGATCAGAAGGCCGGCCGCGCCCTGTGGTGGGACAAGAAGCAGGAAGTCGATACGACTGCCCGTAACGCCGAGTCCAAGGTGGCACATAAGCCTTACCCGTACGACGTGAATTTCTACGGCGAATAATTTCGCTATTTGAAGTCAGCAGAAAGCCGGTCATTGACCGGCTTTTTTGTTGCCCAAAAAGCAAAGAGCCGACCTTGCGGTCGGCTTTTTGTCATGGCGGCGCTGACGACAATCAGCCCGTCAGCGGTTTGACCACGCGCTTGACGGCGGTGTCTTCCGGGTGCGGGTGGATGGTGAAGCCCAGGCTGGTCATCAGGCGGAACATCTTGGTGTTGGTCGACAAGACGTCGCCAACGACGGCACGGTAGCCCTTCATGCGGGCGCATTCGATCAGCGCGGTCATCAGCTTGCGGCCGACGCCGCACTTCTGCCAGTCGTCGCCGACGGCCAGGGCGAATTCGACCGACTCGCCGTCCGGATTGACCACGTAGCGAGCGACGCCGATCTGCAGTTCGGGCAATTCGACATCATCGACGTTGTCCTCGACTTCCCGGGCGATCGTGGCGACCAGTGCCATTTCGCGGTCGTAGTCGATCTGCGTGAAACGCACCAGCATGGTCTGGGTCAGTTCGCGCAGGGTATCCATGAAGCGGTAGTAGCGCGACTCGTCGGACATGTTCTTGACGAAATCCTGCTCCATATCGGCATCTTCCGGGCGAATCGGACGGATGGTGACGACCTTGCCGTCGTTCATCTGCCATTCCTGCACCAGATGGACCGGGTAGGGGTAGATCGCCATGTGGGCATAGCGGTCGCCGTTGGCCCCTTGGGCATGGTCGATGACGATGCGCGCATCGGCAGCGATGGCACCGTTTTCGTCGACGATCAGCGGGTTGAGGTCGAGTTCCTGAATCCACGGCAACTCGCAGACCATTTCCGAGATGCAGAGCAGGACTTCCTTGAGCGCTTCGCGGTCGACCGGCGGCATGTTGTGGAACTGGCCGAGAATCTTGGAAGCGCGCGTCGAGTCGATCAAATCCTTGGCCAGGAACTTGTTGAGCGGCGGCAGGGCGACCGAACGGTCGGAGAAGATTTCGACGTCGAAACCGCCGGCACCGAAGGTGATGACCGGGCCAAAGATCGGGTCGCGGAAGACGCCGATCATCAGTTCGCGGCCGTTCGGGCGCGACAGGAAGGGTTCGATCGAGACGCCGTTGATCTTGGCATCCGGCCGGCGCTTCTGCACGGTTTCGATGATGTCGTGATAGGCGTTGCGCACGGCCGGGGCATTCATGATGTTCAGGCGGACGCCACCGACATCGGATTTGTGCGGCAAGTCGGGCGAGTCGACCTTCATGGCGATCGGGAAGCCGATCTGCTCGGCGAGCAGCAGGGCTTCGGTGGCAGTGCGCGCCACCATGGTCTGCGCCACCGGAACACGGAAGGCGCGCAGGATGGCCTTCGATTCCATTTCCGACAACACTTTGCGGCGTTCGGCGAGCAGCGCCTCGATCAGCATCTTGGCGCCTTCGGCTTCCGGGCGACCGTGCTGGCGGGTCGGTTCCGGCGTTTGCAGCAGCAGCTTCTGGTTGCGGTAGTACTTCGAAATGTGATGGAACAATTCGATCGCGGTTTCCGGCATGCGGAAGGCCGGAATACCGTTTTCCTCGAGCAGTTTGCGCCCTTCGCGCACCTGCTCTTCACCCATCCAGCAGCAGATGATCGAGCGGTTGAGCTTGTCGGCGATCTCGACGATGGCCTGGGCGACTGCCAGCGGGTCGGTCATGGCCTGCGGCGAGAGCATGACCAGCGTGCTGTCGACATTCGGGTCCTGGGTGACGGCCAGGATGGTTTCGCGGTAGCGCTCGGGCGTCGCATCGCCCATGATGTCAATCGGGTTGCTGTGCGACCAGGTGGGCGGCAGTGCCTTGTTCAGCACAGCCATCGTTTCGTTGGTCAGTTCGGCCAGCGGAATGCCCATGTCGCCGGCACGGTCGGCAGCCATGGCGCCCGGACCGCCACCGTTGGTGATGATGGCCAGGCGGTTGCCCATCGGCCGGAATTTGGAGGCCAACGCCTTGGCGGCATAGAACAGCTGTCCGACGTTCTGGACGCGGACGACACCGGCGCGGCGAATGGCGGCATCGAACACCGTGTCGGATACCGCGGCCATGCCGGAGTGCATCGCGGTGGCAGCAGCTCCGGCTTCGTGGCGACCGGCCTTGAGCAGGATGATCGGCTTGATGCGGGCAGCCGAACGCAGGGCGCTCATGAAGCGGCGGGCGTTACGGATGCCTTCCACGTACATCAGGATGTAGTGGGTGCGGCTGTCGTAGATCAGGTAATCGAGAATCTCACCGAAATCGACGTCGGCGGTGGTGCCGATGGAGATGACCGACGAGAAGCCGACCTGGTTGGCGGTGGCCCAGTCCAGAACGGCGGAACACATGGCGCCGGATTGCGAAACGAGGGCGAGGTTGCCGGGGGCGGCGTTGACCTTGGCAAAGGTGGCGTTAAGACCGGAATCGGGGCGGATGATACCGAGGCAGTTCGGGCCGAGGATGCGCACGTTGTACGAACGGGCGATTTCGAGCATCTTGCGCTCGATGGCGGCGCCGACGTGGCCGGACTCGGAGAAGCCGGAGCTGATCACGATGACGTTGCGTACGCCGCTGCGGCCGCACTGTTCGATGATGTGCGGCACGGTCTGCGGGCGGGTGGCGACGACGGCCAACTCGACGCGGGCGCCGATTTCCTCGATCGACTTGTAGGCCTGCTGGCCTTGGATTGTCTCGTGCTTCGGGTTGATCGCGTAGAGGCGACCCTTGTAGCCCGAGCTGAGGATGTTCTTGAAAATGATGTTGCCGACCGAGTTTTCGCGGTCGGAAGCACCGATGACAGCAACCGATTTTGGTTCGAAGAGCGACGTTAGATAGTGCTGCTCTAGCATGGTATGCCCCTTTTCAGGCTGTTATTGTGCAGTCGCACATTTTCCCACAAAGCCATGGCTAATGCCATTGATGGAAAAGGGTTATTGTCTAGTCGAGCAAGTTGCATTCGAGCTGTATCGACTGCGACAGCGCGCGATGTACCGGACACTTGTTGGCGATTTCCAGCAGGCGCTGGCGTTGTTCGGCGCTCAGATCGCCTTCCAGCGTGATGTGGCGGGTGATGCGGTCGCGTTGAGCGCCGTCGATTTCCACCTTGTCGTGGCTTAGTTCGACGCTCACCCTGGTCAGCGGCAATTCCTTGCGTTCGGCGTACATGCGCAGGGTCATCGAGGTGCACGCGCCCAGTCCGCTCATGATGAAATCGAAGGGCGCCGGGCCGGCGTCGGCGCCGCCCATGCTGGCCGGTTCGTCGGCGATCAAATGGTGCTGGCCGGCGATGACCTGCTGCTGGTATCTTCCTTGTCCGTTTTCCGCCACGATGACCTTGCTCGACATGTCTCTCTCCGTTGAAATGAATCCGTCGATGATACCGCCTTCACCCTGGGTCACGGCGCACGCCGCGCAGATCAAAACGGGCGGCCAGGTGCTCGATCTGGCCTGTGGCAGCGGTCGCCATGCGCGCTGGCTGGCCGGGCTGGGCTACCGGGTGACGGCGGTGGATCGCGATGGCGAGGCCTTGGTGGCGTTAGGCGCGGTGGCCAACGTGCAGACCGAGACGATGGATCTGGAGGGCGATGTCTGGCCGCTGGCCGGCCGCCAGTTCGACGGCATCGTCGTCACCAATTACCTGTGGCGACCGCGTTTGCCCGATCTGCTGGCCGTGCTCGCGCCGGGCGGTGTGTTGATCTACGAAACCTTCATGCTTGGCAACGAAGCCTACGGAAAGCCCTCGCGCCCGGACTTTTTGCTGCAGCCGGGCGAGCTGCGCGAGGTCGTTGCTGCATCCGGATTGCGCGAATTGGCCTTTGTCGAAGGCTATGTGGCCGAACCCAAGCCGGCCATGCGTCAGGCGGTCTGTGCGCGACGCGACTGAACGATGGCTTGGGCCGCCGCGTCGACTGCTGCGGTGCACAGGCTGTTTTGGGCAAAAACCAGGGGTTGCTGCAGGCCGGTGAAATGGCTGTGCTGCGAGCGGCGATAGAGCGGGTCGTAATGCTGCTCCAGCAGTTCGCGCACCAGGGTCGGCCAATCGGCGGCATGAACGAAATCCACCCAGCGCTGCAGGGTTTCGTTGCTGACCAGCGAGTGCAGGTGACCGAGGCGTTCGATCAATAGCGCCGGGCGGTCGAAGAAATAGGCGTAGTCGCCAAGCAGGAATTCGACGCGAGCCTCGATGGGGGCGTCGATCTGCAGGCATTCGCCGTTGCGGATGCGCTCCATCAGCGCTTCCGGCACATGCATGCGGCCAATCTTGCGGCTCTCCGCCTCGACATACACCGGGCGGCTCGGGTCGAAAGCGCTCAGCGCCTGCCAGAGCAAGGTTTCGAAAGTCTTTTGCGAGGGCTGCGGCTGGTCGGGCAGGACACCGAGCACCGAACCTTTGTGGCAGGCCAGCGTTTCCAGGTCCAGCACCTGTTCGCCCAGTGCCGTGAGCGCCTGCAGGATGCGCGTCTTGGCGCTGCCGGTCGGACCGCAGACGACGCGGAAGTTGAATTGGCCAGGCAATAGTTCGAGTTGTTCGATGACGTGCCGGCGATAGTTCTTGTAGCCCCCATCCAGTTGTCCGGCCGGCCAGCCGATGGCGCGGAAGATGGTGGTCATCGAGCCGCTGCGCTCACCGCCTCGCCAGCAGTAGATCAGCGGCTTCCAGTTTTTCGGGCGATCGAGAAACCGCTCCTTCAGATGGTGGGCGATGTTTTCCGAAACCAGCGCGGCGCCGATTTTCTTGGCTTCGAAAGGCGAGACCTGCTTGTAGATGGTGCCGACCTGGGCGCGTTGCGCGTCGTCGAGCACCGGGCAGTTGATGGCACCAGGAATGTGGTCGTCGGCGAATTCGGCCGGGGAGCGAACGTCGATGATTTCGTCGTAGGCCGCCAGATCGGCCACGGTGGGGCGGTTTTGCTTCATCCGGCTATTTTAACAGCGGCGCCAGCGCGGCCCAGACATGATCGAGCACCAAGGGCTGGGCTTCGGCCACCGGGTGCAGGTTGTCGGCCTGGAACAGCCGGGGTTGCAGGGCCACCGGTTCGAGCAGGAAGGGAAGCAGGGCGACCTTTTTCTGTTTCGCCAGGTCGGCAAAAATGCTGCGGAACTCCTCGGCGTAAGGCCCGTAATTGGGCGGCAGGCGCATGCCGATCAGCAGCACGCGCGCCTTGGCCGACTGGCTGGCGTCGATCATGGCCAGCAGGTTGTCGCGCATCTGGGCGAGCGGCAGGCCGCGCAGGCCGTCGTTGGCACCCAGCGCGATGACGACGAGGGCCGGCTGGCGCTCCTTGAGCGCCGGGCCCAGGCGTGAGCGGCCGCCGGCGGTGGTTTCACCGGAGATGGAAAGGTTGGCGACGCTATAATCGAAGCGCTTTTCCGCCAGCCGTTGCCCGAGCAACGCCGGCCAGGCCTGTTCGGGGCGGATGCCGTAGCCGGCGGAGAGCGAATCGCCCATCACCACAATGGTTTTGCCGGCGTGGGCGAAGGGCGCAGTGAACAGCAGGGCAACGAGCAACAGGCAGGCGGAGAGAGCGGAGCGCATGGCGGAAAAACCGGTGGTGGATGTGTCGGGGTTGGGCAAGACCGTCGATAACGGCGGCGAGCCGCTGACGATTTTGCAGGATATTTCCTTCGCGGTCATGCCGGGCGAAACGGTCGCCATTGTCGGCGCCTCGGGCTCCGGCAAATCGACCTTGCTCGGCCTGCTCGCTGGACTGGATGAGCCAAGTGTCGGCGAAGTGCGGCTCGACGGCGTTTCGCTGGCCGCACTCGACGAGGACGAGCGTGCCCGCCAGCGCGGCCGCTTGCTCGGTTTTGTCTTCCAGTCCTTCCAGTTGCTGCCCTCGCTCAACGCCCTGGAAAACGTCATGCTGCCGCTGGAATTGGCCGGCAATCGCGGCGCAGGCGAAATCGCCCGCGGCTGGCTGGAGCGCGTCGGTCTCGGCCATCGCTTGAAGCATTACCCGAAACATCTCTCCGGTGGCGAACAGCAGCGCGTCGCCCTGGCGCGTGCCTTCGCACCCAACCCGGCACTGGTGCTGGCCGATGAACCCACTGGCAACCTCGATGCGGCCACCGGCCGGCAGATCATCGACATGATGTTCGACCTCAACGCCGTGCAAGGCACGACCCTGGTGCTGGTCACGCACGACGAAGCCATCGCGGCCCGTTGCGGGCGCGTGCTGCGCATTCAGTCGGGGCGGCTGGCGGCTTGATTTTTTGAAAGCGACATACGGATATGTATAACCCGGCCAGTTTTCGCGAACCCGACCTCGGTCGGATGCACGACCTGATCCGCCAACACCCTCTGGGACTGCTTATTTCCAGCGGTCCATCCGGCCTGCTGGCATCGCCTGTGCCTTTTTTGCTCGATGCCGGCGCAGGCGAGTCCGGCATCCTGCGCGCCCACCTGGCGCGGGCCAATCCGCACTGGAAGGAGTTCGTTGAGGGCGGCGATTGCCTGGTGGTGTTTCAGGGCGAGCAAGGCTATGTGACGCCGGGCTGGTATCCGAGCAAGGCCGAGACGCATCGCGCGGTGCCGACCTGGAATTACGCCGCCGTGCAGGTGCGCGGTCGGGTGACAGTGCATGACGATGCCGAGTGGCTACGCGCTCAACTTGATGCACTGACTGCCGGGCATGAAGGAAAGCGTGCCCAGCCATGGGCGCTGAGCGAAGCGCCGGAGGATTTCATCGCCAGCCAGATGAAGGCCATCGTCGGGTTGGAGATTCTCATCACGCAGATCGAAGGTAAGTGGAAGATGAGCCAGAACCGGCCGTTGCCGGATCGCTCAGGCGTGATCGCCGGGCTGACCGATCCGGCAGACCCGCATACACATCCGGCGCTGGGCGAGATTGTGGCGCAGCGTTTACGGGAGTCTGGGGAAAAATGAAAAAGATCGATGCGCATGCCAATATTCTTTTTAATGGTGTGTTTTATTGTATTGAAACAATGTCTTTAGGAATGCTGGCATACACTGAGCCAGAGGCAACGCCTCATTACTTACCCCCAGACGTTGAAGATGAAATACTTGGGCGTACGCTGAGAGAGGCGCTTAATGCGAGTAAAACGGTCAGTATCGAAGAATTCCAGAAAATCTTTCATTCAGGCGTGATCCAGCAACTAGGGAATGAACGGAATGCTTGGGCCATGAAAAACTATGGTTATAAAAACAAGCGTGCGATGTATCGCAAAATGGACTGCTGCTGGATCAGCGCTGCCGATGGCCAAATTGAAATCAAACCAACACGCCACAAAGGCCTAGATGCATATTCTGGGATATCCAATGACGGCCCTGAGATTCAGTACGTATCTGTGGCCATTTCCGATGCAGATTTAGGTGCGGCGCTCAAAGAGGGGTTCAAACGTTGCACTGGTTCACCGAAGTAAGTGGCAACAGAAGCAGTCATCGATGCAATTGCTGTGACTGGAATTTAGATCGAGTGGAAATGATTTCCCCGGCTGCTCGCAAGCCACTACGTACCGCGCCCTCCAGCGTCGCCGGGTAGTCGGCCCAGGTGTGGTCGCCTGCCAGATAAAGGCGCGGGTGGCTGGTGTGGCTGGCGGCGCGCGGTAGATTGGGGCGGCAGGTGAAGGTGGCGCGTTTTTCGCGGATGACTTTGTGCCAGCCGGCAGAGCTGCCCAACAGACCGGCGGCGCGCAATTCTTCGGTGAGCGCCGTAGCGAGCGCTTCGTCATCGAGCGCTTCCCAGTCGCCATGCCCGCTCAGCACACAGGCGAGCAGACCGTCGCCACGGTCGACCACCCATTGGCCGATACCGCCGAGCAGGTTATAGAGTGGGAAAGGCAGCGTGGTTTTTGCCGAAAATTGCAGGTACACCGTGGCAATCGGCTCGTAGGCGTCGGGCACGGGGGCTTCCGGCCACAGGGCGGCGAGGTGGTGCGGGGCGACGGCGAGAATGGCGGCGTCGAAACCTTCGCCATCGATGGCGATTCGCGCCTCATCGGGCACGATGCTTCGCACCCGCTGGCCGTAGCGGAGGTCCGCACCATGTGCCGTCAGCCAGGCAGCGGCCGCCTCCGGCAGAAGTTGGCCGAAAGGCACGCGCGGCAGCAGCAGGTCGGTGTCTTCGCGGCGAGGGCTGCCCAGGCTATCGCGCAGCACGTTGGCGAAGATCTGCGCCGAGGCGCGTTCGGCCGGGGTGTTCAGTGCGGCGAGGCAGAGCGGTTCCCACAGGTGGCGGCGCAGTCGGCCGGTCTGGCCGGCGCGGTCCAGCCATTCGGCGACCGTGCAGTCTTTCGCTAGTTGAAATTTCCGCCATTTGACCTGCTGCATCCACCACGCAGTTTTTGCCTTTTCTGGCCAGTGCACCGCAGCAGCGGTCAATAAACCCCAGGCGACGTTGAGCGGGGCGGGCAGATTGGGCAAGGCAAGGCGAAAACCCGTGTTGTCGAGCACCTGCAAGGGTTGGCGCTCGAACAAGGCATCGGGGTCGGCTCCAACCCTGCGCATCAGTGCCAGCGTGTCGCGGTAAGCGCCGAGCAAGATGTGCTGGCCGTTATCCAGCGTGCGGCCATCGAGATTGACCGAGCGCGCCCGGCCGCCGAGAACCCGGCCAGCTTCGATCAGGGTGACGTGAGCGCCACTGGCGGTCAGTTCGACGGCAGCGGCGATGCCCGCCCAGCCACCGCCGATGACGGCCGCGCGCATGGGTTTAACCCTTGATCCAGGTTTTGGCGGCCAGCCAGAGCTTGCGCGTTGGCGGCAGCGAGATGCGCTGGTGCAGCACCTGGAAATTCTCGCGGCGAATTTCGTCGAGCAGGGTGCGGTAGATGGCCGCCATGATCAGGCCAGGGCGCTGGCTCTTGCGGTCGATCCTGGGCAGCTGGGCCAGCGCCTGGTCGTAGTAGCGCTCGGCGCGCTCGTACTGGAATTGCATCAGCGCCGTGAAGTTGTCGGAATACTTGGCGTTGAGGATGTCGGCGGCCGGTACGTTGAACTGCTTGAGTTCGTCCATCGGGATGTAGATGCGGCCGCGCCGCGCGTCTTCGCCGATGTCGCGGATGATGTTGGTGAGTTGGAAGGCCATGCCCAGATCGTGCGCATATTTCTGCGTCTGCCGATCCTGGTAGCCGAAGATTTCCGCGGCGAGCAGGCCAACGACGCTGGCGACACGGTAGCAGTAGAGCGACAGGCCCTTGAAGTCGAGATAGCGCGACTGGAGTAAATCCATCTCCATGCCGTCGATGATTTCCAGCAACTGCTCTTTCGGCAGGTTGATGCTCGGCGCGATGCCTTTCAGCGCCAGTCCGACCGGATGCTGCGGCTGGCCTTCGGCGACGCGCTCGACCTCCTGGCGCCACCAGACCAGCTTGGTCGAGGCGATGGCCGGGTCGTTGCATTCGTCCACCACGTCATCGACTTCGCGGCAGAAGGCGTAAAGCGCCATGATGGCGCGCCGGCGCTCGGGCGGCAGGAAGAGGAAGCTGTAATAGAAGGAGGAGCCGCTGGCGGCGCACTTTTCCTGGCAGTATTGATCGGGATTCATGGCCTACATTCTAAAGGAGCGGGTGGCGAGCAACAGCCAGTCGCGTGCGCCGAGTTTCGGGCGGCGGGCGAAAACGTCGCCGCGCACCTGGCGGATGCGTTCGAGGATGCGCAGGCCGCCCTGCACGGTCAGGCGGATTTCCCAGCCGAGACGGCCGGGCAGGGCATGGACCAGCGGCGCGCCGCGGCGCATCAGGGCGACGGCGCGGTCGATTTCGAAATCCATCAGCGCCGCCCAGTTGGCCGACCAGCGGTTGGCGGCGATGTCGGCTTCCGTCACCTTGAAATGCGGGAAATCGGTCTGCGGGATGTAAATGCGATCCTTCTGCCAGTCGATAGCGACGTCCTGCCAGAAGTTGATCAGTTGCAGCGCCGTGCAGATGCAGTCGGATTGTTCCAGATGCTCCGGTTCGGTCCGTCCGAACAGATGCAGCACGAGACGGCCGACCGGGTTGGCCGAGCGGCGGCAGTAGTCGAGCAGCTCGGGATAGTCGGCGTAGCGCTTCTTGATCACGTCCTGCGCGAAAGCGTCGAGCAGATCGCGGAAGAGCCGGATCGGCAGGGCGTGGGCGTGGATGACTTCGGCGAGTTCGACGAACAGCCGGGTTTGCGGCGTTTCGCCACGTTCAATGCGGTCGAGTTCGGTCTGGTAGGCGGCCAGGCCGGCCAGGCGCTCTTCTGCTGTGGCATCGCCTTCGTCGGCAATGTCGTCGGCGCTGCGGGCAAAGCGATAAATCGCCTCGATCGGCCGGCGCAGTTTGGCCGGCACGAGGAAGGAGGCGACGGGGAAGTTTTCGTAGTGATCGACTGGCATGGGGCCGCAAGTATAGGGGGCGAAGCGCAGTTAGTGGTAGAATGCGCGCCGCCTGCCCAGGTGGCGAAATTGGTAGACGCACCAGATTTAGGTTCTGGCGCCGAAAGGTGTGGGGGTTCGAGTCCCTTCCTGGGCACCAAAATAATACGAGAGGGCCGTTCGACCGAGGGAAACCGAGGAAGTCCGGCTCTTTTTGTTTCTGCGAGTCGCCGCTAAATGATCGTTCGTCCCCGCCATCACTGGTTCCGTCTGCTTTTCGTCTGGCGCGGTTCCGTCCTGCCGCAGATCATCGGACGCCTGGCGCTGATCCTGGCCGTCTCCGTGGCCAGCTTGCTGTGCAGCGATTGGTGGTTGCAGCATTTTCCCGATTCGGCCCTGAGCATTCCGCCCTTTACGTTGATGGGCATCGCGCTGGCCATCTTCCTCGGCTTCCGTAATTCGGTCAGCTATGACCGTTTCTGGGAGGCGCGCAAGCAGTGGGGCATGTTGCTGGTGGTGGCGCGCGCACTGGTTAACAAGCTGCTCAGCGTCCTGCCAGACGAAAATCACCGCGCCTTGCGCGAACAGGTGACGCGGAGCGTC
The DNA here is from genome assembly GCF_047047955.1 of Azonexus sp. IMCC34839. Classification (GTDB taxonomy): domain Bacteria; phylum Pseudomonadota; class Gammaproteobacteria; order Burkholderiales; family Rhodocyclaceae; genus Azonexus. Next base: position 885,108 of record NZ_CP150631.1, on the reverse strand, counting down.
GCCGCCTTTGCCTACGCGTTGAAGCACCAGGTGCGTGGCACCGATGCTGCGGTGGACATGGCAAAAAGGCTAAAAACCGAAACGCTGGCTGCCATCGATGACAAGCAATTTCCGGCGCAAGTGGTGTTGCGCGAAATTGGCAAGCAACTGGTTGCAGAGCGCCGCGCCGGGCAAATCGCCGATATGGAGTGGCTGGCCATGGATCGCAGTCTGGAACAGTTGGGCGAGGTGGCCGGCGCCTGCGAACGCATCGCCAATACGCCCATTCCTTACACCTATCGGGTGTTGATGAATCGCACCATCGTCATTTACTGCCTGCTCCTGCCGATCGGCCTGACCACAACGCTGGGCTGGCTGACGCCGTTGATCGCAACCTTCGTCGCCTATACCTTCCTGGCGCTGGAAATGGTTGGCGAACAGCTTGAGGAGCCGTTCGGCACCGAGGCCAACGATCTGGCGCTCGATGCCATGTGCCACACCATCGAGTGCGCCACCTGCGAACTGGCCGGGCTGGAGGTACTCGGAGACGCGCCGGTGGTGCGCGATTACGTGCTGACCTGAATCAGGCGTTTGCCAGACCCAGTACTTCGCTGAAAAAACGGCTGGCCGGCAGGCGGAAACCGGCAGCATTGGGATGGCCGCCACCACCGTAGCGGGCGGCGATGGCTGCGACATCCACCTTGCCCTTGGCGCGTAGTGATGCCTTGATTTCACCGTCTGCGGCGTATTGCCAGATCAGGCCGAAGCTGCCGCTACGCTCGGCGAGCACGTTGCCCAGCTCGGAAGCGAACAAAACGCTGGCGTTGATGGCCAGGCCGGATATTGCCAGCCAGTTGGTCTCTCCATCGCTGACGGTAGCCTGGCCATGGCGGACGGCTTGCAGCGCATCGACTGGCTCTCCGCGCACGGTCGCGGGCATGCTCAGGTTGCCATCGGCCAGACGCGCAACCTCGCGTTGGAAAAAGCGCTCGACACCTTGGCCGACCGCGACGAATTCGCGATAGCGCGGCGCCTCACGGTTCGGCATGGCGGCGCAGAGAGTTGCCCAGTCGGCGAAATCGAAGGCTTCCATGCGTAGCGAGCGGCAGAAGGCGCGGGTGTCGGGCAGGGTGAAACGCCACAAATCCTGGTCTTCGATATGCAGCAGGGGCAAGGGCGTTGATTGTTCGGGATGAAAGAACTCCCAGGCCAGTCGGGCGCCCGACTTGTCGAGATCGAACATCACACGCAGCGGTAGGGTCGGGTCGGCAAACACCTTGCGTCCGCGCGAGTCGTCGGTCAGTAACTCTGCCCACGGCTGCATCGCCGAGGCGTGATGGTCGATCTGGGTTATGGCGCGCGCCAGGCGGGCCATATTGCGCAGTTGCTCGGGCGGGAAGGAAAAGTCGAGCACGAAAACCTCGTGCTCGGCGATCTGCGCCATATCCCGGGCTTCGCCATGATGCATGGCGCGGTAAGTGGCCGACTCGCCATAGCGGCACCAAGCGGCGTAGGCGGCGCCGAAACCGTCCAGGCAGTCAGCGTGATAAAGAATGGTGACGGGAATTTGCGGCATTTTAATAATGAGGTGGAATTTCGTCGCGCAGGCTGCGCCGTTCCTCGGGTTGCATATTGGTAAGCTGATCGCGCAGGGAACGAATTTCGTTGATCAGCAGGTCGATCTGCTGCTGTTGCCGGAAGATCGTACGGTTCAGGTCGTCGACCAGGTCTTCGGTAAAACTGAGCTTGACCTCCAGGTCGGTCAGCCGGGCCTCGGTGTTACTCATTGTCTTTGTCTCGCTTGGCGGGTTTTTTGGCAGACCTGCGCTCGTGCAGCAGGGGGAGGGTGGCGCCAATCAGCGTCAGGACGCATAACCCGAAAATGATCCAGCCTTGGTTCATGGCTACTCCAGTCTTCAAGTCGGGATATTACCGCGCCGTGACAGTGCTGTCCCGGATCATGCGGTAAGCTGAAGGTCGTTTTCGCCAGCCAGCAAGTTATGTCCGCTAACGATCCGAATGAAAATGCCGCAGTGCCGAAGGAGGTGGGAGCGATCCCCTTTGGCGAGGCGCTACGTTTCTGGTTGAAACTCGGCTTCATCAGCTTCGGTGGGCCGGCCGGGCAGATCGCCTTGATGCATCATGAACTGGTCGATAAGCGGCGCTGGATTTCCGAGCGACGTTTCCTGCATGCCTTGAATTACTGCATGCTGCTACCGGGACCGGAAGCTCAGCAGCTGGCGACTTATCTTGGCTGGCTGATGCATCGCACTTGGGGCGGAATTCTCGCTGGGGCGTTGTTCGTGCTGCCGTCTCTCTTCATATTGATCGGGCTGTCCTGGGGTTATGTCGCCTATGGGCATTTGCCTGCTGTCGGAGCAGTCTTTGCGGGCATCAAGCCCGCGGTCGCGGCTATTGTCTGTCTTGCTGCCTGGCGTCTCGGTGGGCGGGTTTTACGCCATCCCGTATTGTGGGGCATTGCGCTGGCCGCCTTTGTCGGCATCGCCTTGCTCGCTTGTCCGTTTCCGCTGGTGATTGGTTTGGCCGCATTGCTAGGCATCGTAGTCGGCCGCTGGCGACCCACGATTTTCCGAAGTGCTACGCACGCTCCAGAGAGGCGGCAGGACACGGATGGTCCACTGGCCATCATCGGCGACGATACGCCACGCATGGTGCATACCTTTTTCTCCTGGCAGAGGCTGATGCGCATCGCGGTAATGGGGATCGGCTTGTGGCTGCTTACCATGGGGGGGCTGGTCGCGACTTTGGGTTGGGCGCATACGCTGACGCAGATGGGGTGGTTTTTCACCAAGGCTGCCCTGTTGACCTTCGGCGGCGCCTACGCCGTGCTGCCCTATGTTTATCAGGCGGCTGTCGAACATTTTGGCTGGCTGACGGCGGGGCAGATGATCGATGGTCTGGCACTGGGTGAAACGACACCGGGGCCATTGATCATGGTGGTGGCCTTCGTGGCCTATGTCGGTGGCCATGCCAAGGCGGTGCTTGGGCCGGAAATGCTCGTGGCGGGGGGCGTCTTGGCAGCCGCATTGGTTACTTGGCTGACTTTCCTTCCGTCTTTTGTGTTTATTCTGGCAGGCGGCTCTTTGGTTGAATCGACGCATGGCGAACCCGTCGTGCAGGCGCCGCTGACGGCCGTCAGCGCTGGGGTGGTCGGGGTCATCGCCAGTCTTGGCTTGTTCTTCGTCGAACACGTATTGTGGCCTACAGGTTGGCAGCTTTTGCCTGATCTTCGGGCGAGCGCATTTTTCCTGTTTTCGCTGATTGCCTTGGGGCGTTTCAAGATGGGGGTTCCAGGCTTATTGGCCGCAACAGCGCTGGCGAGTCTGGCGCTTTCCGCATGGATTAACTGAGCGGTGAAAAAGCGGCCTTTGCCGACGGAATCAAGGTTTTCGCTAAAAAGTAGTTGACACTTTCTGTAGTAGGTCTATAATGCGGCCTTCTTCAGGCGGTTAGCTCAGTTGGTTAGAGCGCCACGTTGACATCGTGGAGGTCGTTGGTTCGATTCCAATACCGCCTACCAAAATTCCTGATGAGGCTGATAATGCTGTTCCGAACTTGCATCGCAGTTCCGAAACCGTAATCGAGTCAGCTTTGTTGAAAAGAAAAAGTGCGGCTCGGTCCGCACTTTTTTTTCGCCCAGATTTTTTGAAGAGATGCCGCTATGCCCGATATCAAACTGCCAGATGGTTCCGTACGCAGCTATGAGCAAGCCGTCACCGTGGCCGAAGTCGCCGCCAGCATCGGCGCCGGCCTGGCCCGCGCTGCGCTGGCCGGCAAGGTCGATGGCAAGCTGGTCGATACTTCCTTCCTGATCGAGCACAACGCCGATCTGGCGATCATCACCGACCGCGACGCCGATGGCCTCGAAATCATCCGCCACTCTACGGCTCACTTGTTGGCCTACGCCGTCAAGGAGTTGTTCCCAGAAGCGCAAGTAACCATCGGGCCGGTCATCGAAAACGGCTTCTATTACGACTTCGCTTACAAGCGTCCGTTTACCCCGGAAGATCTGGAAGCCATCGAAAAGCGTATGGCTGAGTTGGCCAAGAAGGATATCCCGGTCAGCCGCGAGGTCTGGTCGCGTGACGATGCGGTCAAGTTCTTCCTTGATCAGGGCGAAAAGTACAAGGCGGAATTGATCGAGGCCATTCCGGCCGATCAGCAGGTTTCTCTGTACCGTGAAGGCGACTTTATCGACCTCTGTCGTGGGCCGCACGTGCCGACCACGGCCAAGCTCAAGGTCTTCAAGTTGATGAAGGTCGCCGGCGCCTACTGGCGCGGTGATCATCGCAACGAGCAGTTGCAGCGCATATACGGCACCGCCTGGGCGAAGAAGGAAGATCTCGACGCTTATCTGCACATGCTGGAAGAGGCCGAGAAGCGCGACCATCGCCGCTTGGGTAAGCAGTACGATCTCTTCCACATGCAGGACGAAGCACCGGGTCTGGTCTTCTGGCACCCGAAGGGCTGGGCGATCTGGCAGGAAATCGAGTCCTACATGCGCGCTGTTTATCGCAACAACGGCTACAAGGAAGTGCGTTGCCCGCAAATCCTCGACAAGTCCTTGTGGGAGAAGTCGGGGCACTGGGAGCACTACAAGGACAATATGTTCACAACCTCGTCGGAAAACCGCGACTATGCGGTCAAGCCGATGAACTGCCCGGGGCATGTGCAGGTGTTCAATTCCGACCTGCGTTCCTATCGCGAACTGCCGCTGCGATATGGTGAATTCGGCTCCTGTCACCGCAATGAACCGACAGGTGCGCTGCATGGTTTGATGCGTGTGCGCGGCTTCGTTCAGGATGATGGTCACATCTTCTGTACCGAAGACCAGATCGAATCTGAAGTCACCGCCTTCAATGCGCTGGTCAAGAAGGTCTATGGCGATTTCGGTTTCAACGATGTCGCCGTCAAGCTGGCTTTGCGCCCGGATAGCCGCGTCGGTTCGGATGATGTCTGGGATAAGGCTGAGGACGCCTTGCGTCAGGGGTTGCGCGCATCCGGTTTGGAGTGGACCGAGTTACCGGGTGAGGGCGCCTTCTATGGACCGAAGATTGAATTTCACATCAAGGATGCCATTGGTCGTTCTTGGCAGTGCGGCACCATGCAGGTCGATTTCTCGATGCCGGGTCGCCTGGGTGCCGAGTATGTCGCGGGCAACGACGAGCGTAAGGTGCCGGTTATGCTGCATCGCGCCATCCTCGGTTCGCTCGAGCGCTTTATCGGTATCCTGATCGAGAACTACGCGGGCGCGCTTCCGCTGTGGTTGGCGCCGGTCCAGGCGGTTGTGCTCAACATTTCGGAAAAACAGGCTGATTATGCGGCCGATGTTGCGCAAAAGCTGCATGAGGCGGGCTTTAGAGCCGAAGCCGATTTGCGTAATGAGAAAATTACCTATAAAATTCGGGAACATAGCTTGAACCGGCTGCCTTACCAGCTCGTTGTGGGCGACAAGGAAAAGGCGGACGGACTGGTGGCCGTGCGTACACGCGGTGGTCAGGATCTTGGTCAAATGACGGTCGAGGCTCTGATTGAGCGACTCCATGGGGAGGTCGCAGCGCGTAGTGGCACGGCTTAATTATTGATATTTCGGGGGTTTTACCATCGCTCAGAACAAGGCCCATCGTTTAAACGATGAGATCACAGTGCCGGAGATTCGTCTCCAGGGTTTGGAAGGTGAGCAGCTAGGGATTGTCAATATCCGCGCTGCGCTGCAGATGGCCGAAGAAGCCGGGGTTGACCTGGTTGAGATCGCGCCGACGGCGAAACCGCCGGTCTGTCGCATCATGGACTATGGCAAGTTCAAGTACCAGGAAGCCAAACGGGCACACGAAGCGAAGCTGAAACAGAAGCAGGTCCAGGTCAAGGAAATCAAACTCCGTCCGGGTACCGACGAAAACGATTACCAGATCAAGCTGCGGAATATGACCCGCTTCCTGGAAGATGGCGACAAGGTCAAAGTGACCCTGCGCTTCCGGGGTCGGGAAATGGCTCACCAGGAATTCGGTATGCGTCAGTTGGAGCGTATCAAGACTGACCTCGAGGCCCAAGGGCAAGTCGAGCAGATGCCGAAGATGGAAGGGCGCCAGATGATCATGGTCATCGCGCCGGCCAAGAAGAAGTAAAGTTTTTTAGGATTCGGTTTTCGAGTCCGAATTTTGCAGTACCGGCAACCGGGTAACCGGAAGCCAAGCAAACAAGTGCTTTCGGGTTATGAAAGCGTTCCCGTCGGGAACCACCTGTCAGCATGTCATTAAGGAGCATCAAAATGCCCAAGATGAAGACCAAGAGCAGCGCCAAGAAGCGCTTCTCGGTTCGCGCCGGTGGTTCGATCAAGCGCGGCCAAGCCTTCAAGCGTCACATTCTGACCAAGAAGACCACCAAAGTTAAGCGTCACCTGCGCGGTGCTACTGCTGTTCACGAGCGCGACACCGCTTCTGTCCGCGCCATGATGCCCTACGCGTAAGGAGATAGAAGATGTCCCGAGTTAAACGTGGTGTAACGGCTCGCGCCCGTCACAAGAAGGTTCTCGCTCAGGCCAAGGGTTACCGCGGTCGTCGTAAGAACGTATATCGCATCGCCAAACAGGCGGTCATGAAGGCTGGTCAATACGCCTACCGTGACCGTCGTCAGCGCAAGCGTCAGTTCCGTTCCCTGTGGATCGCTCGTATCAATGCCGCCGCTCGCGAGCTGGGCATGAAGTACAGCACCCTGATGAACGGCCTGAAGAAGGCCAACATCGAAGTCGACCGCAAGGTCCTGGCCGATCTGGCCGTCTTCGATCAGCCGGCATTTGCTGCTCTGGCCGCCCAGGCCAAGGCACAGCTCGGCGCCTGAGCTTAAGCTCTTGAAAAAAAAGGAGGCGCAAGCCTCCTTTTTTGTTTATTCGTTTTGCTGTCGGTAGTTTTGCTGGAACAAGTCCATGGACAATCTCGAACAAATCGTTAGCGAGGCCAAAGCCGCTTTCGCTGCCATTTCCGACCCGGACGCGCTGGAGCAGGCCAAGGCCCGTTTTCTTGGCAAGAGCGGCCAGATTACCGAACTCCTTAAGGGCTTGGGCAAGCTGCCGCCCGAAGAAAAGAAGACTGCCGGGGCGGCAATCAACGTCGCCAAGACCGCGGTCGAGAATGCGCTGAACGAGCGCCGCGAAGCGATTCGCAAGGCTGCACTGGAAGCGCGCCTGGCTGAAGAGGCGCTGGATGTCACTTTGCCCGGTCGCGCCGAAGCGCGTGGTGGCCTGCATCCGGTGACTCGTACGCTGGAGCGTATCGAATCCCTGTTTGCCTCGATCGGGTTCGAGGTCGCCGACGGCCCGGAAATCGAAGAGGATTTCCATAATTTCACCGCCTTGAACACGCCAGAGGATCACCCGGCGCGCTCGATGCACGACACTTTCTACCTGCAGAACCCGGACGGCACGCTGGCCGACAAGGTGCTGCTGCGTACCCATACCAGCCCGATCCAGGCGCGCTACATGCAGGCACACGTCGCCCGCTACGGTGCACAGGAAAAAATGCCCGAAATCCGCATCATTGCGCCGGGCCGTGTCTATCGCGTCGACTCCGATGCGACCCATTCGCCGATGTTCCACCAGGTCGAAGGTCTGTGGGTGGGTGAGAACGTTTCCTTTGCTGACCTGAAGGGCGTCATTGCCGATTTTCTGAAGAGCTTCTTTGAGACCGACGACCTGACGGTACGTTTCCGCCCGTCCTTCTTCCCATTCACCGAACCGTCCGCCGAGATCGACGTGGCTTTCATGAGCGGTGCGCTGAAGGGGCGTTGGCTGGAAATCGCCGGTTGCGGCATGGTGCATCCGAATGTCCTGAAGATCGCCGGTATCGATCCGGAAAAGTACACCGGCTTCGCCTTCGGTTTTGGTCCGGACCGCCTGACCATGCTGCGCTACGGCGTCAATGACCTGCGCCTGTTCTTCGAAGGTGACCTGCGTTTCCTGCGTCAGTTCGCCTGATCCCATTTTCGAGTCAAGCCCATGAAATTCTCCGAATCCTGGTTGCGTACCCTCGTCGATCCGAAACTGACGAGCGAGGAACTTTCCCATCTGCTGACCATGGCCGGCCTCGAAGTCGAGGATCTGGCCCCGGTTGCCCCAGCTTTCAACCAAGTTATCGTTGCCCAGGTGCTCGAAGTCGTGAAGCATCCGGATGCCGACCGTCTGAATGTCTGCCAAGTCGATATCGGTACCGGTACGCCGCAGCAGATCGTTTGCGGTGCGCCGAATGTCGCGGCAGGCCTCAAGGTGCCATGCGCATTGCCTGGCGCGGAATTGCCGGGCGACTTCAGGATCAAGGTCGCCAAGGTACGTGGTATCGAATCGTCCGGCATGCTGTGCTCGGCCAAGGAACTCGGCATTGCCGAAGAGGCTTCAGGCCTGTTGATCCTGCCGGCCGATGCGCCGGTCGGACAGAGCATTCGCCAGTATCTCGAGCTCGACGACAACGTCTTCGAGATCAAGCTGACGCCGAACCGTGCCGACTGTTTGTCGCTGCAAGGTATCGCCCGCGAAGTTGGCGCCATTACCGGTGCGCTGACGAATTTGCCGCAAGTGAGCGAGGTGGCGGCGAGCATTACCGACAGCCGTCCGGTCGTACTCGATGCACCGACGGCCTGCCCGCTTTACTACGGTCGTGTCGTCAAGAACGTCGATGCCAAGGCGCCGACGCCGGAATGGATGAAGCGTCGCCTGGAACGTAGCGGCATCCGCTCGATCTCGGCACTGGTCGATATCACCAACTACGTGATGCTCGAACTCGGTCAGCCGTTGCATGCCTTCGACAATACGAAACTGGAAGGTGCTGTGCATGCCCGCATGGCCAAGCCGGAAGAAAAGCTGCTGTTGCTCAATGAGCAGACTATTCCGGTCGAGGCCGATGTCCTGATGATCGCCGACGAAGCCAAGCCCTTGGCCATGGCCGGCATCATGGGCGGCGAGGAGAGCGGGATCACCTTGGAGACGAGCGAACTCTTCCTGGAGTCGGCTTTCTTCGCGCCGAAGGCGATTGCCGGCCGTGCCCGTCGCTACGGTTTCAGTTCGGATGCTTCGCACCGTTTCGAGCGTGGCGTCGATTTCGGCGGTACTAAGCGTGCCATCGAACGGGCGACTGAATTGATCCTCGCTGTTTGCGGCGGCCAGGCTGGCCCGGTGGTCGAGGCTAAGGCCGATTTGCCGGCGCGTCCGCCGGTGCGTTTGCGGGCGGCGCGCGCTGAAAAGGTGCTGGGCGTTCCGCTCGGCGCCGAAAAAATCGCCTCCATTTTTAGCGGTCTTGCCTTGAGTTTCACCCGCGAAGGCGACGATTTCCTGGTCACGCCGCCAACCTGGCGTTTCGATATGGAGATCGAAGAGGATCTGATCGAGGAAATAGCCCGTCTGGTTGGCTACGACAATATTCCGGCGCATGCCCCGCGCGCGCGCATGGCGATGCTGCGTCAGCCGGAAGCGCAGCGGCCGGCCTACCGTGTCCGCCAGATGCTGGCTGACCGTGGCTACCAGGAAGTCGTCAATTTCGCCTTTGTCGAAGAAGCTTGGGAGGCCGATTTCGCCGCGAAAACCGCCGAAGCCGACCTGATCCGTTTGGCCAATCCGATCGCCAGCCAGATGGCGGTAATGCGCTCGAATCTGTTCGGTGGCTTGATCGCGAATCTGGTCACTAACCTGAAGCGCAAGCAAAGCCGTGTTCGCCTGTTCGAAGTGGGCCGTACCTTCCATCGCGATGCCGCAGCGCAGCCGGTTGCCGGTTACCGCCAGCCGTGGCGTCTGGGCGGCTTGGCTTTCGGCGGTGCTTTGCCGGAGGGTTGGGGAAGTGGCGGTCGCAAGGTCGATTTCTACGATGTGAAGGGCGATATCGAGGCGCTTTTTGCTCCGGCCGAGCTGCGTTTCGAGAAGTTGGCCCATCCGGCTTTGCATCCGGGGCGCGCCGCTCGCATCCTGCTGAATGGTGAGGACGTCGGCTGTCTGGGCGAGCTGCATCCGGAGTGGGTGCAGAAATACGATCTGCCCAACGCGCCGGTTCTGTTCGAACTGGATTTTTCCACCTTGAAGGCTGCTGCCGTACCCGCCTATGCCGAGGTGTCCAAGTTCCCGCCGGTGATCCGCGACCTTGCCGTCGTGGTTGATCAGGGGCTGGCGCTGCAGGCCTTGCTGGATGGTTTGCAAGGGCAGGTTTCGCCCTTGGTTCGCGACATCCAATTGTTCGATGTGTATGTCGGCAAGGGGGTTCCGGAAAACAAAAAAAGTCTTGCTTTCCGTATAGTTATGCAAGATACTCAACGCACTTTGCAAGATTCCGAAGTTGATGCTGCGATGCAGCAACTGGTGTCCTGTCTCGAACAGGCATTCGGTGCTCAACTGCGTGCCTGACGGAAAAATAACGATGACGCTGACAAAAGCCGAACTCGCTGACCTGTTGTTCGAGAGAGTTGGACTCAACAAACGTGAGGCCAAAGATATGGTCGAGGCCTTTTTTGAGGAAATCCGCAATGCTCTGGAAACCGGTGATGGTGTGAAACTGTCCGGTTTCGGCAATTTCCAGTTGCGCGACAAGCCGCAGCGCCCGGGGCGCAATCCGAAAACCGGCGAAGAAATTCCTATCACTGCCCGCCGTGTAGTGACTTTTCACGCCAGTCAAAAACTGAAGTCCGACGTTGAACTCGCCTTCGATGGAACAACGGCTTAAACCGGGCGGCGAGGAACTGCCGCCAATTCCCGCCAAACGTTACTTCACGATCGGTGAAGTTAGCGAACTATGCGGAGTCAAGCCGCACGTGCTGCGTTACTGGGAGCAGGAATTTACCCAGTTGAAGCCGGTCAAGCGCCGCGGAAATCGACGTTATTATCAGCATCATGAGGTTTTGCTGGTGCGCCGTATTCGTGAATTGCTTTATAACCAAGGCTTTACGATCAGTGGCGCGCGTAATCGTCTGGATGAAGGGCCGGTCGCAGCGTCGACTGCTGCGGTGGACAAGTCCGAAATGCCAAAAATCCAGCTCGGATTGCGCGGTGAATTGCAGTCTGTAATTGAAATGTTACGGCTTTGAATTTCGCGCTTTTCAGGTATAATGCGCGGCTCGTCGGGGTGTAGCGCAGCCTGGTAGCGCACTTGCATGGGGTGCAAGGGGTCGCGAGTTCGAATCCCGCCACCCCGACCATTTAAAAAGACCGGCTTTGGCCGGTTTTTTTATTTTTCGCGTTGAAAAATAAATCCGGACAAATTAAATTAACGCCACTCATTTAAAACGTGGAGGTAATCATGGATTTGTCTTCGCTCACCGTTGCCCAATTGCGCGATTTGCAACAGCAGATTCCGGCCGAAATCAAGCGTCGCGAGTCGCAGGAAAAAGCCGATGTATTGAACGAGCTGCGTGCCGTTGCCAAGGCGCGTGGTTATGCCATCGAGGATTTGCTGGGCAAGGAAGTTAAAGCCAAGGCGACGACCGGCGGTAAGGTTAAGGTCAAATATCGCCATCCGGAAAATGCCGAATTGCAATGGACCGGTCGCGGCCGTCAGCCGAAATGGGTTGCCGCTTGGTTGGCCAACGGCGGTACTCTGGAAAAACTCGCGGTTTAATCAATGCGTATTCTGTTGAGCAACGACGATGGCTACTTCGCTCCTGGCTTGGCAGCGTTGGCCGAGGCACTGGGGCGGTTCGGCGAGGTCGTCGTCGTCGCGCCGGAGCAGAACAGAAGCGGGGCCAGCAATTCCCTGACGCTTGACCGCCCGCTGTTACTGAAAAAGGCGGCCAACGGGTTTTATTTCGTCAACGGCACACCGACCGACTGCGTGCATTTGGCAGTCACTGGGATGCTGGATGAATTGCCGGATATTATTGTTTCCGGAATTAATCTCGGCGCCAATATGGGTGACGATACGATTTATTCCGGAACGGTTGCTGCGGCGACCGAAGGATATTTATTGGGAATTCCGTCAATTGCCGTTTCATTGACGAGTTTTGCCGGCGAACATTTTTCGACTGCTGGAAAAGTGGCCGCTGAAATTGTCGCCAAATATATTGAAAAACCCATTGCTGAACCAGTACTGTTGAATGTGAATGTTCCGGATATTCCCTATGCCGATTTGCAAGGGATGGAAATTACCCGGCTTGGTCGGCGGCATAAGGCGGAGCCGGTGGTCAAGATGAAATCGCCGCGCAATGAAACGGTTTATTGGGTCGGTGCGGCGGGTGCCGCAGCGGATGCCGGGCCAGGCACCGATTTTCATGCGGTGGAGCACGGCCGTGTATCGATCACGCCGCTACAGATCGATCTGACGCACAATGCGCAATTGAATGTAATTCGTGACTGGATGAGGTAAGATAGGTGTTGCACGGCATCGGGATGACTTCGCAGCGGACGCGTACCCGGATGATCGAGCGTCTGCGCGAGCAGGGAATACGCAACGAAGCGGTGCTGCGCGCCATGGCGGCGGTGCCGCGCCATATCTTCGTCGAGGAGGCTTTGGCCTCGCGTGCCTATGAAGACACGGCGCTGCCCTTGGGGATGGGGCAAACCATATCGCAGCCCTACATCGTTGCCCGGATGATCGAGTTGCTGATCAATGGCCGGCCAGGGCTTGGCAAGACCTTGGAGGTCGGTGCCGGCTGTGGCTACCAGGCGGCAGTCCTGGCGCAATTGACCAGTGAGGTCTATGCCATCGAGCGTCTGGCCCCTTTGATCGAGAAGGCCAAGGGCAATATGCGCACTCTGCAGCAATTCAATGTGCGCCTGAAACATGGCGATGGGCAATTGGGTTTGCCCGAAGCGGCACCGTTTGACAGTATCATAGTGGCTGCGGCGGGTATGCAGGTTCCGCCGGCGTTGCTGGCGCAATTGGCTGAAGGTGGCCGATTGGTCTTGCCAGTTGGCGCGAACGAGCAGTATCTTAGCCTGATTGAACGGACGCCTCAGGGATTTACCGAGACTCGCCTCGATGCGGTGCGTTTCGTCCCGCTTCTCTCTGGAACACAATGATTCGCTATCTGACTCTTGCTCTTCCCGCCGTGCTGTTGGCGGGGTGTTTTTCCCAGCCGCCGGCACCGACCGTCGATCGCACGGGATCGACACAAAGCCGCGCTACTGTCGCAACACAACCGAGCGGACCAGGGTATTACACGGTCAAGCGTGGAGATACCTTGTATCGCATTGCTCTGGAAAACGGCCAGGACTACCGTGATATCGCGACCTGGAACAATATCGCCAACCCTTCCGCCATCAAGGAAGGGCAGATTCTTCGCGTGATTCCGCCGAGTGCTAGCGCCCCGGTTGCCGATGGGCCGGTGGTCGCCCAGCCGATTGCTACTGGCGCGGTGGAATCCCGCTCCCTCGATCAGGCACCGTCCGGGGCTACCAACGGTGGGGTGAAGCGCGAACCGAAGGTTGGTAAGGAGCCGTATTCCGACGAAGCTTATGCCCGCCTGAACAAGACCAACGATGCTCCGGCCAAGCCGGCCGATATCAAACCCGAGCCCAAGCCTGAGACCCCGGCGCCGAGTGCTCCGGTCGCCGCCGGTCCGGATGAAGTGCCGTGGCAATGGCCGGCTTCAGGCAAACTGTTGGCACCGTTCAACGATTCCTCGAACAAGGGCTTGGATATCGCTGGCAAGGCAGGCGATCCTATCCTGGCGGCCGGTGATGGCAAGGTGGTTTATGCCGGTAGCGGTTTGCGCGGCTATGGCGAGTTGGTCATCGTCAAGCATAACGGAACCTACCTGTCGGCCTATGCGCACAACCGCAAGATTCTGGTCAAGGAAGGTCAGAGCGTGACCAAGGGGCAGAAGATTGCCGAAATGGGCAATACCGATGCCGATACGGTCAAGCTGCACTTCGAGATTCGCAAACAGGGCAAGCCGGTCGATCCGGCCCAATATCTGCCGAAGCGGTGATGGAAATGGGTGAGGGGATGGAACTCGAGGATCTGGGCGAGCAGCCTGACGAGTCCATCCTGTTGCCCGATGTCGAGACGGTCGCTCCTGAGCTTGAGCTGCTCGAGGATGTCACTCAGCTCTATCTCAACGAAATCGGTGCCAAGCCGCTACTGACGCCGCAAGAGGAATTGGCGACGGCGCGTGCGCTGCGTCAGGGCGATTTTTCTGCCCGGCAGAAAATGATCGAGCACAACCTGCGCTTGGTTGTGAATATTGCCAAGCACTACCTGAATCGTGGCATTCCGCTGCTCGATCTGGTCGAGGAGGGCAATCTCGGCCTGATCCATGCGTTGGAAAAATTCGATCCGGAACGCGGTTTCCGTTTTTCCACCTACGCCACCTGGTGGATACGCCAGAGCATCGAGCGCGGCATCATGAACCAGTCGCGCACCATTCGTTTGCCGGTGCATGTGGTCAAGGAAATCAACGTCGTATTGCGTGCCATGCGCCATATCGAGGCGGCGGAAAGCCGCGATTCGACAGTGGAGCGTATCGCCATCCTGCTCGACAAGTCGGTCGATGACGTTCGTCGCATTCTCTCGTTGAACGAGCACATCGCCTCGCTCGATGCGCCGCTGGATATTGATCCCAATCACTCGATGGCCGAGTTGATCGCCGACGAGGAGGGCGGCGATCCTGAATCGCTACTCCAGTCGAGCGAAATCGGCTCTTTGATCGGCAGTTGGCTTGAGCAATTGACGGAGCGCCAGCGCGCCATCATCGAACGACGCTATGGTCTGAACGGCGCGGATATTTCCACTCTCGACACCATTGCTGGCGAACTGGGTCTGACTCGCGAGCGGGTCCGCCAGATTCAGATGGAAGCGCTCGATCGCCTGCGCAAGATCATCAAGCGCGGCAATATTTCTCGCGATTCGCTACTTTAGACGCGTCGATCAGGCACAGGCGGCTACGGATTTCCTCGGCCAGCTGGAACACCGACATGGCGTAGAAGGTCGAGCGGTTGTAGCGCGTGATCACGTAGAAGTTTTCGTAACCCAACCAGTATTCGGTTTCCTTCCCCGGCGATACGAGATCAAGCAAGGCAACCGTGCCGGCTGTATCGGCATTCGCAGCGATGCCCTGGCTGGCCAGGTCGGCCACCTTCAGGCTCGGACGAATGCCAGCCTGGATCAGGCCATCGACTGGCGCACCGTTGCTCATCGCCGGTACGGCTATTGGTTGCTCGGCCAGCCAGCCATGTTGTTCAAGGAAACGACCGACGCTGCCGATGGCATCGTCCACCGAACCGGAGAGGTCGACCCGCTGGTCACCGTCGAAATCGACAGCATAACGGCGTTGGCTGCCGGGCATGAACTGCGGTATGCCGATGGCGCCAGCGAAGGAGCCTTTGACGGCGACCGGATCGAGTGCATTCTCACGGCTGAGCAACAGGAACTGCTCCAATTCGGTCCGGAAGAAATCGCTGCGCGGCGGGTAATGGAAGGCCAGTGTGGCCAGGGCTTCGAGTACCCGGAAGCCGCCGGTGTTCTTGCCGTACTCGGTCTCGACACCGATGATGGCGACGATGATTTCCTCAGGTACGCCATAGATCACGCGGGCACGTGCCAGTTGGGCGGCATTGGCCTGCCAGAAGCGGACGCCACCATCGATGCGCCTGTCGTTCAGGAAGCGCGGCCGATAACGTTCCCAGGAGCGTTGTAGGGGTGAGGCCGGCGGCTTGATCAGTTGCAGTACCTTGGCGTTGGGACGAACCTGGCCGAATTGGCTGAGCAGTGCTTTGGCGTCCAAGCCGTGTCGGTTTTCCATGTCCATGGCGAATTCGACCACCTGAGCCTCGTCGGCGAAGGTCGGATGAGGCTGTGCCGCACGCACCGGCGTGGTGAGAGCAAACAGGCCGAAGCCGAGGGCGGCGGCATGGAGGGCTAAGCGGTACTTCACGTCATACTCCGTCAGGGCAATTGCGCAACCAGGCGGCGCAAGCGTTTGATCTGTTCTTCGGCGCCGCCGTAGCGGGCCAGCAAATAGGCTTCGGCAACTCTGGCAAAAGCGTCGGCCATTTCCGGTCGCTCGTCGGCAACCCGTTGGGCGAGGCTCATCGGCGCCTCCCAAGGGGCGAAGTCTACCCGTCTTCGCGCCAGATGTCGCAAGGCCTTGAGCCATAATCGTTGCGCCGGGTCGAGTTGGGGCCGGCGGTAAAGCGCCCACAGGGCGACTACCGCCAACAGGGCGCTACAGACGCCGGCGAGCAGGGTGGCCAGGCTGCGCCAGTCGGCATCGGGCAGGCCCATGCGGTCGAGCAGGTCGCGCTGGCGCTTGCCGTCATAGCCCAGCACGTATTGATTCCAGGCATTGTTCAAGGCTTCCCAGCGATAGCGCGCGAGGCGCAGCCAGTCGGCACGTATCTGTACCAGCGCCGGCAAGGGCTCGCCGGCCGGCAGGGCGTCGGCGATGCCTTGCTCGATGCGGTTCGGGGCGATGGCGGCGGTCGGATCGACACGTACCCAGCCACGCCCGGCCAGCCAGACTTCGGCCCAGGCGTGGGCATCGGACTGGCGGATGACGAGGTAGCCGTCGAGCGGGTTCGCCTCGCCGCCCTGGTAGCCAGTGACCACGCGCGCCGGAATGCCGGCGGCGCGCATCAGGACGACGAAGGCGGCGGCGTAATGCTCGCAGAAGCCGCGCCGCGTCGAGAACAGGAAATCGTCGATCGGGTTGTCGCCGAGCAGCGGCGGTTGCAGCGTGTAGACGAACTCCTCCTCGCGGAATTGCTTGAGGGCGCGGTTGATAACGATGGTTGGATCGTTGGCTTCGGCGCGCCATTGTCGGCCAAGCGCGAGGCTGTGCGGATTGCGCTGTGGCGGCAGCGCCAGGTTGCGTTGCAGAACGTCGGGTGTTTCCTCGACGTTAAAGCGGTAATCCAGGCTGGCCGCCAGGCGGTAGCGCTGGCGCTGTTCCAGTGGGCGGCGGGTGAGGGCTGTCAGGTTGCCATTCAGTGCCGCCTCGGGCGGCAGGCCGACCGGCGCATCGAGGGCGAGCAACCATCGCTGGTTGTGGGCTTCGAGGGTCGTTTCGTAGCTGACCGGCTGGGCCAGTGTTTCGAGGCGCTCGACGGGCGCGCGCGCCGTCGCGGGCTGCCAGGTCTTGCCGTCGTAGTTCTCCAGCACCGGGCCGCGCCAGTAGAGTTTGTCGCGTGCCGGAGCTTGGCCATCGAAACGGACACGGAAGGCGATTTCGCCGCTTTGCGCGAGTTGCGACAAGCTGCCGGGCGACATGCTGTCGGAAAGGCCGGTGCGACCGGCATGGGCATCCTGCGGCAGCCCCCAGAGCGGGCCGCCGACCCGTGGAAAGAGGATGAACAGCGCCAACATGAAAGGCAGTGCTTGCAGGCTGAGTACGGCGGCGTAGCGCAGGGTCGGGCGCAGGCGGATTTCGGCGCCGCCTTGCAGGCGGATGGTGGCGGCTGTGACCAGCCAGAAAGCCAATAAAAGCCAGAGGCCGGTGGCGATGCTTTGCGAGTAGAGGTAGTGCGTCAGCAGCAGGAAGTAGCCGAGCGTCAGCAAGACGCTGGCATCGCGCTGGCTACGCATTTCCAGCAGCTTCATCGAAGTGAATAGCACGAGCATGCCTACGCCAGCGTCGCGACCGAACAGCGTGCGGAATTCGACCAGGGTGCCGGCACAGGCAACTGCCACCAGCAGCAGGAGCAGCCAACGGCTGGGCAGGCGCTCGTCCTTCCACCAGATCCTGGTGCCCCAGAACCAGAGCAGGCCGGCCATGGCACTCAGCCAGAGTGGCTGGTGCAGGGCGTGCGGAGTGGTAGCGGCCAAGGCTACCGCGAACAGCCAGGGCGGCGCGCCGCGGTCGAGAGCGAGCGTGGCGGGCGTACTCATGGCTCGAACAGCGCCAGGCTTTCCAGGCAGTGCTGACAGTGTGCCGGGCCGTGCGCGGGGGCAATCTGCCGGCCGGGCAAATTGAGGCCGTAATCCTGGCGGCTGCCTTCGGCGGCCAGTACCCAGCCGGCTAGTTGCGACAGACGGCCATCAAGGCCCAACGCCGGATCGGTCAATGACCAGTCCAGGAGGAGCTCAGTGGTTTCGCCGCCGGCGAATTGCTTGACCAGTAAGGGCTGCTCGCCGGTCTGCCTGGCGCTGGCTTTCCAGGCGACATGGCGCAGGGGGTCGGCCGGCTGGCGTTGGCGAAAGCCGCCAAAATCGTCCTGGCCGCCTCGGCCGCTACCGCCTTCCTGCGCCGATGGCGAGGGTGCGGGCAAGGGCGTAGCGAGCGGTTTTGGATAGACCAGGCAGCGCATTTCCGGCTGAAGGTAGCTCCAGGCGGTGAATAGCCCAAGCGGGTAGCGGCTGGACAGGCGCACGCGCGGCAGCGTCAGCCAGCCGCGTTTTGTCGCGCCATGCGGCACCTCAGTTTTTGTGCTTTTTTGCCCGTGCACCGCAGCAGTGGCGATTTTTCCCTTTTCCGCTTCCAGTTCGAGCGCCAGACGCGGATCGTCACGGTCGTTGCTAAGCGTCAGCGGAAAATGCGCGATTTCGCCGACAAAAACCGGCTCGGCCCGCCCTGGCGTGACGGTCAGTCCGTACAGGTTGCGAAAGCCGTGGATCATGCCAGTCAACCCTAGCCCGGCGAGCAGGAAGACGAGGGCATGACCGAGGGCCAGGTCGTAGTTGATCGACGTCAGCAGCATGACGACGAGCGTCACCGCGAAGAGGAGACCGTGGCGCGAAGGCAGGATGAAGATGCGCCGCTGGCCGAGGCGAAACGGTGCGCTGCCATCGCTGTGCCAGCGGAAAAGCTGAATCTGCAGGCGTTTGATCAGTTCCACGTTCAGGGAATGGCGACGCTGCGGATCAGCGCTGCGATGTCTTCGGCCGTAGCGGCGCTGCCGCCTTGGGCCGAACGCAGGCGGTGGCGGGCGACGGCCGGCAGCACGGCTTGCACATCGTCGGGAATGACCATGTCGCGCCCGGCTAGCCAAGCCCAGGCGCGGGCAGCGGCGAGCAGGCCAAGGCCGGCGCGCGGCGACAGGCCGTGCTGAAAAGTGGGTGAATGCCGGGTAGCCTCGACCAAGGCTTGTACATAGTCGATCAGCGGTTCTGCGACATGCACGGCTTCCACTTCGCGTTGCAGTGCCGGCAATTCATCCGGCGTCAGCAAGGCGAGTTGTTCCTCGGCTTCGCGTCGGCGGCCACCACTGGCGAGCAGCGTACGTTCGGCCGAACGGTCCGGGTAGCCGAGTTCGAGGCGCATCAGGAAGCGGTCGAGCTGCGATTCGGGCAGCGGGAAGGTGCCGATCTGGTGCGCCGGGTTCTGCGTGGCGATGACGAAGAAGGGCGTCGGCAGCGTGCGAGTTTCCCCCTCGCTGGTGACCTGGCCTTCTTCCATGGCTTCAAGCAGGGCGCTTTGCGTCTTCGGTGTTGCCCGGTTGATCTCGTCGGCCAGCACCAGTTGGGCGAAGACAGGGCCGGGAATGAAGCGGAAGTCGTTGCGTTCGCGGTCGAAGATCGACACGCCGGTAATGTCGGCGGGCAGCAGGTCGCTGGTGAACTGGATGCGCGAGAAGCGCAGCCCGAGCAGGTGGGCGAGGGTGTGGGCCAGCGTCGTCTTGCCCATGCCGGGCAGGTCTTCGATCAACAGGTGGCCCCCGGCCAGCATGCAGGCAGCGGCGAGGCGAATCTGCGCTGGCTTGCCGAGGATGATCTGTTCGGCGCGGGCGAGCACGGCGTCGAATGGGCGGGCTTGGGGAGAGAACGGTGAGCTCAGTGGACCGGGCATGTGGTTTTTCCGTATTGACGCTTAACAATTCAGACAAATTCTAATACTTGAAGCTGCCCGGGAATTGGGACGATAATGACATTTCAACACAAGCCTATAAGCCGAAAGGCGCAGAGAGATAACAAGTGACGACCACTGCCTTCATCACCCATCGCGACTGCCAGTTGCATGACATGGGTTCGCATCATCCGGAATGCCCGCAACGTCTCACCGCTATCAACGATCACCTGATCGCGCAGGGGATCGATGCCTACTTCAACTATTTCGATGCACCGCTCGCCACCTTTGAGCAATTGCTGCGTGTGCATCCGGCCGCTCATCTGGAGCGCCTGAAACGTGCTTCGCCGGAAAGTGGCGTGGTGCACCTCGATCCCGATACCGCAATGAACCCGCACACTTGGCAAGCCGCCTTGCGCTCGGCAGGCGCCGGTTGCCACGCGGTCGATCTGGTCATGAATGGCGAAGTCGAAAACGCCTTCTGCTCCGTGCGCCCGCCCGGCCACCACTGCGAGAAGAGCACGCCAATGGGCTTCTGCTTCTTCAACAACATCGGCGTCGCCGCCATGCATGCGATCAAGGCGCACGGCCTGGAGCGCGTCGCCATCATCGATTTCGACGTGCACCACGGCAACGGCACCGAAGACTGCTTCGCCGGCGACGAGCGCGTGCTGATGTGCAGCATCTTCCAGCACCCGTTCTACCCGTATAGCGGTGCCGACAAGCCGGCCGCCAACATGTGCAACGTGCCACTCGCCGCCGGTTCCGGCGGCGAGGAATTCCGAGATGCCGTCATGCAGGTATGGACGCCGCGTCTGCGTGAGTTCAAGCCGCAGCTGATCCTGATCTCGGCGGGTTTCGACGCCCACTACGAAGACGACATGGGCGGCCTCAAGCTGTTCGAGAAGGACTATGCCTGGGTCACCGACCATCTGAAGCAGCTGGCCGCCGAGTTGTGCAACAAGCGCATCGTCTCCATGCTCGAAGGCGGCTACGTGATGACCTCGCTGGCCCGTAGCGTCGGCGCTCATTTGCGTTCGCTGGCCGATCTCTAAGCCTATCGATCCAAGTGCTTAATTCTTCTGAAAAAGGGCAGGGTGGGGTAAAATCCACCCTCTTTTTTCGTGTTTCCATCGTTTAACCGGACAAATCCATGGCGTTGATTGTTCAAAAGTACGGCGGCACTTCGGTCGGTAATCCCGAACGGATCAAGAATGTCGCAAAGCGCGTCGCCAAGTTCCACGCGCAGGGCCACCAGGTTGTCGTGGTCGTCTCCGCGATGAGCGGCGAAACCAACAAGCTGATTGCGCTGGCCAAGGAAATTCAGGCCAACCCCGATCCGCGCGAGCTGGACCAGATCTGCTCGACCGGCGAGCAAGTCACCATCGGCCTGCTGGCCATGGCCCTCAAGAGCATCGGCGTCGATGCCCGCAGCTACACCGGCGGCCAGGTCAAGGTTCTGACCGACAGCACCTTCACGAAGGCGCGCATCCTGTCGATCGATGAAACCAATATGCGTCGCGACCTCGAAGCCGGCAAGGTTGTCGTTGTCGCCGGTTTCCAGGGTGTCGATGAAGAAGGCAACATCACCACGCTCGGCCGTGGCGGTTCCGATACCTCCGGCGTCGCGCTCGCTGCCGCGCTGAAGGCCGACGAGTGCCAGATCTACACCGACGTCGATGGCGTCTACACGACCGACCCGCGCGTCGTGCCGGAAGCCAAGAAGCTCGACACCATCACCTTCGAAGAGATGCTGGAAATGGCCAGCCTCGGCTCCAAGGTGCTGCAGATCCGCTCGGTCGAATTCGCCGGCAAGTACAAGGTCAAACTGCGCGTTCTTTCCAGCTTCCAGGACGAAGGGGAAGGTACGCTGATCACTGTTGAGGAAGACAAGAACATGGAACAACCCATCATCTCCGGTATCGCCTTCAATCGCGACGAAGCCAAGCTGACCATGCTGGGCGTTCCGGACACTCCGGGCATCGCCTACCAGATCCTGGGCTCGATCGCCGACGCCAACATCGACGTCGACATGATCATCCAGAACGTCGGCCATGACGGCACCACCGACTTCTCCTTCACCGTCAACCGCGGCGACTTCGCCAAGGCTAAGGACATCCTCGAGGCCGTCAAGGCCAAGCTGGGTGCCCGCGAAGTGACCGGCGACAACAAGATCTGCAAGGTCTCCGCCGTCGGCGTCGGCATGCGTTCTCACCCGGGCGTCGCCTCCAAGATGTTCAAGGCCCTGGCCGACGAAGGCATCAACATCCAGATGATCTCCACCTCTGAGATCAAGATTTCCGTCGTTCTCGACGAGAAGTACCTGGAGCTGGCCGTTCGCGTCCTGCACCGCACCTTCGGTCTGGACCAGTAAGGGTTTGACCAAAAGGCGCGGAGGCTATATCATCCGCGCCTCGTTGTAAGCCTGGACACGGAGACGTGGCCGAGAGGTCGAAGGCACTCCCCTGCTAAGGGAGCATGCGGGCAAAACCTGCATCGAGGGTTCGAATCCCTCCGTCTCCGCCAGCAAACGATCAATCAAGCGCCCAATTGGGCGCTTTTTTGTTTTTGGCGATGGATCTTAGTTGCCTGAGACGGGGCTAGCGTTGCCACAGCCCGATCGGCTAGCTCAGTTCGTGACCAGCAGGCCTTGAATGCGCTCGAGCAACACATCCTTCTCGATCGGCTTGGTCAGGTAAGCATCGGCGCCATAGAGCTTGGCGGCGGCCACATCGGTTTGCTGCGTCAGGCAGCTGGTGACGATGATCGGTGTGGCCAAGGTAGCCGGGTTGTTGCGGATGCCGGAACAGACATCAAGCCCATCCATCGCGCCGGGCAAGAGCACGTCGACCAGAACGACATCCGGCTTTTGGTTGATCGCCATTTCCAGACCCGTTTCACCGTCGCTCGCTTCGATCACCTCAAAGCCGGCCTTTAGCAGCATGGCCTTGGTGATTTCGCGGAGCAACCGGTTGTCTTCGATGATTAATACCCTTGGCATCGATTTTTCCTCTTTTGCCATATTATGTACTTGCTATCGGCATTTCGCCAGCAGGATAGCGGGGCGGTCGATACAACTTGAAACATCCGGTCACCGAAGCACTGATGACCCTCTGGCGGCCAACGAATACACTGGCTCCATCTGATGAATCCCCCTCTCAGATAGATAGTCTCCTCCCTAGCGAAATCTTTGGCCCACCTTGCGCAAGCTCGGTGGGCTTTTTCTTGCGCAGCGTTCGGCAGGTGGTTTATGGCTCCTCAGGCGATAAAGTCTTGCCTGCCACGGGCGTGTCATCCAGAATGTCGCCTCTTCGCTTGCCGTATAACTCTCGCATGAACGAAAACCTCGTCCGCCGTCGCAACCGCCTGAACATCATCGGAGCTGTCATTCTCGTCATCGGCCTCGCGCTATCCGCCTGGCTGATGCAGAGCACAGGCAGCGATGCGAGCGACGCCGTGTCCTACGAAGTGGTCGAGGGCAAGGTGATCGCCGTGTCGCCGAGCGACTCCAAGATCTATCGCGCCGATCTCGAACGTTTTGGCGGCAAGGCCGCGATTCTGGCCGACGAATTCAACCGCTGGTTCGCCAGTCTGTGGCGTGGCGAAAAGCTCGCGCTGATCATCGCGCTGCTCACCATCGTCGCCAGCTTCACCTGTTTCTGGAAAGCGCAGCACGGCGGCGAAGGCAAGGCCGAGAGCAACGATGCTGCCTGAGCGCCTGGTCGAACTGGGCAGCCAGTTCTGGCTTGCCGCCAACCGCTTCAGCGCCTATGCGCTGCTCAACCTGCTCGATGATCCGGCCATCCTCGCGCTGGCCTTCTGCTGAACCATGGCGCGCCGCTTTCAAGCGCTGAAACAAGGCGAGGGCGCCTGAGCGGGCGCCAGGCAACAGCATGGAACTCGACGCCCACGCCATCCTCGGCCTCAAGCCCGGCGCCACGCCGGAAGAGATCAAGCGCGCCTATCGCAAGCTCGCCATGCGCTGGCACCCGGACCGCAGCGACCACCCGCAAGCCACCGAACGCTTCAAGGAAATCGGCGCCGCCTACGACATGCTAACTGCTGCGGTGCACGACGAAAATAGCGAAAAAACCGAAGCCGACGAGTCGGCCGAGGAAAGCACCGAGCAGAACGAACAAGAAAACGGCGAAGCCGACAGCGCCGAGCAAGACACCACGCCATGCGCCGCCGACATCCGGCGCAATTTCGAACTCAGCCTCGAAGAAGCCGCCGCCGGCTGCCGCAAGACGCTGCACTACACCCGCGGCAAAGCCTGCCCCACCTGCGAGGGCAGCGGCGAAGCCGGTCTGGCTCGCACCCGCTTCTGCGGCGATTGCCATGGCAGCGGCCGTGTGCATGACGAAAACCGCGATCTGGTGCGCTGCCCAGCCTGTAACGGACGCGGCATCTTCACCGAACGTATCTGCCCCGATTGCGCCGGCAGCGGGCGCGACAGCACCGACCTCAGCCTCGAAATCAACGTCCCGCCGGGCATGCTACCGGGCGACGAACTGCGCCTCGCCGGCCAGGGCGAGCAGGGCGGCGACGGCGAACTGCCGGGCGATCTCTATCTCACCATCGTCTTGCGCAGCCATGCCACCTTCCAGCTACGTGGCCGCGACCTGCATTGCCGCATGCCGGTCAGTGCACTGGCCATGATCGCCGGCGGCGAAATCGAACTCCCCACGCTCGTCGGCCACAGCCTGCACGTGCTCGATGCCGGTCAGCCGGAAAACCGCGAGATTCGTTTAGCTGGCCTCGGTTACCCAGGACGGGGCAGGCTCAAGAGGGGAGATCTTATAGTCGAGTTGTATCCGGTCTATCCAGTAAAACTCTCCGGCAAACAACGAAAATTTCTGCTACAAGCCAACGCCGCCTTGCTCGATGATCTGGAGAACACCTTTCCCGAGATTGCGGCCTGGGGCAGGCGTGGCGGACTTGAATAATGGTCAAGCCTGGTGCTAGCCGGCCGCTCGGTACATGAACGACATGCTTTACTTCCCCCCTGGATTGGCGGTTAGCGGCAATTTGTATGCCTAAACCCGGAAATTGGGCTTGCTCAATGTAATCCGAGGAGGGAAACTACAAATATGCGATATGCGGTGATTGTGGGATGGTGACTGTAGAGCCGAAGGGGAGCAGGCGAGGCGTACGCCGCGGGGCGCAATGTCTCGAAGGCGCGGTGATTCTCGTTGTTGACGATTCGCCGGAAAATCGAATGCTGGCAGCTGCGCTCCTCGAAAAGCAAAAGGCTGATGTCACCCTGGCGACATCAGGGGTGGAGGCGCTCGAGATACTCGACAAGGGCTTTCGTCCGGAACTGATCCTGCTCGATATCATGATGCCGGGGGTGGATGGTTTCGGTGTTTTGCAACGGCTCAAGAGTCAGCCCGAAACCAGCGATATCCCGGTTATCTTGCTCACGGCTCTTGGCAGTGTCGAGACAGAAACCCAGGGTTTTCAGGCGGGAGCGGTCGATTATCTGACTAAGCCGATCAATGCGGGCACGCTGATCAGTCGGGTGTCGGTACACATTGAGCTCAAAAGGGCGAGAGAGAGCTTGCTGCAACAGCAGGCCTCGCTCAAGGAAGAGATTGCGCACCAGCTTGAGCAGAGTCGTCTGCTTGAGAACCAGTTGCAGATTGCCCTGGAGTCTTCGGCCTTCCTCGTCTGGCGGCTTGATGCTCAGGGAGCAGTCTTGCGCTTTACCACGCCTGTTCAGGCACTGCTCGGTTATGAGTGGGATAGCGTTGCGCTGGACAGCTACCTCGATCTGGTGCATCCGGATGATGCACCTGTTGCCCAGCGAGTTGCTCATCCCGGTTTCGGTAGCTACGAAATTGGCGATTACCGCTTACGCCATCGTGACGGCCGTTGGATCTGGGTCGAGGTGAGAAGCAAAACCATCGAGGCCTCGGATGGTCTTACGGTGGGAACGCTCAGTGATCTGTCGGCCCGCAAGGCTCAGGAACAGGCACTGGCGGATAACCTTTTGGCTCAGCGCCAACTCAACAAGAAGCTGGAAGAAGCGCACAACCAGCTATTGCAGTCGGAAAAAATGGCTTCCATTGGGCAGTTGGCAGCCGGTGTCGCACACGAGTTGAACAATCCGATTGGTTTCGTCTATTCCAACCTTGGTACGCTGGATACCTATTTGCGTGACCTGATGGAAATCATCGCAGCCTTTATCAAGGCCGCCGAAAGCGAGGGCGATCCTTCCATACAGTTGGCGGAAGCCATGCGCCTGTGCCAAAAGCATGATCTGGACTACATCAGCAAGGATATTTTCGACCTGATGACAGAGTCGAAGGATGGTTTGGAACGTCTGCGCAAGATCGTCCTCGACTTGAAGAGTTTCTCGCGAGTCGGCGAACAGGAGTGGCAGGAAGCCGATTTGCACCAGGGTCTGGATTCCACCCTCAACATCGTGTGGAATGAACTGAAGTACAAATGCACGATTGAAAAGGAATATGGCGACATTCCCCCGGTGTATTGCCTGATTTCTCAGCTAAACCAGGTGTTCATGAACCTTCTCGTCAATGCCGGCCACGCCATCGAGAAACAAGGAAAGATCACGATTCGGACCTATTTGAAAGATGCAGAGCACGTAGCTATCGAGATCGAGGATACCGGCAAGGGAATCCCGCCCGAGCATCTGAACCGTGTCTTCGAGCCGTTTTTCACCACCAAGCCGGTGGGCAAGGGGACCGGACTGGGGTTGTCGCTTTCCTACAGCATCGTCGAGCGGCATCAGGGCGAACTCGCCGTTAGGAGCGAGGCAGGCAAGGGCAGTTGTTTTACTGTGACCTTGCCCATCCATCCAGCGCCAAACGGAGTGGAAACAGATTTTAAGGAGCCGTCTTGATGACGACAAACGAG
The DNA here is from genome assembly GCF_047047955.1 of Azonexus sp. IMCC34839. Taxonomy (GTDB): domain Bacteria; phylum Pseudomonadota; class Gammaproteobacteria; order Burkholderiales; family Rhodocyclaceae; genus Azonexus. The sequence continues at coordinate 858,546 of NZ_CP150631.1, read as the reverse complement.
AACGTTGCCACACTGCTCTTCGTCGATGACGAACCGGGGATACTGTCGGCACTGCGCCGCCTCTTCCGTCCGCATGGCTACCGAATTTTGACTGCCGAGAGTGGGCAGGAGGGACTGGAGCTTCTGGAGGGCGAGCGTGTCGATCTGGTCATCTCCGACATGCGCATGCCGGAAATGGACGGTGCGACCTTCCTGAAGGCCGTACGGGAACGCTGGCCGGGGGTAATGCGCGTCCTGCTTACCGGTTATGCCGATATCAGTTCGACCGTTGCGGCCATTAACCAGGGCGAAATCTATCGCTACATCGCAAAGCCATGGGACGATAACGAAATTGTCACCATCGTCAGGGAGGCGCTTGAGCGCCAACGCCTGGAGGCGGAGAACCGTCGCCTGTTAACCCTGACGCAACAGCAGAACGAAGAGTTACGCGTACTCAATACGAGCCTGGAGCAGAAAGTCAGCGAGCGTACTCAAGACCTGCGGCAAACCCTGACACTGCTTGAACAGGCTCACAGCGACCTGAAGAAAAATTTCCTGACCAGCGTGCAGGTATTCTCAGGAATTATTGAGTTGCGAGCTGGGCGGACCGGGAGCAGGCTATCCGGTCATGGACGTCGGGTGGCCGAAATGTCGAGAAGCCTAGCCAAGCGGCTGCAGGTCGGTGACGCAGATATCCAGAACATTCTTCTCGCTGGATTGCTTCACGATATCGGTAAGCTGGGTTTGCCGGATGAACTGCTTGTACAGCCGTTCAACAGCCTGACTGCAGACGGCCGGACAATGGTCAAGAAGCATCCCGTCATCGGGCAGAATATCCTGATGGCCATTTCACGCTTGAGCGAAGCAGCTACCCTGGTCCGACATCATCACGAGTGCTTCGATGGCAGCGGCTATCCGGATGGTCTGAAGGGGATGAGCATTCCGCAAGGCAGCCGCATCTTGGCAGTAGCCAACGACTATGATGCCTTGCAGATGGGAACACTGGCACAGCGTCCCCTTCGGCCCGATGAGGCGCTGGCCTATATCGTTGATAACAGGGCAAAGCGATACGATCCTGCCGTGGTTGATGTGTTTGTCGCCCTCATGACCGAATCGGGAGCAGCTCGGGTTCTGGAAATGCCGGAAAGGCCGGCTCACGCCAAAGCCGGTGCGGTGCTCAATCGCGACCTGTATCACCCGGATGGTTACCTGCTGCTGGCTGCTGGCAGTACGCTGACCCAAGAAATCATCAACCAGTTGTTGCGTCTGGAAAACGCGGAAGGCCGACAACTCACCCTCTACATTCGTCAGGAGACAGCATGAGCCGCATTTTGATCGTCGATGACGACCAATCCATTCTGAATGCCTTGGTACGTCTGTTGCGGGTCGCGCCTTGCAGTGGAGGTGGTCGCAACTACTCCTTGGTGGTGACCACGTGCACCACACCAGCCGAAGCCCTCGAGTACGTCAAGCATGAGCCCTATGAACTCATCCTCTGCGATTACCGGATGCCGGGGATGGATGGCGTACAACTACTCAAGGCCATCAAGGAAATACAGCCCGATGCGGCGCGCTTGATTCTTTCAGGCTACGCCGACTTGAATGCACTAATCCTGGCGATCAATGAGGTCGGCATTGATCGTTTTATCGGCAAACCCTGGAACGACTATGAATTGGTCGCGGCTATCGGCCAGGCTCTGGCGAATCGCGATTTGATGCTGGAAAACAGACAACTGGCGAATCTCGTGCGTATGGAAATGGGCGATGTAGATCCCGAAACCGTCGAGGCCCAACGTCTCGAAACCCAGGAGCCGGGAATTACCAAGGTGAACTGGGGCCCGGACGGCTCGGTGCTGATTGATCCCGATCTCCTTGAGGAATTGAAACAGGGCTAAAAAATGCAGGCTTTCGTCTGGGACAAACAATTCGAGACCGGGCTGTCACAGGTCGATACCCAGCATCAGCGATTGGTCGAACTGGTCAATCATCTAGGGGGGCTTCTGGCAGAAGGTAGTGACCTTGACGGACCAGCGCTACAGGAGGTGTTTCATGCCTTGGCCGACTATTGCCGCGTACATTTTGCCGACGAGGAGCGCCTGATGGGGGAGGTCGGTGTGGCGCCAGCCCACAAAGACAAGCATGTGGCGAACCACCGGCAATTTGTCGGCCAAGTTGTTTCCCTCTGGCAGTCGCGGACGGCATTGAGTCATCCTGCAGAAACACTTCATGGCTTCTTGAGTGCTTGGCTGACTGTGCATATTCTTGGCGAAGATCAGGCTATGGCCCGCCAGATCGAGCGTATCCGTGGGGGGATGGAAGCGGAGCAGGCACTGGTGTGTGAGATAGAAGATCGGGATACCGGGACGGCCGTCTTGTTGGACGCTCTGCAACGCCTCTATGGCCTGTTGTCCGAGCAGAATAGGAACCTGGCCAGCGCCAACCTGGACCTCGAGTCGCGGGTCGCTGAACGGACGAGAGAGCTTGAGGAGGCTAATGCTCGACTGGCCGCCGAGCATGATGAACAGACTGCCTTGTTGCGCAAGATCGAAGATGCGCAGCAGCAACTGCTCCAATCCGAAAAAATGGCGGCCATTGGCCAGCTGGCGGCTGGTGTTGCCCACGAAATCAACAATCCCGTCGGCTTCGTTAATTCGAATCTGGGGACACTGCAGAAATACTCGGCGCGTCTGCTAGAGGTTATCCAGGCCTACGAGGTACATGTGGCAGGTGGCAGCCGAAGCGAACTCGATGCGGTGATTAAGGCGGCCGACCTCGATTTTTTGCGAGAGGATTTACCGCAACTCCTTGCCGAGTCACAGGATGGTCTGGCTCGCGTCACTAAGATCGTGCAGGATCTCAAGGATTTCTCGCATGTTGACCAGGTTGACCGGCAGCGTGCCGATCTCAATGCAGCCATGGAAAGCACCTTGAATGTTGTCTGGAACGAGCTGAAATACAAGGCTGACGTAGTGCGGGATTATGGCCAGATTCCTCTTGTGGATTGTGTGCCAGCGCAGATCAACCAGGTGTTCATGAATCTACTGGTCAACGCGGCACAATCGATCGAGGAGCATGGTCGGATCACTGTTCGCTCTCGCAGCGAGAACGATCATGTCTGGTTCGAGGTGGAGGACAGCGGGCGTGGCATGAGCGAGGAAGTGCGTCACCGGATTTTTGAGCCCTTCTACACGACCAAGCCAATTGGCAAGGGAACAGGGCTCGGGCTGTCCATTTCTTACGATATCGTCGTCAAGAAGCACCATGGGCGCATCGATGTGCGGAGTACACCGGGCGAGGGGACCTGTTTCCGGATTTGGCTGCCCGTCTCAGCCTTAACACAGAGTAGTTAATTCCCTGAATCAGTCGAGTAGTAGTGGCATTTTGTCGGCCGCCGCGAGGAGCGGGAAGAAACTGAATACCTGGCCGGCAGCCAAGCCCCGTACCATTTGTGGCCGCTTTGCCCAGGCGATGCATTGTCCATTATCCCGGTGGAGCAGGCCGTTATGCCTGCCTATGGAGTCGGATAGCGCGTCAAGTAGAGAAAGAACACTTTCTTCTGGTTCCTGGCAGTATTTGCCGAGTTGGGTTAGCAATGCCTTGCCGGAACTAGCCTGCGATTGGTCGAGATTCCAGACTTGGGCGAAGCGGTGATTCATGCCGAGCAACTGGTCATCGTTGCCGATGACCAGCAGCCCTTCGACGGTTGCCTCAAAAATGGACGCTAACTGGGCATTGGCCGAGGCCAGTTGGTGCTCCGTATTGCGTTGCTTGCTCAGATCCTGGGCGATGACGATAATCACCTTGTCGCTGCCGATTCCCGCCAGCGCAGTGGATTTCGCCACAGGTATTTGGCCCATATGGCGAGTGCGGAACTCGGTTTCCACGTGGCTGATGGGGCGGAAGCTCTCCCGGGCCATCTCCTCCCAGTAAAACATGTCCTGTGGCATCACCTCTATTTCGCTAATGTTGAGTGCGGTGAGTTCCTCGGCCAAATAGCCGAGACTCTCGCTGGCTGCTCGATTGCCCGAGAGGATCTGGCCACTTGGCATGCTGACCAGTAAGACGATGTCGCTGATTGCATCAACCATCGCTTGGTTGATTGCCGCCAGCCGATGATTTTCCTGCTTCATTTCATAACGTTGGAAGGCCTCGGCGATATGGCCGCGCAGCAGTTCGTCGTCCCAGGGCTTGGTCAGGAATTTGTAGATGGCCCCACGGTTAATCGCCTCTGTAATGGAGTTGATATCGGTATAGCCCGAGAGGACCATGCGAATGGTTTCTGGATAGCTTTCCTTGACGATGCTCAGGAACTCCGTGCCTGTCATGCCAGGCATACGTTGGTCAGAGAGGATGACGCCGACCGGTGCTTCGGCCAGTCGTTTGAGTCCTTCGTCGCCACTGGTCGCGGTAACGATTTGATAGCCGTCGCGACGAAGCATGCGCCGCAGGGACGACAGAATGCTCTCCTCATCGTCGACAAGCAGCAGCGTTCTGGGCGTGCTAGGCAGATTGGTCATCAGACTATTCATGGAACTTGCTCGCTCATCGGTGTCAGTCCATTATAGGAACTTGTCGATTCAGATAGATTTATTTTTATTGGTGATCTAGCGAGATGGTAGAACCCGGTAACGAAGATGACTTCGAACGATGGCCGATCAGCCGGCTTCGTTTGGGTTTGTTCGTCCGGCTTGAGACAAACTGGCTAAATCACCCGTTCTCGACTAATTCGTTCAGGGTTCGCAGTCTAGACCAGCTGGAAACGATACGCGGGCTAGGGTTACGCACCATCTTGGTTTCGCCATCGCGTAGTGACCCGCCGGATGGCGAGGAGTCGGCTTTGTCGGAAACCTCTGTTGCCGATGCCTCGGCCAGGCACCAAACGACCAGGCGTCATCATCAAATTCACGGTCAGCAGCCCAGTGAAGTCAAGCGGCGCGAGGTCTGGAAGGCGGCGGAGCCGTTCGATCTTGGCGAACGCCTTGATCGTAACCCACTCAAGGGGGGGGCTGAACCCCAGGGTGACTCTCATTTGTCTCGTCACCCGCTGGCTGCCGAAGCCGCCTCATTGTCAGCGGAAGCAATGGCTGTCGATGGGGTAGCCAATACGCCTCGTCCGGAAAAGCAGGAGCGTCTGGTTCAGATTCAGCGGCAACGCGAAGCCTTTGTTCGCTGTGAGCAGCGCTTTACCGAAGCGGCGGATACAGTCCGTGATCTCAATCGCGCCCTGTTCAAGGATGCGAGTGATGGCAAACGTCGGCTCGAGATATTCAGCGATTACATGATGGCTTCGCTGCTGACCGAGCGCGATGTGGCGTTGACCGTGGTGGGGGATCGCCAGAACCACGTTGATGAACAACTCCATGGTGTGAACGTATCGGTCATGGCGATGGTGCTCGGGCGCGAGCTTGGCTTGACCGACGAGGAGATGCGTCATCTTGGCCAAGCAGCTGTCTTGCACGATGTAGGCAAGGTGCGTCTACCATCCCGATTGCATGCCTACCAGGAAGAGCTGGCCGGAGATGAACTGCGGCTCTGGCAGAAACACGCCGACTACGGGTCGCAGATCGCCAGTGATATCGGTTGTGTGGAGGCTGTAGTCATGGCGATTAAGCAACATCACGAAAACATCGACGGTAGCGGCTTTCCTGATCGGGTTGGGGGTGACCAAATTTCACGACTGGCTCGCATCATCGCTATCGCCAACACCTTTGACGACCTGTGCAACCATGCTCACCCCAACCATGCATTGACGCCTTACGAAGCGCTGGCTCACATGTTTGTCAAGAACCGCACCCATTTCGATATCCAGTTCCTGTCCACCTTCATTCGTACGATGGGGGTCTATCCACCGGGTTCTCTGGTTCGTCTGTCGAACGACATGACGGCAATGGTCTTCTCGGTCAATGTCGAACAGCCATTGAAGCCAACAGTGTTGTTGCACGATCCGGCGATTCCGCGTGATGAAGCGTTGCTCATCAACCTAGGTGACGATCCCGATCTGAATATCGTGCGCAATTTGCGGCCCTCGCAATTGACTCCGCAGGAACTCGCCTACCTCGCTCCGCGTAAGCGCCTGACCTACTATTTCGATGAAGTAGCGGATTCATCGAACTGATTGTTACGGGCCGATACGCTGGCTTGTCGAGGCGGGAATACCTTGGATTCAAATGAGCTATCCCGGCTAATCCCCCGTGCCGAGGCTCCGGGCTAGTACGCCGTTTTCACGTAACCAGGCCTTGTAAGCCTTCATCACCGGCCGCGAAATCATCGTCTCGGCCAGCAGGCGCTTCTCATAGACGAACATCGTCATCGCCTCGTCCATGCCCGCCTGCGCCTGTTCGATCAGCGAGTGATACTCCGCCCCCATCAGTTTCCCCGGTCGCATCCGAGCCACGGCGTAGATCACCGGAATCACCGCCTTGTCCTCGCTGCTCATCTTGCACTTGCCATCGAGAATCTTGAGCATCACCGTCGTCGTGCAATCGACATGCACCGGATCGATCAAGCTGGCCTCAGCCCAGCGAGTGGCGGTAGCGGCATCCAAGGTGAACTCCTGTAGCGAATCGGACAAAACGGGGGCTTCAGGAGGGAGGAGGCAACAAGGGTGCCAGGGGGAAGGTTTGGTTTTTGGCCTTTTTGCTGTGTGCACCGCAGTAGTGATTTATTTATATGGCTACTACCGGCCAAAAGCGGTAGTTCGCCTGTTGGCTTCCAAGGTCAACAACGAACCTAAAGCCGACGCCCTATTTTGGGAGCATCGCTCTCTGATCAAAGCAAATTCAGCGCTCGTAATGCAATACTCCAGATGGTTTGTTAGCATTCATTCATGCACCGAGTCCCCACAGTTTTTCACACTGCCATTTCACGATTGCCCCTCCTGAGTGGGGCGGTTGTTTTCCTGTTTGGCTCCATGCTGTCGATTCCTGCGATGGCAGATGCACGCGAAGTCCGAGTTGGCATCTACGAAAACCCACCCAAAATCACCCTCAGTGTCGATCAACGTCCAAGTGGGATTTTCGGTGATCTTCTTGGCGAGATTGCACGACAAGAGAAATGGACGCTTCGAGCGGTACCGTGCGAATGGCAGGAATGCTTGCAGGCCTTGGAAGCTAAGCAAATCGACTTACTCCCTGATGTGGCCTTAACTTCGGAGAGATCCCGAAAATATGGCTTTCATGCGATACCTGCCCTGAACAGCTGGTCGGCAGTCTATGTACGCAAGGAAACACATATCGAATCGGTACTGGATCTCAAAAACAAGAAGGTCGCGGTACTCAATGGATCAACTCAAGATGAATACTTACGGAAACTGCTTGAGGATTTTGGTGTTTCCGCTGTATTTGTACCAGTGCAGTCCTACGCCGAGGGATTCACCTTGGTCTCGGAAGGAAAGGCCGATGTGGTCGCCGCCAATAAGCACTTCGGTGAAGAAAATGCCGATCGATATCACCTTATATCCTCCTCGCTGTTGTTCCAGCCGTCACGACTCTACTTTGCAGCACCTGCAGGTGCCAATGACGACCTGCTGGTGGCAATTGATCGTCATCTGGAGGTTTGGAAGTCATCTGAGAATTCGCCGTATTTCTCGATCCTAGAAAAATGGATAGCCGAACCAGCCTCTACGGCACTTCCTTCATGGGTGATATGGGTACTCGGGGGGCTGGTCACCACTGTTGTGTCAGTCTTGGCGGTTGCCCAGGTGTTGCGCCGACTAGTGCGCGAGGGGACCGAAAACTTGCGCGAATCGCATCTGCTGTTGCAGACCATCATCAACAACTTGCCGATGCGCGTGTTCTGGAAGGATCGCGAACTACGTTACCTCGGCTGCAACCCTCCCTTTGCGAAGGATGCCGGCAAGCATCTTCCCGAAGAGTTGCTAGGTAAGGACGACCATGCGATGGGCTGGGCCGCTCAGGCAGAGCTATACCGTGCTGATGACCGGAGGGTAATGGATTCAGGTCAGTCGACATTGAATTATGAGGAACCACAGACTACACCGGATGGCAAAACAATCTGGTTGCGCACCTCGAAAGTACCGTTGCGCAATTCTGCTGGAGAAACCATCGGTGTGCTCGGCATTTACGACGACATTACCGCGCAGAAGCAGGTCGAGGACGAACTGACCTGTCACCGCGAACATCTCGAACAACTCGTCGAACAGCGCACAGCTGAACTCAACTCCGCCAAGGAAGTTGCCGAAACCGCAAATCTTGCCAAGAGCCGCTTCCTGGCCAATATGAGCCACGAGATCCGCACGCCGATGAATGCCATCATCGGCCTGACGCATATCCTGCGCCGTAAGATCAATGAGCCAGACCAGATGGACAAGTTGGGCAAGATCGCCGCCGCGGCCGAGCACTTGCTGGGTGTCATCAATGACATCCTCGACATCTCCAAGATCGAAGCAGACAAGGTCGTCCTCGAGAAGACGAACTTCGACCTCGATACCGTGCTTCCGCGAATCAGCGACATGGTGATCGACCGCATCCATGACAAGCATCTCGAACTGGTAATTGATGCCGAACCAAACATGGGCATCGTCAATGGCGACATCACGCGCTTGAGCCAGGCCATCCTCAACTACCTTGGCAACGCCATCAAATTCACCGAGCGCGGTACCATCACCCTGCGCGCTCGCGTCTTAGAAAAATCCGACGACGACCTCCAAATCCGCTTCGAAGTCCAGGATACCGGCATCGGTATTCCGCCAGAGGCTATGGATCGCTTGTTCCATTCATTCGAACAGGCTGATAACAGCACGACCCGCAAGTACGGCGGCACTGGGCTCGGGCTGGCCATTACTAAGCGCCTCGCCGAGTTGATGGGTGGCGATGTCGGTGCCGAGAGTACACAGGGCGTGGGCAGCACCTTCTGGATGACAGCACGCCTCGATGTCGTCGGCGCCAAAGACGGCCGCTACCTGATCAACTCGCTGGAGCGCAAACGGGCACTGGTGATAGATGACACGCCAGTCAGTCGCCTTGTCCACAGCCAGTTGCTGCGTGTCAACGGGCTCGAATGCAACAGCGCAGCCTCGGGCGCAGAAGCCCTGCGGATGGTGAAGGTCGCCGACGAGGAAGGCAATCCTTATGAACTGCTGCTAATCGACATGCTGATGCCGGAGATGGACGGCTTTGAGACGCTCGCCATTCTGCGCGCCACTCGCCTGACCCGGCAACCGATGGCCTGGCTGGTGACCGCATCAGGGGACGAAGCCATCCTTGAAGAAGCGCCGCAGGTTGGATTTGCCGAAGTTCTGCTCAAGCCAATTTCCGCCTCCTTGCTACACGAAGCACTGCTTAAGCACCGAGGCCGATTGTTGCAAGAAACTGAAGAGAGTCTATCTAACGAAACGACAGGCACACTGAGTGCGGCAGCGGTTCTCAAACGGGACTATGGTCACATTCGTCTGCTGCTGGTGGAGGATGAGCCGATCAACCAGGAAGTAACGCGCTACATGCTTGAGGACATTGGCTGGCAGGTCAGTGTGGCCGACGATGGCCGCGAGGCAGTGAATCTCGTTACCCAGAACACATACGACCTGATTCTGATGGACATGCAGATGCCCGTCATGGGCGGCGTGGAGGCTACCCAAGCCATCAGACAATTGCCAGGCCGTGAGTCATTACCCATTATCGCCATGACGGCGAACGTTTTCCGTGAGGATCGCGAAGCTTGCCACAATGCCGGCATGAACGATTTCCTCACCAAGCCGGTAGTGCCGGAAAACTTGTACGAAACCCTGTTGAAGTGGGTGGTGAAGGCAAAGAGGGGCGCTGGGCTTGGGGCTGCTTTGTGATCCATCACCAGTCAGATTTATCACATATGTCATCAGGCTGTTTAGGGGTAATAGCAGCCCTCAATAACTCTTCCCAAAATAAATCACCGTCAGCGTCGCCCCGACGGCGATGACGAAGCGGCGTAGCCAGATCGCCGGCATGCGCTTGGCGACGGCGGCGCCGGCCATGCCGCCGACGGTGGCGGTGGCGAGGGCGACCAGGGTGTGCGGCCAGCTGATGGCGCCAACGACGATGAAGGTGACGGCGGCGATGGTGTAGTTGACCGCCGAGGTGAGGTTCTTCAGGGCGTTGAGTTCCTGCATGTCTTCGTAGCCCTGGATGGAGAGTGCAGCGAGCGTGAGGATGCCCATGCCGGCGCCGAAGAAGCCGCCGTAGATGGCGACGGCGAGCTGGAAGAGCACGCCGCCCACGCTGGTGCGCGGGCCTTCGCTGACTTTCGCGCCGAGGCGGCGCTTGCTCCAGGCGACCAGACGGCTGACCTGGGCGCTGAAGGCAAAGAGGCTGGTGGCGACGAGCAGCAGCCAGGGGATCAGCTTGGAGAAGGCGGCATTCGAGGTGGCGAGCAGCAGCAGGCCACCGGTCAGGCCGCCGATCAGCGACACGATGACCAAAATGACGGCCCAGCGGCCGTGGCGCATGGCTTCCTTGCGGTAGGCCCAGGCGCTGGAGAGGCTGGCCGGCCACAGGGCGACGGAGTTGCTGGCGTTGGCCGTGACCGGCGGCACGCCGGCCGCGAGCATGGCGGGGAATGAGAAGAAGGTGCCGCCGCCGGCGATGGCGTTCATGCCGCCGGCGAAAAAGGCGCCGAGGGCGACGAGCAGGGCTTCGGTGAGCGTCATGGGGTTTCTTGTGCGGTCGGGTTCGTTGGGTTTGGCGCCGCCATTTTAGGCGGTCGAGTGGGCGGATTTTCCGGGCTTTGGCGGGGCGGCGCTAGTGTGGTTTTCCCGAGTCTGCGCCGGTTGGCTTTTCGGGTCACGTTTGGTTACGTTTTAGTACAGACAGTTGCCATGCCATGACAGAAAATCGAGCCTCAACTCATGGAGTGGTTTATGGCACCCGAAACTCACGAAGGCATCGTTTGCAATCACTGGGTCGCCCAAGTTCATCCGAAAACTGGGCGCCCGGTTTCCATTCACATTCATCGCGGCTCGCCCATTCCGGTGGCAGACGCCCGTCGTATCGCCCGCAAAGCTGCGCCCTTCGGCAAGCTGGCCAGCCTGTCGCCACTGGGCGTTTGTTCGGCGGATACCGGCGACGAGTAAGGCGCGATTTTTGCCCGCCGGCGCGGGCTGCACAAGATGGCCGTCTGATTTCCGTTGGTTGGGGATCGACGGCTTTTTTGTCGTCCTGGTTTTGCTGGGGGGGGCTTACGGCCGCGGCTGGCGGATGAATTTATGGCTTATTTCGAGGTGCACCGCAGCAGTGGGCTGCAGGGCATGGCCGCGCCAGAAAACGTCGCCATTTTGACCTTCGAGCAGGGCGGCGAAGGCGGTTTCTTCGGCGGGCTGGCCGTGGGCATCGACGCATTCGCCAAGCAGGGGGGCAAGGTCGCGGTCGTCGAGCAGGCCGATGCCGAGTTGGGCCTCGATCAGCAGGTTGCCTTCGGGGTCGAGATAGATCGCTTTGATATCGCCGGCCGGCTGGCCGGTGTGGCTGACGAAGGCATCGCCTTCGCGCCGGAAGATCCACGGGGTGCAGGCGAGGTCGACATAGACGCGCTGCGGCCCGTTTTGCACGAACCAGCGGCCTGACTCATCCGAAGCGTACTGCTTGTTCAGGAAGTCGATCAGGCCGCGGTGCGTGACGCGCTCGCCTTGCAGCCGCCAGTCCCCGCGCCGGTCGAGCGAGAGCCACTCGTAACAGGCGGGAACGTTAGGCCACTTGGCGATTGCCGAGAAGTCGGCCATTAGCTGGCGTAGGCTTCCATCGGCGGGCAGGCGCAGTTCAGGTTGCGGTCGCCATACACATCGTCGATGCGATTGACGCTCGGCCAGAACTTGTTGGCCTTGACCCAGGCCAGCGGGAAGACGGCTTCTTCGCGGCTGTAGGGACGCGTCCATTCGCCTTCGATGACGTCCGCCTGCGAATGCGGGGCATTCTTCAGCGGGTTGTTGTCGGCAGGTAGTTCGCCCTTCTCGATGCGGTGGATTTCGTTGCGGATGGCAATCATCGCAGCGATGAAGCGATCCAACTCGGCCTTGGATTCCGACTCGGTCGGCTCGACCATGATGGTGCCGGCCACCGGGAAGGACACCGTCGGGGCGTGGAAGCCGTAGTCCATCAGGCGCTTGGCGATGTCGATTTCGGCGATGCCGGTGGCAGCCTTGATCGGACGGATGTCGAGGATGCACTCGTGCGCGACGCGGCCGTTCTTGCCGACGTAGAGCACCGGGTAGTGATCCTTCAGCTTGTTGGCGACGTAGTTGGCGTTGAGGATGGCGACTTGCGTGGCCTTCTTGACGCCTTCGCCGCCCAGCATGGCGAGGTACATCCAGGAAATCGGCAGGATCGAGGCCGAACCGAACTGGGCAGCGGAAACGGCGCCCTGGCCCTTGTTGACGCGATTGTCGTCGCCGGTGGCAGCGACCACGTGGTCGGCCATGAACGGGGCCAGATGGGCCTTGAGGCCGATCGGGCCCATGCCCGGTCCGCCGCCGCCGTGCGGGATGGCGAAGGTCTTGTGCAGGTTCATGTGGCTGACATCGGCGCCGATGAAGCCCGGCGAGGTCAGGCCGACCTGGGCGTTGAGGTTGGCGCCGTCCATGTAAACCTGGCCGCCGTTGGCATGCACGATGGCGCAGATTTCCATGATCGCCTCTTCGAAGACGCCGTGCGTCGACGGGTAGGTGATCATCAGGCAGGCCAGGTCGTCCTTGTGCTCTTCGGCCTTGGCCTTGAGGTCGGCGACATCGACGTTGCCGTTGTCGTCGCAATTCACGACGACGACCTGCATGTTGCACATCTGGGCCGTGGCGGGGTTGGTGCCGTGCGCCGACTTCGGAATCAGGCAAACCTTGCGGTGGCCTTCGCCACGGCTGGTGTGGTAGCGGGCAATCGCCACCAGGCCGGCGTATTCGCCCTGCGCGCCGGAGTTCGGCTGCATGCAGATGGCGTCGAAGCCGGTGACGGTCTTCAGCCATTCGGTCAGGCTACCGACCATCTCGTGGTAGCCCTGCACCTGATCGCGCGGGGCGAACGGGTGGATGCCGCCGAATTCCGGCCAGGTGACCGGGATCATCTCGCTGGTGGCGTTCAGCTTCATGGTGCAGGAGCCGAGCGAGATCATCGAGTGGTCGAGTGCCAGATCCTTGTTCTGCAGCGACTTGAGGTAGCGCAGCATTTCGTGCTCGGTGTGGTGCGTGTTGAACACCGGGTGGGTGAGCACGGCATCGGCGCGCAGCAGGGCGTTCGGCAGGCCGGCGACCTGGGCGTCGAGGCTGTCGATGTCGAGCGTGGTCTTGGCGATTAGCTTGAACAGCGTGACCACGTCCTGGCGGGTGGTGGTTTCGTCGAAGGAGACGCCAAGCACGCCGGCGCCGACGTGACGCAGGTTGTAGCCGGCGGCCAGAGCGTCACGATAGACGGTTTCGCCGTGGGCACCGAGGTCGAAGTGCAGGGTGTCGTAGAACTGGCCGGTGAGCAGCTTGACGCCGGCGCGCTTGAGGCCTTCGGCCAGGATGGCGGTCAGGCGGTGGATGCGCGTGGCGATGGTCTTCAGGCCTTCGGCGCCGTGATAGACGGCGTACATGCCGGCCATGTTGGCGAGCAGCACCTGCGAGGTGCAGATGTTGGAGTTGGCCTTCTCGCGGCGGATGTGCTGTTCGCGCGTCTGCAGTGCCATGCGATAGGCGGTGTTGCCGCGGGCATCCTTGGACAGGCCGATGATGCGACCCGGCATGGAACGGACGTTGGCTTCGCGGGTGGCGAAGAAGGCGGCGTGCGGGCCGCCGAAGCCCATCGGGATACCGAAGCGCTGGCTGGAGCCGAGGGCGATGTCGGCGCCCATGGCGCCCGGCGACTTGAGCAGCACCAGTGCCATCAGGTCGGTGGCGACGGCGACACAGGCGCCCTTGGCCTTGAGGCCGGCGATCAGGTCGGTCAGGTCACGCACTTCGCCATTGTCGCCCGGGTATTGCAGCAGGGCGCCGAAGAATTCGCCGTCCTTGTTGTCGTCAAGGCTGCCGATGACCAGCTCGAAACCGAAATAGCCGGCGCGGGTCTTGACCACGTCGATGGTCTGCGGGAAGCAGTTGGAGTCCACCAAAAAGCGGTTCGACTTGGACTTGGAGGCGCGGCGGGCCATGGTCATGGCTTCGGCGGCGGCGGTGGCTTCGTCGAGCAGCGAGGCGTTGGCGATTTCCAGGCCGGTCAGGTCGACGACCATCTGCTGGAAGTTCATCAGCGCCTCCAGGCGGCCCTGGGCGATTTCGGCCTGGTAGGGCGTGTAGGCGGTGTACCAGCCGGGGTTTTCCATGACGTTGCGCAGGATGACCTTGGGCGTCAGGGTGTCGTAATAGCCCATGCCGATGCAGGACTTCTGGATGGTGTTCTTGCCGGCGATGGCCTTCAGGTCGGCCAGCGCTTCGTGTTCGCGCTTGGGCGCGGCGAGCGGCAGGTCGGCCGGCAGGCGGATGGCGGCGGGAACGGTCTGGTCGATCAGCTGGTCGAGGCTGGAGGCGCCGATATCGGCCAGCATCTGGCTCATTTCGGTGGCGCAGGGGCCGATGTGGCGGCCGATGAACTCGTCGTGCTGTTCAAGGGCGGAGAGGGGCAGGTTGCTCATGTCGGGTTCGATCTCGCGAGTGGGATGGAACGGAATGCGGGGATATCAAGGCAAAAGCCCGGCACTGCTGCGGTGCACCGGGCTTTTGAGGCAAAAATCAAACTGGTTAGGCGGCGTCGGCAACGGCCTGGTAGGCAGCGGCGTCGAGCAGGGCGTCGACGTCGGCCATGTTGTCCGGGGTCATCTTGAACAGCCAGGCGGTATAGGCGTCGGCATTGACCGATTCCGGCGCGTCGGCGGCGGCCTGGTTCACTTCGGTGACGGTGCCGCCGATCGGGGCGTAGACGTCGGCCGCGGCCTTGACCGATTCAACGACGGCGATTTCCTTGTCCTTGGCGTAATGGGCGCCGACTTCCGGCAGTTCGACGAAAACGAGGTCACCCAGGGCTTCCTGCGCGTGGTCGGTGATACCGACGGTGACGGAGCCATCGGCGTTCTTCAGAACCCACTCGTGGGAGGCGGCGTACTTGAGGTTGGACGGGACGTTCGACATGGTTTTCTCCTGATAGTGGGGTATTTATTGAACAGCCTTGCCGTTGCGGGCAAAGACGGGTTTGGTGACCTTGGCCTTGAGCAGCTTGCCGCGGATATCGACCTGCACTTCGTCGCCGATCTGCACGCCCATGGGCAGGCGGGCCAGCGCGATGGATTGCTGCAGCGTCGGCGAGAAGGAGCCGGAGGTGATTTCGCCTTCGCCCTGGGCGGTGACGACCTTCTGATGGCCGCGCAGTACGCCCTTGTCGAGCAGGATCAGGCCAAGGAACTGTTTTTGCTGGCCGTTGGCAGCCAACGCGGGACGGCCGACGAAATCGCGCTCGTCCTTCATGGCGACGGTCCAGGCCAGGCCGGCGTCGAGCGGCGACACGGTTTCGTCCATGTCCTGGCCGTAGAGGTTCATGCCGGCTTCGAGGCGAAGCGTGTCGCGGGCACCGAGGCCGCAGGGGGCGACGCCGGCATCCTTCAGCTTGTTCCACAGGCTTTCAGCCTCGCCGGCCGGCAGCATGATTTCGTAGCCGTCTTCGCCGGTGTAACCGGTGCTGGCGATGAAGTATTGGTCGACTTCAGCGGCGAAGAAGGCCTTCAGACCTTCGGTCGCGGCCTTGGCCTGCGGCAGCACAGACCAGACCTTGGCGCGGGCGTTCGGGCCTTGCACGGCGATGATGCCGAGGGCGTTGTCACCATCGCGGCGCTGGGTGATGGTGACGTCCATCTTCCATTCGGCGGCCTTGGCCTGCATCCAGGCCAGATCCTTCTCGGCGGTGCCGGCATTGACCACGATGCGGAAGCGGGTGTCGGTCAGGAAGTAGATGATCAGGTCGTCGATGACGCCGCCAGCTTCGTTGAGCATGGCGGAGTAGAGCGCCTTGCCGGAGACGGTGAGCTTGGCGACATCGTTGGCGACGAGGCGGGAGAGGAAGGGGCGGCAATCGGCGCCGACCAGATCGACCGGGCACATGTGCGACACGTCGAACATGCCGCAATCGTTACGCACGGCGTGGTGTTCCTCGATCTGGGAGCCGTAGTTGACCGGCATGTCCCAGCCACCGAAATCCACCATCCGGGCGTTGAGCGCACGGTGTGCAGCATTCAAAACCGTTTTCTTCAGCATATCAATCCTTTGCAGACGTTTTTTAACGTCAGTTCTAGAAACGGAAAAGGGGTGAAACGTAAAACTCGCGTCTTGCGTTTCACCCCTCTGTCCTCGATACCTGAGAGATTTGCCCCATCGGTGGGCGCTGTTAACGCCGCTCTCCAGAGTTTCAGGGGGCCGTTTGCGCATTGCCAGCGATACTTTGTCCCCCAAGGGGACTTCCGTTGGGCGTCGACTGCGCCTTGCTGTGCTGGTTGCACTGTCTGCGGCTTGTCTTCGCGTCTCGCTGCCAATGCGCAAACGGCCTGGCCTCATTCCGCGGTCCTTTTGCCTGAGCGTTTTCGGGTGAAATTGCGCCTTCGGCGGCAGCAACGGAAGTCTTTCCGTCCTGCGCTCTCCCACGGAACGGGAGGCACTATAGCGGGATGGCGTTGTCTGATCAACCTGCCGCATTGCACAAGCCATCGGGAGGGAGGTGGCTCCTTCATGTTAAACTCATCGTTTGCCCCAAACAGATACCCTGTGACGCCTGCCAATTTCGATTTCCACTGCCATTCATCGGTTTCCGACGGCCTGTTGCCGCCGCAGGAAGTCGCCCGGCGCGCCGCCGGCAATGGAGTGGATTGGTGGGCGCTGACCGATCACGACGATATTGGCGGTCTGGAAGAGGCGGCCCAGACGGCCGCCGAATGCGGCATGAAGTTCGTGCCGGGTGTCGAGATTTCCATCGAGTGGAAAGAAACGCCAATCCATATCGTTGGCCTCGGTTTCGATCCCAAGCATCCGGCGCTGGTCGACGGTCTGGAGCATCTGCGTAGCGGCCGCGTCGAGCGGGCCAAGCGCATGGGCGATGCGCTCGCCGCCATCGGCATTCCCGGGGTGTTCGAAGGGGCCATGGGCTACGCCGCCAACCCCAGCCTGATTTCACGTGCCCATTTTGCTCGTTACATGGTCTCCATTGGTATTTCTCGCGACGTGCCGGGCATCTTTCAGCATTATCTGACGCCGGGTAAGCCGGGTTACGTCGATCATCGCTGGGCGACGCTGGAAGAAGCGGTGGGCTGGATCGAAGCGGCCGGAGGCGTGGCCGTGGTGGCGCATCCGGGCCGTTACAAGATGTCCGGCCAGGAAACCCGCCGTTTCCTTGAGGAATTCAAGGATATCGGCGGTCGCGGCATCGAAGTGACTTGTGGCAGCCATTCGAACGATCACGTCCTGCACTTTGCCCGCCTGGCGCGTCACTACGGTTTTCACGCCTCGCGCGGTTCCGATTTTCATGGCCCGGAAGAAAGTTATGTCGACCTGGGCCGACTTCCATCCCTGCCAGAAGACCTCAAACCGGTCTGGCGTCTGATTGTCTGATCCATGGCCCGCGTCGTCCAAATCCATCCCGAAACACCGCAGCAGCGTTTGCTGACGCAGGCGGCCGAATTCATCCGCGAGGGCGCCATCGTCGCCTTCCCGACCGACTCCTGTTATGCCCTCGGTTGCCGCGTCGGCGACAAGGATGCGCTCGATCGCATCCGCCTGATCCGCCAGATCGACGACCGGCATCACCTGACCCTGATGGTGCGCGATCTTTCCGAAATCGCCACCTATGCCCGCGTCGACAATGCGCAATACCGTTTGCTCAAGGCGACGACGCCGGGGAGCTACGTTTTTATCCTCGAAGGCTCCAAGGAATTGCCGCGCCGCGTGTTGCACCCGAAGCGCAAGACCATCGGCGTCCGCGTGCCGGATCACCCGGTGGCGCTGGCGCTGCTTGGGGAGCTGAACGAGCCGCTGCTGACCACGACGCTGCAACTGCCGGGCGACGACCTGCCACTGACTGAAGGCTGGGAAATCCAGGATCGCCTGGAGGACCAGATCGACTGGATTCTCGATGGCGGCCATTGCGGCACCGAGCCGACCACGGTGGTCGACCTGACCGGCAGTTCGCCGGAACTGGTGCGCGCCGGCAAGGGGCCGCTTGAACCTTTCGGATTCGACTGAGCCATGTTCGACATCAACGCCGTCATCCAGGCCATTGCCATCAACGCCTTGCCGGTGATCTTCGCGATCACCTTGCACGAGGCGGCGCACGGCTATGCGGCGCGCCATTTCGGCGACAACACGGCATGGATGATGGGGCGCATCAGCCTCAACCCGCTGCGCCATATCGATCCAGTGGGCACGATCCTGATTCCGATACTGATCCTGGTTTTTTCCGGCGGCAACTTCCTGTTCGGCTACGCCAAGCCGGTGCCGGTGGATTTTTCGCGGCTGCGCAAGCCGAAGCAGGACATGCTGTGGGTTGCTGCGGCCGGCCCCTTGGCCAATCTGGCCATGGCCTGCTTCTGGGCGCTGATGTACAAGCTGTCCTGGCTGTTGCCGCCTTTCTTCAGTACGCCGCTGGCGCTGATGGGCAAGGCCGGCCTCATCATCAACTGCGTGTTGATGGTGCTCAATCTCTTCCCGCTACCGCCGCTCGATGGCGGGCGCATCGCCGTCAGCCTGTTGCCGCATCGCCTGGCCTGGCAGTTCGCCCAGCTCGAACGCTGGGGCTTTCCGATTTTGCTGCTGTTGCTCTTCACCGGTATCCTCGGCGCCGTCATGACCCCGCTGGTCGAATTGTCGGCGGGCGCCATCGCAACCATTTTTGGGCTTTAACTGATCGACTATGTACGCTGAACGTGTCCTTTCCGGCATGCGTCCCACCGGGGCGTTGCACCTTGGCCATTACCACGGGGTTTTGAAGAACTGGGTCAAACTCCAGCACGAATACCCCTGCCTGTTCTTTGTCGCCGACTGGCATGCGCTGACCACCAATTACGACAATCCACAGACCATCGAGAAGGCGACCTGGGACATGGTCATCGACTGGTTGGCTTCCGGTGTCGATCCCAATCTGGCTACATTGTTCATCCAGTCGCGCGTGCCGGAGCATGCCGAACTGCATCTGCTGATGTCGATGATGACCCCGCTGGGCTGGCTGGAGCGCGTGCCGACCTACAAGGACCAGCAGGAAAAACTGGCCGGCAAGGACCTGACCACCTACGGCTTCCTCGGCTATCCGCTGCTGATGAGCGCCGACATCCTGATCTACCGTGCCGACAAGGTGCCGGTGGGCGAGGACCAGATTCCGCACGTCGAATTCACCCGTGAGTTGGCGCGCCGCTTCAACCACATGTACGGCCGCGAGCCGGGCTTCGAGGAAAAGGCCCGCGAGGCCGTCAAGAAACTGGGCAGCAAGAAGGCGCGCCTCTATGAAGAGCTGCGTACCGGTTTCGTCCAGAACGGCGACAAGGAAGCGCTGGAGCAGGGCAAGGCCTTGTTGAACGAAATCCAGCACCTGTCGGCACTCGACCGCGAGCGCCTGTTCGGCTACCTGGAAGGTTCGGGCAAGATGATCTTGGTCGAGCCGGGCTATCTGCTGACGCCGGAATCGAAGATGCCCGGTCTGGACGGCCAGAAGATGTCCAAGTCGTATCACAACACCATTACCCTGCGCGAATCGGAAGAGTCGGTGGCCAAGAAGGTGAAGAGCATGCCGACCGATACCAATCGGGTGCGCCGCACCGATCCGGGCGATCCGGCACGTTGCCCGGTGTGGCAGCTGCACCAGGTCTACTCCGACGAAAGCACCAAGGAATGGGTGCAGCAGGGCTGCAAATCGGCGGGCATTGGCTGTATCGACTGCAAGCAGCCGGTGATCGAAGGCATCCTGAAAGAGCAGGCTCCGATGCGCGAGCGGGCGCAGGTCTATCTGGACGACCCGACGCTGGTCAAGAACATCATTGCCGACGGCTGTGAAAAAGCCCGCGAACTGGCGCGTGAGACCATGCGCGACGTGCGTGAAGCGATGGGTCTGGAATACCACTGATGTTCGGTTATTCCTGGGAAGACCTGATCTGGATGGGCATCGGCTTTGGCGGCCAGGCGCTGTTCATGATGCGCTTCGTCGTCCAGTGGTGGTCGAGCGAAAAAGCCAAGCGCGTCGTCGTGCCGGTGGCCTTCTGGTATTTCAGCCTGGGCGGCAGTCTGGTGCTGGTGATCTACGCCATCCATCGCAGCGATCCGGTCTTCATCTTCGGCCAGGCGCTGCCGCTGGCGATTTATGTGCGCAATCTGATTCTGCATTACCGGAGCCAGGCCCGTTCCGAGGCGGGCGAGAGCCTATAAAAGATGAATGCTGCGGTGGACATGCCTGATTTGGCACTTTTCGAGCCGGTTGCCCGTATCTACGGCGAGCCGCTCGATATGCTGCCGCAGGATCTGTACATTCCACCGGATGCACTGTCGATCATGCTCGAGGCCTTCGAAGGGCCGCTCGATCTCTTGCTCTACCTGATCCGCAAGGCCAACGTCGATATCCTGGATATCCCGATGGCGCCGCTGACCCGGCAGTATCTCGATTACGTTGAGTCGATGCGCGCCAGCAATCTGGAATTGGCGGCTGAATATCTGGTCATGGCGGCCATGCTGATTGAGATCAAGTCGCGCATGCTGCTACCGCGGCCCAAGCTGGGCGATGACGGCGAGGTCGAAGATCCGCGCGCCGAGCTGGTTCGCCGGCTGATGGAGTACGAACAGATCAAGATCGCAGGTCAACGCTTGAACGAAATGCCGCAGGCCGAGCGCGAGTTCTACTGGGTCGAGACGCTGGTCGAGAAATCACTGCTGGTGCGCCTGCCGGAAGTTTCGGTCGATGACCTCAAGGAAGCCTGGATGGCCATCGTCCGCCAGGCTGGCTTGAAGAAGCACCACAAGATCAGCCGCGAGGAGCTGTCGGTGCGCGAGCACATGGGCATCATTTTGCGCGCGCTGCAGGAGAAGGGCGGTTTCGTTCAGTTCGAAACCCTGTTCGATGCCGAGATGGGGCCGCCGGGGTTGGTCGTGCATTTCCTCGCCATGCTCGAACTGGCGCGCGAGAAGCTGATCGAGATTACCCAGACCGAGTCCTTCCAACCGATTTACGTTCGTGTGCATCAGGGCGAAAGCCCGATGGAATCCGATGAAGCCGACACTGATCAAGAAAGTGCTTGAAGCCGCGTTGCTCGCGACGCGCGAGCCGATGTCGACGCACGAGATGAAGAAGCTGTTCGACGAACCGTTGTCGTCCGACACGCTGCGCAAATTGCTCGACGAGCTGCGCGGCGAATACGACAAGCGCCCGGTCGAGCTGATCCAGCTGGCCTCGGGCTGGCGTTTCCGTACCCGGCCCGAGTATTTGCCGTATCTGGAACGCCTGAATCCGGAAAAACCGCAAAAATATTCGCGTGCCGTGCTGGAAACCCTGGCCATCATCGCCTATCGTCAACCGGTGACGCGGGGCGATATCGAGGAAATCCGCGGCGTGGCGGTCAATGCAAACGTGATCAAGACGCTGGAGGAGCGCGGCTGGATCGATACGGTGGGACATCGCGATACGCCGGGTCGGCCGGCGCTGTTCGCTACCACCAAACAATTTCTGGATGACCTCGGCTTGCGCAGCGTCAGCGAATTGCCGCCGCTCGAGCAGGTTGCCCAAACTCTGGAGTTGATGAATGAAAACCAAACGAACGCCGTTCCGGCCGTCACAGAAGAAGAGCAGCCCTGAAAATCGCCCGGAAGGGGCGGTGCACCGTAGCAGCGAGGGCGAAGGCGAATTCAAGCCGCGCCGTGGCCGCGGTCGTGGCGAAGCGACAGGGGAGCCCACGGAGGGGGCGGTAGCGGCCGGAAAGCCGGTGCCCCGCCGCAAGCCGGCACCGAATACCGGTGGCCGTGCCAATCGCGGTCAGGTCGCCCGTGACGGTCGCCCGCTGGCCGAGGCCAAACCCGAGCGCCTGCAGAAGATTCTGGCCCAGGCCGGTGTCGGTTCGCGCCGTGAAATGGAAGAATGGATTGCTGCCGGCAAGGTCTCGGTCAATGGCGAAGTGGCCCATCTCGGCCAGTCCGTCGTTCCGACCGACAAGGTCAAGGTCGGAGGTCGTCTGATCAATATTCGCTTTACCGGCAGTAATCGGCCGCCGCGCGTGTTGATGTACCACAAGCCGGAAGGCGAAATCGTCTCGCGCGACGATCCGGATGGCCGTCCGTCGGTCTTTGCCGCGCTGCCGCGCATGCGTGGCGGGCGCTGGATCAACGTCGGTCGTCTCGACTTCAACACCTCCGGCCTGTTGCTGTTCACCACCTCGGGCGATCTGGCCAACAAGCTGATGCACCCGAGTTCGCAGCTGGTCCGCGAATACGCCGTGCGCGTGCTGGGCGAGCTGACCATGGACGCGCAGCAGCAATTGCTCAAGGGTGTCGAGCTGGAAGACGGTCCGGCTAATTTCGCCGCCCTGGTCGACGCCGGCGGCGAGGGCGCCAACAAGTGGTATCGCGTGACCATTTTCGAAGGGCGCAACCGCGAAGTGCGTCGCATGTTCGAAGCGGTCGGCTGTACGGTCAGCCGTCTGATCCGTGTCCGCTACGGTCCGTTCGTTCTGCCGCCGCAGTTGAAACGCGGTCGTTCGCGTGAGCTGACCGAGGTTGAGGTCAAGGCATTGATGAAGGAGCTGGCGAAAACCGCGCCATCGGCCGAAAAGCCCGTCTAAACTCTGTAAAGAGATTGTTAGGGAGGAATAAACCCGTTATAATTCACGGGTTTGTTCCTCCCGTTGTTTTTGACGGGCGCTTAGATTTTTCTGAGGTGGGCGTTTCGCCCATTTTTTATTTGTAGCTATGGATTTGAACTCGCTGATTGAAACCACGGTAACCGGTCTCGGTTATGAACTCGTCGATATCGAGCTGTCGCCGCGCGGCCGCACGATTCGCGTCTTCATCGACGCACCGGCGAAAGAGGGCGGTATCGACGTCGACGATTGCGCCAAGGTCTCCAACCAGCTGTCGCGCGTTTTCGAGGTCGAGAATGTCGATTTCGACCGCCTCGAAATTTCCTCGCCCGGCATGGATCGCGTCGTCAAGAAAGCCTCGGATTTCGAGCGCTTCGTCGGCCAGGATATCCAGATCAAGCTGCGTATTCCTCAGAACAATCGTCGCAACTTCCAGGGTGAATTGCTCGGTCACAAGGACGGCAAGGTCGGTCTGCGCCTGGCGCAGGACGGCAAGCAGGAAGATGTGGAACTCGAATTCAATAACATCGAAAAGGCACGTCTCGTGCCGCGATTCGACTGAAGGACTAGGAGGTTTTAGCCCATGAGCCGTGAAATGTTGCTGCTGGTCGATGCACTGGCCCGCGAAAAGAATGTCGCCAAGGAAATCGTCTTCGGTGCCCTTGAGCTGGCGCTCGCATCCGCGACCAAGAAGCGTATCCACGACGAGGCCGATGTGCGCGTCTCGATTGACCGCAATACGGGTAACTTCGAGTCCTTCCGTCGCTGGCAGGTCGTTGCCGACAACGAGTACGTCAACGAATTCCTGCAGGTGCCGCTGTCCGACGCCCAGAAGGATGATCCGGACGTCGAGCCGGGCGACTACCTGGAAGAGGCGCTGGAACCGATCGATTTCGGTCGTATCGGTGCGCAGGCCGCCAAGCAGGTCATTCTGCAGAAGATTCGCGACGCCGAGCGAGAGCAAATCCTGAACGACTTCCTGGATCGCAAGGAACATGTCGTTTCCGGTACCATCAAGCGCATGGAGCGTGGTAACGCCATCGTCGAAGCCGGCAAGATCGAAGCCATGTTGCCCCGCGACCAGATGATCCCGAAGGAAAACCTGCGCGTTGGTGACCGCGTCAAGGCCTACCTGCTACGCATTGACCGCAATGCCCGTGGCCCGCAGATCATCCTGTCGCGCACCGCGCCGGAATTCGTCATCAAGTTGTTCGATCTGGAAGTGCCGGAAATCGCCGACGGTCTGATGGAATTGAAGGCCTGTGCCCGCGACCCCGGTCTGCGTGCCAAGATCGCCGTCAAGTCGAACGACCCGCGTGTCGATCCGATCGGTACCTGCGTCGGTCTGCGCGGCTCGCGCGTGACCGCCGTGCGTAACGAAATCGGTGGCGAGAACATCGACATCGTGTTGTGGTCGGCCGATCCGGCCCAGTTCGTGATTGGCGCCCTGTCGCCGGCCGAAGTGTCATCCATCGTGGTCGATGAAGACAAGCACGCCATGGACGTGGTGGTCGATGAAGACAACCTCGCCATCGCTATCGGTCGCAACGGCCAGAACGTTCGCCTGGCTTCCGAATTGACCGGCTGGACCATCAACCTGATGACGCAAGACGAGTCGGCCAAGAAGTCCGAAGCCGAACACGCCGTGACCCGCCTGATGTTCATGGAAAAACTGGACATCGACGAGGAGCTGGCCGATCTGCTGATCGAAGAAGGTTTTTCGACGCTGGAGGAAGTAGCCTACGTGCCGCTGGCCGAAATGCTCGAAATCGAAGGGCTGGACGAGGAGATCGTCAACGAGTTGCGTAACCGCGCCCGTAACGTTCTGCTGACCGAAGCCATTGCTACCGAGGAGAAGCTGGAAGGCGTCGCCGACGACCTGATCAACCTCGAAGGCATGAGCAAGGAAATCGCCGCCAAGCTGGCCGAGGGTGGCGTCAAGAATCGCGATGACCTGGCTGAGCTGGCGGTCGACGAACTGACCGAAATGACCGGCATTGACGAAGAGCGTGCCAAGGAACTCATTCTGAAGGCACGGGCTCACTGGTTCGAGTGAGCGGGGAGGTAGAAACGCATGTCAGCAACAACAGTTTCACAATTCGCTCTCGAGCTGAAGATGCCGGTGGCGGCACTGCTCGAGCAACTCGATAAGGCCGGTGTCGGCAAGTCGGACGCCAACGATGGTTTGACCGATCAGGACAAGGCCAAGCTGCTTGATTATCTGCGCCGCTCGCATGGCGAAGCTCAGGGCAAGACCAAGATCACCCTGACCCGCAAGCAGACTTCGGAAATCAAGGCGACCGATGCCCATGGTCGTGCCCGCACGGTGCAAGTCGAGGTTCGCAAGAAGCGCGTGCTGGTCAAGCGCGATCTGAACGAATCGTCTGCCGACGCAGAATCTTCCATCAAGGAAGAGGCGCTGGCTGCAATTCCCGAGTCGGAGCCGGTCATCGAACCGGTGGTTGAGGCTGTGGTTGAGCCGGTTGTCGAAGTGGTGCCCGAGCCTGAGCCGGTCGTTGAGCCGGAACCGGTTGTTGAACCCGAGCCGACTCCGGAACCTGAGCCGGAGCCAGAACCCGTGGTCGAGGCTGAGGCCGAGCCGGTTGCCGCCGAAAAGCCGAGCGAACCGACCAAGCCGCAACGTGTCGTGGTCAGCCGCGCTGCCATCATCGGCGAAAAGGAACTCAAGGCCCGCGAGGAAGAAGCGCGTCGCCACAGCCGTCTGCGCGAAATCCAGGAGCGCGAGCTGAAGGAAAAACAGGCTCGCGAAGCCCAGTTGGCGGTTATGCGCCAGCAGGCCGAAGCTGCCGCTGCGGCTGCCAAGGCCGCCGAGCAGGCCAAGCAGCAAGCCGCTGCCCAGGCCAAGGCCGGTGAGGGTAGCGAAAAGGGTACCTTGCACAAGAAGCCTGACGCCGGTAAGAAGGGTGAAAAGGGCGACAAGGGCGGTCGCGCTGCTGATGAAGGCAAGAAGAAGGGTGGCCTGAAGACCCGTGGTTCCGATATCGGTAACTCGTGGAAGGAAGGCAAGCACGGCCACAAGAAGTCGTCCAAGGGCGACGATGGTCAGGGCAGCTTCCAGGCGCCGACCGAGCCTATCGTGCGCGAAGTTCATATTCCGGAAACCATTTCCGTCTCCGATCTGGCCCACAAGATGGCCGTGAAGGCGACCGAAGTCATCAAGACCATGATGAAGATGGGTTCCATGGTCACCATCAACCAGGTGCTGGACCAGGAAACGGCGATGATCGTCGTCGAGGAAATGGGCCACAAGGCGGTTGCCGCCAAGCTGGACGATCCGGATGCCTTCCTGGAAGACAACACCAGCACCGAGCACAAGGATGTGCCGCTGGTGCCGCGTGCGCCGGTAGTCACGGTTATGGGTCACGTCGACCACGGCAAGACCTCGCTGCTTGACTACATCCGTCGCGCCAAAGTGGCCGCCGGTGAAGCCGGTGGCATTACTCAGCACATCGGTGCCTACCACGTGGAAACCGAGCGTGGCATGATCACCTTCCTCGATACCCCGGGTCACGAAGCGTTTACCGCGATGCGTGCGCGTGGTGCCAAGGCGACCGACATCGTCATTCTGGTGGTGGCTGCCGACGACGGCGTGATGCCGCAGACCAAGGAAGCGATCCACCATGCCAAGGCGGCCGGTGTGCCGCTGGTGGTGGCGGTCAACAAGATCGACAAGCCGGATGCCAACCCGGATCGCGTCAAGCAGGAGTTGGTGGCGGAAGGCGTCATTCCGGAAGAGTATGGTGGCGATTCGCCGTTCTGCCCGGTGTCGGCCAAGAAGGGTACCGGTATCGACGAACTGCTGGAGCAGGTGCTGCTGCAGGCGGAAATTCTCGAACTGACGGCGCAGAAGGATGCGCCGGCCAAGGGTCTGATCATCGAAGCCCGTCTCGACAAGGGGCGCGGTGCCGTGGCGACCATGCTGGTCCAGTCCGGTACCTTGAAGCGCGGCGACATCGTGCTGGCCGGTCAGGTCTTCGGTCGCGTTCGCGCCATGCTCGACGAGAATGGCAAGCCGATCAACGAAGCTGGCCCGTCCATCCCGGTTGAAATCCTCGGTTTGTCCGATGTGCCGGCCGCTGGCGAAGAGGCCATGGTTCTCAACGACGAGAAGAAGGCGCGTGAAATCGCCTTGTTCCGTCAGGGCAAGTTCCGCGACGTCAAGCTGGCCAAGCAACAGGCCGCCAAGCTCGAAAGCATGTTCCAGCAGATGGAAGAGGGCGAGGTCAAGACCCTGCCGCTCATCGTCAAGGCTGACGTGCAAGGTTCGCAGGAAGCCCTGGTGCAGACGCTGGCCAAGCTCTCGAACGAAGAAGTGCGTGTCCAGATCATTCACGGTGCCGTCGGTGCCATCAGCGAATCCGACGTCAACCTGGCCCAGGCTTCCGGCGCCGTCATCATCGGCTTCAACATTCGTGCCGATGCGGGCGCGCGCAAGCTGGCCGAGACCTTCGGTGTCGATATCCGTTACTACAACGTGATTTACGACGCGGTCGATGAGGTCAAGGCGGCTCTGTCCGGCATGTTGGCGCCCGAAAAGCGCGAGCAGATCACCGGTATGGTCGAGATTCGCCAGGTCTTCCACGTTTCCAAGGTTGGTGCGATCGCCGGTTGTTACGTGCTCGAAGGTATCGTCAAGCGCTCTTCGCGCGTCCGTCTGCTGCGCAACAACGTCGTGCAGTGGGATGGCGAACTCGAATCGCTCAAGCGCTTCAAGGACGACGTCAAGGAAGTGCGTTCCAACTTCGAGTGCGGTCTCTCCCTGCGTGGCAATAACGACATCCAGGAAGGCGATCAGCTCGAAGTCTACGAAATCCAGGAAGTGGCACGCTCGCTGTAATGAAGAAGCAATCCCGCGGATTTCAACGCAGCGAACGGGTCGCGGAGCAGGTGCGCCGCGACCTCGCCGACCTGATTCGTACCGAACTGAAGGACCCGCGCGTCGGCATGATCAGCCTCACCGAGGTTGAGCTGACGCCGGACTACGCTCATGCCAAGGTGTATTTCACGACGCTGAATGCCGAGCACCTCGAGGACATCCAGCGTGGTTTGAAGCGTGCCGCAGGTTTTCTGCGCCGCGAACTCGGGCGCCGCATTCATATCCACACGCTGCCCGAGTTGCATTTCGTCTACGATGCTTCGCTTGAGCGGGGCACGAGCCTGTCGCAGTTGATCGACCAGGCAAACGCACGTTCGGCCGAGCCGGACGACGAAGCGCCTGAAGCCTGAGTTTTTCCATGCAGCCGAAGGTAAAAAAGACCTGGAAGCAGGTCGATGGCGTGCTTCTGCTCGATAAACCCGTCGGCATGACCTCCAACGACGCGCTGCAAAAGGCGCGTCGCTTGTTTTCGGCCGCCAAGGGCGGACATACCGGTACGCTCGATCCGCTGGCTTCCGGCCTGCTGCCGCTATGTTTCGGCGAGGCGACCAAGTTTTCAGCCGATCTGCTCGACGCCGACAAGACCTACGAAGCCGAACTCAAACTCGGTGTCACGACCGATTCCGGCGATGCCGAAGGGCAGGTGACGGCCACTGCTGCGGTGCACGTGTCGGAAAGCGATATTTTCAATGTCTTGCCGCGCTTCACCGGCGACATCCAGCAGGTGCCGCCAATGCATTCGGCCTTGAAGCGCGATGGTCGGCCCTTGTATGAGTTGGCTCGACAGGGGATCGAGGTCGAGCGCGCGCCGCGTGCGGTGACCATCCATGCCATCGAATGTCTGGGCTTTGCCGGCGATGTTCTACGCCTTCGCGTCAAGTGCAGTAAAGGCACCTATATCCGCGTGCTGGCCGCCGATATCGGCGCGGCCTTGGGTTGTGGCGCGCATTTGACTGCCTTGCGGCGAACCGAAGTGGGCGACCTCTCGCTGGCAGGCGCTGTCACGCTGGTCGAACTCGAAGCCATGGACGAAGCGGTGCGTTCGGTTCGCTTGCAGCCGGTCGATGCCCTGCTGCAAAGTCTGCCGCGAATCGATGTCGCCGGTGATGCCGCACAACGGTTCCGCCATGGCAATCCGGTCGATCTGCCGGCAGGCTTGGCCGGCAAGATACGCGTATATGAAAACGACCGTCTGATCGGCGTCGGCGAGCCGGGCCGGGAAGGGCGCTTGTGGCCGAAACGTCTGGTGCAATTGGCCGATAACCTGATATAATTCCCAGCTTCCGCTTTTCTGGCGGAAGTTTTTCAACTGGCGCGGGCTCTATCAAACTGGGGCTGCGTTGTTTTAATGAAAGAGAGTTTGAAATGCTGACTACCGCCAACAAGGCCGCTATCGTTGCCGACTACGCCCAAGCCAAGGGCGACACCGGTTCCCCGGAAGTTCAGATCGCACTGCTGACCGCACGCATCAATGATCTGCAACCGCACTTCAAGGAGCACACCAAGGATCACCACTCGCGTCGTGGTCTGCTGCGCCTGGTTTCCCAGCGTCGCAAGCTGCTGGACTACCTGAAGGGCAAGGACATCGATCGCTATCGCACCCTGATTACCCGTCTGGGCCTGCGCAAGTAAGCGTAGCCGAGATCGGAAAAGAAGCGGCCCGGAGAATTTCCCGGCCGCTTTTTTGTTTGTTGTTGTGCCATTGTTCTTTTGTTGTGATGTAAGTTGTTGTTATTGTTGTTAAATGTGATGTGAGTGAAAGGAAGATATGTTTAACGTCGTGAAAAAGACCTTCGCCTACGGCGATCACCAGGTGACCCTCGAAACCGGTGAAGTCGCCCGCCAGGCAGGCGGCGCCGTGATGGTGTCGATGGAAGAGACGGTTGTTCTGGTGACCGTCGTCGGTGCCAAGAGCGCCAAACCCGGTCAGGATTTCTTCCCGCTGACCGTTGATTACCAGGAAAAGGTTTACGCTGCCGGCCGTATCCCCGGCGGTTTCTTCAAGCGCGAAGGTCGTCCGTCTGAAAAGGAAACTTTGACTTCCCGCCTGATCGACCGTCCGATTCGCCCGCTTTTCCCGGAAGGTTTCTATAACGAAGTTCAGGTCGTCGCCACTGTCGTCTCGCTGAATCCGGAAATCGATTCCGACATCCCGGCGATGATCGGTGCATCCGCGGCCCTGGCAATTTCCGGCATCCCGTTTGCCGGCCCGATCGGTGCTGCTCGCGTGGGTTATATCAATGGCCAGTACGTACTGTGCCCGACCCTGAGCCAACTGAAGGACAGCCAACTCGACCTCGTCGTTGCCGGTACCGAAGCAGCCGTGCTGATGGTTGAGTCCGAAGCCGATCAACTGTCTGAAGAAGTGATGCTCGGCGCTGTCGTGTTTGGCCACACCGAAATGCAGAAGGCGATCAACGCCATCAACGAACTGGTCGAAGAAGCCGGCAAGCCGGAATGGGAATGGCAAGCTCCGGTCAAGGACGAAGCTCTGGTCGCTCGTTTGCAGAATCTGGTTGGCGCCAAGCTGGAAGAGGCGTATAGCATCACCTCCAAGCAGGCTCGTAGCCAAACCGTCAAGGCGATCGCTGCCGAAGCCGTGGCTGCCCTGTGTACCGGCGAAGAAGGTGCACCAGATGCCAACACCGTCGGCAACCTGTTCTTCGAAATGGAAGCCGCCATCGTGCGTGGCCGCATCCTATCCGGTCAGCCGCGTATCGACGGCCGCGACACCCGTACCGTGCGTCCGATCACCATGCGTTCCGGCGTCCTGCCGCGTACCCATGGTTCCGCGCTGTTCACCCGCGGCGAAACCCAGGCGCTGGCTGTTGCCACGCTGGGCACCAACCGCGATGAGCAGATCATCGACGCACTGGCCGGTGAATACCGCGATCGCTTCATGCTGCACTACAACATGCCCCCGTACGCCACCGGCGAATGCGGTCGCGTTGGTACGCCGAAGCGTCGCGAAATCGGTCACGGCCGCCTGGCCAAGCGCGCGCTGCTGGCCGTGCTGCCGGCACCGGAAGATTTCTCGTACTCGATGCGTGTCGTGTCCGAAATTACCGAATCCAACGGCTCGTCCTCGATGGCTTCCGTCTGTGGCGGCTGCCTGGCTCTGCTCGACGCCGGTGTGCCGCTCAAGGCGCACGTGGCGGGTATCGCCATGGGCCTGATCAAGGATGGCAACCGTTTCGCTGTGCTGACCGACATCCTGGGTGACGAAGATCACCTGGGCGACATGGACTTCAAGGTGGCTGGCTCGACCACCGGTATCACCGCCCTGCAGATGGACATCAAGATTCAGGGTATCACCAAGGAAATCATGCAAGTTGCTCTGGCTCAGGCCAAGGAGGCACGTCTGCATATCCTCGGTCTGATGCAGGAATCGGCTGCTGGTCCGCGTGAAGAAATGTCGGCCTATGCCCCGCGTCTCTACACCTTCAAGATCAATCCGGAAAAGATCCGTGACGTGATCGGCAAGGGCGGCGCCGTGATCCGCGCCATCACCGAGGAAACCGGTACCACCATCGACATCCAGGATGACGGCACGATCACCATCGCCGCCACCTCCGGCGATGCCGCTGCCGCTGCTCGTGCCCGTATCGACGCGATCACCGCCGAAGTTGAAGTCGGCAAGATCTACGAAGGTACCGTCCTCAAGATCCTCGACTTCGGTGCCATCGTTCAGGTGCTGCCGGGCAAGGATGGTCTGCTGCACATCTCGCAGATCGCCAAGGAGCGCGTCAACAAGGTCGAAGACTACGTCAAGGAAGGCCAGGTCGTGCGCGTCAAGGTTCTGGAAACCGATGACCGCGGCCGCGTCAAGCTGTCGATGAAGGCTGCTGCCGAGGAAGAGGGTGCCGTTGCGCCGGCTCAGGAAGGTGCGCCGGAAGCCGTTGCTCAGCAACAGCAGCAACAGCAGCAATAATCCGGTCCAGGCCGAATACGCAAAGGGCACCGCGAGGTGCCCTTTGTTTTTTGGCTATTGGGGGCAGTGCACCGCAGCAGTGTGCTTCTCATGAAAAAAGCCACTGATAGGGTGGCTTTTTTTTACGGAAAGAAATCTCCCGATGGGCACGCGCTATTCGCCGGAGAGCGAATCGGCGCTGCGCAAAACGGCCAATTACTTGGCCATCTGCTTTTCCTTCATCTCGTCCAGCGTCTTGCAATCGATGCACAGGGTGGCCGTCGGACGGGCTTCCAGGCGCTTGATACCGATCTCGACGCCGCACTTGTCGCAGAAACCGTAATCGCCGCTGTCGATGCGACCCAGGGTCTCGTCGATCTTCTTGATCAGCTTGCGCTCACGGTCGCGGTTGCGCAGTTCGATCGCCATGTCGGTTTCCTGGCTGGCCCGATCGTTGGGGTCGGCGAACACCGTCGCTTCATCCTGCATCGTGTGCACGGTCCGGTCGATATCCTCGCTCAGCTCTTTCTTGACCGCTTCGAGAATCTTGCGGAAGTGCGCGAGCTGCTTGGCGCTCATGTAATCTTCCCCCGCCTTGGGCACATAGGGAGTGAAGTGTTTCTGGAGCAGTTCTTCTGCCATGTTGTTTTACGTTCCGCTGACGAAAAAACCGATTAAATATCAGAAAGGGCGTCTTCAGGCAAGAATAGTTTCTTTCAAAAACATAGATGGCTGATCTGGTAAGGGTTTTCGAGTGGTGTTAGAATGCGCCCTCTCGTGTCGGGGCGTAGCGCAGTCTGGTAGCGCATCTGCTTTGGGAGCAGAGGGTCGTGAGTTCGAATCCCACCGCCCCGACCATCCTCTTCTTGTTCCTCCCTTCAGCGCCCGTAGCTCAACTGGATAGAGCAGCTGCCTTCTAAGCAGCAGGTCGGGGGTTCGAGTCCCTCCGGGCGCGCCAAGCCCCTTTCGTTTCCCTCTCGTTGCCGTCTCGTCCGTTTGGCGGACGAACTTGCAATTTGCCTATCGTCGGCGCATATTGAATTCGTGTCGGCAGTGTCTTGAACCTGTTCGGCAGAGTGCAAAGCTTGGCGCATCCCGCAATGCGGCGCCGTGAGGTAGGGGTAATGAAATCGAATCTTCCCCGAGTATCGATATTCAGTGCTTTGCAGGAATTCTTGCTCTTCCTGTGCGGGATTATGTTGTGCCTCTTTTCCGCTGCCGTCTTTGCCGGTATGCCGAATATTTCCGAGGACGAATCGCCGCGCGTGCGGGCATTGCTCGATCAGGCGTGGGCTGCTGAATCGGGGCGCGGCCTGGAACGCAATCCCTACTTGGCAGCCATTCTTTATCGCCAGGCTGGCGATTTGGGCAGTGCCGAGGGGTTCTATCGCGCCGCCTTGCTGCAGTTTCCAGCCGGACGGATCAATCTGGTGACGAACGACGGCTTGTGCCTGCTCGTTGCAGCGAGCCAGTTAGGGCACGCGGCAGCTGGTGGGCTGCTGGAACGGGTCGAGGCGGTCAATGGCCGGCGTGTCAGCCAATGCGACGAAAACCTGCCGCTACCCGGTGTCTTCAGTTTCGATTTGGTCGGTTACGTCAATGGCCTGAGCATGGACAAGCAGAAGATTGCGGCCATCGTCAGGCGCCTCGCCGTCGCTTACAAGGTTGATCCGAATCTGGCCCTCGCCATTGCGACGGCGGAGTCCAATTTCAATCCTGGCGCTGTCTCGTCCAAGATGGCGGTAGGTGTCATGCAGTTGATTCCGGAAACCGCCGAGCGCTTCAATGTGCGTAACCCGTTCGATCCAGAACAGAATATCCGGGGCGGTCTGGCCTATCTACGCTGGCTCAAGCAGTATTTCGGTGGCGATGTGGTGCGTGTCGTGGCTGCCTACAATGCTGGCGAAGGGGCAGTGGTCAAATACAACGGGGTGCCTCCCTACAAGGAAACCATTTCCTATGTGAACCGCGTCATGAGCTATTCCGGCAAGCGTCTTTGCGCTTCCGGCGGCGGGAAGTTCGTTGCCGAGGTCGGCGGGCGTGGGCCATGCGGCCTGCTGCATCCCAAAGCGGGTGCCGTAAGGGAGATCAGGTCTCCGGAGATGCCTTCCGCTACGCCGGATGGACTGTTGCTTGTCCGTTAGCGGCGTTGGCTTCACCCGACGATAGCTTCATTACCAGCGGCGTTGCGCGGGAAAGGGCGAGGGCGCGATAGGCCCGGAGTACGACGAGGGGGTGATTGTCGATCTCGGTAATCTCGCATCCCAAGCCAAGACCATGGCGCCAGACGTTTTTCCGCACGACGCGGACGAGAAAATCAACCGGAGTGGGAAGATCGTCCGATTCGATACGGCAGAGCCAGGTTTTTCGTCCGCTCAGCGTGGTTTCGTCGGCGTCGTCGATGGCAAGCGCCACGCCGAGCGCGGAAATATCAACAATCCGGCCGGTGATGGCCTTGCTGCCGGCGGTCAGTGTGGCCTTCCCGGTGATCGGGAAACGTTTCGATCTTCGGTAGTTGTGCAGCATCGCTTGCTTATTCCATCGCTAGAAGAGCTTGTGCCTCACAAATGCATCAGGATTCTCGTTCTTTTTTCGTGTCCGGGCGCGGCGTAACTGGCGCCGCTGGTTTCGACGAGAAATTGATCCTGGCACCCCCTAGGCTTTGGGTGATCTCGATCACGCCGTTCAATATCCGGTTCTCTGTGTTTTTCTGGCAGTAGGCGTCGAGTAGTGGAACGAGCACCTTGGCATCAGCGACGACGGAGGTTGCCTGCTCGTAGCCTTTGGGGGCATAGACGTTGTGCGCCGCGAAAAAGCCAGTGGCCCATTCGATGGTCAAGGCGCGCGCCTCACCATTCTTGTCGTCCTTCCACTGGTTCCAGTCACTGCATTTACGCACCCCCATGCCGGAGACCTTCACATCGCGTGCCCAGGCATCGGGCTGGCCAATGAGCACAAGGGTGGCTACCAAAGACACCGCGGAGATTTTCCGCATCAGTTTGGGGTTGAACGACATCATTCGCCTTTCCATAGACAATTGAGCGATCAATCATCGAATCGTGATAAGCCTCAATGCCACGTGGGCTTTAAAGAGCAGAATAAGAGCCTGCTTCGCGCATTGCAAGTTTCATATGGGATCGTCGTGCAATACAGAGTGTTGTTTGTTTGCCGGAACAACGTTTGCCGTTCGGTATTGGCCGAAGCCGTCATGCGGCGTATGTTGGCGGAAACGGGCTTGGCCGACCGAGTGGAGTTGTCATCGGCGGCCACCCACGGCGTGCATGTAGGAGCGCAACCCGATTCGCTCGTCCTGCGAGCGGCGGAGAAACGCGGTTATCCGCTGTACGGAACGTATTCCAGAAAAATCGGTTGGCACGATATGGAGTATTTCGATCGGATCCTGGCGATGGATCGGGCCAACCTCGATCATCTCAGGCGTTGGGCGCACGAAGATCGACACAACCGCATTGCGTTGTTGATGCAATATGCCACTCATCACTTCGAGCGGGATGTGCCCGATCCCTACCTTAGTCTCGGTCGCGGCTTCGATGAAGTGATCGACATGATCGAGGATGCCTGTCGAGGCCTGATCGACGACCTAGGGCAGAACGGCGGCGCGCGCTAAGGGTGGCGAAAACTACGGTATCATTCGCCCTTTTCGGCAAGCGGCCGCTTGTCCGTATGAACGTAACCGAAGGGTTTTCTGCTCATGTTTGATGCAGTCCGCAACAACAAACGTATCGTCCAGATCTTTCTTGCCCTGATCACGCTGCCGTTCGCCTTTTTCGGCGTCGAGTCGTACATGCGCAGCGGTGGTGCGGGGGATGACGTTGCGAAGATCGGCGATGTCAAAATTACGCAGCAACAGTTCCAGCAGGCTGTCCGCGAACAGCAGGACCGCCTGCGCAACCAATTGGGTGGTCAGTTCGATCCCAAGATGCTGGATACGCCGGAAGCCCGCAAGGCGATTCTCGATGACCTGATCAACCAGCGCGTTCTGTTCATCGAAGCCAGCAAGAAGCGCATGTTTGCCAGCGATGAGGCGGTGCGTCAGACGATCGGTGCTATCGAAGCGTTCAAGGTGGATGGCAAGTTCTCCAGCGAGCGCTACGAAGCTGCACTGCGTGCTCAGGGCATGACCCCGGCTGGCTTCGAAGCCCAGTTGCGCCAGGATCTGACGCTGCAGCAATTGGCAGGCGCCGTCGGACAATCTGGTCTGGTCGCGCGTACCGTCAGCGACCGCGTGCTGGCCCTGCAAACCGAGAAGCGCGAGGTCATGGAATATCGTCTGGCCCTGGACAGTTTCCTGGATAAGGTCAAGCTGGCCGAAGGCGCAGCCAAGAAGTTCTACGACGACAACGCCAAGCAATTCGAGACGCCGGAACAGGCCAAGGCGGAGTATGTCGTGCTTTCGATGGAGTCGATCGCCTCGCAACTGGCGGTCACCGATGCCGAACTGAAATCCTGGTACGACAGCCACAAGGACCGCTACCAGCAGGCCGAGGAGCGCCGTGCCAGCCATATCCTGATCGCCTCGGAGAAGTTGGGCAAGGACAAAGCGAAGGCCAAGGCCGAAGAGGTATTGAAGGAATTGCAGAAGACCCCGGCCGCTTTCGCCGATCTGGCCAAGAAAAATTCCGATGATCCGGGTTCGGCCAGCAAGGGTGGCGACCTTGGTTTCTTCGGTCGCGGCATGATGGTCAAGCCCTTCGAAGATGCAGCCTTCTCGTTGAAGGAAGGCCAGATGTCCGGTGTGGTCGAATCCGATTTCGGCTTCCACATCATCAAGGTGACCGGCATTCATGCCGCCAAGGAAAAGCCTTTGGCCGAGGTCAAGGGCGAGATCGAAGCAGAACTGAAGAAGACTGCGGCTTCGCGTAAATTCGCCGAGGCTGCCGAAGCCTTCAGCAATCTGGTCTATGAGCAGGCCGATAGCCTGAAACCGGCGGCAGACAAGTTCAAGCTGGAGATCAAGCAGAGTGGCTGGATCGGTCGTCAGGCCAACCCGGCGGCCGGCCCGCTTGGCAACGAAAAACTGTTGGGTGCCTTGTTCTCCGAAGACTCGGTCAAGAACAAGCGCAATACGGAAGCGGTGGAGATTGCGCAGAATACCCTGGTGGCGGCACGCATCGTCGATTACAAGGCCGCTGCACTGCAGCCTTTCGAGGGCGTCAAGGCCAGTATCGAAGGCCTGCTCAAGCGCCAGGAGGCGCAAGCCGCGGCCAACAAGGAAGGTGAAGCACTGCTCGCCAAGTTGAATGCCGGTGAAGACAAGGTCAATTGGGGCGCTGCCAAGTCGGTGTCGCGCATGGATGCTCGCCTGATTCCGCCGCCGGCCGTACCGACCGTGTTCCGGATGGAAACCGGCAAGCTGCCGGCTTACGCCGGAACCTCGCTACCGGGTGCTGGCTATGCATTGTTCAAGCTGACCAAGGTAACGGCTGGTGACACCCTGGACGACGCACGCAAACAGGGCCTGGCTCGTCAATTGGGTAACATCGCTGCGCAGGAAGAGGTTCGCCTCTATCTGGAAGCGCTGCGGACTCGCTACAAGGTTGAAATCAACCAGGTGGCGCTGGAGGCCAAGGAGAAATAAGCCTCTCCCGACCGTACGACTTAAAAGCGGGCCATTGGCCCGCTTTTTTTATGCGTCTGACGCTTCTGGCTCGAGTTGCCCTTGCTGCTGTCGCAACGTCTCGAAAGCGTCGTTGACTGACAGGAAGACTTGTCCGGAGAGAGCGGGCCAAAGTGGCGAGCGTTGCAGCCTGTCCTGAACCGGCCCCTTGATTTCGGCCAGGTGCAGGCGGATATGCCGGCCGCCGAGATCGCGGTTGAGATCGTTCAATACTTCCATGGCGGTGGTGTCGACGCGATTGACCGCGTTCATGATCAGAACTACATCCTGTGTTTGCGGCGCTTTGTTGAGTTCGAGCGTCAGGCGTGACTCGACCGCACTCAGATTACCGAAGAACAGGCTTTCGTCGATACGCAGCAGCAGCACGCCGGGGATGGTCTCGACGCCGTGGCGTTCAACGTTACGGAAATGCTCGCTGTCCGGAATGCGGCCGATGACGGCGATGTGCGGCGTGCTGGCGCGCAACAGCAAGGTGGCAAGGGAAAGCAGGATGCCGAGCGCGATGCCGTTTTCCAGGCCGAGGGCGATGACGCCGAAGCCGGTACCGAGGAGGGCGGCGGCGTCGGCACGGTCGTAATTCCAGGCTTGCTTCAGGGCGCGCAGGTCGATCATGCTGACAGCGGCAACCATGATGCTGGACGCCAGTACGGCCAGTGGCAGCCGGGCGAAAAGCGGGGCAAAACCGGCGACGACCAGCAGCATGGCGAGTGCGGCGACGATGCTAGCCAGGGGCGTTTCGGCGCCGGCTGACACATTGACTGCCGAGCGGGAAACGCCGCCGCCGACCGGCATCCCGCCATAGAATGCCGCCACGACATTGGCGGCGCCGAGGCCAAGCAATTCGCCGTTGGGATTGATCCTTTCCTGGCGTCGAATGGCCAAGGCCTGGGCCATGGCGATGTTCTGCACCATGCCGATCAGTGCCATGAGCAAGGCCGGGATGGCGAGCAAGCGGATCGATTGAGCGTCCGGCAGGAAGAGATTGATGCCGGGCAAACCCTCGCGGATGCTGCCGACGACGGCGACGCCGGCTTGCCGGTCGAGATCGAGACCGACGACCAGCAGCGTAGCGACCGCAACGACGAGCAAGGGTATCAGGCGGACCAGGAAGGCGGCGCTTCCCTGGCGCAGGCCTATCTTGACCAGTAGGTCTTGCAGCCACAGGCGGGCGAAGCCAAGAGTCAGCAACGAAGCGAAGCCGATCAGCAAGGTCCAGCGGTTCATGTGACCCAGCTGTTCCGGCAGGGCGACGAGGGCATTCCAGACATTGGTGGCGCTGAGTTCGATGCCGACCAAGTGTTTCAGCTGGCTGAACACGATCAGGATGGCCGAGCCGGAGATGAAGCCGCTGACAACCGGGCGGCTGAGCAACTGCGAAAGGAAGCCGAGGCGCAGTGCGCCGAAGGCGAGCAGCAGCAGGCCGGAGAATAGCGAGAGCGTTGCCGCCAGGGTGGCGTATTCCGGAGTGCCCGGCGCAACCAAAGGGCTGAGCACAGAGTAGGTCATGATGGCCGTGATGGCGACCGGGCCGACCGCCTGCACCATGCTGCTGCCGAACAGCGCATAGGCGATGACCGGGAAGGTGGCGACGTAAAGCCCGGCCTGCGGCGGCAGCCCGGCCAGCAGGGCGTAGGCCAGGCTTTGCGGCAGGACGAGGATGGTGACGATGATGCCGGCGCTCAGGTCGGCGGCCAGATGGTGGCGCGGGTAGTGACGAATCCAGGCGGGGAGGAATTGCGGCAAAGAAGGCATGAGGATGGGCAAAGAGACGCCGAGCGGTGAATCGGAATATTGCAAAGTTCTGATGGGCGGCAATCTTAGACCAACTCG
Organism: Azonexus sp. IMCC34839; assembly: GCF_047047955.1. Lineage (GTDB taxonomy): Bacteria > Pseudomonadota > Gammaproteobacteria > Burkholderiales > Rhodocyclaceae > Azonexus. The sequence continues at coordinate 819,546 of NZ_CP150631.1, read as the reverse complement.
GCCATCTGCGTGCCAAAGGCAACTTATCGCGCGATCAGTGCGTCTTGGTTTTTGCCGTTTTTCCCCGGTGCACCGCAGCAGTCGATGGTTCGGCTGCTGTCGGTGAAATTTTTGCAAAAAATGCTTGATTTGGCTGGATTAATACATTGCAATGTCATCCATACACTTTTGCAAGGAGGCTTCCATGCATAGATTATTGTTTGGCTTGCTGCTGATCCTGAGTGGAGCCGCCTTGGCGGATGAAACTCCGATCGGCTACGTCAAGACGGTAAGCGGTGAGGCGACGGTGAGCACGGCCGGTAAGTCGGTCAAGGCGCAGCCGGGAACGCCGGTGGCTCAGGGTAGTGTGCTGAAGACGGCGGCCAAAAGCAGCATGGGCGTGACCTTCAAGGATGAGACGGTGATGTCTTTCGGGCCGGATACCGAACTGACCGTCGATGAATACCTTTACGCGCCGAGCCAGGGCAAGCTGAAGCTGGGTAGCAAGCTGGCCAAGGGCAGCATGAACTACGTGTCCGGCGTGATTGCCAAACTCAATCCGGATGGGGTTTCGGTACAGACGCCGAGCGGCACGATCGGCGTGCGTGGAACCCAGTTCGTGGTCAAGGTGGAAGAATGAGCCGGGGGGGAGCGTGTTTGCTGCTGGCAGTCGCTACTGCGCTATTGGGCGGTTGTGCCAGCAAGTCCTACGTTGCCTTGCTGGAGAGTCCCGATGGAACGACCGGTAAGGTCTTCATCAAGGGCGCCAAGGGTGAGCAGGTGATCGACCGGGCGGGGAGTGCCGCGCCGCTGGACGGTTCCAATGTAGCCAAGGCCTTGCCAGAAGAGCAGCTGAAAAAGGATTTTGGCGAGGCGATGGCCGCACGTCCCGCATTGCCGGAGCGTTTCATCCTCTATTTCGAATTGGGCGGCGCCAAGCTGACGCCTGAATCGGATGCGCTGCTGCCGAAAGTCATCGAGAATGCGGCCAAGCGGCCGGGTGTGGATGTTTCGATCATCGGCCACACCGATACTGCCGGCAAGGCCGATGCCAACGAGGCACTGGCTTTGAAGCGGGCGCAGGCGGTGGCCGACATGATCAAGGCGAAAGGCTTGAAAGTGACGGCGCTGACCGTCGAGTCCCACGGTGAGCGCAATTTGCTGATCCAGACGCCGGACGAGACACCGGAACCGCGCAATCGGCGCGTCGAAATTTCGATCAGGTAAGACTCATTTTTCGCTCATGACGATCAGGTCGCCCCGTTCACCTGCGGCGAGGCGCCGCCGATGCAGGAGGAGCAGGGGGTCGTCCGGGTAGTCGGTCAGCAGACGGTCGAAATGCGCCAGGGCATCGGTAGATTGTTCGGCCATGGCGGCATAGGCCGTCAGGTAGTCGGCCAGCGGGCAACGCCCGGCTGGCGAAATTGACGGTTCGAAGACGGCGAGGGCCTCCGTTTTTCCCTTGAGCACGAGACGGCCGATCGGGCGCATTTCGACCCCGGGGTTGTCGGCTGCAATGCTTTCCGAAACGCAGAGATGCGTGCCCAAGTGCTTGTTCACGCTTTCCAGGCGGGCAGCCGTATTCACCGGGTCGCCCAGGGCACGGTAGTCGAATATGTTGGAGCCGCCGAAATTACCGACGATGACTTCGCCACTATGTACGCCGATTCGGGTGTGACCGAAGGCGATGCCTCGTGCCTGCAGATCTTCCGCGTAACGCTCGGCGAATCTTTCCATTTCGATGGCGCAACGCAGTGCGCGTTGGCGATGGTCGGCTTGCTCCAGCGGGGCCGAGAACATGATGGCCACGGCGTCGCCGACGATGCGGTCGAGGGTTCCTTCGTGGCGGAAGGCGATGGCGATCATTTCGTCGAGATAGGCATTGAGCAGTGCGACGGCCTCGGCCGGATCGATCTTCTCCATCAGGCTGGTGAAGCCGGCCAGATCGGTAAAGATGAAACTGCATTGCTGGCGTCTGCCGCCCAGTTCCATGGCTTCCGGATTGTCGACCAGATGGGCAACGCGGTTGGGTGAAACGTAACGGGCGAAAGCCTGCTTGATCCAGCGCTGCTCGCGTTCGCTGGCCCAGTGATGGACCAGGCTGCCGATGACGAATGCCAGAAGGATGGTGATTGCCGGCGTGGCCGAATCGAGCAATAAACCGTATGCGGAGAAAGCCTGCCAACTACCGAACGCAAGCCCGGTGAGCAGGCCGAGCGCCGCCAAGGCGGCAGTCAGGGCGCCGAGGCGCAAGGCAAGAAGGCCAGCGCAAAGTCCTCCGATCAGCAGGCAGATGGCTTCGAGACCGGGAGCCCAACTGGGGCGTTCGAGATATTGGCCATTGAGAATCTGTTCCAGGGCTTGGGCGTGTGCTTCAACCCCGGGCATCAGGCGGCCGAGCGGGTTGAAGCGCAAATCCATTAACCCTTGGGCCGAACTGCCGATCAGGACGAGATGACCGGCCAGTTTCTCCGGCGCCACCTCGCCGGAATAGATTTGCCAAGCCGGGATATAGCGTTCAGCGACCGGTGCGGAGTAATGGACCCAGATTTCGCCGTGCGGTGTGGTCGGGATGGTCAATTCGCCAATGCGGATTTCAGCCAGGCCGCTGCCGTGTTCAGCGCTTTTCAGCACGACATTGCCGCCGCCCTGTCCGACACGCAGGACTTCACTCGTCAGGGTGCCCACTGGCGTGTCGCCAACGCGTAGTGCCAGCGGCACGCGGCGCACGATGCCATCGCTGTCCGGAACGAAGGTCAGGGCGCCATTGCCTTTGGCGGCTGCGGCCAGATCGGGCAGCGAACCGAGTAGATTGCTGAACGGGTGCAGCCAGTTCGTCGCCGGTTCACCAGAAAAGACGAAACGCCCCATGCGCTTGGGGATTGCATTCGCCGCGTTGCCTCCGGCTGCTGGGGTATGGTCGACAGCAAAGCCGAGGACGGCATCGGAGGCCTTGAGGTGTTCGGCGAAGACCTTGTCGTGATCGGGAAGGCGAGCCAATTCGTCGCCAAGACGGCCATGCAATCCCCAAAGCGCAACGGCTGCTTGCGGCGAGGTGCGGTCAGGCTCGGCGAAGATGACGTCGAAACCGATAGCGGCAACGCCTGCGGCATTCAGTCGGTCGAGCAATTCGGCCAAACGGGTTCGCGGCCACGGCCACTGCCCCAAGCGGCTCAAGCTGGCATCGTCGATATCGATAATGCGGACTGGCGCTTCGATGTAGTTGCGCGGCTGCCAGCGCTGATACTGGTCGAACAGATGGTTACGCAGCGTTTGCACAGGAATGCTATCGCCAAGCAGCAAGGAAATGCCCAGGACGAGAGGTAATAAGGGCAGCAGCCAGAGAGCGATGGAACGTGTGCACCTATCCATGAGGCCTCACATATATGGGCAAAAACAATAGCCTGCTGTGGTTCTTTGCAAGCCAACAGCATAGTGCTAATGTTAATGCCGATTTTTTCAAAAAGAGCTTTTTTTAAAATTCAGCTAGCCGGTTTATAGGCGACAAGGGAATAGCGTATGTTCTCGGGAATCAAGATTCGTTTCCAGAGTTGGGTACTGGCAGCTGTCACCTTGCTTGTGGTGGTCTTGGCAGCCATTTTCCTGCTGACGGTGTTTCGTACCTTCAGCAAGATTGCCGAGGAAAATGCCATCGGGCGTTTTGCCTTGATCGGGCAACAGGCCTACGGCCAACTCGATGCCTTGCTCAAGCAAAGTGCAGGATTCGTCACGGCTCAGGCACATGCTGATATCGACCAATTCGTGGTCAATCGCCGCTTGAACCCGAAGGATCAGGTGTCGCCCTTCCTGGCCTCGCTGGAAGCGGAAGATACCGTTTATTCCCACTTCTTCGGCCTGGCCAACGACGAATTTCTCCAGGTCATTGCCTTGCGCGAGAACCCGCGCATCGTTGCGGCATTGAAAGCGCCACTGCACAGCTATTTTGCGATCCGTCGCATCCAGCGCAAGGGCGATGAACAACGTAGCGAAAGCTGGACTTTTCTCGACCGGGCGCGGCGGATTCTCGATACGCAATATCGGGAAACTCAATTCCAGCCGACTTCACGTCCCTGGTATGCCGGGGCGACCAAGCAGAACCGTCTGTATGTCACCGAGCCCTATCTCTATTCTTCGACGGGGGAATTAGGGGTGACGGTGGCCTATCCGTTGGCGGAGGAGGCTGGGGCGCTCGGTAGCGATATCAGCTTGCAATCGCTTTCCGATTTCTTGAGCAAGGCGCCGCTCTCGGCCAACGGGGCGATTGCCTTGCAGGATGCGGCCGGGCGGATCCTGGCTTTTCACGGCAAAGGGCAATATTTTGCCAACCTCCAGGTCGCGCCGCTGAATATGCCGGAGCAGGTGGGCAATCCTTATCTGGCGGTCCTGCGCGACGGCTTGCTGACGGAAGAGGCACAGATACTGCGCCTGGGGCCGGACAAGGAGAAATTCGTCGTTACCCAGCACCGTTCGAGTGGGGCCTGGGCCGGACATTTTCGTGTGGTCGTGCTGGCGCCGGTGAGCGATTTCTCGGGGGCTTTCGTCAAGGCTGAACGTGATGTCGTGCTGGTGTCGATTATCGTGCTGCTGTTCTTGCTGCCCTTGTCCTTCCTTGGTTCGCGTCAGGTTTCGCAAACCCTGGTCCGCATGGCGCAGGATTCGGAGCGCCTGAAACGACTCGATTTCTCGGCCGAGCCGACGACGCCGGATACCTTCCTCTATGAAATTCGCACGCTGGGCGAAGCACAGGTCGTCATGCAGCATTCGATCCGGGAGCGGACAGAGCAGCTGGAATTGGCTCAGCACAAGCTGTCGATGCTGGTTGAAAATGGTTTGCTGTTCTCCCAGGAGCAGGATCGCACCCGTCTCCTGCGTCATATCCTGTTTGGCGCCAAGAACATCGTTCCTTGCCAAGCGGCAACGCTGTTCCTGAAAACAGAAAACAACTCGCTGATCTTCGCTCAGCGGACGAACGACGACCCGTTGCCGACGACGGAAATTCCCTTGTTCGATCCAGATACGGGCAAGCCTCGCGAAAACTACGTGGCACCTTACGTCGCCCTGCATAACCGCTCGGTAGTCATTGATGACGTGTATCGTGAAACGCGCTTCGACGTTTCGGGGACCAAGCGCTTCAGCGAGGAGTCCGGTTTCCGTACCGTGTCGATGCTGACCGTGCCGCTTTCACCGCAGGACGGCGAAGTCATCGCAGTCCTGCAATTGCTGAATGCCTGCGATCCGAAAACCGGCGAGGTGATTCCCTTCGATCACGATATCGTTGGCTATGTCGAAGCGATGGCTGCGCAGGCGGCCGTGGCCCTGCAGAATCACAACCTGATCGAGACGCAGCGTCAATTGATGGATGCCCTGATCAAGATCATTGCTGGTTCAATCGACGCCAAGAGCCCTTATACCGGTGGACATTGCGAGCGGGTGCCCGAGTTGGCCCTGATGTTGGCCGAGGAGGCAAGCAAGGTCGAGTATGGTCCACTGGCCGATTTTCGCTTCAGCAGCGAGGACGAATGGCGGGAGTTCCGCATCGGTGCCTGGTTGCACGACTGTGGCAAGGTGACGACGCCGGAGTACGTGGTCGATAAGGCGACCAAGTTGGAGACCATCTACAACCGCATTCACGAGGTGCGCATGCGCTTCGAAGTGCTGTTGCGCGATGCAGCAATCGAGCGCCTGCAGGCCATCCATGAGCGCGGGATGCCGATGGCCGAAGCGGATGCGATATTCGCTGCGCGCCGCACCCAATTGCTCGACGATTTCGCTTTTGTGGCCGAATGCAACCTGGGTGGAGAATTCATGGCACCCGAGCGTATCGAGCGCTTGCAGCGGATCGCCCAGGAAACCTGGCTGCGCCATTTCGATGACCGTCTGGGCTTGGCGCACGATGAATTGAAGCGTTATGCCGGGGAGGAAACGGCGCTTTTGCCGGCAGTCGAAAAACTGCTGGCCGACAAACCGCACCATGTCTTGCCGCGTATTCCGAATGCAGCGCTCGACGAAAAATGGGGCTGGCAGATGAATATCCCGGAAAACCAGTACAACTTCGGCGAACTCTACAACCTGTCGGTCGCCCGCGGCACGTTAAGCGAGGAAGAGCGCTTCAAGATCAATGAACACATCATTCAGACCATCGTGATGCTGGAGAAATTGCCGTTGCCGAAGAACATGCGACGGATACCGGAGTACGCCGGCACACACCATGAAACGCTGATTGGGACCGGTTATCCGCGCAAGCTGACGGCCGAGGAATTGTCCGTGCCGTCGCGCATCATGGCCATTGCCGACATCTTCGAGGCGCTGACCGCTTCTGATCGGCCTTACAAGAAGGGCAAGACGCTCTCGGAGTCGATCAAGATACTGTCCTTCTTCAAGAAGGACATGCATATCGACCCGGTACTGTTCGATCTTTTCCTGACCTCCGGTATCTATCGGCGCTATGCCGAGCGCTATCTGAAGCCGGAACAGATCGACGAGGTGGATATCACGGCTTATCTCGGCTGAATTGCGAAATAGCCCAGGGCCTTGTGCCGCTAATAAAAATGCCGACCCGCAGGTCGGCATTTTTTATCGTTTTGCCGCGAGCACCGCAGCAGTGGCCTTTTACGCCGGCAGCGGGTCCGGATTGCCGAGGGCGGTGGTGTTCATGCCGCCATCGACGTAGAGGATTTCGCCGGTGATGCCGCTGGCCAGGTCAGACAGCATGAAGGCAGCGGCATTGCCGACTTCCTCGATGGTCACATTGCGACGCAGCGGGGCATTGTGCGAGTTGTAAGCCAGCAGCTTGCCGAAGTTGCCGATGCCGGAAGCCGCCAAGGTCTTGATCGGGCCGGCCGAGATGGCGTTGGCACGGGTACCTTCAGGGCCGAGGCAGAAGGCCAGGTAGCGCGTGGCGGCTTCGAGGCTGGCCTTGGCCAGACCCATGGTGTTGTAGTTCGGCATCGTGCGCTCGGCGCCGAGGTAGGAGAGGGCGAGCAGTGAGCCGTTACGGCCCTGCATCATCGGGCGGGCGCCCTTGGCCAGTGCGGCATAGCTGTACGACGAGATGTCGTGGGCGATGCGGAAGGCTTCGCGCGAGATGCCGTTCAGGAAATCGCCTTCGATGGCTTCGGTCGGTGCGTAGGCGATGGAGTGAACCAGGCCGTCGAGGCCATCCCAACGCTTGCCCAGTTCGACGAACAGGTTGTCGATTTGCTCGTCGCTGCTGACATCGACGGGGATGGTAATGTCGCTACCGAACTCGGCGGCAAATTTCTTGATGCGGTCTTCAAAGCGCTCGTTCTGGTAGGTAAAAGCCAGTTGTGCGCCTTCGCGATGGCAGGCCTTGGCGATGCCATAGGCGATGGAATGCTTGGAAAGCAGGCCGGTGATCAGGATCTTCTTGTCGGCGAGAAAGCCCATTCGATGTTCTCCCTTTGGGGTTAAGCCGCAAGATTATAAACCGATAAGCCGCAATTCCACCCACTTCGCGGGGGAATTGCGGCGCTTTGGTAAATAGCAGGGTTACATATTCGGGTAAGTCGGGCCTTCGCCTCCTTGCGGCACGACCCAATTGATGTTCTGCGTCGGATCCTTGATGTCGCAGGTCTTGCAATGCACGCAGTTCTGCGCGTTGATCTGTAGGCGCGGCTGACCTTCTTCGCGACCGAGGATTTCATAGACGCCGGCCGGGCAGAAGCGCTGTTCCGGCGCATCGTACTGCGCCAGGTTGACGCTGATCGGCACGGCGGCATCCTTCAGTTGCAAATGGCAGGGCTGATCTTCCTCGTGGTTGGTGCTGGACAGGAAGACCGAAGACAGGCGGTCGAAGGTGATGACGCCATCCGGCTTCGGATAATCGATCTTCGGGCACTCCGCGGCCGGTTTCAGCTTGGCATGATCCGGCGTCTTGTGGCGCAGGGTCCATGGTGCCTTGCCGCCGAAGACGATCTGGTCGATGCCGAACATGATGGAGCCCAGCTTCAGCCCCTTTGACATCCATGGCTTGAAGTTGCGTGCCTTGTACAGTTCGTCGTACAGCCAGCTGTTCTTGAAGGCCTCGGGGTAAGCGGTCAGCTCGTCGCGTTCGCGCTCGGCCTGCAGGGCGGCGAAACAGGCTTCGGCAGCCAGGGCGCCGGATTTGATGGCGCAGTGCGAGCCCTTGATACGCGCGGCGTTGAGGAAGCCGGCGTCATCGCCGACCAGCACGCCGCCGGGGAAGGTCAGCTTGGGCAAGGATTGCAGGCCGCCGGCAGTGAGGGCACGGGCACCGTAGGCGATGCGCTTGCCGCCTTCGAGGAACTTGCGGATTTCGGGATGGGTCTTGAAACGCTGGAATTCCTCGTAGGGTGACAGATGCGGATTCTCGTAGCCGAGGCCGACGACGAAACCGATGGCAATCTGGTTATCTTCGAGGTGATAGAGGAAGCCGCCGCCGTAGGTGTCCGGCTGCATCGGCCAGCCACCGCTGTGAATGACCAGGCCGAGCTGGTGCTTGTCGGGCTGGATTTCCCAGAGTTCCTTGAGGCCGATGCCGTAGGTTTGCGGATCGGCTTCGGCGTTGAGGCCGAATTTTTCCATCAACTGCTTGCCGAGATGGCCGCGGCAGCCTTCGGCGAAAAAGGTGTATTTGCCGTGCAGTTCCATGCCGGGCTGGAAATTCGGGCCTTCCGAGCCGTCATGCAGGCGGCCCATGTCGCCGGTGGCGATGCCCTTGACCGCGCCGTTCTCGTCGAACAGCACTTCGGCGCCGGCAAAACCGGGGTAAATTTCGACGCCCAACGCTTCCGCCTGTTCGCCCAGCCAGCGGCAGACGTTGCCGAGCGAGATGACGTAGTTGCCTTCGTTGTGGAAGCAACCGGGGAGCAGGGAATTCGGCACCTTGGTGGCGCCGGTTTCGGACAGGATGAAGAAGCGGTCTTCGGAAACCGGAGCATTGAGCGGAGCGCCGTCTTCCTTCCAGTTGGGCAGGAGTTCGCTCAGGGCGCGCGGGTCCATGACGGCACCCGAGAGAATATGGGCACCGATCTCGGCGCCTTTCTCGATCAGGCAGACGTTGATGTCGCCGCCTTGTTCCGCCGCCAATTGCTTCAAGCGAATGGCCGAGGCAAGACCGGCCGGACCGCCGCCGACGATGACGACGTCGAATTCCATGGATTCGCGTTCCATGATGTCTCCTTTAATTATTGTCAGCTTGTTTTCAATACTGTAGACAATACGGTACAGTATGGAAAGCCTTTGATCAACTCATTTTCAAACGATCGTTTATGGAACACCGCAAGAAACTGATTCACGTCACCAAGATGCCGATTCGCTGGGGCGACATGGATGCCTACGGCCATGTGAACAATACCGTTTATTTCCGTTATATGGAGCAGGCACGGGTCGAGTGGATCGAGGACATGAAGGTGATCGTCCGCCCGGGCGGCGATGGGCCGGTGATCATCAATGCCAGCTGCACCTTCCTGATGCCGATGACTTACCCCGGCATGGTCGAGGTGCGTACCTACGTCGGCAGCATCGGACGCTCCAGTTTCCAGACCTATGTCGAGATGCGCATCGAGGGTGATGAACGCATCTACGCCGAAGGGGCGGCCAAGGTGGTGTGGATGAATACGCAGACCGGAAAATCGGTGCCGGTGCCCGAGCATATTCGGGCAGCGCTGGAAGCGGAGTAAACTCCACGCCCATCGCGAACCGAATCGAGAAGCCATGGGCAAGAAGAAAACCTGGGAAAAACTGCTGTCGAGCGAACGCCTGGGGGCGGGCAAAGCCCCCGGTACGGCCGAGCGCACCGCCTTTCAGCAGGATTACGACCGCATCGTCTTCACCTCGGCCTTCCGCCGGCTGAAGGACAAGACCCAGGTTTTTCCGCTGTCCAAGAGCGATTACGTTCGTACCCGCCTGACGCACAGCCTGGAGGCGAGCTGCGTCGGGCGTTCGCTCGGTGCTGTCGTGGGGCGCGAGATTATCGCCCGCCACGGCTTGAAGGATGTCGAGTCGGGCGATTTCGGCGCCATTGTCGCGGCCGCCTGTCTGGCCCACGACATCGGCAACCCGCCCTTCGGTCATGCCGGCGAGGATGCGATCCGCGAGTGGTTCCGCAATTCCGGACTGCTCGACCGGCACGAATTCACGCCGGCCCAGCGCGCCGATTTCGAGCGCTACGAGGGCAACGCGCAGGGCTTCCGTATCGTCAGCCGACTGCAGAGTCCGGCCAACCCCGGTGGGTTGCAGCTGACCAGCGCCGTCTTGGCAACTTTCACCAAATATCCGCGGCCTTCTGCGGTGGACAGCGATTTACCGGGAAAAAGCGGCAAGAAATTCGGCTTCTTCCAGCAGGATGCCGACAACTTTGCCCTGGTTGCCAAGGCGACCGGCATGGTCGAGCGTTTGCCGGGGCAGGCCTGGCGGCGGCACCCGCTGGCTTTCCTGGTTGAGGTGGCGGACGACACCTGCTATCTGATCGTCGACCTGGAAGATGCGGCGCGCCTGGGCTTCGTGCCTTACAAGGACGCCGAATGCCTGCTCGGCGACCTGGCAGGCAGCGCCTTGAGCGGCGGCCGGCTGGAGCGCCTGCACGATCCGAAGGAGCGCCTGGAGTATCTGCGCGCCAAGGCCATCGGGCGCTTGCTGGAGAGTGCAGCGGCGGTTTTTCTGGAAAACGAGGAGGCCATCCTCAACGGAACGTTCGACGACGAACTGCTCGAGCAATCGCCGGTCGCCATTCCGCTGCAGGGGGTGCTGAAACTAGCCAAGGAAACGATCTATACGGCCCGGCCGGCGCTGGAAATCGAAACAGCGGGTTTCGAGGTGCTCGGTGCCTTGCTTGGCCTGTTCACCAATGCTGTCGAGGCCAAGGCGGGATTTGCCCGGTTCACGACGCGCGAACGCATGCTGATGAAGCTGCTGCCGACGCAATTCCTCGGTCACGGCGGCGAACCGGATCCAGACCCCTATGTGCGCCTGTTACAGGTGGCCGATTTCGTTGCCGGCATGACCGACTCTTACGCGGTCGATATGTACCGCAAGCTGAAAGGCTTCGATCTGCCGACCTGAGTTCGCCTGCCGTTTTACTGCGGGGGTCGGTTGCGATGCGGCTGTTCCAACCAGGCCAGCACCGTTTCAAACAGGGTGTCGGGTCTGGCCGGTTTGGCCAGGAAGTCGTCCATCCCTGCCGCGAAGCACTGCGCCTTGTCTTCGGCGAAGGCATTGGCCGTCATGGCGACGATCGGCAAACACTGGTTTTCCAGCCGCTGGCGTATCTGCCGTGTCGTCTCCAGTCCGTCCATGCGCGGCATCTGCATGTCCATCAGGATCAGGTCGTAGGTGTGTTGGGCGATCAGATCCAGTGCCTCGATGCCATCTTCGGCACAATCGATGCTGAGTTTTGCGTCTTCCAGCAAGCTGAGAGTGATTTCGCGATTCACCGGTTCGTCCTCGACCAGCAGGACACGTTTGCCGGCATGGCAACGAATGATGCGCTCTTCGGCACTTTCGGCAGCGACAGTGTTTGCCGAGGCCGTTGCTGGTGCGCTTTTGCGCAGACGGGCAGTGAACCAGAACAGGCTGCCTTTTCCTGGGGTGCTGCTGGCTCCGGCGGTGCCCCCCATCAATTCGGCCAGCTTGCGCGTGATGGCAAGCCCCAGGCCTGTGCCGCCATAGCGGCGCGTAGTCGAATTGTCGGCCTGCTCGAAAGCATCGAATAGTTTGTCGAGCACGGAGGCTTCGATGCCGATGCCCGTATCTTGAACTTCGAAACGGAGCAGGGCTTGTTGTCGGTCCTCTTCCACCGTCAAAACGCGCAGGGTAATGCGGCCGGATTCGGTGAATTTGACGGCATTGCTGGCGTAGTTCAGCAGGGCTTGTTGCAGGCGGGTGGCATCGCCGCACAGGTGGTGCGGGATGGCGCGGGTTTCAGTGATGAACTGCAAGCCCTTGAGTTGAGCGCGTTCATGCAACATCGACGTGACGTTGGCGAGCAGGCCTTCGACCCGGATTTCACTTTCGTCGAGCGTGAATTTGCCGGCTTCGATCTTGGACAGATCGAGGACGGTATTGATGATTTCGAGCAGGTGTTGGCTGGCGGCCTCCAACTTGTCGAAGCGGTTTGCCTGCTCGTCGGAGAGTCCTGTGCGCCGAATCAGGTGGGCCATTCCGGTTATGGCGTTGAGCGGCGTGCGAATCTCGTGCGACATGTTGGCCAGGAAGGCGCTCTTGGCCACGCTGGCCGCTTCGGCGCTAGCCTTGGCAGCGGCCAGTTGTTCGGTACGCTGGATGACCAGTTGTTCCAGGTCATGACGATGCCGTTCGAGTTCTTCGGCGGTGGTCTTTTGCTCGGTGATGTCGTAGCAGAAGCCGATGTAGCCGATGAAATTGCCTTGCGTGTCGTAGCGAGGCTTGCCGTCGTCGCGTATCCAGCGATATTGGCTATTGGCGTTACGCAGGCGGTATTCCATGCTGAAACCGCTACGTTGCTCGAAATGTTCGGCGTAGATGCTGGCGAAGCGATCCCTGTCGTCAGGATGTACGCCGTCGAGCCAGCCGTTACCCAGTTCTTCCGTCAGCGAGTGGCCTGTGAAACGTAGCCAGGGTTCGTTGAAGTAGTCGCGTAGCTTGTCGATGCCGGCGGTCCAGATCAAGGCTGTGCCGCCGTTGGCCAGCGTGCGGAAATGCTGTTCGCTCTCGCGCAGGGCGGCTTCGGCCTGCTTGCGCTCGGTGATGTCGCGGGCGGCTGCGTAGAGATAACGCTTGCCGTCGATGTCAAAAGCATCAAGGTTCAGTTCGATATCGATCAGGCGACCATCTTTGCGGCGATGTGCGGTTTCCTGAGAGGCAGGGGAGGTCAGCGCGAGTTTTGCCGGCAGAATGTCGTGCAGCAGTGTGTCGGTCGGCCAGCGAGCATCCCATTGGGCGACGCTGGCACCAATCAGTTCCTCGCGCGTATAGCCCAGCATGTTGAAGAAGCTATCGCTGGCTTCGATCAGTCGGCCGTCGCTGTCGAGAATGTGAATGCCGTCGCTGGCTTGTTGCAGGTAGAGGCGGTTGCGCTCGCTTTCCTGCTCGGTTCGGCGCAGGAAGAAGAGGGTCAGGCGGCCGAGGATGAACGACAACCCAAGAAAACCCAGAACCACGGTGAGAGACAGGTACAACTCGTCGTACCAGTGTTCCAGATAGTCCTTGTCGGCTGTTCCGACGATGGCGATCATCGGCACGTAACCCAGGTTGTGATAGGTGATGATGCGCTGGAAGCCATCGCCACTGGCCGGTGTCTTGAAGGTGGCCGAGGCGATGCCGGAGCCGAACAGTTGCATGAATTCCGGCGACAGGATCTTGTTGCCGATCTGGCCGGCCGGCTTGTCCGAAATGGCAGGAACGCGGGTGATTAATCCCAAGTCGCTGTCGCGCAGGGAGATGGTGCCGTGAGGGCCGACATCGAAGCGTGACAGCAATTGCGAGTAGTAATCGAGCGGCAGGGTGGCGGAAATGACGCCGGCGAAGCGACCGTCAGGATGGTTGTAGCGCAGGGCGAAGCCGACGATGTGTTTCTTGGCGACACGTCCCAAGCGTGGCTTGGAAATCTGCAGGGTGCGGTCGTCGTGGTCACGGTGATGGATGAAATATTCCCGATCGGCCCAACTGACCTTGTCTTCCTTTCTGACATCCTTGCCGAGAAATACCAGACCGCTGGCATCGGCGACGCGCAGACCTTCGAGGTCCGGGATGCGGTCCTGCAATCGGGCCAGGAAGAACTGCATGCCTGTTTCGTCGATGCCTTGCGCGGTGCCGAGTTGGCGTTGCAGTTCATCGGCCGTGGAGCGCAACAGCAGATCGATTTTTTCCGTGGAATTGGCCAGATTCAATTCCAGGGCTCGAGCGATATTCTGGGTCAGGACTTCGGCACGCTGCTCATGATTGCGATAGCTGGTCAGCAGCGAATAGCCGGTGAACGTGAAAACAATCAGATTTGATAAAACGATGCCGCCAATGACCAGACCGCGCAAGCGAAGACGAGGCATCAATCCTCTCCTTGCTTAAATTGGCGAGGCTGCGATATCGGCATACCTGCCAGATCGGTCATGGTTTGTGTTCCTTTTTTACTATCATTTTATTTTTGCCATTTTAAGCCTAGCAACAAGATTGGGCGACAAAAATTTGCTGTTTTTCGGATTGCTTTATTTGGGGCGAAGGGGGCAAAGCATCTTGCTAAAAATCGATTACTGTACAAAAATACAGTCAAAGCTTTTTCGCGGAGCAAAGCCATGAAACTCACGCCACGTCAGCAGGAAATTCTCGACTTCATCAAGAACACCGTCGAGGTGCTCGGCGCGCCGCCGACGCGGGCGGAAATCGCCAGCGCCTTCGGCTTCGCTTCGCCCAACGCGGCGGAAGATCATCTGAAAGCCCTGGCCAAGAAGGGCGCCATCAACTTGGAGCCGGGCTCGGCGCGTGGTATTCGTCTGGTCGAGCAACTCGGCTTGCCGCTGATCGGCAGCGTTGCCGCCGGTTCGCCCATTCTGGCCGTGGAAAACGTGCAGGGGCGCTATGCGCTCGATGCCAATCTGTTCAGCCCGCGCGCTGATTTCCTGCTGAAAGTGCGCGGCCTGTCGATGATCGACGCCGGTATTTTCGACGGCGATTTGCTGGCCGTGCACAAGACCACGCAGGCGCGCGATGGCCAGATTGTCGTCGCCCGGCTCGATGAAGAAGTCACGGTCAAGCGGCTGGAGCGCGGCAACGGCTTCATCAAGCTGATCGCCGAGAACCCGGATTTCGAGCCCATCATCGTCAATCCGGCCGAAGTCGATTTCGCCATCGAAGGCATCGCCGTCGGCCTGATTCGCGGAGCTGCCTCCAGGCTGTCATGAACGCCATGCCGTCGCCGGTCGCGCTGGCGGAAGTACTGGCCCGGGGCGATGTCTGGCGCGGCGATGCGCTGGCCAGCCTGCCCGATGCCAGCATTCCCAGCGGCCATCCTGAACTCGATGCCGAATTGCCGGGTGGCGGCTGGCCGCGCGGCAATCTCACCGAACTGCTGGTCGACCGCGCCAGCATCGGCGAGATGAGCTTGCTGCTGCCGGCGCTGGCTCGCTTGTCGGCCGAGGGCGGCTGGCTGGCGCTGGTCGCGCCGCCCTGGTTGCCGCATGCGCCGGCCTGGGCAGCGGCCGGTCTGGCGCTGGAGCGGCTCGTCATCGTTCAGGCTGGCAAGCAGGTGGCGTGGTGCTTCGAGCAATTGCTCGCCAGTGGCGGTTTTGCCGGTGTGCTGGCGTGGCCGGAGAGCGGCATCGATGCGCGCGCCTTGCGCCGCCTGCAAGTCGCCGCTGAAGGTCGGCCCGTTTTTGCCGGAATCTGGCGGTCCACCGCAGCAGCGGCCGCACCGTCGCCCGCACCCTTGCGTGTTGCCTTGGCGGCTGAGGCGGGGCAGCTTTCCGTGCGTATTCTCAAGCGGCGCGGCCGCCCGGCGGCGCGCCCGCTGGCTTTATCCATGTCCCGTCCCGGGAGAGCGAGCCGTGCTGTGGCTGGCCCTCAACTTTCCGTTATTGCCGCTCGAAGCGCTGCCCTTGCGGCAATCGCCTAGCGCGGTCGTCCAGCGCGGGCGGCTCCTCGCCTGCGATGCGGCGGCCAGCGCGGCGGGGGTCACACCGGGGCAGAAGCTGTCGACGGCGCTCGGCCTCGCGCCCGGCCTGCGCGCCTTCGAACGCGAAGCGCTGCGCGAGACGCTCGCCCTCGATCAACTCGCCTGCTGGGCCGGCAATTTCACGCCCACCGTCAGCCTGGCGCCGCCGGATGCCTTGCTGCTGGAAATCGGCGGTTGCCTGCGCCTTTTCGGCGGCCTCGAGCACATCGTCAAGGCGGCCTTGAACGGTTGTGCGGCCCAGGGCTGGACGACGCAATGGGCCGTTGCCCCCACGCCGCTGGCCGCCCGCTGGCTGGCACGGGCCGGTGCGGCGGCGGTGTGCGATGCGCCGGAAGCCTTGCCGACAGCACTTTCCGCCTTGCCATGCACTGTTACCGCTTGGCCGGCGGAATCCTTGAGTCGGCTCGATGCCTTCGGCGTGCGTCAGCTGGGCGATCTGGCGAGCTTGCCCTTGGCCGGCTTGCGCCAGCGCATTGGCAATGTGGCGGTGGACGAATGGCTGCGCGCCCGGGGCGATTTGCCCGACCCGCAACGCGCCTTTGTCTTCCCTGAGCATTTCGTCCAGGGGCTGGAGTTGCCGTCTCGCGTCGAGCATGCCGAGGCCCTGATCTTCGCTGGGCAGCGCCTGTTCGCCGCCTTGTGCGGCTGGTTGCATGGGCGGCAGTTGCTGCTGCGTAGCTGTTCGCTGCATCTCGATTACGACGGCGAACCGCCGGGCGTCTTGCGCCTGGCCTTGGGCGAGGCGAGCGCCGATGAGGCGCGGCTGTTGCGCCTGTTGCGCGAATACTTGGGGCGTTTGCAACTGGCTGGCCCGGTCGAGCGCCTGCGGCTGGAGGCGGATGAGGTCATGGCGCAGCCGGGCGACAGCATTCACCTCTTTGACGTCGCGCCGAGCGGCGAGGGCGCGGCGGCTTGCCTGGAGCGCCTGCAGGCGCGGCTGGGCGAGGGGGCGGTGCGGCGGCTGAGTGTGCGTGCGGAGCACAGGCCGGAATGCGCGACGGTGGCGGCCTCGGCGCTGGGCGAATCCGTGGCGGTGAGCCAACCCGTTACACCGCCGGAAGGCCATTCGGTTTTTGCCCAAAACGGGCAGTGCACCGCAGCAGCGCCCCCGCAGCGGCCGCTCTGGCTGCTGCCCGAGCCACAAGCTCTGATCGAGCGCGGCGGCGGGCCGCATTGGCATGGCCGACTGGAATTGCTGACGCGTGGCGAGCGGCTGGAGAGCGGCTGGTGGGATGGCGGCGAGGCGGAAGCGGTGGGCGATGTGCGGCGCGATTATTTCGTGGCGCGCAATCCGCTGGGGCAATGGGCCTGGATTTTCCGCGACGCGCGCGGCTGGTTCCTGCACGGCTTGTTCGCCTGATTTGCGCCGGGTTGCCATGTCTACTTTGCCCGTGATCCGTCCATCGTTTGCCGGGAGGCGGTCATGAATACGCCGCTGCCGGCCTACGCCGAACTGCATTGCCTGTCCAATTTCAGCTTTCTGCGCGGCGCCTCCCACCCCGAGGAACTGGTTGCACAGGCGGCGGCGCAGGGCTATGCCGCGCTGGCCTTGACCGACGAATGCTCGCTGGCCGGCGTGGTGCGGGCGCATCTGGCGCTGAAGGTGCTGCCCGCTCCGCCCAAGCTGATCATCGGCAGCGAAATGACGACGGCCGATGGCCTGAAGCTGGTGTTTCTGGCCAGGAAGCGCGAGGGCTACGGCAACCTCTCGGCGCTGATCACGCTGGCCAGGCGGCGGGCGGAGAAGGGCGATTACACCCTGCAACGCCATGACCTGAACGCCATTTCGCCGAGCGGCGCGCTGCCCGATTGCCTGGTGCTGTGGGTGCCGGGCGAGGGCGCGACAGTGGAAGATGGGCGCTGGCTGGCCGAGCGTTTTCCTGGCCGCTGCTGGCTGGCCGTCGAACTCCATGCCGGGCCGGATGATGTTGCCCGGATGGAGTCCTTGCGTGCGCTGGGCGAAGCCTCCGGTCTGCCGCTGGTGGCGGCGGGCGATGTGCACATGCACGTCAAGGCGCGGCGGCCGGTGCAGGATGTGCTGACCGCATTGCGCCTGAAAACCACAGTGTTCGAGGCTGGCCACGCGCTTTTTCCCAACGGCGAACGCCATTTGCGCACCCGCTTGCGCCTGTCGTGCCTCTATCCGCCTGAATGGCTGGCTGAAACGCTGAAGATCGCCGAGCAGTGCCAGTTTTCGTTGGACGAGCTGCGCTATGAATATCCGGAAGAGATTGTCCCCGCCGGCCACACGCCGAGCAGTTGGCTACGTCACGAAACCGAGGCCGGGCTGCGCCGGCGCTACCCGGAAGGCGAGCCGGACGATGTCCGGCGGCGCATCGAATACGAACTGCGCCTGATCGCCGAGATGCGCTACGAAGCGTACTTTCTGACCGTGTACGACATCGTCGTCTTCGCGCGCAGCGTTGGCATCCTGTGCCAGGGGCGCGGCTCGGCGGCCAATTCGACGGTCTGCTTTGCGCTCGGTATCACCGAAGTCGATCCGGCGCGGGCCGGCATGTTGTTCGAGCGGTTCATTTCGAAAGAGCGCGGCGAGCCGCCCGACATCGATGTCGATTTTGAGCACGAGCGGCGGCCCGAGGTTATCGCCTACATCTACCGCAAATACGGGCACGAGCGGGCGGCGCTGACCGCCGCGCTGATCACCTACCGGACCAAGGGCGCGCTGCGCGATGCCGGGCGGGCGCTCGGTTTCGGCATTGCGCAGATCGACGCGCTGACCGCCTCGCTCGCCTGGTGGGACAAGCGCGAGCAACTGCCGGAGCGCTTCGCCGAGCTGGGCCTCGACCCGCAAGCGCCGCGCGTCGAGAAATGGCTGTGGCTGGCCGAGCAGTTGCGCGGCTTTCCGCGCCATCTGACGCAGCACGTCGGCGGCTTTGTCATGTCGCGCGGGCCGTTGGCGCGGCTGGTGCCGGTCGAGAATACGGCGATGCCCGAGCGCACCGTCATCCAGTGGGACAAGGACGATATCGACGCCCTCGGTCTGATGAAAGTCGATGTGCTGGCACTGGGCATGCTGTCGGCCATCCGCCGCACGCTGGCCACACTGGCCGAGCGCGATGGCCGGCCTTTTGGCCTGAAGGATATCCCGCCCGAGGACAAGGCCACCTACGACATGCTGTGCCGGGCCGACAGCATCGGCGTCTTTCAGGTCGAATCGCGGGCGCAGATGAGCATGTTGCCGCGCCTGAAACCACGCAATTACTACGATCTGGTCATCGAAGTGTCGCTGGTGCGGCCGGGGCCGATCCAGGGCGACATGGTCCATCCCTACCTGCGGCGTCGGCAGGGTCTGGAGCGCATCGAGAAAATCTCGCCTGAGGTCGATGCCGTGCTGGAACGCACCTGCGGCGTGCCGATTTTCCAGGAACAGGTCATGCAACTGGCCATCGTCGCCGCCGATTTCACGCCGGGCGAGGCGGATCAATTGCGCCGCTCAATGGCCGCCTGGCGGCGCAAGGGTGGGCTGGAGCCGTTTCAGGACAAGCTGCGCGCCGGCATGGCCAAGAACGGCCTGCCGGCCGAGTTCGCCGAGCGCATCGTGCAGCAGATTCAGGGCTTTGGCGAATACGGCTTTCCCGAGTCGCACGCCGCCAGCTTCGCATTGCTTGTTTATGCCTCGGCCTGGCTCAAGCGCCACGAGCCGGCGGCTTTTTTATGCGGCCTGCTCAACAGTCAGCCAATGGGGTTTTACTCGCCGTCGATGCTGGTGCAGGACGCGCAGCGTCACGGCGTCGTCGTGCGCCCACCGGATGTGACGGCGAGCGATTGGGACAGCCGGCTCGACCCCGATGGCAGCGTCCGCCTCGGCCTGCGCTTGATCGACGGCCTGCGGCAGGCCGCCGGGGAGAGTGCTGCGGTGCACCGGCAAAATGGGCCATTTTCCAGCGTCGCCGATCTCGCCGCGCGGGCCGGGCTGACCCGGCGCGACCTCGACGTGCTGGCCGCCGCCGATGCGCTGGCCAATCTCGCCGGGCATCGCCGGCAAGCCGCCTGGCAGGCGACCACTGCAGTGGCCCAGGGCGACCTGTTCGACGGCCTGCCGCCGCCGGAAACCGCCCCCGTGCTGGCCGCGCCGAGCGAAGCGGAAAACCTGGTCGCCGATTACCAGCGCCTGCACCTGACCCTGCGCCGCCATCCGCTGCACTTGCTGCGCCCGCATCTGGCCGAACGTCGCTTCGTCTGCGCCGCCGACCTGCGCAGCACCGGCGACCGGGCGCTGGTGCGCGCCGCCGGCATCGTGGTCGGTCGCCAACGGCCGGGCACGGCCACCGGCATCGTTTTCGTCACCCTCGAAGACGAAACCGGCCTGGCCAATATCGTCGTCAAGCCGGAACTGGTGGAAAAGCAACGCCGCGAACTGCTCGGCGCGACGCTGCTCGGCGTCTATGGCCAGTTGCAGAAGGAGGGCGAGGTCATCCACCTGATCGCCAAGCGCCTGGTCGATCTTTCGTCATGGCTGGGCAGGCTGGAAACGCGGAGTCGTGATTTCCATTGAAACAAAGGCTTGAACCATTCCGTTTCACGAACGTCATAGCTGGCTATGACGTTCTGCAGATTGATCGAGCCTGACAATTGTCACAAAATTAAAAAAATCTTATATGCATGACTGAAAGGTAAAGGGGCTCTAGATGGGGGAGCGAATGACTCCCAAGCCAACGGCTTGGGCGGGGGCGAAGCGTAATGCCTGGGTGTTTTGCCTTGTCGCCATGGTGTCCGGCCTTGCCTTCGGCGAGGAGGAAAGTCCGCCGCCGCAGGAATTCCCACTCAGCATCCATGCCTTCGGCACCCTGGGGGCTGCCCGCTCGACCAGCGGCACCGCCCAATATGTGCGCGATTCGTCGCAGCCTTATGGCTTGAAGACCGACTGGTCGCCGAATATCGATTCCGTGCTCGGCGCACAGGCCAATTTCAATTTCACCGCTTCGACCGAGGCCGTGGTGCAGGTCATCAGCCGTTATCGCTACAACGGCAATTGGGGGCCGGAGGTTTCCTGGGCCTATATTGGCCACGAGTTCACACCGGGGCTGAAGCTGCGTGCCGGGCGCCTCGGCACCGAGTTCTACATGCTGTCGGATTCGCGCCTGATCGGCTACTCCAACCTGACGGTCCGGCCGGCCCCCGATTTCTTCTCGCCGCTGATCTTTTCCTATTTCGATGGCGCCGATATCAGCGGCAGTCTGCCGGTCGGCTCCGGCCTGCTGCGCGCCAAGCTTTATCAGGGCTATTCGCCGGAAAAAACGCCGTTCTTCGGTGACATTGCCTGGGATTTGAGCGGCAGCCGCCTGCGTGGCGGTTATCTCGATTACCTCGATGGTCCGTGGCAGGTCCGGCTCAGTCACGCCGAGGTGCGTTTTTCGTCGCATGAGATACCGGTCAACCAATTGGCAGCGCCTTATCTCAGCCCCTATCTGGCCTTCCTGCCGTCACCCAACATCACGACACTGGTGCCCGAACTGAGCACCGTGGGCAAGACCGCCGGCTTCAGCTCGCTGGGCGTGGTGTACGACAAGGGACCGTTCCGCCTGCAGGGGATGTACGGTCGCATCCAGCACGAGTCGCGTTCCTACGAGAACAGCTGGTCGGCTTTCCTGCTGGCCTCGTACCGTATCGGCGAGGTGACACCTTATCTTGGCTACTCGACGGTCAAATCGTCGCAGAAAGCCTTGAGCAATCCGCCGTCCGCCCTGTTGGTGCCCGTGGTCGACAACCTGCGCAAACCGGCTCACATGGATCGTCACACGGTCACGCTCGGTGCGCGCTGGGATTTCCGCGAGAACATGGCGCTCAAGGCGCAACTCGATGTGGTCCGGGGCGATCCCAACAGCTACATGCCTTACCGCGGCGAGTTCTCGAACTGGAGCGGCAAGATGGAGATCCTGAGCGTGGCTCTGGATTTCGCCTTCTGAGGAGCGGACCATGACGCCCATCCTCAGACTTCTCCTCAAATGCCTGGCGCTGTTCTGCCTGATGCAGCCCTTGGCGCGAGCCGAACTGGTTGTCGTCGTCGATGCCCGTTCGCCAGTGACCCATCTGTCGCAGACCGAAGTCGTCAACATCTTCATGGGGCGCTACCGGCAGTTCCCCGGTGGCGACACGGCTTATCCGGTGGATCAACCGAAAGGCAGCGAAATGCGGGCTGATTTCTACCAGCGACTGGTCGAGAAATCTCCCTCCGAGATCAACGCCTACTGGGCGCGCCTGCATTTTTCCGGCGCGGCGCGGCCCCCGGCCTCGGCGGATGACGTTGGCGAAGTGCTCTCCTATGTGCTGAGGACGCGCGGCGGCATCGGCTATATCGAGCGCAACAAAGCCGATTCGCGTTTCCGGGTCGTGCTGTCGCTGTCTCCGTAAGCGCTCGAAGAGGGAAACTGTGCGCCATCCAAAGACCGGAATCCTCGCCAAGGCATTGTTCATCACCGTTCTGGCCTTTCTGGCAGCCAGTGTCGTTTCGATTGCCTATACCGTGGTCGAGACCCATCGCCGCTACGAGCAGTCGGTCAACCGGCAGCTGAACCAGCTGGTCGATACGGTGCTGGTCACCGTGCAAACCGCCTGTTTCCTGGGTAATGAAGATCTGGCCAAGGAAGTCGCCAAGGGCTTGTTGAGCAACCGCGAAATCTATCGGGTCTCGATCGATTCCACGCGCGGCCTGCTCAGCGAACAGTCGCGCCAGGCCAAGAAGGTGGCCAAGGCGGGTGCGGCGATCCTGCCGCCGCTCAGCCGCGAGGTGCGTTCGCCATTTACGCCCAATGAGGTGGTCGGGACGATCACTTTGTTTCCCAATCCGGAAGTCATCGACGAGCTGCGCGACGACTATGTCGCTCTCGCCATCAAGCAGCAGGCCTGGCAGCTGGTCTTCGTTTCGCTGGCGATTTTCCTGGCCCTGACCCTGTTTTTCCTGCGCCCGATCCGCCAGATATCGCTCGACCTGCACCGGATGGATGCCGCCGCCGGCGAGCGCCTGGCCATTCCTGCCGGTCATGACAACACCGAAATCGGCCGCCTGGTTCGCGACATCAACGAGCTTTCCGACAACCTGGCGGCCGCGCTCGACGAAGCGCGGCAGGCGAGCCAGCGCGCGGAAGAAGCCTCCGGGGCGAAAAGCGCTTTCCTGGCCAACATGAGCCACGAGATCCGCACGCCGCTCAACGCCATCACCGGCATCGCCCACCTGATCCGCAGGGCCGGCCTGCCGCCCGAGCAGGAAGAGCGTTTGAGCTTGCTGGAACAGGCCGGGCGGCATCTGATGGGGACGATCAACGCCATCCTCGATCTATCCAAAATCGAAGCCGACAAGCTGCTACTGGAGTCGGCGCCTTTTCGCGTGGCCGATGCTGTTAATAACGTGGCCGAGATGTTGCGCCCGCGGGCGGGTGAAAAAGGCCTGCCGATCGAAGTCTCGATCGATCCCCGCTTGGGCAGCTTCATCGGCGACGTGACGCGCATTCAGCAATCGCTGCTCAATCTGGGCACCAATGCCGTCAAGTTCACCGAGACGGGCAAGGTGGCGATTCGGGTATTTCCCGTCGAGGAGTCGGCGGATAGAGCGCTGATCCGCTTCGAAGTCAGCGATACCGGCATCGGCATCGCACCGGAAAACCTGCCCCGCCTGTTCAACGATTTCGAGCAGGCCGACAGCAGCATTTCGCGCAAATATGGCGGCAGCGGTCTCGGGCTGGCCATCTGCAAGAAGCTGGCGAGTCTGATGGGCGGCGATGCCGGGGCGAGCAGCCAATTGGGGCAGGGCAGCACTTTCTGGTTCACCGTCAGCTTGCCCAAGGTGGCCGATAGCGGCAGCGCCAAGCCGGAAATCGAGGAAGCCGCCTTCGAGCGCATCAAGGCCGAATGCTTCGGCCGACGCATCCTGGTGGTCGATGACGAGCCGATCAATGGCGAGATCGCCAAGGCCATGCTCGAAGACGCCGGCCTGGCCGTCGAGGTGGCGGAAGACGGCCTCATGGCGCTCGAACTGGCCAGTCGCGGCGACTACGCCCTGATCCTGATGGACATGCAGATGCCCAACATGGACGGCCTGGAGGCCACGCGCCAACTACGCCAGCGTAGCGAGATGGCATCGGTGCCCATTCTGGCCATGACCGCCAACGCCTTTGCCGAAGACCGGGCGCGCTGCCTGGCGGCGGGCATGAACGACTTCATCAGCAAGCCCTTCGAGCCGGACGACCTCTACGCCATGCTTTACAAGTGGCTGGGCGGGCAGGGTGAGGCGACCCGCGGGGCTGTCTGATCTCCTGCCGCCAGTCGGTTGGTGAGTTTTCTGTACGAATCGACGTTTTCCACCATAAAATCCGCCTCCTTACGCCCCAACCCAAGTTGTAAGGAGAAAACAACAATGTCCGGACACGGTTTTCACGTTCACGGCCCGCACGATCATGAAGTCGAGCACGTCGCCCATCACGGCGGCGACAAATTCACTGCCCGCGTTGCAGTGCTGACCGCCATCCTGTCGACGGTCGGCGCCATTTTCGGCTACATGGGCGGTCATTCGCAGAATGCCGCGCTGCTCTACAAGAACGAAGCCGCCATCCAGAAAACGGCCGCCTCCAACCAGTGGAACTACTACCAGGCCAAGAGCAACAAGCAGAATCTGGCCGAGCTTTCCGTCACGCTGACCACCGGCGAGGCGCAGCAGAAGTTCAAGGATGCCGTCGAGCGCTACAAGCGCGAGAAGGAAGAAATCAAGGCCGAGGCCGACAAGCTCGAAGCCGAGGCCAAGGAATCCGACCACAAGAGCTCGGAAGAAATGCACGTGCATGAGCGCTGGGCGTTGGCCACCACGCTGCTCCAGATTGCCATCGCCCTCTCGGCCATCGCGCTGCTCACCCGCAAGCGCTGGCTGATCGGCGCCGTGCTGCTCGCCGCCTCCGGCGGTGTCGGCGTCGGCATCATGGGCTATCTGCACCTCTGATGTTCCAGCGGCTGTGCCGGCACCTTGCCGGCCTCCTGCTGATCGGCCTGGCTGCTGCGGCCGGGGCCGATCCGGCCTGCCGCATCGCCTACGACATCGGCTCTTCTGGCATCCGCGCCGGCACGACGCTGAGCGAGGCGACGGCGCGGGCCAATATCGATTACCTAGAGCCACTATGGGCCGGGCGCGGGCTCGAAGAAACCGTCGCCCCCACCGTCAAGGCGCTGCGCGACTTTCCCGAAAGCAACGCGCTTCCGGCTGATTGCCCGCGTGTCGGCGGTGGCTTTTCGGCCTGGCGCTTGGCGCTCGAGAAGGATGCCGAGCAAACGGCGGCCATCCTGGCGCGGCTCCGGGCCGAAAGCGGCGTCGCCGTCTTCGTCGTACCGCAATTGCGCGAAGGCGCCTATGGCTATCTCGGCAGCCAGAAACAACTCGGCGAGCGCCTGAACAGCACGCACGTCCTCGACATCGGCGGTGGCAGCATGCAAGTAGCCGGCGAAAAGACCGCCTACGGCGCCATGCTCGGCCAGAAAGCCTGGCTGCGCCTGCTCTGCCAGGAAATCCGCAATGCCGAATCGACGCCGTGCAACCTGCAACCGCTGACCGGCGACGAGCTCGAAACGGCGCGCAAGCTGATTCAGGAACAACTGGCCGGCATCGCCACCGAGCTACCGGTCGGCCGCATGAGCCTCACCGCCGTCAGCCGCCCGGTCACGCTCGGCGTCTATCCGGCTATCGAAAAGCTGTATCCGAACGAAGCGGCCCAGCGCAGCATTCCGCTGCCTACCCTGAGCCAGAGCATCGACCACCTGGCCCGCTTGACCATGGGCGAAACCGTGGCCCAGACCGGCGCCCCGCACGCCCCGGCGGCCTACCTGCTATCCACCATGCTGCTCGTTGAGGGCATCATGCAGGCCACCGCCACGCCCAGCCTGGCCGTGGCCGAAGTCGACCTGACCAACATCCCCGGCCTGCTCGCCGACGACCGCGCCTTCGCCTGGGAACGCCGCTACGGCTGCTACCTCGACCGCCTGAAAGACGAAGGCCTGACCGCCTTCTACAGCGACCCGGCCACCTGCCCGTAAGCCCTCAGCGCCCCGAGCAACCCTGCGGCTTATAGACGCGCTCGGTCGAGGCCGGGTATTTCTCCAGTTTCCTCGCCGGCCGCCGCGGCCGCACCACCAACTCGCCGCCGCAATTCGGGCAGGTGCCGTGCAGCACCGTATCGGCGCACGTCGCACAAAAAGTGCACTCGAAGGAACAGATGCGCGCCTCGGCGGACTCCGGCGGCAGATCCTTGTTGCAGCATTCGCAATTGGGGCGGAGTTGGAGCATTATTCCTTTCTCATAAAATATCGGGTGCGAGTAGCGCGAACCACAAGCCACTTATGTACTGGTTTTTGCCGGAAATGGGTAGTGCACCGCAGGAGTGGGGAAGAAAACGTGGTCTGTCCCCGATTGATTCCGCGAATAGAGGGAGGCGGCATAAATGGGCGGGTTATTCGTGTTTGCGTTAGTTGCCGGCTATATCTGGGTCGCCACGAAGCTCTTTAAGCATGCGGCCAAGCGCTGGACTAAGGCGATCATTGTCATCGCAGCGTTCCTGATTCCTATGGCCGATGCCATCTATGGGCGGATCAAGCTCAAACAGATGTGTGAGGCTGAAGGTGGGATGCATATCTATCGCGTGGTAGAGGGAGTGGAGGGATTTGATAATTCGGTTATGACACCTCACGAGGAATGGATAAAAAAGTACGGATACTACTTTGTCGAAGGAGAGGAGGTCGGTGGCAAACGTTCTCGGATCAGTCTTCAACCTGACGGGAAAATCCGTAGAGAGGTCGGGATCGCACCGATTGCTAAATATGTCTATGAAGTAAAAAAGGGGGATGTTCGAGATACCTTTATACGCATCGAGTCACGCGTACGAGCAAGGGATTCTGGTGATGTTCTCAGTCGCGACGTCCAAATTAGCTATGCCGGTGGTTGGCTCGAACGTCTGGTGAGTGGAGTGTATGCAACTAGAGGAAACGCAGGGCGGTGCGGCCCAGACATTCTGATGCCTGAACTTGTAACAAAAACTCTAAAACCAACTAAATAGGAATCTATAGGTACTCAGGGATAGACCACGACTTGATTTTCAGTTCGGTTTTTTGCCAAAAACCAACAGTGCACCGCAGCAGTCCCCTCAGAGTAGCCAATTGCGCACTCAACAGGAATAAAAACGGGCCATTCAGGCCCGTTCGTTTTTCCAGCGAATCCCGCTCAACCGCAAGCCGCCCGCACGATCCTTTCGGTCTTTGCTTCATCCACTTCGGCATGGGTGCCCAGGGCGGCGTTGCCGTGGGCGAGGACGGCTTGCCAGACGCGGTCGGCGGCGTCGGTCTCGGTGATGCCGGCTTCGCGCAGGTGCACCGGCATGCGCAGGCTGCGGTAGAAGGTTTCGATGGCGGCGATGGTGTCTTCGGCGCTCGGATTGGCCAGGCCGAAGACGTTGCGGCCCATTTGTTCGAGCTTGGCGCGCTTGGCTTCGATCAGTTCGCGCAGCAGCCAGGGCTGGATGATCGACAGGGTGCGGCCGTGGTCGATGTTCCACAGCGCGGTGAGTTCGACGGCGATGCGGTGGGTGATCCAGTCGGTCGGCATGCCGACGCCGATGATGCCGCACAGGGCCTGGTTGGCGGCCCACATCAGGTTTTGCTGCCAGGCGGTTTCGCGGCGCTGGTCGAAGCTGTCGGCCAGGGTTTTCAGGGCCTTCATGACGGCTTCGGCGTAGCCATCCTGGACCAGTGCGCCGACCGGATAGGTTAGGTATTGCTCGCAGACATGCACGAAGGCATCGACGAGGCCGTTTTCGAGCTGGCGGTCGGGCAGGCTGGTCATAACCTCGGGGTTGAGGATGGCGAAACGCGGGCGGGCCGGCGGCACGTAGAAGACGCGCTTTTCCAGCGTCGCCTTGCGGGTGACGACTGCGCCGACGTTGGATTCCGAGCCGGTGGCCGGCAGGGTGAGGACGATGCCGACCGGCAGCGCGACCTTGGGGAAGTGCTTGCCGCTGACGATGTCCCAGCCGTCGCCGTCATAGAGCGCGGCACAGGCGACGTACTTGGCGCCGTCCGACACCGAGCCGCCGCCGACGCCGAGGACGAAATCGGTTTTTTGCGTTTTGGCGAGGTGCACCGCAGCAGTCAGGGTTTCCAGCGTCGGATTGGGTTCGACGCCGGCGAATTCGACGATTTCACGCCCGGCCAGCGCCGCCGTTACCTTTTCGTAGACGCCGTTCTTCTTGATCGAGCCGCCGCCGTAGAGCAGCAGCACCTTGGCGTCGGCCGGCACCAGGCCGCCCAGCTTGGCGAAGCTGTTGCTGCCGAAAACGATCTGCGTCGGGTTGTGGTAGCTGAATTCGAAGAGGTAGGGCATGGAGGTGTCCTTGTGCGTGGGTTCGGTACAAAACTGGCCGTGGGCGCTCATCAATTCGTCATCACCGCGCAGGCGGGGATCCAGGGGGTTTAGTTTTCTGGATTCCCGCCTGCGCGGGAATGACGCTTCGGCATAGGTTCAAGGATAGCCGGCTTGGCTTGGTGTGTCAGGCAGTGCGGCAAGCGCTATTGACGATGTCGAGCGAGCGCAGGCGCAGGGTTGGGTCGTAGACATCGCAAACGAACATGAATTCGTCGGCCTGCGTGGCTTTTTGCAGATCGAGCAAACCTTCGCGCACGCGCTCCGGCCCGCCGATCACCGCCGCGCCGAGAAAATCGGCGATGGCCGAGCGTTCGTGCGGATGCTGCGCTTCGAGAAAACCGGCTTGCGGCGGCGGCAAGGGGCGGCGGTCGCCGCGCAGGATGCCGAGTACGCGCTGGAAGATGCTGGTGGCCAGGAGTTCGGCTTCGTCGTCGGTCGGCGCGGCAACCACCGGCACGCCGATGATGACGTAAGGCTGGGCGAGCTTGGCCGAAGGCTGGAATAGGCGGCGGTAGAGGTCGATGGCCTGCAGCAGCATGGCCGGCGCGAAGTGTGAGGCAAAGGCGTAGGGCAGGCCGCGCTCGGCGGCGAGGCGGGCGGAGAAGAGGCTGGAGCCGAGTAGCCAGATCGGCACTTCGGTGCCGGTGCCAGGCACGGCGACGACCGCCTGGCCGGGCTGGGCTGGGCCGAGCAGGCGCTGCAACTCGGCCACTTCGCGTGGGAAATCGGCTTCGGTCTCGATGCGATCACGGCGCAGGGCGCGCATGGTGGTGGCGTCGGTGCCCGGCGCGCGGCCGAGGCCGAGGTCGATGCGCCCCGGATACAGTTCGGCCAGCGTGCCGAAGGCTTCGGCAACGACCAGCGGCGCATGGTTGGGCAGCATGATGCCGCCGGAGCCGACGCGGATGCGCTCGGTGCCGCCGGCGATGTGGCCGACCAGCACGGCGGTGGCGGAGCTGGCGATGCCCGGCATGTTGTGGTGCTCGGCCAGCCAGTAGCGCTCGAAACCGAGCTGTTCGACATGGCGGGCGGTGGCCAGCGAAATGGCCAGAGCCTCGGCCACGCTGCCGCCTTCGCGTACGGCAACGAGGTCGAGCATGGAAAGCTTGAGACGATTGAGCGGATTCATGCGGCCTCCGTGGGGGTCTTGGCGGGCACCGGGTTCTTCTTGCTGGCCGCCCAACTCAACAGCGAGAGCAGGGCAAGGCCACCACCGATGAGCAGGATGCCGGCGATTTCGGTGGTCTTGAACTCTTCACCGAAAGTCAGGCGCGACGACAGGATGGCGACGACCGGCGTGCCGA
The DNA here is from genome assembly GCF_047047955.1 of Azonexus sp. IMCC34839. Lineage (GTDB taxonomy): Bacteria > Pseudomonadota > Gammaproteobacteria > Burkholderiales > Rhodocyclaceae > Azonexus. Next base: position 790,232 of record NZ_CP150631.1, on the reverse strand, counting down.
GCACGGACAGGCTGGCCTCCCAGGCCGGCACGCGGTCGAGGATGTAAATCCACAGCCACCAGCACATGGCGGTGCTGGCGATGGACATGAAGGCGAGGATGCCCATGTAGGGCAGCGACCATTCGGTGGCGTGTTCCGGCACGACGAAGCTCAGCCCGACCAGCGGCACGGCGCCGAGGACCATCTGCCAGGCAGTCAGCGTCAGCAGGTCGACCGGCGTGGTCGAGCGCAGGCGCTTGATCAGGATGGTGCCGCTCGCCCAGCACAGCGCGGCCATGACGCCGAGGAACTTGCTGAACAGGCTGGCGTGCATGTCCCACGGTTCGATGATCATCAGCAGACCGGTGAGGGTGCTGGCGGCGGCCAGCCACTGCTTGCCGCGGATGCGCTCGCCGAGCAGCGGCCAGGCGAGCAGCAGGGTCCAGATCGGCATGGTGAAAATGAGCACCGCCGTCTTGCCGGGGCCGCCTTCGACCAGCGCCCAGGTCTGGAAGATCATGAAGCCGGCGACCTGGGTCAAACCGATGGCCAGCGTCTGGCCGGGCGCCACCAGCTTGAGCGGCTTGCCCATCAGCTTGAGGGCGATGAGCAACGCCAGCGCGCCGCCGACGCAGCGTTCGGCCGCAAAGGCGAAAGGCGGGGCGTAGTGCAGGCCCTGCTTGGCCAGCACCCAGGTGTAGCCCCAGGTCAGCGATAGCACGGCGAGGGCGATGGCTGGCAGCCAGCGGCGGGTGTTGTTCATGGCGTTCTCTGTTTGGCCACAACCTCGTTGAAGGCCGTGGTTTGGGGTTGTTATTTTTACTTTGGCGGATGGGGTGGGCGGAAATGGGTTTGACCGAGGCTGCAAACCCCTCCCAACCTCCCCTTGTCAGGGGAGGAGCCGCACAGCGGTAGCTTAAACGCTCCCTCCCCTGTGAAGGGGAGGGCTGGGGAGGGGGTTGCTGGCCTTGGAAAATCACTAAAACCGCTCAAGCCAACGTCGAATAATCCGTATAGCCCTCGGCGCCGCCGCCGTACAGCTTGTCGGCACGCAGTTCGTTGAGCGCGGCACCTTCCTTCAGGCGACGGACGAGGTCCGGCGTGCTGATGAACGGGCGGCCGAAGGCGATCAGATCGGCTTGGCCGCTGGCCACGGTCTGCATGGCCAGGTCGCGGTCGTAGCCGTTATTGACCATCCACGGACCCTTGAAGGCGCGGTGCAGGGCGGCGTAGTCGAAGGCCGGGGCATCTGGCGTGCGGGTGCCACCGGTTTCGCCTTCGATCACGTGCAGGTAGGCCAGGCCGAAGGGAGCCAGCTGCTCGACGACATAGCCGTAGAGCGCCTGCGGGTTGCTGTCGCGCGGGGCGGTGAAGGTGGTCATCGGGCTGAGGCGGATGCCGGTGCGGCCGGCGCCGATTTCGCCGGTGATGGCGCGGACGACGTCGAGTAGCAGGCGGGCGCGGTTCTCGATGCTACCGCCGTAGGGGCCGCTGCGATCATTGACGCTGTCGCGCAGGAACTGCTCGATCAGGTAGGTGTTGGCGGCGTGGATTTCGACGCCGTCGAAGCCGGCCTCGATGGCATTGCGCGCGGCGCGGCGGTAATCCTCGATTAGGCCGGGGATTTCGTCATCGCGCAGGGCGCGTGGCTTGGACACCGGGATGAAGCCTTCCTTGGTGAAGGTGGCGGCTTCGGCAACGCGGTCGGTCGAAGAGACCGGCGCAGCGCCATCGGGTAGCAGCGAGGTGTGCGAAATGCGGCCGACGTGCCAAAGCTGCAACACGATCTTGCCGCCTTCGGCATGTACGGCGGCCGTGACGGCCTTCCAGGCATCAACCTGTTCGGCCGACCAGATGCCCGGGGTGTCGAGGTAGCCCTGAGCCATCGGGCTGATCGGGCTGGCTTCGGCGATGATCAGGCCGGCCGTGGCGCGTTGGCGGTAGTACTCGACGGTCAGCGGGCCGGGCTTGTTGCCCTCGACGGCGCGGTTGCGCGTCAGCGGGGCCATCACGATGCGGTTGGAGAGGGCAATGTCGCCAATCTTGATCGGGTCGAACAGGGTGCTCATGGTTGCTCCTTCTTGGTTATTTGCTAAAAATTAGACCGGTCGTCTATTAAATGGCGTTAAAAATTGGCCGCGGGTGGGCGGCCTGGTTGGAATTCAGCGGGTCAGCAGCTTTTGCGTGAATTGCATGGCGTTGTCGAGCGCGTCGGAATTGCGGTGCAGCTTGCCGAGCAGGCTGGCGCCCAGCCACATCTGGTAAAGCGTTTGCGCGGTGGCCGCCGGATCGAGCGCCGGAATGGAACCATCGCTGACGCCGGCCTCGATCAGCCGGGCGATGCGCTGGACGATCTGGTCCGTGCCGTCGCGTAGCGTGACGCGCATGGCGTCCGACAGATCGGCCACTTCGCCGGCCAGTTTGACGACCATGCATTTCTGCTCGCAACAGGTATCGAGTTGCTTGTCGACCCAGCGTTGCCAGTAGCGCATCAGGCGTTCATGGGCGGAGTCGGCTTCGGTGGCGAACAGGGCGTCTAGATCGGCCAGGTAGCGGTCGAAGTAATCCTGCAACAGAGCCTGACCGTATTGTTCCTTGGATTCGAAGTAGTGATAGAACGACCCCTTCGGCACGCCGGCCGAAGTCAGGATTTCGTTGAGCCCGACGCTCGCGAAGCCCTTGCCGACGATGATGCGCTGGCCGGTTTCGAGAATGTGCTGGCGGGTGTTGTCGTGACGTGCGTTCATGGGAAGCGACTATGCCATCAATTAGACCGGTCGTCTAGTGAATTTTTTGGTCACAAAAAAACCGCTCGGAAGATCCGGGCGGCTTTGGTTTTTGGCTATTTTTGCCGGTGCACCGCAGTCATAGAAATAAGCGGTGAAACCTGAGGCCTGGTGGTCAGGCGCGCTTGGCTTCGATCAGCGCGGCCAGCGTGGCGACCGAGCGCAGGTGGGCGCGGGCGGCTTCGTCGTTGGCTTCGAGCACGACGCCGTATTGTTTTTTCAGGGCCAGCACCAGTTCCAGCGCGTCGATCGAGTCGAGGCCAAGGCCGTCTTCGGCGAAGAGCAAGGTGTCGTCGCCGATATCGGCGGGGCTCATGTCCTCCAGATTCATCGTTTCGATGATGAAGGCCTTCAGTTCCTGATGCAGTGCGCTCATGATTTTTTGTGTTTGATTTCCCTTGGGGCGGAATTATACGGGCTGTTGTTGGCCTCGGATGCACCGAAAACGGGCACTTTTTCGCGAAATAGCTGACAAATTCAGTCGAGTATTTTAGAATCGCCCTTTAATCTTTGTGGAGATCAGGCCTCATGTTCCGGCACCTGCGAGAGGATATCCGCGCGGTTTTCGACCGCGATCCCGCCGCCCGCTCGTTCTGGGAAGTCCTGACCTGTTATCCGGGCATCCACGCCCTGATCATGCACCGCATCGCCCACTGGTTGTGGGGCCATCGCCTGCGCTGGCTGGCGCGCTTCACGGCGCATGTCTCGCGCATGCTGACCGGCATCGAGATTCATCCGGGCGCCACCATTGGCCGCCGTTTCTTCATCGACCACGGCATGGGCGTGGTGATCGGTGAGACCGCCGAAATTCACGATGACGTGACGCTCTACCACGGCGTGACCTTGGGCGGCACTTCCTGGAACAAGGGCAAGCGCCATCCGACGCTGGAGAACGGCGTGGTGGTCGGTGCGGGTGCCAAGGTGCTCGGGCCGATCGTCATTTCGGCTGGCGCCAAGGTCGGCTCCAATGCGGTGGTGACCAAGCCAGTGCCGGCTGGCGCGACCGCCGTCGGCAATCCGGCGCGCATCATCGATCAGCAGAGCCGCGAGCGCGAAGCGCAGGCGGAGAAGATGGGCTTCTCGGCCTATGCCGTGGCGCGCGATCAGGACGATCCGCTGGCCAAGGCCATCCACGGCCTGCTCGACCACGCGGCGGAAACCGACCGCCGCCTGGCCATGCTGCTGAAGGAACTGGAAGCGCAGGGCGTCAAGTGCGACCAGGAAGTGCAGCCCGCCGATGCCTTCGATCCGCAATACCTGAGCAAAATAGTTGACTAATTTTCTCTGGTTTATATATAGTTGACCATAACGCTAGGTTATTAACGGGAGATCGAGATGCGTTTGACCACCAAAGGACGTTTCGCTGTGACGGCGATGATGGATTTGGCGCTGCGTGGCGAGGAAGGTCCGATTGCGCTGGCCAGCATCGCCGAGCGGCAGAGCATTTCTCTGTCTTACCTTGAGCAGTTGTTCGGCAAGCTGCGCCGCCACAAGCTGGTGGAAAGTGTGCGCGGCCCGGGCGGCGGCTATTGCATCGCCAAACCGCTGGAGAAATTGTCGGTGGCCGACATCATCCGCGCCGTCGATGAGCAGCTCGATGCCACACAGTGCGGCGGCGAAGAAAACTGCCACGAAGCACATCGCTGCATGACGCACGACCTGTGGTCGACGCTTAATTCCAAGATGTTCGAGTATCTGGCCTCGGTCAGCATGGCCGATCTGGTCGGCCGCGAAAAGCAGAAGGCTGCGGCGCGTGGCGAAGCCGTGCTGTCCGACAAGCGTCCGCTTGGTCCGCATCCGCGTCGTGCAACCCGCGAGAAGGCGGCAGCGCTCGCCTGATCATCATGTTCCAGCCGGCCTACCTCGACCATAACGCCACGACGCCGCTCGATCCGGCGGTGCTGGCGGCCATGCTGCCCTGGCTCGAAGGCCAGTGCGGCAATGCGTCGAGCCGTCACGAATACGGCCGCCGTTCGCGGCTGGCCATCGACGAGGCGCGCCAGCGTGTCGCGGCGGCGGTCAATGCGCATCCGACCGAGGTGGTGTTCACCAGCGGCGGCAGCGAATCAAACAACCTGTTCCTGAAAGGCGCGGCCGCCTGCCTGAAACCCGGCCTGCTTGCCGTCAGCGCCATCGAGCATCCTTGCGTGATCAAGCCAGCGGCGCAACTGGCCCGTTTGGGCTGGGAAGTGCGGCATGCTGCGGTGGACAGTGCCGGAAAGGTAAAAACCGAAGACTACGCCGAGCTGTTGCTGGGCAAGCCGAAGCTGATTTCCATCATGCTGGCCAATAACGAAACCGGCGTGATCCAGGATGTTCCGGCGCTGGCCTCGGCCGCCAAAGGCAGCGGCGCCTGGTTCCATACCGATGCCGTGCAGGCGCTCGGCAAGCTGGCGCTCGATTTTCGTGCGTTGATTGCAAGCGGCGTGCATGCCATGACGCTCTCGGCGCACAAGGCTTATGGGCCGAAGGGCGCGGCGGCGCTGGTGCTCGACAAGCGCGTCGAATTGCAGCCGCTGATTGCCGGCGGCGGCCATGAGCGTGGCCTGCGCTCGGGCACCGAAAACGTCCCGGCCATCGTCGGATTCGGCATTGCTGCGGAACTTGCGGCGCAACGCGTTGCCGAAGTGCCCGCACGCCTGCTGCGATTGCGTGAGCGTCTGGAGCGCGGTCTGGTGGCCTTGGGCGCGACGATCTTCGGCGGAGAGGCTGAACGTCTGCCGAACACCAGCTACTTCGCCTTCAAGGATATCGACGGCGAAACCCTGGTCGGCAAGCTGGATCGCGAAGGTTTTGCCGTCGCCAGTGGCGCGGCCTGTTCCAGCGCCAACCCGGAGCCTTCGCATGTGTTGCAGGCGATGGGCGTGGCGCCCGAGATCGGCCGCGGCGCAGTGCGTGTCAGCCTTGGTGCCGCCAACAGCGAAGCCGAGATCGATCAATTCATCAATGCCTTGCAGGTGACCGTCGGACGCCTGCAGGGACTGACGGCGGTTGCCGTCTGAACAACCCGACAGAGCGAGAATAGACGATGAAACTCCCCATCTATCTGGATTACTCGGCCACGACCCCGGTGGACCCGCGCGTTGCGGAAAAAATGATTCCCTACCTGTGCGAGAAGTTCGGCAACCCGGCTTCGCGCTCCCACAGCTTCGGCTGGGAGGCGGAAGCGGCGGTCGAGGAAGCGCGCGAGCAGGTGGCTGCGCTGGTCAATGCCGATCCGAAGGAAATCGTCTGGACCTCCGGCGCGACCGAGTCCAATAACCTCGCCATCAAGGGGGCGGCCAATTTCTACGCCGGCACCAAGGGCAAGCACATCATCACGGTGAAGACCGAGCACAAGGCCGTGCTCGACACCGTGCGCGAAATGGAGCGCCAGGGTTTCGAGGCCACCTACCTCGACGTGCAGGAAAACGGCCTGATCGACCTCGAAGCCTTCAAGGCGGCGATTCGTCCGGATACCGTGCTGGCCTCGGTAATGTTCGTCAATAACGAAATCGGCGTCATTCAACCGATCGAGCAACTGGGCGAAATCTGCCGCGAGAAGGGCGTCATCTTCCACGTCGATGCGGCGCAGGCCACCGGCAAGGTCGAGATTGACCTGGCCAAGCTGAAGGTCGACCTGATGAGCTTCTCAGCCCACAAGACCTACGGCCCGAAGGGTATTGGCGCGCTGTACGTGCGTCGCAAGCCGCGTATTCGCCTCGAGGCACAGATGCACGGTGGCGGCCACGAGCGCGGTTTCCGCTCCGGCACGCTGGCCACGCACCAGATCGTTGGCATGGGCGAAGCCTTCCGTCTGGCCAAGGAAGAAATGGTCCAGGAAAACGCCCACATCAAGGCCCTGCGCGACCGCCTGCTGAACGGCCTGAAGGACATGCAGGCGACCTACGTGAACGGCGACATGGAGCACCGCGTTGCCCACAACCTGAACATCAGCTTCGCCTATGTCGAAGGCGAGTCGATGATCATGGCGATCAAGGATCTGGCGGTGTCGTCCGGTTCGGCCTGTACCTCGGCCAGCCTGGAGCCGTCCTACGTGTTGCGTGCGCTGGGTCGCGATGATGAGCTGGCGCACAGCTCCATTCGTTTCTCCATCGGTCGCTTCACGACGGAAGAAGAAATTGATCATGCAATCAATGTGTTGAAGTCGAAAGTTGGCAAACTACGTGAAATGTCGCCGCTGTGGGAAATGGTCCAGGAAGGTGTCGACCTGAGCACCGTCCAGTGGGCGGCACACTGATTGCATAAGAAGACGAAATATCCCAGGAATTAACGGAGAAATAACATGAGCTATAGCGTAAAAGTCATTGATCACTATGAGAATCCTCGCAATGTCGGCTCCTTCGACAAGGAAGATTCCGGGGTCGGTACCGGCATGGTCGGCGCACCAGCTTGTGGCGACGTGATGAAGTTGCAGATCAAGGTGAACAAGGAAGGCGTCATCGAGGACGCCAAGTTCAAGACCTACGGTTGCGGCTCGGCCATTGCCTCATCGTCGCTGGTGACCGAATGGGTCAAGGGCAAGACCGTCGATCAGGCGCTGGAGATCAAAAATACCGAGATCGCCGAAGAATTGGCGCTGCCCCCGGTTAAAATTCACTGCTCGATCCTGGCCGAGGACGCCATCAAGGCGGCTGTGGCCGATTACAAGAAAAAGCACGGAGAATAAGCATGGCCATCACCTTGAGCGATACGGCGGCTAAGCACGTCACCAATTTCCTGACCAAGCGCGGTAAGGGCATCGGTCTGCGTCTCGGGGTGCGGACCAGTGGCTGTTCCGGCATGGCCTACAAGCTGGAGTTCGTCGACGAAACGGCTGAAGACGACATCGTTTTCGAAAGCAATGGCGTCAAGGTCTTCGTCGATCCGAAGAGCCTGCCTTACCTGGACGGGATGGAGCTGGACTTCGCCCGCGAAGGCCTGAACGAAGGGTTCAAATTCAACAACCCGAACGTCAAGGATCAGTGCGGCTGCGGCGAATCCTTCAACGTGTAGCAGGCGGCTCGGCGGGGTGGCGTTAAACCCCGCTTGCCGTACTATTCGTACTGTCTGCGCGGGGTTTGCCTTGCCCCGCCTTCGCTTTGAAGTAGTCGCATCCTGAACTGTCCGGTTTGTGCGTTTGTGAGGTTTGAGGTGGATCTAAGCACTGATTTCTTTTCCCTGTTCGAACTGCCGAAGATTTTCCGCCTGAACCTGTCCGAGCTGGATTCGCGCTATCGCGATGTGCAGGCGCAGGTGCATCCGGATCGTTTCGCCCATGCCTCCGAAGCCGAGCGGCGCATGTCGATGCAGTGGGCGACACGGGCGAACGAGGCTTACCAGACCTTGAAGAAGCCGCTGGAGCGGGCAAAGTATCTGTTGCATCTGGCCGGGCACGACCTGCAGGCCGAGAACAACACCGCCATGCCGGCCGAGTTCCTGATGGAACAGATGGAATGGCGCGAGGCAGTCATGGAAGCCCGTGGCGGCGGCGATCATCACGAACTGGAGCGCCTGCATAACCGCCTGCGTAGCGACATGGTCGGGCGCTTCGACGAACTGGCCGCCTTGCTCGACGAAAAACAGGATTACGCGGCGGCGACCGATCTGGTGCGTCGCCTGATGTTCCTCGACAAACTCTTGTACGAAATCGACGACGCACTGGCGTCGCTGGAAGAATAACAATGGCTCTGTTTCAAATCGCCGAACCGGGCGAATCCGCAGCACCCCACGAACACAAGCTGGCCATCGGCATCGACCTCGGCACGACCAACTCGCTGGTCGCCACGGTACGTAGCGGCCTGGCCGTTTGCCTGAACGATGAGCAGGGACGCCCGCTGCTGCCTTCCGTCGTGCGCTATCACGCCGATGGCAGCACGGAGGTCGGCTACGACGCGCAGAAGAACCAGGCGGTCGATCCCAAGAACACCATCGTCTCGGTCAAGCGCTTCATGGGCCGTGGCACCAAGGACATCGCCCACGTCGAGTCCATGCCTTACGACTTCATCGAAGCGCCGGGCATGGTCAAGCTGAAGACGCACGCCGGCATCAAGAGCCCGGTCGAAGTCTCGGCTGAAATCCTCAAGTCGCTGAAGCTGCGCGCTGAAGCCGCGCTCGGCGGCGATCTGGTGGGCGCGGTGATCACCGTGCCGGCGTATTTTGACGATGCACAGCGTCAGGCCACCAAGGATGCCGCCCGTCTGGCCGGCCTCAACGTGCTGCGCCTGCTCAACGAACCGACGGCTGCGGCCATCGCCTACGGCCTCGACAACGCGGCCGAGGGCGTTTATGCGGTGTACGACCTGGGTGGCGGTACCTTCGATATTTCCATTCTGAAGCTGACCAAGGGCGTCTTCGAGGTCATGGCCACCGGCGGCGATTCGGCGCTGGGCGGCGACGATTTCGACCATCGCATCTACTGCTGGGTCATCGAGCAGGCCAAGTTGCAGCCGCTGTCGCCGGAAGACGCGCGTCGCCTGATGATGCGTTGCCGTGAAGCCAAGGAATTCCTCACCCAGAACCCGGAAGCGCCCATTGTGCTGCGTCTGGCGACCGGCGAGATCATCGACGTCAAGCTCGACGTCGCCACCTTCGCCAACATCACGCAGACGCTGATTTCCAAGACGCTACAGCCGGTAAAGAAGGCCTTGCGCGATGCGGGTTTGCGGGCCGAGGACATCAAGGGCGTGGTCATGGTCGGCGGTGCGACGCGCATGCCGCAGGTGCAAAAGGCGGTCGGCGACTTTTTCCGCCAGGAACCGCTGACCAATCTCGATCCGGACAAGGTCGTCGCGCTTGGCGCGGCCACCCAGGCCAACCTGCTGGCCGGCAACAAGACGGGCAAGGATGACTGGCTGCTGCTCGACGTCATTCCGCTGTCGCTCGGCCTGGAAACCATGGGCGGCCTGACCGAGAAGGTTATTCCGCGCAATTCGACCATTCCGACTGCCCGTGCCCAGGAATTCACCACCTACAAGGATGGCCAGACTGCGATGGCGATCCACGTCGTGCAGGGCGAGCGTGAGTTGATCAGCGACTGCCGTTCGCTGGCGCGCTTCGAACTGCGTGGCATTCCGCCGATGGTGGCCGGTGCGGCGCGCATCCGCGTGACTTTCCAGGTCGATGCCGACGGTTTGCTGTCGGTCACGGCGCGTGAGCAGACGACGGGCGTCGAGTCGAGCATCACCGTCAAGCCATCCTACGGCCTGTCCGACGACGAGATCGCCGACATGTTGAAGGATTCGATGGAGCACGCCAAGGACGACGCCATGGCGCGCGCACTGAAGGAAGCTCAGGTCGAGGCCGACCGCATGATCGAGGCGACCGAGGCCGCGCTGGCCGAGGATTCGCATCTGCTCAATGCCGCCGAGATCGAGAAGATTCGCAACACCATCGCCAAGCTGCGCGAAACCGCAGCGGGCGATAACCGCCGCCTGATCAATATCGCCATGGACGACCTCGGTTACGAAACCCAGGCCTTTGCCCATCGTCGCATGGATCAGAGCATCAAAAAAGTCCTGTCCGGCCGCAAGGTCGATGACATCAAGATGGGCGAAGAAGAAGGAGAGGGCGCATGACCCAGATCATCGTATTGCCGCACGTGGAACTCTGCCCGGACGGCGCCGTGATCGAAGCCAAGGAAGGCACGTCGATCTGCGAAAACCTGCTGGAAAACAACATCGAGCTGGAGCACGCCTGCGAGATGTCGTGTGCCTGCACGACCTGTCACGTCATCGTGCGTGAGGGCTTCAACTCACTGGAGCCGGCCGAAGACCTCGAAGAGGACATGCTGGACAAGGCCTGGGGCCTGGAACCGAATTCCCGTCTGGGCTGCCAGGCCATCGTCAAATCAACGCCGCTGGTGGTCGAGATTCCGAAATACAGCATCAACATGGCGAAGGAGGGACATCGCAAATGAAATGGACCGACATCAACGATATCGCCATCGAGCTGAGCGAGGCCCATCCCGACAAGGATCCGCTGAAGATCAACTTCGTCGATCTGCGTGACTGGGTCATGGCGCTGCCCGGTTTCAACGACGCCCCCAAACATTGCGGCGAAAAGATCCTCGAAGCCATCCAGCAAGCCTGGATCGACGAGGTCGAGTAAGCCATGAAAACCCGTGACTTCCCCGGACGCGGCAGCCAGCTGAACGTTCTGGGTGGTCCGTTGCTCACCTGTAGCGACGATCCGGTCACGGGTTTCTTCCGCGATGGCTGCTGCAATACCTCGGAAGACGATTTCGGCAGCCACACCATCTGCGTCGTCCTGACGGCAGATTTCCTGCAGTTTTCCAAGGCGCGGGGCAACGATCTATCCACGCCGCGCCCCGAGTTCAACTTCCCCGGCCTGCAACCCGGCCAGCGCTGGTGCCTGTGCGCCGCCCGCTGGCTGGAAGCCCACCAAGCGGGCAAGGCACCGCGCGTGTCGCTCAATTCGACCAACCAGGCCGCGCTTGAAATCGTGCCGCTGGAGTTGTTAAAGCTTTACGCGGTCGATCTGCACTGAGAACAGCCGCTCCGTAAGCGTCATTCCCGCGAACGCGGGAATCCAGAAATGACTAAGCCTAAGGGGTTCGGTTTTTGCGGGAAGCTCGAATTAGCATGGCTACTGGCTAGCTGCAAAATCTCGACTGAACTGACTGACTGTTCTCATGACAGCTGATCACTCAATATTGTTGTCTTGACCAGCCGTGATAGACAGCATTCAACTGCCAAGATAGGCCATTGAAGGCTTGTCTTGTTAGCAGCCATTTCACTTGAGTCTAATGCGGTATGAATAGATACTTGCGGCTCTGTCTCTGTATTTGTAACTAGTAATTCGGACAAAATGCGCGATAACCATTGGCAATTCGAAGTTTCCGCTTTTTTTGCATCCGCTTGATTATGCATAGACGGACCTATGGTCCGTCTATTAACTGTTAGGTTTGCTCAGGACGATCGCATGGACATCATTCTTCTGTCAGGATGCCCAAACTCTGGAAAAACCACGACCATGAACTTGGTCTATAACGATCTCATTTCAAAAGGTGCGACAGTTGTACAGAGCAGAGTACAACTCGGCGGTAACGCCACAGATTTTGAGTGCATCGTGAAGTACAAAGGAAAGCTAGTTGCCATGTACTCCATGGGAGACTATTTAATCCACTGCTGCTTCGCAGCGGTTCGATATGCTTCCTGCGACAAGCTAATCTTGGCTTACAACAATAAATTCAAACAAGACTTGGCTGCCGTCGTAGCAAGATGCAAAAATCATATAGTTATCACAAAGTCGACTGGAAATCATGCTTCCAGCAATCAGAAAGACGCGACTAAGGTAGTGTCAAAAATCTAGTTCTGTAAACCTAACAGGTCAATCAATCCGGACGCCATGAAATACCTGTCATTTCCCGAACTGCTTTGCAGCTGCGCCGGTTATTTTCAATGTTAGATTTCTCTGAGGACTATGTTCATGCCAAAAACAAAATGGTCAGTCAGACTAAAGGGAGCAAGAGGGGTTTCGCAGCGTCCGCCGGTTGTAGTTGGCGATCATGTTTTATTAACCTTCAATCACGGCATAGGCGATTATCGCAGTACCCTTTTATGTGTGGAGATTGAAACTGGGCGAGAGTTGTGGAGATTTGAGGGTGATCACTCTCTCAACCAACCTTTGATTGTTGAATCCAATTCGATTTTCGTTTCAAGTTTTAGCGGAGCTCTATATAAACTTGATATAGAAGGGAATCTGGTATGGAAATCACACCCTTCAAGATGTAATTCATGGAAGGCTATTAATTGCCATGACGTCGTCGCGTACCCAGAGATTGCAGGGCGAGCAAAGATAACTTGGGGGCTGTCCAAAGAAGACGGCTCTACACGATGGATGCACGTACATGGCGGTCATGCATACTCTCTTGCGTCCAACTCCGATCTCATAGTGGGGAGTAGCGTAGAGCATGGAATGGAGACAAATAGTTCCACGATCTATTGTGTTGAAGGCGCAACCGGAACTTTAAGATGGGAAACAGCTTTCCCGCAGTACGTATTTCGCCCAACGATTTTGGAGGAATACGTCTTTGTTGGAAGTCGAGGTTGCATCTTATGCATCAATTTACTCACAGGCATCATCGTAGCGCAGTACGAAATTGAGGAGACCGTGGCCGTCACTCAGGTTCCTTTAGCAACCCCATGGGGTGTTGTGTTTTGTGCGGAAAGTGGAACCATCCTTTCATTAAATCTTGTCAAGGTTGAATCTGGAGTATCGGCCGATCCAAACTATTTCTTTGAACTCAATTGGATGACATACGCTGATGGAGGTATCGAAACTGAACCTGTGTTTTTTGATGACCACATTTTCTTAATTAGCGAGTCAGGAAAAATACTTATCTTGTCTGCAATCGACGGCAAAGTTATGACCACAGTCTCGATACCAAGATTTGAAAGAGGCTTTGGTCTCGCAGTTAAGGGGGAAAATTTAATAGTTTCTGCTTCGCGTGAGGCTCTCTGCATTGGCTCAGAGATTTAATCCGGCGCTCAACCCCGCTCCTTTCAGTCGCTGGATGCTGCGCGATAAAGCCGCGCAGCGTCGGTTCGTTTTACGTTAGCCATCAAGTCCGAGCCATGATTTCACTTTATCTGGAGGTGGCCGCACTTGTTACCTATCCAGCAATCGTCGCTGCAATAGCGTCTGCGCTCTTATGGAACAATCTGAACAGCGTTTCCTGAGTCCCTGGTTTTTGCCCTTTTCGGGTAGTGCACCGCAGCAGTCACCCTAAGGATACGGCGATTGAATCGTCATCCCCGCGAAAGCGGGGATCCAACTCGTTGACTTATCTGGATTCCCGCTTTCGCGGGAATGACGCTTTCGAATAAATCACCGCGCCGCAGAAAACGCTATTTCGCCTCGGCCGTTTCGCCGTCGAGGTGTTCTTCCTTGGTGAAGCGGTCGAGATAGACGTACACCACCGGTGTCAGATAGAGCGTCAGTAGCTGTGACAGCATCAGGCCGCCGACGACCGCGAGGCCGAGCGGTTGGCGGGTTTCGGCGCCGGCACCGATGCCCAGGGCGATGGGGAGGGTGCCGACGAGGGCGGCCATGGTGGTCATCATGATCGGCCGGAAGCGGATCAGGCAGGCCTGGAAGATGGCTTCGCCGGCCGCCATCGCATCCTTGCGCTGCCGCTCCAGCGCGAAGTCGATCATCATGATGGCGTTCTTCTTGACGATGCCGATCAGCATGATGACGCCGACGAAGGCGTAAAGGCTCAGATCGACCTTGAAGATGAGCAGCGTGATCAGCGCGCCGAGACCGGCCGAGGGCAGGCCGGAGAGGATGGTCAGCGGGTGAATGAAGCTCTCGTACAGCACGCCGAGCACCAGATAGACGACCAGCACGGCGACCAGCAGCAGCACGCCGAGGCCCTGCAGCGAGGCCTGGAAGGCCTGTGCTGTGCCTTGCAGGCTGGTGTTGAGCGACACCGGTACGCGCACTTCCTGCTCCAGCGCCTTGATCTGGTCGACCGCCTGGCCGAGCGAAACGCCGGGCAGCAGGTTGAAGGAGATGGTGACCGAGGGCAGCTGGCCCTGGTGATTGACCGTCAGCGCCTGCGTCTTGCGACTGAAGCGGGCCACGGTGTCGAGCGGCACCAGCTTGCCGCCGCTGCCGCGTACGTAGAGGCGGGAGAGGGCGGACGGATCGGCCTGGAATTCCGGCGTCACCTCAAGGATCACCTGGTACTGCGCCGTCGCGCCGTAGATGGTGGACACTTGGCGGGCGCTGAAGGCGCTCTGCAGGGCATCCTCGACCTGGCCGTAGGTCAGGCCGAGCGAAGCCAGCTTGTCGCGGTCGATGTCGAGCGAAACGACCGGGCTCAGGTTGTTCAGGTTGTTGGTGACATCGACGAAGCCGGGCAGCTGGCGAATTTTCTGGGTCAGCGTGCCGGTCCATTCGTAGAGTTCGTTGAGGTCGGTGTCCTGCAGCGTGTATTGATACTGCGCGGCGGTGATCTGGCCGCCGATGCGGATCACCGGCGGGTTCTGCATATAGACCTTGATACCCGGCACGGCCGCCAGCTTCGGGCGCAGGCGCTGGATGATCTGGTCCGGCGTCGATTTGCGCTCGTCGTGCGGCTTCAGCACCATGAAGATGGTGCCGGTATTGGCCGCCGGGCGGATGCCGCCGGCGCCAACGGCCGACATGAAGGAGCGGATGTCCGGGTCCTGCGCGACGATTTCGGCGACGGCGCGCTGGTGCTCGCGCATCGAGGCGAAGGAAACGTCCTGGGCGCCTTCGGTGAAGGCGATGATCTGGCCGGAATCGCCGCTCGGGATGAAATCCTTGGGCACGACGGTGAACAGGTAGCCGGTAACGAACAAGGTGGCGAAAAAGCTGGCCAGCACGGTGCGCGGATGATTGACCGCAATGCGCAGGGTCTTCTCGTAGGCGGCGAGCAGGCCGTCGAAGAAGCGTTCGAAGGCCTGGAAGACGCGGCCATGCGATTCGGCCTCGACATGCTTGACGTAGCGGCTGCAGAGCATCGGCGTCAGCGTCAGCGAAACGATGCCGGAAACGACGATGGCGGCGCAGATGGTGATGGCGAATTCGTGCAGCAGGCGGCCGACGATACCCTGCATGAAGAGCACCGGAATGAACACGGCAATCAGCGAAATGGTCATCGAGATGATCGTGAAGCCGATTTCCTTGGCCCCCTTGATCGCCGCCTGGAAGGGCGGCTCGCCGGCTTCGACGTGGCGCACGATGTTTTCCAGCATGACGATGGCGTCGTCGACGACGAAGCCGACCGAGAGCGTCAGTGCGAGCAGCGACAGGTTGTCCAGGCTGTAGCCCATGACCGACATCAGCGCGAAGGTACCGACCACCGAAATGGGCAGCGCCAGGCTGGGGATGACCGTCGCCGACAGATTGCGCAGGAAGAGCAGGATGACCAGGATGACCAGCACGGCCGACAGCACCAGCGTGAATTGCACGTCGGCGATGGCCTCGCGGATCGAATTGCTGCGGTCGAACAGCACGGTCATGTCGATGGCTGCCGGCAGCTTGGCCTTGAAGCCGGGAATCACGCGCTTGATGGCATCGACCGTCTCGATGGTGTTGGCACCGGGCTGGCGCTGAATGGCCAGCACGATGGCGCGTTTGTCCACGTTCCAGCTGGCGATGCGCAGGTTTTCCACGCTGTCGATCGGCGTCGCCACGTCTTCGAGGCGCACCGGCGCGCCGTTCTTCCAGCTGACGATCAGCGGGCGATAGGCGGCGGCGTTGGTCAGCTGACCGTTGTCCTTGATGGCAAAGGTCTGCGTACTGCCGTCGAGCTGGCCGATGGGCTGGTTGACGTTGTTCTGGGCGAGCGCCGCCTGCAATTCGTCGATGCCCATGCCACGCGCCGCGAGCTGATCCGGGTTGGCCTGCACGCGCACCGCGTATTTCTGCGAGCCGTAGATCTGCACCTGGGCAACGCCGGGGATGGTCGACAGGCGCTGCGCCAGCTGGGTTTCGGCGTATTCGTTGACCAGCGACATCGGTAGCGAGGCCGACGACATGGCGATGTAGAAGATTGGCGAGTCGGCCGGGTTCACCTTGCGGAACGAAGGTGGCGTCGGCATGCTCGGCGGCAGCTTGCGCTGGGCGGCGGAGATGGCCGCCTGCACGTCCTGCGCGGCGGCGTCGATGTCGCGGTCGAGTGAGAATTGCAGCGTGATGTTGGTCGAGCCCTGGGCACTGGTCGAGGTCATCGAATCCAGGCCGGCAATGGTCGAGAACTGGCCTTCCAGTGGCGTGGCGACGGCGGCCGCCATGGTTTCCGGCGAGGCGCCGGGCAGGTTGGCGGTGACCGAGATGGTCGGGAAATCGACTGCCGGCAATTCGGAAACGGGCAGCGAGCGATAGCCGATGATGCCGAAGATGAGGAACGCCACCATCAGCAGCGTGGTCATCACCGGACGGCGGATACAGAGTTCCGGCAGCGTCATGGTCGGGGCCCGATCAGGGTTTGGCCGGGGCGGCAGGAGCAGCCGGTGCCTTGGCGGCCTCACCCTTGGCCTGCGGCGTCTTGACGACCACGCTGGCGCCTTGAGTCAGGCGCAGCTGGCCGTCGGTGACCACTGTTTCGTCAGCGGCAACGCCGCTGGCGATGGCGGCCATGCCGCGGTGCACGGTCTGTACGGCGATTTTTCGCAGCTCGGCGGTGTTGTCGGCTTTGACCACGTAAAGGAAATTGCCGTCGGCCCCTTGCTGTACGGCTTCGGCCGGGACCAGCACGCTGTTGCTCAGTTTTTCCAGGGTCATCGAAATGTTGAGGAACTGGCCGGCGGTCAGCTTCTCGCCCTTGTTGTCGAGCAGCGCCTTCATCTGAATGGTGCCGGTGGCGGCATCGACGGCGTTGTCGATGAAGCGGACTTTGCCTTCGAATTCCTGCTCCTTGTTGCCAGGGATGCGGACAGTGACTGGCATCGTGCCGTCGGCCATCGATTGGCGCAGGCGGCTCAGGTGCTTTTCCGGCACGGCGAAGGTGACGTAGAGCGGCTGGATGCGATTGACCACGGCCAGCACCGTGTCGTTGATCTTGACCGCCGAACCGGGGAAAACCAGGCGGGCACCGACGACGCCGGAGAAGGGCGCGCGGATGGTGGCGTAGGAAAGCTGCAGGCGGGCCAGTTCGACCGCCGCCTGGTCGGCCTTCACCGTGGCCGCTGCGGCGGCCTCGGCGGTGCGGAACTCGTTGATCTTCTCTTCGGAAACGAAGCCGCGCTCCTTCAGCGAGATATAGCGCTGCACATCGGCGTGGCTCTTGGCCAGCTGCGCCTCGTCGCGCTTCAGGTTGGCTTCGGCCTGGGCCAGCTTGGCGTTGAAGTCGTTCGGATCGAGGCGGATCAGCACGTCGCCCTGCTTGACGTGCTGGCCTTCGGTGAAGGCGACGCTCTGCACCTGGCCATCGACGCGGGATTTCAGGCTGACGCTCTCGTAGGCCTCGGCACGGCCGACCACTTCGAGCAGGACGGGAATGTCGCCGGTTACTGCCTTGGCGGCGATCACCGGCACCGGCGGCGGGGCCTTCTTGACCTGCGGCGAATCGCCACGCGAGCCGGACCAGTACCAGTAGCCGCCGATTACGAGGGCAATTGCCACGCAGCCGAAAATCAGTGTCTTCTTGCGTCCATTCATGTCGCAGCGCCCTTGCCGGTCGTTGGGTGAGAGGTCAGTCGAGGATGTTCAGCAGCGCCTCGAGGCCGCCGAAGTTGATGGCGATGTCGGCCTTGGCGCGGGTCGCCGGTTTGGCGTGGAAGGCCACCGACAGGCCGGCTTCGGCCATCATCATCAGGTCGTTGGCGCCGTCGCCGCAGGCGATCACCTGATCCTTGCGCAAGCCGAGTTCGTCGCGCAGGCGGGCCAGGTGGTGGGCCTTGGCCGCGGCATCGACGATGTCTCCGACCACCTTGCCGGTCAGCTTGCCGCCGGAGATTTCCAGTTCGTTCGAGGTAGCGAAGTCGAAGCCCAGCTCGATGCGCAGGCGCTCGGTGAAATAGGTGAAACCACCGGACAGGATGGCGGTGCGCAGGCCGGCGTTCTGGGCCGCTTCGAGCAGTTCGCGGGCGCCGTGCGAGAGCAGCAGGCGTTCACCATAGACGCGGGCCAGCACGCGGGCATCCAGCCCGGCCATCAGCGCCAGGCGGCGGCGCAGGCTTTCACGGTAGTCGATCTCGCCGCGCATGGCCGCTTCGGTCACTTCCGAAACCTCGGCCTTCTTGCCGGCGAAGTCGGCCAGCTCGTCGATACACTCGATGGTGATCAGCGTCGAATCCATGTCGAAGCAGATCAGGCCGTAGTCGGAGAGCTTCTTGCCGGTTTCGACGAAGGCCCAGTCGAGCTTCTCGGCTTCGATCAGCGGGATCAGCGCATCGAACTCCGCCGTGCGCGTCGCGCCGATGAAGCGGACGACCTGCGGCGGACGGGGTTCTGCGGTGGACGCGCCGGTGGCGGCCAAAATCTTTTCGAGCAGGAAAGTGGGCAGGGCGCCGCCCTGGATGACGAGGTTCATGTCGGTTCAGCTTCCGTCGGCCCGCTGGCGAATGGCCTTGCGCTCGCCGGTGTAGTGCCACCACGGTTGCGCCTCGCCGCCATGCATGAAGCGGGTGATCGAGATGAAGACGTCGATCACGCACGGGTCATGCCGCTGCCCGGTGATCGAACACAGTTGATCGTAGAGCGCGAAGGCATCGCGCCCCTGCAGTTGTTCCGGCTGGTGTATGCCCAGGCGGTGCAGGTCGGCGGCCACGGCCGGGCCGACATTCGGCAGGTCGGTCAGTTGCTTGACCCTGTTGCGCACCACCTTGGCCGGATTCATGCGTCCGGAGAAATCAGGCCAGACGGTCCGGCAACACGTCGCGCAGCAGCACGGCGGCGTCGCGCAGCGTCTGCTCGGTGGTGTCCCAGCCGATGCAGCCGTCGGTGACCGAGCAGCCGTACTTCAGCTGCGACAGATCGCTCGGGATCGGCTGGTTGCCGGCTTCGATGTTCGATTCGATCATCACGCCGAGGATGGACTTGTTGCCGGCGCGAATCTGGTTGACCACGTCGGTCATGACCAGCGGCTGCAGTTCCGGCTTCTTCGAGCTGTTGGCGTGCGAGCAATCGACCACGATGTTGGCCGGCAGCTTGGCCTTGGCGATGGCAGCTTCGGCCATGGCGATCGAAACGGTGTCGTAGTTCGGGCCAGATTCGCCGCCGCGCAGCACGATGTGGCCGTGCGGGTTGCCGGTGGTGCGCACGATGGCGACGCGGCCTTCGTTGTTCAGGCCGAGGAAGGAGTGCGGACGCGAAGCCGACAGGATGGCGTTGGTCGCCACGGTCAGGTCGCCGCTGGTGGCGTTCTTGAAGCCGACCGGCGTGGACAGCCCGGAAGACATCTCGCGATGGGTCTGCGACTCGGTGGTACGGGCGCCGATGGCGGTCCAGGTGATCAGGTCGCCGTAGTATTGCGGGCCGTAGGGATCGAGCGCCTCGGTGCCGGCCGGCAGACCGAGCTCATTGACCTGCAGCAGGAAGTCGCGGGCCTTTTCCATGCCGACATTGACCTGGAAAGAATCGTCCATGAACGGATCGTTGATGTAGCCCTTCCAGCCGACGGTGGTGCGCGGCTTCTCGAAATAGACGCGCATGATGATCTGCAGCACGTCGCCCACTTCGTCGGCCAGCGCCTTCAGGCGGCGGGCGTAGTCGAGGCCGGCCACCGGGTCGTGGATGGAGCAGGGGCCGACCACGACGAAGAGGCGCGGGTCCTTGCGATCCAGAATGTCGCGCAGCACCTTGCGGCCGTGCGATACGGTCTTGGCAGCCTTGGCCGAAATCGGCAGCTTGGCGTGGATCTCGGCCGGCGTCGGCATGGTGTCGAAGGCGGAGACGTTGATGTTTTCGAGGTTGGGGGTCGTCATTTTGTCAGCTCGCGAATCATGTCTTTTACCGCTGCAACCTTGTCGCTCAGGTTCGGGCAGTGGCGCAAAAGGGAAATTTTATCCTGTCCGGCCAGCTTATAGCTCCGGTTTTTCTGGATCAAATTGATAATCTTGATCGGCTCGATGGGCGGGTTCTTGGTGAATTCCGGGCTGAACTGGAGCGTCACCTGATCGGCCGAGGCATCGAGCTTCTGGATCATGAGTGGTTTGACCAGCAAACGCAGGCGGTGCGTGGCCAGCAGCGACTGGCCCTGCAGCGGCAATTCGCCGAAGCGGTCGATCAGCTCTTCCTGCATGGCGTCGATCTCTTCCGCCGTTTCGCAGTTGGCCAGGCGCTTGTACAGCGTCAGGCGCTCGTGCACATCCGGGCAGTAGGCGTCGGGCAGCAGGGCGGGCGTGCGCAGGTTGATCTCGCTGCTGACGCCGAGCGGCTGCGTCAGGTCGATATTGGCCAGGTTCTTGCCCTGCTTGAGGTGCGCCACGGCGCGGTTCAGCATGTCGGCGAAGACGTTGAAGCCCACTTCCTGCATGTCGCCGGCCTGGTTTTCGCCGAGTACCTCGCCGGCGCCGCGAATCTCCAGGTCGTGCATGGCCAGGAAGAAGCCGGAACCGAGCTCTTCCGACATCTGGATCGCTTCCAGACGCTGCTTGGCCTGCTTGGTCATCGCCTTTTCATCCTGCACCAGCAGGTAGGCATAGGCCTGGTGGTGCGAACGGCCGACGCGGCCGCGCAGCTGGTGCAGCTGGGCGAGGCCGAACTTCTCCGAGCGGTTGATCAGGATGGTGTTGGCGTGCGGGTTGTCGATACCGGTTTCGATGATGGTCGTGCACAGCAGCAGGTTGGCGCGCTGGCTGGTGAAGTCGCGCATCACGCGCTCCAGCTCGCGCTCGTTCATCTGGCCGTGGCCGATGACGATGCGCGCTTCCGGCACCAGGCCGGCCAGCTTCTCGCGCATGTTCTCGATGGTGTCGACCTCGTTGTGCAGGAAATACACCTGGCCGCCGCGCTTCAGTTCGCGCAGCACGGCTTCGCGGATGATGCCGTCGGAGAATTTCGAGACGAAGGTCTTGATCGCCAGGCGCTTCTGCGGCGCGGTGGCGATCACCGAGAAGTCGCGCAGGCCTTCCATCGACATGGCCAGCGTGCGCGGGATCGGCGTCGCGGTCAGGGTCAGCACATCCACCTCGGCGCGCATGGCCTTCAGCGTTTCCTTCTGGCGCACGCCGAAACGGTGTTCCTCGTCGATGATGACGAGGCCCAGGCGGTCGAACTTCACGTCCTTGCCGATCAGCTTGTGCGTGCCGATGATGATGTCGATCTTGCCTTCGGACAGCTCCTTCAAGGCCTGCGCCGATTCCTTGGCGGTCTTGAAGCGGGAGATTTCCGCAACCTTCACCGGCCAATCGGCAAAGCGGTCGACGAAGGTCTGGTAATGCTGCTCGCACAGCAGCGTGGTCGGGCACAGTACGGCCACCTGTTTGCCGCCGGCCACGGCACAGAAGGCAGCGCGCAGCGCCACCTCGGTCTTGCCGAAGCCGACATCGCCGCAGACCAGGCGGTCCATCGGCTTGCCTGACTTCATGTCTTCGATCACGGCGGCGATGGCCTGCGCCTGATCGGCGGTTTCCTCGAAGCCGAAGCCATCGGCGAAGGCTTCGTAGTCGTTCTCGCCGAACTCGAAAGCATGGCCCTGGCGCGCCGCGCGGGCGGCGTAGAGCGCCAGCAGCTCGGCGGCGGTATCGCGCGCCTGCTCGGCCGCCTTGCGCTTGGCCTTTTCCCACTGGCCGGAGCCGAGCGTGTGCAGCGGTGCGGCATCCGGCTCGGCGCCGGAGTAGCGTGAAATCACGTGCAGCTGCGCCACCGGCACGAAGAGCTTGGCCTCGTTGGCGTAGTGCAGTTCGAGGAATTCCTGCTCGCCGGTGCCGAGGTCCATGCGCACCAGTCCCTGATAGCGGCCGATGCCGTGACTTTCATGCACCACCGGGTCGCCGACCTTGAGCTCGGTCAGGTCCTTCAGCCAGTTATCGAAGCTCGCCTTACGCGCGGCTTCGCGCCGGGTGCGGCGCGGTGCGCCGGCGTACAGCTCGGTTTCGGTAATGAAGGCAATACCGGGCAGCGCAAAGCCGGTGTGCAGCGGGGCCACGCCCAGGGCGAGCGGCGCGCCGCCGGCGATAAAGCCGGCGAAATCGGCGCTGGCTTCAATCTTGACGCCATGCTCGCCCAGCATGGCGGCCAGGGTTTCGCGCCGGCCGGCCGATTCGGCCAGCAGCAGCACGCGGCCCTTGAAGCCCGCCAGGTGGTTTTTCAGCTTGTGCAGCGGGTCTTCGGCCCGGCGGTCGACGGCAATGTCGGGCAGGGCGGTCGTCGCGGCATCCGCCTTGTTTTCCAGCACCAGGCGGCCGTAGCCCTTGGCGGCGGTGAAGAAGGCTTCGTCGGAAAGGAAGAGTTCTTCCGGCGGCAGCAGCGGGCGCGCCTTGTCGCCTTGCAGCAAGGTGTAGCGCGAGCGCGTTTCCTTCCAGAAGGCGGCAATCGCCCCCGGTGCATCGCCATGGGTGACGAAAACGGCATCCTTCGGCAGGTAGTCGAAAACGGTGGCCGTTTCTTCAAAAAAGAGCGGAATGTAGTACTCGATGCCGGCGCTGGCGATGCCCTGCGACACATCCTTATAGACGCCCGACTTGGCCGGGTCGCCTTCGAAAGCCTCGCGGAACTTCTGGCGGAAGCGCGTGCGGCCCTTGTCGTCCATCGGGAATTCGCGCGCTGGCAGCAGGCGCACTTCCGGCACCGGGTAGATGGTGCGCTGGGTATCGACGTCGAAGGTCTTGATGCTCTCGATCTCGTCGTCGAACAGATCGAGCCGGTAAGGCACGGCCGAACCCATCGGGAAAAGATCGATCAGGCCGCCGCGAATCGAGTATTCGCCGGGCGACACCACCTGCGTGACGTTGGCGTAGCCGGCCAGCGTGACCTGGCTGCGGAATTTCTCGGCGTCGATGGTCTCGCCCTTCTTGAAGGCGAAGGTATAGGCCGCCATGAACTCCGGCGGCGCCAGACGATAAACGGCGGTCGAGGCCGGCACCAGCAGAATGTCCAGCTCGCCCTGCATGGCCGCCCACAGCGTGGCCAAGCGCTCGGAAACCAGGTCCTGGTGCGGCGAAAAGGTGTCGTAGGGCAGCGTTTCCCAATCCGGCAGCAGGCGCACGCGCAGGTTCGGCGCAAACCAGGGAATCTCGTCGAGCAGGCGCTGCGCATCGGCCGCATTGGCCGTCACGACGGCCAGCAGCTTGCCGCTATTGCGACCGGCGATTTCCGCCAGCGCCAGTGCGTCGGAAGAACCGGCAAACGACGGCAGGTCGATACGAGCGCCCGCCTTGGGCAGGGCGGGCAGGGAAAGCAGGGGGGATGAAGCGGACACGGGGCAGCACAGGCAACGGCAGAGGGACGTGGATTATAGCCCGGTGGGTTGGGTGGTCGGGTTTTGGTGTCGTTGCGGGGGGGTTAGGGGGCTGCTGCGGTGCACGAGCTAAAAAGGCAAAAAATTGATGCAGCGGCTTGGCAGGTAATCTGCCATTGCTGACGTTCGTCTAGCCTTGCGCTGACCCACTACCTCGATTTTTACTATTGCCGTCGCTGCGCATCGCTTTTATGTTCCCCGGTACGGATTACTACAAGCAGGTACCGCTTGCCGCTGCGGCTTAACCTCCGGGACAGGCATATAAGACGTCAAAAAACTGTCGTCCTGCGCAGAGCAACCGCTGAGAAAATATTCAAATGTGGATATGCCATATGCGAATATGCAGGATAGACTGGTAGCAGATTTTGGCGAACCCATCTTAATTGCGCCAGACGGCAAACAGGGGTTAAAGAATGACAACACATGATCCGAGGAAGGCAGTAGAGCTTTTGCGCAATCACTTGGCCACACACGACCAGCAACTCGCTTTTTTGTTCGGGGCAGGTGTTTCGTGTGCAGTAAAAAACACGGCAACGGGTAGCCCGCTAATTCCTGCCGTCGCAGCACTTACCGAAACATGTGGTAACCATGTGAAAGGGATATCTACTGAGTTCAGCAATGCATGGCTTGCTATTCAGCAAGAGTGCACTGACCTTGGGCTTGACAACAATATCGAAGTCATTCTGTCTCGTATCCGTGGAAAACTTGCTGCACTTGGACCGTCTGACAACACGCTTGGACTAAAGGTCTCCGAACTAGCTAAGTTTGAGCAAGAAATTTGCGAGTCAATCGCGAAGCAGGTTTCCCCTTCGCCGAGTTTAATACCGGAGAATTCTCCTCATGACCAATTTGCCCATTGGCTTAAAGCTATCCGTCGAAAATCGGCCATAGAAATATTCACAACGAACTACGATGTTCTTATTGAACGTTCGCTAGAAGAGGCACAAGTACCGCTTTTCGATGGATTCTCAGGGAGTTATTTGCCTTTTTTCAATACGGAATGTTTTGATGACGAAGGACAGATGCCTCCTCCTGAATGGGTCAGGTTATGGAAGCTACACGGTTCGGTAAATTGGACCATTGCTGCAAACGCTGGCAAACGCAGAGTAGTAAGGGACCAAAACGCCACCAAAGGCGAGATGATCCTTCCGTCTCATCTCAAGTATGAGGAATCCAAAAAGCTCCCATATCAAGCGCTCATGGATCGGCTTCACTCAACCATGAAAAAACGCGGGGCGCTTATGGTAACCAGCGGTTTCAGCTTCGGTGATCAGCACATAAATTCGATCCTGTTTGATGCTTTAGAGGCTCACTCTCTCACCCACATCATATCCCTTCAATTCGGTGATATTGCCGAGAGTTCTGAGTTATCCAAACTTGCAGAGCGTTACAGAAATTTCTTGGTCTTCGGCAGGAATGCAGCAGTAATCCAAGGGGTATGGGGTGAATGGAAGCTTGCTACTCCTATCGATGCTAATAGTGCCCCGTTCATGGACAAGGCGTTTGCTCCTGTTAATCCAGGCACAGCCTGTGGGGGGCAACTAAAACTCGGTGATTTTGCTGCTTTCTGTGCCTTCTTGGAGACTATGGGGTTCTCGGGAGGAAGTCTGAAATGAGTCGAGGGGACGTGACGTTTATTGGAGAGGTTGTATCCGTTACAGGCTCAGTTGTAAGCGTCAAACTCACGGAGGGACCTAACTCGTCTCTCGTCCTTGTAGATGGAGAGTCCTATCGCCTTGGGCAGGTTGGTGCATTCCTCAGAATTCCTCTTGGGTACAATCACCTATATGGAGTTTGTACCCAGGTGGGCGCTAGCGCCGCGCCACAGCAAATTCAAGAAATAGGGGGCGTAAATACTCGATGGCTATCGCTAACGCTGTTTGGCGAAGCGCTAGGAGCAAGGTTTGAGCGAGGAGTTAGCCAATATCCAACCGTCGGTGATGAAGTTCACCTCGTTACAACCCGCGACTTAGAAATTATTTACGGTTCTCTTGGGCAAGCGACACCCATTAATGTTGGGATTGTATCTGGATCATCAGGCATTCCCGGGCAGCTTGACCTGGATAAGCTAATCAGTCGCCATTGTGCAATTGTCGGTGCGACCGGATCAGGAAAATCAAACACTACAACGGTACTACTTGAAAGTATTGCGGATCAAGGATTTCCTTCCGCGCGTATTTTAATTATTGACCCACACGGCGAATATGTTTCCGCATTCGGCGACAAGAGCAAGGTCTTCCGAGTTTCACTAGACAAGAATGACCCTAATGCCCTCCTTGTTCCGTTTTGGGCACTCCCATGTGACGAGTTATTTGAAATTGCTTTCGGAGGTATTTCTCAAAGTGCCGAAGCACAAATACGAGACGAGCTTGCTAAACGCAAGGAGCTAGCAGCAACCCATCTGCAGAATCCCCCGCCAGCACCCGCGTTGTCAGCTGACTCACCTATTCCGTTCAACATCAAAAAATTGTGGTTCGATCTCGATGATTATGAGCGGCACACGCTTCAAGATAGAAATTTAGGAACTAAGGCAGCGCTAATTGAAGCAGGTAATTTTGAGCAGTTGAAATCTAACGCGTATCCTGCACCTGCACCAGGTAACGCAGCCCCCTACGTTGGGCCTAGACGCGGAATTTCTCGACAACTTGACCTAATGAGAAGTCGACTCAGAGATTCCCGCTTTGCATTTCTTTTCAACCCAGGCGATCAATACACTCCAGACGTTGACGGAAAAATACAGTGTGATTTAGGAGACCTCGTAGCATCTTGGGTTGGGCACGATAAGCCAATCACGGTGCTAGATGTATCAGGAAGCCCATCTGAAGTCATGGGCACAGTCATTGGCACTGTTTTAAAAATCGTTTACGACACGCTATTCTGGGCTGGAAACCTGCCTGTAAGTGGTCGTAAGCAGCCGCTGTTAGTGGTGCTTGACGAGGCGCATCTATTTCTCTCCGAAGGGCAAGCTGGAAGTGCTGCCAACATTGTTCAACGGATTGCAAAAGAAGGGCGTAAGTATGGTGTTGGCCTGCTCGTTGTGACTCAACGACCAACAGAAATTGATTCAACGGTATTAAGCCAATGCGGCTCAATGATCGCCTTAAGAATGACCAGTTCTGCTGATCGCGGGAAGGTGTCTGGAGCGATGTCGGATGATCTGGGAAATCTCTCAGAAATCATCCCCTCGCTGAGGACAGGGGAGGCATTAGTTATCGGAGAAGCTATGCCCATCCCTTCACGAATACTGTTCCGTAAAGCAGTTAGGAAAATATCAGGGAATGACCCTGAAATCGGAAAATCCTGGAGAGATAACGAGCGTCCTGATGCGGAACACTACAAAGAAGCGGTGCGACGTTGGAGAAATCAGTCAAATAATTAATACATGGAGGGCTTTAGCATGATCGAAATGGAATACGTCAGCTCCTCGAATGTGGAGCAGATTGGATACGATGAAAATACCTCGGAACTACACGTTAGGTTCCTGACTAGTCCACAGCTTTACGTCTATTTAAATGTCCCTAGGCAGGTGTACGATGATTTGCGAATGGCCTCGTCAAAAGGTACCTTCCTTCATGCCCAAGTCTATAAGAATTATTCAGTTGAAAAGCGCTAACGCGTTTTTCTTTCAACTACCGTATACGGCTCCAGTCTTGGTAGTCGCTTCGACCGTTTAGCAACTAAAATCGGACAATCACTCCGTTCAGACCAAAGGGCCGGTTTGGCAGATTTGCAGCCAAAGCCCTAAAAACAAAGGGCCGTTAGTCACCTAACGGCCCTCGTTCTATCCAGCTACCTGCGTATTACATCCCGAGCGACTTTAGCAGTTCGTCGTGATCGTCTGCCGCCGCGGTGGGGGCGGTGGCCTTGGTCTGGCCGTTGACCTGTTCCAGC
This sequence comes from Azonexus sp. IMCC34839, assembly GCF_047047955.1. Taxonomy (GTDB): domain Bacteria; phylum Pseudomonadota; class Gammaproteobacteria; order Burkholderiales; family Rhodocyclaceae; genus Azonexus. Next base: position 762,698 of record NZ_CP150631.1, on the reverse strand, counting down.
AGGGCGTCCGGGTCCGGGGCTTCGTCGGCGACGAAGTCGTTCATCTTGATGAACTCGGTTTTGTCCATGGCGAGTTCGAGGTAGAAGATGTTGCCCTTGCCGGTGAAGAAGGTGACGCGGCGGGCTTCGGGCTTGTCGAGGTTGGTGTCGACGCTGAGCATGACCTGCTTGTTGAGCGCCAGCATCTTGGGCTGGTTTTGCGTGATGTGGGTTTGCAGTTCGCGCGAGACCTTGCCGGTGAAGTCACCGACGATCTGGTTCATCAATTCGCCCATGACGTTGCCGACTTCGTCGGCGGTGTGGGTGGTGGCGAGTTCATCTTTGTCCATGCCCATGTGCAGCATGTAGCTTTCGTACAGCTCCATGGCGGCCTGGGCGGAGAAGTTGATGACCACGAGGCCGGAGAAGCCGCCGTCGAAGAGCACGAAGCAGCCGATGTCCGGTTTCAGGCAGGTCTTGCTGATGCGCTGCACCATGCCGGAGTAGTTGATCTGGCTCTGGGTGGCGATGGTTAGCACCTTGGTGACCGAGTTGCACAGGCTGCGCAGGATGTCTTCGGTACCGTAGACGACCGGGGTGTCGGGCTGGCTCATGGTTTGACGTTGTTTTGGGTTGGCGAAGTTGTCATATATAGCACAAAAGGCCGGGAAACTCCGGTTTGGCGCGGGGTTTCGTCGTTTTTTGCGATTTGTGTTGCGCCAGCGGTTCGTTTGGCTGACTGCTGCGGTGCACTGGCCAAAAAGGGCAAAAACCAGGTGAAACCGACGATTGGCGTTCAGCCAGGCGTCCGCGGTAGTGGATTGGTGCTTTCTGGATTCCCGCCTGCGCGGGAATGACGGATTGGGGGCGTTGCAGCAATTGGAGCTTGTTGGACTCAGTCGTGCAGGTGCAGGCCGAACCAGGCGGCGACGCGCAGCACGGGGTCTTCGGCCGGGCCGAGGGTGTGCATTTCGTGCGGCGCGCGCAGGTGGATGGCGGCGCGCATGTAGGCGGCTTTGGCGATGTCGTCTTCGGCGTCGAACAGCATGAGCAGCGGGGCGACGAGCAGGTCGAGCGATTGCAGGCCGGCGCGGTCGATCAGGCCGCCGTGGCAGGCCAGCGCCTTGACCTGGGTGTCGCGCTGGGCGGCGGCGCGGATGGCGGCCGGCGTGGAATCGCCGGTGGCGAAGATGGCAAGCGGCAGGTTTTCCATGTCGCCATCGAGGCGGGCGAGGTCGAGCACGTCGAGCAGGCGCTGGGCGAGGCGCGGCACGTTTTGCGTGGCATCGACGAAGTGAGCTTCCTGCGTGGTGAGCAGTTCCATGGCCAGCAGGGCGTAGCCGCGGGCGGCCAGGTTGGCGGCGATGGCGGTGTCGGCCGGGGCGTGGTGCGAGCGGGTGAGGACGATGAGCCCGCGCGGGTTGGCGGGCAGGTCGAGACGCCCGTGCAGGGCGCCGTGTGGGGTTTGCAGGCTGATATTGCGAATCATGCGGAGAGTCTAACCGGGATACGGCGCGGGCCGAAAGCGCGGCCTTCATGGCCGAGCGCCTTGCCGAAGCGGCCGGCGATGGCGGTCTGGCAATGCGGGCAGTGGCCTTCGGGCGTCAGGTCGTAGCGTTTGATGTCGTACCAGTCGCGCACGATCAGCGCGGCGTGGCAGCTGGGGCAGAAGGTAGTGCCGCCTTCTGAGTCGTGCACGTTGCCGGTGAACACGTGGTGCAAGCCGGCATCGAGGGCGATGCGGCGGGCCTGGGCGAGCGTGGCCGGCGGTGTTTCTGGGACGTTTTCCATCTTCCAGTCGGGGTGGAAGGCGGTGAAGTGTAGCGGCACGTCGGGGCCGAGTTCTTTGGCGACCCAGCTGGCCAGTTCGTTGATCTCGGCGGCGCTGTCGTTGTGGCCGGGGATGAGCAGGGTAGTGATCTCCAGCCAGCAGTCGGTTTCGTGGTGGATGTAGGCCAGGATGTCGAGAACGGGCTGCAGGTGGCCGACGCAGAGCTTGTGGTAGAAGGCTTCGGTGAAGGCTTTGAGGTCGACGTTGGCAGCATCCATGACGGCAAAGAATTCGCGCGCCGGTTCGGCGTGGATGTAGCCGGCAGTGACGGCCACGTTGCGGATGCCTTGTTCGCGGCAGGCAAGCGCGGTGTCGATGGCGTATTCGGCGAAGATGACCGGGTCGTTGTAGGTGTAGGCCACGGCATCGGCGCCGTAGCGCTTGGCGGCGCGGGCGATGGTCTGCGGGCTGGCGGCGTCCATCAGGCGGTCCATGTCTTTCGACTTGGAGATGTCCCAGTTCTGGCAGAACTTGCAGGCAAGGTTGCAGCCGGCGGTGCCGAAGGAGAGGATGCTGCTGCCGGGGTAGAAATGATTGAGCGGCTTTTTCTCGATCGGGTCGATGCAGAAGCCGGAGGAGCGGCCGTAGGTGGTCAGCTGCATGGCGCCATCGACCATCTGGCGGACGAAGCAGGCGCCGCGCTGGCCTTCGTGCAGCAGGCAGTCGCGCGGGCAGAGGTCGCATTGCACGCGGCCGTCGGGCAGGGCGTGCCACCAGCGGGCGGGGTAGAGGCTTTCGGCGGTGTTCATGAGGCGACCTCCTTCCATTTCTGGACTTGGTAGCGTTCGAGTTGCACGTCCGCCCCCCAGTAGCTGGCCGGCAGCCCGGCCTTCTGTTTTAGATGGGCCATGAAGACCTGCGGTTCCGGCAGTTGCTCCCAGACTTGCGGCAGGAAGGTGGAGCGGTGGCGGCCGGCGGTGAAGATGACGCCGTCGATTTCCGGCCGTAGCTGGGCCAGCGCGTCGGCTTCGCTGCTGAAGCTCATGGGTTCGGCCGGCGTCAGCAGCGAGACTTCGACGCGGGTGATCGGCAGCTCGCGGGCTTCCAGCGGGTTGAAGCGCGGGTCGCGGAAGGCGGCGGCCAGGGCGTTGGCCTGCACGTCCTGCAGCAGCGGACGCCAGGCTTCGAGGCTGCCGATGCAGCCGCGCAGGTTGCCGTGCTGGGTCAGCGTGACGAAGGTGGCCCCGTTTTTTTGCAGTTCCGGCATGTCCACCGCAGCAGGGGAGGTCGGCTGGTGAAAATGAGCGGCGATGGCGTTGCGGGCCAGCGTCAGCAGGGTTGAGCCGAGGTCAGACATGGGGCGCCTCCTGGAAGGCAAAGGCGGCATAGCCGACGACGCGGTCCTTGTCGCCGGCGGTGTCGCCGGAATTGCAATGGGCCAGCAGGCTGGGCGTCAGCCCGCGCTGGCGGGCGGCGAGCAGCAGGCCGTTGATCGGAAAGGCGCCGCAGGCTTGTTCCGGCCGGATGTGCGTGTCGAGTTGCAGGATGTGCCGGCAGGTGTTGGCATCGACCTGCTGCGCCGTGGTGTAGGGCAGGAAGTGCGACAGGTCTGAGCTGACCACGATCAGCGTTTCCGGCCCGCCCCACAGGCGGTCGAGCACTTGCGCCACGGCCTCGGGCGTGGCGTGGCCGACGGCCAGCGGGACCAGCGTGAAATCGCCGAGCACGCGCTGCAGGAAGGGCAGATGCACTTCGAGCGAATGTTCCAGGGCATGCACCCGGTCGCTGGCCATGATCTGCGGCAGGTCGGCCAGGCTGGCGGCGGCCTCGGTATCGATGTGCAGGGTGCCGAGCGGGGTCTGGAAGGCGTCGGCTTCGGGCAGGGCGATGCCCTCGATGCCGACCCGGTGCGTTGGCCCGAGCAGCACGACGCGCTTGATCGTTGCCGCCCACTGGGCGAGCGGCGCATAGGCTGCGGCGGCCGTCGAGCCGGAGTAGATGTAGCCGGCGTGCGGGACGATCAGCGCCTTGGGCGGCTCACTCAGCGGCGAGCGGCTGGCCTTTAGCAGATGGTCGACGGTGGCCGTGAGCGTGCGCGGGTCGCCGGGGTAGAACATGCCGGCAACGGCGGGAGGACGGACATGCATGTGAACCTCCTCATACGATCAATAACCCCGCGGCCATGCCGCCGCCGATGGCGAGCAGGCCGGGCAGGGCGTGGCGGGTCAGCTTGCCCCCGCCGATGCTGAGCACCAGCCCGATCTTGAAGACCAGGTTGGCCATCAGCGCCAGGGTGACGGCGATGACCGCTTCGCCGCCGGGAATCTTTTCCAGATTGAACATGCGCAGCGTGGATAGCACGCTGGCGTCGGCATCGGTCAGGCCGGAAACCAGCGCCACGATATAGAGGCCGCTGTTGCCGGCGATGTCCTGCAGCCAGGCCGAGGCGAGCAGCACGGCGGCGTAGAGCAGACCGAAGGAGAAGGCGGTTTTCAACTCGGTCGGGTTCTTCACTTCCGGCATCGGCAGGTTTTCGGCGGCGCTCAGTGCCTTCCAGCTATACAGCGCGACGGCCACGCCGGGCACGATGCCGCACAGGAAGACGATGGCGATGGGCTTGGACAGGTGCGGCGCGACGACGCCGGCGACCAGCCACAGGCGGATCATGACCATGACGTTGGCGATCAGGATGACGATGGCCGCCATGCGCACCAGATCGGCATGATCGCGGGCGTGCCGGGAAAACATCATGGTGGTTGCGGTGGACGAGGCCAAACCGCCAAAAATGCCCAGCACCGCCGCGCCGTGGCGGGCGCCGATGATGCGCAGGGCGAGGTAGCCGGCCAGCGCCAGGCCTGAGATCAGCACCACCATCCACCACACCTGGCGCGGGTTGATCGCGTCGTAGGGGCCGAAATCCTGGCTGGGCAGGATGGGCAGGATGACGAAGGAGAGCACCGCGAACTGCAGGATGGAGTTGATGTCCTTCGGCGTGGTGCGCTGGCTGAACTGTTTCAGCTCGGCCTTGAAGTAGAGCAGGATGGTCGTGGCGATGGCCAGCATGACGGCCAGCGTGGCGTAGCCGTGCCAGACGGCGGCGCCCAGCCCGTAGGTAACGATGATGGCGGCTTCGGAGGTGAAGCCGCGGTATTGCTCTTCCTGCTGCGACGAGAAGTTCGAGGCGATCATCGCCGCCGACACGACGAGCAGGCCGACCGCCAGCATCCACGGCCCGCCGGTCTTGTCGCCGAGCAGGGCGAACAGGCAGCCGAGCATGGCCACCAGCGAGAAGGTGCGCAGACCGGCCGCCGAGTCGGGACGCCGTTCGCGCTCCATGCCGATCAACAACCCGATGCCCAGGGCGGTGGCGAAGGCTTCCAGCGGGGTGGCCAGTTCGGGAACGACGAAACTCATACGGCTCCTCTGTTTATGGTTCTTCTCCAGTAAAATTAAGCCATGCCACGTCATTACGCAATCGTTCCCGCTGCCGGCAGCGGTTCCCGCTTCGGCGCGGAGAAGCCGAAACAGTATCTCGACCTGCTCGGTCGGCCGCTGATCTACCACACCCTCGCCGCATTGACGGCCCATCCGGACATCGACCGGGTCTGGGTCGTGCTGTCGCCGGACGACGAATGGTGGAGCCATTACGACTGGTCGCAACTCGGCGCCAAGCTCGAAACCGTGCGCTGCGGCGGCGCGACGCGGGCCGAGAGCGTGACCAACGGCCTGAAGGCGGCGGCGATGGTGGCCGGCGACGACGATTGGGTGCTTGTTCACGACGCGGCCCGGCCCTGCCTGTCGGCGGCCATGATCGACGCGATGATCGCTGAACTGGCGAGCGACCCGGTGGGCGGCATCCTGGCCGTGCCGGTGGCCGATACCTTGAAGCGGGCCGATGCCGAACAGCGCGTGGCCGCTACCGAGCCGCGCGACGGCCTGTGGCAGGCGCAGACACCGCAGATGTTCCGCTACGGCCTGCTCGGCGCAGCGCTCGACAAATGCCGCGACGTGACCGACGAAGCCGGGGCAGTCGAAGCCCTCGGCCACAAGCCGCGGCTGGTGCGCGGCGACGCCACCAATCTGAAAGTGACCTATCCGGCCGACCTGGTGCTGGCAGCGATGATTTTGAGGGGACGCAAATGAATTTCCGCATCGGGCAGGGCTACGACGTGCATAAGCTGGTCGAAGGCCGCAAGTTGATCCTGGGCGGCGTGGAAATTCCGCATCCGACCGGCTTGCTCGGTCATTCCGACGCCGATGCGCTGCTGCACGCCATCACCGACGCCTTGCTCGGCGCCGTGGCGCTGGGCGACATTGGCCGCCATTTCCCGGACACCGACCCGCGTTACAAAGGCGCCGACAGCCGCGTGCTGCTGCGCGATGCCGTCGCCTTGGTGCGCGAGAAAGGCTGGCGGCCGGTTAACGTCGACGCCACGCTGATCGCCCAGAAACCGAAGCTCGCCCCGCATGCGGCGGCGATGGTCGCCAACGTGGCGGCCGACCTCGGCATCGCCGAGGATTGCGTCAATATCAAGGGCAAGACCAACGAAAAACTCGGCTACCTCGGCCGCGAGGAAGCGATCGAGGCGCAGGCCGTGGTGCTGGTCGAGCGTATCGGTTGAGGCTGGCCTAGCCGCTCAGCCACTGGCTTTCGGCCTTGACCGGCAGGGCCACGACCTCGAGCGGCGTATCGCGCAGCATGATGCCCAAGCGTGAGGCCATGCGATCGACGCCGAGCACCAGCAGCAGATGCGGGTTTTCTTCCGACTCGGGGGAAATCATGGCTTCGCCAAGAATGTTTTCGCCGGCCAGCATGGCGGGCAGGGCTTGCAGGCGCTCCAGCGGGATTTCCGGAATTTCGCCCAGGCCATCGACCAGAATGCCGAACTTCGGACCTTCGCCCTTCTGCAATACCACCACCTGCGGTTCGCAGTTTTCCAGATGCGGGCCGGCATTGGTCATGACCGCGATGTCGTATACCGGAATCGGTGAGCCGCCGTACATCAGGTAGCCGGCAAACGACTGGCCGGCGCCGGGCACGTCGGTGATGCCGCCCGGATTGACCGCCTCGACGATGTCGCTGGCCTTGATGCCAAGCCAGGTGCGGCCGATATGGAAGGTGGCGATTTCCAGTTTCTGTTCGCTTTCGACGCGGCGAGTCTGCAGGCTGAGGCGTGGCGGTGGCGCAATGTTGCGTAGCTCGCCGGCGGCACACAGCGGCGTGAACACCAGGGCCAGCAAGGGATTGCGATAGGCATCGCTCTCGCCCTTGTATTCGCGATAACCGGCGCTCATGCGGGCGCCGACGGCGTAAAGGGTGTTGCCGTGTTGCAGGATCTCGGCATCCTGCGTGCCGGCACGCAAGGCAGAGAAGCGACCGGGAATGTCGACCTTGTCGCCCGGCGCGAATTGCGGACCGGAGCTGGCGACGACCTTGCCGGATGGCTCGCAGAACAGTGCGAAGGCTCCAGCATTGCCGGCCGGCAGGCAATCGCGCAGCATGGCCTGGAACTGCGGCGCGCCATCGAAGACGATGCCGACGCCGCCGACGATTTGGCCGTTGTCCGGATGGCGCACCGGCGCCGCATAGATATAGGTCGGACGCTCGTCGTAAAGCGGCGTCGTCGCGAATTGCGAGACCACGTAAGCCTGCGGGTCGGCCAGGGCCAGGGTGCGGCGTACCCACTCTTCGCCGAGGACGCTGCCCGGCTGAACGCCGCGGGCGCTATCGGAGACGGCAACGACCTTGCCGCGGGCGTCGAACAGGATCAGGTTGCTGTAAACGGTGTACAGGCCGTTGATATAGGCCAGGATGTCGTGCAACTGGGCAGCGTCGTCGGAAGATAGCTCGGCCTGCGCCAATTTTTCGCGGAAGGCGGAGGTCAGGGCCCACCAGCGGCAGTCGTTGGCACGCTCGTACAGGTTGCGGTCCATGATGTCCATGGTCAGCGCAGCCAGGAAACTGCTGTCGTTGATGAAGGCGGAAACGACCGTCTCGTGCAGGTTCGCGATCGAGCTGGCGAAGACATCCTTGGTGCGGGCGCCGGTCTTGCTGATTTCCCACAGCAGGACCTTGGAGAAGGAGGCGTTGATGGCGTGCCGGGTATTGCCCAGCCTGACATTGCCGTTCCACACCGAACGGTTCAATTCGCCCTGGATCGCTTGTGCCTGTTCGGGAATGGCGCGCACCGCCGGGCCGAACAGGCTGGGGTTGGTAATGACCTGCTGCAGCAGTGCTTGATCGATGCGCGACAGGATAGTCGAGCCGTCGCTGTCGAATGCATGCTCGAGCGGCAGCATGACGTGACCGTACCAGCCGGGCCCCATATAGCCCTGATAGCCTTGGGCCGAGCAGGTGACAGCGAGGTATTCGCGACCGGCATGGCGAACGACGCCATAGTCGTCATTGATGCGGGCCAGTGTGGCGCCGACCGGAATGTGAAAGTGATCCGAGCTGGCGATCACCCGGCCGCTCGTATCGAGCAAGGTCAGTACGCTCCAGTCGTTGGGCTGGTGCAGGTTGCCGAAGATTCCTTGCATCTCGTTTTCGAACTTGAAGCACAGGCTGAGCACGCCGATCGGTGTTCCAGACTCGTCGTTGACGCGGAAGGAATAGACGAGGGTGGGGCGGCCCGGCAGGAAATCGTGTTGGCGATAGGTTTCGACATAGGCGTCGGTCGTACGCAGCGCTTCACCGACCAGTCCATCGGCGCTGGTCGTCATGCCGACCGAATCGTCGAGGCGGGCGATGATCTTGCCGGCCGTGTCGAAGAGGACGACATCGCTATAGACGGAATATTTGGCGACATACTCGGCGAAGCGTTTTTCCAGGGTTTCGCGTTCGACCGCCAGCTCCTTGGCCGAGTGGATGTTGCCCGCTTTTTCGTCGGCTGCCGCGACAAAAGTACGAATATCGGCGTCGGTGGCGAGAAAGCCGATATCGGCCGTGCGTTCGTACAGGTTGCGGACCAGAATGTCGATGGAAACCTGGGCGCAGGCCTTGGCCTTCAATACGCACTTTTTGAGGTATTCGTTGCCCAACTGGTTGAGCAGGTCGCTGGTCAGGCGGCTGAAGGCCGCACGGGTGGAGGTCATGTCGTTGCCAAGGCCGGACAACTGGCCGAGCAGGGTCAGGGTGTCCCAGATGCCTTGCAGGTTCTGCAGGGATTCGCGGTATTCCTCGACTTGCCCCATGTGACGGACAACGCCAGTCAGGCGATCGTCCAGCTCGATAGACTTGTAAATGGCCATAATGGTGTTGTCTCCTTGGTTTAATTATTCAAGAATCATTGAACCCGTGACTGCATGACGGAATGATGGAAGTGCCGATGTCCCGCGTATTCGTCGCCCTCTGGCCGCCTGCCGAAGCGGCTGCCGGCCTGTCCGATCTGGCCAACGACTGTGCCAGCCGCTTTGGCGGCCGCGCTACACGACGGGAAACCATTCATCTGACCTTGGCCTTCATCGGGGAGATGCCGAGCGCGCGTCTGCCCGTTTTGATCGAGGTGCTGGACAGGGTCGCGGCCGAGCCTTTCGAGCTGCGTATCGACCGCCTCGGTTATTGGCCGCACAACCGCCTGCTGTGGGCTGGCTGCAGCCATACCCCGGAAGCTTTGCAAACGCTGGTTGCCAGCCTCAACCGGGAACTGCTCGACAATGGTTTTGCCGTCGCCCGGCCAAACGAGGCCTTCGTTGCGCACCTGACGCTGGTAAGAAAGCTGCCACATCGGAATCTCCCTGGTATGACTGAGCAGCTGCCTGAAGTGCAGGGTATTTCATGGCAGTGCCGTCATTTGGTTTTGGTGGAATCCACGCTTTCGCCAAGCGGCTCGAGCTATCGCCAACTTGCGGTATTCCATATTGATTCTTAAGCAATTTCTCTGCCTGAGGCGGCGGATTGTGTACGGCGAGAAATATTCTTTAGGCTTAACCTAAAGAAAGCTTCATAACTGTCGGTATTTATAGAAATTCGACAACGTGTTACAAAGCAAATGTGGACACATTGTCAAAATATCTGCCGTGTAACACGACCGGGGGTGGCGTGGAGCAATTCCGACAATCCGACAACTTCGCACTGTTGCGAGTCTTGCTCGTCGAGGCAAACGAAAAGGACGCGCAGCGTCTTCTCGATGCGTTGCGCAGCGGCGGTCATGCTATCAATTCGCGGCAGGCCGCCGGGCATCCGGAGGTTGCCGAGGCGCTGAAGGCGGAGCAATGGGATGTGATTCTGCTCAGCACCTCGTTGCCGGACCTGCCTGCGACCGAGGCGGTCGATTTGATTGGCGAACAGGCAGCCGATGTTCCGGTTGTATTGACGGTGGAGCGGGGGAGCAAAACCTTCCCCCTGGAGTTGCTCGAAGCTGGTGTCAGCGATTTCGTTTTCAAGAGCAATCCGACACGTCTGCTCGCCGTGATCGAACGCGAATGCGTCCGCGTACGTCTGCGCCGTGAGGCTGGGCTGGTCGAGCCGATGCTCGAATCGCAGCGCAGGGCCGATCTCGGCCAGGCTCGATTCTTCCAGCTGGCGACCAATACGCCCGAGTGTTATTGGCTGGTCGACGCCAAGACGCAGCGCGTTACCTACGTTAACAAAGCCTATGAACAGATCTGGGGCCGTTACGTCGAGGCCTTGTATGCGGACAATCAGGATTGGTTGCGTTACGTCCACGACGAGGACAGGGATGCATTTGCCGAAGCGTTGAAGGAATTCCGCCAAGGCGGAATGGATATGCAGATCAGGGTTCAGCGTCCGGGCGACAGCGTGCGCTGGCTGCATGTCCGGAATTTTCCGGTACGCGATGAGGAGGGCAAGGTCATCAGTATCGGCGGCGTCGCGACCGATGTGACCAGCCAGGTGGCCGAGCAATGGAAGATTCCGTATTTCGCGCATTACGATGCGCTGACGGCATTGCCCAACCAGATGATGTTCTACGACCGGGCGCGGCAGCTGATCGCGCTGGCCAAGCGCAAGCGCATTCCGCTCGGCTTGATGTTGGTCGATATCGACCGTTTTCGAGAGGTCAACCAGACGCTGGGCCATATATCGGGCGATGAAATGTTGCGCCAGGTGGCCGGTCGCCTCTCCGGTTCCTTGCGCGAGTCGGATGTGCTGGGTCGCTTGGGCGGGGACGTTTTCGCCATCTTGTTGCCCGATGTGGCGAACGAGGAGCAGGCCGGCATCGTTGCGCGTCGTATTGTCGACACCTTGATCATGCCGATTCGCGTCGAAGGGCAGGATGTCTTTGCCACGGCGAGTGTCGGTATCGCTTTTTTCTCCCGCGATGGCAAGGATGCGCACGAGCTGGTGACCAACGCCGAAATCGCCGTGGCCCATGCCAAGGCGAACGGGCGCAACAACTACCTGGCCTATTCGGCCGACATGCACCACGGTATCCGCGAGCGCCTGATTCTTGAGACCGACCTGCGCAATGCGGCGCTGCGCAAGGAGTTCGTGCTGTATTACCAGCCCAAGGCGAGTTGCGCCAATGGTCATATCACCGGGGCCGAGGCCTTGTTGCGCTGGAACAGTCCGCGACGCGGCATTGTGCCGCCGGATCAGTTCATCCCCTTGCTCGAGGAAACCGGCCTGATCGTCACCGTAGGCCGTTGGGTGCTGGAGGAGGCCTGCCGGCAGCTCAAGGCGTGGCAGGACGAGGGAATTGGCCTGCCTAGCGTTTCGGTCAATCTGTCGGCGCGCCAGTTGCAATCGGACAGCCTGCTCACGGATATTGCCGATACCTTGGCCAGCACTGGCTTGAAGCCGGGCTGCCTGGATCTGGAAATCACCGAGAGCATGCTGATGCAGAACGCCGATACGGCGATCCGCACGCTATCCGATCTGAAAAAGATGGGGGTGACGATCTCGCTCGACGACTTCGGGACCGGTTATTCCAGTCTGGCGTATCTGAAGCGCTTCCCCATCGATGCCGTGAAGGTCGACCGCTCTTTCGTGCGCGACATCACGGCCGATTCCGACGATGCTTCGATCACCCGTGCCGTGATTACCATGGCGCATCACCTCAAGCTGAAAGTCGTTGCCGAAGGGGTGGAAACGGCGGCGCAGCTGGCACTGCTGATCTCGCACCACTGCGACATCATTCAGGGCTACTTCTTTTCGCGCCCCTTGCCGGCAGACGATCTGAAAAGTCTGCTGCTGGCCGACACGCGACTGCCGCCGAACCTGCTGCAATCGGGGACGCGCTATCCGATGGTGCTTTTTGTCGGGGTCGATGGTTTCGACGACGTTCTGGATCAACTCCAGCGCGACGGGCATCGTGTCTGTCACGTTCAGTACGTGGATTCGGCGATCCAGTGGCTGTCCGGTAATCTGGTCGATGTCCTGGTCTGTGCCGCACCGAGCGGCCATTTCGATCCGCTGCCGGTGATTGAACAGGCCATCGCCACACAGCCCGATTGCGAACGTATCCTGCTGGCCGATAGCAAGCAGTGGAACCGGCGTTCGGTGGCCAGGCTCAGCAGCGGTGGTCTGGTGCAACGGGTCATCCATCTGCCGATCGAATCCGAAACGCTGAGTCAGGCGGTCGAGGAGGCGCTGGGGCGGCGTCAGATATCCGAAGAGTTCAGTCGCCTGTCGCATGAAGTCGAGGTGGTGGAGCGTCAGTTGATGCGCATCGAGGACGAGCGCCAGCGTCTGGAGGCGGAAAATCGCGAATTGCATGCTCAGGAAACGCATGCCCGCCGCTTGTTGCAGGAAGTGATGGCCGAGTTGCCCTGGCCGGTGCTGGGCGTGGACGAATGCGGCATCCTCGCGCTGATCAACGAGCGTGCCTTGGAGTTGCTCGCCGCACGCGGCATTGCTCCGGGTGTGCCATTGCAGGAATTGTTGCCAGAGGTTGGGGATTTTTCCGGAATTTGCACGCTCAAAGCCGGTAATTCCACATACACTGGTCACTGGCGGGCCTGCGATTTCGGTGGCAACCGAATCGGGCACCTGCTGGTTCTGGAGGAAAAGTGAACAAAGGCGAGCAAGAGTCTATCGATTCGCTTCCTGTCGAGAGCGAGGCGCACAAGGAAGCGCGCCTGAGCAAGCTGCAGGCTGACCTCGATCGCCATTTTCGGCATGCTGGTCAAGGCAACGAGACGCGGGCGCTGTATCAGGCCGTGTTTGATTTCCTGGCGGAGCGCCGTACATGAACGGCTTGGCCCGAGGTGAGGTGGTCGAGCACCTGAAGCAATTGCCGGCTTTGCCGTCGACAGTTTCGGAATTGTTGCTGTCTTTCGATGACGAGGACGTCGATGTCGGACGCATCGCCCACCAGATTGCCTGCGACCAGGGGCTGAGCGCTCGTGTGTTGAGGGTGGCGAATTCCTCTTTTTATGGTTTGCGTAGCCGTATTGCAACCCTGAACGAAGCTGTGGCGATACTCGGTTTCCGTGCTGTGCGCAGCATGGTGGTGGCAGTGGGGATCAGTGGCACTTTCAAGCCTGAACGCTGCCCGGGCTTCGATCTGCGCGTTTATACGCGGCATTCCGTGGCGGTTGGTCTGGCGGCACATGCTCTGGCCAAGGCGGTTCGACAAAATGCCGAATTGGCCTTTACCGGCGGCGTGCTGCACGACATTGGCAAACTGGTGCTCGCTTCCTGTTTTGCACCGCAGTATGCCGAGGCGCTGAGTTATCGGGCGCACCACGATTGCCCGATGGCGGTGGCCGAGCGCGACGTGCTGGGCATGGATCATGCCGCGGTCGGCGGCTTGCTGGCCCAGGCCTGGAACTTTCCGCTGTCGCTGTATAGCGCCGTTGCCGAACATCATGAGCCATCGGCGGCAACAGCCAGTTCCCTGGCCGACCTGATTCACATGGCCGATGCCATTGCCCATGCGCTGGGCGTGGCCGACCCAGGCAACGATCTGGTCATGCCGGTCGATCGGGTGGCCTGGAATCGCCTGGGGCTGGATGGCGCGAAAATCGGTGAGGTCTTGCCGCAGGTGCTCGCCGGTATGGACGAGGCCTGTCTCGCCTTTACTGCCTGATCGGCAGGTGCAGGCAGGCCGTCAGGCCGCCCTGCGGATTGTTGTTCAATTCCAGACGGCCGCCGTGCAGACGGGCGATGCGGTCGACGATGGCAAGTCCCAAACCAGTACCGCTGGCGTTGGTGCGCGCAGATTCCAGGCGGGTGAAGGGACGCTTCAGGCGCTCGATTTCGCTTTCCGGTATGCCGGGCCCGCCGTCGCTGATTTTTAGCCAAATTTCGCCGTGCACCGCAGCAGCGGTCAATTTGACCGGTCCGGCCCCATATTTCCAGGCGTTGTCGATCAGGTTGGTGACGGCGCGGGTGACGGCTTTGGGGCGTAGCATCATTTCGGGCAAGGGCTCGATCGCCACCTCGAGCGGTCGGCCGATGCAGGCCTGACGCTCGGCAATATGTTGCAGCAGCCCGGTCAGATCGGTGGGCATCGGGGCTTCGCCGCTCTCGGTGCGGGCATAGTCCATGAATTGCGAGATGACGCTTTCCATCTGTTCGATGTCGGCCACCACCGCCTGTTGGGCCGCCGGGTCGGCGATACTCATTTCGGCTTCCAGGCGCAGGCGGGTCAGCGGCGTGCGCAGGTCGTGCGAAATGCCGGCCAGGACTTCCGAGCGGTCCTTTTCATGGCGCTCGAGGTCGGCTGCCATGGCGTTGAAGGCGCTGGCCAGACTGCGCAGTTCGCTGGCGCCTTCTTCGGGTAGCGGCTCGGGGATTTGTCCCTTGCCGACAGTCAGCGCCGAGCGCGCCATGGCCTTGAGCGGTTTGCTGATGCGCGATGCGATCAGCCAGGCCATGGCCAGCGCCAGGAAGATGGCCAGCAGGCTCCAGCTCAGCCAGTGCTGGGCAAAGTTGCGGGCAGCGCGTTCGCGCGGGAGGACCAGCCAGTATTCGTCTTCATCCTGCTCATCGAGGCGGAAGCTGACCCAGAATCCGGGGATGCCATCAACTGCAGCGGCAATCCGCGTGTGGCTGCCGAGTCGTGCTTCCAGCTCGCGTTGGAGCAGGCGGACGAAGCGCGTGTCCGGCAAGGCCTCGATCTGATCGCTGGCCTCGGCGGGCAGCAGACGAATGCCTTCGCGATTGGAAAACTCGATGAAAAGGCCGGGACGTTTTTCCGGCGCGGCAGCAAACAGCGAGGCGCGAATGAGGTTGACGGCCGAGGCGGCCAACTGGGCGCTTTCCCTGGCGCGCGGTTCGGCGTCGATGAAGCGGAACAGGCTCAGCCAGCCCGCAGTCGTCAGCAGGACGAGCAGGGCCAGCAAAAAGAAGGTGCGCGCCAGCAGTGAGCGCGGCATCATGCTTCCCGCGTTGCGCCGTCCGGAACGAAGACGTAACCGAAGCCCCAGACCGTCTGCAGGTAGCGCGGTTGCGCCGGGTCGGCTTCGATCAGCTTGCGCAGGCGGGAAACCTGGACGTCGATGGCGCGATCGAAGGGGCCCTGCTCACGGCCGCGGGCCAGCGTCATCAGCTTGTCGCGCGACAGAGGCTGGCGCGGGTGTTGCAGCAGGACCTTGAGCACAGCGAATTCGCCGGTGGTCAGCGACAAGGTTTCGTCGCCGCGCTTCAGCGTGCGGGCGGCAAGATCGACTTCGATGTTGCCAAAGCGGATGGTGCCTTCTCCGTCGTCCGGCGCACCGGGCGGTTTGCTACCCTGACGGCGCAGGACGGCGTGGATGCGGGCGAGCAATTCACGCGGATTGAAGGGCTTGGGCAGATAGTCATCAGCCCCCATTTCCAGGCCGAGAATGCGATCGACTTCGTCGCCCTTGGCGGTGAGCATGATGATCGGCGTCAGGTCGCCCTGGCCGCGCAACCGACGACAGATCGACAAGCCGTCTTCGCCGGGCATCATCAGATCGAGTACGATCAAATGAAAGTGCTCGCGGCTACGTAGTTTGTCCATTTGCTGGCCGTCGGCGACGGCGCGAACTTCGAAACCCTGTTCGCCGAGATAGCGGACCAGCAGGTCGCGCAGGCGGGCATCGTCATCGACGACAAGAATGTGTTGGCGTTGTTGTTCGTTCATGTGCTGAAGGATAACCACGGCTTCGTAAATGCTTCGCGGCAAATCGTAACAGCCTTTTGCCGGCCGAGGCGGGGAAACATTCTTTTACATCTTTCCTGGCTTGCCGACGGCGTCTGGATGGACAATTATCTCGACGTAACACTGGTCTCGCCCAATATGAAACTCCGTATCGCCCTGTCGCTTCTTCTTGCCAGCCTGCTCGGATCGAGCATGGCCTGGGGGCAGGGGTATTGGCGCGACCTGCCGCCGGACGAGCGTCGGCAGATGCGCCAGCAGATGCGTGAGCATTGGCAGCAGGAGCGCGAAATGCGTCGGGAAGACAACGCGCCGGCACGTTGGCGCGACTTGCCGCCGGAAGATCGTCAGCGCCTGCGCGAGGAAATGCGCGAGCGGCATGGCGGACCGGATCGCCGCGATAACTTCGGTCCCGGCCCGGGCCCCGGGCCAGGCCGAGGGTGGCGGCGCGATTGATCTCCTGGCGCCGATAGGCGACGGGAGCGGGCGGCCTCCGGTAGAATGCCGCCCATGCTGATTCTTGCCCTGGAAACCTCCACCGAACTTGGCTCGTGCGCCCTGCTGCATGAAGGCGAGTTGATCGAACGCCTGTGCCCGGTAGGAAAACCGCATTCCGAAACCCTGTTGCCGCTGGTGCGCGAACTGCTGGCCGAGGCCAACGTCAAGGTGGCGCAACTCGATGCCATCGCTTTCGGCGCCGGCCCGGGGGCTTTCACCGGTTTGCGGGTTGCCTGTGGCGCCGCGCAGGGGCTGGCCGTGGCGGGCGATGTGCCGGTCTTGCCGGTGACCAGCCTGGAGGCCATGGCTGCGCTGACCGGTGCCGAGCAGGTGCTCTCGCTGCTCGATGCACGCATGGGGGAGGTTTATGCCGCCTGTTACCGGCAGACTGACGAAGGCTATGCGCTGAGCGGCGAAATCCGTCTGACGACGCCAGAAAACGTCGAGATTCCGGCTGCCGGTCATTGGCTGGCCTGCGGCAATGCGCCGCTGGCTTATCAGGCTTTGAAAAGCCGACTCGACGAAATGGGCATCGCTGTGCGCGGTGACATCCTGCCGACGGCCGGCGCGGTCGCTCGTCTGGCTGCGCCGCGCGTGGCACGGGGCGAGGCCATCGACCCGGCGCTGGCAGCGCCGCTGTATGTGCGCGACAAGGTCGCGAAAACCGTGGCCGAACGGCTCAGCGAAGGGGGCAAGGCGTGAGTGCCCTGCAGCTCGACGCGGAGTTTTTTCCGATGAACCCGCGTGACCTCGACAGCGTTGCGGCGCTGGAGGCGTCCTTGCAGGTTTTTCCGTGGTCGCGTGGGAATTTCGCTGATTCGCTGGAGGCCGGTCATAGCGTCTGGGTGCTGCGCATCGGGGGCGAACTGGTTGGGTTCTCGGTGGTCATGTCGGTGCTTGACGAAGCACACCTGCTCAATATCGGTGTGGCCAAACGCTTCCAGGGGCTGGGCTACGGCGCCCGTCTGCTGCGTCATGCCATGGAGTCTGCCCGACTGGGTGGCGCTGCCAAGCTGTTTCTCGAGGTGCGACCGTCCAACGAACAGGCGGTCTCGCTCTACCGGCATTTCGGTTTCCGCCAGATCGGCCTGCGCAAGGGCTATTATCCGGCCATCGTCGGGCGCGAGGATGCGCTGATCTTCGACAGGGAGTTGTCATGAGCCTGAGCCGGGAGCAGATGCTGGTCGAGATGGGGATTTCCCCGCTCTGGGTGCTGCGCGACAAGGCTGTGGCCGAGCCGGCCGGTCCTGACGTCGAGGAAAATACGGCTGCGCCTCCCGTTGCCGATGTTCGCCAGACGGTAGCGCCGACAATACAAGCACCGATGCCGATTGCTGCGGTGGATGGGGCAAATTGGCCGGAATTGGCTCGCCAGGTTGCCGAGTGCAAGGCCTGCGGTTTGTGCCAGCAACGCAAGCAGGCGGTGCTAGGCGTCGGCGATCTGAATCCGGATTGGCTGTTCATCGGCGAAGGTCCGGGTGCCGAAGAAGACCTGAAGGGCGAACCATTCGTCGGCCAGGCCGGCAAGCTGCTCGACAACATGCTGGCGGCGCTCGATATCGCGCGTGGCAACAAGGTCTATATCGCCAACGCGGTGAAGTGTCGCCCGCCGGGCAACCGGACGCCGGAAGCCAGCGAAATGGCAGCGTGCCGTCCTTACCTCGAACGGCAGATCGCCTTGCTCAAGCCCAAGGTCATCGTGCTGCTCGGCAAGGCGGCCGTGCATACCATCCTGCATGACGACAAGTCGCTGTCGGCGCTACGCGGCCAGCCGTTCGAATACGCCGGTATTCCTGTTGTGGTGACCTATCACCCGGCCTATCTGCTGCGCAATCTGCCGGAGAAAGCCAAGGCCTGGGAAGATCTGCTGCTGGCACGCAAGGTTTTGCGGCAACAGGCGGCACCTGAGCTGCCGTTGTAATCCGGCGGCAAGCCGCCATTGAGCCGTTAGGGCTCAGTCGCCAATCTGACGCAGTTGCGCCCGGCGTTTTTTGCAGCGTAGAGCGCCTGGTCGGCGCGTTTCAGAATCGAACCGTAGCCGACGTCTTCCTCGCGAGTGAGGCTGACCCCGATGCTGGCCGTGATCGGCAAGGACAAACCCTCGACGTTCAGAATCGAGCGTTCGATTTCGGCCCGTAAACGCTCGGCCGCGGCCAGCGCGCTGTCGGCATCGGCTTGGGGCAGGATGGCGGCGAATTCCTCGCCGCCGATTCTCGCCAGCGTATCGATTTCTCTCAACGCTTGTCGGGCTTGACTGGCGAAATGCCGCAGGACGCGGTCGCCGACGGCGTGGCCGTAGGTGTCGTTAACCTGTTTGAAGTGATCGAGGTCGATCATCAAAACAGCGGAAGGTTGGCCGCTACGTTTGCCGCGTAGTAGTTCGCGCTCGAGTTCCTCGGTAAAACAACGCCGATTGCTCAGGCCGGTCAGGTCGTCATGGGTGGCGAGGCGAAAGAGTTCCTCCTCTTTTTCTTTGACTTCGATGGCGCCAGCAATGATTTCGGCGATGGTGCGCAACACCGGTGCGTCGCTATCTTTCCAGTGCAGTGGAGTGCCACAGCCGGCCAGAGCGAGAAAGAACTCATATTCCTTGCCATGGTTGAGCTGGAGGCCCAATAAGCTGCCGATGCCCAGCTCATGGAGTTTTTCCTTGGCCTTCGCGTGGGGTTGCGACAGGACATCGAGCGACGGTAGCCAGACGATGCCGTCTTCGTCCTGGCGGCAAAACAGGCTGCTCATGATTGTGTCGTTCAGCGCGGGGGGCTCGCTACCGTCGCCGTATTGGGCAAAGGTTTGCCAATCGGAATTGCGCTCTCCGGGAATGCGGCGCAGCAGGTAGCAATAATTGGCGTGTGCCATCGAAGCCACCAATTTCAGAATCCAGCGGAGTCCTTCGTCCAGCTTGCTTCGATCTTGCGCGAGCAACCGGCGTCCGGCTTCGCTCATGGTGCGTTCGAGTTCCAGGCGATAGCTGATCAGGCGAAAGCCATAGACCAGTACGAAGACGACAATGGCAAGCAAGGTGCTGACGACGACCTCGGTCGTCAGCATGTCCTTGTTCAAGCGAGCTTCAACTTCGTCGCGGTAGGCGTGGATTCCCTGAGTCAGCAGGGTGAGGCCTTCCGAATAGTATTTCTTGTCGCGCTCATACTCTTCACCCAAAAGCAGCGCCGAGGCGTCAGCGGTGCGACCGGCACGGGATAACTCGAAGGCTTTTTTCTCGAAAGCGATAAGGCGCTCGTTGGCTTCGCTGGTTTGTTCCAGTGCCTTCTTGGCTTTCGGGAAGCGCCTGATGGTTTCGTCGATGGCCGCATCGAGTTGCGGTACGAAGCTGTCGTAGCGCTCCTGCCATGCCGGATTGCCGGTCATTGCGCCCATACGGGCCGACATGGTCAGAACTTCGTCGCTGTAGCGGATGGTTTCCGCCACTTGCAGTAGTTCCTGAATATCGAGGCGGGTCTCGCGATATTGATCGATACCACGGTAGGCGACTGCCCCCGCAGCGGCGAACAGCAGCAGGATCAGTGCAAGAACCAGCAGATAGCGCGACTCGAATTTAGTCGCTTTCTTTGTCTGTTCAACCATTGGGGCGCCCGTGGAGTGAGCGTTGTTGTTTGTCGTTAATTACGACGACAGACTAAAGCGTTCTTATGAAAATTACAAATATGTCATTTGGGAAAGCGCGCCTTTGTGGCTTTCATGCCCTGAATATCTCAGCGCAGTAGCCCGATTTCGGTCGCGGTGGTGGGGCCGATCAGGGTGTCGTCGAGACTTTCCGGGATCTCGGCGCGTTGCTCGTCGATAGGGGTGCGTCCGCCCATGATCTCGGCAAAGCGTTGCGGCAAGCGCGGATTGCGCTCGGGTTCAGCGTAGCCGGCAGGATAGACGGGTAGCAATGTGGCTGGGTCGTATTTGTCGGTGGCGCCAAAGGTGTGCAGCAACTCGTGCGTCAGAACGACGGAATTCTGCTTGCGTTGCAATCGACTGGCAAAGGCGTGGACGATGCCAACCTGACCTTTGCTCAGGCCGGTCGAATGGGGCAGGCGTGGTATCCGGTCGGGGTCATGGAAAAGGACGAAAAGGCGAACATGCGGCTTGGGTCCGGCGATGGCGTCGTGGCGAGAGGCCCACCAGCGGAGTTTCAGGCTCCAGACGATGGCGTCCAGCGCGCTGGCATGCTCCGGCGGCAGCGGAGGTTGCTCGGCCAGCGGTGGCGCCACGTTGAGGCTGATCGGGCGCAGCACCGGCTTGCCGTAGCGTTGGCTTTCCGCCTGCATCCACGCGGCGATGTCGGACAGCGACTCGGCATCCAGCGCACGCACGAAGCTTTGCGTGGCCGGTGAATCGTCGGCGGCGATAGGGTAAATGCCAACGTGGATGGTGTGTTCCCAGGCGGTCAGCCGACTGTTGGCCCGCCAGGCACCGAGGCCGACGGTGAGCAGAATGAACAGCAGGATCAGGATGCGGAGTTTGCGGAACATGCCGTGGCTATTTGCGGTGGGCGGCCATTCCTGGTGTCGGCGTTTCAGTGATGGGCGCTGTCGTCCAGATGCTGGACATCGTCGCGTTCGGCCTGGTTGGCCAGGTGGCGCTGGCGGATCAGATACATCAATCCGCTGACGAAGAGGCCGAACAGTGTCAGCACCCAGTAGATCGACAAATCCATCTTGATCATCAGGTAGTAGAGCCCCGTCATGATCAGGATCGACAGATTTTCGTTGAAATTCTGCACGGCGATGGAGTGGCCGGCGCCCATCAGGATATGGCCACGATGCTGCAACAGGGCGTTCATCGGGACGACGAAGAAGCCGGAGAGGCCGCCAATGAGGATGAGCAAGGGAACGGCCAGCCACAGGCTATGCACGAAATTCATCACCAGCACGATGATGCCCATGGCGATGCCGAGCGGGATGACCCGCACCGATTTGCGCAGGGTGACCAGTTTGGCGGCGATGATCGCCCCGAGGGCGACGCCGATGGCAGTGACGCCCTGCAACATCGAGGCTTTGGACAAGCCTAGGTTGAGCGCGGCTTCGGCCCATTTGATCACGATGAATTGCAAGGTGGCGCCGGCACCCCAGAACAGCGTGGTCACGGCCAGCGAAATCTGGCCCAGGCGGTCGCGCCAGAGCAGGACGAGGCAGTGGTTGAATTCATGCACCAGATACCAGGGGTTCTTCTTCAGCGGCTTGTGGTCGACGCCGGTGTCGGGCACGTAGAGGTTGAATAGCGCGGCAATGATGTACAGCACAGCAACGATGCAGATGGCCATTTCACCCACCGTGTCGACACCGGTGTCGAGGATGGGGAAATCGAAGGAAAGTATGTGGCTGGCAATCTCCGGGCGGATCAGCGTACCGCCGATCACGACGCCGAGGATGATGGCGCCGACGGTCAGCCCCTCGATCCAGCCGTTGGCGACGACGAGCAGGCGGTGCGGCAGGTATTCGGTCAGGATGCCGTACTTGGCCGGCGAATAGGCGGCGGCGCCGAGGCCGACCACGGCGTAGGCGAGCAGGGGATGGACGTTGAAGAACATCATGCTGCAACCGACGATCTTGATCGTGTTGCTGATCAACATCACCCGGCCCTTCGGCATCGAGTCGGCGAAGGCGCCGACAAAGGCGGCCAGAACGACGTAGGAGACCGTGAAGAAGGTCTTCAACAAAGGTTCGTATTCCGCCGGCGCCTGCATTTCACGCAATGCGGCAATAGCAGCGATCAGCAGGGCGTTGTCGGCCAGCGCGGAAAAAAACTGCGCGGCCATGATGATGTAGAAGCCAAACGGCACGGCGGACTTGTCTCTTATATATGACTTTGGGCGAGGTTTATACCACGCTTTGGCAACGGCGCAAGGCTTGTCTTGACAGCGGGTTTGTGCATAACAGTTCGATCATGCGCCTGTCTTGGGTAAAAGGCCAGACCATAGCGGCCGATGATGAAACTTCCGTGACAGCTGCGGTGCACGGGCGTTTTTGGCAAAAAATCAGCAGCTTGAGCGGCAAGGCTTCGGAATGTGTTGAAATAGCGTCCGCGCATCCCAAGGGAGAACCATCATGGCTGACCGGCGCCTGCAGGTCTTTCATGCCGTAGCCAAGCATCTGAGCTTCACGCGAGCCGCCGACGCGCTGTTCATGACGCAGCCGGCCGTCACCTTCCAGATCAAACAACTGGAGGAGCAGTACAGTACGCGCCTGTTCGAGCGGCGACACGGCAGCATCTCGCTGACGCCGGCCGGCGAACTGGTCTTGTCCTACGCCGAGAAAATCCTCGCCTTGTCAGACGAGATGGAAACCCGCCTGTCGGAAATGACCGGCGAGATGCGTGGCCCCTTGCTGGTCGGCGCCAGCACGACCATCGCCGAATTCATGCTGCCGCGCGTGCTGGGCGAATTCAACGCACTCTACCCGCAAGTGCGCGCCCGGCTGATCGTGGCCAATTCGGAAAGCATCGAAAGCCGCGTCGCCGAACACACGCTGGATGTCGGGCTGATCGAGGCGCCGGCCAAGCTGTCGGGCCTGACCAGCGTCATCTGCTGCGAGGACGAGTTGCGCGCCGTCTGCGCTCCCGATTATCCGCTGGCGGAAATGAAGTCGGTGTCGCCGCAGGTTCTGTCCGAATACGAATTCATTTCGCGCGAACCGGGTTCCGGCACGCGCGAAATCACCGATACCTATTTCCGTAGCCACAAGATCAAGCCGGATAGCCTGAAGACCCAGATGGAACTGGGTAGCCCGGAAGCGCTGAAAGGCGTTGTCGCCACCGGCCTGGGCTTTGCCATCGTGTCGCGGGCCGTGGTCGAGAAGGAAACCCAGCTCGGCGAACTGGTTTCGATTCCGCTCGATCCGCCGCTCAAGCGCAGCTTCCACCTGATACACCCGGAAGACCGCTTCCAGTCCCGCCTGATCGCCACCTTCATCGATTTTGCCAAGAGCAAGCTGAAAGAACTGGCTTTATGAAGACTTCCCGCCCCATCCGGGCGCGCATTGCGCCGGCGGCCCTGTTGCACAACTACCGGGTGGTTAAGCGCCACGCCGCCAACGCTCGCGCCTGGGCAGTGATCAAGGCCAATGCCTACGGCCATGGGCAATGGCGTGCCGTAGACGCATTGCGCGAAGAGGCTGACGGCTTCGCCATCCTGGAAACGGAAAACGGCGTCGCCCTGCGCGAAGCCGGCGTTAGCCAACCCATCCTGCTGCTCGAAGGCATTTTCAGCACGCGCGATGCCCGCGCCGTGCGCGAATACGGTTTGACCACGGTCATCCATTGCTCCGAGCAACTGGACATGTTCCTCGATGCCGGCCCGCTCGCCGCGCCGCAGGAGGTTTACGTCAAACTCAATACCGGCATGAACCGGCTCGGTTTCACCGACAAAACGCTGCCGCTGGCGCTGGAACGGCTGCGTGCCCAGGAAAACTTGAAGCTAACCTTGATGACTCATTTTGCCGAAGCCGACGGCGAGCGTGGCATTGCCTGGCAGCTCGAACGCTTCAAGGCGATGAGCGCTGGCTGGACGGGCGGCGTCTGCCTGGCCAATTCGGCGGCCATTCTCGATTTTCCCGAAACCCATGGCGATTGGGTGCGTCCCGGCATCGTCCTCTATGGCGCCAGCCCCTTCGTCGACCGTAGCGCGGCCGATCTCGGCCTGCAGCCGGTGATGACCCTGGAGAGCGCGCTGATCGGCGTCCAGGAACTGCAAGCCGGCGAGCGCGTCGGGTATGGCGGAACCTTCACAGCGGACAAGCCGATGCGCATCGGCATCGTCGCCTGCGGCTACGCCGATGGCTACCCGCGCCACGCCCCGAGCGGCACGCCGATTGCCGTGCTGGGCCAACGTACGCGTACCGTCGGCCGGGTGTCGATGGACATGCTGGCCTGCGACATCACCGACATTCCCGACGCCGGCCTCGGTGCGCCGGTGACGCTGTGGGGCAAGGGCATCGCCGGCGAGGTGCCGGCCGACGAAGTGGCTACGGCCGCCGGTACCATTGCCTACGAATTGTTCTGTGCCTTGGCCCCGCGGGTGCCTACTGCGGTGGACGGGCTGTAAATGGCAAAAACCAAGACCATCTATAGCTGCACCGAGTGCGGCGCGACTAGCCCGAAATGGCAGGGGCAGTGCCCCGGCTGCGGCGAATGGAATACGCTGGTCGAGGCGATTGCCGAAAAAGCGCCGGCCAATCACCGCTTCGAATCGCTGGCGCCAAATGCCAAGTTGCAGACCCTGTCGGAAATCGAGGCGCGCGAAGCGGAGCGTATCCCTACCGGAATTTCCGAGTTTGACCGGGCGCTTGGCGGCGGATTGGTTGCCGGCGGCGTCGTGCTGATCGGTGGCGACCCCGGCATCGGCAAGAGCACCTTGCTGTTGCAGGCGCTATCGCATCTGTCGACCGGCCACAAGGTGCTCTACGTCAGCGGCGAGGAGTCGGGTGAGCAGGTCGCCTTGCGGGCGCGTCGTTTGAGCCTTGATACCCGCCAACTCCAGTTGATGGCCGAGATCAACCTGGAGCGCATCCTGGCCACGCTGCAGGCGGAAAAGCCGCAGGTCGCGGTGATCGATTCGATCCAGACCCTGTGGTCGGATCAGCTCTCCAGTGCGCCGGGATCGGTCGCCCAGGTGCGCGAATGCGCAGCGCAACTGACCCGCCTGGCCAAGCAATCGGGCATCACGGTGATCCTGGTCGGCCATGTGACCAAGGAGGGCGCCCTGGCCGGGCCACGCGTGCTCGAGCACATCGTCGATACCGTGCTCTATTTCGAAGGCGACACGCATTCCAGCTTCCGTCTGGTACGAGCCTTCAAGAATCGCTTTGGCGCGGTCAATGAACTGGGCGTCTTCGCCATGACCGACAAGGGGCTGAAGGGCGTGAACAACCCGTCGGCGCTTTTCCTGTCGCAGCACGGGCAGGACGTGGCCGGTTCCTGCGTCTTGGTGACGCAGGAAGGAACACGACCGCTACTGGTGGAAATCCAGGCGCTGGTCGATACGGCGCACGGCAATCCGCGACGGCTCACGGTGGGCCTGGATGCGCAGCGTCTGGCCATGCTGCTGGCGGTCTTGCACCGGCACGCCGGTGTGGTCTGCTTCGATCAGGATGTTTTCGTCAATGCCGTTGGCGGCGTCAAGATCAGCGAGCCGGCAGCCGATCTGGCGGTACTCTTGTCCATCACCTCGTCGCTGAAGAACAAGCCCTTGCCGGCCAAGCTGATCGTGTTCGGCGAGGTCGGGCTGGCCGGTGAAATTCGCCCGGCACCGCGCGGGCAGGAGCGTTTGAAGGAAGCAGCCAAGCTCGGTTTCACACGCGCCCTGATTCCTGAAGCGAATCGGCCCAAACAAGCGATACCGGGCATGGAGGTCATTGCCGTCAAACGCGTGGAGGAAGCGGTGGCGCGCCTGCGTGAGTTGGAATAAGCTTGGAGGCCTAATACTTTAGAACTAATGTTTAATTTATCGCGCTATTTCTCGACGGTCAGTTTCATCCTGATCGTTCTGGCGGCCGGCATACTCGGGCCGCTATATCGCCATCTTTCGCTGCAGCAGATGAAAGATCTGGCGGAGAGCCGCAATGTGGCGATGGCGCAGGTCTTCGAAAATTCCCTGCGTGGCTTGATGGGCGATCTCATCGACTCGTCGGTCGGCAGTAATGTCGGTAGCGGGCGGAATTCTCGCCAAGCCGACGAATTGCGTCGCCAGGTGGTCGAACTGATGCGCGATACGGCAGTCATCAAGGTCAAGGTCTATAACCGCAATGGGGTGACCATCTTCTCGACCAATCCGGCGCAGGTCGGCGAGAGCAAGCTGGATAACCCGGGTTTCAAGGCGGCGATGAATGGCGAAGTCGTCTCGGAACTGACCCACCGCAACAGCACGGACAGCTTCGAGGGCACCGTTTCCGAGGTCGATCTGCTGGCCAGCTATATTCCGATCAAGGGCAAGCATCCGGTTCCGGTGGGGGTTTTCGAGCTCTACCAGGACGTCACGCCGTTCACCAGCAGCCTGAAAAAGGGGTTGTGGGTGGTGACCATGGGCGTCTTCTCCGTCTTCGCCATGCTCTACCTGATGCAATTCCTGGTCGTCCGTCGCGCCCAGCGCATTTTGACCGACCAGGAGGGGCGCCTGAAGGCGGCGCGCGATACGCTTGAATTGCAGGTGGAGTCGCGCACCGAGGAGTTGAAGCGGACCAACGCACAGCTGGAAGATGAAATCGCCGAGCGGCGTCAGGCAGAGAGCAAGCTGAATTACCTGGCCTATCACGATCCGCTGACCGGCCTGGCGAATCGCCGCTGCTTCCTGGAGCGCCTGGAAGCTTCGATGCGCGAGGCGAAGCAGAACGGGCAACGCCTGGCGGTGCTGTTCATCGATCTCGACCAGTTCAAGCAGGTCAACGATTCGCTCGGGCACGGCATCGGCGACGAATTGCTCGTTGTCGTGGCTGAGCGCTTGTCAGAGCATGTGCGCCTGATCGACATGCTGGCCCGTTTGGGCGGCGATGAATTCATCTGTTTGATGGAAGGCCTGGCCGGGGAGACCGATGTCGAAACCCTAGCCAGGGAAATTCTCGCCACCTTCGATCAGCCTTTCCGGATCGGTGCGCACGAACTGTTTCTTTCGGCGTCGGTCGGCATCAGCCTGTTCCCAGGCGATGGCGGCAGCGTACTCGATCTGATGCGCAATGCCGATACGGCGATGTACCGCGCCAAGGCGGCCGGCCGCGGACAGTATTACTTCTACACCTCGGCCATGACGCGCGATGCGCAGGAGCGCATCCGCATGGAGAACCTGCTGCGGCGGGCGTTGGCCAATGGCGAATTGACGGTCTTCCTGCAACCTCAGGTCGAAACGCAAAGCGGACGTCTTGTCGGCGCCGAGGCCCTGGTGCGCTGGCATAGCCCGGAACTCGGCGAGGTCAAGCCGGTTCGCTTCATTCCGATCGCAGAAGAGTCGGGTCTGATCGTACCGCTCGGCGAATGGGTGCTGCGCGAAACCTGCCGTCAGGTCATGCAATGGCGCGACAATGGGTTCGAATTGCCACATGTTTCGGTCAATCTGTCGGTTAAGCAGCTCGAGCGACCGGAATTCGTCGATACGCTGGCGGCCATCCTGCGCGAAACTGGCATGAATCCGTCTTGGCTGAAGCTGGAATTGACCGAATCAGTGGTCATGGCGGTCGGCCAGTCCTTCGATCTGCTCGACCGCCTGCGCGATCTCGGGGTCATGCTGGCCCTGGATGATTTCGGTACCGGCTATTCCTCGCTCAGTTACCTGAAGATGCTGCCAGTGCAGCAATTGAAGATCGACCGGTCCTTCGTCGAGGGTATCGGCCAGAATCCGGATGACGAGGCGATCATCCGCACCGTCATGGAATTGGCCAACAGCCTGGGCTTCGAAGTGGTGGCCGAAGGCGTCGAGACCGAGCAGCAGGCCGATTTTCTCGGCCAGCTCGGTTGCCAGCAGTTGCAGGGATTCCTGCACGGACGCGCGGTGCCGGCCGAGGAGTTCCGCTCGCGCTGGGCCGAACCCACATGATCCGCCTGGCCTGGCGCCTGCTGCGCCGGGAATTGCGCTCCGGCGAACTGCGCCTGCTGTTTGCTTCGCTGGTCGTTGCCGTGGCGGCGGTCAGCGCTGTCGGGTTTTTCGCCGACCGGGTCCGGCAGGCGCTGGACCGCCAGGCGCAGCAGATGATGGGCGGCGACCTGGTCGTCAGTGCCGAGCATCCGCTGGCCGAAGCCTATGCCGGGGAGGCAAGAAGGCAAGGACTGCGTGTTGCTGAGGCCTGGTTATTCCCGAGCATGGTGTTTTCCGGTGCACAGCCTCAACTGGCCGAAATCAAGGCCGTCAGCGGGGATTATCCGCTGCGTGGCGAGCTGGGTGTGGCGCCCGCGGTGCAGCAGCCGGTCCAAGCCATGGAGCAAGGACCAACCAAGGGGAGTGCCTGGCCCGATGAGCGTTTGGCCAGTGCGCTGAACCTGCAACCCGGCCAAACGCTGGGTCTAGGTGCGGTGCGTCTCGAAGCTGGCGGCATCCTGACCCAGGAACCCGATCGCGGGGTCAATTTCTTCAACCTGGCACCGCGGCTGATGATGCATCTGGATGATTTGCCGGCGTCCGGACTGATCCAGCCCGGCTCGCGTATTCGCTACCGCTTGATGGTGGCCGGCGAGGGCAGGGCCGTCGAGGCCTACAAGCGCTGGCTGACGCCGCGCCTGGCCGGCGGCGAAAGGATCGAGGACATCCAGAACGCCCGCCCCGAGGTGCGCAACATCCTGGATCGCGCCCAGCGTTTCCTCGGTCTGGCGACACTGCTGACGGTCATCCTGGCTGCCGTGGCCGCAGCCTTGTCGGCCAGACGCTACCTGCAGCGTCATCTCGATGCCTGTGCGGTGATGCGCTGCCTCGGCGCGACGCAGGGCGAGTTGCTCCGTCTGCACGCCTTGCTTTTCGTCTGGTTGGCAGCATTGGCGGCGCTGCTGGGCAGCTTGCTCGGCTATGCGGCGCATTTTGTCCTGGCCGAATGGCTGCTGCGGCTATTTACCATCCAGTTGCCGCCGCCGGGAGTTGCAGCGCTGTATCCGGCGCTGGCCATCGGGGTGGTGCTGCTTTTCGGATTCGCTTTCCCGCCGTTGTTGCAATTGGCCAGCGTGCCGACCTTGCGCGTTCTGCGCCGCGAAATGGGGCCAGCCAATCGCTGGCAGATCATCGGTTACTTACTTGGGTTACTCTTGCTGGCCGGCTTGATCGTCATCGTTGCCGGTAATGCCAAACTCGGCGGCATTGCCGTTGGCGGATTTGTCATGGCCCTAGGGGTATTCTGGCTGGTAGCGCGGGCCATCGTGTTGCTCCTTGGGCGAATGCGCGGCGTTGTTGGCTTCGGTTGGCGGCAGGGATTGGCCAGTCTGGCCAAGCACGGCGCATCGAGCACGCTGCAGATCGTGGCGCTGGCCATCGGCCTGATGGCCATGATCCTGCTCACTGTAACCCGTGCTGAATTGCTCGATGCTTGGCAACAAACGGTGCCGGTCGATGCGCCGAACCGTTTTGTCATCAACATCCAGCCAGACCAACGTGATGGCGTTGCCGATTTTCTGCAAAGTGCCGGTGTCGAAGCCGAGCTGTCGCCGATGATCCGCGGCCGCCTGACGCAGATTGCCGGCAAGCCGGTCAGCGCCGCCAGCTATCCCGAGGACGAGCGGGCGCAACGTCTGGTCGAGCGCGAATTCAATCTTTCCTGGCGAGCGACCGTGCCGCCCGGCAATCGTGTCGTTGCCGGTGTCTGGGCGGGCGAGGAGGCGCGCGGGCAGGGTGTTGCTTCGGTTGAGGAAGGATTGGCCAAGACACTCGGTATTCGTCTGGGCGACGAGTTGGTGTTTTCGGTGGCCGGGCGCGAGCAGACGATGAAAGTCGGTAGTTTGCGCAAGCTCGATTGGGACTCGATGCGCGTCAATTTCTTCGTGTTGACCCCGCCGGGCGTGCTGGACGATGCCAACGCCAGCTATATCACCAGTTTTCATTTGAACGCGGACGATAAAACGACTCTGCCGGAGCTGTTGAAGCGCTATCCGAACCTGACGGTGATCGACATTGGTGCGATGCTCGGCCAGTTGCAGAACATCATCGGTCAGGTCAGCGCCGCGATCCAGTTCGTCTTCCTGTTCACGCTGCTGGCCGGGGCGCTGGTGTTGCAGGCCGCCTTGCTGTCGGCTTTCGATGAGCGGCGTTACGAATTGGCCGTGATGCGGGCCTTGGGAGCCTTGCGCGGCCAGCTCCGGCGAGCGATGGCCGTCGAACTGGCCGTGATCGGTGCCTGTGCCGGGCTGATCGCGGCGCTGGCGGCGGCGGCTGTCGGTTGGGCCATTGCCACCCGCGCCTTCGATTTATCGCTGCACTTCGATCCGTGGCCCATCCTGCTGGCGCCACTGGCCGGCGCGGCGCTGACCTTGCTGGTTGGCTGGATGCTGGCCCGTCGCCTGTTGGCGACACCACCGCTTGAGGCGCTGCGTAGCGGCGCCTGACGATCGCTGCGAACTCTTTGCCGGTAAAGCGGTCAATGCGCCGCCGCGGTAGCTTCGCCGCGAGCGTTTTGGCTCTCAGGTAAAATAGCGCATGCTTTCGAACACCCAAACCCCGCGTCCGCTCTTCGGCTATCGCAAATTCTGGGCGCACCGTTTCGGTCCCGCCCCCTTCCTGCCGATGTCTCGCGCCGAGATGGAACAACTCGGTTGGGATTCCTGCGACATCATTCTCGTGACCGGCGACGCCTATATCGATCACCCGAGTTTCGGCATGGCGCTGATCGGGCGCCTGCTCGAAGGGCAGGGCTTCCGTGTCGGCATCATCAGCCAGCCGGACTGGAATTCGGCAGCCGACTTCCGCAAGCTGGGCAAACCGAATCTGTTTTTCGGCGTCACGGCCGGCAACATGGATTCGATGGTCAATCGCTACACCTCCGACCGCAAGATCCGCTCCGACGACGCCTACACGCCCAACGCCGAGCCGAACAAGCGTCCGGATCGCGCTGTCACCGTCTATGCCCAGCGTTGTCGCGAGGCGTTTTCCGGGACGCCGGTGATCATCGGCTCCATTGAGGCCAGCCTGCGCCGCATTGCGCATTACGACTATTGGTCGGACAAGGTGCGCCGCTCCGTGTTGCCCGATTCCAAGGCCGATTTGCTGGTCTTCGGCAATGCCGAACGCGCCATCGTCGAGATTGCCCATCGCCTGGCCAAGGGCGACAAGGTGGGCGAGATTCGCGATATCCGCGGCACGGCCTTCATGACGCCGCCGGGCTGGCTGCCTTCCGACGAATGGGAGGTGATGGATTCGACCGAGGTCGATACGCCGGGGCCGCTGGTCAAGCATGCCGACCCGTACGCTATGGATTCTGGCCAAAATGCCGCGTCCACCGCAGCAGTGGCTGCCGATGGCGCACAACCGGTGCGCATCGTCTCGCGCAGCGAGCGCCTGGCCGCCCGCCGCGAGCGCCGCGCCCATACGGTCGTGCGTCTGCCGAGCTATGAGCAGGTCAAGGACGACCCGGTGCTCTACGCCCATGCCTCGCGCACCTTCCACCTCGAATCCAACCCCGGCAATGCGCGGGCCTTGGTGCAGGCGCATGGTGAGCGCGACGTCTGGCTCAATCCGCCGCCGATTCCGCTGTCCACCGAGGAGCTGGACGCCGTTTACGAAGCGCCATATGCCCGTCGGCCGCATCCGAGCTATGGCGAGGCCAAAATTCCCGCCTGGGAGATGATCCGTTTCTCGGTCAACATCATGCGCGGCTGTTTCGGCGGCTGTACCTTCTGCTCGATCACCGAGCACGAGGGGCGCATCATCCAGAGTCGTTCCGAGGATTCGATCATTCGCGAGATCGAGGAAATGCGCGACAAGACGCCGGGCTTTACCGGTGTCGTCACCGACCTCGGTGGGCCGACGGCCAACATGTATCACCTGAAATGCAAGGACGAGAAGATCGAGTCGTCCTGTCGCCGTTTGTCCTGCGTCTACCCGGACATCTGCGAGAACATGAATACCGATCACTCGCAGCTGATTTCGCTCTACCGCCGGGCGCGTGCAATCAAGGGGGTGAAGCGCATCACCATCGGCTCAGGCCTGCGCTATGATCTGGCTGTGCGCTCGCCGGAATACATCAAGGAACTGGTCCAGCACCACGTCGGCGGCTACCTGAAGATCGCGCCGGAGCATACCGAGGAAGGCCCGCTCTCCAAGATGATGAAGCCGGGCATCGGGACCTACGACCGCTTCAAGCAGTTGTTCGACCGCTTCTCGCGCGAAGCCGGCAAAGAGCAATACTTGATCCCGTATTTCATCGCCGCCCATCCGGGGACGCAGGACGAGGACATGGTCAATCTGGCGCTGTGGCTGAAAAAGAACAACTTCCGCCTCGACCAGGTGCAGACCTTCCTGCCAACACCGATGGCGCTGGCGACGACGATGTACCACACCGAACGCAACCCGCTGAAGAAGCTGCATCGGCTGGGCGGGGAAGTGGTCGGGGCCGTGCGCAACGGACGTCAGCGCAAGCTGCACAAGGCTTTCCTGCGTTATCACGATCCGGAAAACTGGCCGCTGTTGCGCGAGGCGCTGAAGGAAATGGGCCGCGCCGACTTGATCGGCAACGGCAAGAAACAACTGGTGCCGGCCTGGCAACCGGCCGGTACGGGCATGAAGGCGGCCGCCATCGTGGCGACGGCGCAACGCGCGCAGTCCAAGGCCGCGCCTGCCGCCGGGAAGCCGGGCGGCAAATTTGGCCAAAATCGCCCGTCCACCGCAGCAGCGAGCCGTGGCCGTCCCGGACAACCTGCTCGGGCGACTGGTGCGGGCGGGCGCAATGACACTTATGGAAAACCGAGCCAGCCGGCGCGTAAAAAGCGCCCAAGCTGAGCCTGATCAAGGGAGAACACGATGGAAAACACCACGACTACCTACGAAAAGATCGGCGGCGATGCCGCAGTCGGCAAGCTGTGCGACCGTTTCTACGAACTGATGGACACGGTACCGCAGTTCAAGGAGCTGCGCGCCATGCATCCGGAGAGTCTGCAAGGCTCGCGCGACAAGCTGTACATGTTCCTCTCAGGCTGGTTCGGTGGGCCGGACCTGTTCGTCGAGAAATTCGGCCATCCCCGCCTGCGCGCTCGCCACATGCCGTTCGCCATCGGTACCCAGGAGCGCGATCAGTGGGTGGCCTGCATGGTGTTGGCGATGGAGGATGTCGGCATCGAGGAATCCATCCGAGCCAAGCTGCTGGAGAATTTCTTCAACACCGCCGATTTCATGCGCAACAAAGAAGGTTGAGCCTGAAATGAGTACGCAGCGCTTCCGCCAGCATGGCAGTTTCAACCTGCGAAACGAGCGGGGCGTTTTCATCCTCGATGCGGAGGGACCCTGGAATCGCGAGACCTTCGATGCGTACATCGATGCGTTGAAAGCCAGGGCTGGTGTTCGGCCGGAGCGCTGGGGGGCGTACTGCGTGGTTCGTGGTGAAGGGCTGATCCCTCCTGAGCTGATTCCGCTGTGGCGAGAAAGTAATGCGATGCTTGCGGGCCTCGGCCTGGTGGCGGTTGCCTACCATTTTGTCGATCGCCAGTACGCCAGCTTTTATGAGATGGTGTTTCGTGAGGCGATTGGAGAGGCGCCTTTCGAGTTTGCCTACGTCGATGGCTGGGACAGCGCTTGTGCATGGCTTGGCGAGCGCGGACTGGTGTCTGGCTGACCGGCCTCCATCTGGCTTAGAGAGTTTTTTCGCAGTGCAGCAAAAGCTTGTACTGGCATGGTAGAATCACGGCCTTTTTCAAAGGCTTAGGCAATCTTCCACATGTCCGCTCGTCCTATCCGCAACATCGCCATCATCGCTCACGTCGACCACGGCAAGACCACGCTCGTCGACCAGCTGCTCCGTCAATCCGGTACCTTCGCCGCCCACCAGCAGGTGGATGAGCGCGTGATGGACTCCAACGATCTGGAAAAAGAGCGCGGCATCACCATTCTCTCCAAGAACACCTCGGTCGATTACAACGGTGTTCACATCAACATCGTCGACACCCCGGGCCACGCCGACTTCGGCGGTGAAGTCGAGCGCGTGCTCGGCATGGTCGATGGCGTCGTCCTGCTGGTCGATGCTGTCGAAGGCCCGATGCCGCAGACCCGCTTCGTAACCAAGAAGGCCCTGGCCCTCGGTCTGAAGCCCATCGTGCTGGTGAACAAGGTCGACCGCGATGGTGGCGATCCCGATAACGCCGTCAACCTGACTTTCGACTTGTTCGACAAGCTGGGTGCGACCGACGAGCAGCTCGACTTCCCGATCGTCTACGCTTCCGGCCTGAACGGCTGGGCTGCACTGGAATTGGACGCCCCGCGCGTCGACATGAAGCCGCTGTTCGACATGATCCTGTCGCACGTGCCGGCACCGGATGCCGACGTCGATGCGCCGCTGCAGCTGCAGATTTCCGCACTCGACTACTCCTCCTACGTCGGTCGTATCGGCGTTGGCCGCATCGTCCGCGGCAAGGTCAAGACCGGCCAGAACGTCATGGTCATGTACGGCACCGAGGAAGAGGCTGCCGAGCATGAGCGCACCCCGATCAAGGCCAAGATTGGCCAGGTTTTCGGCTACAAGGGCCTGAACAAGGTCGAGCTGGAAGAAGGCCACGCTGGCGACATCGTGCAGATCACCGGTATCGAAGACCTCGTGCTGGGTTGCACCGTGACCGATCCGGATCAGCCGGAATCGCTGCCGCTGCTCAAGATCGACGAGCCGACCCTGTCCATGCAGTTCATGGTCAACACCAGCCCGCTGGCCGGCACCGAAGGCAAGTTCGTCACCAGCCGCCAGCTGCGTGATCGCCTGCACAAGGAACTGCTGACCAACATGGCGCTGCGCGTGCATGACACCGAAAACGGCGACGTGTTCGACGTGGCCGGCCGTGGCGAACTGCACCTTGGCATCCTGCTCGAAAACATGCGTCGTGAAGGCTACGAGCTGGCCGTCGGTCGCCCGCGCGTCGTCAAGAAGGTCATAGACGGCGTCGAGTGCGAGCCGTACGAAATGCTTACCGTCGACGTCGAAGAAGAACACCAGGGCGGCGTCATGGAAGCGCTCGGCTTGCGCAAGGGCGAAATGCTCGACATGGTGCCGGACGGTCGCGGTCGCGTCCGTATCGAATACCGCATTCCGGCCCGTGGCCTGATCGGTTTCCAGGGCGAATTCATGAACCTGACCCGCGGTAACGGCCTGATGAGCCACGTGTTCGACGAATACGCCCCGGTCAAGGAAGGCGGCGTCGCCGAGCGTCGCAACGGCGTGCTGATTTCGCAGGATAACGGCGAAGCCGTGGCCTACGCGCTGTGGAAGCTGCAGGATCGCGGCCGCATGTTCGTCAGCCCCGGCGAAAAGCTGTACGAAGGCATGATCATCGGCATTCACAGCCGCGAAAATGACCTCGTTGTGAACCCGATCAAGGGCAAGCAGCTGACTAACGTGCGTGCTTCCGGTACTGACGAAGCCGTCCGCCTGGTGCCGCCGGTCCAGTTGAGCCTGGAAGCCGCTGTCGAATTCATTGCCGACGACGAGCTGGTCGAACTGACCCCGAAGTCCATCCGTCTGCGCAAGCGTTTCCTGACCGAAATCGAACGTAAGCGCGCCGTTCGCGGTCTGTAAGAATGCGCCTTGGCCAGTTCTTTACAGACCTGGTCAAGCGCAACGAAAAGGCGACCCGCTGGGTCGCCTTTTTCATTGTTCTGTCGTTGTTCTTTACGTTTCTTGGCTGGATCAGCGACCCTGTGAGTTCGTCTGTTGGTTTGTGCAGAGTCTATCCTTAGCTGCTAGCTAGGCTGGAAATCCACGACTCTAGGTATTTTCTAGGGTTGTCCGTGTTAATTGAGCGCTCTTCTCACCAAGCCAAGAGCTGAAAAATTCGTCTGCTGGCAGTGGTTTACTAAATAGGTAGCCTTGAGCGATATCACAACCTAGCTCTTTCAGGCACTGCAGTTGCTCGTCTGTTTCGACACCCTCGGCGACAACCTCCAGAGACAGACTGTGGGCCATGGCAATGATTGCCCCAACCAACGCAGTAGCACGTTGCTGGCTTGCACCGTTGGCGATGCTGGGGTTGTTGTCCAGGTTAGCCAGTTCTTTGATGAAGGCACGGTCGATCTTGAGAGCGGTGATTGGTAGGCGTTGTAGATAGGAGAGCGAGGAGTAACCTGTCCCGAAGTCATCCAACGCAATATCCAACCCCGCTTCGCGTAACCTGAGAAGCTCCTCAGTCGCTCCGCTATCGGCATGCAGCATCAGCGATTCAGTGACTTCTACCTGCAGGGCAGAACTCGGCAGGCCGCTGGCGGCGAGTTGGGACAGGATTTCTTGGGCGGGCTGACGGCGCCAGAACTGGCGTGGGGACAGATTGATCGCTATCGGCGGAACAGTTGCACCACGTGCTTGCCATTCCAGAATGTGTTCAAAGCAACGCTTTGTCAGCCAGTCTCCGATTTCGAGGATCATCCCGGTATCTTCGGCCACCGGGATGAACTGGTCGGGGGGGATCATCCTGCCTTGGTGATGCCAGCGAAGCAGTGCTTCTGCCCCGCAAATGCGGCAGTCGGGAATTTGTATTTTGGGTTGGAAATAAAGCTCCAGTTCGTTCCTTGCGATGGCTTGCCGCAACCCGCTTTCCAGCGATACCCGATGCTGAAGCCTTTCGTTCATCTCCGGTTTGTACTGCCGCAAGGCATTGCCTCCTGCGCCTTTGGCGGCATACATTGCGGTGTCGCCGTTGCGCAGCAGGGTGTCGGCATCGCTTGAGTCAAGCGGATACAAGCTCAAGCCGATGCTTGCGCTGGTGAAGAAATCGCTGTCATGTCCACTGAACGGGCTGGCAATCGCTTCGCGTACCGCTTCGCCAAATGCCAAGGCAGAACTAATGTCCTGGCACTCTGGCAATAGGATGATGAACTCATCTCCCCCGTGACGAAAGATGCGACTGTTTGTGCCGAATAACTGCCCGAGACGTTGCGCGACACCTTGTAGCAGTAAGTCGCCTGCCCGGTGGCCTAGCGTGTCGTTTATGTCTTTGAAGCGATCGAGGTCTACAAAGAACAAGCCTAGCAATGTCTTGTTATTCTGCGCAGAGGCGACCGATTGGGTGAGCGCACGTGCCAAGTCGTGCCGATTAGGCAGGCCGGTCAGGCTATCGTGGCTGGCGAGAAATTCGAGGTTATCCTGGTACCGGCGTCGCTCGGTGATATCAGTGACTGATCCCACCATCTGATATGCCTTGCCATGGCGATCACAAACGGCGATCCCGCGTGACCCAATCCAGCGAAAGCCACCGTCATTGGCTCGAACCCGATACTCGCAATAGAAAAACTGCGTCTTGCCTTTCAGGTGCTCGGCAACGGCATGGTTGTATTTGGCTCGGTCCTCTGGGTGAACGATATTCAGCCAATCATGCGTCGAGGTTAGAAAATCTTCGTGGTAGCCAAGTATTTCCAATAATCGTTTACCGACCTGCAGGCGTTTACTTTGCGGATCCCATTCCCAGAATCCATCATGCGCTGCTTGCATCGCGAGTTCATACGCCCTGGCAGTGCGGCGTAGCGTCTGCCATTCAACGATGAGCAGCCAAAGGCTGGCGATAATTGAAGTTGCCAGCAGGCTATCGATGACCCAACTCGATGGCGCAGATAGGCGCTGGAAAAAAAGAAATAGCGAAGCAAGGGCAAAAAAAGCCAGCCAGAAATGGCGCTGAAGGGCCAAGTGCCGGGGCAGAAAAGCGGTGGCTGTCCGCGGCATTCTGGTAATTTGCTCAGCCGCCGGTCATCGACATGAAGCGTACCACTTGCGGCGCATCCATTTGTGCCGTGAAGTCATGGCCAAAGGGTTTGATGCCCATGCTGTCGACGATGGCTTGGCGCAATGCAGCGTCGTCCGCACCGGAGCGCAATACTTGCATCAGGTTGGTTGCGTCGTTCTGTCCCAGGCAGGGGTAGAGTTCGCCCTTGGCAGTGATGCGCACGCGATTGCAGGTGTCGCAGAAATTGTGGCTATGCGGAGAAATGAAGCCGACGCGCGTCTCGCTGCCGGGAATGCGCCAGTAGCGCGCCGGGCCGCCGGAAGATTCGGCCGACGGAATCAAATCGAAGTGCGGCGCCAGAAGCTCGCGCGTTTCCTCGGAAGAGATGTAGGTGTCGCTACGCCCGTGGATTTCACCGAGCGGCATTTCCTCAATGAAGGAAATATCGAGTTCCTGCGCGACGGCGAAGCGAACCAGATCGACAAATTCGTCGTCATTGATGCCGCGCATCATGACGGTATTCAGTTTGGTCCGCTTGAAGCCGGCGGCGCGTGCTGCATCGATCCCGCGCAGCACCTTGTCCAGTTCGCCGATCCGGGTGATCGCCTTGAAGCGTTCGGCCTTCAGCGTGTCGAGGCTGATGTTGATGCGGCTCACCTTGGCGTCGCGCAGCGGTTGCGCAAAGCGTTCCAGTTGCGAACCATTGGTTGTCAGTACCAGGTTGTCGAGGCCGGGCAGGGCACCCAGGCGCTCAATCAGCCACATCGCATTCTTGCGCACCAGCGGTTCGCCGCCGGTGATGCGCAGCTTGCTGACGCCGAGTCCGACAAAGGCCGAGGCGACACGCAGGCATTCTTCCAGGCTCAGCACCTCCTGGCGTGGTAGGAAAGTCATTTCCTCGGCCATGCAGTAGGTGCAGCGGAAATCGCAACGATCGGTGATCGACAGGCGAACGTAAGTGATGCGGCGACCGTAGCGATCGACCAGACTCCCTTCCGGATGCTGCATGCTGCCCATGCCTAGGGTGGGACGAAAATCGTTCATTCCGTCGGGAGTGGCTTCCGGGCGCAGGGTTTCATTGTGCATGGCGAAGAATTATCGGTATCCGGGCAAGGTCGCACAAGTAGACAGATCAAATATTCGACAGTTCGGAATCGCCCGTTTTATTTAGCAAAAGCAGCAATTTTTCACGGAAAATGATACGATCATTAACATCTACGCCATTACACAAAATATTTGATGCAAGCGACCGTTGCCAAACGATTTTTCGGCGGAAGAAAAACAAAAAGCCCAGCGCGATGGCTGGGCTTGATGCTTGAAACTTTTGGCTCCCCGACCTGGGCTCGAACCAGGGACCTACGGATTAACAGTCCGGCGCTCTACCGACTGAGCTATCGGGGAACAGAAGCGCGCATTATAGATAGCCGAACCGCTTGCGTCAAGCGTTTTGCGCATTTCTGACATAACGATAAACATGGACCCCACGCTCGTATTCGCCAAGACCCCGACCGGAGATGAAGCCGTCCGCCAGCGCACCCGCGTGGTTCAGCGCAATCTGCGTATGGTGCTGATCATGGTCGACGGGAAACTCAGCGTCGAAGAACTCTCGCAGAAAATCGCCAACCCCCAACTCGTCGAGTCCGCCCTGCAGGAGCTGGAAGAGGGGGGCTTCATCGCGCCGACCGGTGTCGCCGCAACGACGGCCTGGAGCGAAGCCTTGCAGGCCGAAGCCGAGTCTCCGCCGAGCGAAAAGAAAGAGAAGGTCTCTGCGCTATCGCAGTTCTCCACTTTCGAGTCAAAGGCCTCCCTGATGGCGCCGGACTCCATCGCCGAGCCGAGCGTTGCCAGCGGTTTCTCGACTTTTGGCAAACCGATACTGCCGGCGGCCGAACCTGTTCCCGAAGCCAAGCCCGAAAAATCCTTCAAGTTACCTAAACCGGCCGTCAAACTTTCCTTGCCGAAATTCAAGCTGCCCGAAGCACCGGCCTTGCCCAATCTTCCCTTGTTCCGTACGCTCGGTATCGCGCTTGCCGCTGTGCTGGCGCTTGCGGTTTTCGTCTTGTTGTTCTATCCCTACGATAGTTTCCGTCCGGCCGTCGAAAGCTCGGCCAGTCGCTTGCTCAAAACGCCGGTGACGGTCGGTCAGGTAGGGCTCGGTTTGCTACCTTCTCCACACGTCAAGCTGACCGATGTTCGCCTGGGGGCAAAAGGCGATGCGCGTATCGGTGAAATTCGCATTCATTCGCCATTGGCAACCGTTCGGAGTGGTCCGCAGACGATATCCCGTTTGACATTGAGCGGCGTCGAGATGCCGGTCGAGCGCTTGCTGGCGTTGCCGATCACGGGTGGCCAGTTGCTCGACGATGGCGAACTGAAGGTTGCGCAAATTCGAATCGAGCAGGGAAAGTTGACCCTGTCAGGCGATCTGGCATTCAGCGACGTCTATGGCGATATGCTGTTCAACGAGAGCGGCCTGCTCAGCAAAGCGAATTTCGAGAACAAGGAACGCTCCATATTGCTTGAGGTATCGCCGACTTCGGATCGATCGCTACGCTTCGCACTGGAAGGTCGTGCCTGGAAACCGGCCGCGCAGATCCCCGTCTCGCTCGATTCTTTGCAGGCCAATGGCGTTCTAATGCCTGGCAAGTTGTTGATCCAGAATCTGGATACCACCTTCTTGGGAGGTTTGCTCAAGGGCAACTGGCTGCTCGATTGGAGTAACGGCCTGGCCATGGCCGGCGAGGGTACGGTTACCCGCTTGGACTCGCGCAAGGTTGGTGCGGCCTTCATGCCCAAGCTGCAGCTGGAAGGCGATATTGGTGGCGCCTTCCGCTTCCGCGGCAGCGGCAAGGATTGGGCAGGCGTGTGGGCAAACGTCGAAGCGACGATGGATGCCGAAGTGACACGCGGCATCTTGCGCGGTGCCGATTTGGGCGAAGCGAGTCGGCGCGGTTCAGGTGCGCTCGTTCGCGCCGGTCAGACCAAGTTCGATCGCCTGCGCGTTTCGCTGGCCATGAAGCCCAAGCTGCTCGTTGGGCGCAATATCCAGTTGGATGCCGGTTCGCTGACAGCGGGTGGTCAATTTGCCTGCGATCGGCAGAATGTGGTCGATGCCGCCTTGTCGGTTTCCGTGCAATCGTCGGTAACAACTCGACGCACGCCGGTGCGGATCACGGGAACGCTGCCGGAATTGACGACCACGGTCGGCAAATAAAAATCACTGACAACAAAAAAGGCGGGATTACCCGCCTTTTTTGTTGCCGGTACGGCTCGATTACTTGGTCACGGCAGCGATGGCCTTGGCAACGTAGTCGATGTTTTTGGTGTTCAATGCAGCCAAGCAGATGCGGCCGGTCGACACGGCGTAGATGCCGAATTCTTCCTTCATGCGTTCCACTTGGGCGGCCGTCAGGCCGGTGTAGGAGAACATGCCGCGTTGCTTGACGACGAAAGAGAAGTCTTGAGCGCAGCCGGTGGCCTTGATCGATTCAACGAGGCCGGTGCGCATGGCGCGAATGCGGTCGCGCATGCCAGCCAGTTCGGTTTCCCACTGGGCGCGCAGTTCGGTCGAGGCCAGCACGGCGGAAACCAGGGCGCCGCCGTGGATCGGCGGGTTGGAGTAGTTGGTGCGGATGACGCGCTTGACCTGCGACATGACGCGAGCCGATTCGTCCTTTGACGCGGTGACGACCGACAGGGCGCCAACGCGCTCGCCGTACAGCGAGAAGTTCTTGGAGAACGAGCTGGAGGCGAAGAACTGCAGGCCGGAAGCCGAGAATGCGCGGATGGCCACGGCGTCGGCATCGATACCGTCGGCAAAGCCCTGATAGGCCATGTCGAGGAAGGGCACCAGGCCGCGTTCCTTGCAGATGCCGACGACTTCAGCCCACTGGGCGTCGCTCATGTCGGCACCGGTCGGGTTGTGGCAGCAGGCATGCAACAGCACGACCGAACCCGGACCCATCTTGTTCAGGTCGGCCTTCATGCCTTCGAAATTCACGCCACGGGTGGCGGCGTCGTAGTAGGTGTAATCCTCGACGACGAAGCCGGCGGCTTCGAACAGGGCGCGATGGTTTTCCCAGGACGGGTTGGAAATGTAAACCTTGGAGGTCGGGTTCAGGCGCTTCAGGTAGTCGGCGCCGATCTTCAGGGCACCGGTTCCGCCGATGGCCTGGGCGGTGATGACCTGGCCCTTGGCCAGCAGCTCGGAATCCTTGCCGAACAACAGGTTCTGTACGGCGGTGTTGTAGGCGGCCGGACCTTCGATCGGCTGGTAGCCACGCGGCGGGGCAGCCTTCAGGCGGGCCTCTTCGGCAGCCTTGACGGCAGCCAGCAGCGGAATCTTGCCGTTGTCGTCAAAATAGACGCCAACGCCGAGGTTGACCTTGGTTTCGCGTGCATCCGCGTTGAAAGCTTCATTCAGACCGAGGATGGGATCGCGCGGGGCCATTTCCACCGCAGCGAAGATCGAAGAGGACATAGGGACTCCGTGGAATAATACGAACGATGTGCGCGCAGCCAATCCGCTGCGCTTAAGACAACCGAAGAATTCTAGCATGAGCGAAACCAACAGCAGCACCGTCGTGACCTTTGAAGGCAGCCCGTATCGTCTGCATCAGCCGTTTCCGCCTGCCGGCGATCAACCAAAAGCCATCGATGCGCTGGTCGAAGGTCTGGAGGATGGCTTGTCCTTCCAGACCTTGCTCGGCGTGACCGGTTCGGGCAAGACCTACACGATGGCCAACGTCATTGCCCGCACTGGCAGGCCGGCGCTGGTGCTGGCCCCGAACAAGACGCTGGCGGCGCAGCTTTACTCGGAGTTCAAGGAGTTCCTGCCCGAGAATGCCGTCGAGTACTTCGTTTCGTACTACGACTATTACCAGCCCGAGGCTTACGTGCCTTCGCGTGATTTGTTCATCGAGAAGGACAGCTCGATCAACGATCATATCGAGCAGATGCGGCTGTCGGCGACCAAAAGCCTGATCGAGCGGCGCGATGTCGTGATCGTGGCCACCGTGTCGTGCATCTACGGCATCGGTG
The DNA here is from genome assembly GCF_047047955.1 of Azonexus sp. IMCC34839. Lineage (GTDB taxonomy): Bacteria > Pseudomonadota > Gammaproteobacteria > Burkholderiales > Rhodocyclaceae > Azonexus. Next base: position 720,074 of record NZ_CP150631.1, on the reverse strand, counting down.
ACCGTGACGAATACCACAACATGATCCTGACCATGCGGGTCGGCGATCGCATGGACCAGCGCGCCATCATCAAGCGCCTGACCGATATGCAATACCAGCGCAACGAGATGGATTTTCATCGCGGCACGTTCCGCGTGCGCGGCGACATCATCGACATCTTTCCGGCCGAACACGCCGAGCATGCCATCCGTGTTTCGCTGTTCGACGACGAGGTCGAAGCCTTGCAGTTTTTCGACCCGTTGACCGGCCAGCTCTTTCACAAGGCGCTACGCTTCACCGTTTTCCCTGCTTCGCATTATGTGACGCCGCGCGCTACCGTGTTGCGCGCCATCGAGGCTATCAAGGAGGAGCTGCGCGAGCGTATCGACTGGTTTACCAAGAACAACAAGCTGGTGGAGGCACAGCGCATCGAACAGCGTACCCGTTTCGATCTCGAAATGCTCGACCAGATCGGCTTCTGCAAGGGCATCGAGAACTATTCGCGGCACCTTTCCGGACGTAAGGCCGGCGAATCGCCGCCAACCCTGATCGACTACCTGCCGCCGGATGCGCTGATGTTCATCGACGAGTCGCACGTCGCCATCGGTCAGGTCGGTGGCATGTACAAGGGCGACCGCTCGCGTAAGGAAAATCTGGTGGATTACGGCTTCCGCCTGCCTTCCGCGCTGGATAACCGGCCGCTGCGCTTTGAGGAATTCGAGGCGCACATGCGGCAAACGGTTTTCGTTTCGGCAACGCCGGCCGACTACGAGCAGCAGCACGCCGGTCAGGTGGTCGAGCAGGTGGTGCGGCCGACCGGGCTGATCGACCCCGAGGTTATCGTCAGGCCCGCATCGACGCAGGTTGACGATCTGCTGGTCGAAATTCGCAAGCGTATCGAGGTGGGCGAGCGGGTCCTGGTGACGACGCTGACCAAGCGCATGGCCGAAGACCTGACGGATTTTCTCGGCGACAACGGCATCAAGGTGCGTTACTTGCACTCCGATATCGATACCGTCGAGCGGGTGGAGATCATCCGCGATTTGCGCCTGGGCGAATTCGACGTGCTGGTCGGGATCAACCTGCTGCGCGAAGGTCTCGATATTCCGGAGGTTTCGCTGGTTGCTATTCTTGACGCGGACAAGGAGGGCTTCCTGCGCTCCGAACGTTCATTGATTCAGACTATCGGGCGCGCTGCGCGCCATATCAATGGCACGGCTATTCTTTACGCCGATCACATGACCCGTTCGATGGAGCAGTCGATCGCCGAAACCAAGCGCCGACGCGACAAACAGATCGCGTTCAACCTGGAAAACGGCATTACGCCGCGTGGCGTTACCAAGAAGATCAAGGACATCATTGACGGCGTTTATGACGCCGAATCGGCCCAGGCAGAACTCAAGGCCGCCCAGCAGCAGGCGGTTTACGAGGCCATGGATGAAAAGGCAGTGGCCAAGGAAATTAAACGCCTGGAAAAAGAAATGCTAGAGTGTGCGAAAAACTTGGAATTCGAAAAAGCGGCGGCTGCTCGCGACGAACTTTTCAGGCTCAGGGAAAAAGTCTTCGGCGCGGCGCAGCACGATCCCGATGGAGATGAGACCTAATGAAATACCGCGTGCTGCTGGTGTGCATGGGCAATATCTGCCGCTCGCCCACCGCTGAAGGGGTGCTTAGACACTTCATTAAAATCAATCGATTGGGTGATATTGTTGAAGTGGATTCTGCGGGTACGCACGGCTACCATGTCGGCGAACCGCCGGATTCGCGGACGCAGCGTGCCGCTTCGGTACGCGGCTACAACCTGTCGCAACTGCGTGCCCGCAAGGTGGCGCGTCAGGATCTCGATTACTTCGATCTGATCCTGGCCATGGACAAGAGCAATCTCGACAACCTGCGGCGCATGGCGATGCCGGAGCAGCACCCGAAGATCAAGCTGTTCATGGACTATGCCGATAATTTCGACGATGACGAAGTACCCGATCCTTACTACGGACTCGGCCACGGCTTCGATCTGGTGCTGGACATGGTCGAAGATGCGGCACAAGGCCTGGTCAAAGAGATCAAGCGGGAACTTGGCCGAGGCTAGGGCGCTGATCGTCTAACTTCAATACGCAAGCAACAAATGAAAAGGGCACCTCGCGGTGCCCTTTTTGCATGGTACCGTTTGCTACTTACTTCTGCGTTTCCACCATGACCATCGGCTCGCCGCTATCGACGACCGCCTTCGGCTTACGGGCGCGGCCCAGCTTGACCGGCTCCTCGGCGACGACTGCAGATGGAGCGAAACTCGTCTGGACCATGACCAGGCCGCTTTCGGCCAGCGACTTTTCAATGTCTGCCGGTTCGGTAACAGCAACCGCCGGAGCAGGCTCCTCGGTTTTTGCCACTTCCGGCACGTGCACCGCAGCAGTCTCGACCGCAGCGGTCTCGACGACCGAATTTTCGACTTCGGCGGCCGGGGCTTCGACTTCGACGACTGCCAGAGCCGGTGCCTCAACCAGCGGAGCCGCCTCGACCGTTGCTGCCGGGGCGGTAACGGTTTCTTCGACTACCGGAGCGGGAACGACGACCACGATCGGTTCCTGAGCAACTGCTTCGGTCACCGTTTCGGCAACGATCGGAGCGATATTTTCACCCTCGGCAGCGACAACGGCGTTTTCTGCGTCGTTACGGCGTTCATTGCGACCACGGCCGCCACGACGACCACGACGACGACCGCCGTTTTCCTCGTTGGCCGGCGTTTCGCCGCCTTGCGGCGCGACTGCCGGCATGGCGACGGCTTGGACATCATCCGTCACGGCCTGACGATTCTGCTTGTTTTCCTGGGCTTCGTTCGGCTGACGCTCGCGACGCTCCTTGCGCTCGCCGCGTTGGCGACGTTCCTGGCGCTCACCATTACCTTGCGCGGCGGACTCTTCGCGGGCCGGGCGTTCGGCGCGTTCACCACGGTTGCCATTGGTGCGCTCGCCGCGCTCACTGCGGTCCTCGTCGCGGCGGTTGCCATTACGGCCACCACGGCGATTGTCGCGACGACCGTCACGGCCTTCGCGATTCTTGCGGGGTGCGGGCGTCGGTTCCGGAGCGGCTTCCTCGACCTTCGGTTCGCTGCGGAACCAGGAGAAGAGCTTCGAGAAGAAACCGGCTTCTTCCTGAGCGGGTGCCGGTGCGGCTTCGGTCTTTTCTGCCACGATCGGTGCGGGTTGTTCCGGAGAGATGCCCTTGATGGCGGCTTCCTGGCGCGGCTTGGCGTTTTCCTGCTGGGTCGCCTGCTTGATGGCTTCCTCGATCGGCATGTCGACCATCTTGTAGGACGGCTCGCGCAGATCGTCCTGGTTCAGGTCGTCGTGGCGCAGACGGGTCACGGTGTGGGCCGGCGTTTCCAGATGGATGTTCGGGATCAGCAGGATGGTGACCTTGTGACGCAATTCGATGGCCTGGATGTCCGGACGCTTCTCGTTGAGCAGGAAAGTGGCGACGTCGACCGGCACCTGGACGTGCACGGCGGCCGTGTTTTCCTTCATTGCCTCTTCTTCGAGGATGCGCAGGATGTGCAGCGCGGCCGATTCGGTCGAGCGGATGTGACCGGTGCCGGTGCAGCGCGGGCAGGGGATGTAGCTGGTTTCGGCCAGGGCCGGACGCAGGCGCTGACGGGAGAGTTCCATCAGGCCGAAGCGGCTGATCTTGCCCATCTGGACGCGGGCGCGGTCGTAGCGCAGGGCGTCGCGCAGGCGGTTCTCGACTTCGCGCTGGTTCTTGGCGCTTTCCATGTCGATGAAGTCGATGACGATCAGGCCGCCCAAGTCGCGCAGGCGCAACTGGCGAGCCAGTTCATCGGCGGCTTCGAGGTTGGTCTTGAGCGCGGTTTCCTCAATGTCGGCACCCTTGGTGGCGCGGCCCGAGTTGACGTCGACAGCGACCAGCGCTTCGGTATGATCGATCACGATGGCGCCGCCGGACGGCAGGTTGACCTGGCGGGCGAAGGCGGTCTCGATCTGGTGCTCGATCTGGAAACGGGAGAACAGCGGCACGTCGTCGCGATAACGCTTGACGCGATTGACGTTGCCCGGCATCACCGTGCCCATGAAGGCGCGAGCCTGCTCGAACACTTCATCGGTGTCGATCAGGATTTCGCCGATGTCCGGCTGGAAGTAGTCGCGTATGGCGCGGATGACCAGCGAGCCTTCCAGATAAATCAGGAAAGCGCCAGTTTGCTGCTGGGCGGCACCTTCGATGGCGCTCCACAATTGCAGCAGGTAGTTCAAGTCCCACTGCAGTTCCTCGGCCTGGCGGCCGATGGCTGCGGTGCGGGCGATTAGGCTCATGCCGTTGGGCACTTGCAACTGATCCATGGTTTCGCGCAATTCGGCGCGCTCGTCGCCGTCGACGCGACGCGAAACACCGCCACCGCGCGGGTTGTTCGGCATCAGAACCAGATAACGGCCAGCCAGCGAGACGTAGGTGGTGAGGGCGGCGCCCTTGTTGCCACGCTCGTCCTTGTCGACCTGAACGATCAGTTCCTGGCCTTCCTTCAGGGCCTCGTTGATCTTGGCCTTACCAGCTTCGACGCCCGGTTGGAAATAAGCGCGGGAGACTTCCTTGAAGGGCAGGAAGCCGTGGCGCTCGGCACCGTAGTCGACGAAGCAGGCTTCGAGCGACGGTTCGATGCGGGTGATGACACCCTTGTAGATGTTGCTTTTACGTTGTTCCTTGGCGGCGGATTCAATGTCGAGATCAATAAGTTTTTGACCGTCGACAATGGCGACACGGAGTTCTTCCGCCTGTGTCGCATTGAAGAGCATGCGTTTCATTGTTTTTAGCTCCAGCGCGCGTTGGCACGCTGCAACGAAACGCCCTTACAGGCAGCGACAGTTTCAGTTATCGGGTTGCGTCATCGATAGGAGGCAAAGGCGATTGTGAATGTGCTGATCAATGAATGGCCACGTGTTTTTTCTTGAAATGCGTGACCTGAAAATTCCTGCAACGGGCAATCCGTGCGTGCTTACCGCGGGCTAATCCATTAACATCACTACTTTTGGTGAGTGAACTTAACCAGTCGTTTCACGTTGGTCTGGCCTGGGCAATTGGCACAGGTGAGACTCCGGAATCTGCCGCGTGGCGGTCGCGCTCATGGCGCGAGGGCAAGCGGTCTGACGGTTCGAGCTTCTCTTGCAAACCGAGACGTAAAACGCAGGCAGTATATTAGAAAATGAACGGCGCAGGTAACAATTCGGTCACCCATGTCGTGATCGACGAAGAAGAGCAGGGCCAGCGCCTGGATAACTATCTAGTGCGCCACTGCAAGGGCGTTCCTAAAAGCCATATCTACCGCATCTTGAGAAGCGGTGAGGTCCGGGTCAACAGCAAACGGGGCGATGCGACTTATCGCTTGCGGGCGGGCGACACGCTGCGTATTCCGCCCATCCGACTGGCTGAGCGTCCGCAGAACGAGATCGACGAGGCCGCCAAGCAGCGGGTCGATTTGCCCATCATCTACGAAGACGAGGCGATGCTCGTCATCGACAAGCCGGAAGGCATCGCAGTACATGGCGGTAGCGGCGTCAGCTTCGGGGTGATCGAAGCCTTGCGTCGGCAGCGTCCGCAAGCCAAATTCCTGGAGCTGGCGCACCGTCTGGATCGCGAGACCTCGGGGATTTTGCTGGTCGGCAAGAAACGCCTGGCGCTGACGGCCTTGCACGACATGTTCCGCGAGCACGGCGCCGGAGCGGATAAGCGTTATCTGGTGCTGGTTAAGGGGCGCTGGATGAACAATACCCAGCACGTCAAGGCACCATTGCTGAAGTATCTGACCGAGTCCGGCGAGCGACGTGTTTCGGTTCATGCCGAAGGCAAACCGTCGCATACGGTATTCCGCCTGCTTGCCCGCTGGCCGGAAATGAGTCTGCTCGAGGCGCAACTGAAAACCGGGCGGACCCACCAGATCCGGGTGCATCTGGCACATCTTGGTTTCCCCATTCTGGGCGACGAAAAATATGGCGACTTCGCGCTCAACAAAGAATTGAAACGCGACGGGCTGAAGCGTATGGGGCTGCATGCTTGGCGCATGGCCTTCCGGCATCCATTGAGCGGTAGCCCGCTCGAATGCCTTGCGCCGATGCCTGATGGGCTTAAATGCTACATTGCTGCGGTGGACAGGCAAAAAACGAGAGAATTCACCGCAGAAAACTTTCAGACAATTTGGGAAGCTTGATGAAATATCCTCTGGTCGTCTTCGATTGGGATGGAACTTTGCTTGACTCGGCTGGTGCCATCGTCCGTGCCATCCAGGCGGCCTGCCGCGATCTCGAACTACCTGTCCCCGACGATGCTCGTGCCAGGCACGTGATCGGCCTTGGCTTGGCCGATGCCATGCGGCATGCGGTGCCCGATTTGCCCGTTGAGCGTTACCAGGCGATGGTTGATCGATATCGTTTTCACTATCTGGCGAGCGATCACGAGTTGACCTTGTTTGCCGGTGTTCCCGAAATGCTTCGGCGACTCCGCGATGACGGCCATATGTTGGCGATCGCAACCGGCAAGAGTCGCCTGGGGTTGGATCGCGCCCTCGATCATTCTGGTTTGCGCCCGCTATTTCAAGGTTCGCGCTGCGCCGACGAGTGTCATTCGAAACCTCACCCGCAAATGCTTGAAGAGTTGATGCTGGAATTCGGTGTCGCTCAGGCAGAAATGGTCATGATCGGCGATACCTCGCACGACCTTGGCATGGCGCGTAACGCCGGCGTCGATGCCTTGGGCGTGACCTATGGCGCCCATCCGCATGACCATCTGCTCGAATATTCGCCGGTCGCTTGCTTGCACAGCGTTGCCGAGCTTGATCGATGGCTGCTGCAGCACGGCTGATCTGTGCGTCCGAAGCCCTGGTCGATGGTGGCAAGGGTGTTCGTTTCGCGACAACCCGCCATGGTTGTGATGAGCAAGCGTTTGTCATACGATTTCGCGGTCGGGTGTATGGCTATTACAACGAATGTGGCCATATTCCAGCCGAACTCGATTGGTTGCCTGGGGAGTTCTTCGACGATTCCGGGCTATACTTGATCTGTTCGATTCATGGCGCGCTTTATGCTCCAGAAACGGGGCGCTGTCTTGGCGGTAGATGTCAGGGCAAAGGTTTGAAACCACTGCAGGTCAGGGAATTCGAAGGAAATATCTACTTAGAGCCGGAAAGCCACGATGGATAACCCCCAATACCCCAACAACGATCCAGCCTGGGAGCGCAAGGTTCTGGAAAAGCTCGCCTTTGCTGCTCTCGACGAACAGAAGGCCCGGCGACGCTGGAGCATTATTTTCAAGTCCCTAGGTTTTGCCTACCTGATGGTCGTCCTGATTGCGGTGGTCGATTGGGGTAGTGGTGCGGAGCATCAGGAGCGCCACACTGCCTTGATCAACCTGCAAGGCGTTATCGAGGCCAAGGGTGAGGCCAATGCCGAAAACATGGTGTCGGCCCTAAATGCGGCTTTCGAAGAAAAGAACGTGGCCGGTGTGATCCTACGCATCAATAGTCCCGGCGGTAGCCCGGTGCAGGCAGGGATCATCAACGACGAAATGCACCGCTTGCGCGCCAAACACCCGGATAAGCCGCTCTACGTGGTCGTCGAGGACATGTGCGCATCCGGCGGCTACTACGTGGCGGCTGCTGCTGACAAGATCTTCGTCAACAAGGCCAGTATCGTCGGTTCAATTGGTGTATTGATGGATGGCTTTGGTTTTACCGGGACTATGGACAAAGCTGGCATAGAGCGCCGCTTGCTTACCGCTGGGGAGAACAAGGGCTTCCTCGATCCATTTTCGCCGCAAATGCCGCAGCACAAGGCGCATGCGCAATTGCTCCTGGATGACATTCACAAGCAGTTCATCGACGTGGTGAAAACGGGGCGCGGCAAGCGTCTCAAGGAGACCCCGGATATGTTCTCCGGCTTGATGTGGACCGGCGCGCAAAGTGTCCAGTTGGGCTTGGCAGATGAGTTTGGTAGTGTCGATTCGGTTGCGCGCGATGTCATCAAGGCCGAGAAAGTCCTCGATTACTCCGTCAAGGACAATATCGCTGAGCGCTTTGCCAAGCGCCTTGGGGCGAGCACCATGAATGAATTCTGGAAGGGTGCCTCGGCCAATCTGCAGACGATTCGCTTGTTCTGATCAGGCGAGTAGTAAAAATACCGTCGGACGCCGCTCGATCTCGGGCGGCGTTTGTTTTTTCCACTGCTGAATGGTCAGCGTGCGTACGGTCTCGCTCGGCAGGGTGAGGTCGGTCGCTATGCACAGGCGGGTTGCCGGCTGGCAGGCGGCAAGAATGCCGTCGAACATCTGGCGATTACGGTACGGGGTCTCGATGAAAATCTGCGTTTGCTGGCGTTTGTGCGACTCGCTCTCCAATTCGCGCAAGGTTTTGGTCCGCTCGGCTTCTTTGGCTGGTAAATAGCCTAAAAAAGCGAAGCGCTGGCCATTAAGGCCGGAGGCCATCAGTGCAAGGAGAAGCGAAGAGGGGCCGACCAGTGGTACGACACGAATACCTTCGCGCTGCGCCAGCGCCACCAGATTGGCTCCTGGGTCGGCAACCGCAGGGCAGCCGGCTTCGGAGAGCAGACCGACGTCTTCTCCTGCTCGTAATGGTGCAAGCAACTGGTCGAGTTCGCTGGCTTTCGTGTGTTCGTTGAGCTCGGAAAGCTGCAGTTCCTGCAAGGGGCGATCCGTTCCTGCCCCTTTCAGGAAGGCGCGGGCCGTCTTCGCTTGCTCGACGACGAAATGACTCAAGGGGCGGATGGTCTGGAGAACCGACGGATGCAAGGCTTCCTGTGGTGCCACCGGTCCCAGTGGAACCGGGATCAAAAAGAGGGTGCCAGCCATTACAGAACGGCCATTCCCTGGCGGCGCAGCATGTCGCAAAGCGCAATCAGCGGCAAGCCAACCAGTGCATTCGGATCATCGCCACGCATGCTGCTCATCAACGCTATTCCCAATCCTTCCGACTTTGCCGATCCGGCGCAGTTGTAGGCCGGTTCGCGACGGAGATAGTTTTCGATTTCCTGTTCTGTCAGGTCACGGAAAGTGACGAGAGTGGGAATGCCGCGTACGTCTGCTTCCCCGGTGCGAGCATTCAGGAGGCAAAGGCCGGTGAAGAAATTGACGGTTTTCCCCGAAAGTTGTTTCAGTTGCTCGACGGCGCGCTCGTGCGAGCCGGGCTTCCCGAACACCTTGCCGTCAACCGTGGCAACCTGGTCGCTTCCGATGATCAGGGCATCGGGGTATTCGTTGGCTACGGCGCGGGCCTTCGCCTCGGATAGGCGTAACGCAAGTGCTTCTGGCTGCTCGCCGGGATGGGCGGATTCATCGGTTTGCGGATTGGCGACGGCAAAAGGGATGCCCAAGCGGGACAGCAGTTCGCGGCGAAAGGGGGAGGTTGAGGCTAAAATGAGTTTCTGCGACATGAAAGCTTCGCCGAGACAAGAAGTTGCATGCAATTCTTGAAGCAGCACTTTGTTTTGACTTGGAGAGCCAAAAATAATATCATTCAATGTTTAAGTCGTAACAGTTCAAGATTGAAAAGAATTACGGACGCTTTCGTATTTGCCAAAGACGGCCGAGTGCTCGAAGGAAAACTCGACGTTGTGGAACTCGAACGCCTGCATGATTTGCTGGCTAAGGTGGAAGGTGAGGTTTTCTTCCTCTTGAAGGGTTTCAAGGGTAATCGTGGCGAGTTCATGCTTGAGTTGGAGGTTGGCGGAACGCTTCCGTTGGCTTGTCAGCGTTGCTTGGAGTCCGTGGCTTTCGATCTCGACATCAACAGCCTGTTGGAGCTTGTTCCGGAGGGTTCGGAGTTGTCGCAGGATGAGCTGGAAGACGACACCCGGGATTTCCTGCCGGTGGCTCGCGAACTGAATGTGGTCGAATTGGTGGAGGACGAGATTCTCCTGGCCCTTCCGGTTGCACCAAGGCACGAAAAATGTGGCTTGCCTGGAGCTGCCGATGCTGGCGAACGGCCGAATCCGTTCGCAGCGTTGGCTGGGCTCAAGGGTAAGCCGAACTGATTTTTTTGGAGTATTGAAATGGCCGTTCAACAGAACAAAAAGTCCCCGTCCAAGCGCGGCATGCATCGCGCTCACGACTTCCTGACCGCTCCGGCGACCGCCGTTGAGCCGACCACCGGTGAAGTTCATCTGCGTCACCATGTCTCCCCGAGCGGTTTCTACCGCGGCAAGAAAGTCCTGAAGGGCAAGGGCGAGTAATCGTTCAATGAAAGGCAGGCGGTTCTTATCGGGCCGCCTGCCTTTTCTTTTGCCATGACGACCCGCATCGCTATCGATTGCATGGGCGGGGACCACGGGCCGTCCGTTACGGTGCCCGCGGCACTCCGGTTCTTGGCTGAGCATCCGGCAGCTCATCTTCTCCTGGTTGGTCAGGAGGATGTGTTGCGTCCGTTGCTTGGCAACCATGCCGAAGACAATCGCCTGAAGATCGTTCACGCCACCGAAGTCGTGGGGATGGACGAGTCGCCGGCTTTGGCCCTCCGTAATAAGAAAGACTCGTCGATGCGCGTGGCCATTAATCTGGTCAAGTCCGGCGAAGCTGACGCTTGTGTGTCCGCAGGCAATACCGGTGCCCTGATGGCTATCTCACGCTTCGTGCTGAAGATGCTGCCAGGCATCGAACGTCCCGCGATATGCGCACCTCTGCCGACAATCAACGGTCATACGCACATGCTGGACCTTGGTGCCAATGTGGATTGCGGTCCGGAGCACTTGCTCCAGTTCGGCATCATGGGCGCCATGCTCGTCGCCGCGATGGAGCACAAAGACCGACCGACGGTCGGCTTGCTCAATATCGGCGAAGAGGAAATCAAGGGTAATGAGGCCGTCAAGGCGGCTGCCGATCTGTTGCGCAATTCCGGTCTGAATTTCGTCGGCAACGTCGAAGGCGACGGAATCTATAAGGGCGAGGCCGAAGTCATCGTCTGCGACGGTTTCGTCGGCAATGTCGCCTTGAAGACATCGGAAGGATTGGCCCAAATGCTCGCCTCGTCGCTACGCGCAGAGTTCAAGCGTAATTGGCTGACGAAGCTGGCGGCGCTGATCGCTATTTCCGTTCTCAATAATTTTAAAAAGCGGTTCGACCATCGTCGCTACAACGGTGCGATCCTGCTCGGCCTGAAGGGGATCTCGGTCAAGAGTCACGGCTCTGCCGATCAACTCTCCTTCGGCTATGCGATTGCCCGAGCTTACGACGCTGCCGAAAACCGCGTACTCGAAAGAATCACCGCGCGCCTGGCCCAACTTGCTCCGGCTCAGAGCGAAGCGGAGGAGACAAACTGAATGTTTGCACGCCTTATCGGCACGGGGAGTTGCCTTCCCGGCAACCCTGTCACCAACGACGATCTGGCAGCACGTGGCATCGATACCAACGACGAGTGGATTGCCACGCGCACCGGGATTCGTAGCCGCTACCTTGCATCCGCCGGAACCACCTCAAGCGAGCTCGGCCTGGTCGCTGCCCAGCGTGCCTTGGAAATGGCTGGTATCGATGCAGCAACGATCGATCTGATCATTGTTGCCACTTCGACGCCGGATTTCATTTTTCCGAGCACGGCCTGTTTGATCCAGGGCAGGCTAGGCAACAAGGGAGCGACGGCTTTCGATGTACAGGCGGTATGTAGCGGTTTTGCCTACGCTATCGGGATTGCCGATAAATTCATTCGCTCTGGTAGCCATAAGCGCGCCTTGGTGATTGGCGCCGAAGTTTTCTCGCGTATTCTCGACTGGCAGGATCGCGGTACCTGCGTGCTGTTTGGTGATGGCGCGGGGGCTGTTGTGCTCGAAGCCTCGGAAAAGCCCGGTATTTTGGCAACGGCCATGCATGCCGATGGTAGCCAAAGCGGCATTCTCAATGTTCCGGGGCAAATCTGCGGCGGTCAAGTAACCGGCGATCCTTTCCTGCGCATGGACGGGCAAGCAGTTTTCAAGTTTGCCGTGCGCGTGCTCGCCGAAGTGGCAGAAGAGGTTTGCGCGACGGCAAATGTCTCTACCGGCGATATCGATTGGTTGATTCCGCATCAGGCCAATATTCGCATTATCGAGGCCACTGGCAAGAAGCTCGGTGTCGATCGCAGCAAGGTCATTGTTACGGTCGATCGGCACGGCAATACGTCGGCTGCTTCCGTGCCTCTGGCATTGGACGAGGCCGTGCGCGATGGGCGCATTCAACGAGGTCACAAGGTTCTCGTCGAGGGCGTCGGTGGCGGCTTCACTTGGGGCGCAGCCCTGCTCGAATTCTGATCCAGGAGACTCCTGATATGTCTTTTGCATTCGTTTTTCCCGGCCAAGGTTCGCAAAGCGTCGGCATGATGGCTGCCTACGGCGACTCGGCTGTTGTCCGTGCCACCTTCGATGAAGCTTCCGCTGCGTTGGGCGATGACTTGTGGACTATGGTTGCCGAAGGCCCGGCTGAGTTGCTGGCGCAGACGGTCAATACTCAACCCGTTATGCTGACGGCCGGTATTGCTGCTTGGCGTTTGTGGCTTGAAAAGGGCGGTAAGCTGCCCGCTGTCGTCGCCGGTCACAGCTTGGGTGAATACTCCGCCTTGGTTGCCGCCGGTGTGCTCGAATTCGAGGATGCCGTGCCGCTGGTTCGTCTGCGTGCTACGGCGATGCAGGAAGCTGTTCCGCTCGGCACCGGTGCCATGGCGGCCATTCTTGGTCTGGACAATGCGGGTATCGCAGCGGCTTGTGACGAAGCCGCCCAAGGTGAGATCGTCGAGCCGGTCAATTTTAATGCCAATGGCCAAACCGTGATTGCCGGTAACAAGGCCGCGGTTGAGCGCGCGATGGAAGCCTGTAAAGCTCGTGGAGCGAAGATGGCGAAGGCCTTGCCGGTCTCCGCGCCGTTCCATTCATCCTTGATTCGTCCCGCTGCCGATAAGCTGGCTGCGCGACTGAACGAGCTGACGCTGAAAGCACCGACTATTCCGGTGATCAATAACGTGGACGTCTCCATCGAAAACGACCCGGCTTGCATCAAGGATGCGCTGATTCGCCAAGCTTACAACCCGGTGCGTTGGGTTGAGACTATCCAGAAAATGGCCGCAATTGGCGTGTCCACCGTAGCAGAGTGCGGTCCGGGTAAGGTATTGGCTGGCCTGACCAAGCGCTGTGCTGATGGGGTTGCCGGTGTGTCGCTGGCCGACGCGGCTTCGATCGACGCCAATCTGGGTCTGGAGTAAGGATGATGCTGAACGACAAGATTGCACTCGTCACTGGCGCTACCCGCGGTATCGGCCGTGCCATTGCACTGGAAATCGGTAAGCAGGGCGCTACCGTCATTGGTACGGCGACCAGTGAAGAAGGTGCCGGCAAGATTTCTGCCTATTTGGCCGAAGCGGGTATCAAGGGTAAAGGCGTCGTCCTGAACGTCACAGATACTGCTCAGAGCGATGCTTTGCTGGCTGACTTGGCCAAGGAATTCGGTGCTATTACCATTCTCGTCAATAACGCAGGCATCACGCGTGACAACCTTGCCATGCGCATGGGTGACGACGAATGGGACGCCGTCATCGATACCAACCTGAAGGCCGTTTTCCGCCTGTCGCGCGCTGTAATGCGCGGGATGATGAAAGCGCGTTTCGGCCGTATCGTGAACATTTCATCGGTTGTTGGTTATTCGGGTAACGCCGGGCAAGCCAACTACTGTGCTGCAAAGGCGGGGGTTGCCGGCTTGACGCGCTCCTTGGCGCGCGAATTGGGTAGCCGTAATATCACGGTGAACTGCGTCGCCCCAGGCTTTATTGCCACCGATATGACGCATGCGCTGACCGAAGAGCAGAAGGCTGCGATGCTGGCTTCGATCCCCTTGGGGCGGGCTGGCACTCCCGAGGATATCGCGGGGGCCGTTTCTTTCTTGGTTTCACCTGCTGGTTCATATGTCACCGGAACAACTGTCCATGTGAATGGCGGTATGTTCATGGATTGATTTCGCGAAGCCTCGGCTTTTGGTAAACTTGTAACGTTTTTTTTCGTACCCCTGAGGGGAAGGAGCTTTTCTAATGGATAACATCGTAGAGCGCGTCAAGAAGATCGTCGCCGAACAACTGGGCGTGAACGAAGCGGACATCAAGAACGAGTCCTCCTTCGTGGATGATCTGGGCGCTGATTCCCTGGACACCGTCGAGCTGGTCATGGCTCTGGAAGAGGAATTCGAGTGCGAGATTCCGGACGACCAAGCCGAGAAGATCACCACGGTTCAGCAGGCTGTCGATTACATCCTCGCCAACAAGAAGTAAGCCAATACCGGTTCACCTAGGCAAGGCCGGCCCCAAAGGCCGGCCTTGCTACTTTTGCTTTCGGAGTGCACATCTTGGCACGTCGTAGAGTCGTCATCACAGGCCTGGGTCTGATTAGCCCGGTCGGTAACAGCGTCGAAGAAGGCTGGCAGAACATCATCGCCGGTCGCTCTGGCATCGCTCCCATCACCCGTTTCGACACTTCTTCCTTCCCGGTCCAGTTTGCCGGCGAGGTCAAGAATTTCGATATCACGCAGTACATTTCCGCCAAGGATGCCCGTCGTATGGATACCTTCATCCATTACGGTCTGGCTGCTGGCATGCAGGCCGTGCGCGATGCCGGCCTCGACAAGGAAGGTGCTGCTGATCCTGAGCGCGTGGGCGTTTCCATCGGTTCCGGTATCGGCGGCCTGCCGCTGATCGAAGAAACCAAGGACGAATACAATGCCGCCGGCGTGCGCAAGGTATCTCCGTTCTTCGTTCCGGGTTCGATCATCAACATGATTTCCGGCAACCTGTCGATCGAATATGGCTTCAAAGGCCCGAACATCTCGATCGTCACAGCCTGTACCACCGGTACGCACTCCATCGGCGAGGCTGCCCGGATCATCGAATACGGTGATGCAGACGTGATGGTTGCCGGCGGTGCCGAGTCGACGGTTTCACCGTTGGGTCTTGGTGGCTTCTGCGCTGCTCGTGCGTTGTCCACCCGTAATGACGACCCGGCTACGGCCAGCCGTCCGTGGGACAAGGATCGCGATGGTTTCGTGCTGGGCGAGGGTGCAGGTGTGCTGGTGCTGGAAGAGTACGAGCATGCCAAGGCCCGTGGTGCGAAGATCTATGCCGAATTGGCCGGTTACGGCATGAGCGCTGACGCTTACCACATCACTGCTCCGAACATGGACGGCCCGCGCCGCTCCATGGTCAACGCCTTGAAAAATGCCGGTGTGACTCCGTCCGACGTCCAGTACGTCAATGCCCACGGTACGTCCACGCCGCTTGGCGACAAGAACGAGTCGGATGCCATCAAGGCGGCCTTTGGCGATGCGGCCTACAAGATCGTGGTCAACTCGACCAAGTCGATGACCGGCCACTTGCTGGGCGGTGCCGGCGGTATCGAGTCGCTGTTCACCGTTCTGGCCATTCATCACCAGATCTCGCCACCGACCATCAATATCTTCAATCAGGATCCGGAATGCGATCTGGATTACTGCGCGAATGCCGCGCGTCCGATGAAGATTGATGTCGCGCTGAAGAATAATTTCGGCTTTGGTGGTACGAACGGTTCGCTGGTCTTCAAGCGTATCTAAGACTTAGCGTTAAGCCGGAGAACGAACGGTGCAGTTTCCGATAACCATCGGACTGCGCCGTTCTTTTTTTGCCAGTTCAGCCTGTTTCGGTCTCACGGTGCTTTCTGCAATCGCCGTGGGGGTCACGGCTTGGCCAAATCCGACGGTTTCGATTGCCCTGGCGCTGCTAGGCTTTGTTAGCGCCATCGCCTGCTGGCGCTTGATATCGCTGCCTGTATTGGCGATCAGATTGGAGAGGGCTGGGCAACTGGTATTGCGCCTGGCGGATGAAGCGCAAGTGGAGCTTACATGTTCCCTGCTCAGCGCCCACGTTCATCAGTGGCTCACCGTGATCCGCTGCCAAGATGAGCTTGGGGTTGTGAGATCGTTAGCCTTCTACCCGGACTCGGCAGCCAAGGAAGATTTGCGTCGACTGCGAGTATTTCTGCGCTGGCGAGCCAGTCTCAAGAACGGCGGCGTTTGACGACAGTATTGCGCGGCTTGGCGTTCGTTTCCGGGAAGTCGCGGGAGAAGTGCAGGCCACGGCTTTCCTTGCGCTGCATGGCGCAACGTACGATCAGGTCGGCGGTGACGACCAGGTTACGCAATTCGATCAGATCGTGGCTGACACGGAAGTTGGCGTAAAACTCGTCGATTTCTCTGCGGAGCAGGGCGATGCGGTGCTTGGCGCGAAGCAGGCGTTTATTGGTGCGGACGATACCGACGTAGTCCCACATGAAGCGGCGCAACTCGTCCCAGTTGTGGGAAATGACCACTTCCTCGTCGGCGTCGGTGACGCGGCTCTCGTCCCATTGGGGCAGCTTCGGCAGGGGTTTGGTTTTTGCCCCTAAAATGTCGTGCACCGCAGCTTCGGCGAAAACCAGGCATTCGAGCAAGGAATTGGACGCCAGACGATTGGCGCCATGCAATCCGGTGCAGGACGCTTCGCCAGCGACGTAGAGCCCTGGGATATCGGTGCGGCCATGCAGGTCGCAAACGATACCGCCGCACGTGTAATGGGCAGCCGGTACCACCGGGATCGGGTCGGTAGCGATGTCGATGCCGAGTTCCAGGCAGCGGGCATGGATATTCGGGAAGTGGTTGCGGATGAAGGCTTCGCCCTTGTGCGAAATATCCAGGAAGACGCAATCCAGACCACGTTTCTTCATCTCGAAGTCGATGGCGCGGGCAACGATGTCACGCGGGGCCAATTCGGCGCGCTCATCATGCTCGGGCATGAAGCGCGTGCCGTCAGGGAGCTTGAGTAGGCCGCCTTCACCGCGCACCGCTTCGGAAATCAGGAAGGACTTGGCCTGTGGGTGATACAAGCAGGTCGGATGGAACTGGATGAATTCCATATTGGCCACACGGCAACCGGCACGATAGGCCATCGCAATACCGTCGCCGGTGGAGGTGTCGGGATTGGTCGTGTACAGGTAAACCTTGCCGGCACCACCGGTGGCCAGCAAAGTACTGTCAGCACCGATGGTCAGGACTTCACCGTTCTCGTTATCGAGAACGTAGGCGCCATAGCAGCGGTTTTCTGTACTGCCGATTTTCTCGCCGGTAATCAGGTCGATGGCGATATGGTTTTCCAGGATCGTGATATTCGGATGATTCCGGACTTTTTTGGTCAGCGTTTCCTGTACCGCCAGACCGGTCGCGTCGGCAACGTGGATTACCCGCCGTGCGCTGTGTCCGCCTTCGCGGGTCAGGTGGTAGCCAGACTCATCCTTGGTGAAGGGGACGCCTTGCTCGATCAGCCATTCGATTGCGCGCCGGCCATTTTCGACCACGAAACGTGTTGCCGCTTCGTCGTTCAGCCAGGCGCCGGCGACCAGGGTGTCGTGAATGTGCGCCTCGATCGAGTCCTTGCTGTCGAGAACTGCGGCAATTCCGCCTTGAGCCCAGCCGGATGCAGAATCTTCCAAGCTTCGTTTGCTGACGAGCACCACACGACAATGTGAGGCCAAGCGCAATGCGGCAGACTGGCCGGCCAGACCGCTGCCGATGATAAGGACATCGAATTTCTGCACAGCTGTTCTCAAATAAGGGGATTTTTTGCGGACTATAGCATGCAGCACACCAATTCAGCCGTTACAGACGGTCACAAAATTAAGGATATCTACCTATCTGACGCTAAAAATCCGGTGCGCTATACTGCGCGAACAAACATACCAAAAGCACCCTCAGGGAACGAGAAATCATGAGTGAGCGCGAGATCGATCAGGTTTTGGTCGAACGGGCGCAAGGCGGCGAGCAGCAGGCCTTCGACCAATTAGTCAGCAAGTACCAGCGCAAGCTGGGGCGCCTGCTGTCGCGCTTCATACGCGACCCGGCCGAGGTTGAAGATGTTGCCCAAGAGGCTTTTTTGAAAGCTTATCGGGCACTTCCGTCCTTCCGCGGAGAAAGCGCCTTCTATACTTGGTTGTATCGCATTGGTATCAATACCGCCAAGAACTACCTCGTTTCGCAAGGACGGCGTGCACCGACCTCGACGGAGTTCGATAACGACGAGGCCGAGGGATTCGAAGACGCCTCGCAACTGCGCGATATCAATACGCCGGAAAGCCTTCTGCTCTCGAAGCAGATTGGTCAGACTGTCGATGCTGCCATGGAGTCGCTACCAGAAGAGCTCAAAACGGCCATCGTGCTCCGCGAAATAGAAGGTCTGTCTTACGAAGAAATTGCCAAGATCATGGACTGCCCGATCGGCACGGTGCGCTCCAGAATTTTTCGGGCACGCGAGGCAGTTGCCGCCAAACTACGCCCATTGCTCGACACTGCGCCAGACCGCCGCTGGTAATTGCAATACATGGATCAAGAAATTAGTACCATTCGCGGCATCGTCCGTAACGTAGAGGCCGAACAAGCCGATGTAGAAGTCGAGCAGGGTGGGTGTGGCCGCTGTCATGAGGAAGGTGGGTGTGGTGGCCAACACCTGACGCAGATGTTCTGCTCAGGTCCTCGACATTATCGGGTTGAGAATTCCGTTGGTGCCCAAGTCGGTGATCGGGTGACCGTCGCCATTGCGCCCGGAAGCATTCGCCAAACCGCCAATTTAGCCTATGGATTTCCATTGCTTGGGGCTCTCGGTGGGGCCGTGCTTGGTGCGCTTGTCGCCGGCGATGGTGGAGCCATGCTCGGTTGTCTGGCTGGCTTGGTGGCGGCATTCCTTGTTGTCGCGCTGCGCAGTCGGCGCCCGAGCGGTAAGTTGGCCGAGCGCCCCTATATCGTTTCCCGTTCCTAGCCGAATCAGGAGGTATTGCTCATGAAACGCCTAGTCACCTTGTTGGCGCTGTTTTTCGTTACCTCTCTGGCCCTGGCCCAAGTGCGGGGATTGCCCGATTTTTCGGAGCTCGCCGAGCGACAGGGGCCTGCGGTGGTCAATATCAGCACCACTCAGGTTGTACGCGGACAAGGTCAGTTCATGCCTTTCCCGTTCGACGAGAATGACCCAGCGTTCGAGTTTTTCAAACGCTTCATTCCCCGTGCGCCTGGCGGTGGCGCCCCGCGCGATTTCGAGAACAAGTCGCTCGGCTCCGGTTTCATCATCAGCAACGATGGATTCATTCTAACCAATGCCCACGTCGTGGCGAGTGCCGACGAAATCACCGTCAGGTTGACCGACAAGCGGGAATACAAGGCGCGCGTGGTCGGTGCGGACAAGCGTACGGATGTCGCGCTGATCAAGATTGAAGCCAGTGGGCTACCGACCGTACGCCTGGGCGATCCTGGGCAGTTGAAGGTCGGCGAATGGGTGGTGGCTATCGGTTCGCCGTTCGGGTTCGATAATTCGGTGACGGCCGGTATCGTTTCCGCCAAGGGGCGTTCCTTGCCGCAGGAGAACTATGTTCCCTTCATCCAGACCGATGTGGCGATCAATCCGGGCAATTCCGGCGGGCCACTGTTCAACATGCGGGGTGAGGTGGTGGGGATCAACTCTCAGATCTATAGCCGTAGCGGCGGTTACATGGGGGTGTCGTTTGCGATTCCGATCGATATGGCAATGGAAATCCAGCAGCAATTGCGGGCCAGCGGTAAGGTCAGCCGGGGGCGTTTGGGGGTGGTTATCCAAGAGGTCAGCCGAGAGTTGGCGGAGTCTCTAGGGCTAGGCAAGGCAATGGGCGCCGTGGTCAATTCTGTGGAAAAGGATGGCCCCGCTGATAAGGCCGGCATTGAGCCGGGGGATGTGATCGTGAAATTCGATGGCAAACCGATTGCCAACTCCGCCGATCTGCCCCGATTTGTTGGCAATACCAAGCCGGGAAGCAAAGCCGTGGCGCAGGTATGGCGCAAAGGTGCCTATCGCGATATTCCTGTTGTCGTTGGCGAGATGCTTGAGGACAAGCAAGCAAGCAGCCGTCCGGCGCGCAGTCAAAAACCGGTCGAGCAGGCTGCCAACCGCCTTGGTTTGGTGGTGAGCGAGTTGTCGCCAGAGCAGAAACGTGAGCTCAAGATGACTGCGGGGCTGGTTATCGATGAGGTGCGCGGGCAAGCAGCGCGGACCGAGTTGCGCCCAGGGGATGTCGTGATTGCGGTGATCAGCAAGGGGGCTACGACGGAATTGAAGAGCGTTGATCAATTCAACAAACTCTTGGCTCAATTCGAAAAAGGTAGCAACGTGACACTGTTGATCCGGCGTGGCGACACTCAGACCTTTGTGACCATCCGGGGGCTGAATGGCAGCCATTGAGTTGACTCTGCTCAGTCGCAATTACTGTCATCTATGTCATGACATGGAAGCTGCGCTGACGTCATTGCTAAACGAGTTTGGCTGTTCGCTCAGTGTCGTCGATGTCGACGCTCATCCTGATTTGGAAGCCAAGTATGACGAATTGGTGCCCGTGCTGTTGCATGGGCAAAATGAGCTTTGTCATTACTTTCTGGACGAACCCAAAGTCCGTGAATATTTGGCCGGAATCCGCTAGAATTCAGGGTCTTCTGAACAGGGAAGGGCGCCGCGTAAGCGCCCTTTTTTACTAGCAGCATGGAACATATCCGGAACTTCTCGATCATCGCCCACATCGACCACGGTAAATCAACCTTGGCCGATCGAATAATCCACTTGTGCGGAGGCTTGTCCGACCGCGAAATGGAGGCGCAGGTGCTCGACTCGATGGACATCGAGCGCGAGCGCGGGATCACCATCAAGGCGCAAACGGCGGCATTGCAGTACAAGGCGCGGGATGGAAAGGTTTACAACCTGAATCTGATCGATACGCCGGGACACGTAGACTTTTCCTATGAGGTCTCCCGTTCGCTGTCCGCCTGTGAGGGTGCGCTGCTAGTCGTCGATGCATCTCAGGGTGTCGAGGCACAAACCGTTGCCAACTGCTACACGGCTATCGAGTTGGATGTGGAAGTTCTGCCGGTACTCAACAAGATCGACCTGCCATCCGCCGACCCGGATAATGCCAAGCAGGAAATCGAGGATGTAATCGGTATCGACGCTACGGATGCAGTGCTTGCCTCTGCAAAAACTGGCCTGGGTATCGAAGATATCCTGGAGGCCGTCATTGCCAAGGTGCCACCGCCCAAAGGCGATCCGAGAGCACCACTTAAGGCATTGATTATCGACTCTTGGTTCGACAACTATGTCGGCGTCGTCATGCTCGTCCGCGTAGTGGATGGTGAAATTCGCTCGAAGGATAAGTTGTTCTTCATGGCCACTGGTGCCAACCAATTGTGTGAGCAGGTTGGGGTATTTACGCCAAAATCTCTGCAGCGCGATGTATTGCGGGCTGGCGAGGTGGGGTTTGTTATCGCCGGCATCAAGGAGTTGAAAGCTGCCAAAGTTGGCGACACCATCACCCATGCAGATCGAAAGGCGGCTGAGCCGCTGCCGGGTTTCAAGGAAATCAAGCCGCAGGTGTTTGCGGGTCTGTATCCGGTTGAAGCCAACCAATACGACTCGTTGCGCGAATCGCTTGAGAAGCTGAAGCTCAACGATGCTTCGTTGCAATACGAACCTGAAGTTTCGCAAGCGCTTGGCTTTGGTTTTCGTTGCGGCTTCCTCGGCTTGTTGCATATGGAAATCGTGCAGGAGCGTCTGGAGCGCGAATTCGATCAGGATCTGATTACCACGGCGCCGACGGTGGTCTACGAAGTCGTGCAGCGTGATGGATCGGTGATTCAGGTCGAGAATCCGGCCAAGTTGCCAGAGATTTCGAAAATTGAGGAAATCCGCGAGCCGATCATTGAGGCGACCATCTTCGTGCCTCAGGATTACTTGGGTAACGTCATCACGCTCTGTAACCAGAAGCGCGGCAACCAGGTCGACATGCACTACCATGGTCGCCAAGTGAAACTGGTTTATGAAATGCCCATGGCCGAAGTGGTCATGGATTTCTTCGATAAGCTGAAGTCGTGTTCCAAGGGCTATGCTTCCTTGGATTATGATTTCAAGGAGTACCGTGCTGCCGACGTGGTCAAGCTGGACATCCTGATCAATGGCGAAAAGGTCGATGCACTCTCGCTCATCGTGCACCGCGCCAACTCGCAGTATCGTGGGCGCGAATTGGCCAACAAGATGCGCGAATTGATTCCGCGCCAGATGTACGACGTAGCGATTCAGGCAGCCATCGGCTCGCACATCATCGCTCGCGAGAACGTCAAGGCGATGCGTAAGGACGTGTTGGCCAAGTGTTATGGCGGCGATATCACCCGTAAGAAAAAGCTGCTGGAAAAGCAAAAGGCCGGCAAGAAGCGTATGAAGCAAGTCGGTAGTGTGGAAATTCCGCAAGAGGCCTTCCTGGCCGTGCTTCGCGTCGATAACTGAGATCCAAGATGAACTTTGCGCTGATCCTGTTGCTCTTGTTGGTGGTTACCGGCGTACTTTACGCGGTGGACGTACTAAAATTCCGGAAATTGCGCGCCAAGAATGCCAAGGAACCGCTTTGGGTAGAGTGGGGTGCGAGCTTCTTCCCGGTGATCCTGATCGTTTTCGTATTGCGCTCCTTTTTGTTCGAGCCCTTCAAGATTCCCTCCGGTTCGATGATCCCGACTTTGCTGGTGGGGGATTTCATTCTGGTGAATAAATTCGCCTATGGCATCCGCCTGCCTGTCATCAACACCAAGATCATCGAGGTTGGGACGCCACAGCGGGGAGACGTCATGGTTTTCCGCTACCCGGAAGATCCTTCTCTCGATTACATCAAACGGGTGGTGGGATTGCCGGGCGATACGGTTTCTTATCAAAACAAGCGCCTGACCATCAATGGCCAACCTGTGGCCGAAGAAAAGGTGGCGGATTACCTGCATCCCGAGCGTCTGTATTATTCGGAGCAATATGTCGAAAAGCTGGGTAATGTCGAGCACAAAATGCTGAACGACACCGACGCACCAGCCTTTATCCCCGATGCTGCAAACTTTCCGCACCGTGAAAATTGCACATACAATGCGAATGGCGTAGTTTGCACCGTTCCACTGGGGCACTATTTCATGATGGGCGACAACCGTGACAATAGTCGTGACAGTCGTGCCTGGGGATTTGTGCCTGAACAGAATATTGTCGGCAAGGCATTTTTCATTTGGTTGAACTTTAGCGATCTTGGCCGCATCGGCTCGTTCAAATAAAAGGAATACACATGAAATATCAACGTGGCGTCGCTCTTTCCGGTCTGATTTTCTGGGGCGTTGTGCTTGTTTTGGTCGCAGTACTCGGCATGAAGGTGACTCCGACAGTGATCGAATACTACAAGATCCTGAAAGACTCTAAAGCGACTGTGGCGAAAGTCGGTCCTGAGGCCACGGTAGCTGACGTTCGGAACGCCTTCGATCGTTTCGCCGAAATCGACATGTTGCAGTTTTCTGGGAAGGACCTTGAAATTTCCAAGGACGGTGGCAAGGTGGTGATTGAATTCGCTTACGAAAAGCGCATCCCTCTTTTCTGGAATGTCAGCCTGGTCATCGACTACCAAGGTTCGACCAAGGAGTAAGCGTCAGCGTGCAGTCTGTTGCCCAAGAGCTTGGCCACAGTTTTCGTGAGTCGAGCCTACTGCGAACCGCGTTGACCCATCGTAGTTTCGGGATTCCGAATAACGAACGCCTAGAGTTTCTTGGTGATGGCATTCTGGATTTTGTGATTGCAGAAGCACTCTACCAGCGTTTCCCTGAGGCACCGGAAGGTGACCTTTCTCGCCTGCGAGCCAATCTGGTCCGGCAGGATGCCTTGCATGGCTTGGCTCAGCGGCTAGGCATCGGGAGCAAACTGCGTTTGGGGGAAGGGGAACTCAAATCCGGCGGGGCTGAGCGGCCCTCTATCTTGGCCGATGCCTTGGAAGCTCTCTTTGGCGCTGTCTATCTGGATGCAGGCTTCGAGGCGGCAAAGGCGTGTATCCTGCGGCTATATCAGCCGCTGATCGATGAGACACGGCCAGGGGTCGTGCAAAAGGACGCCAAGACGCGTCTGCAGGAATGGCTGCAGGGACGCAAGAAGCCGTTGCCGCGTTACGTCTTGCTCGAAGCGACTGGCGCGGCACATGAACAACGTTTCGAAGTCGCCTGCGAAATCACGAATCCGCCGGTCCGAACGATTGGCCTAGGCAGCAGTCGGCGTATCGCCGAGCAGGTTGCGGCCGACCTCGCCTTGAAAGAACTCAACGCATGAAAAAATTCCGTTCCGGCTATATCGCTATTGTCGGTCGTCCGAATGTGGGTAAATCCACGTTGTTGAATCGACTGATCGGCGAAAAGATCAGTATCGTATCGCGCAAGGCTCAGACGACGCGGCACCGTATCACCGGCATCCTCACGACGGATGATGCGCAATTCGTTTTCGTCGATACGCCGGGCTTTCAGACCAAGTACTCGAATGCCTTGAACCGCGCGATGAATCGCGGCGTCACGCAGACCCTGAACGACGTGGATGTTGTGTTGTTTGTCGTTGAGGCGGGGCGTTATGACGCCAAGGACAAGGCTGTAGTCAAGCTGCTGCCAAAGGATCGGCCAGTCATTCTTGTCGTCAACAAGACCGATCAATTGAAGGACAAGACGGCCTTGTTGCCCTTCCTGGCGCAGGTTTCGGCCGATTATGACTATGCGGCGGTGGTGCCAGTCAGTGCTGCCAAGGGTAAGCAGACCGATGATCTGCTGTCCGAGGCGCGCAAGCATCTGCCGAACGAGGAACTGATGTTCCCCGAGGACGATCTGACCGATAAAAGTGAGCGTTTCCTGGCATCCGAATACATCCGTGAGAAGGTTTTTCGCTTGCTTGGGGACGAATTGCCTTATGCGACGGCGGTGGAGATCGAACGCTTCGAGGTCGAAGGCGCGCTGCGTCGGATTTACGCTGCGATCGTTGTCGATCGCGATAGTCATAAAGCCATCGTCATCGGCAAAGGCGGCGAAAGCCTGAAACGCATCGCCAGCGAAGCGCGTCAGGACATGGAACGGCTGTTCGATGGCAAGGTTTATCTTGAGGTCTGGGTCAAGGTCAAATCCGGTTGGAATGACGACGAGCGCCTCCTGAAGAGCCTCGGTTACGAATGAACCAGCGCAGCAAGGTCGATGCCCAACCGGCCTTCGTTCTGCACAGCCTCCCGTTTCGGGAGACCAGCCTCATTGTCGAGGTCTTCACACGGGATTTCGGCCGCATGGCCTTGCTGGCGCGTGGCGCGCGTCGTCCGCGCGCGGCCATTCGCGGCTTGCTAATGGCATTCCAGCCGCTGGAGGTTTCCTGGGCTGGCAAGGGAGAAGTATTGACCCTGATGAAGGCCGAATGGCAGGGCGGACAGCCACTGCTGGCTGGCGAGGCTCTGTTTTGCGGCTATTACCTGAACGAACTGCTGATGCACCTGTTGCCTCGTGAGGACGCGCATGAGCATCTTTTCGCACGCTACACCGATATGCTACGGCGGTTAGCTGCCGATCCAAGCGGCAAGGTGCAAGAAGCCGATTTGCGCAGTTTCGAAAAGGCCTTGCTGCAAGAGTTGGGCTATGGATTGACGCTGGGTCACGATAGCCGTGGTCAGCCAATCGATCCCGTCGGTTTCTACGCCTACCGGATGGAAGAGGGGCCGGCACGTCTGGCGCACGCCGAAGGCGCGGCGCAGGTGGTGCTGGGCAAGACCTTGCTCGACATGGCGGCAGAGGATTTTTCCGATCCGCGCTCGCGTATCGAGGCCAAGGCATTGATGCGTTCCTTGATGGCCTATTATCTGGCGGGCAAGGAGCTGGAAACACGCAAGATTTTCAAGGAGTTGCAGGAGCTATGATCGAACTCGGCGTCAATATCGACCATGTCGCGACTATCCGTCAGGCGCGGCGCACCTATGAACCTGATCCTGTCTGGGCAGCGGTTGAAGCGCATCTGGGCGGCGCGGACGGCATTACCGTGCATTTGCGCGAGGACCGTCGGCACATTCAGGATGCCGACGTGCATCGCCTGAAAGAAACCACCCAGATCAAACTGAATCTCGAGATGGCCGCCACCGACGAAATGGTCGGTATCGCCTGTCGTCTGAAGCCGGAAATGGCCATGTTGGTGCCTGAGGGGCGCCACGAGGTCACGACCGAAGGCGGACTCGATATCGTTGGCCAAGAGGCTCGACTCAAAGATGTGATCAGTCGTCTGGCCGATGCCGGCATCACCACCAGCGTCTTCATCGACGCCGAGTTGCCGCAGATTGAAGCGGCGGCGCGCATCGGTGCGCGGGTCTGTGAAATCCATACCGGCCCCTATGCGCACGCTTTCCACGCCCAAGGGCGCGACGCAGAAGCATCCGCCGTCGTGGCCGAACTGGCCAAGATACGTGCTGCCGGCCAAGCCATTCGCCATCTTGGCATGCGTTTCAACGCCGGCCATGCGCTGAATTACTACAACGTGCAGCCAGTGGCCCGACTGGCCGGCATTCGGGAATTGCACATCGGCCACGCCATCGTCAGCCGCGCCGTCTTTGTCGGTCTGCGCCAAGCGGTGCAGGAAATGAAGGCGCTGATGCGCGAAGGCGCGGCGCAAGGCGAATGATTTTCGGTATCGGCACCGACATCGTTGCTGTGGCGCGTTTGCGTGCCATGTGGGAGCGTCATGGCGACAAGGCCCTGGAGCGTTTGTTGGCGCCGCAGGAGGTCGAGGATTTCGCCAAGGCTACCGACAAAGGCCGTTTTCTCGCCAAACGCTTCGCCGCCAAGGAGGCTTTCGCCAAGGCCTACGGCACCGGTGTACGCGATCCCGTGTTGCTGACGTCCATTGCCGTCACCCACGACGAGTTGGGGCGGCCCATGATTGACTGCTGCGGTGCACTGGCCGAAATGGTCAAAAACCAGGGGTTGATCGCCCATCTCTCCATCAGCGACGAAGCTGACTACGCCGTCGCCTACGTCATTCTGGAAAAACCATGAAGCTGCTGCCGCTCGGCCCGCTGATGATCGACATCGCGGGAACCGAATTGACCGATCTCGACCGCGAACGCCTGACCCATCCATTGGTTGGTGGCATCATTCTATTTACGCGCAACTATGCCGACCCGATACAGCTCTCGCGCCTGACCGCCGAGATTCATGCGCTGCGCAGTCCGCAACTATTGATCTCTGTCGATCACGAAGGGGGCAGGGTTCAGCGTTTCCGTGAAGGCTTCACGCGCCTGCCGGCAATGCGCAGCCTGGGCATGCTGTACGACGCTGATGCCCAGGCAGCCCTCGATGCAGCTGCCGATGTTGGTTTCGTCTTGGCCGCCGAACTGCGGGCGCGGGGCGTCGACTACTCCTTTACGCCCGTACTCGATCTGGACTACGGCCCTTCACGCGTCATTGGCGACCGCGCTTTCCACCGTAAACCTGAAGTCGTCGCCCAATTGGCCGAAGCGCTGAGTCGTGGTCTGCGCGAGGGCGGTATGGGCAATTGCGGCAAGCATTATCCGGGGCACGGTTATGTCGTGCCCGATTCGCATGTCGAACTGCCTGTGGATGATCGTACGCTCGATGCCATCCAGGAAGACATGCTGCCCTATCGCCAGACCCGCTTGGACGGCGTGATGGCCGCCCATGTTATCTACCAGTGTTTCGACTGCAATACTGCCGTATTTTCAAATAAATGGATTACTTATCTGAGAAACGACATTAAGTTTGATGGCGTGGTATTCACCGACGATCTGTCGATGGCGGGCGCCGGCGTGGTGGGCGATATGGTGGCCCGTGTCAGCACAGCTTGGGCGGCGGGGTGCGACATGCTGCTCGTCTGCAACTCGCCCGATTCTGTTGGCTTGGTGCTTGGACAGTGGCAGGTCGAGATTGATCCTCGGCGCAGCCAGCGGATCGAGGCACTGTTGCCGAAAACTGCCGCGCCCAGCTGGGAAGCACTTCAGGAATCGCCGCGTTATCGCAAGGCCTTGATCACGATTGCCAAATTGATGGGCTGAAAAACAAATCGGGCAGCCTGGGCTGCCCGATTATCGTTTGGCGCAGAACGCGAATTACTTGGTGCGGCTGCGGTATTCGTCGGTGCGGGTATCGATTTCGATCTTGTCGCCGATTTCGACGAAGGCCGGCACCGGCAGTTCGAAACCAGTGGAGATCTTGGCCGGCTTCATGACCTTGCCCGAGGTGTCGCCCTTAACAGCCGGCTCGGTGTAGATCACTTCGCGAACCAACGAGTTCGGCAGTTCGACGGAGATGGCCTTGCCGTTGTAGAACACGACTTCGCAGGGCATGTCGGCTTCGAGGTACTTGAGTGCGTCGACCATGTTTTCGGCTTCGACTTCGTACTGGTTGTACTCGGCGTCCATGAAAACGTACATCGGGTCGGCGAAGTAGGAGTAGGTCACTTCCTTCTTCTCGAGGATCACGACTTCGAACTTGTCGTCAGCCTTGTAAACCGCTTCCGACGGGTTGCCGGAGAGGAGGTTCTTGAGCTTCATCTTGACGACGGCAGCGTTGCGGCCGGACTTGTTGTATTCGGTCTTCTGAACCACGAGCGGATCGTTGCCGACCATGATCACATTACCGGAGCGGAGTTCCTGAGCGGTCTTCATGAGAGTGCTTGTTCCAAGGCTGAAAAAGAATAACGTTAAATTATACCTTGGAAGCGCAGAAGTTGACGAGTGATGTTGTCAGGTCCGGCATCGTGGCGAGCCGCATTGCCCTGTCGCGGTTGTATTCGGCGATGGCGTCGCGCTGCGCGAAAAAGTCCCGCCAGGCCGCACCAACGCCTTTGCCGGTGTTCCAGGCAAGAAACATATTCGTGACGGTGGTAGCCATAGACGGTGGCATTTCAGCGCAATAGCGTTCGAGAAAGGCTTCTAGCTTCGCATGATGCGCCGCGTCGTCCTGCGGGTAGATTTGCCATACAAAGGGCCGGCCGGCCCATTGGGCCCGAATGAACGAATCCTCGCCGCGCACGAAATTGATGTCCGAGGACCAGAGCAGGCGGTCATAATCGTCCATCGGCAGGAAGTCGATCCCCTCAATCCGGCTTGAGCCCAATGCCCACGGCAGGTTGCCGCCCAAGGCCGATTGCACGGCGGCCATGGGTTTTCCGGGAGGTACCAGGCAACGAACGGATTCGTCCTGTTGCCGGAGTGCGCTCAGCCACTCGGCCACCGGTGCGGTGTCATAGCAGAACAAGGATATCTGCACGGCGTCGCGCGGGCTCTGCTGTCTTTGAAAATCGTCGCGCCGGGCAAACAGCTCGCGCTCACGCAGCAATCCTGCGGTGCACGGCGAAAAACCGGGAAAAACGAAATATTTCACCAAGGGCAGGCGAGGGTGGGGCGAGGCCATGCCATGGCAATC
Organism: Azonexus sp. IMCC34839; assembly: GCF_047047955.1. Classification (GTDB taxonomy): domain Bacteria; phylum Pseudomonadota; class Gammaproteobacteria; order Burkholderiales; family Rhodocyclaceae; genus Azonexus. The sequence continues at coordinate 690,794 of NZ_CP150631.1, read as the reverse complement.
GTCGGCCCAGCCTTCGGCTGTCAGGTATTCCAGGTTGCCCCAAACAGGCTTGACTGCACGTGCGGCCATGGCTTGCAGATAACTCTCCGGTAACTCGCAGGCAAAGGCCTCGATGACGACGTCCGCGGATTCGATGGCGCTGAAATTCTCTTCCCAGTGGCAAACTTCGACGCCCTGCAAGGTTTGTCGTTCCAAGAGGAGATCGGTTTCCGGGCAGATCGGCGCCAAGGCATTCAGCTCATCGACCCACAAGCGCACCGTTTTTCCATGCTCGACCGCCAACTGGCGAGCCAGTCGCCAGCAAACGCCGATGTCGCCGTAATTGTCGATGACCCGGCAGAAGATGTCCCAATGAAGCTGCATGGCCGCCATGCTAACATCCCGCCCCATGCCTGACTTCAACGATCCCATCGCCTGTACGGCCTGCTCGCGCCTGGCCGAGCATCTTGCCACCATCCGCCGACGTGACCCCGATTGGCACGCCTTGCCGGTTCCGGCCTTTGGTAGCCTGGATGCCCAACTGCTCGTCGTCGGTCTCGGGCCAGGCGAGAAAGGGGCCAACCGGACTGGCCGCCCTTTCACCGGCGACGTCGCCGGCGAACTTCTTTATCCCGCGCTACATCGTTTCGGCTTCGCCACGTCTGCCGAGCCGCTCGACGCGCAAGGTTGGGCCAACCCGCAGATGCAGTTGCGCAATTGCCGCATCACCAACGCGGTGCGCTGCTTGCCGCCGGCCAACAAGCCGACGACCGCCGAGATTCGCGAGTGCAATGGTCACTTGCGCAACGAATTCGCGGCCATGACGAAGCTCAAAGTCATCGTCGCGCTGGGTGCTATCGCACATCAGGCAGTGCTGTGGGCCTACGACCTGAAGCCCAAGAACTACACCTTCGGGCACAACCTGACGCATGTGCTGCCCGATGGCCGCCTACTGGTCGATAGCTACCATTGCAGCGGGTACAACTGGCGCACCGGCCGCCTGAGCCGCGAAAGTTTCGAGTCGGTTTTCGCCGGGCTGCTGCCGCACCTTCAATAAGCGAACGCGATGTCCTTCGACGCCAAGGCCTTCCTGGCCACTCTGACCGAACTGCCGGGCGTGTATCGCATGCTCGATGCCAACGGCAGCGTGCTCTACGTCGGCAAGGCCAAGAATCTCAAGAAGCGCGTTTCATCGTACTTTCGCGATAATCTGCCGAGCCCGCGCATTGCGCACATGGTCAGCCAGATTGCCGCCGTCGAAACCACCTCGACGCGCACCGAGGCCGAAGCGCTGCTGCTTGAGAACAACCTGATCAAGTCGCTGGCGCCGCGTTACAACATTCTGTTTCGCGATGACAAATCCTATCCCTACATTACGCTGACGCGCGGCGCCTACCCGAAGCTCGGGTTCTTTCGCGGCAATCCGGATCGCAAGGCGGATTATTTCGGCCCATATCCCTCGGCTTGGGCCGTGCGCGACAGCATTCACCTGCTACAGAAGATGTTTCGCCTGCGCACCTGCGAGGAGAGCGTCTTTGCCAATCGCTCGCGCCCCTGTCTGCTCTATCAGATCAAGCGTTGCAGCGGCCCGTGCGTCGGTTTGATCTCGCCGGAAGATTACGCGGCGGACGTGCAGCTGGCGTCGATGTTTCTGAACGGCAAGCAGCACGAAGTCACGCGTCGCCTGACCGAAGCCATGGAAACGGCTTCCGCCAAGCTCGCTTTCGAGCAAGCCGCGCTCTATCGTGACCAGATTCAATCGCTGCGCCAGGTTCAGGAAAAGCAGTTCGTTTCCAGCAGCAAAGGGGAGGACGTCGACATCGTCGTCGCCATTCGCGAAAGCGGGCTGCTTTGCGTCAACCTGGCGATGGTGCGCGGTGGCCGTCATCTCGGTGATCGGCCATTCTTTCCGACAAACGCCATTGATTCAGAGCCACGAGAGGCAGTGCTGGCCTTTATCCGCCAGCATTATGCAGCCCACCCGGCACCGGTTCGCCTCCTGGCATCTCCACTGCCGGCGGAGGAGGAGGGCGGCGATGCCGAGGCTGCGTTAGCTGAGTTGACTGGCCGCCCAGTGCCGATTCAGGAAGGGCGCACGCTTACTCAGAGGGCTTGGGTCGAAATGGCGGTGCAAAATGCCCGCCTGGCCATTCTCGCGCGCAATCAGGCCACGGCGCAGCAGGAGCAGCGCTTGGCGGCCCTGCAGGAAGCGCTTGGGTTGGATGAGGCCATCCAACGTATCGAATGTTTCGATATCAGCCACACGATGGGTGAAGCCGCGGTTGCCTCCTGCGTCGTCTATGAAGGTAATCGGATGAAGAAAAGCGATTACCGACGCTTCAATATCCGCGATATCACGCCGGGTGATGACTATGCCGCGATGCGCCAAGCAGTCACCCGCCGTTACGACGGGCTGGCAGCAGGTGAGGGGACTGCGCCTGACCTGATCTTGATCGATGGCGGCAAAGGGCAGGTAGCCTCAGCCTACTCCGCCATGCTAGAACTCGGCTTGGTGCACATTCCGATGGTCGGCGTCGCCAAGGGTGAAGAGCGTAAACCGGGACTGGAAACGCTGATATTTCCTGAGGGCCGAGAGCCGCTGAATCTGCCGGCTGCTCATCCGGCCTTGCACTTGATCCAGGAAGTGCGCGACGAAGCACACCGCTTCGCCATCACCGGTCACCGCGCCCAGCGCGGCAAGGCACGCAAGACATCCAAGCTGGAGAGCCTGCCCGGCGTCGGTCCGGCACGCCGCAAGGCCTTGGTGGCGCGCTTTGGCGGTCTCCCTGGCGTGCTGGCTGCTACAACGGAACAACTGGCCGACGTGCCTGGCATCAGCCGGGAGATGGCCGAAAAGATCTATTCCGCTTTACACTGAGCGTATGCCGTTCAATCTACCTATCCTGCTTACCTGGCTACGTATCGTCGCGATACCGTTGCTGATCGCCATTTACTACCTGCCGGCCAACTGGCTGACGGCCCATGAGCGGGATTTGATCGCGACCGGGATATTCATGGCGGCCGGCCTGACAGATTGGGCTGACGGTTATTTGGCGCGCAAGCTGAATCAGACCTCCGCTTTCGGCGCCTTCCTTGATCCGGTGGCTGATAAATTGATGGTGGCAGCCGCCTTGATCATCTTGGTGCAATTGGGGCGAACCGACGCCATCGTCGCCACCATCATCATTGGCCGCGAAATCACGATTTCCGCCTTGCGCGAGTGGATGGCAAAGATTGGCGCATCGAAGAGTGTCGCAGTCTCCATGCTCGGCAAGATCAAGACGACAGCACAGATGATGGCCATTCCTCTGCTCCTCTATTATGTGCCGCTCGGTGGTATTGACACGCGTGAAGCGGGCAACTGGTTGATCTGGCTGGCAGCCTTGTTGACCCTGTGGTCCATGGGTTACTACCTGCGCATGGCCTGGCCGGAAATCCAGCGTAGGACTTCAGAAAACTAGGCGGCAATGTTGACAAAGGCCTTGTGTCGTCTATAATGCGCGCTCTGTTCGACGCGGGAGTAGCTCAGTTGGTAGAGCGCAACCTTGCCAAGGTTGAGGTCGCGAGTTCGAGACTCGTCTCCCGCTCCAAAAAATCCGAACAGAATGCAGTTTTATGCGGGGCGCGATAGCAAAGCGGTTATGCACCGGATTGCAAATCCGTGTAGGTCGGTTCGACTCCGGCTCGCGCCTCCAGGAATTCTGCGGGAGTAGCTCAGTTGGTAGAGCGCAACCTTGCCAAGGTTGAGGTCGCGAGTTCGAGACTCGTCTCCCGCTCCAAACAAGCAAAGGGAAAGCACAGAGCTTTCCCTTTTTCGTATCGGCGCATCGATAATGCGATGTACCGGCCCGGGTGGTGGAATCGGTAGACACAAGAGACTTAAAATCTCTCGGCCTCTGGCTGTACGGGTTCGAGTCCCGTCCCGGGCACCAAACACATAACGATGATCATCTACGACCTCATCTGCAATAACGAGCATCGCTTCGAAGGCTGGTTCCAAAGCGCCGGCGATTTCGAACGCCAGCACGAGCAGGGCTTGATTCACTGCCCGCAGTGCGACAGCCATCTGGTGCAGCGCATTCCCTCGGCGGTCGCTATTGGCACGCATTCGGGGGACGATGCATCGTTGGCGTCAGCGCTGGGTGCGAGCGGTGCTGGAAGTACGGCTTTGATGCCGGCAGGCACCCAGGTCATGGCCTTGTATAAGCAACTGGTTCAGGCCATCGTCAGTAACAGCGAAGACGTCGGTTCCTCGTTTGCGGAAGAGGCGCGCAAGATTCACTACAACGAGGCTCCTGAAAGACCCATTCGCGGTCAGGCGACGCCGGATGAGTGTGAGGCGCTGCGCGACGAGGGGATCCATGTCCTGAGTCTGCCGACGGTCAAGGAAGAGGATCTGAACTGATCCTCTTTTTTATTTCCGTATATTATTTTACATAATACAAATTATGCGTGTATTTGGCGGGTAAAAAACCGGCGATCGGGTCGCCGGCGTTTTGTTTGAATCAGGATTGCTGCCTTGTGCATTATTGAACGTGAATGGTCACGCTGCGCGACGATGTCCCACCGGTTGCACGCAGCAAATCGCCAATATCCGAGTTGCCGGTTTTGTTGGCGACGTCCAATGCAGTTTCTCCCGTATCGAGAGTTTTATTGAGATCCGCCTTGCGAGCGATCAGCGCCTTGATGATAGGCATGTGCCCACCGCGCGCAGCGGCGATCAGTGGCGTCATGCCGTTCTCGCTAGCGGCATCGATATTGGCGCCGGATTTAATCAAGAAATTGACGATGTCGAGATGGCCGTTGAAGGCGGCATAGGTCAGCGGCGTCCACCCTGGTGTATTGACGCTTGCACCGCCAGTGACCAGCAGTTCAACAACTTTTGCATGCCCGCGGAAGGCGGCAAGCCGTAATGCAGTATCGCCGGCCGCATTGCGGGCGTTGGCATTGGCGCGGGCCTTGAGCAGGGTTTCTACCGTTTCTACGTGGCCGTCGCGCGCAGCAAGCATCAACAGGGTGTTGCCATCGATATCCGTCGTATCGACATAGGCACCTTTGGCCATCAGTGCCTTGATTTCTGCGCTATCGCCCATCTTGGCTGCACTGATTAGGTCGTCGTAAGTGGCTGCGGCAACGGATAAGGGGAGGAAAATGGCGACTGCTGCGGCGCACAGCGTTTTTTTGGCAATTTTCATGGGCGTTTGGCGTCCTTGAATAAGGCGTAGAAGTTTTCGGTGGTCGCCTCGGCAATATCTTGCAAGGCAGTGCCGCGCAATTTGGCGATTTCCTCGCCGACGTAGCGCACATAGGAAGGTTCGTTCGGTTTGCCGCGATACGGCACCGGTGCCAGATAAGGCGAATCGGTTTCGATCAAGAGGCGGTCGAGCGGGCAGTTTTGGGCCACTTCCTTGACCAGAGCGGCATTCTTGAAAGTAACGATACCGGACAGTGAGATGTAAAAACCGAGCTCCAGCGCCTTTTGCGCAATCGACCAAGACTCGGTGAAGCAGTGCATGACGCCGCCAACCGCATCGGCCCCCTCCTCCTCAAGGATGCGCAGCGTATCTTCCGCTGACTCCCGGGTGTGCACGACCAGGGGTTTGTTGCAGGCGCGCGCCGCGCGGATATGGGTGCGGAAACGCTCCCGCTGCCATTCCGGCTTGTCCTTCTGCCAGTAGTAATCGAGCCCGGTTTCGCCAATTGCCACGACTTTGGGATGGCCGGCCAGCGCGGTTAGACGTTCAACGTCCGGCTCTTCTGTGTCGGTGTATTCAGGATGGACGCCGACTGTGGCGTAAAGCCGTGCATCCGATTCGGCGATTTCCAGTACCTTGGGAAAGTCTTCAAGATTAACGCCGACGCAGAGCGCTGCGCCAACGTCGTTCGCCGTCATGCGGGCCAGAACTTCAGGAAGGTGGTCAGCTAGTCCGGAGAAATCCAGATGGCAATGCGAGTCGACCAGCATATCGGGGCGATCAGAGCGTATGCGTCGGGCGGGCGGATTGCATGACGCCGCCGAGCAGACCTTCGATCTTGCGCCGAGCTTCCTGGCCGCTTTCGTCGTTGTTGAAATGGACGCCGATACCCTGGGCGCGTCCATTTTGTGCCCCGGCCGGGGTGATCCAGACTACCGTGCCGGCGATCGGCAACTTGGCCGGATCGTCCATCAGCGACAGCAGCATGAACACTTCGTCGCCGATGTTGTAGTGGCGTGTCGTTGGAATGAATACGCCGCCGCCGCGCAGATGAGGCATGAAAGCCGCGTACAGGGCGGATTTCGAATTGATGTTCAGCGAGAGAACACTGGGACGCTGTGGCGCGGGTTTGGCTTCACTCATTGGCGATCAATTGGCGAACAGGCCTCGGTAATCGAGAAACAGCCCCTCCAGAAACAAGCGGGCATTCAAGGGTTGCTCCGCTTCCTGGCGACGGGAAATCAGTGCCCGATACGAATGAATCAGGCGTACGGGCGGAATCATAGCAGCCAGTTGGCCGATTGTGCCCTGTTGCGGTAGAAAATATCGAATCGGCATGCCATTGCGCGAGAGCGTCAGATCGACAACCCATTTTTGCACGGCCTCGACGATTTGCTTGAGGAGCAACTTTCCCTTGCTGTCCTTGATCAGCTTTTCAAGTTCGGCGGCAGCGCTCAGTGGGTCGGATTTCTTGCCGTTGGCGAGTTTTGTCACCAGAACCTCCAGCCAGGCGCCCTGCCCGGATCCGGCCAACTCGAGCGCCTGCCCAGGGGCACCGCCGGCCAAAGCGAGCCAGCGTTCGGCATCCTTGACCCCTTCGGCCTGTAGGGCGGCGATGGCCTTGGCTTCGGAAGGGATCGGTACGGGAACGACCTGGCAGCGGCTGCGGATTGTCGGTAACAGCCGAAATGGTTCGTTCGACACCAATAAAAACAATGTACTTGGCAGTGGTTCTTCAAGTGTTTTAAGAAGAGAATTTGCCGTACTGCGGTTCATCGCTTCGGCCGGATTGACGATGACGATGCGCAATCCGCCGCGGTGGGTGCCGACGCTCAAAAAATCGTCAAGGCCGCGCACCTGATCGATGGTGATCTGTTGGCTTGCTTTCTTCTTGCCTTCTTCGCCGCCCTCCTCCTCGCTCAGTGCATCCGGCTGTAGCAGGCGGAAATCGGGGTGGTTGCCTTGCGACAGCCAGTTGCATGCCAGACAGGAGCCGCAGGCCAAGCCATCCAAGGTAGGTGATTCGCACAGCAAGCTGGCGGCAAATAACTCGGCGAGGGCAAATTTCCCCAGACCTTTTTGTCCGCTCAACAGCAAGGCGTGCGGCAGGCGTTCGCGTCGCGCCTGCAGGCTCCCCCAGACCTTCTTGTGAAGATCAATCGTGTTCATAAACAACGATTTGAAACAATTTGTTCAAGTGTTTTACGAATATTTTCGATGCTGTTGTTGGCATCGATTACCTGGATACGGTTGGGGTTGGACTGGGCTCGCTCAAGGTAGGCCTGGCGTACACGGTCGTGGAAATCAACACGTTCCTGTTCGAACTTGTCGAGCTTGCGATTCGCTAGGACGATGCGCTCGCGCGCCACGTCAAGCGGCAGATCGAAAAGGAGGGTCAGGTCCGGTTGCACATGCTCATGCACCCAGTGTTCCAGCGCCTGGAACTTGCCGCGATCGAGGCCGCGCCCGCCACCTTGGTAGGCGTAGGTTGCGTCGCTGAAACGGTCGCAAACCACCCATTCGCCATGTTGCAGTGCCGGCTCGATTAGTTTGGCCAGATGCTCGCGACGGGCGGCGAACATCAGTAGCGTTTCGGTTTCAAGATGCATCGGTTCCCTGAGCAGCAGGGCGCGGAGCTCTTCTCCTAGTTCGGTGCCGCCCGGCTCGCGGGTCACATGGACAACTTTGCCTTGTCCGCGCAGCCATTCGGCCAGCCATTCGACGTGGCTGCTCTTCCCTGCTCCGTCGATTCCCTCGAAAGTGATGAACTTGCCTTTCACTTGGCTCCCCTCTGATAGCGATTGACCGCCATGTTGTGTTCGTCCAGCGTTTTGGAAAAGTGGCTGCTGCCGTCGCCCCGCGCCACGAAGTAAAGCGCCTCGCTGACGGCCGGATGCAGCGCTGCACGCAAGGATGCCTGGCCGGGCATAGCGATGGGCGTTGGCGGCAGGCCGGCGCGCGTGTAGGTATTGTAAGGGGTGTCGGCCAGCAGGTCGCGTCGGCGCAGATTACCGTCGAAGGCCTCTCCCATGCCGTAGATCACGGTGGGATCCGTCTGCAACAGCATGCCGCGCCGCAGTCGATTGACGAAGACAGAAGCAATCATCGGGCGATCGCTTTCACGCCCGGTTTCCTTCTCGACGATGGAGGCCATTACCAAGGCCTCGTAGGGTGTCTTGTAAGGCAAGCCGGCGTCGCGTTGAGCCCATTCGGCCGCCAGGCGCTTGTCCATGGCGCGCACGGCGCGGGCAACGAGGTCGAGATCGCTCGACTGCTTGTCGAACAGATAGGTGTCCGGGAAGAGCAGCCCATCCAGTCGGGTCGTCGCCAGGCCGATACGCTCAGCGACCTGCTGTTCGGTCAGGCCCCGGGTTTCGTGACGCAAATCGGGATGGGCATCCATACGCGCCCGCCATTGCCGGAAGGTCCATCCTTCAACTAGTATCATTTCCCCTTGCGTCACCTTGCCGCGGATCAGCTTGTCGAGCAGTTGCAGCGGAGTCACACCCGTCGTTACCGAATAGCTGCCGGCCTTGATCCCGGTATCTGCCCGGAAGGCTCGCGCCAACAGGGCAAGCAGGTTGGTATCGACCACCATGCCCGCCTCGCGCATCTGGCTGGCGGCAGAGCGCAAGCTGCTGCCGGCATTCACCCGAAAATCGAGCGGCGAATTGCGTAATTCCAGCGGTTGATTGGCCCACCACCATAGTCCGCCGGCGGCCAGGCAAACGAGGAAAGACAGGGCCAGAAAAAGCTTGAAAAAGAAGCGCACGGGAACTCGAGGGCGAAGATAGGGTCTGGCCCGTGGAACGAGCCCGAAGAACGGGCACTATAATAGCGCAAACACTGACAGGAGCTCTCATGAACCCCAACTGGCGCAGCTTTCTGGAATCGGCCGAAGGTGTCTTCGCCGCCGACTCTACCGACCTCCTCCACTTCGGCGATGCCGCCGGCGAACTGGCAGCCGCCGGCAAGCAGACCGTTCTGGTGCCGCTGACGCATCTCGGCCTGCTCTCCGCCAGCGGCGAGGATGCAAAATCCTTCCTGCACAGCCAATTCACCAGCGACATCAATCATCTGGCGGCCGACCAGGCGCAGCACGCCGGCTGGTGCTCGGCCAAGGGGCGTATGCAGGCTAGCTTCCTGGTCTGGCACGACGGTGCCGACTACCGCCTGCTGCTTGCGGCCGATCTGCAGGATGCGACGCAGAAACGCCTGCAGATGTTCGTGCTGCGCGCCAAGGTCAAGCTGGCCGCACTGACTGATCAGTCCGTTCTGCTCGGCGTGGCTGGCGAGCAAGCCGTCGAAGCGCTGAACGATGCCGGCCTGCCGGTTCCCGCCGGTACGATGAATGTCGCGCAGGCCAACGGGGTCACCGTGCTTCGCCTCGACGACAAGCGCTACATCGTGATCGCGCCCGATGCCGCCAATGCGGCCATATGGCAAAAGCTCAGCATCAAGGCCAAGCCGACCGGTGTGCCGGTCTGGCGCTGGCTCGATATCCAGGCAGCTTTCCCGCTTGTCACCCTGGCCACCAAGGAAGAGTTCGTGCCGCAGATGGCGGATTTCGAGAAGATCGGCGGCGTCAGCTTCCACAAGGGCTGCTATCCCGGCCAGGAAGTGGTGGCACGCACGCAATATCTCGGCAAGGTCAAACGCCACCTCTTCCGTGTCAGCAGCGACGTTCCGTTGCAGGCGGGCGACGATCTGTTGTCCCCGGATAATCCGGATCAGGCCAGCGGCAAGGTCATGACTGCAGCGCCGTCACCGAAGGGCGGTTACGAGGGTTTGGCCGTTATCCAGTCCAATTTCGCCGAAAACGTCTGCCTGGGGTCGCGTGACGGTCACCGCATCCAGACTGCTGCGGTGCACCCGTAAAAACGGCCAAAAATGTGCCTGATCGTCGTCGGCTGGCGGATTCATCCTGACTACCCGCTGATTGTCGCCGCCAACCGCGACGAGTTCCATGCCCGACCGAGCGCCGTCGCGGGCTATTGGCCGGATGCTGCGGAGATTATCGGCGGGCGGGATCTCGAGGCGGGCGGTACCTGGCTGGGCCTGACCGTCACCGGTCGCTTCGCCGCAATCACGAACGTGCGTGAGCCGGGGATGGCCAAGGGTTCTGTCTCGCGCGGTGCATTGACCAGCGAGTTTCTTCGCTCAGACGCCACCGCCATCGAGTACGCCAGGAAAATCGATGGCGCGCTCTATTCCGGCTTCAACCTGCTGCTGTCCGATGGCGAGACGCTCACCTATGCTTCGAATCGCGATGGAGAAGCACGGACGCTGGCACCGGGTGTCTATGGCTTGTCGAATCATTTGCTTGATACGCCTTGGCCCAAGCTGATACAGGCGCGCCAGGCATTCTCCAACGCCATGCAGCACCTGCCAGATGACGCGGCCTTTTTCGATTTGCTGGCCGACCGTAGCTTGGCTCCCGATGAGTTGCTGCCAAAGACCGGCATCTCACTGGATTGGGAACGGCTCCTGTCGGCAGTATTCGTGCAATCCGCAACCTACGGCACCCGCTGTTCGACGCTGGCGTGGGTGAGCAAGGCAGGCAGCGTGCGGCTGCATGAGCGCAGTTTTGCGCCGGACGGTAGCCTGGTTCAGTCTTCGCTGATCAGCACTTCCGAATAGCAGGGAATTCGCTCGAACAACTCGACGATGTCGGCGTTGCGCATGCGGATGCAACCATGCGAGCCTGGCTTGCCCATCTCGGCGTTCTCCGGGCTGCCGTGGATATAGACATAGCGGCGCATGGTGTCGCGTTCGCCCAGGCGATTGAAGCCCGGTTCGCAACCGGAAAGCCACAGAATGCGGGTGAGTATCCAGTCGCGCCCGGGGTGTTGCTCGGCCAATTCGGGCGTCCACAACTCGCCGGTCGGCCGACGGCGGACGAAAACGGTGTTTTCCGGCTGCCCTGCCCCGATCTTGGCGCGAATGATGTGACGTCCGCGCGGCGTCTGGTAGCTGCCGGAAATCTCGCCGACCCCGGCTGTGGCCGTCGAGACCGGGTATTCCTTGATCAATACCCCTGCCTCATCGACCAGCGACATGCTTTGCCGAGCGACTGAAACGAACAGTTTCATGGGGCTTTACGTCGACGGGCGGCAAAAAAGGCCGAAAGCAAGGTACTGCACTCTTCGGCCAATACTCCGCCCTCCACCGTTGCGTGGTGATTCAGTCGTTCGACACCGAACAGATCGACGACACTGCCATGCACCCCGGTCTTGGGATCGCGTGCGCCATAGATCACGCGGCTGATACGCGCATGCATGATGGCGCCCGCACACATGGCGCAGGGTTCCAGTGTCACGAACAACTCGCAGCCGGGCAAACGGTAATTGCCGAGGTTGCGCGCCGCATCGCGCAAAGCGGCAATTTCGGCATGTGCTGTCGGGTCACTCTCGCCGATTGGCGAGTTGAAACCACGCCCGACGATCTGACCATCCTTGACCACCACCGCACCGACAGGCACCTCACCGAGGCACTCGGCAGCATGCGCCAGCGAAATCGCTTCGCGCATGAAAAACTCGTCGCCGAGACCGATTGTCGGCTCGGCGACTTCAACTTCGAAAAAGGGCTCGAAGTCTTCGCTCATTCCCACTCGATGGTGGCGGGCGGCTTGCCGGAAACGTCGTACACCACCCGATTGAGGCCGCGCACTTCGTTGATGATGCGGTTGGAGACCCGGCCGAGCAGTTCGTACGGCAAGTGTGCCCAATGAGCAGTCATGAAGTCGCTGGTGACGACGGCACGCAAGGCCACGACGTTTTCGTAGGTCCGCCCATCGCCCATGACGCCGACGCTCTTGACCGGCAGGAAGACGGCAAAAGCCTGGCTGGTCAGGTCGTACCAGCTCTTGCCGACATCCTGCTCGCCGCACAGACCGGCGGCGGCATCGCGCTCGGTGGCGTGCGTGGCGCGCAATTCGTCGATGAAGATCGCATCGGCGCGTTGCAGCAGCTTGGCGTAATCCTGCTTCACTTCGCCCAGAATGCGCACGCCCAGGCCCGGGCCGGGGAACGGGTGGCGATACACCATCTCGCGCGGCAGGCCGAGGGCGACGCCTAGTTCGCGGACTTCGTCCTTGAACAGTTCGCGCAACGGCTCCAGCAGCTTCAGATGCATGTCTTCGGGCAGGCCGCCGACATTGTGGTGGCTCTTGATGGTGTGCGCGCCCTTCTTGCCCTTGCCGGCCGACTCGATCACGTCCGGGTAGATCGTGCCTTGCGCCAGCCATTTGGCGGCAGAAAGTTTCTTGGACTCCGCCTGGAAGACTTCGACGAATTCCTTGCCGATGATTTTGCGCTTCTGTTCCGGGTCGGAAACGCCGGCCAGCTTGCCCATGAAATCGTCGACCGCATCGACGCGGATGACCTTGACGCCCAAGTTACGCGCAAACATCTCCATCACCATGTCGCCTTCGTTCAGGCGCAGCAGGCCGTGATCGACGAAAACGCAGGTCAGTTGGTCGCCGATGGCACGATGAATCAGTGCTGCTGCCACCGACGAATCGACGCCGCCAGACAGGCCGAGAATCACCTCCTCATCACCCACCTGCTGACGGATCGCCTCGACAGCCTCGGCAATGTAGTCGCCCATCACCCAGTCGCTCGGGCAACCGCAAACGCCGTGCACGAAACGCTCAAGGATGGCGCGCCCCTTGACCGTATGGGTCACCTCCGGGTGGAACTGGACGGCGTAGAACTTGCGTTGCTCGTCGGCCATGCCGGCAATCGGGCAGGACGGCGTCGAGGCCATCTTGATGAAGCCGGGCGGCAGTTCCATGACAGAATCGCCATGGCTCATCCAGACCTTCAACATGCCATGGCCTTCGGTCGTGTAGAAATCGGCAATATCGTTCAGTAAGGCGGTGTGACCGTGAGCACGGACTTCGGAATATCCAAACTCGCGAGCCTTGCCGGCTGCTTCGGCCGTCATCACCTTGCCGCCCAACTGCTGCGCCATGGTCTGCATACCGTAACAGATGCCGAGCACCGGAATACCCAACTCGAAAACGACGTTCGGCGCACGCGGGGTGTCGCCTTCCGTCACCGAACTCGGGCCGCCGGAGAGGATAATGCCCTTGGCGCCGTAGTTGCGGATGAATTCTTCGGAAACGTCGTACGGGTGGATTTCGCAGAAGACCTTGGCTTCGCGGACGCGACGTGCGATCAGCTGGGTGACCTGGGAACCGAAATCGAGGATGAGGATTTTCTGGTGGCTCATGGGGAAAGATCCGGAAAATATGAGCTTTAATGAAAAAGGCGGCTCGCTGAGCCGCCCTCTGCCAAAATCGAACGATCAGTCGAGGTGATAGTTCGGTGCTTCCTTCGTGATCTGCACATCGTGCACGTGCGACTCGCGGATACCGGCGGAGGTAATCTCGACGAAGCAGGCGCGATCATGCATTTCAGCGATGGTCGGGCAACCGAGATAACCCATCGAGGAACGCAAGCCGCCCATCAACTGGTGGATGACCGCCAGGACGGAACCCTTGTAAGGAACGCGGCCTTCGATGCCTTCTGGCACGAACTTGTCGACGTTGGCGGTATTGTCCTGGAAGTAGCGATCCGAGGAGCCGGCCTGCATCGCGCCCAGCGAACCCATGCCGCGGTAGGACTTGTAGGAACGCCCCTGGAACAATTCGACTTCGCCCGGCGCTTCCTCGGTGCCAGCGAACAGGCCGCCAAGCATGACTGCGTTGGCACCGGCGGCAATGGCCTTGGCGATGTCGCCGGAGTAGCGGATACCGCCGTCGGCGATCATCGGCACGCCGGTGCCCTTGAGGGCTTCGGAAACGTTCTGGATGGCGGTGATCTGCGGCACGCCGACACCGGCAACGATACGCGTGGTGCAGATCGAGCCGGGGCCGATACCGACCTTGACGCCGTCAGCGCCGCGATCGACCAGCGCCATGGCAGCATCTGCCGTGGCGATGTTACCGCCGACGACTTCGATATGCGGGAAATTCTTCTTCACCCATTCGACGCGATCCAGCACACCTTGCGAGTGACCGTGCGCCGTATCGACGACGATTACGTCGACGCCAGCTTCGGCCAGCAACTCGACGCGCTCTTCTGTACCTGCGCCGACGCCGACAGCCGCGCCAGCACGCAGACGACCGGAGGAATCCTTGTTGGCCAGCGGATGTTCGGTGGACTTGAGGATGTCCTTGACGGTGATCAGGCCGCGCAGATGGAATTCGTCGTCGATGACCAGCACGCGCTCGAGGCGATGGGTGCGGATCAGTTCCTTGGCCTCCTCGACGCTGGCACCTTCCTTGACCGTAACCAGACGCTTCTTCGGCGTCATGATGGCCTTGACTGGCTGATCGAGATTGGTTTCGAAACGCAGGTCGCGATTGGTGACGATACCCACCACCTTGCCGGCCTTGTCGATCACCGGCAGGCCGGATATTTTGTGCTGACGGGTGATTTCCAGCACGTCACGCACCGTCATGGTCGGCGGGATCGTGATCGGGTCTTTCAGGATGCCCGACTCGAAACGCTTCACCTTGGCTACTTCGGCTGCCTGGGCGCGAGCAGAGAGGTTCTTGTGGATGATGCCGATACCGCCTTCCTGCGCCAGCGCAATGGCGAGGCGACCTTCCGTCACGGTATCCATGGCGGCGGACAGCAACGGCAGATTCAGGGTAATGTTGCGCGTCAGCTTGGTTGCCAGACTGACATCGCGCGGCAGGACTTGGGAATGTGCAGGGACGAGCAGAACGTCGTCGAAGGTAAGAGCTTTTTGCAGCAGTCGCATGGCCTTTAATCCAAGGTCACAAAATCGTATTATACAGAAATCTCTCCAAAACCCCGATAACCATGAACACGACCCGGATTCTGGCAGTTGGCATTACCTCACTGGTTTGCGCATTTGCGGCAACGGCACAAACTTATCAATGGAAGAACAGTCAGGGGCAAACGGTGATTTCGGACACACCTCCACCGGGCAATGCTAAGTCAGCGCGTACGGTAGGGGCTAATCAGCCATTGCAACGAGGCGAAGTGGACTCTGGCAAGCCTTCGGATGGTCAGGATAAGGTGGCTGCGCCGAAATCGACTGCCGAAAAAGACATGGACTTCAAGAAGCGCCAACAGGAAGCCAAGGAAAAAGCTGAAAAAGAGGCGAAGGAGCAAGCCGCCGCCAAGGATAAACAGGAGAACTGCGATCGCGCGCGGCGCAACCTTGCTGCCCTCGAAGCTAACCAGCCGATGGCTACGCTAGATGAAAAAGGCGAGCGAGTAGTCATGGACAATTCGCAACGCGAGCAGGAGATGGAGCGTGCTCGCAGATTCATGGCGGAGTCATGCAAATAGCGTGTCGGCTTTGTTAGGCTTCCGAGGCGTCGGCATCCCCGGCGCCTTTTTTCATGACCTTGCCCTCCGCAGCGCGTTGCTTGCGCACCTCCTTCGGGTCGGCGATCAACGGCCGGTAGATTTCGATACGATCCTTGTCGCGCAAGACTGAGTCGGCTTTAGAAAGCTTGTTCCAGATGCCGAACTTGTTTTTCTTCAGGTCGATTTCCGGGTATTTTTCGAGCAAGCCTGAAGCCTCCACGGCCTGCTGCAAGCTTGAACCTTCCGCCAGGCTAAGCTTGACCAACTCCTGCTTGTTCGACAGGGCATAACACACTTCGATGCTGATGGTTTCAGCCATGGCTGGCTCCGTAAATCTGGTTGGCGCGACGCACGAAGGCGTCGACGAAGGTATTAGCGATATGACTGAACACCGGGCCGATTACCTTCTCGAAAAGCTTGCTTGAAAACTCATAATGAAGCTTGAACTCGATCTTGCAGGCATTCTCGGCCAGGGCTTTGAAGTGCCACGAGCCTTCGAGTCGGCGGAAGGGGCCATCGACCAGCCGGATATTCATCTGGCTCGGGAAAACCTTGTCGTTCTCCGTCGTGAAACTGGACTTAACCGCGTGATAGTTGATGTGCAGCGTTGCCACTGTTTTTGCGGCATCGCGGAATTTCACCTCGGTTTTGCCACACCACGGCAGGAAAGCCGGGTAATCCTCACAGCGGTCGACGAGCTCGAACATGCGTTCGGCCGACTGTTCGATCAAGACTGTCTTTTCAACCAGAGCCATGCGGCGGCAGCGTTCCTGAATCCTGTAGAATGCGGCATTTTAATGGATCACCCGGCAGCATGAGCATTACCACCAACAAAAAAGCCTTCCACGACTACTTCATCGAAGAGAAGTACGAGGCCGGGCTCGCCCTCGAGGGCTGGGAGGTCAAGGCCATCCGCGCCGGGCGCATGAACATCAAGGAAGCCTACGTCATCATCCGCAATGGTGAGATCTTCCTGATCGGCATGCATATCACCCCGTTGTCGACGGCCTCCACACACGTCAATCCCGACCCCGTGCGCACCCGCAAGCTGCTGTTGCACGGCAATGAAATCGGCAAGCTGATCGGCAAGGTCGAACGTGCCGGATTCACGCTGGTGCCCCTCGATCTGCATTTCTCGCGCGGCCGCATCAAGCTGGATATCGGTTTGGCCAAAGGCAAGAAGCAGCACGATAAACGGGCCGATCAGCACGAAAAGGAACACAAGCGCGAGGCCGAGCGCGCCATGAAGGAGCGTCAGCGCTAAGGTGGCCACCGACGCCCTGCTCTACTGGGTCGGCATGGCCGCCGTGGCAGTGTGCGCACTGACCGGCGTGCTCGATTCGCGGCGCAAGCAGATGGACCTGGTCGGCGCCCTGTTGGTCGGCGTCGCGACGGCGCTGGGAGGAGGGACGGTACGCGACCTGTTGCTCGATCGGAACGTTTTCTGGGTGGCCGATCAAACCTATCTGATCGTGGCCGTGTTTACCGGCTTTCTGACCTTTTTCATTGCCCGTCGCTACGACATCCCACCCCGCCTCTTCCTGATTCCCGACGCCGTTGGCTTGGCGCTATTCACGGTCGCCGGCACGCAAGCCGCACTGCTCTGGCATGCGCCCTGGCTGGTGGCTAGTCTGATGGGCGTCATTACGGGCGTCTTCGGCGGCATTCTGCGCGACATTCTCTGTAATGACGTGCCCATGGTTTTCCTGAAAGGTGAGCTATACGCCAGCGCAGCCTGGCTTGGGGCGATGACCTTGATCGGCGCGCTGGCGCTCAACTTGTCGCCATTGGTCAGCACCTGGGCTGCGCTGGTCGTGACCCTCCTAATCCGCCTCGCCGCCATCCGTTACGCCATTACGCTGCCCGCCTGGCGTTCCCAGTCGGACTGAAACGTAAGGAACCGGGAAGGTTTGCTGTGGTCTGTTGGCTACCCCGTTCGGAAAACCAAGCATGTACCCGATAGCCATCATCGCCGACTTCGTCTGTCCCTGGTGTTTCATCGGCAAGCGCCGCCTGGAGCGTGCTGTCGCCTTGGTGCGTGCCGAACGGCCCGACTTTGCCTATTCCACACAGTGGAAGCCTTTCTTCCTCAATCCGAATACGCCGCCCGAAGGTGAACCCTACCTCCCTTTCCTGATTGCCAAGTTCGGCAGCCGTGAGGCGGTCGAGGCCCTCTTTCAGCGCGTCCGGGACGCCGGCGAGCCTTACGGGCTGTCGTATGCCTTCGAGAAGATCGCGCTCAGAGCCAATACGCTGCAAGCGCATCGCCTGCTACGCTGGGCGCAGCGCCAAGGCAATGCCGATGCACTGGTCGAGCGACTGTTCGAAGCGCAGTTCCAGAATGGCGAGGCCATCGGGGATAAGGAAACCCTGATTCGCGTGGCTGGAGAATGTGGCTACGAGGTGAATGTGGTCGGCGACTACCTTGGCTCGTCTGAGGATATTGACGAATTGCGTGCCGAGGAAAAGTCGATCCGTGATCTCGGCATCCGCATGGTGCCGACCTTCATCCTGCCGGGCAATGAAGTGATCGTCGGCGCCGAAGATCCGCGCGTGCTGGCGGCTGCCATCTTGAATCAGTTGGGTGTGCCGGCCTGATTTTTGGCCTTTTTGGCAGGTGCACCGCAGCAATGAAAAAAGCCAGAGGCTAGCTCTGGCTTTTTGAATTTTTGGCGGAGTGGACGGGACTCGAACCCGCGACCCCCGGCGTGACAGGCCGGTATTCTAACCGACTGAACTACCACTCCGCGCCGGTGTGTCCCGCCAGCAGCGGAACGGCGCGCATCATAACACAGGCTTGCTAAAGCTTGCAGCGTTTTTCGATTCGGACCATTATCCGGCCCTTGTCTCGAAGCAAAGTCGCTGTCATGAATACCGGAAGCCTCAACTATCGCTGGTCGCAAACTCTGATCGCCGAGCTGGTCGCCGCCGGTGTGCGCCATGCAGTGTTGTCGCCCGGTTCGCGTTCGACGCCGCTGACCCTGGCCGCCCTGCGCCAGTCCGGGCTGACGTGCCACGTGGTGGTGGACGAACGCAGTGCCGCTTTCTTCGCCCTGGGCATCGCCAAAGCGACGCGGCAACCGGTCATCGTCGTCGCCACCTCGGGCAGTGCGCCGGCCAATTGGCATCCGGCGGTCATCGAGGCCAGTCAGGCCGGGCATCCGCTATTGCTGCTTTCGGCCGATCGGCCGCCTGAATTGCACGGCGTTGGCGCCAACCAGACCATCGAGCAGACGTCCTTGTTCAGCAAACATGTCCGTGCCAGCCATGCCCTGGGCACACCCGACGAGCATTTCGATCCGGCGTATTTGCAGCGTCTGGCTGCCCGAGTCGTCGAACAGGCAACATGGCCCTTGCCCGGTCCGGTGCATCTGAATCTGCCATTCCGCGAACCGCTCGTTCCGGTAGAAGCGTTGCCGTCGCCGACGTTCCCACCAATCCGCATCGCGCCGCCGCATCAGCAACCCGATCCTGCGGTCCTGCGCGATTGGCTGGTCAGCATTGCCGGACGGCCCGGCGCCATCGTTTGCGGCGAAATGCCGCAGCAGCCGGAATTTGCGGAATCGTTAAATCGATTCGCACGGCACCTCGCTTGCCCCATCCTGGCCGAGCCCTTGTCCAACCTGCGCTTCGGCCAGAAGACGGAGGAGCGCCTCTGTGTGCGTTACAACAGCTGGCTGAACGATGCGGATTTCGTCAACGGCCACACGCCGCAATGGGTGTTGCGCTTTGGCGCCTACCCCGTGACGCGCAACCTGCAGGCCTATGTGGCCCGTGCGGAGATCCAGATGCTGGTCGAAGCCACGCCACGCTGGTCGGACCCTGGTCATCGCCTCACCCACATCGTGCGCGCCGACCCGTTGGCGGTTTGCCAGGCCTTGCTTCAATTGCCCTTCGATGCGGCGAACGAGGCGTGGACGCAGGAAGTATTGCAACGCGATGCCGAGGAAACCGCGTCTGCCCCATGGCCGGCCACCGCCTTGCTGAATGAACTGCCGGCAAATACTTCACTCTTCATCGGCAATTCGCTGCTGATTCGCCAACTGGATTCGCACTCCGGCAAGGGCAGCAAGCCGCTCCGTCTGTTCGGCAATCGCGGGGCGAGCGGCATCGACGGCAATGTGTCGACGGCGCTCGGTATTGCCGCGGCGAACGGATGCGTCGTTGCCCTGCTCGGCGACCTGACGACCCAGCACGATCTCGGCGGCCTGGCCTTGGCGCAAGGCATGAATGCCGTCATCGTCGTTTTCAACAACGGCGGTGGCGGCATCTTCGATCACCTGCCGCAAGCCGCTTTGCCAGAATTCGAGTTGGGCTGGCGTACACCGCAACAGATCGATTTTGCGGCTGTTGCTCAAACGTTCGGCTTGGGCTACGCCCGTGCCGTCGACGGCGCAGGGCTGATTGCCGCATTACGCCAGGCGCTCGACGCCGGCGGCCCCCACCTCATCGAGTTCCGTTGCGCTTGATTCGGACGGTCAGGCCAATTCCGGAAAAAGCACGTCGGTAAATCCGAAGCGCGTGAAATCGCGGATGCGCATGGGGTACAGGATGCCGTCCAGGTGGTCGCACTCGTGCTGCACGACACGGGCATGAAAGCCTGAGACTTCACGCTTGATGCGTTCGCCCAGCGGGTCGAAGCCGGTGTAACGGATGCGCTCTGGCCGCCACACCTCACCACGCAGGCCGGGCACCGACAGGCAGCCTTCCCAGCCGGCGACCTCATCGCCAGGTAAGGCGGTGATTTCCGGATTCAGCAAGATCGTTTGCGGCACCGCCTCGGCATCGGGATAGCGCGCGCTGCGCTCGAAGCCGAAAATGACCAACTGCAAGCCGACGCCGATCTGCGGTGCGGCGAGGCCCACGCCGCCAGCGGCGCGCATGGTGTCGAACATGTCCTCGATCAAGGTCGCCAATGCCGGCGTACCGAATTCACGCACCGGCTCGGCCTTTTGCCACAGGCGTGGATCGCCCATGCGCAGGATTTCACGGACTGCCATTGTTTGCCTCCTTTCTTTGCAACCGCCAGTGTAAGGCATGGCTAGCCGCCGAAAGGCAAGGCTGGCAGCCCCCGCCCGATGATGGGACAATGGCGCCCCGCTCCATTTTTTGCCTTTTTTCCATGTCCACCGCAGCATCCGATCTCGCTAAGCACACGCCGATGATGCGCCAATATCTGGCGCTGAAAGCGAACCATCCGAACACGCTGTTGTTCTACCGGATGGGCGATTTCTACGAGCTGTTCTACGAGGATGCGGAAAAAGCGGCGCGCCTGCTCGACATCACGCTGACCACGCGCGGCCAGTCGGCCGGCGTACCGATCAAGATGTGCGGCGTGCCGTTCCACTCGTTGGAACCCTATTTGGCGCGCCTCGTGAAACTGGGCGAATCGGCGGTCATCTGCGAGCAGATCGGCGACCCGGCGACGAGCAAGGGGCCGGTCGAACGCGCCGTGGCGCGCATCGTCACACCGGGGACCTTGACCGACGCGGCGCTGATCGACGACAAGCAGGACATCTGGCTGCTCGCCGTGACTACGCTACGCAATACGGCAGGCATCGCCCGACTCAATCTGGCCAGCGGCGAATTCATCCTGATCGAAGTGCCGGCCGAGCAGATCGCCGCCACGCTGGAGCGCATCCGCCCGGCTGAAATCCTCTATCCGGAAAGCTGGACGCCCAATTTTGGCGGCACCGTCGCCTGCACGCGCCAGCCCGACTGGTATTTCGACTTCGACTCCGCCAGGCGCCTGCTTTGCGACCAATTCGAAGTCGCCTCACTCGCCGGTTTCGGTGCCGAGGGGCTGAAGCCAGCTGTCGCCGCCGCCGGGGCGCTGCTGCAATACGCCCAGGCAACGCAATCGGGCAAGCTACCGCATCTGCGCGGCCTGACGGTGGAAATCGAAGGTGCCTATCTCGGCCTCGATCTCGCCACGCGACGCAATCTGGAGCTGACTGAAACCCTGCGCGGCCAGCCCTCGCCGACACTCTTCTCGCTGCTCGACAACTGCGTGACCAGCATGGGCTCGCGCCTGCTGCGCCATACCCTGCATCACCCGCTGCGCGACCGCGCTACGCCGGCCGGTCGCCACGGCGCGGTCGAAGCGCTGCTCGAAGACTACGGCCGACTGGCCGGCGAAGTGCGCAAGGCGCTGCGCGGCATCGCCGATATCGAGCGCATTGCCGGCCGCATTGCGCTGCGTAACGCCCGCCCGCGCGATCTGGCCAGCCTGCGAGAATCGCTGGCCCGCCTGCCGGCGCTGCGAGCCCCTATCGCCGACACGCCATCGCCACTGCTCACGCAATTTTTCGCCGAGCTCGATGCGCCGGCCGAAGCACTCGATCTGCTGATCCGTTCCATCGCCGCCGAGCCGGGCGCGCAAGTGCGCGACGGTGGCGTCATCGCGCCGGGATTCGATACCGACCTGGACGAACTGCGCTCGCTCAACGACAACTGCGGCGCCTTCCTGGTTGATATGGAAGTGCGCGAACGCGAGCGCACCGGCATTTCTAGCCTCAAGGTGGAATACAACAAGGTCCATGGCTTCTACATCGAGGTTACGCACGCCAATGTCGACAAGATTCCCGACGATTACCGCCGCCGCCAGACACTGAAGAACGCCGAGCGCTACATCACGCCCGAGCTGAAAGCCTTCGAGGACAAGGCGCTGTCGGCGCAGGAACGCTCGCTGGCGCGGGAAAAGTTGCTCTACGAACAGATACTCGATGCCTTGCTGCCGGTGGTGCCGCAATTGCAGGTCATCGCCCGCGCCGTCGCGCAACTCGACTTGCTGGCTGGTTTTGCCGAAGCGGCGTTGAAGCGTAACTGGTGCAAGCCGGAATTCGTCGAGGAAACAGCGCTTTCCATCGAAGGCGGCCGCCACCCGGTGGTCGAAAACGAGCTCGCGCAGAGCGCCGAGAGCTTCATCGCCAACGATTGCCTGCTCGCCGACAACCGCCGCCTGTTGCTGATCACCGGCCCGAACATGGGCGGTAAATCGACCTACATGCGTCAGGTGGCCCTGATCGCCCTGCTCGCCCACATCGGCAGCTACGTGCCGGCGACGCGCTGCGTGCTCGGCCCGCTGGATCGCATTTTCACCCGCATCGGGGCTTCCGACGATTTGGCCTCCGGGCGTTCGACTTTCATGGTCGAAATGACCGAGGCTGCCGCCATCCTGCACCATGCCACGGCGCAAAGCCTGGTGTTGATGGACGAAATCGGCCGCGGCACCTCGACCTTCGACGGCATGTCGCTGGCCTTCGCCATCCTGCGCCACCTCATTGAGAAGAACCGCAGCCTGACGCTGTTCGCCACGCACTACTTCGAGCTGACCCGTCTGTCGCACGAATATTCAGAGCTGGCCAACGTCCATCTCGGTGCGGTGGAGCACAACGACCGTATCGTCTTCATGCACGCGGTAGAGGAAGGTCCGGCCAACCAGAGCTACGGGATCCAGGTGGCGGCGTTGGCTGGCATTCCCGGCAGCGTGGTGCGCGCGGCGCGCAAGCAATTGCGCGAGTTCGAGCAGCGTGCTGCGGTGGACCCGCTGCAACCCGATCTTTTCGCCCAAGGTGACGTCACCGAGCCGGACAATGAACCGGAACTGCATCCGGCGCTCGAGCAACTGGCAAGCATCGACCCGGATAGCCTGACCCCACGCGAAGCGCTCGATGCGCTCTACGCGCTGAAAGGCCAGCTCCGATGAAGCCCTGGCTCGCCGTGTGCCTGCTCCTGCTAGCGGCGCTGGCGCGGGCCGAAGCGATCAGCTTCGCGGCAATCGGCGATACCCCCTATTCTGCCCGCGAACGCGCACAGTTGCCGGGCATATTAAACGACATCGCCGACAGCGGCGTCGATTTCGTCGTCCATGTCGGCGACATCAAGGGTGGGCAGGAACGTTGCGACGACAGCCTGTTCGTCGATCGTCTGAGTTTGTTCGACGCCAGCCATCTGCCGTTTGTTTACGTTCCGGGCGACAACGAGTGGACCGACTGCGACCGTCTGTCGAACGGCAGCTACGACCCGCTGGAACGCCTGAACAAATTGCGCAGTCTGTTCTGGCCGTTTCCCGAAACGCTTGGCCAGAAACGTTTCCGCGTCGAGCGCCAGCCTGGCGGTGCCTATCCGGAGCACTTCCGCTTCATACGCGGCGGAGTGATGTTCGTCGCCCTGAACCTTCCGGGTAGCAACAACAACTGGGGAATGACCGAGGTGCCCAGTGCCGAGTTTCAACAACGTAACCCCGTCGTGCTCACCTGGATGAAGGACAGCTTCGCGCAGGCGAGAGCCGAGAAACTGAGCGCCATCGTCCTGCTTTTCCAGGCCAATCCCGGTTTCAAGCATTACGCGCAAGGCTTGCCACATCAGGGCTACGCCGAGTTTCTGAAACAGCTACGCCATGAAACCGCCCATTTCGGCGGTCTGGTGCTTGCCGTTCATGGCGACACCCATACCGCCCGTATCGATCACCCTTTGCGGGACGAGCAGGGAAAACCTCTCGCCAATTTCACCCGCATCGAAACCTTTGGTTATCCCTCTATGGGTTGGACGAAGGTAACGCTCGACGGCAACAGTCTGCGCCACGCGATGCATCCGTGGCCACCCGCGCCGACCCCATGAAAAAAGCCCGCACGAGCGGGCTTTTTCTTATCGGTGATTCTGCGGCTTAGTGGCAGGTTTCGCCTTCGTCGTCCGGATTATGGACGTGGCCGTGCTCGACCTCTTCGGTGCTGGCCGGGCGAACCGCCGTGACTGTGCAAGTGAAAACCAGGGCCATGCCGGCAAGCGGATGGTTGCCGTCGAGCACAACCTTGTCACCCTCGATGTCGGTCACGCGATAGATGACGAAATCGTCCTCTTCGCCATCTTCAGGGCCGCCTTCGAACTGCATGCCGACCTGCAGCTCCTTGGGGAAATCCTTACGCGGCTCGATCTGTACCAGGCTGGAGTCGTATTCGCCGAAGGCCTCATCCGGCTGCAGCTTGACCTGAACCGATTCGCCGATCTTCTTGCCCTGCAGCGCTTCCTCGATCTTCGGGAAGATGTCGTCGTAGCCGCCGTGCAGGTACACCAGCGGCTCGCGGCCTTCATCGACGACCTCGCCATCGGGATCGGTGACGTGGTAGTCGAGGGTGATGACGGTATTCTTGGCAACCTGCATGTTCATGAATTGAGTTCCTTGACCAGGCGCAGCACGTCGAGTGCATGGCCCTTGTAATTGACGTTGTAGAGCGCGTGGCGGATGACGCCGTCGCGATCGATGATGAAGGTGGAGCGGACGATGCCGAATTTCTTGTGGCCATCCACCTCTTTGGCCTGCCAGACGCCGTATTGCTTGCAGACGGCGCCTTCGGTATCGGAAAGCAACTCGATGCCGATGCCTTCCTTGTCGCGAAATTCCGCGTGTTTCAGGCAGTCATCCCGACTGATGCCGAACAGCACGCAGTTCTGACGTTTGAAATCTTCCTCGTGATCCGAGAAATCGGTTGCTTCCTTGGTGCAGCATGGCGTTCCGTCCTTCGGGTAGAAAAACAGCACGATGTGCTTCTTGCCATGGAAGGTTGCCAGATCGATGCTCTCCATATCGGCATCCGGCAAACTGAACTTCGGAGCGCTTTCGCCAGCCTTGAGCAGCATATTGTTCTCCTGATGAACCTCTGGGGGAGTGAGTTCATTCTAACGGAGGTCATAGATGCTGACTACTGCGGTGCACGCCTTATTTGGCGGCTTTTCCGGGAACTTTTTCCGGTATCTGGACGAAGGTTTCGTCCTGCTTGATCATGCCCAACTCAAAGCGGGCGCGTTCCTCGATGGCGTCGTAGCCTTGCTTCAAGTCGCGGACCTCGGCGTCGAGGCCCGCATTCCTGATTTCCAGCTTCCTGGTGACATCCTTCTGCGCCTGCAATTGCCGGTCGTACTCCCATACCTTCAACCAGCCTCCCTTACCCAACCACAGCGGGTATTGCAGGAGGCCGATCAGTACGAGGAGGCCGACCGTCAGCCAGCGCATTCAGGCATCAACGCAGGTTGTAGAAGGTTTCGCGCCCCGGGTAGGAAGCGGTATCGCCGAGATCTTCCTCGATGCGCAGCAGCTGGTTGTACTTGGCGATACGGTCGGAACGGGACAGCGAACCGGTCTTGATCTGGCCGGCGTTCAGGCCGACGGCGATGTCGGCGATGGTGCTGTCTTCGGTTTCGCCCGAACGGTGCGAGATCACGGCGGTGTAGCCGGCACGCTTGGCCATTTCGATCGCGGCGAAGGTTTCGGACAGGGTGCCGATCTGGTTGATCTTGATCAGGATGGAGTTGGCGATGCCCTTCTGAATACCTTCCTTCAGGATCTTGGTGTTGGTCACGAACAGGTCGTCACCAACAATCTGAACCTTGTCGCCCAGGCGGTCGGTCAGCAGTTTCCAGCCGTCCCAATCACCTTCGGCCATGCCGTCCTCAATCGAAACGATCGGGAACTGGTCGGCCAGGTTGGCGAGGTAGTCGACGAACTGGGCAGCGGTCAGCTGCAGGCCTTCGCCGGACAGGTGGTACTTGCCGTCCTTGTAGAACTCCGAAGCGGCGCAGTCCAGCGCCAGCAGCACGTCCTGACCCGGCACGTAACCGGCGTTCTCGATGGCCTGCATGATCAGTTGCAGGGCTTCGGCGTGGCTGCCCAGATTCGGGGCGAAGCCGCCTTCGTCGCCGACGGCGGTCGAGTGGCCCTTCTTGTCCAGCAGCTTCTTAAGTGCGTGGAAGATTTCGGCGCCGCAACGCAGGGCTTCGCGGAAGGTGTTGGCCGAAACCGGCATCACCATGAATTCCTGGATGTCCAGGCTATTGTTGGCATGCTCGCCACCGTTGATGATGTTCATCATCGGCACCGGCATCTGCATCGGGCTCATGCCCCCAAAGTAGCGATACAGCGGCAGGCCGGATTCTTCGGCAGCCGCCTTGGCGACTGCCATCGAGACGGCCAGGATGGCGTTGGCGCCGAGGCGGGACTTGTTGTCGGTACCGTCCAGCTCGATCATGGTCTGGTCGATGAAGGCCTGTTCCTGGGCATCGAGACCGATGATGGCTTCGGAAATCTCGGTATTGATGTTTTCAACGGCCTGCATGACGCCCTTGCCGAGGTAACGGGAAGCGTCGCCGTCGCGCAGCTCGATGGCCTCGCGTGAACCGGTGGAAGCACCGGACGGAACGGCCGCGCGACCCATGACGCCGGATTCCAGCAGAACGTCGGCTTCGACCGTGGGATTGCCACGGGAATCCAGAATCTCTCGTGCAACTACATCAACGATGGAACTCATATTTCTTCCTTATTATCAGAAGGTTGAACTAACTACTTAAACTAAATTCTCAATACCGGCCACAACCAGCATGTTCATTTCCGCGGCATTTTCGCGCGCCTTGCGGGCAGCTTGATATTCGGGCGAATGATAAAAGCGTTTTGCCTGATCGACCGAATCGAACTCAACAATCACCAGACGCGGAATGTTCTTCCAGTTACCCTCGAGCATTTCGACAGCACCGCCGCGCACCAGATAGCGGCCGCCATACTGGGCGATAGCGGTCTGCGCCAAATCCTTGTAGACCTCGTAGGCGGTGATGTCGGAAACCTTGGCTTCGGCAATCAGATAGCCTTTCTGGCTCACTTCAACTCCTCGAAGCCCGCCGATTTGACCGCTTTATCGAGAGCCACCAAGGTCTTGAGCAGGCTTTCCATGCGCGCCAGCGGCCAGCTGTTCGGACCGTCGGAGAAGGCCTTTTCGGGATAGGGATGGGTTTCCATGAACAGACCGGAGATACCGACCGCGACCGCAGCGCGAGCCAGCACCGGGACGAATTCGCGTTGCCCGCCGGACGTAGTGCCCTGCCCGCCCGGCAATTGCACGCTGTGCGTGGCATCGAACACCACCGGGCAACCGGTCTCGCGCATGATCGCCAATGAGCGCATATCGGACACCAGATTGTTGTAGCCAAAAGAGGCGCCGCGTTCGCAGACCATGAGGTTGTCGGCGCCGCCATTCACTTCCCTTGCCTTGTCGACCACATTCTTCATGTCGCCCGGCGCCAGGAACTGGCCCTTCTTGATATTCACCGGCTTGCCGCACGAGGCGACGGCATGGATGAAATCGGTCTGGCGGCACAGGAAGGCCGGCGTCTGTAATACATCGACGACCGAGGCGACCGTCGGCACATCGGCTTCGCTATGCACGTCGGTCAGCACCGGCACGCCGACCTGGGCGCGTACCGCTTCGAGAATCTTCAAACCGCCCTCGATGCCGGGGCCGCGCACCGATTTGCCGGAGCTGCGGTTCGCCTTGTCGTAGGAAGCCTTGAAAATGTACGGAATACCCAGTGCACCGCAGACTTCCTTCATGTGTGCGGCGACATCGACGCACAACTGTTCGGATTCGGCGGTGCAAGGCCCGGCGATCAGGAAAAAAGGCTGGTCAAGACCAGCCTCGAAACCGCAGAGTTTCATTTGCCTTTTGCCTGTTGGTTGGCCAGTGCGGCCTTGACGTAGGACGAGAACAGCGGATGGCCCTGGCGCGGATTGGAGGTGAACTCCGGATGGAACTGGCAAGCGACGAACCACGGATGGACGTCGGCCGGCAGCTCGACCATTTCGCACAGGTCGGTACCCGGGGCACGACCGGCGACGACCAGGCCCTTCTCTTCCAGCTTGGCCAACAGGGTGTTGTTGACTTCGTAGCGGTGACGATGGCGTTCGGTGATTTCCGGGGCACCGTAGATTTCGCGGGCCTTGGTGCCCTCCTTCAGCTGGCAAACCTGGGCGCCGAGACGCATGGTACCGCCGAGATCAGAATCCTCTCCGCGCTTCTCGATCTTGCCGGAGGCATCCAGCCATTCGGTGATCAAGCCGATTACCGGGTAAGGCGTCGCGCTGTCGAATTCGGTCGAGTGGGCGCCCTTCAGGCCGGCCACGTGGCGGGCGTATTCGACCACCGCCATCTGCATGCCGAGGCAGATGCCAAGGTAAGGCACCTTGTTCTCGCGAGCGTAGCGGATGGCTTCGATCTTGCCCTCGGTGCCGCGACGACCGAAGCCGCCCGGCACCAGAATGGCGTCCATATCCTTGAGGATGCCGGTGCCTTCCTTTTCAATATTCTCGGAGTCGATGTATTCGATATCGACCTTGCAACGGGTATGGATGCCAGCGTGCTTGATCGCTTCGATCAGCGACTTGTAGGACTCGGTCAGATCGACGTACTTGCCGACGAAAGCGATCTTGACGGTATTCTGCGGGTGCTCCATCGCCTCGATCAGCTTTTCCCAGACCGACAGGTCGGCCGCTTTGGCCAGGATGCCCAGCTTGTGGCAGACGATCTCGTCCAGCATCTGCTCGTGCAGCATGCCCGGAATCTTGTAGATGGAATCGGCGTCCAGGCACTCGATCACGGCTTCCGGCATCACATTGCAGAACAAGGCGATCTTGCGGCGCTCTTCGACCGGAATCGAGCGGTCGGCACGGCACAGCAGGATGTCCGGCTGAATACCGATTTCGCGCAATTCCTTGACGGAGTGCTGGGTCGGCTTGGTCTTCAGTTCGCCGGCGGTCGGGATATAGGGCAACAGCGTCAGGTGCATGTAGCAGACGTTATTGCGGCCTTCTTCGATGCCCATCTGACGGATGGCTTCGAGGAACGGCAGAGATTCGATGTCGCCGACCGTACCACCGACTTCGACCAGGGCCACATCGGCGCCTTCGGCACCGGCCTTGACCTTGCTCTTGATTTCGTCGGTGATATGCGGAATGACCTGGACGGTCTTGCCCAGATACTCGCCGCGACGCTCCTTCTTCAGTACCGTGTCGTACACCTGACCGGTCGTGAAGTTGTTGCGCTTGCTCATCTTGGCGCTGGTGAAGCGCTCGTAGTGGCCGAGATCGAGATCGGTCTCGGCACCGTCGTCGGTCACGAACACTTCGCCGTGTTGGAACGGACTCATCGTGCCGGGGTCGACGTTGATGTAGGGGTCGAGCTTGAGATGGGTAACCTTGATGCCGCGGGATTCCAGAATGGCCCCCAGCGACGCGGCGGCGATGCCTTTGCCCAGAGAGGACACGACACCACCCGTAACGAAAACGTATTTGGTCATGGAAAGACTAGCTGCGGGAAAGCAGAATGATAGCCGATAAGGTGCGAATTTCCCAAGCCCATCTTCTCGCCGCGGGATTCCAAGAGAATTTTCCATTGATCGTTTAATGCGCTCTGTTTTGCTAGAATTCGCGGTTTTTCAGCCGCTTAGCCTCCTTTGAAAAAGGTTCTCGTCGTCACCTATTCGCAGACCGGTCAACTGGCCGACATCACTGCCCGCGTCGTCGCGCCCCTGCGCGCGGCCGGACATCAGGTGCATGTCGAAACCCTGATGCCGGAGAAGTCATTTCCCTGGCCCTGGTCGATCGTCGATTTCGTCGATGCCTTTCCCGAATGCGTCCAGCTCGATGCGCCACCGCTGCAGCCGCTGAACGTCGACACGAGCGAAGACTTCGATCTGGTCATCCTGACCTATCAGGTCTGGTATCTCTCGCCTTCACTGCCGATGACCGCTTTCCTGAAAAGTCCCGAAGGGCGTGCCCTGATCGCCGGCAAGCCGGTCGTCACGCTGGTGGCGTGCCGCAACATGTGGCTGTCAGCCCAGGAAACGATGAAGCGACTGATCGCCGACGCTGGCGGCAAGCTGCGCGACCATATTGCCTTTACCGACCAGGGGCACCCGCTGGCCACCTTCATCACCACACCGCGCTGGGTGCTGACCGGTAAGCGCAATGCTTGGCTCGGCCTGCCACCGGCCGGCGTGGCGCCCACAGAAATCGAAGGGGCTGCGCGCTTCGGTCACGCGTTGGCCGAGGCCCTGGAGCAAAACCAGGAAGCCGGCGACGCTGCAATGCTGAGCGGCCTCCGCGCCGTCACCGTGATTCCGCGCCTGGCGCTGAGTGAGCGTGCCGCCTTCCGGGCCTTTCGTATCTGGTCGCGGCTGATCCGAGCCTTCGGCCAACGCGGTCAATGGCGGCGCCGTCCGATTCTCGCCGTGTTTGCCACCTATCTCATTGTGATGGTGATCTCGGTGGTTCCCTTGTCCCTATTGTTACAATGGTTGCTTTCGCCCGTTCTTCGGCCGCGCCTGGCGCGCCTGAAGGAAGAGCTCGAACAACCCTCCGGTTCGCAAGAATTCAATCTGCACAAATATGCCTCTTAACCGCGCGGTCTATATCAACAATACGTCGGCTTTCCTGCCGAACGCGCCCGTCGGCAATGACGACATCGAAAAAGTTCTCGGCATGGTTGGTGGCAAGCCTTCTCGCGCCCGCCGGGTCGTCCTGCGCAGCAACGGCATACGGCAACGCCATTACGCCGTCGATCCGGCCACCGGCCAATTCACCCACTCCAACGCCGAACTCACCGCCGAGGCGATTCGCCGTTTGCAAGCCGAAGGCTTTGCCATCGACTCCATCGACTGCCTCGCCTGCGGCACCTCCTGCCCCGACCAATTGATGCCCAACCACGGCGTGATGGTGCATGGCGAACTGGGCATTCCGGCCTGCGAGGTGGTGGCCACCGCGGGTATCTGCGTTTCCGGTCTCACCGCCTTGAAATACGCCTGGCTGTCGGTGCTGGCCGGCGAAGCGAAAAACGCCGTCGCCACCGGCTCGGAGCGCGCTTCCGGCGGCCTGTTGGCGCGTAACTTCGATCAGGAATCGGCACACCGTGTCGCCGCCCTCGAAACCAATCCCGAAATCGCCTTTGAGAAGGATTTCCTGCGCTGGATGCTTTCCGATGGCGCGGGTGCCCTCCTGCTCCAGCCGACGCCCAGAGTCGAAGGACTGTCATTGCGCATCGACTGGATCGACGTCCTTTCGCAAGCCAATAACGCACCGGTTTGCATGTACGCCGGTGGTGATAAGCAGGCCGATGGGGCATTCAAGGGCTGGCAGGAATATCAGCCGACGGAATGGATCGAGCAATCGATCTTCCCGGTCAAGCAGGATGTCCGCTTGCTCAACGAATCCGTCGTCGAACTGACCTTCGGCAACGTGCTGGCCCAGACCAAGGTCAAGCGCGGACTGACGGCAGACCAGGTGGACTGGTTCCTGCCCCACATGTCGTCCGAGTACTTCCGCCAGCCTATTGTCGACTGCATGGCGCTTCAGGACTTCATCGTGCCGCAGGAAAAATGGTTCACTAATCTGCACACCAAGGGCAACACCGGCTCGGCGTCGATCTACATCATGCTCGACGAGCTTTTCCGCAGCGGCCGCCTGGCCAAGGGCGAGCGCATCCTGTGCTTCATCCCGGAGAGCGGCCGTTTTACCGGTTCGCTGATGCAGCTCACCGTCGTCGATCAGGCCGGCTGATGAACGAGCAGGACGTCCCGCAGGAAGGCAACATCACCCTCGGCGGCCATCGCAAGGCGCTCTATGCGCGCGGCGAGGATGGCAAGCTGCGCATGGTGCAGTCGAGTGGCTGGAAGGTCGAGGAAATCGTCAATCAGCAGGCCGTCGAAGACCTCGTTCGCCTGGCCGAGGATGCCCGCGCCCGCTGCATAGCCGGTTTGACCTCGCCGCTCGAAGTTCACATGCACCGTGCCCGCCTGGACGTGCCGATGCTGGCGCAGGCGACCGGGCTCTGGCAGTGGCGCATTCGCCGCCATTTCCGTCCGGAAATTTTCGCCCGCCTTTCGCCCGCCCTGCTCGAGCGTTACGGCGAGGCCATGGGGCTAAGCATCGAACAACTGAAGGCCGTGCCGTGAGCGTCGTGCCTAATTTCCAGCACAGTCAGGCGGCACATTGCGAGAGCGGCGTGATTTCCTCGATGGTGCGCCATCTCGGCCTGCCGCTCAGCGAGGCGATGGCCTTCGGCCTGTCGTCGGCACTATCCTTCGCCTACCTGCCGATCATCAAGATCAACGGTCTGCCGCTGGTCGCCTACCGCATGCCGCCCAAGTTCATCATCAAGGGCCTGCAAAAGCCGCTCGGCCTGAAGATGCGCTTCGAGACCTTCCGCTCGCAGGAAGCCGCGGAACAGCGTCTTGACGCGTTGCTCAGCGAAGGCAAGGTCGTCGGCCTGCAAACCTCGGTCTTCTGGCTGCCCTACATGCCGCCGGACCTGCGCTTTCACTTCAATGCTCACAACGTACTGGCTTACGGGCGAGATGCCGCCAGCGGCGACTACCTGCTGTCCGACCCCGTCGGCGAAGAGCCGGTGACCTGCCCAGCGGTCGATCTTGCCAAGGCCCGCTTCGCGCGCGGCGCGCTGGCGCCCAAGGGGCTGCTCTATTATGCCGAGAATAAGCCGCAAGAGCCGAACTGGGCCAAGGCCCTGCCCAAGGCGATCAAGAAAACGACACGCATCATGCTCGACTCGCCGCTGCCCATCATCGGCGTGCGCGGCATCCGTCGGCTGGCCAAGGCCATCGAAGGCCAGAATGCGGCCGGCAACCCGGAGCAGACCAAGCTTTTCATCGGCCAGGTCGTGCGCATGCAGGAAGAAATCGGCACCGGCGGCGGTGGCTTCCGTTTCATCTACGCAGCCTTCCTGCAGGAAGTCGCCGAGAAACTGGCCAAGCCGACGTTCAACGAACTGGCCGACACCCTGATCGACATCGGCGACGAATGGCGCGAGTTCGCCCTCGCTACCGCACGCATGATCCGTAACCGCGATCCGCTGCACATGCCGACGCTGGGCGACAAGCTGCGCGGCATCGCCGACCGCGAACAAACCTTCTTCCGCGATCTGCGGCGCGCCCTCTGATGCTCGATATCGCCGGCCTGAGCCATGCCTATCGGGATGCCCACGGCCCGGCCCTGCGCGATGTCTCGCTGCGCATTCCGGATGGCGGCGTCTATGGCCTGCTCGGCCCGAACGGCGCTGGCAAGACGACACTGATCTCCTTGCTCGCCGGCCTGTTCAAGGTGCAATCCGGGGAAATAAAGCTCGATGGCCGTACCCTGGCCGAGCAACGCGCCGCCGATCCGGCTGCCGTCGCGCTGGTGCCGCAGGATTACGCCTTTTACCCGATGCTCAGTGTGCGTGAGAACCTGCGCTTCTTCGCCGGCATTCTTGATCTGCCTACAGCGCTGGCCGAGGAGCGGGTCGCCGAGGCGATCGCTTTCGCCCGCCTGGAGCAAGTCGCCGACAAACGCGCCGAGCAGCTCTCCGGCGGCCTGCGTCGCCGTCTCAATTTGGCCATCGGCCTGCTCGGCCGGCCGCGCCTGTTGCTGCTCGACGAGCCCACCGTCGGCGTCGATCCGCAGTCGCGGCGTTTCCTGCTCGATGCCATCGCCACGCTGCCGGTGCGCGGCACCACGGTGATCTACACCAGCCACTACATGGAAGAGGTGGAAAACCTGTGCGCCAGGCTCGCCATTCTCGACCGTGGCCAGGTGCTGGCCGAGGGCACGCTGGACGAACTGCTCGGTGTGGAGGGCCAGCAGATGGAATTCCAGCTGGCCGCGCCGCCGTCCGCCGGTTTGCTTGAACAACTTGCCGCTGAAGAAATCGCGCCGCTGGTTTTTGCCAAAAAAGTGCAGTGCACCGCAGCAGTGAGCGAAACCCTCGCCACACTGGCCGCCGCCGGCAGCGAACCACTGCGCCTGCATGTCGGCCGGCCGAACCTGGAGCAGGTGTTCATGCGGCTCACCCAACGCTCGCTGAGGGACTGAAGCATGCGCCGTTTGACCGCCCTCTGGCGCAAGGAAACCCTCGCCCTGCTGCGCGACCGGCACGGCCTCGCCGCGCTCTTCCTGATGCCGGTGATCTTCATCCTGGTCATGACCCTGGCGCTGCACGATGCCTTTTCGCCGGGTGCCTCGGTCAATGTTGCTTACACCGTGGTCGATCTCGACCATAGCGCCCATTCGCAGGCCTTGATCCGTCGTCTCGACAAGGCAGCTTTCCGCCGGGTGACGGTGGAAGATAGCGATGCCGCCGCCCGCGCCGCCATTCGCCAGAGCCAGGTCGCACTGGCGCTGATCCTGCCCAAAGGCTTCGGCGAGCGCCTGCTGGCGCCCGGCGGTGTCGATGGACAGCCGACCGTGCCGCTGACGCTGCTCGTCGACCCGACGCTCAATCCGGCGCTGCAACTCGCTTTCCGCAACCAGACGGCGGCTGCTTTGGGCGCGGTGCGCGCCGACGAACTGACCCGCAGCGCCGGCAAGCTGTTCGGCCTGCCCACCGCCGGCGCCAGCGGCGAACGCGATTGGCCGGACGAAATCCTCAGCGAAGCCGTCCAAAACGAACGTAATGTGCGCCCGCCCTCTTCCGTCCAGCAGAACGTGCCGGCATGGCTGGTTTTTGCCATGTTCTTCGTCGTCGTGCCGATGTCGGCGCTCTTCGTCGGCGAGCGCCAGCAGGGTACGCTGCAACGCCTGGCCGCGATGGGTCTGCCTTTCCGCCATGTGCTGGCCGGCAAGCTGCTGCCGTATTTCGTGGTCAATCAGATTCAGGCGGTACTGATGGTGCTGGTCGGCATCCATGTCGTGCCGCTGCTCGGCGGCGAAGCGCTGGTCATGCCGACGGGCGGTAGCCTGGCGCTATGGTGGCTGGTCGCCGCCGCCGTCAGCCTGGCCGCCGTTTCCTGTGCGCTGCTGGTCGCCACGCTGGCCCGCACGACGCAGCAGGCGGTGGTCGTCGGCGGCATCGGCAACATCCTGATGGGCGCCATCGGCGGCATCATGGTACCGAGGTTCATGATGCCGGCCACGATGCAGACTGTCGCCGCCTTCTCGCCCATGGCCTGGGGCCTCGACGGATTCCATACCGTGATGCTGCGCCACGGCGGCTTCGTCGCCATCCTGCCCAGCCTTTCCCTTCTGCTTGCCTGCGCGGCCACCGCCCTGCTCGCCGCCGTCTGGCTCAATCACCGCGAAACCCCATGACCGCCGACCTGCGCCATGAACTCAAAGCACTGATCGTCGAAGCCTGCGACAAGGATTGCGACCCGGACTCCATCCGCGACGACGAACTCCTGTTCGGCTCCGAAGCCCCACTCCAGCTCGATTCGCTCGACGCCCTGCAAGTCTCGATGGCGATCAAGAAGAAATACGGCCTGCGCCTGCCGGACAGCAAGGAAACCCGCCGCGTCATGGCCAATGTCGGTACGCTGGCCGACCATCTCGCCGCCTGGCTCACCACGCGCGGATGAGTCGCCCGGTCCATCTCGCCGCAAATGCGCTGGTCAGCGCCCGCGGACTGTCGGTCGTCGAGGCGACAGTAGCAATCCTGGCCGGTGAAACAGCCTGTGCGCAGCGACGTCTGGGCGAGCGGACGTTTCCCTATTTCGCCCTGCCGTTTGCCGAGAACGATTGGCTGAAACGGGCCGAACAAGCCTGCGCTGCCCTGCGTGCCCAATTGTCTGGGCTGGCCGCCGAGACGCCGCTCTTCGTTGCCTCCTCCTCGTTCCAGATGGGCCTCTTCGAGCAGCAAAGGCAGTACTTCGACCTGCCGCGCGCCTGCGCCTCCTTTGCCGATGAGCTGGCGAACTGGCTCGGCCTGAGCGGCTCGCGCACCTGTTTTTCCAACGCCTGCGTTTCAGGCTTTTCGGCACTGGATGCCGCCGCCACACTGATTGCCGCCGGCATCATCGACGACGCGCTGGTGCTCGGCGTCGAACTCGCCAACGCCAGCACCTTGGCTGGCTTCGCCTCGATGGAATTGCTCTCGCCCGATGTCTGTCGCCCCTTCGACCGCCAGCGCAACGGCTTGGTCCTCGGCGAAGCGCTGGCCGCCGTGCATCTCACTGCCCAGCCCGGCGCCTGGCGCATTGCCGGCCTGAGTGTCGGGCTCGACGCCTATTCGACCACCGGCCCCGACCCGCAAGGCGGCCCGATTGCCGCTGCTGCGGTGCACTGTCTGAAAACGGCAAAAACCGAGCCGGCCGATATTCAACTGATCAAGCTGCAAGCCGCCGGCTCGCCCGGCACCGATCTCGCCGAAGCCAATGCCCTGCGCCAGGTGTTTGGGGATGCGTTGCCGCCGCTCGTCTCGCTCAAGCCTTATCTCGGCCACACGTTGGGCGCGAGCGGCATTGCCGAGTTGAGCGCCCTGCTCGCCTGCCTCGACGCCGGTTTCATTCCAGGCACGCCCGGCTTTTCCGAAATTGACCCAGACATCGGTCTGTCGCCGACGCTGTCCGTCGAGCCCCGGCACATCGACCGCCTGCTGCTCAACCTGATCGGCTTCGGCGGCGGCCTGGCCAACCTGGTCGTGGAGCGCGCATGAGCCACCTGCATGCCTGCCTCAACCAGACTTTCACGCCGGCCGAACTGGCTGACGCCGTTCGCGCCACGCTCGGCAAACCGTTACGCCGCGCCGCCGCCCTGACGCAACTGACCTTGGTCGGCGCGCTGGCCTGTCTGCCGCCGGAACGTCGCAAGTTGCCAACACTGCTGCTTTGGCAATCGACCAGCGGCCCGCGGCAGGAAACCCTCGCGTTGCTCGACGAAATGGACGAAGGTGGCGAACCCATGCCTTACGACTTTCTCGCCACCCAGCCAGCGATCGCCTCCGCCCAGATTCAGCCCTATCTGCCCGGCCTGATCGCCGCCAGCCATTGCCCGCTCAACGTCGACGGACAGGCGCATTGGACAACGCTGCTGATGCTGGCCGATCGGTGGCTGGCCGCAGGCCGCTGCCAACAAGTTCTCTGTGCGCAGCTCGATGCCTGGGGTGACGAGGCCTGTAGCCACTGGCTGCTGCTCGGCGACAAAGCACTTGATAATTCGCCTGCACGACTCCATCTAATAGAGAGTAGGGCCGAAGGCCACCCCGACCACCCCGATCTACCATGTCAACTTGCCGACTGGCTGGCCGGCGAAACACCGGCCCTCAGGCTGCAAGCCCCCGCCGGCTTCCGGCAAACGGTAGAATTCGTCCGACTTTAAATCACAGGTAAGCCCATGTCCGACCAATCCCAATTCGCTTTCGACGTTTCCCTCGAAGATTTCCAGGCCAAGGTGCTGCAACCTTCGCTCGAAGTGCCGGTCGTCATCGACTTCTGGGCACCGTGGTGCCAACCCTGCCAGACCTTGAAGCCGATGCTGGAAAAGCTGGCCGAGGAGTACAAGGGCCGTTTCCTGCTCGCCAAGATCAACTCCGACGAAAACCCGGAAATCGCCCAGCACTTCGGCGTGCGCAGCATTCCATCGGTCAAGGTGGTTTACCAGGGCCAGCTGGTCGATGAATTCAACGGCGCGTTGCCGGAAAGCCAGGTGCGCGAGTTCCTCGACCGCATCGCCCTGCCGGCCGGCCCCGGCGGCAACCTGCGCGAAGAAGCCGCCGCGCTGGTCGCTGAAGGCAAGTTCGAAGAAGCGCTCGCCAAGCTGGTCGAAGCCAGCCACGCCAATCCGCAGGATCAGGCCATCCAGCTCGACGCCATCGAAGTCTTGATGCAACTCGGCCGCAACGACGAGGCCAAGCAACTGCTCGGCGGCGAATACACCAACGAGCCGGACCGCGCCAACGCCCTGCGCGCCCGCCTGGCCCTGCTCGAAGGCGCGGCCGACACCGCACCGCTCGAAGCCAAGCTGGAAGCCGCCCCGGACGACCACGCCACCCGCCTTGAACTGTCCAAGGCTTACGCCGCGCAGAGCCGCTTCCGCGAAGCGCTGGACGCCGCACTCGAAGTCGTTCGCCGCGATCGTTTCTACGAGCAAGGCGCCGGCCGCACCGCGTTGCTCAATTTGTTCGAAGCGCTGGGTGGCGAGCAGTACGACGACCTCGTCCGCGAATACCGCCGCAAGCTTTCCGCCACGCTGAACTAAGCAGTCTCCGACGTCGGCCGTGAAACTCTTTTACACCGACGTCTTCGTCCTGCCGCTGCCGCCGGGCCATCGTTTTCCGATGGAGAAGTACGCCCGGCTGCGTCAGGCGCTGCTTAGTGGCGGCAGGTTCAGCGAGGCCGATTTCCACCTGCCGCACGCCGCCACGGACGAAGAACTCGCCCGCGCACACGATCCAGCCTACATTCAGGCTGTCTCCTGCGGTGCACTCGACGAAAAGGCAAAAAAAGCCATCGGCTTCCCGTGGAGCGAAGGCATGGTCGAACGCTCGCGGCGCTCGGCCGGAGCAACCATCGGCGCCTGCCGCGCCGCCTTGGCCGATGGCGTTTCGGCCAACCTCGCCGGCGGCACGCACCATGCCTTCGCCGATCACGGCGAAGGTTTCTGCGTCTTCAACGACGCCGCCGTCGCGGCCCGCGCCATGCAGGCCGAGGGGCGTGCCGGGCGCATCCTGATCGTCGATTGCGACGTGCATCAAGGCAACGGCACCGCCAGCATTCTGCGGGGCGACGACAGCATCTTCACCTTCTCCATCCACGGCGCACGCAACTATCCCTTCGACAAGGAAGAAAGCGACCTCGATATCGAGTTGCCCGACGGCTGCACCGACGAAGCCTACCTGCTACATCTCGATCACGGCCTCGACACCGCCTTCGACCTCGCACGGCCCGATCTCGTCATCTACCTGGCTGGTGCCGACCCCTATCAGGACGACCGTCTGGGCCGGCTCGGCCTGAGCTTTTCCGGCCTGCTCGAGCGTGACCGCCGGGTTTTCCAGCGCTGCCGCCAAGCCGAATTGCCGCTCGCCATCAGCATGGCTGGTGGCTATGCCAGGAATATCGACGATACGGTACATATTCACCGAAATACGATAGAACTCGCAAAAATAGCCTGGGGCAGATAAGCTAATCCAAAAATTATAGTTAGCCTGATTGGCTGGGGTTGCGGAGAGACTGGGGCGCATGGACGGATTCGTTGCAAAACTTCGTCGAGTTTCGCTGAGGGCGAGAATTGCAGTCGGTATGGTGGCTCTGAGCCTCCTGATCCTGTGGACGGCCGTGCTACTGACCCTCCATAACCTGCGAAACGAATTGGAAGACTCGCTCTCAGCCCGCCAGTTTTCCACGGTCTCGCTGATCGCGGTGGAGATCGATCGGTCGCTACGGGAGCGCGTAGGTATTCTGGATAGCTTGGCACAAACCCTCTCCGCGCAAACCACAACTGGAGGAAGTGGCATTCAAGCCGCCCTTGAACGCTATCCGCTACCCGAAATATTGTTCAATTGGGGGGTAGTCGTCACTGACCGGAACGGTATCGGCATCGCCAGCATTCCTGAAGCACTCGGTCGATCCGGTGTGGATTTTTCCGCCTACCCGGGAATTCGGGAGACGTTGTCTGGCCAACGCGGCTTCGTCACCGAACCTTTCCTCAGCGGACACACAAATGCCCCCATTGTGGCCATGATGCAGCCCATCCAGAACAGCGAGGGCGTGGTGATCGGCTCGGTGGTTGGGGTAACCAATCTCGCCAAACCAAACTTCCTCGATGAAATCAGCCGAACCCGTTATGGGCAGACCGGCGACTACATCATCACCGATCCCAAAACCCGCAGCTATGTCGCGTCGTCCGACCCGGCGCGCGTTCTGAAAAAAGGTCCGCCGCCGGGAATCAACCCGGTTTACGACAAATACATCAACGGTTTCGAAGGCTCCGGCGTCGCCCGCAGTTCGCGTGGCGTTGTCGAACTCTCATCCAGCAAGATCATTCCGACGACCGGCTGGCTGATGCAATCGGTTCTCCCGACCTCTGAGGCTTTTGCACCCATCACCGACCTGCAGAATCAGTTGATGACGATATCTGTCGTGCTGACCCTGCTTGCCGGCATTCTCAGCTGGTTCTGGCTTCGCCGGCAGCTGGCACCGCTTGGCGAGGCATTTTCGTATGTCGAGAAGATGCGACTGGGCGAGATTCCGCGCCAATCGATCCCGATCCGGCGGGAAGATGAAGTGGGCGCCTTGGTGGCGAGCTTCAACGCCCTGCAGAAGGTCATCATCGCCGAGGAAGAGAAAGCGGCCGAACATGCGGCAAATACCCGGGTCAAGCGCATCGTCTCCAGCGTTCCCGGCATGGTTTTCCAGTACCGCATCCACGCCGATGGTCACGGCGACTTCCCGTTTGCCAGCGATGGCATTCGAGAACTCTATGGCATTTCGCCGACGGACGTTCAGGACAGTTCGGACATCATTCGCCAAATGGCCCACCCGGAGGATCGCGAGCATTACCTTCGCGCCCTCAAGGAATGCGCCGATACGATGCTGCCCTTGCATTTCGAATACCGTATCAGTCTGCCGGACGGGCGCATCAAATGGCTGCTTGTGCGGGGCATACCGGAGCGCTCCAATGGCGACTACGTGACCATTTTCGGGGTGGTGACCGATATCTCCGAGTTGAAGTCGATGGAGGCCGACCTGCGTGAGGCCATCGCCGAGCACCAGCGCAAGGATGCAGAAATTTCGGTCTATCGCGACCATCTCGAGCAATTGGTCGAACTGCGCACCGCCGACCTGGAGCAAGCTCGGGCCGATGCCGAACATCTGGCCAAGGCCAAGAGCGAGTTTCTGGCGAAGATGAGCCACGAAATCCGCACCCCGCTGCACGGAGTTCTCGGCATGGCGCGCATCGGTCAGAAAGCCACCGAAGAAGGCAGCAAGGCGCACGATGCCTTCAGCAAGATCACCCATTCCGGGCAATTGCTCCTCGGTATTCTGAACGACATCCTCGACTTCTCGAAGATGGAAGCCGGCATGATGAAGATTGAGCAGAACGAAATCGATCTGAACGACGTGCTCGACGAAACCATCGAACTCATGCGGGACCGGGCCAACGCCAAGGGGCTGGTGCTGACACTGCAAAAGAGTGCCGATCTGCCGGCTCATTGCCGCAGCGATGCGCTGCGTTTGCGGCAAGTCCTGCTCAACCTGCTCTCCAATTCGGTCAAGTTCACCGACAGTGGTTCGGTCACCCTCGATGCCTATCGGGAAAACGACCGTCTCTGTTTCCGTATCAGCGACACCGGCATCGGCATCACGCCGGATCAACTGGACAAGATCTTCAACCCCTTCGAGCAGGGTGACAACACGATGAGCCGGCGCTTCGGCGGCACCGGCCTCGGGCTGGCCATTACCGACCATATCGTTCGGTTGCTCGGCGGCACGATCAAGGTAACGAGTACGCCTGAGGTCGGCAGTTGTTTCGAGGTCAGCCTGCCCTTCACTCCTGTTGCCACACAGGACAGTGTCTCATCGCTGGCCGAGCCCCTTGTCGAGGACTGCGACAAATCGCTGGCCGGCATTCGGGTATTGGTCGCCGAGGATATCGACATCAACCAGCACATCATGCAGGAACTCCTGAACGATGCCGGTGCGATCCCCCATATCGTCGGTGATGGCCGCGCCGCAGTGGATGCAGTGAAAGCGCAGGGCACCGATGCTTTCGACATCGTGCTGATGGATATCCAGATGCCGGTCATGAACGGCCACGAGGCATCGCGCGAACTGCTGAGTCTGGATTCGACCCTGCCGATCATCGGGCAAACCGCCCACGCCCTGCCGGAAGAGCGCGAAGCCTGCACCGCTTCGGGCATGGTCGCCCACATTTCCAAGCCGATCGACCCGGAAGAGTTGTTTGCCCTGATTCTGAAACATCGGCGGCCCCGTCCATAGCGTGGCGCGCTAGAATCCAATGGTCATGAGCAAACCGACCGAACTCTTCCTGTCCTCCTCGCTGCGCTCGATCGAGGCCGAATTTACCGAGCAGCCGTTGATGCAGCGGGCCGGACTGGCTGCTGCCGACCTGGCCGGCGAACTGGCGACCGATCACAACCGGCCGATCCTGATCCTGGCGGGCCCCGGCAACAACGGTGGCGATGCCTTCGAAGCCGCCCGCCTGTTACGGGAACGTTTCTTCCTGGTGGCGATCGTCTTTGCCGGCGACCCGGCGCACTTGCCGAAAGACGCGGCAGCGGCCTACCGGCGTTTCGTCGAAGCCGGCGGCACGACGACCGAATACATCCCCGATGGCCAGCATTGGGGGCTGATCGTCGATGGCCTGTTCGGCATCGGACTGACCCGTGCCCCGGAAAGCCGCTACGCCGAATGGATCGGTGCGGCCAACCGCTTGGCAGAACGCGATGCCTGCCCGCTTCTCGCCCTCGACTGCCCCTCCGGTCTGAACGCCGACAGCGGCACTGCCTTCACTCCCTGTATCCGGGCCAGCCACACCGTCACCTTCATTTCTGCCAAACCGGGCCTGTACACCGCAGATGGCCCCGATCATTGCGGCCAGATCAGCATTGCCGACCTTGGCATCGCCACGACGCAAGCGGCCGATGGTGCCATCCTCACGACCAATGCCTTCCTGCCCTATCTGAAATCCCGCCCGTACAATTCGCACAAGGGTAGCTTTGGCAATGCCGGCATTCTGGGCGGCAACCGCTCGATGCTCGGTGCCGCCTTGCTGGCCGGTCGCGCCGCACTCAAGCTGGGGGCCGGGCGCGTCTATCTGGGACTGCTTGACCCGACGGCACCGCCGGTCGATCCCTTGCAACCGGAACTGATGCTACGCAATGCCAATGCTCTGCTGCAAACCGAACTCGATGCCCTCGCCTGCGGCCCCGGCCTCGGTACCACCGATGAAGCCGTCGGCGTGGTCGAACAAAGCCTGGAGTCTACGGCGCCGATCGTCCTCGACGCCGATGCCCTCAATATCCTGGCCGGCAGTCCCCAATTGCAAAGCCAAGTAGAGAAACGGAAAGCAGCCACCCTCCAGACCCCGCATCCTGCCGAGGCTGCGCGCCTTCTCGGGGTTACGGTCGGCGATGTTCAGCGCGACCGTATCGGCAGCGCCAAGGAACTGGCCCGGCGGTATCGCAGCCATGTTGCGCTGAAGGGCTGCGGCACCGTCGTCGCCTCGGTCAGCGGCCGGTGGTGGATCAATACTTCCGGCAACCCCGGCATGGCCAGTGCCGGCATGGGCGACGTGTTAACTGGCCTGATCGCAGCCCTGCTCGCCCAAGGCTGGCCCGCCGAAGAAGCCCTGCTCGCCGGCGTTCATTTGCACGGGGCAGCTGCCGACTGTCTGGTCGACCAAGGCATCGGCCAAATCGGTTTGACTGCCGGCGAAGTGGTCAATGCGGCACGACAGGTATTCAACGGATGGTTGGGCGTGCACGGATTCCTCCCAGCCCAATAAGTTGAGCAACGGCAAGCTGCCGAAACGGCCGGCCCAAGCAGGTACAATAACGGTTTTCGACAGCCGTTTGCCGAACGCCATGCCCATCGAATTCGACTATCCCCTTGCCGCCGAAATTTCCCGTAACGTCGATGCTGCCCTGACCGAGGATGTCGGTGCCGGCGACCTGACGGCCAGCCTCGTTCCCGGCGATCGCTCGGTCAAGGCGACGGTGATTTGCCGCGAGGCCGGCGTGCTGTGCGGAACGGCCTGGTTCGACGCCTGTGTCGCCCGCCTCGACCCGAGCGCCAAAGTGACCTGGCACGCGGCCGACGGCGAACGCATCGGTGCTAACCAGCTGCTGTGCGAGATTACCGGCAATGGCCGCGCCCTGCTTACCGCCGAGCGCAGTGCTCTCAATTTCCTGCAATTGCTTTCTGCCGTTGCCAGCAAGGCACGCATCTACGCCGATGCCATCACCGGCACCAAGGCGCAGGTGGTCGATACGCGCAAGACCCTGCCCGGCTTGCGCATCGCTCAGAAATTTGCCGTCCGTTGCGGCGGCGGCGGTAACCATCGCCTGGCGTTGTGGGATGCCATCCTGATCAAGGAAAACCATATCCACGCCGCTGGCGGCATCGCCCAGGCCATGGCTGCGGCGAAGACCGTTGCCGAACAGGCCAAGGATCGTTGCAAGTTCATCCAGATCGAGGTTGAAAGTCTCGACGAACTAAAGCAAGCCCTGGAAGCCGGCGCCAAGATGATCCTGCTCGACAACTTCAGCCTGGAGATGATGCGCGAGGCGGCCGTGATCAACG
Organism: Azonexus sp. IMCC34839; assembly: GCF_047047955.1. GTDB lineage: Bacteria > Pseudomonadota > Gammaproteobacteria > Burkholderiales > Rhodocyclaceae > Azonexus. The sequence continues at coordinate 646,423 of NZ_CP150631.1, read as the reverse complement.
CTGGTCGCGCCATTCTCGAAGCGTCCGGTAATGTCACGCTGGAAACGATACGCGGCATTGCCGAAACCGGCGTGGATCGTATCTCGGTTGGCGCCCTGACCAAGGACGTCAAGGCACTCGATCTGTCGATGCGTTTTGTTAACTAGGCTTTTGTCCAAAAAAACGTCATAATCCCCAAATGCATCGATAATGATATAGACATAAGGGGGTTCGGCATGCTGTTCGCGCTGTTTTACGTCGTCGCCATTACGATTCTTGTCTTGCACTTCACCGGTTTTCTGGCACGGCACAACCTCGAATGGCTCGTTCTGGTTCTGGCAGCTGCTGTTTTCCCGGCGGTCATCTACCTGTAGGTTTACGCACCACCAGATCGATCAAAGCTGAACGGCCGACATGGGCGCGGCCTTCGCTGATCTCCGCCTCGTGCTCCTTGAGCAGAACGATCTCCCAAGTATCGAAAGCTTGGCGCAATAACTCCCCCGTATACAGGTTTTCCACGGCCGACGGCCCACCTGTACGGTATTCAAGCTGCTTTGGCGTGTAGCCTTGTAGCAGCAACACACCACCAGGCTTCAACGCCTGTTTCATCGCGGCGAACAGGCTGTCCCGCTCCTTCGGTCCGACGAACTGGATGAAGATGCCGACGATGGCATCATAGGTCGTCTGCGGCCAGTTCCAGCTCAATAGATCGGCTTGCACGAAATCCACCGACACGTGCCGACCATGGGCCAGCTTTTGTGCCTTGGCCAAGGCCACGGCGGATATTTCCGTAGCCGTCACCGAGCATCCGAGTTCCGCCAGCCAAACCGAATTGCGCCCCTCTCCATCGGCCACGGACAAAACCTGCATGCCGGGCTGGAACAAGGCCTCCTGCTCCGCCAGAAAGCGATTGGGTGCCGTGCCGAACAGGTAATCTTCGCCGGCATCGCGGTAGCGGGCTGACCAGAAGGCTTCGTGATCGAATTGCGTCATGGGGCTCCTCCTATTCGTGATGAAAAAACAAAGGGCGGCCGCAGCCGCCCTTGTCGTGAGTTTCTGGCGATCAGACCCGCTCGACGATGAACTGCTTGATCGCCGCGACATCCGGGTCCATGACCACGACCCGCTGCGGCAGGCTCTCGATACCCTTCAGATCGGCCGGACGCACCGGCTCCTGGTTCAGCGCTTCACGGATCGTTTCTTCAAACTTGGCCGGCTGCGCGGTTTCCAGGACGATCATCGGGACGTTGGCTTCGCGATGCTCCAGCGCCACCTTGAGGCCGTCGGCGGTGTGGGTATCGACCATGACCTTGTAGGTCTCGTTGGCAAAACGGATGGTCTGCAGGCGGTCGGCGTGCGTGCTCTTGCCCGAGACGAAACCAAAATTCGGCATTTTTGCCCAGTGCACCGTAGCAGAGAGGTCGAAAGCCTCGCCTTTGTCCACCTTGGCCCACAGCTCGCGCACGATAGCGGAATCGCGGCCCACCAGATCGAATACGAAGCGCTCGAAGTTCGAGGCCTTGGAAATGTCCATCGACGGACTGGAGGTGACGTTGGTTTCGGCCGAGGTGCGCGGACGATAGACGCCAGTCTTGAAGAACTCGTCGAGCACGTCGTTTTCGTTGGTGGCGAGCACCAGCTGCTTGATCGGCAGGCCCATCTGACGGGCGATGTGGCCGGCGCAGATATTGCCGAAATTGCCTGACGGCACGGTAAAGGAAACCTGCTCGTCGCTCGACTTCGTGGCCAGGAAGTAACCCTGGAAGTAATAGACGATCTGCGCCGCGACACGGGCCCAGTTGATCGAATTGACCGCGCCGATCTTGTACTGCTTCTTGAAGGCGGCATCGTTGGAAACGGCCTTCACAATGTCCTGCGCATCGTCGAACATGCCGCGCACGGCGATGTTGAAGATGTTGGCGTCTTGCAGCGAATACATCTGGGCGCGCTGGAAGGCGCTCATCTTGCCGTCCGGCGACAGCATGAAGACCTTGACGTTGTGCTTGCCGCGCATGGCATATTCGGCGGCGGAACCGGTGTCGCCGGAGGTCGCGCCGAGAATGTTGATCGATTCGCCGCGCTTGTCGAGAACGTATTCGAACAGGTTGCCGAGCAACTGCATGGCCATGTCCTTGAAGGCCAGGGTCGGGCCGTTGGACAGTTCCTGCGTGTAGAGATTGTCGGCCAGCTTGGTCAGCGGCGTGATTTCCGCCGCATTGCCGCCGTTGCGCGTGTGGCAATAAACCTGGGCGGTATAGGTCTCGGCGACGATGGCCTTGAGGTCGGCCGCCGGGATGTCGTCGATGAAACGCGATAGGATTTCGTAGGCCAGGTCGGCGTAGGACAGCTTGCGCCAAGCGTCGAGATCGGCCTTGCTGACTTGCGGGTAGCTTTCCGGCAGGTAGAGGCCGCCATCCGGGGCCAGGCCGCCGAGGAGGATGTCGCAGAAAGCCTGGGGCGCGGACTGGCCGCGGGTCGAGATGTAGCGCATGGCGAAAACCTGGAAAGCGAAAAACCGCGATTTTACCGCGTCGACGCCTCGACGCGAACCGCCTGAACGACGCCGATGGCAAATAAGGCCAGCATCGATGCGGCCATCGATGCTGCAGCAGTGAATTCACCGGCCAGCAAACAGACCGCAGCCAGCAAGGCCAGACCAGCGCGCCACTGCCCGGTGGCCGCCAGGCGTTGCCGCATCAGATGGCGTGCCGGCGTTTGCGGCCCAGGCCAACGCCAAACCGGCAGCAACTGGCTCAAGGCGCCGGTCACCAAGGGCAACAGGAAGCCGATGCCCCAGGCCAGCACCGCCGTATCGGCAGCGAACAGGCCTGCCGCATGCACGGCGCCCGCTGCCAAGGCGAGCAGATAGCCGACGACCGCCGCCAACAGAGAAGCCGTGACGCCATCGGTCAACAGCGTCGCCAAGCCGTTGCGCCGCAGCCACTGGCCAAGCAGGCTGAAGATGCCGACGAACAGGATCGAACCGCCGGCCACCGAAAGCGGCCACCACCACGCACTGCCAAAGGCGACCAGAAGCGCGCCGCAGCCCAGTAGCCAGAGCCGACGTTTCAGCCAGGCGGCGGCATCCGGGTCGGGCCGGCCCAGCGCCGTCGGCAGCAAAACGGGCAAGGTGCCGAAGGCGGCCAGTCCGACCAGGCCGAGGGTGTTCAGGTGCAGATGGAAAAGGCGCCACGCCCGCCAGCCGGCAGGCCACAGGATCAATGCGAAGACAGCGCACAGGGCGGCGATCAGGCAAATCAAGGCCGCCGCGTACCAGCGCCAGCCCGGATGCGGCGATCCCAGTGTCGCCTTGGCCCGGCGCCGGAACCAGACGAGCAAAATTGCCGCAAAAACGATGTCCACCGCAGCAGTGGCCAAAAGGCTGTGATACGGCAGCATTCCTAGCATCGCCAAGGGGACGGCCAGACCGAATAGCTGTGCGCCGTGCGGGATGACGCGGATAAAGCGCTCAGCGTCGCCGGTGCGTGTCAGCACCGGGACGAAATGAATCATCGCCGCCAGGATCAGCGGCAAAATGCCGACGGCGAATGCCACATGCACGACGGCAGCCGGCGAGCCCACTCCATTCAGCGCCAATCCGGCGCTGACAAACAAGGAAAGGAGGCACAGGCTCGCCGTCAGCAGCAATCAGCCAACCACCTTAAAGTCGATCACGATGGCGCCCGGCTCGCGTTGCTTGTACTCGATGTCGAGGTGTGCACCGTAACGCTGTTGCAACTGGGCGAGCAGCGGCAGCGGGTCGTGGTCGTTGCAGAAACGCATGGTCTCACCGACTTGCAGCGCGTCGAGCGCACCGAAGATGGCGGCATGGCGGAACCGCTTGGCGATGCCGCGTGCGTCGAAAGGATACAGGGCTTCCGGGGTGGGGTTGCTGCAGGCATGAAGGTGTTGCATGTTGGCTCCAGAAAAAGCATGCCGGATTGGCAATGGGGCCATTGTGCCGAGCTCCTCGCCAGCCTTCCTTGATCCGTATCGCAATACCCTTCCCGGCCGCAGGTTCATTCCGTTTCAGCTCCTACCGAGAAGGCATCGCCGGTCGCGATGAAATTGCCGCCCGCCAGATAGTGCAAGGTGCGCAGATCTTCGCTCGGGAAATGCCAGCGACCACCGGAAAACACCCGCGGATCGGCCCATGCCGCCACCACTTCTGCTAGGAAGAGGTCGTAGTGTTGCTCGTTGCGGGCTTCCGGAATGACCTTGCACTCCAGCCAGGCGACACAGCCGCCGACCAGCGGTGCATCCACAATGGACGCTGGCACGGTGCTCAAGCCGGTTTGGGAAAATTTGTCTTCGCCCCGCCCGCAGCACGACCCCACGGCCAGCACTTGCTCGGCAATTGCCCTGCACGGAATGTTGAGGACAAACTCGCCGCTCGCCTCGATCAACTCACGACTGAAGGTGCTCTTGTCGATTACCACAGCGATTTTCGGTGGCGCAAAATCGAGTGGCATCGCCCATGAAGCCGCCATCACGTTTCGTTTGCCGCCGGCAGCGCTCGATACCAGCGTGACCGGTCCGTGATTCATCAACAGATAGGCCTTGCTTAATTCAACTGGCTCTCGCATCCAGTAATCTCCACAGCAAAACAAAAAGGGGACCGCAGTCCCCTTTCGCGCTATCTGCATCCGGCTTATTGCAACTCTTCCAGACGAATGCGCTTGACCTTGCCCTTTTGTGCCGGCAGGCCTTCGATCTTGGCGATCGCGGCATCGGCGGCACTTTCCTTGCAGACATGGGTCAGGATGATGATGTCGGTTTCGCCCTCGCCCTCCTCCGGCTCGCGCTGCAGCAGTGCGTCAATGGAGATGCCCTGATCGGCCAGGATGCGGGTGATGTCGGCCAGCACGCCCGGCTTGTCTTCGACGCGCAGACGCAGGTAGTAGCCGGTCTCTACATCGCTCATCGGCAGGACGGGCAGGTTGGACATGGCGTCCGGCTGGAAGGCCAGATGCGGCACGCGATGTTCGGCATCGGCGGTAGCCAGACGGGCGACATCGACCAGATCAGCCACGACAGCCGAAGCCGTCGGCTCGGCACCGGCGCCCTTGCCGTAGTAAAGGGTAATGCCGACGGCGTCGCCCTTCACCATCACAGCATTCATCGCGCCTTCGACATTGGCCAGCAGGCGCTTGGCCGGGATCAGGGTCGGATGCACACGCAACTCGACGCCTTGCTCGCGACGCTTGGCGATGCCCAGCAGCTTGATGCGGTAGCCGAGTTGTTCGGCGTACTTGATGTCGGAGGCTTCGAGCTTGGTGATGCCTTCGATGTAGGCCTTGTCGAACTGGACCGGGATACCGTAGGCGATGGAGGCGATCAGAGTGGCCTTGTGGGCGGCATCGACGCCTTCGATATCGAAGGTCGGATCGGCTTCGGCATAACCCAGGCGCTGGGCTTCCTTGAGCACTTCGTCAAAGGACAGGCCCTTGTCGCGCATCTCGGACAGGATGAAGTTGGTCGTGCCGTTGATGATGCCGGCAGCCCACTCAATGCGGTTGGCGGTGAGGCCTTCGCGTAGCGCCTTGATGATGGGGATGCCACCGGCCACAGCGGCTTCGAAGGCAACCATGACACCCTTCTTCTGGGCAGCGGTGAAAATCTCAGTGCCGTGCACCGCGAGCAGCGCCTTATTGGCGGTGACCACGTGCTTGCCGGCCTCGATGGCCTGCATGACCAGATCCTTGGCCACGGTGTAGCCGCCGATCAACTCGACGATGATGTCGATTTCAGGGTCTTTGACCAGCTCGAAGGCATCATTGGTCACGCGAGCCGCGCCACCAGTGATTTCCTTGGCCAGATCCACATTGCGGTCGGCCACGGCGGTAATCTGAATCGGGCGACCGGCGCGACGGGTAATTTCTTCCGCATTGCGCTTCAAAACGGTCCAGGTGCCACCGCCGACGGTGCCGATGCCGATAAGGCCAACATTGATGGGTTTCATTATTCAGTCTTTGTTGATGAGATGGTTGGTGTTGTGACGCTTGCGATAGCCTTCGAGGAAACGTGCGATGCGTGCGATCGCCTCGCGGAGATCATCCTCATGCGGCAGGAAAACCAGGCGGAAATGGTCCGGATGCGGCCAATTGAAGCCAGTCCCCTGCACCAGCAGCACCTTTTCTTCCTGCAAGAGTTCGGAAATGAATTGCTGGTCGTTCTTGATTGGATAGATCGCTGGGTCAAGTTTCGGGAACATGTACAGCGCCGCCTTCGGCTTGACGCAGGTAACGCCCGGAATCGCCGTGATCAATTCGTGCGCGATATCGCGCTGGCGACGCAGGCGGCCGCCTTCCTTGATCAGGTCGTCGATGCTCTGATAGCCGCCGAGCGCCGTCTGAATGCCATGCTGCCCCGGTGCATTGGCGCACAGGCGCATCGACGCCAGCATGTCGAGGCCCTCGATGTAATCCTTGGCATGGCGCTTGTCACCCGAAACCACCATCCAGCCGGCGCGATAGCCGCATGAACGGTAGTTCTTGGACAGGCCGTTGAAGGTGATCATCAGCACGTCATCAGCCAGCGAGGCAATCGAGGTGTGCTTAGCACCGTCGTACAAGACCTTGTCGTACACCTCGTCGGCGTAGATGGTCAGGTGATGTTGACGGGCAATGTCGATGATCTCATGCAGCAATTCGTCCGGATACAGCGCACCGGTCGGATTGTTCGGGTTGATCAGCACGATCGCCTTGGTATGGGCGTTGATCTTGCTGCGGATATCGTCGAGGTCGGGCAACCAGCCCTTTTCCTCGTTGCACAGATAGTGCTTCGGCGTGCCTCCAGAAAGGCTGATCGCAGCGGTCCACAGCGGATAGTCTGGAGCCGGCACCAGCACTTCGTCGCCCGCATCAAGCAAGGCGTTCATCGCCATGACGATCAATTCGGAAACGCCGTTGCCGACATAGATGTCGTCCAGCGTCACGCCCTTGATCCCCTTTTGCTGGGTGTAATGCATGATCGCCTTGCGTGCGGCGAAGATTCCCTTGGAGTCCGTATAACCGGCCGCGTTCGGCAGATTGCGGATCATGTCCTGCTGGATTTCCTCGGGAGAATCGAAGCCGAAGGCGGCCAGATTGCCGATGTTCAGCTTGATGATCTTGTGACCCTCTTCCTCCATCTGCTTGGCTTTTTGCAGCACGGGGCCGCGAATGTCATAGCAGACGTTGGCGAGTTTGGCGGATTTCTTGACGTGTTTCATGCAAATGTTCCGGCTGGGCGGCTTATAGCCTGTTAAGGCCAAAGGTATAATCCTACTTTATCGTATGGTGCACCGCAATTTCGCGCTACCGGACAGGACGTAAGCCAGTGAAACTTCATCTCGCCAACACCGCAGGAATCAACATGTTCACCGCCTATGGCGAGGGCTATGTTGCGGTGAACAATGAAAAACACGAAAAAAGCCTGATCCTGCTGCCCGAGGCTATCATGCCCGACTGGACCGAAGCCAAACCGGAAACCTTGAGCGAGGCCGATATGGCCAAACTACTCGAACTTGGCACCGAAATCGTCCTGCTCGGCACCGGCCAACGCCTGCGCTTTCCGCCAGGCGCTCTGCTTCGCCCCTTCGCCCCAGCCGGCATCGGGCTAGAAGTGATGGATATACAAGCAGCTTGCCGCACCTATAACATTCTCGCCGCCGAAGGTCGCCAGGTAGCGGCAGCGCTCATTTTCGACTGAGCATAACTCGGTCAAACCACAAAAGTTCAACGAGACATCCGTCAATGAAAACAATCGCTGTAGTTGGTTTGGGTTACGTCGGCCTACCGCTCGCCGTCGAATTCGGCAAAAAATTCCGCACTATCGGTTTCGACCTGTCGCATCAGAAGATCGCTGCCTATCGTAACCACGTCGACCCAACGGGCGAAGTCAGCAGCGATGATCTGCGTGCCGCTAAGCAGTTGGAGGTCACCACCGATCCCGCGCTGCTCAGCGAGGCAGATTTCGTCGTTGTCGCGGTGCCGACCCCGGTAGACGATGCCTATCAACCGGATTTCACCCCGCTGATCGGCGCATCGCGCACCGTCGGCCAGAATCTGAAGCCGGGTGCCATCGTTGTTTTCGAATCGACCGTTTATCCGGGCGCCACAGAGGAAGTGTGTATCCCCGTCATCGAAGAACATTCCGGCAAGGTCTGGAAGCGTGATTTCTTCGTCGGTTATTCGCCGGAACGGATCAATCCGGGCGACAAGGAACGGACGCTGACCAAAATCGTCAAGGTAGTGTCCGGCGACACCCCGGAAACGCTGAAAACCGTTGCGGATACCTACAGCAGCGTGATCACAGCCGGCGTCTATCCGGCCTCATCAATCAAGGTTGCCGAAGCGGCCAAGGTCATCGAGAACACTCAGCGCGACCTCAACATCGCCCTGATGAACGAACTTGCCATCATTTTCGACCGCATCGGTATCGACACACTCGAAGTGCTGAAGGCTGCCGGTACCAAATGGAACTTCCTGCCCTTCCGTCCCGGGCTGGTCGGCGGACACTGCATCGGCGTCGATCCCTATTACCTGACGCACAAGGCGCAGAAGCTTGGCTATCACCCCGAAGTCATCCTGGCTGGCCGGCGTATCAACGACGGAATGGGGAAGTTCGTCGCCGAACAGACCATCAAGCACATGGTACGCAGCGGCCACCCGATCAAGGATGCCCCCATTCTTGTTCTCGGTCTGACCTTCAAGGAAGACTGCCCGGACCTGCGCAACTCTCGCGTCATCGATGTCATCCGCGAATTGCAGTCCTATGGTGCGGATGTCGCGGTGCACGACCCGGTGGCCGATCCCGAGGAAGCAATGCACGAATATGGTGTGCAGTTGGTCGCCTGGGACAAACTACCGAAAGCGGCAGCCGTCGTCATGGCGGTCAGCCACAAGGAGTTCAAGGCCATGGGTACACCAGCGCTCATGGAAAAGATCGCCACCAACGGCGTTATTGCTGACGTCAAGAGCGTTCTCGACGAAAAAGCATTCACCGAAGCCGGTATATCTATCTGGCGCCTCTAAGTCAGCTTTAGGTCCAATACCCCACATTACGCGGCAGGCGGGCTCCGCTTGCCGCGTAATGCTCTCTGCATCAACGCGTTCGTTTTTCGGGAATTTTTCACGGGAACCGGAAATATCTCACAGCTGCCTTTGCCGACCCCACTTAATATCCGTCTCAACAATATAGATTTCTCTGCCAAGGCCGTTCAACAGCCGATACAAGCAGAGACGACAAGGAGTCAGCCATGCATGCACACACCCTTCCGTTTTCAGCCAGCGCCGGTAAGCGCATGATCGGGGCCGCAGTGGTCGTCCTGGTAATCCTCGGCATTCATCCGGCGGTTGGACAACTACTGACCGACACCTGGGAAAAACTCTTCCACGCCTTGGCTTTTGCCATCCTGGCGACGGGCATCATGGCCATCCGCCCCAAAATCGGCTGCCTGCAGGTCATGGTGCTTCTGGGCGTCGCTGCACTCGCAAGCCAGTATTTCCAGTTATTGATCCAACCCGGCGGACCTGATTTCGAAGTGGCATTGGCTTCCGTACTCGGCGGCTTGGCCAGTCTGTTTGCCTGGAACATGCGTGGACCGACCTGTCATTGATGTTCGCAGCTGGGCGAGGCGCCGCCTAGGCTTTCACCGCACGAAAAACCTCACCCAAACGGCGAACCGCATCTTCGATTTCCGGAGTATGCGGATTGCCGCAATTAAGGCGCAGACAATTCCGGTACATACCGCTCGCCGAGAACAACTCTCCCGGCACATAAGCCACGCACTCGGCAATAGCGCGCTCATAGAGCGCAGTCGCATCGAGATCGTCCGGTAACTCGACCCACAGCACATAGCCGCCTTCAGGACGGGTAATTCGCGTCTCCTCCGGGAAATGTCTGGCAATTGCCGCCCGCATGGCCTCCACCTGCCGCTCGTAGGAACGACGCAGGCCCCGTAGATGCCTTCCATAGGCTCCCGATTCCAGGTATTCGGCCAGAACCATCTGGGTCAGCGGATTGGTCCCGCCACTGATGATGGTTTTTTGCAAGGCCAAGCGAGCTCGATAACGGCCTGCCGCAACAAAACCCACGCGCAAAGCAGGCGACAGGCTTTTGGAAAAAGAGGCACACAGCATCACATTGCCTGCCGTATCAAAAGCCTTCACCGGCCACGGACGACGCTCTCCGAAATGCAGGTCACCGTATATATCGTCTTCGATCAACGGTACATTGCGGGCAGCCAGAAGCGTTGCCAGCCGACGTTTGTTGTCGTCCGGCATGACGCAACCGAGTGGATTGCTGCCATTGGAGACCAGCAGGCAAGCGGCTATGCTTCCCTGGCGAGTTGCCAGATCGAGTGCCTCGATCGACATTCCGCTACGCGGATCGGTTGGAATTTCCAAGGCTCGCAAACCAAGCGACTCAAGCAACTGCAGCATCAGATAATAAGCGGGCGACTCGACCGCTACCGTGTCGCCCGGCTGCGTCACAGCGCGCAAGCAAAGATTCAGCGCTTCGGTGCAACCGTTGGTGATGACGAACTCCTCTGCGGCAAGCGGCCCACCCCAGGCCAGCGAACGCCTGACCAACTGGCGAACCAAGGCCGGTTCGTCCATGTGGACATGGCTGCCACCATTCAGAGCCGTCGGATATCGCCGTGCCACCGAGCCGTACAGCCGATTCAGCATCGCCAAAGGCAGGAGCTCATTGGCCGGCAATGCGGCAGCCAAAGGGGCCACGCCAGGACGCATGCCGGACTGCAGGACGCGCACCAAACGTTGCGATATATCGACCGGCATCGGTGCTTCGGGCGTCGGTCTTGCCTGCGGCGCTGCCCTGCCCGCCAGCGGACGGCGAACGAAATATCCCGATTGCGGCCGCGCCTCGACCAGCCCTCTGTCTTCAAGTTGACGCAAGGCCTGAACAACGGTCGAAACCGACAGACGTTTTTCCTGTGCCAAGCGACGAACCGATGGTAGGCGATCGCCATGCTGCAATACACCGCCGGAAATTAGCCCGGCCAATTCTCCGGCCAGCTTTTCATAGCGCAATGATGAATTTTCCATCGGTACAGTTCTCCCCGCCGAAGACCAGCACAGTTGTATTTTCCATAAACTGTGCCGATAACAATTCAGCTTCATTGAGACTGTATCACCAGCGGTGGTTTTTCTAAACTGGCTTCACTGCAATCGGAGAGAGAAGCCATGGAAATCCAATTGGCTGGCGACGAGTTTCAACTGAGCGATGGGCTAGCGCTGAAGATCACCGGCGCCCGCGGCTTGGAAATTCGCTGTATCACCGGAACGCTCTGGCTGACTGAAGCCGGCGACGGTATGGATCATTTTCTCGTTAGCGGTCAGAGCTATCGACTGCGCGGTAACGGATTGGCCCTCGTGGAAGGGATTGGTCGTGCTAGCGCAAGCATCGGGCGTGCGCCAAGCGCATTCGAAAAATTGCGAAACCACCTGGATGCCAGCGAAGCACAGCCTCCGGCTCGAATTTGTGCCTAAACAATCAATCGAACAAATCCGGCTGCATCGGCGATAGATTGTCTCGTTTGACCGTCAGGCGGACAGGTATCCCCTGCCGCCCGATGGCCTCGACGACCATCCGACCACCCGAAGCCTCGGCCAGTACGCGAACATTGCGCGACGATTTACGGCTACGACCGGCATAGGCGACGACCACCCCGGCGGGCGGAATCCAGGCGTTACGGGCTGGAGACATGACGTTTTATCCCCGGTATTTCGATGGCCGTAGCCTACCCCTGAAAATAAATTATTCGAATACTGTACTTTTATACAGTTATCGCTTAATCTTCGCCTCAACGCCAATTACTGGTGTTTCATACAGTACCCGAATTTAGGATACGGAGGCCAACATGAAACGTCTACAACACTGGTTCGATCTTCTCGCCGGCATCTCTCATGAAGAAAATGCCCGCCTTGAACGTGCCCGCTCCATCTTTGCCCAGCACGGCCCGGATATCGACGCACTGCAAGTACCCGCCTGCTGGCGTCGACGTCAGCGCATCGGGCGCTGAATACACACGCAATAAAAAAGGCGGCAGCAGCCGCCTTTTCAGCATCTGAACTCGTCGCTCAGAATTCATCCTTGACGATCGGGAAGCCGAGCGCATCCCAATCCAGCATACCGCCGCGGTAATAGTAAATTTTGTCGGCCGGAAAACCATCGCGAACCATCGCGGTGATCGCAGTCGGGCTTTGTGGACAGACCGGCCCGTTGCAGAAAGCAAAGATCTTCTTGGCCTTGGTGCAATCCCACTTGCCAGCCTTGTTCTTGCTGCAACCCAGCTCATCCATCCGGCCAGCCACCTGGGTGTAGGGGATATGGTAGGAATTCGGGATCGTGCCCTTGATCCGGTCGTCCGGTTCGCGCATGTCGACGATCAATGCGTCCTTGTCGTTCATGGCATGCAACATCTCGATTTCCGTCACTGGATGGACACCCGGCACCGGAATCAGCGGCTGCAACCAGCCCTTGTTCTTGGCGCAGGGCGTCATCGTGCGCGTGATGACGAATGAGCCATTCTTGGTCTGTACAACGAACTGTTTTTCCTCGCCAATGATGCGCAACAGTTCCTTTTCCTGGGCCGAGCCGCTCATTGCAAGGGCTGCCAGGCCAAGGGCCAGCAATACTTTCTTGAACATGATTTTCCCCTTTTGGATGTGTTGTCGTAGCGCCAACATATAAGCACTCGCGTATATATTAATGTAACAATAACGCTTTTGTTATATTTTTTATCGCATAAACTGGTTTTTATGCGATCGCTGTCAATAGTGAATACCAATAGCATTGCGAGTCTTGCATATTCGCCGCACCATTTGGACACATATCGTCAAATTCGCGACAATCGCATCTAATCAACACCCGCATATGCTAACGATGCACGCTCCCCAATACCGTTATCTGAATGGGCGCGTTGCCCTCTATCTCGGCGACCTGACTGAACAGGCTGTCGACGCCATCGTCAATGCTGCCAATAGTTCATTGATGGGCGGTGGCGGTGTCGATGGGGCAATTCATCGGCGAGGTGGGCCGGCGATACTCGAAGCGTGTCGGGAGATACGGCGCACCCGCTGGCCGGACGGGCTGCCGACCGGCGAGGCAGCAATTACATCAGGCGGTGCCCTGCCCGCGCGCCACGTGATCCATACCGTCGGGCCAATCTACGGCCGCCACGGCAGCCGTGACGCCGATTTGCTCGCCGCCTGTTACTGTAACTCCCTCACGCTCGCCCACCGGCACGGTTTACGCAGCATCGCCTTTCCCGCTATTTCAACAGGCATCTACGGTTATCCACCGGACGCAGCGGCGCGCGTCGTATCACTCACTATCAGCGAGTGTCTTGCACCGGAAAGTTCGATCCAGGAGGTCCGCCTGGTCTTTTTCGACCAAAGGCAATTGGACATTTTCGTCACACATCAGCAATTCTGTGACTGAATCATCCCCAACCCCTTGCCGCCGCTTCGACCTGCGGCATAATTCGGGTTGCCAAGAAGCGGCGCAAACGCCGCCAACAATCAACTACTCGGAGAAATTCAGCTCATGAAGCGTATCGATATCGATAACGCCATACGCTTGCACAACCTGTGGCGGCGCCAGTTCCTCAACGCTTTCGCTGGTGGGGCCTATGCCGACATGCCGCTCTCCGAACATCGTGGCTGCACACTGAGCAAGGAATTGAGCATGGCTGAAGGCGCTTACGCGGCCACCGCAGACTATGCTCAACTAATCGCCGTACACGACAAATTCCATGCGCTGGCCAACGAAATCGTTGATCTCAGCAACAACGGCATGGGTGATGCGGCTGACCTGCTGTTGCCAGAGCTGAGCGAGGCATCGCACCAGCTGGTCACGGCCCTGGACAAGCTGCGCGAGAACCGCGACGACTGAGCTGTTTGTAGCAGCCAACGAAAATGGCGCAGATTTCTGCGCCATTTTTCTTTTGGGAAGCTGCTCCGGACTCAGTTCCGATTCAAACTTTGAAGCTATTCACCGTTGCTCGCATCTGATTGGCCAGCGCACGAATCCGGCTTGCCTCCTCGGCCGAGAAACGCACGCTTTCGGTACTTTGCTCAGAAGCCTGCGCAACACGTTCGACACGCTGGGCAATGTCATAGCTAGCCGCACCCTGTTCTGCCACCGCCTCATTAATGTCAGCAAAGGCTGCCTGAACCTGGCTTGTCGCTTGGCGAATGGACTCCAGTGCCTCACCCGCCTTGCTGGCCAGTTCCGATCCGGACTCGATACTCTGAATCACGCTATCCATCTTGCTGACCGCCACGTGGGAACTCGATTGGATACTGCCAATCATCAGGGCAATTTCGCCCGTCGCTTGGCTGGTCCGCTCAGCCAGCTTGCGTACTTCATCGGCGACCACTGCGAAGCCGCGGCCCTGCTCTCCAGCCCGTGCTGCCTCGATGGCAGCATTGAGCGCCAACAGATTGGTCTGATCGGCAACATCCTTGATTACCTGTACCACGGACGAAATGCGATCAGAATGCTGCCCCAATTCATCTATCGAATCGCCAACCACACGAACCTGCTCGGCAATTTCGACCAAGGCTGCCACTGCATCGCCAATCACCTTCCCCCCGGTTTCGGAGTGTTCTCCAGCCTCGTTTGCCATGGCTAAAGCCTCCCGGCTGTGATCCGCGACAGAGGTGATACTCACTGACAACTCCTCCACCGAAGCAGCCATCGACGATGCCGCCTCACTGGTCGAGACCGAAGCCTCTGCCGCATTCCGTGCGGCCTCATCAAGTTGGCTGGTGGCATCGTCTACACTGGCAATGCCGTTCCGCACATCCGACAGACTTTGGCGCAACACACCCATCAGATGATTAAACTCTTTCGATGTTGCCGCCACTTCATCGTGCGAAGTGATGTGGATCGACCCGGTGAAATCCTTGGTCTTGGCAGCATGCGTAATTATCCGCTGCATTTCACCCAATGGGCCGGTGATAGACCGAATGGTCATCACCGCGACAACGACCCCGATCAACAGGCCTGCGATGAGCGCTGAAACCGCCAGCCAGCGCTGCTGGCCATATTTTGCCTTGGCTGTTTCATAGCTGTTCTTGACGGCCTTTTCCTGAGCCTCTGCGATGCTACGCATCATCGGGTTGATCTTGCCCTCGAATGCCCCGTTGTATTTCAGGAAACGCGCGACCACGGCGTTCGAATAATCTCCTGCCCGGATCGACGCCAGCGTCGGCTGAATAACTTCGCTGATGTACTGCTGATACAGCGGGGTGAACTCCGCCAGCAAGCGTGCTTCTTCGCTGTCGGGCACAAGATGCCCCTTGAACGATACCAACGTCTCATCCATCCATTTGAGGTTCTTCTCAATGATGTCTGTATGAAGCGATACCGGATGATCGTGAAGCTTCACATATTCAAAAGTTGGATTGTGCTGAATGGCCCGGAATATCTGTCCAGAATTTTCAACCATCAACCGCCGAATACGAGCCAATTCCCGCATGGGCAATGTCTGATGCTCGAAAATGGATTGAATCTCCCCTTCCGCATGATTGGCAATATAAAGTCCAATCCCACCCAACATCATCATTGCGCAGCCCAAGACTGCGACAAGCGAAATCAAACGCGTTCGGATACCCATGATAATCCCCAAGTTGCTAATTTCATGATGCCTAGCAAGCTGCACAACATCATGTTGTTATTTATTTGTTCTAGATGTGCACTTTCGTTTCGCCAAGGCGACTTTAAAGTCGAGCCTCGTATACAGAACCAGTTTATTTCTTGGTTTTCTCCTTGATGCCTTTCTTGCGCAGTGCCGCTTGCTTCGAGCGTTGCAGGCGGAGCAGACGGCGGCGAATCTCGTCGGAGTCCATCCACAGGTCGGCCCCCTTCAGGATACTGGCGATCTCGGTTTCACTCAGGAAGGGCGAACACAGGCGGGTCATCACCTTCTCGAACCAATTGCTGATTGCCACCACCTCGGCCTGCTGCTCGTTGCCCTTGCCGGCGAAGATGCCCGAATAGATGTGGAACATCAGTTGGCAGTTGTCATGCACGATCAACTCGTCGCCGCACAGGAAAATCAGCGCAGCCATCGAGTAGGCGCGCGCCTCGAGAATGGTGATAACGCGGGCCGGCGAAGCCAGGATGTTGTTGATGATCTGCAGCCCGGTATTGAAATCGCCGCCGGCCGAATTCAAGTGGATGTAGATCAGATCGGTTTCTGCCGCCGAGCGCAAGGTGTAGAAAAGCTCGGTGTAATACTGCGGTTCGCGAATTTCGCCGCACAGGTAATAAGCCACCTGACGAACCGGCAGCTGTTGCTCGTAGCGAACCAAACCCCTGAAGGCCGAACTCTCTTCGCTCAGTGACTCATCGTCCGGCGTATGAAGCAGGCGATTCATGATCTTTCCTCTCCGTATCGTTTTTCATCATTATGAGCCAAGGCAAAGAGGCTCGCTACGGATGGCCGCGAGCACGGCCCCCTCCAAACAAGGCTTTTGCCAGAAACAGACAGCAATAAAAAAGGACGCCGCAGCGTCCTTTTTACCCTAAAAGCAAGCCTGAAATCAGCCGACCCAGCGCCGGGCGTTGCGGAACATGCGCATCCACGGCGAATCCTCGCCCCAGTTTTCCGGGTACCAGGACATCTGCACGCTGCGGAAGACCCGTTCCGGGTGCGGCATCATGATCGTGAAGCGGCCATCGGCCGTGGTCACGGCGGTCAGGCCGTTCGGCGAACCGTTCGGGTTGTACGGATAGACCTCGGTCGGCTCGCCCTTGTTGTCGACGTAGCGCACGGCGGACAGGCACTTACCCTGGTCGTCGGCGTTATCGAAGACGGCGCGGCCTTCGCCGTGCGAGACGACGATGGGGATGTGCGAGCCTTCCATGCCGGCGAAGAAGATCGACGGCGAATCCAGCACCTCGGTCATCACGAAGCGCGCCTCGAACTGTTCCACCTTGTTGCGGCGGAAGGCCGGCCAGTGTTCGGCACCCGGAATGATCGACTTGAGTGCGCTCATCATCTGGCAGCCGTTGCAGACGCCCAGCGCGAAGGTATCCCGACGGTTGAAGAAGGCGGCGAACTCGTCACGGCAGCCGTCGTGCATCAGGATGGTCTTGGCCCAGCCCTGACCGGCGCCGAGCACGTCGCCGTACGAGAAGCCGCCGCACGCGACGAGGCCCTTGAAGTCCTTGAGGCTGACGCGGCCGGCGAGAATGTCGCTCATATGCACGTCGACCGACTGAAAGCCGGCTCGGTCGAAGGCGGCAGCCATTTCGTAATGGCTGTTGACGCCCTGCTCGCGCAGGATGGCAACGCGCGGGCGGCCGCTGACGGCAGCGTAAACCTGGGTGAAGTCGTCCTGCGGATCGAAGGTGATCTTCGGCGTCAGGCCCGGATCGCTGGTATCGAGGATGCGGTCGAATTCCTGCTGGGCGCAGCTCGGGTTGTCGCGCATGGCCTGCATCTGGTAGCTGGTCTCGGACCAGGCACGCTGCAGGTCGACGCGCTTTTCGCGCAGCACGCGCTTGGCGTTGCGGGTGACGCGGATTTCGTCCCACTCGTTGGTCGTGCCGACGAAGTGATACGGCACGCCGCTGGCACGCAGGATCGGCGTGACCTTCTCGCGGTCGGCACGGCGGATCTGGATCAGCGCGCCGAGTTCCTCGTTGAACAACGCGCGGACGATGTTCTCGAAATCGCGGCCGGCCATCAGGTCCGGACGTTTCTCGGCGCCATCGACGTCAAGCGCGGCACCGTCGAAGCACAGGCCGTCGAGATCGAGCGAGACGCCGCGGCGGCTGGCGAAGGCCATTTCGCAGGCAGCCACAAACAGACCACCGTCCGAACGGTCGTGGTAGGCGAGCAGCAGGCCGTCGCGGTTGAGCTTCTGCACGGCTTCGAACAGGCCCTTGAGCTTGGCCGGTTCATCGACATCCGGCGCATCGTCGCCGGTGGCGTTATAGACCTGCGCCAGCGCCGAGCCGCCGAGGCGGTTCTTGCCGAGGTCGAGCAGCAGCAGTTCGGTTTCGCCCTGCTCGCTGGCGAGCAGCGGGGTTTTCGTCTTGCGCACGTCGTCCACCGCAGCAAACGAGGTGACGATCAGCGACAGCGGCGACACGACCTGCTTCTTCTCGCCGTTTTCTTCCCAGGCAGTCCGCATCGACAGCGAATCCTTGCCGACCGGGATCGACACGCCGATCTGCTTGCACAGCTCGGAAATGCCTTCGACCGTCGCGTACAGGCGGGCGTCCTCGCCCGGCACGCCGCACGGCGCCATCCAGTTGGCCGAGAGCTTGACCTTGTCCAGGCTGCCGACGTCGGCCGCGGCCAGGTTGGTCAGTGCCTCGCCGATGGCCATGCGGCCG
The DNA here is from genome assembly GCF_047047955.1 of Azonexus sp. IMCC34839. Taxonomy (GTDB): domain Bacteria; phylum Pseudomonadota; class Gammaproteobacteria; order Burkholderiales; family Rhodocyclaceae; genus Azonexus. The sequence continues at coordinate 628,078 of NZ_CP150631.1, read as the reverse complement.
GAAGCCGGCGCATCGAGCACGGCGAGCGGCGTACGCTCGCCCATGGCGAAGGCTTCGCCCAGATAGCCTTGATAGCCCATCGTGGTGACGGCGACGTCAGCCACCGGCACCTGCCACGGGCCGACCATCTGGTCGCGCGCCGTCATGCCGCCAACCGAGCGGTCGCCGATGGAGATCAGGAAGGTCTTGTCGGCGATGGTCGGCAGACGCATCAGGCGGTAAGCGGCGTCCTTGAGTTCGATGGAAACGGCGTCAAAGGGCACGAACGTGGGCGGCTGCGACGTGACATCACGGGTCATGCGCGGCGGCTTGCCGAGCAGCGCTTCCATTTCCATGTCGACCGGATTGACGCCGAAATGGGCGTCGGTGACGGTCAGGTGGCCGTCGCCGGTGGCTTCGCCGACCACGGCGAACGGGCAGCGCTCGCGCTCGCACATGGCCTGTAATTCGCCGATGCGGTTCGGCGGAATGGCCAGCACGTAGCGTTCCTGCGATTCGTTGGACCAGATTTCGGCCGGCGACATGCCCGGCTCCAGAGTCGGCACCTTGCGCAGGTCGAACTTGGCGCCGACGCCGCCTGAGTGGGCCAGTTCCGGCAGGGCGTTGGAAACGCCGCCGGCACCGACGTCATGCACGGAGAGAATCGGGTTGTCCTTGCCCATCTGCCAGCAGCGGTCGATGACTTCCTGCGCGCGGCGCTGGATTTCCGGGTTGCCGCGCTGCACCGAGGCGAAGTCGAGGTCTTCGGCATTGACGCCGGCGGTCATCGACGAGGCGGCACCGCCGCCCAGACCGATCAGCATGCCGGGGCCGCCGAGTTGCACGAACAGCGTGCCGACCGGGAAGGTTTCTTCCTTGAACGACTGCTCGGCCTGGATGGAACCAAGGCCGCCGGCGATCATGATCGGCTTGTGGTAGCCGCGCACGGTGCCAGCCACGTCCTGCTCGTACGTGCGGAAGTAGCCGGTGAGGTTCGGGCGGCCGAATTCGTTATTGAAGGCGGCGGCGCCGATCGGGCCTTCGAGCATGATGTCCAGCGCCGAGGCGATGCGCGACGGGCGGCCGTAGGCTTTTTCCCACGGCTGCGGCGCATCCGGCAGGTTCAGGTTGGAAACCGAGAAGCCACAGAGGCCGGCCTTCGGCTTGGAACCCTTGCCGGTGGCACCTTCGTCGCGGATTTCACCGCCGGAGCCGGTGGATGCGCCGGGGAAGGGCGAAATCGCGGTCGGGTGGTTGTGCGTCTCGACCTTGGTCAGGATGTGGGTCAGCTCTTCCTTGTAGGAATAGCCACGGTCAGCATCCGGGTAAAAACGCGGGATGGTCGCGCCTTCGATGATCGAGGCGTTGTCGGCGTAGGCCATGACCGTGCCTTGCGGATTGGCCTGGTGCGTCTCGCGGATCATGCCGAACAGCGTCTTGTCCTTCTTCTCGCCGTCGATGACCCAGGAGGCGTTGAAGATCTTGTGGCGGCAGTGCTCGGAGTTGGCCTGGGCGAACATCATCAGTTCGACGTCGGTCGGATTGCGGCCGGCCTTGGTGAAGATGTCGAGCAGGTAATCGACTTCGTCGTCGGACAGCGCCAGGCCCAACGTGCCGTTGGCTTCGACCAGTGCTGCCTTGCCGCCGGCCAGCACGTCGACAGTCGACAGCGGCTTCGGCTCGAAATGGCGGAACAATTCTCCGGCTTCGGCAAAACCGGCGAGCACCGATTCCGTCATGCGGTCGTGCAGCAAGCCGGCGACGATCTTCTTCTCGTCGGCGGTCAACGCCCGGTTTTGCTTCAGAACCACGTGGAAGGCGACGACGCGCTCGATACGCTCGATGGCTGGTTCCAGGTCGCAGTTGAAAGCGATGTCGGTGGCCTTGGACGACCACGGCGAAATGGTGCCGACGCGCGGCGCCACCAGGAACAGCTCGCCCTTGTCCTCGCCGGCCGGCACTTCTTCCAGCAGCTTGGCCAGCTTGGCGCGCTCGTCGGCGGACAGCGCGCGCTTTTGCGCAATCACATGCCAGTAGTCGGCGGTCACCGATTCGATGTCCGACACCGCCGCCGTCAGGCGGGCGAGCAGGCGTTGCAGGCGGAAGGCGGAAAAGGCGGCGTCGCCCTTGAGGCAAAGAATGTCGGCCATGGAGAAGAATTCGGCTGTGGCGGAAAGGGCGGAATTATACCTCAGACCAACCCCTGTCCGGCCTGCGGCAGCGCTTTGGGAGGCAATTCAGCAACGCCTGCGGTGCACTGCCCAAAACGGGCAAAAACCGCGGCTTTCAGCCATATTTCGAGCAATGGCCTGGCGAGCAAGCCCACTTGTTGAAAACGCAGGTAACTACAGGCTTTAGGTACTTATTCCGCGACCAGCGGATCGATCCCCCAGTGCGTAAGCTCTCCAGCCAAATCCCAGCCTTACCTTGAAGGGATGGTGGCGAGGCTCAAGTCTCGCCACGCAGGGTGAAACATCAAGAACTCACTGCACCGCAAATGGCTCGGCTTGCTGCGATGCCAGCAGCCCCAGTTCCCCGCTATTCAGCAGCCGATCGATATCGACCACAATGAGCATCCGCTCGCCAGCATCGGCCAAACCGATGATGTACCGGGTATCGAAAGTGGCCGAAAAGTCCGGCGCCGGCCTGATTTGGCCGGGAGCCAGCGCAATCACGTCCGACACCTGATCGACCACCACCCCGACGGTGAGTCCGCCGACGTTCAGAATCATCGTCACCGTGAAAGCCGAATACTCAACCTTCTCCAGGTTGAATTTGATCCGCAGGTCGATCACGGGGACCATATTGCCCCGAAGATTCATGACCCCCTTGATATACGGCGGCGAGTTGGCGAGCTTGGTCACCTGTTCGTAACCGCGAATCTCCTGAACCTTCAGGATATCGACTGCATATTCCTCGCTACCCAGAACGAAGGTCAGATATTCGCCGCCACCTTCCGCTTCCATGCCTTGCATTTGCATCGATGCATCCACAAGCCACCTCCTCTTTCCAATTCCGTCGAACAGATCGTTCCAAACCCGCCTAAGCTGACCTTACGTCAGCAGCGGATCAGAACTCCTCCCAATGATCGTCGAGCGACGAAGTCGGCGGTGCGGACAACTTGGCAGCAGGCCGGCTCAAAGCCGCCCTCGGCGCCTCACGCATGGGCGGCAACTGGGCAACGCTCGTCTGAGAGGTCGACAGCTTGAAGCGCCCCACGGCCACGGCCAGTGCATGCGCCTGTTCCTCTAGCGACTCGGCCGCTGCGGCCGCTTCTTCAACCAGCGCGGCATTCTGCTGCGTCACCTCGTCCATCTGGCCGACGGCCAGACTCACCTGCTCGATTCCCGCCGTCTGCTCACGGCTGGCGCCTGAAATCTCAGCCATGATGTTGGCCACGTTCTGAATGCTCAGCACCACCTCTTCCATCGTGCGTCCAGCCTGGGCGACCTGCTGATTGCCGGCCTCGACCTTGCTCACCGAGTCGGCGATCAAATCCTTGATCTCCTTGGCCGCCGTCGCGCTGCGCTGAGCAAGATTGCGCACCTCGGTCGCCACCACGGCAAAGCCACGCCCCTGCTCGCCGGCACGTGCCGCTTCCACCGCTGCGTTGAGCGCCAGGATATTGGTCTGGAAGGCGATGCCATCGATCACACCGATGATGTTGGCGATCTTGCTGCTCGACTGGTGGATCGTGGTCATGGTTTCGACCACCTGATGCACCACTTCACCGCCCTTCACTGCCGTCAGCTTGGCGTTGCTGGCCAGGTCGCTGGCCTGGCGGGCATTTTCGGAGTTCTGCTTGACCGTGCTGGTCAGCTCTTCCATGCTGGAAGCCGTTTCTTCCAGGCTCGATGCCTGCTCTTCGGTACGGCTCGACAGATCCTGGTTACCGGAGGCAATCTCCTTGGCCGCGGTATTGATCAGCCCCACCGCCTCGACGATATTGCCGATCAGCGATTGCAGATTTTCGCTGATCGCGTTGATTGCTCCGGCGGTCGAACCGAACAGGCCCGGATACTGGCGCTCGATGCTTTGCGTCAGGTCACCCTTGGCCAGCGACTGCGCAACGCGCGAAATATCCGTCAAGGCCTCGTTGGCGGTATTGCCCAGCGTATTGAGCAGCTGAGCCAGCACGAGGGCATAACCCTGTTTGTCGGCAACGCCGATCTGCTTGCTGAAATCGCCCTCCGAGGCCGCATTGACCATCTCGCGAACCTCGCCGATCACGGCACTAAGCACTTCGACCGTCTTGTTGACCGCATTGGCCGTCTCACCGAAGGCACCGGCATACTTCGCCTCGATTTTCTGCGACAGGTCGCCACTGGCCAGCGCCACGGAAACGCGGGAAATATCGCGCAGGCTCGTATCGGCCGTTTCCACCAGCCTGTTCAGCGACTGACCAATCTCCAGGCCAAAGCCCTGGCGCCCGCTCAGGCTCATTCGCTGACCCAGATTGCCCTGCTCAGCCGCAGAAACGATGGCCTGAATATCCACCACCAGCGAACTCAAACCCTGCTGCATGGACGACATCGCTTTCAGCAGATCGGCAATTTCATCGCCACCCGAATCCTGAACATTGCTATCCAGGCGCCCTTGGGCGATGGCACCGGCCACCGCGACCGCCTGGCCAAGGCGCTGCGAAATCTGCTTCGACTGGGATAGCGCAATGAAAATCCCGATGGCAATCGCCAGAATGGTCGAGCCGATCAGGATCGCTTGCACGAGTTCGGCCGCATTGCCTGCATCGACGGCCGACTTCTCCATTTCGCTTTCCTGATATTTACCGAAGGCCTCGGCCGCATCCCACAGCGCATTGTTGGCCGCACCGACTTCCTTCAGAAACTCCGCCGTCTTTGCGCGGTCACCGCTGCGGATCAAGACGATAGCCTTGTCATACAAGGGCCCCAGCTTGTCGCGGGCAGCAATCATGGCGCCGACCATTTCCTTGCCCTGTGGCGTGTTCATCATGCCTTCAAGCTTGGTCATATCCTCGCCGTTGCGCTTACGGTTCTCGAGGATCTTTTCGATGATCTTTTCGGCATCGGCCGGGTTTTCAGTCATCGCCGCACCGCGCAACTGGCGTCCGTTATCGATCACCCGCTTGATGATGCCCTGAGCCATCATCACCTTGGGGTATCGGTTATGAACCACGGTGTCGATGTTATGTTCCAGCTTGAGCAGGAACCAGTAAGCGATTGCACCGGCCACCAGGAAAATACCCAAGGTGATACCGAAACCCGTCAGCAACTGCCGACGAATCGGCGCTTTGTTCGAAATCATACGACCCCCCAAATGCCCATATTTTGCGACGCAAGGAATTGCCACATCGACGAAAATATCAAATCGTCAACAGGAATATTAGTTTTCACAAATACTATAAGTTTTTAGCATTTACAACGCTATTGATGCAGGTCAACCAGAAGCGTTTCCCCTCATCCGGAAGGCAACTATCTCCCGGCCGAGGCGCAATGCGCGAGACGCACATTGAACGCCAATAAAAACAAAAAAACAATGGCATTCATCAACCCCCTAGCAGACCACAAAACCCTCTTCCCTGCAGGCTTACTGGCGATTCGATCAAAGCCAAAACAAAGAGTTCCGCGGTCATAAAAATTCAAAGGGCATTTCCTGGGCGCACGCTGAGCCGACGTGAAAGACCCGATACGTTTCGCCAACGCGGTGAAGCTGGGCCGCTTGCGTACAATGCCGCCGATGTCTTTTTCGCCTCAGCCTTCCGAACGCCTCGCCTTCTACCGGGCCGTTGCCGCTTCGCTCGCCATTCACGCCATTGCGCTGGCCCTGCCTCATGCCGAGCCGAGCCGCGAACTAGCGTCGGCCGCGCCTTTGCAGGCACGGCTGGCACCGCGCGTCGTCAAGACGCCGCCAGTGCCGGAAGTCGCCAATGCCCCCGCGCCTAACGCCAAGGCCGGCAAGCAGAAGAAACAGCGCGAAATATTGGCCGTCGACCGCTCGCCCAACGCCAGCCGCAGCGCGCCAACCTGGACGGCCGCGCAAAAGACCGAGATGGACAACTTCCTCAACGAACTCGCCGACGAAGCCAAGCGCAAACCGCCGCCGACGCTGGCCCAGCGCTCGCTCGCCATGGCGCGTGAAGTCGGCCGCGAAATGGCACGCGCCGACGAAGCCGGTGAAGCGTTGCTCGAACTGCGCCCGAACGGCCCACCAGCCAATCCTTTCAGTCTGGAGTTCTATCTTGACGGACTGGTCCGCCGCCTCAACCGCAGCGCCGGCTTTGTGAACGCCGAACGTAAGCACAAGGGCGTACAAACCGCCGCCGTGCAATTCCGCCTCAACCCGGACGGCACGCTCAAATCCTTCGTCGTGCTCAATGCCGCAGATCAGGCCGACGAAATCGCCTTCATCAAGGCCGTCGTCGAACGTTCCGTGCCCTTCTCGCCCTTCCCGCCCGACATCGACAAAGCCGCCCGCTCGCTCGGCGTCACCATCTGCATCCAGCCCGGCCGCAACAGCGAGCCCGGCTTCACGCGCATGCAAGGCGGGCGCTGTCTCTAGTAAACAAGACCCACTGCTGCGGTGCACTGCCCAAAACGGGCAAAAACCAGAGGCAGTAATCAGCCGCGCATTTCGGCGCAGGCCGCGTCGATCAATTGGCGCGAAATGCTGATCGGCTCCGGCAGCAGGGGCAGATCGTCCAGCGAGTACCAGCCGGCCGCCTCAATCTCACCCGGCTCGGGCACGATGTCGCCACCGGCGTAGTCGGCAAAGAAGGCAACCATCAGCGAATTGGGGAAAGGCCACGGCTGGCTGGCGAAATAGCGCAGGTTGGCGATCTCGACGCCGACTTCCTCGCGCACCTCGCGAACGGCGCATTGCTCCAGCGTTTCGCCCGGCTCGACAAAGCCGGCCAGGGCGCTGAACACGCCGGCCTTGAAGCGCGGGCTGCGCGCCAGCAGCAGCTTGTCGCCATCGCGCACCAGCACCATCACCGCCGGCGAAATGCGCGGATAAACGATCAGGCCGCAGTTCGGGCAATCCATGCCGAACTCGCCCTCCTTCATCTGCGTCGGCGTGCCGCATTGGCCGCAGAAACGATGGTGCTTGCGCCAATCGAGCAGCTGCACGGCCCGCCCGGCCAGCGCGAAAACCTCCGGCCCAGCCAGCGCAAACACGGCACGCAGCGAGGTCGGCTCGCCGCCAGCGACTTCGGGAAAGCGCTCCACATCCAGCGCATGACACGGCTGCCCGGCCAGTTCGCCGACGTACAGCGACTCTTCTGCCGGCTCCACCGCTCCCGCCGGCAAGGCCGGAAACAGTGCCCCGGCCGCATTGCCGGGCAAGGCCAGCAGCTGGTGTTCGCAACGCAGAATCCAGAAAACCGTCTTATCCATGCTCTCCCCAATCAACCCTGGCGCCCGTGCATGACAATGCGGGCGACGAACCAGATCGCCACCAGATTGGCCGCCACCGCCACATAACCGACCTGCGGGTAGCCGACGATCCGCCCGCCGGCATCGAGCGAGGTCAGATAGCCGGCCAGCGTCGTCGCCAGGCCCATGGCTAGCGACTGCACCGTGCCGTTCAACGACAGGAACGTGCCGCGCAGCTTGGGCTGGGCGGCCGAAGCGATGATCGCCATGGCCGGAATCATCCGCCCCGAGATCAGCACGAAAAAGCTGGTCGTGCACATCACCCAGACCCACAGCGGCACCGCGCCCACATGCGTCAGCACCAGCAGCGGCACCATGGCTAGCCCGGCCACCAGGCGATACACCTCCACCTTGCCGTGCTTGTCCGCCCAACGCCCGATCAGCCGGGCGCTGATGAAGGTGGCAAAGCCGCCGACCAGATACACCAGCGGAATGTCCTGCTGTGCGATGCCCACGTTATTGACCGCATACACGGTGATGTACGGAATGACCGTGAAACCGGAAAAGATGATCAGCGCCGAAAACAGCAAGGCGCGCAGATGATTGGCGTCGCCCAGCACGCTGAAGGTGGCCGACAGCAGATGCGCCCGCTTCTCCTCGCTCAGGTGATGGCGCAGCTCCGGCAAAAAACGCAGGCCGACGGCGAGAAAGATCACGCTCAGCACGGCAATGAATATGAATGGCGCGCGCCAGCCGAGATGGTTGGCCAGCCACAACGACAAGGGCACGCCGGCAATGGTCGATACCGAAAAGGCACTGGACACAATGCCGCTCGCCCGCGCCCGGCGCGAGAACGGAATCGCATCGCCCAACATGGTGTGGATCAAGGCCCCCATGATGCCGCCGAACACCCCGGCCAGCCCGCGCGCCAGCATCAACACCGGATAACTCGGCGCCAAGCCGCAAGCCAGCGTGGCCAGTGCAAACAAGACAAAGCTCACCAGCAACAACCGCTTGCGCTCGAACAAATCAACAAAGGTCGCCGCCAACACGCCAGACACCGCCGCGCTGAAACTGTAGGACGCCACCAGCAGGCCGAACTCATGCGTCCCGATGCCCAGCGCCGCCATCAAAATCGGCCCGAGCGGCATCATGATCATGAAATCGAGAACATGGCTGAACTGAATGCCCGCCAGCGTCAGCAGGAAAAAACGTTCGGCACGGGGAGAAAGCTCGGTGGACATCGGGGCAGCAGAAACAAGCGTGGGCGACAAGGATACGCGGCTTGGGCGGCGGTGTCGCTCAAACGCAGCGCCGGTAAGACATAGGCGCTGCGCTATCGTTCAGGGCAAAAACCGGCTACTGCTGCGGTGCACTAGCCAAATACGGGAAAAACCGTGGTCTGGCCCCGATAAATTGCCGATTCATCAACAGACCCTGAACAGCTCCAGTAACGTCGCTTAATTGGACTCTTTCGAAAATGCCGCCAATCGATGCCGGAAGGTGCCGACAAACGCATTCGCAAATTGTCTCAGCTGCTGGATTACCTGTTGCCGATGCATCGGATCGTCGAGATTGCCAACAGGAACGTCTGGAGATGATATGTACTTTTTGTCCCCCTGTTTCTGCCAAACGAGTGGAATTCCAATTTCTGTTTCGATTAGATCTCTATCGGAAAGCAATCGATCGAAATAGTCATCACGAGTTGCAAGGGACTTGGCGAACGTCAAATAGACCCCTGCTCTTGAAGAAGCTCGCGCCAGAAAGATACTAATCCACGCATATGCTCCACCAGGTGGCAACTGAAGAAACAAATTGGTACTTTTCGGAATGCTCTTTGGGAGTGGCTGAGTCTTATCCTCAATCTCAAAACCGGAAAGAAATTCAGTCCAAAAAGAGTTGAACCATTGGTTATCTTGAGAAGGGGCTCCAGCGTTGTCTTCGCTGTTAGCCAACTGCTCAAACTCCACAGGCCCACTTGGACCCATTAGTATAGTTCTCTGAATAATCTCAGTTTTTGCCAAAATACGAGGCAGGAGTAATGTCTCTTTATTTGGCAAACGGTAAGCAGCAACCTCAATCAAAGCGAGGCCAAACCGCAGATTTCCGTAGCGCTCGAGGAAACCTACTAGCGACTCCGCGTCAGAACGAATTCCATCTCCAACGATGAGCAGCAGAAAATCACCTTGCTTGAGGCTCCGATTAATGCCGTCAACAAAGGTAATCTCATCCAACTCTGTGACGACATTCATGACCCGCTTAAGGAGATATCCAGCATCGGCTTTCGCCGCCATGGCGACGGCGCGTGCTAGATCATCAAAGGACCAGAGGGTTAGTTGTTTTGCGTAGTCCAAAATCTGAGCAACGACCGCTCGGCGAGCCTCAGGGTTTCGCCAAAGCTTTGTTTCAACCAAGACCAATTGCCCAGTAGGTGTTACAAAAAGAATATCGGCTGGTCCAGCATCGGTCCCAAGTTCCATACAAAGGGGAATCAAAGGGCCAATATGCGGATCAATTTCGCTAACAGGCAAGGATTGAGGGGCCGCAAATAGTGCTTCTTGTAGCCAGCGTTCACTAAAGTTCTGATCACTACTATTGAACGAGATTCGTTCGAGAGTATTTGTTTCGAACTCCGCCCCGACTAAGATTGGATTTGCAAATGCGCTCATCCGAAAAGCATATCAGGAAGCAGGCTGTCAGTCTTAGTTCGTCGAATGACTTTCAGCAGCAAGTTTCCAAAGTGGCGTGATTTGATATTGGTTGGCTTATAGATCATTCCCTTCCTAACGCTCTACACCAATCCCACCCTAACCCTCGGATACCCCACACCCTCCGTCATCCAGTACCCCAAGCCCGCACAAATTTTCCGGGCGACCGGGTGGCCGGTGGCGAGGTGGATTTCGTGGATACCTTGTTCGGCGGCGTAGGCGAGCGCGGCCTGGAATAGGCGGCGCGCCCTGCCCTGGCGGCGTTGGGCGGCGAGGACGCTGGCGCCGAGTTCGGCGAAGCTGTCATAGACCGCGAGGTGGATGAAACCGGAGAGTTGGCCGTCCGGCTCAATGGTGGCGAATCCGTAGTCTTTGGCGAAGTCGATGCGCTCGACGTAGGCGGCGATGCCTTCGTCGGGCAGCGGGCTGGCGAAGCGGCCGTAGCGGTCGTCCCGGTTCAGGGCGAGCAGGTGCTTGAGTACGGCGGGTCGCCACACGGCCGACAGGCGCAGCGGTGTGGCGAACAGTCGTTCGCCGATCAATCCCAAGCGAGCGCCCCGCCCGTCTGGTACTCGGTGACGCGGGTTTCGAAGAAGTTCTTTTCCTTGCGCAGGTTGGCTTGCTCGTCGAGCCAGGGCAGGACGTTTTCAGCGCCGGGGAAAGGCTCGGCGACGCCGACCTGGCGGGCGCGGCGGTTGGCGATGAAGCGGAACTGCTGCACGTGCAGCTCGGCGTTGTAGCCGAGAATGGGCTCGCGCAGGATGTAGCCAGCGTAGGCAGCTTCGGCGGCCTCGGCTTCGTCCCACAACTGGCGCAGGGCCTGCGGGTCGAGTTCCAGCCCCTCTTCCTTGAGCAGTTCGCGCACGACGCGGATGCCGAAGGCGCAGTGCAGCACTTCGTCGCGCATGATGTATTGCAACTGCTCGGCCGCACCTTTCATCAGGCCGCGCCGTTGCAGCGCAAAGACCGGGGTGAAGCCGTTGTAGAACCAGCAGCCTTCGAAGATCACCGCAAAGAAGAAATAAGAGAGCGCGAATTCGTGCAGGTTGGCGCGGTCGGTCAGGTCGAAATCGGAGCGCAGCACCTTTTCCAGCCGGCGGTTGGCCAGCGCGATCTTGCCGTGGATTTCGGGCACCACGCGGTAGCGGTTGTAGATTTCCTGCTGATCCAGCCCGATGCTTTCGATGCAGTGCTGGTAGGTCCAGGTGTGCAGCGCTTCTTCATAGACCTGGCGGGCCTGGTAGATCTGCAGCTCGGGCGCGCTCATCTTCTCCATCACCGCCAGGCCGATGTTGCGCATGGCCAGAATGTCGGAGGTGGTCAGGTAGGCCAGCACGTTCTCGAAAACGTGGCGCTCGGCCTGGCTGAGCTTGTGGTGGTAGTCGTGCACGTCCTGCGCCATGCTGATTTCGAGCGGCGTCCAGTGGTTGCGGTTGGCCTTCAGGAAGAACTCCCAGGCCCAGGGGTATTTGAAAGGCGCCAGCTGGTTGATGTCGGCCTTGCCATTGACGATGCGCTTGTCGGCGGCGTTGATCGCGCCCAGCGCGGCGGCCGGCGGCGGACTGCTGCGGTGCACCTCGGTTTTTGCCCAATTTTCACTGTGCACCGCAGCAGTGGGTTGGGAGGCGGCTGCGGTGGTGGATGCAGTATCTTGCGACGGGGTTTCCCAGTCGTCGAAACGGTAGGCGGCGTTCATGGGGGCTCCTGGGTTCAGTTGGGACGGACGGTGCGGAAGCGCTGCTTGCGGTTCCAGTCCACGTAAAAGATGTCGCCTTCGGCGGCGGTGAAGGTGTGCAGGCGTTTGCCCTTGACCGAGACAGCGCTCTCGCCGCGCGAGAAGTCGAGTTCTGGCTCCTTGCCGCCGCGATTGACGATGACCATCGGCAGGCCGGTTTCGCGCGAGCGCTTTTCCCAGACATCGCCCGGCCCCATGCCTTCGACCGGCGGCCAGTTGGCCGGCGAGATCAGGATGTCGGCGCCGCGCTGGGCCAGTTGGGCGGCGGGTTGGGCGGCCCAGGCATCGGCGCAGATCAGCGTGCCGACAGCGATGCCATCGACCGTAAACGGCTGCCCTTCGCTGCCCGCCTGCGACCAGGCTTCGGCACTGCCGACCGGGCGCTGCTTGCGGTAGGTGCCGAGCACCTTGCCGCTGCGGTCGATCACCGCCACGCTGTTGTGCAGCTTGCCGCTGCGCTCGTCGCGCTCGGCCACGCCGACAAAGAGCGCCACCTGGTTGTCGCGGGCGATGGCGGCCAGCGTGCTGACCCAGGCGCTGGGGAAAGGCGCGATCCAGTCGGTGCCGACGCGCTTGGCGAAGTTGTAGCCGGTTTCGGCCAGCTCCGGCGTCACCACCCAATCGGCCCCGTTGCGCACGGCCTGGCGGATGCCGTTTTCAATGCGCTCGCGATTGCCGGCGATGTCGCCCGGCACCGGGTCGAGATGCAGCAGCGCTAGGCGCAGATCGCCCGCCGATTTGGCCGGGCCGTTGGCGGCCTCGGCAAAACGCTTGCTGCCGGGCAGGAAAAAGCCGTTCTGCTTGCCCAGCGCCTCGACCACGGCGGCGTAGGTGGCTTTGCCGATCAGCTCGCCGATGCGGCTGTGACCACCGGTGTAGCTGGCGCGCGGTGCGGCGTTGCCGGAAACAACGATGATGCTGTCGGTACCGGTGCCGGTCGCTTGCACGTCCTTCGTATAGCTGCTCGGCACGCGCAGGTCTTCGAGCGCCGCCGTCTTGCCTTCGGTGACGGTGATCAGTGCGCGGGCCAGCGCAGCGTCGCTGAGCGCGATGTTGCTCAGCACCATGATGTTGATGGTGCCGGCCGGCGGCGTGGCACTGACCTGGCCTTCGATGTAGGCCCCGGCATCGACGCCGGTGCGGATGGCGTTGGTGCGCGCGCCGGCCGTGGCCAGCACGGTGACGGTGAGCGGGCCGTAGCGCCGAGTGACGACGGCGAGGTTATCCATGTCGGCGGCCGTGGACATCTGGGCCAGTGCCTGACGCGGCAGTTGCAGACGGTCGGCCGTGGCATCGCGCACCTCCGCGGCGTAGGCCTTGCTGTCGCGGCCGAGGCTGTGCCAGAGCCTAGGGTGCGCCGCATGATTGATCGCCGCCTGCGCATCAAGCATGCCGTCGCTGGTCGACAGCACGCGGCGCTCGCCGGCAAAGCGGACGATCAGGGTCTTTTCCCACAAACCGTCGCGTTCGCTGCGGTGCACCTGCATGGTGGCGCCAATTTCGTCAGGCAAGGCCGTTTCGCTGGCACTGGCCCACAGGGGCAGGAGCAGGAAAACCAGCAGCCAGCGGCGGAGGGAGATCGTTATTTTCATGGGCGACTCTCGCTCAGGCGCCAAAGGCGGCCATGGTCTGGCGTAGCTCCTCCAGGCCCTTGAGCAACTCGGGGCCGGGATGGGTGAAGTGCTCGCCGGTCAGCGGCAGGATGGGAATGCCGGGCTTGGCGATGGCCGGATTGCAGCTTTCGGACTTGCGGTCCTGCAGCGCGAACAGCAGATCTGGCTGGCGCTGGCTGATCCAGGCCGCAACGTCGCCCTTCGGCGTACCGGCTTTGAAGTTGCGAATGTTGTCGTGGTCGGCTAACACCTCGAAGCCGGCAGCGCTGAACAGTTCATACAGCGTGCTGCCCTTGCCGAAGGAATACGGCGTATCGCTGCATGCCGAGAGGATCAGCACGCGGCGCTGGCGGCTATCGACCCGGGCGGCGGCCTGGCGCCAATCGGTGGCGAACTGGGCGACGCGCCGGTCGATGTCATTCACCTTGGCCGCCTGCCCGACCTCGCGCAGCATGGTCTCGACCCCGGCCATGCCGCGGAAGCCGCCAACGCGCACGGCCTGCACGCCATGCGGCGTGGCCGATTGCACGGTTTCTTCCTTGGTCCATTCGGAGTAGATGACGACATCCGGCTCCAGATCGGCCATCGCCGCACCATCCGGGTCCATGACGCCGCCGGTGTGGAAGAGCGGCAGGCGGTCGTAGCGGCTGACGCCGACGATGCAATCGCCCCGCCCCATCCACTCCAGCGCCCGGCTGATGTAGGGCGACTGGCTGATGATGCGCGGGCAATCGGCCGCCTGGGCGAGGTTGGCAAGCAGCGCGAGGCTGAGCAGGAGGAAGGTTTTAAGGTGGTATTTCATTGTTGATTCTCGGCAATCGCTCCAATTGTTTCGTCGTCCCCGCGTCCCAAAGGGACTTCCTCCGGTCGCAGGCGGGGACCCAGGAGTGCTCCTCTGGATTCCCGCCTTCGCGGGAATGACGGATGCGGGAGATGTACGAATTTCACTGGCAAGCCTCGCACTCCGGATTGTGGCTACGGCCGCTGTGCTTAACCCGGCGAGCCGGGTTAGCCTGCGCCGCAATCCGTCGAATTGATTTTCTTTGCATCACTGACATGCCTCACACTCTGGATTGTCAATCGAGCAAAACTTCGCCGCCTCTTCCGGCGCCACGGCCTCATCCCGCCCACCGGCCTTTTCGGCCTGGCTGGCGCCGAGGGTGCGCAGATAGTAGGTGGTTTTGAGGCCGCGTTTCCAGGCCAGCTTGTAGATTTCGTCGAGTTTCTTGCCGGAGGGCAGCGCCAGGTAGAGATTGAGTGATTGCGCCTGGTCGATCCACTTCTGGCGGCGGGCGGCGGCTTCGACCAGCCATACCGGGTCCATCTCGAAGGCGGTGGCGTAGCGGGCTTTCAGTTCTTCTGGCACGCGGTCGATGCGGGCGAGCGAGCCGTCGAAGTACTTGAGGTCGGCGACCATCACTTCGTCCCACAAGTCGAGCGCCTTCAGATCGCGCACCAGGGCTTCGTTGACCACGGTGAACTCGCCGGAGAGGTTGGATTTGACGTAGAGGTTCTGATAGGCCGGCTCGATGCTGGCCGAGACGCCGACGATGTTGGAGATGGTGGCGGTCGGCGCGATGGCGATGCAGTTGGAGTTGCGCATGCCGTGGGTGGCGATGCGCAGGCGCAGGGCCGCCCAGTCGAGGCGCATGCTGCGGTCGACCTCGACGGCCTCCCCTCGCCCATCTTCGAGCAGGCCGATGGAGTCGAGCGGCAGGATGCCCTGGTCCCACAAGCTGCCGGCAAAGCTGGAGTAGCGGCCGCGCTCGCAGGCCAGCTCGGTGGAGGCCCAATAGGCGTGGAAGCAGACGGCTTCCATGCTGCGGTCGGCGAATTCGACGGCCTCCGGCGAGGCGTAGGCCAGGCCGAGTTCGTACAAGCAATCGGCAAAGCCCATGATGCCGAGGCCGACCGGGCGGTGGCGCAGATTGGCGTTGCGCGCTTTGGGCGTGGCGTAGAAGTTGATGTCGACGACGTTGTCGAGCATGCGCATGGCCGTCTGGATGGTGCGGGCCAGCTTGGCCTGGTCGAGCGCGCCGTCCTTCAGGTGAGCCAGCAGATTGACCGAACCGAGGTTGCAGACGGCGGTTTCCTCGTCGGAGGTATTCAGGGTGATCTCGGTGCACAGGTTGGAGCTATGCACCACGCCGACGTGCTGCTGCGGCGAGCGCAGGTTGCAGGCATCCTTGAAGGTGATCCACGGATGCCCAGTCTCGAACAGCATGGTCAGCATCTTGCGCCACAGCTGCACGGCCGACACCTTCTTGTGCAGACGGATCTCGCCGGCCGCAGCCCTGGCCTCGTAGGCTTCGTAGGCGGCGGCGAAATCGGCGCCGAACTTGTCGTGCAGATCGGGCACGTCGGAGGGCGAAAAGAGCGTCCATTCGCCGCCGGCCTGCACGCGCTGCATAAAGAGGTCGGGAATCCAGTTGGCGGTGTTCATGTCATGCGTGCGGCGGCGCTCGTCACCGGTGTTCTTGCGCAGATCGAGGAACTCCTCGATGTCGAGGTGCCAGGTTTCGAGGTAGGCACAGACCGCGCCCTTGCGCTTGCCGCCTTGGTTCACCGCGACCGCCGTGTCGTTCACCACTTTCAAGAAAGGAATGACGCCCTGGCTCTGCCCGTTGGTGCCCTTGATGCGGCTGCCCAGCGCGCGTACCGGCGTCCAGTCGTTGCCCAGGCCACCGGCGTATTTTTGCAGCAACGCGTTTTCCTTGACCGCCTGGTAGATGCCCTCGAGGTCGTCGGCCACCGTCGTCAGGTAGCACGACGACAGCTGCGAGTGCAGCGTGCCGCTGTTGAACAGCGTCGGCGTCGAGCACATGAAATCGAAGCTGGAAATCAGGTCGTAGAACTCGATGGCGCGGGCTTCGCGGTCGATCTCGTTGAGCGCCAGCCCCATGGCGACGCGCATGAAGAAGATCTGCGGCAGCTCGATGCGGCGGCCATCGATGTGCAGGAAGTAGCGGTCGTACAGGGTTTGCAGCCCAAGATAGCCGAACAGGTGGTCGCGCTCCGGCTTGAGGGCGGCGGCCAGGCAGTCGAGGTCGAAATCCTTCAGGCGCGGGTCGAGCAGTTCGGCGGCGATGCCCTGGCCGATGAATTTTGGCAAATATTCGCGGTACACCGCAGCAGTGGCCTCCGGCGCCACCGGCTGGCCGATGGCTTCGTCCATCAGGCTGGCCAGCAGCAGGCGAGCGGTGGCGTAGTTGTAACCAGGCTCGCGCTCGATCAGCGTGCGCGCGGCGAGGATCAGCGCCTGCTTGACCTCGGCCAGGGCGACGCCGTCGTAGAGGTTTTTCAGCGCGTGGTCGAGGATGGTGCGGGCCGAGACACCCTCACCCAACCCGGCGCAGGCTGCTTCGCAGGTTTTCAGCAAGGCGGCGACGTCGAGTGGGCGGCGCTCGCCGTCGACCGTCACATGCAGCGCCGGCACGCCCTGCACTTCCGCCTGCGCGGCACGCTCGGCGGCGCGGCGTTCGCGGTAGAGCACGTAGGCGCGGGCGACGTCGTGTTCGCCGGCGCGCATCAGCGCCAATTCGACCTGATCCTGGATGTCCTCGATATGCACCGTGCCGCCATCCGGCAAGCGGCGAGTCAACGAGCGGACGACGGTGTCAGTCAGCCGGGCCACGACTTCGCGTACTCGCGACGACACGGCGCTCTGGCTGCCCTCGACGGCGAGGAAAGCCTTGGTCAGCGCAACCGATATCTTCTCGGGATGAAAGGCGACGACGGCGCCGTTGCGGCGGATGACCTGCAGGGCGGCGAGCGCCGATTCGCTGGCCGAGTAATCAGAAATGCGCGCTAGGACGTTCGAGGACACGACGATTCTCCGAATTGGGGGGCGGAGAAGCGAAAGAGCGTGCCGGACGCGCGACGAACGTCACCCCGGGCCAAGCCCAAGGCAGCAAACGACGCACGAACGAAAACGAGCAGCAACACGCAAAACCTTTCGTCAGGGACACCCCGCCCCATCGTTGGTTGGAAGGACGTTGCGGCAGGTCTCCTGGCTCTCGGCTCAGCGCGTTTCGTCCGCCTTCCCGGTAAGAACCAGTGGCCAGAATGGCGAAACGCTCGCCGATGACAGTTGCGGGGGCAGCCCCGGATTTCAGACCTTACGGCCCGGCACCGGATTCCCTTTTAATCCCTGAAAGGAACCATCAACGAAGCGCAGTTTATGCGCAGCGGCTATTGAAGGTCAACAGCCGGGACACTAAATGTAGTAGCAGATGCTTAATCAGCCACTACTGATAGTGGCAGTTATCTCACTTTGGCCACAGAATCATCTGCGTACAGCGAAACAGCGCCAGCTTGCGGCCGGAGGCCTCGTCGGTGACCACGGCATCCCACACCTGCGTCGTGCACCCGAGATGCTGCGCCGTCGCCACGCAACTGACCACGCCTTCGGTGACCGTGCCGAGATGGTTGCTCTTTAGCTCGATGGTGGTGAAAGACTGCGCCCCATCCGGCAGATGGGCGATGGTCGCGTAGCCGCAGCTGGTATCGGCCAGCGCCACCACACTCGCCGCGTGCAGGAACTCGTTCGGCGCGATGTGCAGCTTCTGGATCGGCATCCGGCTCTTCAACTGATTCGGCGCCAGCTCGGTGATCTCGATGCCGAGATAACCGGGCAGGTACTCCTTGCCACGTTGATTGAGGATGTCGATGCTGACTTCGGGGCGCAATTTGCTCATGTGCTGTCTCCTTTTATGGTTTTTGATTGGTGTTGCTTTTATTTCCCCATCCCCGCGAAAAGATGGGGATGGGGTTTGGTTTTAAGCCGGCTGCGCTGCTGCGCGTACGACCGGTGCCTCGCGGATCGGCAGATTGACCAGGGCGGCAGCAGCGGCCAGCACCATGTCGGCGTACCACATCCAGGTGAAGTCGCCGTATTGCGTAATAGCCAGGCCGCCCAGCCAGGCACCGAGGAAGCCGCCGACCTGGTGCGACAGCAGCGTCAGACCGAACAGCGTGCCGAGGTAGCGCGTGCCGAACAGTTTTCCGACGATGGCGGCCGTGGGCGGCACGGTGGCCAGCCAGGTGAAACCGAGGCCAGCGGCGAAGGCGTAGAAGGTCCAGTCGGTTCGCGGCAGCATCAGGTAGATGGCGACCAGCACGGCACGCGAGCCGTACATGGCGGCCAGGATGTACTTGCTGCGGTACTTGCCGACACAGGCGCCGGCGTAGATGCTGCCGACGATGTTGAACAGGCCAATGATGGCCAGCGACCAGCTGGCGACCGAAGCCGGCAGGCCGCACAGATTGACCTCACCCGGCAGGTGAGTGACGAGGAAGGCGATGTGGAAGCCGCAGGTGAAAAAACCGGCGTGCAGGAGCCAGTAGCTCGGGTTCTTCAGGGCGGTGGTGACAGCGTGGCGCAGCCCCTGGTCGCCTTCGACATGCGGATGCGGCGCCGTCTGCTTGCCAGTCAGCTTGTTCACCAGCGGGATGGCGGCCAGGGAAATGATGGCCATGGCCCATAGGCTGTTCATCCAGCCGATGCTCTGGATCAGCTTCTGGTTGATCGGGGCGAAGATGAACTGGCCAAATGAGCCGCCGGCGTTGATCACGCCCGAGGCCCCACCGCGCGATTCGAGCGGCAGACGCTGCGCTGCCGCGCCGATCAGCACCGAGAAGCTGCCGGCGCCGGAACCCATCGAGGCGAGCAGGCCGAAGGTCAGCGCCAGTCCAAAACCACTCTGCACGAAGGGCGTCACAGCGCAACCGATGGCCAGGATGATCAGCGCTGCCATGAGTACCGGGCGCGGGCCATAGCGATCGGCCACCGCGCCGGCCACCGGCTGAATGGCACCCCAGGTGAACTGGCCGACGGCCAGCGCAAAGCTGATGGTCGCCACGCCCAGGCCGGTCGACGTATCCATCGGGCTGATGAACAGGCCAAAGGACTGACGAATGCCCATGGTCACCATCAGGATGCCGGCCGCCGCCAGCGTGATGGCAAGAACGCCGGGGTGCTGCAGACTTCTGAACATGCCGCTCTCCTTTTTTTTCTGCCTTAAATTATTTCGGCATGTGCTTATGACGACAACTGATAATATTTGTGCCATACGATAGTTTTTCTGCACCATGGACCGCTACCCGCCACTTAATTCGCTGATTGCCTTTGATGCCGCCATGCGCACCAACAGTTTTTCTATGGCAGCGAAGGAATTGTTCGTGACTCCCGGCGCGGTCGGGCAGCAGATCCAGAAACTGGAAGCCTGGCTCGGCGTGACGCTGTTCGTTCGCCGTATCCGTCAGGTGGAGCCGACGCCCGAGGGGCTGATCTACTGGAAGCGCATTCAGCCGGCGCTGGTGCAGATTCGCGACGCCAGCGGCGCGCTCAAGGACGGCCGGCGTACCGGCGTCTGGCTGTCGATGCCGCCGACCTTCGCCGCCAAGTGGTTCACCCGGCACATGGCCAACTTCCTGACCCAATACCCGGATACCGAGCTGCACCTGAATTCTTCGACCGCCCTGGTCGATTTCGACAGCGAACAGGTCGACCTGGCCATCCGCTACTTCGACGGCCACGCGCCTGAACTCGACGCCACCCTGCTCGCCACCGACGACGCCCGCGTCTACTGCAGCCCGGATTACGCCCGGCGGGCCAATATCCGCCAGCCGGAGGACATCCTGCGCTGCACCCTGCTCAACACGACTTACCACCCGCACTGGCCGACCTGGCTGGAGCGCTTCTCCAGCCTGCGGGCGGAACAGGTGCGTGGCATTCCCGCCATCCACTTCGACCAGGCGCTGCTCGCCATCGACGCCGCCTGCCGCGGCCAGGGCCTGGTCATGACCAGCCGCCTGGTCACCGGCGAGGAAACGGCGGCCGGCACACTGATCGAACCCTTCCCGCATCGCCTGCCGCTGTCCACCGGGTATTACGTCGTGCATCCCAAACGCACCCCGCTGCGCCCCGCGCCCGAGCGCTTCAAGGCCTGGCTGCTGGAGCAATTCAGGGCACCCGAAGTCTGATCGCCCCGGCACCGGCCCGGACGTGAGAAAATCGCGGCCATGCGCTCCCTAGCTTTTGTCGACCTGGAAACCACCGGCGCCACCGCCACCCATGACCGCATCACCGAAATCGGCATCGTCGAAGTCGATGAAGATGGTTCGGTGCGCGAGTGGCAGCAACTGGTCAATCCGGGCATGCGGATTCCGCCCTTCATCGAACAGCTCACCGGCATCAGCAATGACATGGTGGCCGATGCACCACCCTTCGAAGCCATCGCCGACGAGGCGCTGCGCCGTCTGCACGGCCGGCTGTTCATCGCCCACAACGCGCGCTTCGACTACGGTTTCCTGAAAACCGAATTCAAACGCTTGGGGGTCGATTTCAAGGCCAACGTGTTGTGTACGGTGAAGCTTTCGCGCGCCCTGTATCCGGAGCACCATCGCCACAACCTGGACAGCCTGATCGAGCGCCACGGCCTGCATGCCGAGGGCCGCCACCGGGCGCTGGCCGACGCCCAGCTCATCCACCAATTTTGGCAAAAAATCCATGTGCACCGCAGCAGCGAGGAAATCGAGGCTGCCCTGAAGAAACAGAACGCCCGCCCCAGCCTGCCGCCCAATCTCGACCCGACGGTGGTCGATGAGCTACCGGAAACGCCGGGGGTCTACCTCTTTCATGGCGAGAACGAGCTGCCGATCTACATCGGCAAGGCCAAGAACATCCGCACCCGCGTGCTCTCGCACTTCTCGGCCGACGTGCGCTCGAGCAAGGAAATGGCGCTGGCCCAGCAGGTGCGACGCATCACCTGGATCGAAACGGCCGGCGAGATCGGCGCGCTGCTCAAGGAATCGGCCCTGGTCAAGGAACTGCTTCCGACCCACAACCGCATGCTGCGCAAGAACGACGAGGTGTGCACCTGGACGCTGGTCGACGAAGGCGAAGGCCTGCTCCGCCCGCAACTCGCCTGGGCGCGCGACCTCGAATTCGGCATCGGCACCTCGTGCTACGGCCTGTTCAAGAACAGCAAGGAAGCCAACGAGGCGCTGCGCGGCCTGGCCGAATCGCACAACCTGTGCGACATCCTGCTCGGTCTGCAGAAAGCCGCGCCGGGCAAGCCCTGCTTCGGTTTCCAGATTCGCCGCTGCAAGGGCGCCTGTGTCGGCAAGGAGCCTTACGCCAAGCACACCATGCGCCTGATGACGGCGCTGACCAGCCTAAAGCTCGTCTCCTGGCCCTTCCCCGGCCCGGCCATCATCCGCGAGGGCGACGAAGCCCACCTGATCGAAGGCTGGCGCTATCTCGGCACGGCCAAATCGGATGATGAACTGACCGAACTGCTGGACAACGGCCGCCCGCAATTCGACCGCGACACCTTCAAGATCCTGACCAAATACGTTGGCAAGATGGAGCCGCTCCCGGTCAAAAATATATAATTGTCATGAATCCATGCTATAGGGCGTATTCACAGTAAGCGACGGGCTGCGCAAGGGGTTGGCGGGGAGGCAGTGCAAGGCGCCGCTCGCGCCGTGCAGTGATCTGCACAAGCGGGCGGCAAGGCGGCAATGCGCCCCGCCAAACCCTTGCCCTTCGGGTTTGCTGGCTCGGGCGGTCGTCGGCGTTGCTCGGCTTAGGAATGGAACGCCATTCCCTGCCCCTCGCGCCTTGACGCCCCTCCCGTGCCAGCAAACGCAGTTCCGCCGGTTACTGTGAATACGCCCTAATTTTGGAGCGCCTTTTTGAAGGAGGATTGCCATGACTCCCTGGAAGCCCCGTCTTGTTGGTGTCGCCCTCGGCCTACTCGCCATTACCGTACAGGCCGACACCTTGCCCGCCCTGCCGCCGCTCAATATCGACCTGAGCCAGACCTCGGTTTCGGGCATTTCCTCCGGCGGTTTCATGGCCGTGCAATTCCAGGTGGCCAATTCGAGCATCGTGCGTGGCGCCGGCATCGTTGCCGCCGGCCCCTACGCGTGCGCCCGCGACGACGTATTCCGCGCCACCACGCTCTGCTCCTGCACCGGCGAGCCCTTGCTGGCCTGCCGGGTCGATACCGACAGCGCCGACGTGCCCAAATTGCTCGACCTCGTCCGCCAACGTGGCGCCGCCGGCAGCATCGACGATCCGGCCCAGCTGGCGAAGCAAAACGTGGTGATTCTCTCGGGCGGCAAGGACAGCCTGGTGCCGGCGGCCATCACGCAGCAACTGGTCAATTTTTATAGTGCGCTGGGCATCCCGGCCGCCCAAGTAAAATCGGTGCCGCTGCCCAAGGCCGGCCACACCATGCCGACACCGAGCTACGGCGCCGCCTGTGCGGTGACCGACACGCCCTACATCGGAAAATGCGGCTTCGACGGAGCCAAGACGCTGCTCGAAGGCATCTACGGCCCGCTCAAGGGCGCCGCCAGCAGCAAACCGAAAGGCCAGCTGATCGAATTCGACCAGACGCCGTACCTCACCCAGGCCGGCAATTTCCTGTGGAGCAGCGGCATGGACCGCAGCGGCTGGGTTTATGTGCCGCCGACCTGCGCCCGCGGCGAACCCTGCCGGCTGCACATCGCCTTGCACGGCTGCAAGCAGGGCCAGAGCTTCCTGCCGCTGAAACCGCCGCCGGGCGGCGGGCTGTATTACGGCACGACCTTCGTGCGCAATGCTGGCTACCTGCGTTGGGCCGACAACAACCGGCTGGTCGTGCTCTTTCCGCAGGCCGTTTCCATCCCCGGCACCAACCCGAATGGCTGCTGGGACTGGTGGGGCTATACGGACAGCCGCTACGCCGAACGCGACGGCGTGCAGATACGCGCCCTGCGCGCCATGGCCGAAGCGCTGGCCGCCGGCGCCAAGCCCTGAGCGGTGATGCGGGCGACCTGCGATAATGGCGGCCCAACCCTAGCCTAGGATTTGCCATGCCCTTATTGCGTCGCCTGCTCGCCCCGCTCGCTGCTGCCCTGCTGTTCGCCGCCCTGCCGGCGGCTGCCGACGAGGAAATCGGCTGCGTCACCACGGCCTGGAAGCTGATCGGCGCCAACCACCGCGTCTGCGTCTATGCCTTCGACGACCCGCGCATTCCCGGCGTCACCTGCCACATCAGCCAGGCGCGCACCGGCGGCGTCAAGGGCAGCTTCGGACTGGCACAGGACCCTTCCGAATTCTCGCTGGCCTGCCGCCAGATCGGGCCGATCACGCTGCCTGCCAAGCTGCCGGAAAACGAGGTGATCTTCAGCGAAGACACCTCGCTGATCTTCAAGGAAACCCGGGTCAGCCGCTTCATGGATACCAAGCGCAATGTGCTGGTCTATCTGGCGCTCAGCCGCAAGCTGATTGAGGGCGCACCGGCCAACGCCATTTCCACCGTGCCGATCCAGCCCTGGGGTGGCAAGTGAGCGTCCATACTCGCTACCCGGACGTCACGGCCTACATCACGAAGGACGGCTCGGAGATTCGCGAACTGCTGCATCCGACGCAGCACGCCGTTAAAAACCAGAGCCTGGCCGAAGCCATCGTGCCACCGGGCGGCAAGACCTTGCTGCACCGCCACCGCCTGACCGAAGAGATTTATCACATCACCCAAGGCCAAGGCCTGATGACGCTGGGCGATAACGAATTTGCCGTCGCGCCCGGCGACAGCATCGCTATCGCACCGGGCACGCCACACTGCATCGCCAACACCGGCCACGCGCCGCTGCACATCCTGTGCTGCTGCGCGCCGGCCTATTCGCACGACGACACCGAGTTGCTCTAAGCTGGGCGGGCGGCTATCGTAGATGCATGGCGGCAGTTCGCCGCCGCATCGACCTTCCAGCCGATCATGGACCCCACCGGTTTGAGCATCGCGCGCCAGACGCCCGACGCGGCCCTGCATAGCTTGGGCAGCCGCGGCGAAGGTTTGTCGGCCGCCGAGGCAGCGCGCCGCCTGGGCGAATACGGACGCAATCAGGTCGAGGAAGTTGCCGCCACACCCTTGTGGCTGATGTTCGCCCGCGAATTCGCCCATTTCTTTGCGCTGATCCTGTGGGTGGCCGCCGGCCTTGCGTTCTTCGCGGCCTATGCCGACCCCGGCCAGGGCATGCTCCAACTGGGCCTGGCTATTGTCGGCGTGATCTTGGTCAATGGCTGCTTTTCCTTCTGGCAGGCCTACCGAACCGAACAGGCGCTGGCGGCGCTGAAGCAGTTGCTGCCGCAGCAGGTCGATGTACGGCGCGACGGCGTGCTGCAACAAATATCCGCCGCCGAACTGGTGCCGGGCGATATCGTGCAACTGGCCGAAGGCACCAAGGTGCCGGCCGATTGCCGGGTGATCGAAAGTTGGGGCCTGCGCGCCAATCTGGCGACGCTGACCGGCGAATCCTACGCCAAGGCCATCGGCGCCGACGCATCGTCCGCCACCAGCCTGCTGCAGGCCAACAACCTGCTGTTCGCCGGCACCATGATCCTGGCCGGCGAATGCACCGCCGTGGTGTTCGCCACCGGCATGCGTACCGAATTCGGCCGCATTGCTCACCTGACGCAAACGGCCGGCGAGACCGATTCGCCGCTGCAACGCGAAATCCAGCGCGTATCGCGACTGGTCGCCCTGCTCGCCCTGGCGCTCGGCGTCGTTTTCTTCGCCATCGGCCAGGCCATGGGCTTTCCGTTCTGGGCCAATTTCATCTTCGCCATCGGCATCATCGTCGCCAACGTGCCGGAAGGCCTGCTGCCGACGGTGACACTGGCCCTGGCCATGGCCGCCCAGCGCATGGCCCGACGCAACGCGCTGGTGCGCCACCTGCCGGCGGTCGAAACACTGGGTAGCGCGACGGTGATCCTGACCGACAAGACCGGCACGCTGACCCAAAACCGCATGACCGTGCGCGAACTCTTCGTGGCCGGCCGCCACCATCTGGCCGCCGAACGCTGGCCGCGTGCCGACGACCTGCGCCTGCGCGCTTGCGCGCGCTGCTGCCACAGCCTGAAGTTCCACGACGGCCAACCGGCCGGCGACCCGATGGAAATCGCGCTCTGGCAATTCGCCGGCGACATTCCGGAATTCGGGCAGCGCATCGGCGAATTCGCCTTCGACACCGAACGGCGGCGCATGTCGGTCATCTTTCGCGAGCCCGATGGCAGCGGCAATCTGTACTGCAAGGGCGCGCCGGAAGTGCTCTTTCCGCTGTGTTCCGGCTGGCTGGACGGCGATGCCGAACGCCCCTTCGATGCCGTTGCCCTCACAACTTTCAAGGCGGCACAGGAAGACCTCGCCGCGCGCGGTCTGCGCGTGCTGGCGCTGGCCTGGAAACCGCTGACCGAGAGCGAGACTGCCGAAGAAAACGGCCTGCGCCTGTGCGGGCTGGTCGGCCTTGAAGACCCGCCACGTCCAGAAGTGCACGACGCCATTACCCGCTGCCGGGCGGCTGGCATCCGCGTCATCATGGTTACCGGCGACCATCCGCATACGGCGCTCGCCATCGCCCGCGAAATCGACCTGGTGCGCAGCGCCACGCCCAAGGTCGTCACCGGCGACCAGTTGCGCGACCTCAGTCCGACCAGCCTGCAACTGGCGCTCGACAGTCCGGAAATCGTCTTCGCCCGCATGACCGCAGACCAGAAGATGCTGGTCACCCAGGCCCTGCAGCACAAGGGCGACATCGTCGCCGTCACCGGCGACGGCGTGAATGACGCACCGGCGCTGAAAACCGCCGACATCGGCATCGCCATGGGGCTTTCCGGCACCGACGTGGCACGCGAGGCGGCCGACATCGTGCTGCTCGACGACCACTTCGCCACCATCGTCAATGCCATTGAGGAAGGTCGGGCGGTGTTCGAGAACATCCAGAAGTTCCTGACCTACATCCTCACCTCGAACATCCCGGAACTGGTGCCCTACCTCGCCTCGGTGCTGTTTGGCATTCCGCTGCCGCTGACCATCCTGCAGATTCTCGCCGTCGATCTGGGAACCGACATGGTGCCGGCGCTCGCCCTCGGCGCCGAACCGCCCCATCCGGAAGTCATGCAGCGCCCGCCGCGCCAGCGCGACCAGCGCCTGCTGTCGTGGCCGCTGCTCGCCCGCGCCTATCTCTTCCTCGGCCCACTGGAAGCCGCCAGCGCCATGGCTCTGTTCTTCATCGTGCTCGCGGGGCATGGCTGGGAATACGGCCAGATGCTGGCGCCAGACGACCCGATCTATCTGCAGGCAACCACCGCCTGCCTGCTCGGCATCGTGCTGGCGCAGGTGGCCAACCTGTTTGTCTGCCGCCACCCGCAACTGCCCTTCTGGCGCTTCCCTCTGTTTGAGAACCGGCTGCTGCTACTTGGCCTCGGCGTCGAACTCGGTTTGATCGCGGCCATCGTCTATACCGGCCTGGGCAATCTGCTGTTCGGCACGGCGCCGCTACCGGCGAGTGTTTGGCTGACCGGCACGGCCTTCGCCATCGCGCTGGCCGCAGTCGAAGAAGGGCGCAAATTCACCCGCCGTTGGTGAGCGCCGCCAACGCCTCTTCCAGGCCGCCCGTCACCAGGCGCAGCGGCACGGCCAGCATCAGGTTCAAGCGCAGTCCGAAATCCTCGACATGCAGGCCGTCGCGATCGACCGGCCGCCCTTGGCTTTCCAGCAAAGGCTGTCCCTGCCAGCGGGCGACACGTTCGGTCGTCGTTTCGTCGCTGGCCAGGTAGCCGATCACCGGCTTGCCCAGCGCCAGCGCGAAGCCGACCTCGACACAGGTGCCGGAGTCCGGCTCGCAGCCGCGAAAGGGATTGAGATTGGCCAGCACGGCATCGGCCGAACGGATCAGGTCGATATTGGCATCGAAAATCCCCGTCGCTGTCGTTTCGACGCCATCGAGCGGCACCAGCGCCTCGTGCCCGGCCGCCGCACAGGCTGCCCGCGCCCGCTCGGCCCAGGCGAATGCGTCGGGACGGAAGACATCGGGGCCGGCGAGGTAGATTTTCATGATGGACAAGCGTGAGGGATGGAGCCGCGATCTTAACGCCCGTCCCGGTTTTTGCCCATTTTGGCCGGTGCACCGCAGCAGTCCTGTTTGAAAAACTTCGATACAAATCGTCGCACAAAGACAACTTGAAAACTTCAGGTTTGGCGCAAAACTATGGCCCAAAACCTGTTTCAAGGAGATTCCCATGCAGAGCAATGAAATCCTGCAAGCGCGAGTCGTTGCCGATTTTCTGCTGACCGCCCGCCGTTACCTGAATTTGCCGCCGGCCGCCTCGGCCGTGTCGAGCAATCCCTTCCGCCGCCTGCGTCCGGCATTGCGCTCCTTGCTGGTCGCCGGCTCGCTCGGCACTGCGCTGGCCCATCCGGCCTTCGCCATCGAAACGCTACGCCCGCCGGCAGAACGCGAAACGCCGCGTAATACCGCCAAGCGGGAGATTTCAGCCCCTGCCGGTGCGCTGCTCGCCTCGCCGGCTGAAAAATTTTCCCAACAATGATCTTCGTCCTCGAGGAAAACCAAGCATGAAAACTTTGAAGATGACTGTCGCCGCTGTTGCAGTCGCAGCCGCCCTTGGTGGTGCTTATTCGCTCGGCCATCTACAAACCATTTCCAGCGCCCATGCAGCCCCAGTCGCCGCACCCGTGACTCAAACCTTACCGCCGGTCGCGATCGCGCCGACCGCGCTGCCCGACATGCGCAGCATCGTTGCGGCCAACGCGCCCGCCGTGGTCAATATCAGCGTCACCGGCACGCGCAAGACTTCGGCCGCCTTGCCGCAGCTCGACCCGGACGATCCCTTCTATCAATTCTTCCGCCGCTTCGGCGGCCAGATGCCGCGGGAATCGACACCGACGCAGGGCCTCGGCTCCGGCTTCATCGTTAGTGCCGACGGCACGATCCTGACCAATGCCCACGTCGTCGAGGGCGCCGAAGAAGTGACCGTCAAGCTCAACGACAAGCGCGAATTCAAGGCCAAGGTGCTCGGTGCCGACAAGGCCAGCGACGTCGCCGTGCTGAAGATTGACGCCAGGAACCTGCCCACCGTGCGCATCGGCAGCACAGCGCAAACCCAGGTTGGTGAATGGGTGCTGGCCATCGGCTCGCCCTTCGGTTTCGAGAGCAGCGCCAGCGCCGGCATCGTCTCCGCCAAGTCGCGCTCCTTGCCGGATGGCAGCTACGTCCCCTTCATCCAGACCGACGTCGCGGTCAACCCCGGCAACTCGGGCGGGCCGTTGTTCAACATGAACGGCGAGGTGATCGGCATCAACTCGCAGATCTATTCGCGCAGCGGCGGCTACCAGGGCCTGTCCTTCGCCATCCCGATCGAGGTGGCAATGAACGTCGAGCGCCAGATCGTCGCCACCGGCAAGGTACAGCGCGGCAAACTCGGGGTCAGCATTCAGGAAGTGAACCAGGCGCTGGCCGACAGCTTCGGCCTGGGCAAGCCGGCCGGCGCACTGGTGTCATCGGTCGAAAAAGGCAGCCCGGCAGCCAAGGCTGGCCTGGAGCCGGGCGACGTGATCCTCGGCATCGACGGCAAGAGCGTCGCCGCCGCCGGCGACCTGCCAGCTGCCGTGGCCTTGAAGAAACCCGGGGAAAGCGCTCGCCTGCAGGTCTGGCGCAAGGGGGCGACACAGGATATCGAGGTCAAGGTCGGCAGCTTCGCCGAGGAAAAGGTCGCCGCCACCGAAACGCCAAACGCCGACAAAGGACGCCTGGGCGTCGCCGTCCGCCCGTTGTCGCCGGAAGAAAAACGTCAGGCTGAGGTCAAGGGCGGCGTGATCGTCGAACAAGCCAACGGCGCCGCCGCCCGTGCCGGTATCCGGCCGGGCGACATCATTCTCTCGGTCAATGGCCAGCCGATCGACAGCGTCGAGCAACTGCGCGGCATCATTGCCAAATCGGGCAAGAAAGCCGCCATCCTGGTCGAACGCGGCGATTCGCGCATCTTCGTGCCGGTCGATCTCGGCTGATTTCAGCTAGCTTCAACGCAAAAAGGCCGTTCAATCGAACGGCCTTTTTATATATGCAGCGTTTGCTCAGTTCAGCTTGTCGGGACTCCCGCAGCATTGCTTGAATTTCTTGCCGCTACCGCAGGGGCATGGGTCGTTGCGCCCGGTTTTCTCTTCGGCCCGTTGTACCGTGCCGCCCTCACGCTTGTTGCGCCAGAAGTTGTACAGGGTCTGCACGATGACCGGCAGGTTTTCCTGGATGTCGGCCACCAGACGGGCTTCCTCGGCTGGCGGGAACCAGCGCTCGCCGTTCTTCTCGGCGTCTTCCTTCAACATGCCGTTGAGCAGGAACATCGGTTCGAGCAGTTCCGAGAGGTCGTCGGCATGCTTGCCGGCCAGCTCGTACCAGTCGCCACCGAGGCCCGCGCCATAGACATAGGAGTCGGCCCAGGCTTCGTAGTCGTACTCTTCGGCGTTTTCATCGACCGGATAGAGCACCGGTGCCACCGTTTCGTTGGCGATCAGCGCGCTGGCGATGTCGTTGTTCAGGCGCATCAGCAATTCGATGGTTTCAGTGACCAGCGGGTCGTTGCCGGCGTTCATGCCGTCGCCCAAGGCTTCGGGCAACCAGATGGTCGGCGCCACGGTGGCCGGGCCGCTGACGATGGCGCATAGCATGGCCTGGATTTCATCGAGCCGCATCGCCTCCCCGCCGAAAACCTCCGCTTCGAGCAGGACTTCAAGGCGGTCGAGATCGTCGTCGTTCAGGGGCTGTGGATTCATGGCTGCGCTTTCGTAAGAGACAAACCGAATGATAGCCCAGCCACGGCTCGGCGTCAGGGATAAGCCCCGCTTTTCCGGCTCGGTTTTTGCCCATTTTGGCCGGTGCACCGCAGCAATGAGCTGGTTGCATTTGCTTACGCTTCATTACAGCAAGTCGCGGCGTTGAAGCGTATCTTGGAGCCATAACAAGATGCCGGGAGAACATCATGCGTCGCCATCCTCTGCTTGCCCTTACCCTCATCCCCCTCGCCTGCTGGCTGGGTTTCATCCTGCCCGACCTGTACGCCAGCGATCCCAACCTATGGGCCTGGCGCCGCGCGCTGATCCTGTTCTCCGGCATCCTCGCCCTGTGGTGGATGAGTGCCGGCATGTTGCTGGCCACCCGCCCGGCCTGGCTGGAAAACGTCTTCGGCGGCCTCGACAAGCTCTACCGCCTGCACAAGAACTTCGGCATCGGCGCTGGCGTACTGATCCTGCTGCACTGGCAACTCGAATGGCTGCCCAAGACCCTTTCCAAGGCCGGCCTGATTGCCCGCCCGGCTCGTGGCGGACCGCGCCCGCCGGAAGACTGGTGGATCGGCCTGGCCAAGGAAGTGGGCGAATGGGCGGGTTACATCCTGATGGCGCTGGTCGTCATCGCCTTGATCCGGCGCATTCCCTACCGTTACTTCCGGCTGGTGCACAAGCTCTTCCCGCTGGTTTTCCTGGCCGGTGCTTTCCACGGCCTGCTGCTGATGCCGAAAGACTTCTGGCAAACCCCGCTGGCCTGGCTGACCCTGGCCGTTGCCGCGGTTGGCGTCGTCCCCGCCCTGCTCTCGCTGAGCGGACGCATTGGGCGCTCGCTCCGGCACGCCGCGCAGATCGAACGCATCGAAACCTGCCCAGATCGAGTGCTGCTCGTCGGATTGCGCCCGACGGCCCAGTGGCCGGGCCATACTGCCGGACAATTCGTCTTTGCCGATTTCGGCCATCGCGGCGAGGGGCCTCATCCCTTCACCATCGCCTCCGCCTGGTCGCCCGATGACGGTACGTTGACGCTGGCCATCAAGGCCCTCGGCGACTATACGGCCACGCTCGCCCAACGCCTGACGGTCGGCCAATCCGTCATGCTGGAAGGCCCCTACGGTCGCTTCGACTTCGCTGCAGACCAAGCCGCGCATCAAGTGTGGATCGCCGGCGGCATCGGCGTCACCCCCTTCCTCGCTCGCCTGCAGGCGCTCGCCGAGATGCCAGAAAATGAACGCCGGGTCGATTTCTTCTATTGCCTGCCGCGCCGCCACCCTGGCGACGTGACCGATCAACTGCAAGCCCTGTGCGCCGCCACCGGCGTCCGCCTGCACCTGCGCGAAACCGACAGCGACGGACAACTCGACCCGGCCGAAGTCAGGGCTGCCCTGCAGCCGAGCGGTAGCGTCTGGTTCTGCGGACCGCGCACCTGGGGCGAGGCCCTGCAACGGAAGCTGCAATCCAGCGGTTTATTGCCCGGCCAGTTCCACCGCGAACTGTTCGAGTTCCGCTGAGTCGGGAATCTCTGTTTGCGGAATCGGTCATACTGCGCATCTGCGAGGAAAACGACATGCCGAAAATCGAGAAGACCGACGCCGAATGGCGCGCCCAACTGGACGAACAACAGTATTACGTCACCCGCCAGAAAGGCACCGAGCGTGCCTTCACCGGCAAATACTGGGATTGCGACCAGGACGGCACCTACCGCTGCATCTGCTGCGGTGCACCGCTGTTTACGTCAAAAACCAAGTTCGACTCCGGCTGCGGCTGGCCGAGCTTCTATGCGCCCAACGACGAGAGCCTGATCGACGAACACATGGATAAGAGCTTCGGCATGATCCGCACCGAAGTCACCTGCCACGACTGCGGCGCCCACCTCGGCCACGTCTTCGAAGACGGCCCGGCGCCGACCGGGCTGCGCTACTGCATCAATTCGGCTTCGCTGCAGCTGGAAGCGGACGAAAACTAGGCCACCGCCGGCGTATCGATGTCGAACAGGATGCCCGGATCGCTCACGGGGCAATCCACCACCGCCGCCGGGTGCGCCGCGATGATCGCCTTGCCGCCGCGATCGCCGGTCAGGCTGCGCAACTCCTCGCGGTAAGCTGCGGCAAAGCCGACCGGATGGCCGACTTGCCCCTCCAGCGTTGGCCGCGCAATGCCGGCATCGGCGGCCAGCGCGTCGAGCACGGCCCGATAGCTCGTGGCGGCGATGCCCGGCATATCGGCCAGCGCTACCAGCCAGCCCTTGGCTTCCTGCGCTGCGGCTATACCAGCGGCCAGGCTATGTCCCATGCCGCCAACGGCCTCGGCGCAGAAAACCACCTGCATTCCGAGTTCCGTCAGGGCGCGCGCCAGTTCGCTATCGTCCGGTCGCAACACCGCCACGCTGTGCGGGCAGGCGGCCAGCAAACGCCGGCCTGCCTCGACGGACATTGGCGTGCCATCGGCCAGGCGATGCCAGCGCTTGTCGCTGCCGAAGCGCCGGCTGCTGCCGGCGGCCAGCAGGATACCGACAATTTCGCTCATGCCACCTTGCAGGCGTAAGGGTCAGCCACTGCTGCGGTGGACGACCGATTCAGGCCATTTTTCACGGCCGTCATCTCGGCCAGGATGGCCACGGCGATTTCCGGCGGCGTCCGGCTACCGATGGGCAGCCCGACCGGCCCGTGCAGACGATCGACCTCGGCCTGCGACAGGTCGAAATACTGCAATAGCCGTTCGCGCCGCTTGCCGTTGTTGGCTTTCGAACCGAGCGCCCCGACGTAGAAAGCCGGTGACTTGAGTGCTTCAAGCAAGGCCAGATCGTCCAGTTTCGGGTCGTGCGTGAGCGCCACAACGGCGCTGCGTGGATCGAGCGCCAGTTCGGTCACTGCATCGTCCGGCATGGCCATGATCCGCTCGCTGCCCGGCACATTCCAGCCATCGGCATATTCGCTGCGCGGATCGCAGATGTAGACGCGATAGCCCAGGGCCAGCGCCATCGTCGCTAGGTAACAGGAAATCTGGCCGGCCCCGATGATCAGCAGGCGCCAGGCCGGGCCGTGCAGGGTGAGCAGCGTTTCGCCATCCCATTGCAGGCTGTCGCCAGCCGAGCCGCTATCGATGCTCACCGAACCGTCGATCAGCGACACCTGACGGCGCGCCAGCTGGCCGCCGCCGATGCGCTCGGCCAACTCGGCGAGCAGCCCGGCATCCGGCGCCGGTTCGAGCACCAGTTCCAGCGTGCCGCCGCAAGGCAGTCCAAAGCGATGCGCCTCGTCGGCCGTCACTCCATAGCGCAGCACGCGCGGCAGCGTTTCGCCGGCAAACTCGCCGGCGCCGATGCGACGAATCATGTCGTCCTCGATGCAGCCGCCCGAGACCGAGCCGATCACCTGCCCGTCGTCGCGCACCGCCATCCAGGCGCCCGGCGGCCTCGGCGCCGAACCCCAGGTCCGGGCCACCGTCACCAGCATGAAACGATGCCCGGCCGCCGCCCACTGGCGGGCAGCATCGAGTACCTGCTTATCCAGACTGTCCATGTCACACCGCCAATTCATTGGTGTTGAAAGGCAGATTGCGCAGCCGCTTGCCGGTCGCTGCCGCGATGGCATTGGCCACGGCCGGCAGGACCGGCGGCACGCCCGGTTCGCCGACACCGGTCGGGGCCGCCGTCGACGGCACGATATGCACTTCGACCTTGGGCATTTCGCCGATGCGCAGCAGGGGGAAGCCATCGAAATTGCCCTGCTCGACCCGCCCTTCCTTCAAGGTGATGGCCTGGGTCATCGCGCCGAGACCGAACCCAATGCCACCTTCGATCTGCGAGCGGATGTTGTCCGGATTGATCGCGGTGCCGCAATCGACCGCGCTGACGATGCGATCGACCTTTACCGTGCCGTCCTTGGCCACGGTCACTTCGGCCACATGCGCGACATAGGAATTGAACGACTCATGCACCGCCACCCCGCGGCCGCGCCGTTCGCCGGCCTTGGCCTTGAGCGGCGTGCCCCAGGCCGCTCTCTCGGCGGCCAGCTTGAGCACCCCGGCGTGACGCGGATGCTTGTCGAGCAATTCCAGGCGTAGAGCGACCGGGTCCTTGCCCATCGCCGCCGCCACTTCGTCGAAGAAGGCTTCGGTGGAAAAGGCCGTATGCGACGAGCCGACCGAACGCCACCACAGCACGGGCACCGGAATATCGATCGGTGTGTGCAGATCGACCGTCAGGTTGGGAATGGCATAGGGCAAATTGGAAGCACCCTCGACCGACACGCCATCGATACCATCCTTGACCAGGAAAGCCTCGAACGGCGAGCCGATCAGGATGGACTGCCCGACCAGCCGGTGCTTCCAGCCCGCCAGCTTGCCGTTGCCGTCGATGGCCGCTTCCAGCGCATGATGGAACAAGGGGCGGTAGTAGCCACCGCGCATGTCGTCCTCGCGCAGCCAGACCAGCTTGACCGGCGCGCGTCCGTCGATCGCCTTGACAATGTACGCCGCCTCGACCAGGTAATCGACATCCTTGCTGGCCCGCCGGCCGAAGCTGCCGCCGGCGTAGAGCATGTTCAGCCTGACCTGCTCGGGCCTCAGGCCGAGCACCTTGGCGACGACCGCCTGGTCGATGGTCTGGAACTGTTCGCCATTCCAAACCTCCGCACCGTCGGCATCGAGCTTGATGACGCAGTTCATCGGCTCCATCGCAGCATGGGCGAGATAGGGAAAGTCATAGCTGGCCTTGATCACCTTGGCCGCCCCGGCAAAGGCCGTGGCCGTGTCGCCGCTCTGCTTGGCCACCTTGCCCGGCGACTTGGCCATTTCCTTGTAGCGGGCCAGGATTTCCTCGCTGCCCAGCTTGAAGGCGGCGCTATCGTCCCAGACCACACTCAGCGCGTCGCGCCCCTTCTTGGCGCTCCACGTATCCTTGGCCAGCACGGCCACGCCTTGCGGAATCTGCACGACATCGACCACGCCCTTGACCTGGCGCGCCCGACCGGCGTCAAAGGATTTCACCTTGGCACCGAATTGCGGCGGATGGGCGACGACGGCGACCAGCATGCCCGGCAGTAGCACATCCTGCGTGAATTTCGCCGTACCGTCGGTTTTCGCTGCGCTGTCCTTGCGATTGGCGCGCTTGCCGACCAGCTTGAAGTCCTTCGGATCCTTCAGCTTGACCTCTGCCGGCACCGCTTCATTGGCGGCGTCGTGCGCCAGTTCGCCGAAGCTGGCCTTGCGGCCGCTGGTTGCATGGCTAACGATGCCGTTGCTGACGACGATCTCGCCCGCGGCCACCTTCCAGCGTTTGGCGGCTGCACTGACCAGCATGGCCCGCCCGGCCGCGCCGGCCTTGCGCAGTTGTTCCCAGGAATTGGCCATCGCCGTGCTGCCGCCGGTGCCCTGCGTCGGGCCCCAGAAGAGGTTGTTGTAGCGCTTGGCATCGGCCGGTGCGCCCTCGACCCTGACCTGTTTCCAGTCTGCATCGAGTTCTTCGGCAACGATGGTGGCCAGCCCGGTGTAGGTGCCTTGCCCCATCTCCAGGTGCTTGGAAATGACGGTGACGCTGTTGTCGGCACCGATGCGCAGGAAGGCATTGGGCTCGAAATGAACGGCCGCGGCCAGCCCTTCGCCGGCCTTGCCCGGCCCGGCAGCCGGCAATTTGTCGGCGGCGCCGGCCGGCAACACGAAGCCCAGGGTCAGCGCCGCACCACCCTGCAGAAAGCGGCGGCGGCTGACGTTTTGCAGCGCTGCAGCAGACAGGTCGCCAGCGACGGATGGATTCAGTTTTGCGTTCATGTCCATCTCCTCAGGCCAGCGCCTTGGCGGCTTCGTGAATGGCGGCGCGGATGCGCACGTAGGTGGCGCAACGGCACAGGTTGCCCGACATGGCCGCATCAATGTCGGCATCGGTTGGTTTCCTGTTGCTCTTGAGCAAGGCCACGGCACTCATGATCTGCCCGGACTGGCAATAGCCGCACTGGACGACATCGAGCTTGCGCCAGGCCTCCTGCACCGCCTTGCCGACCTTGTTGGCATCGACCGCTTCGATCGTGGTGATCTTGCGCCCGACAGCGGCGGCAACGGGCAGGACGCAGGAACGTGTCGGTTGCCCGTCGAGGTGCACCGTACAGGCACCACACAAGGCCTGGCCGCAGCCGTACTTGGTGCCGGTCAGTTGCAGGGTGTCACGGAGCGCCCAGAGCAATGGGGTATCCGGATCGACATCGACCTTGACGTCCTTGCCGTTGATATTGAGTTGGATCATCTGCTTTTCCTCCGTGGGGTTGGGGGAACTGACCTTGCCCGTGGTCGGCCCGGCCGGTTTTATGGCCTGCAGTTTCAGCCCTGCGGTGCACGGAGCGATAACCCAAAAATTCAGACTTATTGCCTAATCATCCAAATCTGATGCGAACACTCTCGTTGGCCGCGGCGTAAAACGCTACTCTTCAGCCTGTATCGATTGCCTCAAAGCAGAACGCCATGAACGATCACCCTCAGACTGCGCTTGCCAGCGGAAATTCCATCGACATCGCAGAAAGTCTCTTTGCCGCCCAACGTAGCGAAATGGCCGACATCGTCGACCGGCACTGCCCGGGGATTGGAAAACAGGAGACGCCGATCGCCGACCTAGTGCTGTTTCGCGGTTGCGCCACCGACAAGCCGACCTGCGCCGTGGTCAATTCGACCTTCGCCATGATTGCCCAGGGCGCCAAGCGCGTTCTCGTCGGTGAAGAGGCCTACGAATACGATGCGCGGCATTACATGATCGCTGCCGTCGAACTGCCGATCTCTTCGCGCATCACCTATGCCAGCCCCGATGCGCCCTACCTCGGCATGGCGATCAATCTCGATGCGCGCAAGATTGCCGAAATCTGCGCCGAAATGCCCAGGCCACCGCAGAAGGCTGTCGTCGATCGCGGCTTCGGTATCGGCGAACTCAGCCAGGAGATTCAGAATGCGGCGTTACGTTTGCTCCGCCTGCTCGATACGCCGGAGGACATCCCGGTGCTGGCACCGATCATCGAACGCGAACTGCTCTATCGCCTGCTCACCGGCAGCCAGGGCGCACGCCTGTGTCAGGCGGCCACGGCCGGCAGCCACAGCCATCAGATCGTGCGTGCCATCGGCTGGTTGAAGAACAACATCGATCAACCGGTGACCATCGAACATCTGGCCGACCTAACCAACATGAGCAAATCCTCGCTGCACCACCACTTCAAGGCGCTGACCTCGATGACCCCGGTGCAATACCAGAAGCAGCTCCGCCTGCACGAAGCCCGGCGGCTGATGCTCTCCGACGATCACGATGCCGCCAGCGCGGCGCATCGGGTCGGTTATGAGAGCCCCTCGCAGTTCAGCCGCGAATACCGCCGGCTGTTCGGCGCCCCGCCGGCGCGCGATGTCGCCCACATGCGTTCGTCCGGAGACATCGGAAACAATGCCTGATGCGGCGATCGACTATTGCCGACCGCTCTCGTTAGCTAGCTGGATTTGACCTGATCGCGCCGGCGCGGCTTGGCCGGCAGCCAGCGCAGCAGCGTGGCATAGAGCAACTCGGGCTCGACCGGCTTGGAAATGAAATCGTTCATGCCGACGGCGAAGCAGCGCTGCTTGTCTTCCTCGAAGGCATTCGCCGTCATGGCGATGATCGGCACCTGGCCAGCCGGACCGGGTGTTTCGCGGATACGCCGCGTCGCTTCCAGTCCGTCCATGACCGGCATCTGCATGTCCATCAGCACCAGGGCGTACTCCTCGCGCAGGGCGAGATCGACGGCCTGTTCGCCGTCATCGGCCAGATCGACGACGAAGCCGACATCCTCCAGCAGATATTTCGACACTTCCTGATTGATCGGCTCGTCATCCACCAGCAGCACGCGCGTCCCCTGGTATTTATTGAGGATGACCTGCTCCGGCTTGATATGTGGCTCGCTATCCTGCGCATCAGCATGTAGATGCGCTTTTTCCAGGCGAACCCGGAACCAGAAAGTGCTGCCTTCGCCAGATCGACTGCTGAAGCCAATCTCGCCGCCCATCATCTCGACCAGCGCCTTGCAGATCGACAGACCGAGGCCACTACCGCCGTACTTGCGGGCGATGGAGCCATCTGCCTGCTGGAAGGACTGGAAGAGCTTGCCCTGCACGTCTTCCGGAACGCCAATGCCGGTATCGACGATATCCCAGCGCAAGGCCAGTTGCTGATCGGCATCCGCTTCGACGACAACATGAACCGTCACCCCACCGTGTTCCGTGAACTTGATGGCATTGCCGACCAGGTTGATGAGCGTCTGCGACAAACGCAGCGGATCGCCGATCACCACCTGCCGGCACAATTCCGGTGCCAGGTCGATGGTCAGGCTCAGATTCTTGTGCGCCACCCGTTCGCTCAGGATACTGATCAGGTTCTCGTGAATTTCACCCAGCCGGAATTCCACCTTTTCCAGGCTCAAGGCGCCGGCTTCAATCTTGGAGAAATCGAGAATGTCGTTGATCACCCGCAGCAGGTGGTGCGAGGCGCCGAGCGCCTTCTGCAACTGCGATTGCGCCACCGGGTCATCGATCCGCCGCGAGGCCAGTTCGGTCATGCCGATCATGGCGCTCATCGGCGTCCGCAATTCGTGGCTCATCGAGGCCAGGAAAGCCGACTTGGCGCGGTTGGCCGCATCGGCCTCTTCCGCCACACTTTCCAGCTGCAATTGCAGGAAACGGGCGCGCCGGAAAATAACCACGCCCATGCCCACGGTCATAATACCGAGAAAAACCAGCAAGGCCGTCAGCATGGCCATCACCCGATGTGCCTGCACCTCCCCTTCATCAGCCAGACGCCGACCACGGTCAAGGGCAAAATTCAGCACATAACCGACGTCGCCGAGCAAATCCTCGAATTTGGCGGTACCCACGCTCTGGATCAGGCGCTCCGCTGCATCGTAATCTTCGCGGCGCACATCTTCCATGACCGTGTGGCGCATCTCGTCCCACTGCCGGAAAGTGCGTTCAAGCTTGAGCAATCGCTCACGGTCGCCCTGGAAGGCGCCCAGCATCGTATCGATGTTGCCGCGCACCGAGGCGAGCATGGCCTGGCTTTGCTGCTCCAGCGCGTCGATGGTTTCCGGCCGCGCCTTGACCAGCACCGTGGTCAGCATGATGTTGCGCACCTGCAGCACGGTAGCCTTCATTTCGGCTGCGGCCGAACTCACCAGAAAGGGATGGGCGTAGAGATTGGCGGCGATTTCGTGTTGCCGGTTCATCGCGTTGATGGAATACGCACCCAGCGAGATCAGGGCGACGAAGCCCGCGGCATACCCGATGATGATCAGGGCCGAGATACTCAGGGATCGTCTAATTGTGTCTAACACCGATGCAGGGAGAAATCATTAATTCGACGGAAATGATTATACCCACGGTGTAAATGCGGTTTTACATTGCATTGACAATTGTCAAAACAAAGTCCATTTAGATAACAAAAAAACGATCCCCAAACCGGAAATATCGTGAAAAAACTCACGAATTCATCGGATAAGCGACTAAAAACTACAAGCCACGCGCCCAAGCCGGACGTAAATGCGCCTGTTCCGGCGAAGCGATCGCCTGCCGCACCTGTTGCAGCAGACGCTCCTTGTCGACGCCGAGCGTTCCCTTGAGGATCAGCCAGTTCGACGCGTGGTCGCTGCGGAATACCGTGCGTTTCAAATCCAGCGCCGAGAGAAAGTGTTCCATTTCGACGAACAGCTCGTGTTGGCTCAGTGGCTCCCAACTCGGGAAATCGGCGCGAAAACGTTGTTCGCCCATGGGAAAGCTGACCACCAGCGTCGCCAGGTATTCCGGCTGCGTCGCGTTGGCCAGACGGGCGGAGTTCTCGGCGTGTTGCTGCGACCAGGCCTTGCCGCCCAGCCCGTTGAGGATCATCACCGAACGCGTGATGCCCGCCGCGCCTAGCTTGTCCAGGGCCTCGCGCGTGCTGTCGAAGGTTTCTCCCTTCTTCACCGCCGCCAAGACCTCGTCGTCGCCCGACTCGGCTCCAACATAGGCCATGGTCAGCCCGGCTGCCGCCAGTTCGTCGATCTCCGCCTGCGATTTCTTGCGCAGGTTGCGCGGCAGGCAGTAGGTCGAGATGCGGCGCACCGCCGGCATATGGGTCCGGATCGCTTCGAGGATGGCAAGCAGCCGGCGTGTCGGCAGCACCATGGCATCGCCGTCGGCCAAAAACACGCGACGAATCTCTTCGCCATAGCGCTGACCGGTCAGGCGAATGCTTTCCATCACCTCATCTTCGTCACGCGCCCGGAATTTTTTCTGCGGCGCCGTGTACATCTCGCAGAAAGTGCAATGGTTCCAGGAACAGCCATCCGTCACCGGCAGGATCAGCGACTCCGCCTCGCTGGGCGGGCGGAAAACCGGCTCGACGTAGCGAATCGGAATCACTTGGCCTGCACCTTCTCGATGAAGGCTGCCGGTACCGAAGCCGCCTTGCGAGCCGTGTAGTCGAAGAAGATGATGCCGTGCTTGCCGCGCGCCACTTCGCGCCCGGTCGCCTTGTCCGCCATGCGCCAGACCAGGTCGCAGCCGTACTTGTTGAAGTCATCGGCCGCCATCTCGACCACCATGGTTTCGCCATGGAAGGCTTCCGAGCGGTACTGCGCCGCGACGTCGGCCACGATGATGCCGACGCCTTCGACATCCAGCTCGCTATAGCCGAGCGACTTGAAGAAGCGCACGCGGGCCTCCGAAATCAACGAAATCATCTGGGCGTTGTCCAGATGATGGCCATAGTTGATGTGCCCGATGTAGATCGGAATATCGGTCGAAAAGATGAATTTTTCTGGCAGGTCGATCTTGATGCGCGGCATGGTGGATCTCGGCGAAATCGGCAAAGCGCCATTCTATGGGCCACGGGGGTTCTTGACCAAGATCGGAGCCAGATGAACCAGGCGCGTTAGAATCCAATCAAACCCACCGGAGCATTCATGAACCTGCTGACCCGTGGCCTGCTCGCCACATTCCTCTCGCTCATCCTCACCCACACGGCGCACTGCGCCGAACTGCCTGCCGTCAAGAGCGTTGGCCAAATCGACCTGACGCGTTACGTCGGCAAATGGTACGAAATTGGCGCGTTTCCGATGTTCTTCCAACGCCAGTGCGTGGCCGACACCACCGCCGAATACACCCTCGGCACCGACGGCAGGCTGACCGTGCTCAATCGCTGCCGTACAGAAAATGGCTTCGACCAGGCCACCGGCCAGGCCTGGGCACCCGATGCGACGATCAATGCCCAACTCAAGGTTTCCTTCTTCTGGCCCTTCCGTTCGGACTACTGGATCATCGCACTGCACCCTGATTACCGTTGGGCCGTGGTCGGCAATCCCAATCGCAAGTACCTTTGGCTCTTGTCGCGCACCCCGCAGCTTCCTGCCGTTGAGATCGAACAGGCGCTGAATCAGGCTCGCGCCCAGGGTTACGACCTCAGCCAATTCAAACTCACCCGCCAAATGGAAAACGGACAATGAAAACCATCGATCACAAACGTCTCGACCAGGTCGTGCTGGATGCCCGCAAGGCGGCCGACGCCCGTGCGGAGGGCTACCGCGAAAAGGCCCTCAAACTCTATCCGTGGATCTGCGGCCGCTGTGCCCGCGAATTCACCCAGGCCAACCTGCGCGAACTGACCGTGCACCATCGCGACCACAACCACGACAACAACCCCTCCGACGGCAGCAACTGGGAGCTACTCTGCCTCTACTGCCACGACAATGAGCACCAGAAGCAGATCGAGGCCGACCGCGGCTACACCGATGGCCGCTCGTCACGCGGTGGCGGTGCCACGCACAATCCCTTCGCCGCCCTGCAAGACCTGCTCAAGAAAAAGGACTGAGCCGCGTGGCCGAGCAACAACGCTTTTCCATCCACACCCGCGGTCGCGGCTCGGTCGAGATTACCGACGAAGTCGCAACCATTGTCGCCACTGCTGCGGTGCACTGCGGAATTGCCCATATTTTCGTGCGCCATACCAGCTGCGGCCTGGCCATCACCGAAAACGCCGACGCCAGCGTCCGGCGCGACCTCGAAACCCTGCTCGCCCGCTGGGCCCCGGATGGCGACCCGGCTTACCGCCATGATCTCGAAGGCGACGACGACATGGCCGCCCACGCCCGCTCGTTGCTCACCGGCGTCTCGCTCACGGTGCCCTTCGCCGACGGCCGGCTGCTGCTCGGCACCTGGCAGGGTATCTACCTGTTTGAGCACCGCACCGGATCACACCGGCGCGAGATTGTCGTCACCCTGCTCGGCTGAGCCGATCAGGCATGGCCCAACCAGTACTCGGCGGACTGGCGCACCACCTCGTTGAGATTGCCGGATTCCTCGTAGCGCTGGCGCAGCCAGGCCGCATCGCTGCGATGGTGCAGCAGATCGTTGCGCAAGCCTTCCAGCCATTGCTCACAACCCAGCGCCTGCGCATCGGCCTCGACCATGTCGAGCACGGACAGCGCCCAAGGACGCAGGGCCTGCTCCGACATGCTCACCGGATCGGCCAGTACGCCGCCGAAGCCATAACGGCAAACCTGGAATTTATTGGTCCGCGCGACGAACGCCTGCTTGGCGAAGGCCAGTTCGGGGCGGGTACGCAACAAGCAACGCGCCAGCGATTGCGCAAGCGCCGCCAGCGCGGTCGCCTTTTCGATGCTCAGCGGCGTATCGCAAACACGAATTTCCACCGTGCCGAATTCCGGCTTCGGCCGCACATCCCAATACAAATCCTTGATGCTGCGCACGATGCCGCAGGCGTAAAGAAACTCGTAATGCCTGACGAAAGCGGCCCAGTCGTCAAGCGGTGGACATTGCCCGCTCAGCGGAAAAGCCGACACCGCATTCAGGCGTGCCGACTGGAAGAAGGTATCGACTCCATCGACGAAGGGCGACGAGGCGGAAAAGGCAATGAAGATCGGCGCATAAACACCGAGCGCCTGGGTCAGCCAGATCGCATCGTCGGCCGAGGTGCAGCCGACATGGATGTGCTGGCCAAAAACCGTGAACTGCTTGGCCAGATAGCCGTAACGCTGATACAACCCATCGAAGCGTTCACCGGGTGAAATGCGCCGTTCCGGCCAATGGTGGAAGGGATGCGTGCCACCACCGCAAATCCCGATATTGTTCCTGCGGCACTGCTGGCCCAGCGTGTCGCGCAAGCCGGCCAGATCGGCGGCAATACCCGCCACCGTGCCCTGAGCCTGAGTGCTCACCTCGATCATGCTTTCGGTGATTTCCAGCTTGATTTCACCGTAGCGGCCGTCGTAGTCAAGGCAATCGAGCAAATCCGTTGCGCCACGCGTCAGATCGAAGTCGCGCAGCGAAACCAGTTGCAGTTCCAGCTCGACCCCCAGCGACAAGGCCGGGCTATCGCGAAATTCCTCCAACTGCTTGGCGCTCATGCAATACCTCCCTGACGAGCCGTCCCGCTTTC
Organism: Azonexus sp. IMCC34839; assembly: GCF_047047955.1. GTDB lineage: Bacteria > Pseudomonadota > Gammaproteobacteria > Burkholderiales > Rhodocyclaceae > Azonexus. The sequence continues at coordinate 584,637 of NZ_CP150631.1, read as the reverse complement.
CGTCTCACCGGCGAGCTTGACCGCCAGGCGGCACAGGGCTGGCCCGGCCAGTTCCATGATCGCCGCGGCAAACAGCGGCAAGGCCAGTGCCGAACGGCCGACGTCCGGATACAGATTGACGATCTCATAGGCCATGAAAACCGCCGTAGCCGATAGCGGCTGGGTACCCAGTCCAACCAGCAGGCTTTTCCGATAACTGAGACTACTGCCCACCACCAGTTGCGCCACCGTCTTGGCCAGTGCCCTGACCAGCAGCAGCCCGACCGCTTGCACGCCGACCAGCCAGGTGAAATCGCGCCATGGCAGGGCCGCGCCAACAATCACAAAGAGCACGATGGCCAGCAGCCAGTGTCCTTCCGGCAAGGCGGTGTAACGCAGCGTCTGTTTCTTGTCGTTCGCCGCCAACAGCACGCCCATCAGAAAGAGCGTCAGAAAAACCGGCACCGCCAGCATGCGGGCCAGCCCGACCGCCAGCATGGCACTGGCCACCAGCACGAAAACCTGCGCCAGCGAACGCCGCGGCACGAATCGGGCAACCAGCAGCGCCAGCCTGGCCCCCAGCCCCGCCACCAGGGTGGCACCGCCGGCGATCCACAGCGGATGAACGAAAGCACTGAGCCAGTCGCTGCTCTGCTCCACATGAACGATACCGAGCACCAACGGAAAAGCGAGGAAGGATGCCGCCGCGCCGATCGCCGTGTGCAGGATGATGCGCTCCGTCACCTGCCCCTGGGCGCGGCTCTCCTCAACCGTCAGCAGCACGACCGCCGGCGCCGAGGCCATCGTCACGGCGGCCGTTGCCCCAGCCCAGGCCGGCGATAGCCCGACGACGAAATGCGCGAAAAGCAGGATTAGGCCGAACGACAGCACAATGTCAGCCAGCGTGCTGCGTAATAGTTCCGGAGTACGCAACAGCCAACCGAGGTCGAGCCGGCGCCCAACCTCCAGCATCAGCAAGCCGAGCGCGGCATCGGCAATGGGCTTGGCCTGCAGCAGCGTGTCGTCGCCGATCCAGCCCAGCATGGCGGGACCGAACAGCATGCCGGCCAACACGTAGCCGATCACCTTGGGCCAGCCAGCCCGCGTATGCAGCCACTCGCCGATCATCAAGCCAACAATGAGCAACAGGCTGAACAGGGCGAGCGAATCGATCTGCTCCGGCAGTGGCGGCAGGAAGAAATGGCGCTCGACCAAGGCATTCCACGCCTGGCGAACGAAAGCAATCAGGTTTTCCGGCATTCAAACTCCAAAGCTGCGGTGCACCGGCAAAAACGGGCAAAAATCACCAACGCCGACCGCGGGCTGCATTCAGGAATTCATCGAGAATCGGCGTGCAATCGAGCAGACCGGGCGCACCCGGCGGATGAAACTCGGGGTGCCATTGCAAGCCGAGCACGTAAGGCTTGCCCTCCAGGCGCACCGCCTCGACCAAGCCATCGCCGACACTGCGTGCCTCGACCCGCAAACCGCGGCCCAGCGCCTTGATCGCTTGATGATGAATTGAGACCACACCACCGCCCGTAGATTCCGGATAGAGGCGGGCAAAACCCGACGCCCCATCCCACTCGATGGCATGCGCGTGCTTGTCGTAATCGGCATGCACATGAACCGCCGGATTCTCGAACTGGGTCGCCACATCCTGATACAGGGTGCCGCCCAGCGCAACATTGATCAATTGCATGCCGCGGCAGATGCCGAGCACCGGCTTGCCGGCCTCCATGAACTCATGCAGGAGCTCCATCTCGTAGGCGTCGCGCAGGCGGTCGCCGGCCCAGTCGGGATGTGCCGGCGTCTCACCGTAGGATTGCGGGGAGATATCCGCCCCGCCCTGCAAGACCAGACCATCGAGGTATTGCGGATAATCGGACAGGCGGATGCTGCTGCGATGCACGATGCCATCACCGCTGACCGACGGAATCATCAGCACCATCACGTCGCGCGACATGACCCAATGGGCAACCGATTGCTCCAGGTAATGCAGCGATTTCGACTGCAAGCCCTGGGCACCGGGCTGCGGATGATAGATGCGGGCCGACAGCCCGATGCGCAAAGGACGACGACTCATGGCTTCTCTCCTTGCACTGCCGAAGCGGCTGCGTTAGCTGAACCTCTCGGCTGCAAACGCAGCGCCTCGCCAAAACCCTTGATAGCGGTCTGCGTTGCCAGCGGACCGAGAAGCTGCATCAACAGGATGGTCGCCATCAACATGCCGACCAGCTCCGAGCTCATGCCGCTATACAACATCTGCGTATTGACCAGCAGAACCAGTGCGATGCTCGACATCGGCTGCAGGCCGACCGTCGTGAACACACTCTCCCGCCAACTCAGCCCGAGGCCATCGCGCGTCAAGGCCAGCGCGATCCACTGCCCGAGCAAACGTGCCGCAGCAATCATCAAGGCCTGCTTCCAGAAGGCCGCCAGATAGGCGATATCCAGCGCGGCACCGGCGAGCACAAAGGTGATGACCAGAAAGACCCGGGCATCGCTGGCGATGCGGATGGCCGACACCTTGTTGTCGCGGTCGATGGTACTGACCAGCAGACCGAATACCAGCATGGGCAAAAAGACCGAGACATCGAGATACATCGCCGTTCCCACACCCAGGACGATGGTGCCGAGAATCAACAGATGCTGGTGTTCCGGCTGGCGTTCCAGCTTTTCGGCACCGAGCAGGACCAGGCCGGCGCAAGCCCCGCCCAGCATGATCGAGCCAACGATGCTACCCAGCGAGCCGCCCACCCGGCCGGCAATGGTCAGCGCATCGGTATCGTTGAGGAAGGGCACCAGCAAAACAACGGCCGAGAACGCCACCGCACCATTGGTCGCGACCAGGGTATAGAGCAGCCCGGTGCGCTCGCCCTTGGCCCCGACATCGCTACAGGTGGCGATGGTGATCGCCGGCGAGGTCGCCAGGCACAAGGCCGCGGCAAACAGCGAGGAGCCCAGCGAAAAACCCCACAGGCGAAAGAGCAGGAACATCACCGCCCCCGCGCCGAGAGATACGGCGAGGCCAGTCACGAAGCGCGCATAACGTTGCAAGCTGGTGGTACGCGGCACCAGATAACCGAGTTCGAACAGGATCAAACCAAGCGCCAGGTCGATGAACAGGCTGGCCGACTCGATCTGCAACGCCTGTATCCAGTTCAAGCCGCTCTTGCCGAGCAGCAGGCCGAAGACAACATAACCGGTGGTGCGCGGCAGCGAGCAGACGCGACGCGACAACTCGCCGGCCGCCAGACCGCCAAGCAAAACCAAACCGAAAAGCTGTATCGTGTTGAACATAAAAAACGGGGGCCGCAGCCCCCCAAGCTCTCGTCAAATCACAGGTTTTGCAGCAAAAGAATTAAACTACATTGTTTAACAATATAATTGCTTTGCAACCTGCCCGCAACCTGCCCCGCCCGACCATGCCCGACGACATCACGCCACTGGCGCTCGACGTACTCCAACAATTCCGAATGATCTTCGGCTCGATGCGCCAGTATTTCCGCCTGGTCGAAGAGCGCTGCGGCATCCCCGGCTCACAGGTCTGGGTCCTGCAGGAAGCCCAGCGCCAACCCGGCCTCGGCATCAACGAACTCGGCGCGCTGATGGGCATCCATCAATCCACCGCAAGCCTCCTGGTCGATAAGCTGGCCAAGCGCAAACTGCTCGCCAAGAAGCGCGGCACGACCGATCAGCGACGCGTCGGCCTTTTTCTCACTCCCCAAGGCGAACAGACCCTCGCCCTGCTCCCAGGCCCGGCCGAAGGCATCCTGCCCGCCGCCCTCAACCAGCTACCGGACGTCGTGCTACATACATTGAATATCAATTTATCTGAACTCATTCGCCACCTGCCCGGGAAGGATGAAAGTTTCGCCGGCGAGCCGCTGGCCGACCTGCTCGAAAAGCAAGCAGCAAACTGACATGCAATATTTCTCTTTCAAAATACTGACCGCACTGAGCCTACTGACCCTGGCGGGATGCGCCGCACAAAAACCCGTCGTCGAAACGCCGAAAGCCACTGGCTCTGTCCAGACTGCAGCGGCCGAACCGACCCAGCCGCCAACTGAAGCGACACGAACGGAAGCCCAGGTAATTGCTGCGGTGGACGTGCCAAACAGCGTCTTTTTCGCACGCGGCTCGGTCGAGATCGATGCCGCCGGCAAAGCCGCGCTGCGCGCCCACGCCGAACGCCTCAAGGACAACCCCAAGCTACGCGTCGTGCTGATCGGCTACACGGACGATCTGGGCAGCCGCTCCTACAACCTTGCCATCGCCGACCGCCGGGTACACGCCGTCTATGGCGAACTACGCCGCCTCGGTGTGCAAGCCATGCAGATGAAACGTTCCAGCATGGGCATGGAAAAGCTGAGCAAATCCTGCGTATCGGAAGATTGCCGCCGCCTGATGCGTCGGGTCGAGATCGATTACCGCGATTAAATCAGTGCGCACAGCCGTCCACATGGGCGGCTGCCAGTCGGCACAAGCACTACCACTCGCCTTGCTCAGGCCACGCGAAAGCCTGCTACCGTAGCCGAAAGCCCCTGCGCCAGGTGGCGCAGGTCCCTGGCCGCAGAACTGATGCGCTGAACCGAGGCATTGCTGCTTTCGACCATGTTGGCAATCTGCTCCATGTTGCGCGCCACTTCGGTCGAGGCCACCTTCTGCTCCGACACCGAACCGGTAATGTCGCTCACACCGTGCATCGACCGTTCGACCGCACGATGTGAATGGCTCAGTACCTCCTCCACCTCGCCGGCCAGGCGGCCACTGGCCTTGATCGATGCTTCACCGCTGGCGATCGAGCTTTGCACCGCCGCAGACTGCTCCTTGATCGAGCGCGTCACGCTGTCGATCGCAGCGGCTGACTTGGTCGACTTTTCGGCCAGCTTGCGCACCTCGTCTGCGACGATGGCAAAACCTCGCCCCGATTCGCCAGCCCGCGCCGCTTCAATGGCCGCATTCAGCGCAAGCAGGTTGGTCTGATCGGCAATCTCACGCACCTCCTGAGTCATGGCCGTGATCGCTTCGGTACTGCGGACGAAGGCATCGACCGTTTGTGCAATATCGCCCATCTGATTCTGGATTTGGGAGATTTCATCGACCAGGCGGGAGACGACCTCGGCTCCCCGCGCCGTTTGCTCAACGCTATCGACCGCCTGAGCCTGAACGTCGCCGGCTGTGTCCGAAACCGAGGTGATCGCCACCGTCAATTGCTCGATGGCCGCCGCGCTGCCCGTCACCGCACTCGATTGCTGGTGCGACATATCGGCAAGCGTGCCGCAGGAGCCGGCCAGCGAATCGGAAGCTTCGGTAACGGAATGGCTGGCGCCATTTACCTCGCGGATGATGGTCTGCAACTGCCCCATCATTTTGTTGAAGCCCTCGGCCACGCGACCGATCTCGTCTCGGTTGCTCACCTGCACCCGCTGGGTCAGATCACCGCTATCGGCCACCCGTGAGATCGTTTCATCGAGCTGGCCGAGCGGAACGGTGATCGAGCGCACGACCATCATTGCAATAACGACCAAGGCAATCAGCACGATACCGGCAAAGGTCGCCAGGCCAACTTTCACTGCGGAATAGACCGAAGCCGCATCGCTCCGGGCCGTAGCATCGAACTCCTTCGATAATGTCTGGATTTCCGCCACCAGACCATCGATTGCCTTGCTCGGTTCGCGATCCATGCCGCGTACCAGTTTATCGACCGTCCCGGCAGGATCGGCGGCATTCCTATCGTATTGTTTGAGCGCCTCGCGATAACTTGGCCCAAGCTTGCCGAACTTGGTCATGACCTCGTCGATCTTCAGGCGCTCAGCCAAGCCCAGCCTCGCGGTCGTCGCCTTGACCTGTTCCAGACGCTCGCGCACCAGGCGCTCCTCTTCATCAAAGCCTTTCAGATGCTTGGCAAATGCGTCGCCATCCTTGCCGCGCAGCAGAATGTTCTTCCATTCCTGGACCTGCGTCTTGAAATGCACCTGAGCTCCGCGCGCCCGGTCGATGGCAGATACGATCAACTCCTGCCGCTCGATCCCCGACACCAGATTGTCGTTCAGCTTCCCTGCCTGCAGAACTGCAAAGATGCTCGTCGCCAACAGACCGATCAGGGCCGAGACAACCAGCAGAAGCAATTTATGACTGATCTTCATTGAATGCATGATTCCTCCTCCTGGAATGACACGAGCGCTGGAACGTCGCCGAAACTCTACTGTTGCGTTCCGTCGTTTTAATCGAATCTGAAAAGCGTGTTTAGTCTCCCTGAGTCTTGTGCGGCAAAGCTATCGAATAGATCAAAAGGGCGCAAGCACGGCGACGACACGACCCGCCTCGATGCGGATCGAACGCAGCAGCCAGCGTGCCGCCGCTTCCTGCATCGTTCCATCCTCGCGCAGCACATAGACCGGCTTGTTGCGGAAATAGCCGGCGATCAATTGGGCTACCGCCTGGCGTGCCATCGGCTGCATGTCGGGGGACAGCGCCGCCGACTCCACCGAGGTCACCACCGGGTTTTCCAGATAGAAAGCCTTTCCGGTGTCGTCGTAGCGCACGCCACCGTTGGCCGCCACGTCGACTGGAATGGCCGGCTGGCCGAGCAGCGAAATCCACACGCGGCCATTGACCCCAACTCGCCCTTCCGGCGTCCCCAGCAGCACACGCGGCGGTGTTTGCAAGGTCGTCGTCACCAGTCCGCCAAAATTACGTTGCACCGGCTTCGACTTATCAACTGCCGCCTGCACCTCGGCCTCGGAAAAGCTGACTTCCCGCTCAAGAAAGCCCGCCGCCTGGCTGGCCAGGCTGAAGCCCAGCAACGCCAGGCCCAATAGTTTCGCCTTGATACTCATATCCACTCGTTTCAAAAAGCCGAATACCCGCTTAACGCCGCACTAGCCCTTAACGCAGACAAGCTGCTTCAAGGTATGTACGACCTCGGTCAGGTCCTTCTGGTTTTCCATGACCGCATCGATATCCTTATAGGCACCGGGAATCTCGTCGATCACGCCCTTGTCCTTGCGGCAAATGACGCCTTCGGTCTGCCGACGCAGATCGGCCTCGCTGAAGGCGCGGTTGGCCGCGTTGCGGCTCATGCGGCGGCCGGCGCCATGGGCGCTGGAATCGAAGCTCTCGGCGCACCCCTTGCCGCGCACGATGTAGCTACGCGCCCCCATGCTGCCCGGCACGATACCAAGGTCGCCCGCCCGCGCGCGGATCGCACCCTTGCGCGTGACCCACACATCCTTGCCGTAATGGTGCTCACGCGCCACGTAGTTGTGGTGACAATTGACCACCTCGCCGGTCACCGTGAAAGCCGGCAAATGCCGGTGCAGACCGGCCAGCACCAGATCGAGCATCGCCTCGCGGTTGGCGTAGGCGTACTCCTGCGCCCAATGCACGGCCTCGACGTAGTCGTCGAAATGCTCGCTGCCTTCCTTGAAATACGCCAGATCGCGATCCGGCAGCTGAATCTGCTGGCGCGCCATGTCGTTGCGCGCCAACTCGATGAAATAGCTGGCCATCGCATTGCCGATGCCGCGGCTGCCGCTGTGCAGCATGACCCACACCTGGTCGGCTTCATCGAGGCAAACCTCGATGAAATGATTGCCGCCGCCGAGCGTGCCCATCTGATTGACCCACTTCGAATACTTGCCGAATTTCTTCAGCAACTGCGGGTGTTTCTGCAATAACACCTTCAGGCGCGGCTCGAACGGCCGGGCCAGCTCGACCAGCGCCCGGTGGTCATCGTGCTGCGCCATACCGACCGGCACATCGCGGCTGATCTGGTCGAACACCTTCTTCAGCGCCTTCTCGTCCACCTGCCCGGCGTTCAGCGACAAGCGGCAAGCCACCATGCCGCAGCCGATATCGACGCCCACCGCCGCCGGCACGATGGCCTGGCGTGTGGCGATTACGGAGCCAATGGTCGCGCCGATGCCCAGATGCACATCCGGCATCGCCGCCACGTGGTGGTGGATGAAAGGCAGGCTGGCGATATTGGTCAGCTGCTGGCGCGACGCCTCATCGACATCGTCGGTCCAGATCTTGACCGGCACACCGGCGGTTTTCAGGTTTTGGGCAACGGGCACGATACGGGTAGCGAACGAACAGGCGCACAGGTTAGCAAATTCGCTCGCCGGCACAGCACAAACCGTTACCGGGCCTTAACCCGGATTAACGCCGTCCAGCGTCAAAATTGCACTGTTTTCAACACTCAAGCCTGCCATGAAATCCAGACTCCTCGCCCTCGCCTTCTTCACTCTGCTCCTCAGCGCCTGTGCCTCCGGCCCCGACGGCCGAGGTGGCCCCGGCGGCGGTAGGGGTGGCGACATCGATGGCCCACCAGGCGGTGGTGGTGGCGGCCCCAGCATGGTCGTCTCGCAAATTCAGAATCAACTGCAACTGACCGTCGAAGCCCTGAAACTCAATCCCAAGCAGAATGTGCTGTGGGATGCCTATGTCGAAAAAGTCAGCGCCCTGATGGCCGACCAGATGAAGCTGGCCCCGGTCCGCGCCAAGCAAACCGCCATGCAGCAGATCGCCCAGAAGGTCGACACCGTGCGCAACCGCCTGACCGCCATGGAAGAGATCCAGGAATCCGCCAGCAAGCTCTACGGCGCCCTCGACGAAAACCAGAAGAAAACCGCCGACCAGATGCTCCCCGGCACCGTCCCGGCGCTCTATTCCGGACTAGGCGGAACCGGCGGTGGCAACGAACGCGGCAACACCAGCCGCAATAGCCCCGGCGGCGGCATGGGCGGACCGGGAGGTGGCATGGGTGGTGGTTTTGGGCGGATGTAAGCCTGTTTGGCTCACTGCTGCGGTGCACTGCCTGAAAAGGGCAAAAACCGCAGCAGCGCCGGCTGCCCACGCCTTTGACGAACGCCCCTCACTTTTGCTGAACAAACGCCTCGAACTCGCCGACCGGCAGCGGTCGGCTGAAGAAATAGCCCTGATAGCTGTGACACCCGGAGCTCGCCAGGAAGTCTCGCTGCTCACCGGTTTCAACCCCTTCGGCAATGACGCCCAGCCCCAGGCTCTGCGCCAGGGCGACGACGGTCCTGGCAATCGCTGCGTCGTTGGGGTCGATCAGTACATCGCGGACGAAGGACTGGTCGATCTTCAATTGATCCAGCGGGAATTTCTTGAGATAGGACAGCGAGGAATAACCGGTACCAAAATCGTCCAATGAAAACCCGACGCCCTTGGCTTTCAGTGCGTGCATTTTCTCGATGATGTCCTGCACGTTATCGACCAGCAGGCTCTCGGTGAGCTCCAGTTTCAAGCGATAAGGATCGGCGCCGGTCTTGTCCAAGACCGCCAGTACCGCGTCCACAAAATCCGGTTGCCTGAATTGATGGGCACTGACGTTCACGGCCACTACCAAGTCAGCCATTCCGGGCTCTGTCGCCCATTTGGCCAGTTGCAGGCAGGCCGTTTCAAGAACCCATTGGCCGATCGGCAGAATCAGGCCGGTATCCTCGGCCAGAGGGATGAACTGGCCCGGCGAGACCATGCCACGCTGCGGATGTTTCCAGCGCACCAGTACCTCGGCCCCAGTGACCCGGCCATCACCCACAACCTGCGGTTGATAGTGAAGCATGAACTGTTTCTCCTCCAAGGCTCGACGCAGGTCAGCCTCGAGGGCGGCACGTTCCTTCACCGCCGATTCCATGTGTGGATCGAAGAAGAAATAGGTGTTCCGCCCGGCATCCTTGGCCTTGTACATGGCGAGGTCGGCCTGCTTCATCAGATCATCGACTGTTGAGCCCATGCCCTTAAACAAGGTAATTCCGATGCTGGCCGTGTTGTGGAACATTTGGCCGTTGAGCTGATAGGTTTCCTGAAGCGTGGATAGCAGCTTCTCGGCGACCGTCTCCACCGCAATCGCCGCGTCGCTTGCATTGCTACTCAGTGCCGAGAGCATGACCACGAACTCGTCCCCCCCCAAACGGGCAACGGTATCTCCCTCGCGAACGCAAGCGGTCAAGCGCTGGGCCACTTGCTTCAACAGTAGGTCACCCATGTCGTGGCCCAAGGTGTCATTGAGTGTCTTGAAGTTATCGAGATCGATGAACAGCAAGGCACCATGACTTTCGTTGCGGGTACTCGCGGTCATGGCCTGTTTCAGTCGATCCATCAACAGCGTGCGGTTGGCCAGGTTGGTCAGTTGATCGAAAAAGGCCAGTTCGTTGATTTTCTCTTCGGCAATCTTTCGTTCGGAGATATCGAAGTGGGTCCCGATGTAGTGCGTCACCACCCCATCCTTGCCCTTGACCGCCGAGATGGTCAGCCACTTCGGATATTCCTCGCCATTCTTGCGCCGATCCCAAACCTCGCCCTGCCAACCGCCGGTGCGATTGATGCACTCCCACATCTCCCGATAAAAGTCGGCGCTATGGCGGTTCGATTTCAACAGGCTGGGCTTTTTCCCGATGACCTCCTCTGCCGTGTATCCGGTAATCTCGGTAAATGCGCGGTTAACCCGCAGGATGACGCTGTCGGCATCGGTGATGACCATTGCCTCCTGCGAATCGAAGGCGGCGGCGGCCAGGCGCAAATCAGTTTCCGCCTGTTTCCGTTCGGAGATATCGGTAGCAACGCCACAGATGGCATAGATTTCACCCTGTGCGTTCCGGATCGGAATTTTTACCGACAGGTAGGTATGAACACGACCGTCTTGCTGAACCTGCTCCTCGATCTCGAAAGGCTCGCCAGAGCGGACCACGATTTGATCGTGCCGGACAAATGCTTCGGCCTGCTCCTGCGGGAAAATGTCGTAATCGGTTTTTCCCTGAATCTCCGAATTTGTAATGTGAAACAGGCGCTCATATTGCCGGTTGATGTAGAGATATCGGCCGCTCAGATCCTTCATGAACATTACCGTACTGATATTGTCGGTAATGGCACGCAGCGTCTCTTCGCTATTCTGGAGCTCAGTCTCGATCTTCTTGCGTTCGGTGATATCGGTATAGGTGCCCACGTAGTGAGTAATGACACCGTCGGCACCGGTCACGGCAGAGATGGTCAGCCAGTAGGTGTGTACATCGCCATCTGCATGGCGGTTCCAGATTTCGCCCTGCCAAGACCCATCTCGCTTGATGTGCTCCCACATCTGGGAATAAAAATCCGTGTCATGACGACCGGACTGAAGAAAACCCATCTTTTTCCCAATGATTTCTTCAGCCGGATACCCGGTAATCGTGGAAAAAGCCTTGTTGGCCCGCAATATCACCTGATTGGCGTCCGTCACCACGACGCCTTGATGAGATTCAAAGGCCGCAGCGGCAATACGAAGTTCGGACTTGGCCTCCTTGCGCGCTCGCTGCATCAGATTGAACTGGTCCGCCAATTGAACGATTTCCGCAGGACCAGAAAGCGGCGCCATCGCCTCCATGTCGCCAGCCGTCGCCGCTTCGGTTGCCTTCCTCAACTCCCGCAGTGAGCCGCGAATCCGGCGACTAAACCATAAGCCGAGGAAAGCGCCACCGAAAAGGAAGGTAAGAATGGCCACGCCAACTACCAACATCGGCTGATATAGCTTGGCGTACAACACATCGCGCGTCATGGCGACCACAACCACCCAGTTTGTCGTGGCCGAGCGACTGAAGGCGACAAAGGACGGCACACCTTCGAGGGTACGGCTGGCCATCGTCCCTTCGTGATGCTTGGCCATCTCCGCCTGCAGATCGGGCGTCGCCTTCTTGCCGACAAACTGGCTCGGATTGAGCGTCCGCGAGATAACCGTTGACTCTGCATCCAACAAGGCCGCCACCCAGCCCTCGGGCAGGTGCTGTTCGAGCAGAAGCTTGTTCAGACGTTCGGTCGGAATGCCCATACGCAAGAGATAAACGGCCTTGCCATCGCGCCAGACAGGCACGTCCACCGAAACGAAATAGCGCCCGCTGACCGCACCGACATAGCCGTTCGAAACTACGGGCTGACCGCTCGCGAAAAGGCGGCGGAGCGCATCCATATTGGCCGTCGTCGGTAATGTCGAACCGTAGGGCTTCAGCGTGTTAATCAGTTGCTGTCCGTTGGTGTCGATCAGGACGATGGCCTCCGCCAACTCATCCGTAGACAGAACGGCTTTGCACCTCTCATAGAACGCTTGCAAATCCCCGGTCTGCAACGACTCGGAAATCGCCAGAACCTCAAGTTTTCCCTTGATACCGGCGACGTCACGGTCCATTGCCTGCGAAAGCGCCCGCGCCGTCTGGAGTGCCCCTTGCTCCAGTTGAGTTCGCTCGTTCTGGTAGATAACGTAGAAGAACAGCGAACTGATCAGGATTGCCGGAACCAAGACAACAGCGAACAACCCACGAATCCCAATGTGACTACCTGACATCAGTTATTTCCACGAATTGCCATAAAGCGTGTAGGAAGATGAAACAATATTAAGAGATTTTGCCAGACTTATCATCTAACCGCGATAGCGGAGCTTTTTGGGAAATCGTGTTCTGTCCCCGATTGCTGCTCCGGACTAGGCGGAACCGGTGGCGGCGGTAACGAACGTAGAAATGCCAGCCGCAACGGCCACGGCGGTGGCATAGGCGGACCGGGAGGCGGTATGGGTGGCCCCGGTGGAGGCATGGGTGGCGGATTCGGGCGTTAAGTCAGTCTATTTTGCTTACTGCTGCGGTGCACTGCCTGAAAAGGGCAAAAACCGTAGCAAGAAAAAAATATGCTCTTTCGCCGATTATTCTTTATTTGTGAAACCAAGGGCTGCTCTAACCAACGGCCATCACCAAAGAACTACGACACAGGTTAATAGCCAAAATACAAAAAGCCCAGTATAGAGAAAAATTTTCCAGCGATTAAACCGCAACAAATAGCCGATAGGAACAAACGACAACCCAAGGTAGAGCAAGCCCATTAAAACAGCATCTTCTCCACAAAATAAATGTGGTGTGCGATTGCCACGTACGAGGCTGGAAGCTTCGGCGAGAAATATGCCTCTCATCGCCCGCTCTAACAGCGCTGCTGCAGCCAAAAAGGCAAACACAATATCGGTCTTCGAGTTCTTGAAGCTGTTTTGCATTATTGGAAAATACGTGATCTATCTTTGACTATTGCAATTATTTGCTCAGCTGCTTCAGAAACCATATTGATATAAACATAAGCGCTCCAAGCAGTATCAAGATTAGAACATTAAAGCGCTCATTCCATCCACGTAGTCGACCAGCTTCATATGTAGCACAAATGACTGATGCAAAGGGGGCTATTACCAAGCCACCTTTAAGAGCACGCAAAGCTTCGACATACTCCCATCCGTTCCAGTGGCCAGTTCGTAGGAAATGCGTCGTGCTAGTTCCATAAGGTCCAATCAGTGGAAGTACAATCAAAAAAGGCACACCAAACCCTATCAAATAATATAAGAAGCGCCCCCAGAACACTTTCATGGCTAACCTGAGCAGAATAATCGAAAACCGATGGTAACTCCTCCCTGCTCATTGGAAAGCACCGTAAATCTTAAATTAGCCGTTAATAGCAGCATTGATGCAGGCGCGAGAGACAATAATGGCACCAATTAAAAAGCCGCCGAAAAATAGATTGGATTGAACGCGAGCGGATTTTGAAGCCAGATCGTAACGGCTGGCGTAGCCGCCATTTTCCTCAATATGTGGAGACCGAAGTTCAAGCCACCAAAATACTAAATTTCCCCAAACAAATGCCATTCCGGAAATCGAGAATATTAAGGTAGTTGGAAACGTAGAACTGCCTTTAAAGAAAGCAAGGACTAAAGCACCAATAGCGAGAGCCACTAATGCTCCAGCTAGAAAAAAATAGCGCAACCTAACCAGTTGTGACGGAAGGGCTGTTCGCATATTTTTAAGTTTCCAAGAAAAACAACTGAGTACAGACCTCATTCATTTGAAAATTCCTCTGAATGGCTGCAAACCGAAATCCAACAATTTCGCCCTAGGAACTCACTCCTGCGGTGCACCACCCAAAAACGTCAAAAACCATCCCCCTCAGCTGCCAGCACTCCCCTCACCCGCCGCCGCCCCGCACGCATGGCAGAAGCGCGAGAACGCGCTCTTGCGCTCGTTGCACTTGCCGCAGTGGTCGAACAGGCAGATGCCGCAGTGCGGGCAGTAGTCGATGCTGGTATTGGTCAGGTCGACCGGGCGTTCGCAGCCGGGGCAGACTTTCTTGGCCAGGCGGGCGAGCGCGGTGTCGTAGCTGAGTTCCTTGCGTCGCTCGACGTCGGGCATGGCTTCGGCCTGCTTCTGTTTTTCCAGGTAGCGGTTGAGCGCGACGATGGCGTAGCGGCCGACCAGCACGGTGATGACGATGCCAACCACGTAGCGCACGTAGCCGCCGTAGCTCGGCAGGTAAGGCACCAGCTCGACGAAGAAGGCGAACAGCGCGAAGTAGATGAAGCCCCAGACGAAAGGCCACCAGGTGCTTTGCCGCTTTTTCGCAAAGAGCCAGCCGGCGATGACGAGCAGCGGCAGCGTCAGAGCCAGGCGGTAGCCGAAGACACGCAGTTCCTGCTTGCGTAGTTCGACGCTCAGCTTTTCACCGGCGGCGCTTTCCAGTTCGCGCAGATCGCGCTGCACGCGCGCTTCGGCCTGGCGTGCATCGAGCAGCACCTGCTGCTGGCGCTGCACGTCGGCCAGCGCCTTGCGTTCCAGTATCTTCAGTTCTTCCAGCGCCTGCGTGCGCTCGATCAGCTCGCGGTCTTGCTCCGGGCGCTGCGTGGCGTGGCGGGTGGTGACCCAGCTATTGAAGGTGTCGCGCGCCGTGTTGCTGTTGGCGCGGGCGGCGTTGAGCTTGAGCTGCGCCTGATCGTGCGCTTCCTGCGCCTGCCGGCTCTGCTCGGCCAGGTTGCGCGACTCGGCGCGCAGCTTCTCGGCGGCCGGCTTGTCGATGAAGTCTTCCAGCCCATAGCGATGCTCGACCTTGGGCAGGTTTTGCACGATGGTGCCGCCCAGCCCGATCAGGAAGCTGGCGAAAACGAAGGCGACGAGCCACAGCCCGAAGCGGAACCATTTTTCCGACAGACGCAAAGCCTTGCTCATGAAGTTGCCTCCTTGTTCGCTTTCAATTTGCCGGCCAGCGTGACGACGACCAGCACGAGGGCGCCGGCGACGACGCCGGTCACTGCGTTGAGCAGCATGGAAACGATGCCGCTGACCGGCCCGGCCATTTCGGAAAAGTGCTCGATCAGATGGTGCACCGCAGGCAGGCCATGGACCAGGATGCCGCCGCCGACCAGGAACATGGCGACCGTGCCGATCACCGTTAATGCCTTCATCAGCTTGGGCGCGGCCAGCACGAGCAAGCGACCGATCGCCTGCGCTCCGCCGTTTTCCTTGCGCAGCAGGTAGAAGCCAAGGTCGTCGAGCTTGACGATGCCGGCAACGAAGCCATAGACGCCCACGGTCATGATCAGCGCAATGCCCACCAGCACGGTCAATTGCGACACGAAGGGCTGGCCGGCCACCGTACCGAGCGCGATGACGATGATCTCGGCCGACAATACGAAGTCCGTGCGGATGGCGCCCTTGATCTTCTCGGCTTCAAAGGCCACCAAATCGACCGCTTCGTCACTGACCGCCTTCAATTCCTCATCGTGATGCGCCGCATCTTCCTCGGCGCTGTGCAGCCACTTGTGCGCCAGCTTCTCGACGCCTTCCAGGCACAGGTAGAGGCCGCCCAGCATCAGCAGCGGAATTACCGCCCAAGGCGCAAAAGCACTGATCGCCAGCGCCGCCGGCACCAGGATGGCCTTGTTCTTCAGCGAACCGACCGCCACCGCCCATACCACCGGCAATTCCCGTTCGGCCCGCACGCCGGAGACCTGCTGCGCATTGAGCGCCAGATCGTCGCCCAGCACACCGGCCGTTTTCTGGGCGGCGACCTTGGTCATGGCGGCTACGTCGTCGAGTAGCGTGGCGATATCGTCGAGCAGGACAAGCAGGCTGGCTCCGGCCATGAGGATTTCTTTCTGAGTTATTGAAATAGCCTCAGAGCATAACCCAACTGGCACATGGGAGGCAGCGGGCGTCAAATTTCGGTATAGTCGCAGACTGATCATTCAAACAGCATTACCGGAGGCTTATATGCGCTTGTCGCCCCGCTCCCAACTTTCCACCCTCGCCACTGCCCTGCTCTGCGTTTCGCTGGCGGCCTGCTCCAACATGCAGATGGGCTCCGAGTCGGCCAAGACCGTCGCTACCGGCTCGACCGCGGGCGGCACGGCACAGGGTGCCAATTCGCAAATGGAACGCTGCTCTGCCTCGCTGGGTACCGTGGCCATCGCCGAAGACACCCAGGCCTCCTGGTACAGCGTGCTATCCGGCCAGTACAAGCTCGGTTCGACCGTGCCTGTGCTCAAACTTTTGATCCAGCAATCGAACTGCTTCGTCGTGGTCGAACGCGGCCGCGCCATGAACAACATGATGGCCGAACGCGCCCTGGCCGACTCCGGCGAAATGCGCAAGGGCTCCAACTTCGGCAAGGGCCAGATCGTCGCCGCCGACTACACCATGAGCCCGTCGGTCACCTTCAGCAACCAGAATGCCGGCGGCCTGGGCGGCGCGCTCGGTGGCCGCATCGGTGCCGTCGGCGCCCTGGTCGGCGGCAGCATGAACTACAAGGAAGCCAGCACGGTGCTGACCCTGATCGACAACCGCTCCAGCGTCCAGCTGGCTGCCGCGGAAGGTAGCGCGCGCAATGTCGATTTCGGCGCCGTCGGCGGGATTCTTGGCACCGCAGCCGGCGGTAGCCTGGGTGGCTACTCCAACACTGCCGAAGGCAAGGTCATCGTCGCTGCCTTTGCGGACGCCTACAACAACATGGTCAAGGCCGTGCGCAACTACAAGGCACAGGAAGTCCAGGGCGGCCTCGGCACCGGCGGCCAGCTCGGCGTACAGGGCGGCAGCACGCCGGCCAGCAAGGAAATCGGCAAGAAGAAGAAATAAGCTTCTTTGCGCCAGAAACGACAAGGGCCGGCAATTGCCGGCCCTTTTTCATTACTGCCTGCGGCTTACAGCTCAGTAAACAGCACCTCGGCCGGCAAACGCGACTTCGGCAGCTTGGCATTGAAGTCGGCATCGCTGTGGTAGCCCAGCGCGACCAGCACGATCGGGCGCAAGCCCTTGGTGCTCAGGCCGAGTTCGGCATCGAGTGCGGCAGCATCGAACCCCTCCATCGGGCAGGCATCGACACCGAGCGCACCGGCACCGAGCAGCAGCGTGCCGAGGGCCAGATAGACCTGCTTTTCGGCCCACAGGCCGACATCCTTGTATTCGTTGCGGTGCAGCCCGACGTAGTAGCTGCGTCCCTTGTTCTGGCCTTCACGCGCTTCCGGAGTGGTAAAGCGGCCATCCTTGTCTTCCTGCGCCAGCAGCGCGGCGAGATGGGCGTCATCGAGGTCGGTGCGTGCGCACAGCACGACCACGTGCGAGGCATTGATCACCTTCGGCCCGTTGTAGGCGTAAGGGCCTTGCGTCGCCTTGGCGACTTGCGCCTTGCCGGCATCGCTGGCGGCGATGATGAAATGCCAGGGCTGGGAATTGACCGACGACGGCGCGGCGCGCAGCAGGTCGCGGATGCCCTGCACGGTATCGGCCGAGAGCTTGCGTTCGGGATCGAAGGCCTTGGAGGTATAGCGTTTCTGAGCGGTTTCGACGATGTTCATGCTGGGCTCCGTTATGGTTTTGGTAGGCGGACTATAAACCAGAAATTCATTTGAAGAACGGCGCTAAAATTCAATCACTTTCAAATGAATTTTGATAATGCAGCGTCTGACTGATCTCGAACTCTTTGTCCGCATTGCCGACCACGGCAGCGTTTCCGCCGCTGCCCGGGCGCTCGAACTGACCCCGGCCGCCGCCAGCGCCGCCTTGAAGCGCCTGGAACGGGAACTCGACACCGTGCTCTTCGTACGCTCGACCCGCACCTTGCGCCTGACCACCGAGGGCGAAATCTTTCTCGACCATTGCCGCCAGGCCCTCGCCCTGCTCGCCGACGGGCGCGACGCCTTGATCACCGGCCGTTCGGTCATTCGCGGCCTGTTGCAGATTTCCGCGCCCTCCGACCTCGGGCGTAATGTGCTGGCCGGCTGGCTGGATGAATTTCTCGAACGCTACCCGCAGGTGCAGATACGGCTATCGCTGTCCGACCGGGTCGCCGACGTCTATCGCCAGCCCATCGACATCGCCCTGCGCTACGGCCCACCGGCCGATTCAAGCCTGATCGCCCTGCCGCTGGCAGCCGACAACCGGCGCATCCTGTGTGCTGCACCGGATTACCTGGCGCGCTACGGCACACCGCAGAAGCCGGCCGACCTCGCCCGCCACAATTGCCTGTGCTACTGGCTCGGCGAGGACATCCACGACCGCTGGCGCCTGACACGGGATGGCCATGAGGACGTGCAGCGCGTGACGGGCAACCGCGTTGCCGATGACGGCGAAATGGTCAGCCGCTGGGCGCGTGCCGGGCGCGGTATCGCCTTCAAGTCGGCGCTCGACGTGGCCGACGACCTGCTGAGCGGCCGCCTGATCCATCTGCTGCCCGACTGGCAAGGCGACCCGGCGCCACTCAATCTGGTCTGCGCCGACCGTCGCCAGCTCAACCCGGCCGTGCGCGCCCTGCACCAATGGCTGGCTGAACGTTGCGCCAGCCGCCTGGACGCCCTGCGCAACGCCGGTTTTATCTGAGTTTTCATCCGCAAGACGCCAACGCTGGGTAGAATGTCGGCCGATTAGCGCCCTGCTGCGGTGCACTGCCGTTTTTGCCCAATTTTCAAAGCATGACTGAATACTCCGCCTCCTCCATCCGCGTCCTCAAGGATCTCGAACCCGTCAAGGAACGTCCCGGCATGTATACCCGGACAACCTGCCCGACCCACATCGTGCAGGAAGTCATCGACAACGCCGCCGACGAAGCCCTGGCCGGTTTCGCCAAGAAGATTTCGGTGCGCATCCAGGCCGACGGCCTGATCGAGGTGTCGGACAACGGCCGCGGCATTCCGGTCGAGATTCACCCGGAAGAAGGCAAGCCGGCCGTCGAGCTGGTATTCTGCAAGCTGCACGCCGGCGGCAAATTCAACAAGAAGGAATCGGGCAACGCCTACCGTTTCTCTGGCGGCCTGCACGGCGTCGGCGTGTCGGTGACCAATGCGCTGTCGACCCGCCTCGAAGTCGAGATCAAGCGCGGTGGCGGCGTGCATAAAATTGCCTTTGCCGACGGCTTCGTCGTCGAGCCGCTGGCCCGCATCGGCGACGTGGGGCCGCGTACTACCGGCACCACGGTGCGTATTTCGCCCGACCCGAAGTATTTCGATTCGCCCAAGGTCAATCTCGGCCAACTGGAGCACCTGCTGCGCTCCAAGGCCGTGCTGATGCCCAACGTCACCGTCGAACTGGAAATCGAGGGCCAGGACAAGAAGACCTGGTGCTACCAGAACGGCATGGCCGATTACCTCAGCGAAATGATGGTCGGCCAGCCGGTCGCACCGATTTTCGTCGGCGAGAAATATGTCGAGACCGAGAACGGCTTCGCTGTCGGCGAAGGTGCCACCTGGGCGCTGGCCTGGTTCGAGGAAGGTGGCGGCAAGCCCGAAAGCTACGTCAACCTGATCCCGACGCTCGATGGCGGCACGCATGAGGCCGGCCTGAAATCCGGCGTTTTCGAGGCGGTCAAGGCCTTCGCCGAGCACCACGCCATCCTGCCGGCCAAGGTCAAACTGGCGCAGGAAGACGTCTGCGGCAAGATGACCTACCTGCTCTCGGCCAAGGTGCTCGATCCGCAATTCCAGGGCCAGACCAAGGAAAAGCTGACCAGCCGTGATGCCTACAAGCTGGTCGCCCAGATGGTGCGCGATCCGTTTGAGCTATGGCTGAACAGCCATGCCGATTTCGGCAAGAAGATCGCCGAACTGGCGGTCAAGGCGGCGCAGAACCGGATGAAATCGACCCAGAAGGTCGAGAAGAAGAAGTCCTCCGGCATCGCCACCCTACCCGGCAAGCTGACCGATTGCGAATCGGACGACATCACCCGCAACGAACTCTTCCTGGTCGAGGGCGACTCGGCCGGCGGCTCCGCCAAGCAGGGCCGCGACAAGGAAACCCAGGCCGTCCTGCCGCTGCGCGGCAAGGTGCTGAACACCTGGGAAGTCGAACGCGACCAGCTGTTCAAGAACAACGAAGTGCACGACATTTCCGTCGCCGTCGGCGTCGATCCGCACGGCATCGACCAGATCGACACGGTGGATGTCTCCGGGCTGCGCTACGGCCGCATCATCGTCATGTCCGATGCCGACGTCGATGGCTCGCACATTCAGGTGCTGCTGTTCACGCTCTTCCTGAAGCACTTCCCGGCGCTGGTCGAAAAGGGCCACATCCATGTTGCCCAGCCGCCGCTCTTCCGCGTCGATGTCGAAGCCAAGGGCCACACCCGCAAGATTTACTGCCTGGACGAAGCCGAAAAGCAGCAAACCTTGCACAAGCTGGCCGAGGAAGGCGTCAAGGAACACAAGATCACCGTCTCCCGCTTCAAGGGCCTGGGCGAAATGAACCCGGATCAGCTGTGGGAAACCACCCTCTGCCCGGACACCCGCCGCCTCGTACCCTTCCAGGCCGACCGCGAGACCATTGTGCAGATGCACCGCACCTTCACGCTGCTCATGGGCAAGGGCGAAGCCTCCGGCCGCCGTGCCTGGATGGAGAAGGACGGCGGCCTGGTCGAAGCCGACGTGTAAGCGCGGAAACAGCTTGCAACACATTTCCGGGAACCGGAAATAGACGAATTACATGTTTGCGCTCTAATGATCTCGACGGCGGAATAAACCGCCTCCGATCTCAAAGGAGCCAAACATGAAATCCAAGACCTTGATTGCCGCACTGCTGATCGGTGCCGGTGCCAGCGCTTTCTCCGGCCTGAGCTTCGCCCAGCGCGGCGACTGCTTCGGCGGTGGCCCGATGATGGGTGAACGTGGCCAGAACATGCGGGCCGAACGTCAGCAGATGCACCAGCAGCGCCTGCACGATGCGCTGAAACTCACCCCGGCCCAGGAAGGCGCCTGGAAGAAATTCCAGGAATCCCGCCCCTACGCCAATCCCGACCAGAAGCGCCCTGACCCGGCCGAAGTCGCCAAGCTGAGCGCCCCGGAACGTGCCGAAAAGATGCTCGACTTCCACAAGCAGCATCAGGAAGCGATGACCAAGCACGTCGCCGCCATGAAGGAGTTCTACGGCCAACTGACGCCTGAACAGAAGAAGACCTTCGACGACCAGACCCAGTTCGGCATGCGCGGCAAGCAAGGCGGCCCGCGCGGCGGCATGGGCGGTGGTATGGGTCCAGGCATGGGCGGCGGCATGCGCGGCCCCGGCCCGCAAGGCCCGGCCAATCCGCCGCCGGCTCAGTAAGCCTTACCCTTCTCTTTTGCAAAGTTCACCGGCGGGCAACCGCCGGTTTTTTTATTGTCCGCCGGGATTTGGGCAAACTCGGATACGCACCGTTACCGAAGCCCGACGGGGCGACACGTTAGAATCGCGCATTCTTTTTGCATTCGATGCCATCGTGTTCAGTTCCCAGCTGCGCTCCCCCCGCCTTCTCATCGCCACCAGTCTGACCGCACTGCTCACCCTGACTGGCTGCGTCAGCAACAGCAACAAGCCAGTCACGCAACCGGTCATCCAGACCACACCGGCCGCCAAGCCCAAGATCGGCCTGGCGCTGGGCGGCGGCGCGGCGCGCGGCTTCGCTCATATCGGCGTGATCAAGATGCTGGAATCTCAGGGCATCGTGCCGGATTACATCGTCGGCACCAGCGCCGGCGCGGTGGTTGGCTCGCTCTATGCCGCGGGTTACGACGCCTTCGCCATGCAGAAGATTGGCCAGCAACTCGATGAAAAAATCTTCGCCGACTGGACGCTGGGCGGACGCGGCCTGCTCAAGGGCGAAGGGCTGCAGGATTTCATCAACCAGCACGTGCAGAAAAAGCCGCTGGAGAAGCTCAACAAGCCTTTCGCCACGGTCGCCACCGACCTCAACACCGGCGAGCGCGTCGTTTTCCGCAGCGGCGACACCGGCATGGCCGTGCGTGCCTCGGCCGCCGTGCCCGGCGTTTTCCAGCCGGCGCAGTTTCGCGGCCATACCTACGCCGACGGCGGCCTGAGCAGCCCGGTGCCGGTGCAGGCGGCGCGCGACATGGGCGCCGATTTCGTCATCGCCGTCGATATCTCGGCCAAGCCGGATGGCCAGCCGATCGACAGCCTGACCGGCATCATGTGGCAGACCACCACCATCATGGGCGGCGCCATCGCGGCCAACGAGCTCAAGGGTGCCGACGTGGTTATTCGCCCGAAGCTGCCTTACGTGAAGTCCTGGGATTTCACCGCCCGCCACGATGCGATGCTCGAAGGCGAGAAAGCCGCCCTCGCTGCGCTGCCGCAAATCAAGCAGAAACTCGGCCGCTAAGTGCCAATTCGCTCACTGCTGCGGTGCACGGGCCAAAAACCCGAAAAACCGGATTGGCCTAAACGCGCTCCGGCTTCTGCGTGGCCCGGTATTGCCCGGGCGCGATGCCGGTCCATTTCTTGAAGGCGCGATAGAAGGCGGAAAGTTCGGTAAAGCCGAGGGCGCAGGCGATCTCCGGCATGGCCAGGCTGTTGTCGCCGAGATAGCCGATGGCCAGGTCGCGCCGCAGATCGTCGAGTATCGTGCGATAGCGCGCGCCTTCCCGCTCCAGCCGGCGGCGCAGCGTGGCTGGCGATAGATGCATCTGCCGGGCCAGTTCATCGAAATCCGGCCAGGATTCGGGGGCGATCTCGCGCAGGCGACGCCGGATCTGGGCGGTGACGCTCTCGCTGTTCTTGTAGCGTACCAGGAAGTTGGCCGGCGCCTGGCGCAGGAAAACCTTCATCGTCCGCTCGTTCTGCACATTCGGCATGGCCAGGAAACTGGCCGCGAAAGTGATGCCGGTCTGGGTCTCGTCGAAGCGTAGATCCTGCGCGAACAGCACCCGCCACTCATCGCTGTAAGCCGGCTCCGGACAACGGAAACTGGCATGGTCGAGCGGGATGCGCCGCCCGATCAGCCAGCAGGCCAGGCCATGCACCATCAGCAGATAGGTGCCGTAGGCGAAGGCCGGTTTCGGGGCGCCGACCTGTCCGGTCGCTGAGGATGGCTTTTCAAGCAGAGCCACGCTGGCCACGTCGCCATCGATCACCAACTCGGCGTGCCAGTCGTCCAGTACCAGATTCAGGAAGCGCAAGGCACGGCGCAAGGCCCGTTCCAGCGTATCGGCATGGATCAGCGTATGGCACATCAAAGTGAAACTACCGGGGCGCATCGGATGGCTGTCCAGGGCGAAGAATTCGTCGCCGATGGCCTGCGCGATGCCGTGCCAGAGCTGACCATAATGTTCCGAGGAAACCCGCGCTTGCGGCGAAGCCAGCATCTCGGGCGCGATGCCTGCCGCCTGCAACACCTCGTGCTCGTCGATGCCGCGTGTGCGCAGGCAAACCAGGGCCTCATGAACGAAGGCAATGGCAATCGTGCCTTTTTCACTCTGTATCTCGCGCATCGCCGAAGGATGCCACAGAAATCGCGCCGCCGCTTTATCTGATTTTCACAATCAACTTGATCGAATCCGGCAATGAAAGCTTTTCGCCTCTTGCTTAGAGTGCGCCGTTACCCGTTTAACCCGAATCCAAAACCAATACAGGAGCGAGACCATGCAAATTGCAGGCAATGTCTTTGTCGTCACCGGCGGCGCATCCGGCCTGGGAGCAGCCACTGCCAAAATGATCGTCGAGCGCGGCGGCAAGGTCGTGCTGGCCGACGTGAATCCGGAAGCCGGCGCCAAGGTCGAAGCCGAACTGGGCGCCAACGCCCGCTTCGTGCAGACCGACGTGACCAGCGACGAAAGCGCCCGCAACGCCTTTGCCGTCGCCCAATCCATGGGCCAGCTGCGCGGCCTGGTCAATTGCGCCGGCATCGCCCCGGCCGAGAAGGTCGTCGGCAAGGAAGGCGCCCACAAGCTGGAAAGCTTCGCCCGCACCATCAACATCAACCTCGTCGGCAGCTTCAACATGATCCGCCTCGCCGCCGAAATCATGAGCGCCAGCGCTGCCGATGAAACCGGCGAGCGTGGCGTCATCGTCAGCACCGCCTCCGTTGCCGCCTTCGACGGCCAGCTCGGCCAGGCCGGCTATGCTGCCTCCAAGGGCGGCGTCGTCTCGATGACCCTGCCGATCGCACGCGAACTGGCCCGTGCCGGCATCCGCGTCATGACCATCGCCCCGGGCATCATGGAAACCCCGATGCTGCTCGGCATGCCGCCGGAAGTCCAGGAAGCGCTGGGCAAGATGGTTCCCTTCCCGTCGCGCATGGGTAAGCCGGCCGAATACGCCGCGCTGGTCGAGCACATCTTCACCAACCAATACCTCAACGGCGAAGTCATCCGCATGGATGGCGCGATCCGTATGGCCGCCAAGTAATTCAGGAGAACCGACATGTCCCAAGATCCGATCGTTATCGTTTCCGCTGCCCGTACCGCCATGGGCGCCTTCCAGGGCGGGTTCTCCGGCCTGACCGCCGCCAACCTGGGTGCTGAAGCCATCAAGGCCGCCATCGCCCGCGCCGGCATCGACGCCAACCTGATCGAAGAAGTGCTGATGGGCTGTGTGCTGCAAGCCGGCCAGGGCCAGGCCCCGGCCCGCCAGGCTGCGCTGCAGGCCGGTCTGCCGCTGTCCGCTGGCTGCGCCACCATCCACAAGGTCTGCGGCTCGGCCATGAAGGCCACCATGCTCGGTCACGACGGCATCCTGGCCGGCTCCTACGGCGCTGCCGTGGTCGGCGGCATGGAGTCGATGACCAATGCCCCCTACCTGCTGCCCAAGGCTCGCGGCGGCTACCGCCTGGGCCACGGCCAGATTCTCGATCACATGTTCCTGGATGGCCTGGAAGACGCCTACTCCAAGGAGAGCCGCGGCCGCCTGATGGGCACCTTCGCCGAAGAATGTGCCGAAGCCTACGGTTTCACCCGCGAAGCCCAAGATGAATTCGCCATCCGCTCGACCACCCGCGCCAAGGAAGCTTCCGGCAACGGCAGCTTCGACTGGGAAATCACTCCGGTTACCGTCGCCGGCAAAAAAGGCGATGTCGTCATCGACAAGGACGAAGGCCCGTTCGCCGTCAATATCGACAAGATCCCGACCCTGAAGCCGGCCTTCAAGAAGGATGGCACCGTCACCCCGGCCAACTCCTCGTCGATTTCCGACGGCGCCGCCGCCATGGTCCTGATTCGTGCCTCGCAAGCCGAGAAGCTCGGCCTCAACCCGATCGCCCGCATCCTCGGCCACACCACCCATGCCGGCGTGCCGGCCAAGTTCCCGTCGGCCCCGGTCGGCGCCATGGAAAAGCTGTTCGCCAAGACCGGCTGGACCGCCGACTCGGTCGATCTGTACGAGATCAACGAAGCCTTCGCCGTGGTCACCATGGCCGCGCTGCATGACCTCAAGCTCGATCCGGCCAAGGTCAACATCCACGGCGGCGCTTGCGCCCTCGGCCACCCGATCGGCGCTTCCGGTGCCCGTATCGTCGTCACCCTGCTTGGCGCCCTGAAGAAGTACGGCCTGAAGCGCGGTGTCGCCAGCCTGTGTATCGGCGGCGGCGAAGCGACGGCCCTGGCAGTCGAGATGATCTAAGGGTTAATCCCTCACTCACCTCCCCGCACCGGGGAGGAAAGAAGGCCGTGCGCATTCCCTGGCGAAGGGAATTGCACGGCCCTCTTCTGCACACGCAACACAAGCCAAAAAAAGGGAGACAGCCCATGAAGTATCAATCCGAATACGCCCAGAAACTGACCTCGGCCAGCGACGCCATCCGCCTGATCCGCAACGGCGACAACGTCGTCGTGCCGACCGGCGTCGGCGAGCCGCCCACGCTGCTGACGGCACTCTCCGAGCAGCGCCGCGACTTCATGGACGTCGTCATCGCCCAGATCCTGCCGCTGCGCAAATTCGGCTATTTCGATCCGGAAACCCGCCAGCACGTGCGCCATTCCGCCTACTTCCTGGGCGGCGCCTCCCGTCCGGGCGCGCAGGCCGGCTGGGTCGATTACCTGCCCAACTATTTCTCCGAACTGCCGGTGCTGATCGAGCAAGGCCTGGTACCGGCCGACGTCGTGCTGTCGATGGCCTCGCCGATGGACGAGCACGGTTATTTCTCGCTCAGCCTCGGTACCGACTACACCATGGCCGCGGTCAAGCGGGCGCGCGTCATCGTGCTCGAGGTCAATCCGAACGTGCCGTTCGCCAATGGCGACTGCCACGTCCATATCTCGCAGGTCTCGGCCCTGATCGAGAACGACGAACCGATCATCGAAGTCGGCCTGCCGACCATCGGACCGGTCCAGGCGGCCATCGGCAAGTACGTTGCCGAGCAGGTGCCGGATGGCGCCACGTTGCAGATCGGCTACGGCGGCATTCCCGACGCCGTGGTCATGCAGCTGGTCGACAAGAAGGACCTCGGCATCCACACCGAAATGATCGGCGACGGCATCCTGACCTTGGTCGAAGCCGGCGTCGTCACCAACCAGCGCAAGAACATCCATCGCGGCAAGATGCTGGCCACCTTCGCCCTCGGCTCGCGCAAGCTCTACCAGTTCATGCACCGCAACCCGGCGCTCGAAATGCACCCGGCCAATTTCACCAACGATCCGTACCTGGCCGGCCAGAACGACAAGCTGATGACGATCAACGCCACCATGCAGATCGACCTGATCGGCCAGTGCTGCTCCGAATCGATCGGGACGAAGCCTTACTCGGGCACCGGCGGTCAATCCGACTTCGTGCGCGCGGCCAATCGCTCGCAGGGCGGCAAGTCCTTCATCGTTCTGCCATCGACAGCGAAGGATGGCGCCATCTCGCGCATCGTGCCGACCCTCGCCCCCGGTGCACATGTATCGACGAGCAAAAACGACATCAACCAGGTCGTCACCGAATACGGCATCGCCAACCTGCGCGGCAAGACCGCCAAGCAGCGCGCCCAGGAACTGATCAACATCGCCCACCCCGATTTCCGTGGCGAGCTGACCGAAGCCGCGAAAAAAATGAATCTGCTGTAAGCGCCACACCCGCCACAGCGCATCCAACCATAGACCCGAATTGACGAGGAGTAACCCATGATCCTGACCCAAGAACAAGAGATGATCCGCGACTCGATGCGCGCCTTCGCGCAAGAGCGCCTCGCCCCCTTCGCCGCCGAATGGGACAAGCACCACACCTTCCCGGCCGAAGCGCTGAAGGAACTCGGCGAACTCGGCGCCATGGGCATGTGCGTGCCGGAAGAATGGGGCGGCGCCGGCATGGACTACATGTCGCTCGTCCTGACCCTGGAAGAAATCGCCGCTGGCGACGGCGCCACCTCGACCATCGTCTCGGTGCAGAACTCGCTGGCCTGCGGCATCACGCAAAAGTACGGTACCGATGCGCAGAAGGAAGAATGGCTGAAACCGCTCGCCCGCGGCGAGAAGTGGGGCTGCTTCTGCCTGACCGAGCCGCACACCGGCTCCGACGCCGCCGCCATCACCACGCGCGCCGACCGTGACGGCGACCATTTCGTGCTGAACGGCGTCAAGCAGTTCATCACCACCGGCAAGCACGCCCACATGGCCATCGTCTTCGCCGTGACCGACAAGGCCGCAGGCAAGAAGGGCATTTCCTGCTTCCTGGTACCGACCAACACGCCGGGCTTCGTCGTCGGCCGTACCGAGGACAAGATGGGCCAGCACGCATCCGACACCGTGCAGATCATCTTCGAAAACTGCCGCGTACCGGCTTCGGCCCTGCTCGGCAAGGAAGGCGAAGGCTACAAGATCGCCCTCTCCAACCTCGAAGCCGGCCGCATCGGCATCGCCGCCCAGAGCATCGGCATGGCCCGTGCCGCGTTCGAAGCCGCCGTGCGTTACGCCAAGGAGCGCATCACCTTCGGCCAGCCGATCATCGAGCACCAGGCCGTCAATTTCCGTCTGGCCGACATGAATACGCTGCTTGATGCCGCCCGCCTGATGGTCTGGCGCGCCGCGATGCTCAAGGATGCCGGCAAGCCCTGCCTGAAGGAAGCTTCGATGGCCAAGATGTTCGCCTCGGAAGCGGCCGAGAAGATCGCCTCGGACGCCATCCAAATTCACGGCGGCGTCGGCTACACCAGTGACTTCCCGGTCGAGCGCATCTACCGCGACGTGCGCATCAGCCAGATCTACGAAGGCGCCAACGACATCCAGCGTCTGGTCATCGGCCGCACCATCGCCGCCGAATGATCGCTACTGCGGTGCACCGGCCAAACTAGGCAAAAACCACGGTGCACCGCCAGCCCGCCTGCTGTCGCCCAGAATCGAGGAAACATCCATGAGTTACGAATGCATCATCCCTGAAAAAGTCCGTCGCGTTGGCCTGATCACCCTCAACCGCCCGCGCCAGCTCAACGCCCTGAACGCCCAGCTCATGCAGGAGCTGACCGCAGCGTTGAACGACTTCGAGGCCGACGATGAGATCGGCTGCATCCTGATCACCGGGTCCGACAAAGCCTTCGCCGCCGGCGCCGACATCCAGGCGATGAAGGACTGGGGCTACATGGACGTCTACGGTTCCGACTACATCACCCGTGATTGGGAACGCCTGAAGACCTGCCGCAAGCCGGTAATCGCTGCCGTGGCTGGCTACGCCCTGGGCGGCGGCTGCGAACTGGCGATGATGTGCGACATCATCATCGCCGCCGACACCGCCGTCTTCGGCCAACCGGAAATCAAGCTGGGTGTACTGCCCGGTGCCGGCGGCACGCAACGCCTGCCGCGCGCCATCGGCAAGGCCAAGGCCATGGACCTGTGCCTGACCGGCAGCAACCTGAGCGCCGAAGAGGCCGAGCGTGCCGGCCTGATCAGCCGCGTCGTTCCTGCCGTCTCGCTGCTCGACGAAGCGATGGCCACGGCCGAGAAAATCGCCGGCTATTCCCTGCCCGTCGCCATGATGATCAAGGAAAGCATCAACCGCGCGTATGAAGGTAGCCTAAACGAAGGTCTGCTCTTCGAGCGCCGCGTCTTCCACGCCTCGTTTGCCCTGGATGACCGCCGCGAAGGCATGAGCGCCTTCCTCGACAAGCGCAAGCCGCAATTCACCCACAAATAAGGGAGCCAGCATGACGGACCTTTCCTTGTCAGGCGCAGTCGATGAAGTCATGCGCGGCCGCTATTCCTGCCGCGCCTTCCTGCCGACCGCCGTACCGAAGCACCTGATCGAAGACATCCTGTCGGTCGCCTCCCGCGCGCCGTCAGGCACCAACATCCAGCCGTGGAAGGTCTCGGTGCTGACCGGCGAAAGCAAGGCGCGTCTGAGCGAGCGCATCGTCGCTGCCTTCGACGATCCCGAGGAAGCCGCCACCCATTCGGACTGCTACCAGTACTACCCGAGCAAATGGCAGTCGCCCTACATCGACCGTCGCCGCGCCGTCGGCCTTGCGCTCTATCAGCTACTGGGCATCGCCAAGGGCGACGCCAAGCGCATGCACGAGCAACACGCGCGCAATTTCCGCTTTTTCGATGCGCCGGTCGGGCTGATCTTCACCATCGACACCATCATGGCGCAAGGCAGCTACCTCGACTACGGCATGCTGCTGCAGAACGTCATGCTCGCCGCCAAGGCCCGCGGTCTCGACACCTGCCCGCAAGCCGCCTTCCTGCAATTCCACCGCATCATCCGCGATGAGCTTCAGTTGCCGGAAAACGAAACGGTGGTCTGCGGCATGGCGCTCGGCTACGCCGACCCGAATGCCCCGGAAAACGCCCTGCGCACCGAGCGCGCCCCGCTGGCCGAGTGGGTACGCTTCAGCGAGTAGCCCTCACCCGCTGACGACACTCGCCCCAAACCTGTACGCTCTAAGTCCTTTCCAGCCCCCTCAACCGATCACCGAACGAGCCCACTCATGCCCACCGACACCCCTACCGCCCAGCGCGGGCCGCTCGCCGGCGTCAAGGTCATCGAATTCGCCGGCATCGGCCCTGGCCCCTTCTGCGGCATGCTGCTGGCCGACATGGGAGCGGAAGTCACCCTGCTCGAACGCGCCGGCGGCACCTTTGCCTCGCAGCTGTTCGGTGGCGGCCGGAAAGCGGTGGCCAATCGCGGCAAGAAATCCTTGTGCATCGACCTCAAGCACCCGGACAGCAAGGCGCTGATCTGGCAACTGATCGAACAGGCCGACGTGCTGATCGAGGGCTATCGCCCCGGCGTCATGGAACGCCTGGGCTTTGGCCCGAATGAATGCCTGGCGGCCAATCCCAAGCTGATTTACGGCCGCATGACCGGCTGGGGCCAAACCGGCCCACTGGCCGACCGCGCCGGGCACGATGCCAACTACGCCGCGCTGGCCGGCGTACTCGATACCGGCAGCTACCACGGTGGCGCGCCGTGGGCACCGCCAACCCTGGTCGGCGACATGGGCGGCGGCGGCCTGATGCTGGCCTGGGGCATTGCCTGTGCGCTGTTCGAGGCACAACGCAGTGGCCAGGGCCAGGTCATCGATGCCGCCATGTGCGAAGGCGCCGCCTTGCTCGCGCATGGCCTGTACAACCTGAACAGCCTGGGCGAATGGCAGGGGCAGTGCGTGCTCGATTCGAGCGCGCCCTTCTACGACGTCTATCAGTGCGCCGACGGCCAATGGCTCACCGTCTGCCCGCTGGAACCGCAGTTCTACGCGGCCTTCGTGAACCGCCTTGGGTTGGCGAACGATCCGGACTTCTCCGGCCAGCAATACGATCCGTCGCACTGGCCGCGGATGAAAGCGCGCCTGACCGAGCTGTTCCGCGAAAAGACCCGCGACGACTGGATGGAGCTGTTCGGCGATACCGATGATTGCGTCTGGCCGGTGCTCAGCATGAACGACGCGCCGCTACATCCGCATAATCAGGCAAGAGAGAGTTTTGTCGACGTCGCCGGCATCCGCCAGCCCGCCCCGGCCCCGCGTCTCTCGCGCACGCCGGCCGCCATTCAGAATCCGCCGCCCATGCAAGGCGAACACACTCGTGAACAACTGCTGGCCCTGGGTTTGACTGCCGAGCAGGTCGAGCAGTTGATCGCCAGCGGCGCCGTCAAGTCGGCTTCGAATCCTGCAGGGAATTCCTGAGCCTCACGCCGCACCAAGCTGCGCTGCTCAGGCGGCATCATTGCTGGCATGAATCTCGCTGTTTGCTCAGGGTCATTTTTTCACCCGAGGAGCAAAGATGAATGCAATCGGCAGCATCGTTTCCCAGGCAGCCCGCCTGCTGAGCGACAAGGCGACGTCGGAGGTTGCCAGCAAGGGCAACTCGGAAAACGCCTTCGAGAAGATTTTGAGCCGCATCGCCGGCAATAACACCGAGGAAACGGCAAAGACTGCCGCCCAATCGGCCAAGGACAAACTGACGCCGCAAGGCCTGGCAGCCGTCGAGGCCCGCCTGAAGGCCATGGGACAGGACGAACTGACCAGCGGCCAGGCTCAGGCGCTGGACATGATCAGCCGCAACATTGCGCGTTACCAAGCCAACCAGGCTGAAGCGACGAACAAGATCACCGCAGCCTGACCCAGCCCAAAACAAAAAAGCCACCGCATGCGGTGGCTTTTTTCATGACCGGCTGAGAATCAGACGCCGAGCCACTCCAGCAGCTTGCGCAGGCGGCTTTCTTCGGTGGTGATGAACCCGGTGATACCAACCCGCTTCAACACCTGATTGCCGGCCTCGGAACTACCCAGCTCGTTCAGCGCGCCCTGCATCTTGCCGATCTGCTCGGCCGTGACGCCTTGCGACGCCACCAGCGGCATGTACGGCTGCGGCTTGGATTGATGGATCACGCGATGGCCGGAACTCAACCATTGCTTGTAGGCACCGGAGTAGGAAGCAACGCCGCCGACATCGGTGATCTTGTTTTCGATCGAGAACGGAATGGCGCCCTGCTCGCGCACATAGGTCACCGCTTCGCTATCGAGGATGATGCCCTGGTCACGCAGCTCGGCGCGGCAGAAGCGGGTCATGTAGGCATTCTTCTCGGGCATGATGAAGGTCTTGCCCTTGAGATCGGCCACCTTCTTCAGCGGCGAATCCTTGTGCACGATCAACATGCACTGGCCGTCCGGCTTGGCGGTGGCGACGAACTTGTACTGGTAATCGCGCAAGCCGCGCGCCGGGTAGTCGGAAGGACGGGCGATGACCAGATCGTACTGGTTATCCTTCATGCCCTTTTCCAGCACCGAGAATTCGCGCACGAAAACGACCTTCACTTCGCCGCCGATGGCCTTGCCGAGCACATCGGCCAACGGCTGGTACTTGGCGCGCGCGGCCTCGGCATCGATGCCGCCGGAGGTGCCTTCACTGACGGCAAGGCTGAGTTGCTTCTTGGCATTGGGTTGAGCCTCGACCGCAGTAGCCAGCAAGGCGAGCGTGATCAGGCTGAGGGAATAGATATTGCGCATGGCAAATTTCTCCTGGGACGGGTTTCATATCACTCAAGCATCAGATTATTAATTTCTGATTTGCCCACATAGGATAATCCACCGCGTCATAATTATGGTTTTACATTTGCCATTTTCATGAAATTTTTTCTGGCAATTCGCATGCTTTTAACAAATTCAATATCGTAAAATCGCTTAAACGATTGCAGTCGGCCGCCCGGCCCGGTCTAATGTCGGCTTTCGCCCCAGACGCCTTCCCGCTTTGCCAGATTCCATGAGTTTTCCTGCTTCGCTGCGCATCCTGAGTCTCATCCCACCGATGACGCAGCTCAACGTGCCCTACCCGTCCACCGCCTATCTGACGGGTTTCCTGCGTTCGCGCGGGTTTGTGGCGGAACAGCGCGATCTGGCGCTGGCCCTGGTGCTGGAGTTGTTCTCACCCAAGGGGCTGGATGCCATCCGCACCTGTGCCGAGGCCATGCCGGGCAAGAAGCGGCCGTCGACCGTGCGCGGTTTTCTGAACCGCTTCGATCACTATCGCTCCACCATCGGCCCGGCCATCGCCTTCCTGCAAGGGCGCGACCCCTCCATCGGCCATCGCATCGCCGGCCGCGGCCTGCTGCCCGAGGGGCCGCGCTTCGCCTCGCTCGACAACTATGTCGACGAAGACGGCGGCGACCCGCTGGCCTGGGCCTTCGGCGCGCTCGGCGTGCAGGATCGCGCCCGCCACCTCGCCACGCTCTATCTCAACGATCTGGCCGACGTACTGCGCGAAGCGGTCGATCCGCGCTTCGAGTTCGTTCGCTACGCCGAATCGCTCAGCTCCAACCAGCCCAGCTTCGAGCCGCTGGCGCAGGCACTCGCAGCGCCGCCCACGCTGGTCGACGAGATCCTTGAAAAATTGACTTTGGAGGCGGTGCACCGCAGCAGTCCAAATATCGTGCTGCTCTCCGTGCCCTTCCCCGGCTCCGTCTATGCCGCCTTCCGCATGGCCAAGGCGATCAAGGCCAAACACCCGGAAATCGTCACCGTTTTAGGCGGCGGCTACGTCAATACCGAGTTGCGCGAGCTGACCGAGCCGCGCGTCTTCAATTACTTCGACTACGTCACGCTGGACGATGGCGAAAAGCCGCTGCTCGCGCTGTTCGAGCATCTGGCCGGCGAGCGCCCGCGCCTCAACCTCGTCCGTACCTACGCCCGCGTCGATGGCCAGGTGCGCTACTTCAATGCGCAGGAACCGGACATCCCCTTCGAGGACGTCGGCACGCCGACCTGGGATGGCCTGCCGCTCGATCGCTACCTGTCGCTGCTCGACATGCTCAACCCGATGCATCGCCTGTGGTCAGACGGCCGCTGGAACAAGCTCACCGTCGCCCACGGCTGCTACTGGAAGAAATGCAGCTTCTGCGACGTCAGCCTCGATTACATCTCACGCTACGACGCCGCCAGCGCCACCACACTGGTCGACCGCATCGAAGCCATCATCGCCGAGACCGGCCAGACCGGCTTTCATTTCGTCGACGAAGCCGCCCCGCCCAAGATGCTGAAGGCGCTGGCCGAGGAAGTGTTGCGCCGCAAGCTGACCATCTCATGGTGGGGCAATATCCGCTTTGAAAAGTCCTTCACGCCCGAGCTGTGCGATCTGCTCGCCGAAAGCGGCTGCATCGCGGTTTCCGGCGGGCTGGAGGTCGCTTCCGACCGCCTGCTCAAGCTGATGAAGAAAGGCGTCTCGGTCGATCAGGTGGCCCGCGTCACCCGCGCCTTCACCGACGCCGGCGTGCTCGTCCACGCCTACCTGATGTACGGCTTCCCGACGCAGACAGTGCACGACACCGTCGATGCCCTCGAATACGTGCGCCAGCTGTTCGAGGCCAACTGCATCCAGTCCGGCTTCTTCCACCGCTTTGCGTGCACCGTGCATTCACCGGTCGGCATGAACCCGGAGGAATACGGCATCAAGCTCCTGCCCAAGCCACACGGCGGTTTCGCCAGAAACGACGTGGCCTTCATCGACCCCACCGGCGTCGATCACACCCGCCTCGGCCAGGCGCTGAACAAGGCGCTCTACAACTACATGCACGGCATCATGCTCGACGAAGACGTGCGCAGCTGGTTCGACGAGCGCGTGCCGCGCCCGCGTGTTTCCCGGAACTTCATTGCCCGTGCCTTGAGCGAGGCATAAAGCGCTGGCATAAAAGCTGCAATCTCCAGGCAACTTTCCTGGAGATTGCCATGAACTTCGGTTCGATCACCTCTTCCCAGTACAGCGCGCACACCGCTTACACCGCGCAGAACGCCAGCCAGAGCGCGACTCGGAGCGCTCCCGCACCACAGCTTGCCGACCTGCCGCCGATGAACCTGAGCCGCGAATCGCTCGCCGCCGATTCGGCAGTATTTGCCGATAACCTGCGGCAAAGGCTTGCCGCGGCCGGCATCCAGATTCCGCCGGACCCTGTGCTCACCACCGGCTATGACGGCAGCGTCATTGTGGCCAATCAGCACCCGGACAAGGTCAAGATCGAACGCATTCTCGCCGAGGACAATGATCTGCATATGGAATTCAACAAGCTGTCGGGCGATGCCTCGCTGTTGCGCGCCACCGAAGCCGCCGAAAAGTTTTCACAGGATTACGCCGACGCCAACGGCAACCTCGCCGCCACCCAGGCCCTGGTCGACCGCCAGGTCGCCTACAACAAGGCCCCGTTCAGCATGGCGATCACGGCCGACGGCTACGAGCACATCTTCGGCGTCAGGGTATCGAGCTGAGCCCCTGCTTTTCGTATTCGGCAATCGCCTGCGCACCGAGCAGCAGCACGATGGCCGCGATTTCCATCCCGAGCATGCTCACCACCGCCGTCGTCAGCGAGCCATAAACCACCCCGGCCCGCGAAATCGATGTGAAGTACCAGAGCAGCACATGGCGGGCGACTTCCCAGCACACTGCCGCCACCGCCCCACCGACCAGCGCATGGCTGAAGCGCGTGCGCCCCACCGGCATCAGCAGATAAATCAGGCCGAGGATCACCACCTCTGCCAGCACGCCGCACAGGTACAAGCCGAACGGCCCGATGCCGTGGCCGAGCTGCGCCAACAGCGCCGCACCGTATTCCGCCCCCTGCAACCATAGCGAAATGCCGGTCAGCACCAGCAAGGCCAACCCGAGCAGACAGACGAAGCCATAAGGCAGGATCAGCGAAACCAGCGTATGCCGCCGATTCGCCTCGGCCCGATGGGCAAAAATCACCGACATCGCCTTGTCCACGGCAGAAAAGGCCATGGCACTGAAAAACAGCATCGTTCCCAGCAACACCAGGCTCAAGGTGCCGCGCCGCTCCAGCACCCCGGCGATATCCGCCAACAAGGCCGCCGACTGACTCGGCGCCAACCACTCCAGAAATGGCCCGGCCGCCTGCAAAAACACCGCCGGCTCGACAAAATGCGCCACCGCCAGCGCCGACAGCACCAGCAAGGGAATCACCGACAACAAACCGTAATAGGCAATCGCCCCAGCCAGTAGCAGGCATTGGTTGCGCTGGAAGCTGCCGAGGGTTTGGGTGAGCAGGTGGAAAGCTGAGGTCAATGGGCGTGAGGGAGAGATGCTGGGCACTGAAGAGGAATCAAGAGGCTGTTATCGAGCCATAGCTGCTGATGACAGCTTTGGAAAGCGTTTACTTAGAACGTCTAAGTGAACGAACTGCAGGGGTGGAAAGGCTAGATTAGTCATTTCGGAAGTTCAATCGGAAAGGAAGGCTGCCGTCCTGCCTATCATTAAGAGGCTGTCGCAGCAAGGACATAAGTTCTCCACTTATGCCCATGTCGAACTTCCCGTCACCTGTCTTTTTTAGTGATACGTAACGGCTCTTTTCATCAAGATTGTCTCGCCGAAGCACAGTAATCACTTTGCCCAGCATACTGATGAAGACCCAGTATCGATATCGATCTGTTTCCAGATGGCTCTTGATACAACATTGCCACTTATCAACCCAGGCTTGAATCGATTTAGTGGAAACGGAATTCGCCAAACAGCGAATGTCATTCGTTTGTGAGGAATTAACTACGACAACGTTGTCTCGAACAAAAGCGGAAACCCAAATTGGGCTTGTTACCTGAGGATCGTAGAGCACGTAATTCGTATCATCCTGCCATATCGTTTGGCCTGCATAAGTACGCAAACCAAATATAAGGCCGCCGATATTCTGTTCAATAAGATTGTCGTGAACTCCATAAGACTGCACTACGGCCGTAAGTACCGAAAGAATTCGGTCAGGGGCCAAGTGTCCTCTAGCAAGCAGAGATAGAACTTGTGGAGTTAGAGCCGAGTGGTAGGACGTGAGGCTTCCAATTTGATAATAATCAGACTCAGAGGTATCCAATCCAGAAGCAGTATTCCAGTAGAGAAGTTGCGCCCCACCAAGAGAGTCTGATGCGGCAAGTAGTAGCCCGACATACCGATCCCTGGAGAACGGACCGAGGCTTGTAGTAACCGAAGACAAAAGTGGTCTGAGGTCGCTTACATCCGCGTCAAGGTTCTCACTAAGAAACTCAATTATGCTTGTCGCTAGTTGGACATCCCCAGCGAAGGCGACGGCAACTCCGTCAGAAAGCGCCACGATTTTCAGGAGAGACTCTTCGACATGCTCACCTCTGACTTGATCGTGACGCTCGCCGAAACTTGAATGTGTTGTGGTGGGTGGTGAGTTTTTGGTTGCCGCCGTATCTGCGAACAGATACACAGAATTCGCATATTTCCATCCGGCACAGTAGGTCATGAGGGCCCCAATATTTATTGAACGGACCGCTGGGTCTGTTTATGCATTACCCATGCAGAAATTATGCCGAAAGAATCCACCATCCTGCAACGGAAGCGCTCTCTTGGAAGCCGTATAACAACTTCAATAATATGATCTCAATGAATGCGCCGGAATATCACCTATTGGGAAAATTCTTGGTGGCAGCAATTGGCCGCCCACCTCACTTCAAAGCTCTTTTCTTATCCGAGCCAAGGCAAGAAAAATTTCGGCAGTGATAACTGAGCTTTGAGGGCACTGCTGCGGTGCACTGCCCTCAAAGCCCAAAACCGAATTATCGAGCCTAGATTAAATCGGCCAACCCCCGCCGGCTTACGCCTCTTTGCCCGTCATCCGGCCATTCCCTATCCGGCGCATGGCGATCACCGTGAACACCACCGCCACGAAGCCGGCCAGTTTGTACGACAGGTGCGTGTAGTCGCCGAGGGTCATGTGCACGCGGGTGATGTAGTCGGTCAGCACCGGGTCGGTGATCATCATTTCCGCGCCCACCCAGCCGAGCAGGCCGGCGCCGAGCCAGATGATGACTGGAAAGCGCTCCATCAGCTTCATGATGCCCTGCGCGCCGAAGATGATGATCGGGATGCTGAGCACGATGCCGGCGATGGCGTAGAGCGTGCTGTGGTCGCCGGCGCTCTGTGCGGCGCCGACGACGGCGAGCACGTTGTCGAGCGACATCATGAAGTCGGCGACGATGATGGTCTTGACCGCGTCGCGCACGCGGTTCGGCGCATCGACCTCGTGCTCCTCGCCGCTTTCCATCAGCAACTTGTAGCCGATGTAGAGCAGATAGGCGCCGGCGATCAGCTTCACCCAGGTCAGGCCCATCAGGTAACCGGCGAAGACGAGCAGGATGGCGCGCAGGCCGACGGCGCCGGCGGTGCCGAGAATGACCGCGCGCTTGCGCACATCGGCCGGCAGCGCGGCGCAGGCCAGCGCGATCACGATGGCGTTATCGACGCCCAGCATGATGTCGATGCCGACGATTTTGATGACTGCAACCCAGTCGATGGCTGACAAGAAGTCCATGTTTTCCCCCGTTTGAATTTTGCGGCGATACGCCAGGGGCGGAGTCTAACGACGGAGGCCGGCGCCAGACAGCAACAAAAACCGAAGCGACCATCCGATTTAAAGTGCCCGAGCTTGAAAAACAATCCGGTTAATTCGAAATACCAGCGCTTGATGCGCCCGCGCCCGACGATTGCGCTAAAGTGTCAGCCCCCGCTCCCAGAACACCATGCGCGACACCCCACCCATCACCGAACGCGGCCTGCGCGTTGCCCTGATCTTCGCCCTCGCCGCCCATCGCCTGAGCGATTTTTACGAATACGGCCAGTGGCTGACCGACGCCCAGGCAGCCAGCCTCGCTGCCGATTGGCTGAGCCGAAAGAAGCTGGCGCTGCCGCTCGCCGAGCGCCGCCAACTGGCCGGATTGGCCGACGAGCTTGCCCGCCAGATTGCCGCCACGCTGTCGCGCGAGGCCGGGCTGTACACCGCCCACGAAATGATGGAAGCGCTCGACCCCAACTACCATTCGGAACTGGCCGAAGCGATGCTGGCCGAGTGCGAACGCCTGCTCGACCAGGCCTCGGCCTGAATCCCACGGAGAAACCCATGTCGCTGATCGCCCGCCTCGGCCTCGCCCTCCCGATCATTCAAGCGCCGATGGCTGGCGTGCAAGGCAGCGCACTGGCGCTAGCCGTCTGCCAGGCCGGTGGCCTCGGCTCGCTGCCCGCCGCCATGCTCTCGCTCGACGACCTGCGCCGCGAGTTGCAGGCCCTGCGTGACGGCACCGACCGCCCGTGGAACGTCAATTTCTTCGCCCACACCCCGCCGCAGCCGGATGCCGAACGCGAAGCCGCCTGGCGCGAACGGCTGACGCCCTATTACCGCGAATTTGGCATCGACCCGGCGAGCACTCCCGCCGGCCCCGGCCGCATGCCCTTCAATGCCGAGGCGGCGGCGCTGGTCGAGGAATTTCGCCCAGCCGTGGTCAGCTTCCACTTCGGCCTGCCGAGCGACGAGTTGCTGCAACGGGTCAAGGCCACCGGCGCGTTGGTGCTGTCCTCCGCCACCACGGTCGATGAAGCGCGCTGGCTGGAGCTCAAGGGCGTCGATGCCATCATCGCGCAGGGGCTGGAAGCCGGCGGCCATCGCGGCATGTTCCTGAGCGATGACGTGACCACGCAGATCGGCAGCTTCGCCCTGCTGCCGCAGATCGTCGCCGCCGTGCGCTGCCCGGTGATCGCCGCCGGCGGCATCGCCACGCCGGAAGGCGCAGCCGCGGCTCGTGCACTGGGGGCGGACGCCATCCAGGTGGGCACCGCTTACCTGTGTTGCGACGAAGCCACCACCAGCCCGCTGCACCGCGCCGCGCTGAACAGCGAGGCCGCACGCCACACGGCACTGACCAACCTCTTCTCCGGCCGCCCGGCCCGCGGCATCGTCAATCGGGTGATGCGCGAAGTCGGGCCGCTCTGCGCCGCTGCCCCGGCCTTTCCGCTTGCCACGTCGGCCATCGCCCCGTTGCGCGCAGCCGCCGAAAAGCAGGGCAACACCGATTTCACCCCGCTGTGGAGCGGCCAGAATCCGGTCTGCCCCGCCCTGCCGGCCGCGGAAATCACCCGCCGGCTGGCGGAGGGTTTTCTCGGCGGCTGAAACGGCTTCGTGCCGTTTCAATTGCCTGAGCCGTCGGCCCCCTCCGGATTCGCCGATGAGGCTTGCCTGATGGACAGAACCTCCGCCTCACTCAACCCCAGGGCGCGCAGAAAATCGGCATGTTCCTGCGCGCTTTCGGCTTCGAATTTCCGGTGCCAGTCGAGCCGATCCGCCTGACTGAACCCGACACGTTCAAGCAGTGCCACCCAAGCATCGACGCCCTGGCAAGCGTGCGCCGAACGGAACTCCGGGGCCGCGAGTAGCCGTGCCAACATCTGCTGCTGTTGCTTCAGTCGCTCGACTTCCTGACTGAGCGAGGTAAGCCGCTTTTCCAGCAGCATGGCCGGCTCGTTTGCCTTGCCGCCCTCCGCCGTCTGCTTGACCAGTAAATCGCAGATCGTCGGCAGCGAAAGCCCGGCCTCGCGATACTGCCGGATCGTCTGCAGGCGTTCGATTTCCGCCTCGCCGTACCAGCGATAGCCGGCTGCGCTGCGCCCGGCTGGCAGCAATAAGCCCAGCGCTTCGTAGTTCAGCAGCGACGCCCGCGCCAACCCGAACAGGCGGGCGATGCGACCCAGGGTCAATCTGCGGGGAGAACGTTGGCTCATGCAGGCAGCGGCAATCGGTCCGGCGCGACAAAGACAGCGCGTGCTTCGCTGCTGGCCAGCAACGCGTCGGAATAATGCCTGGCCAACAAGCTTCGAGCATCCTCCATCAACTCAGGATTGGCAACCCGGAAGGCCTCCCAACTCAGCGCCGGCGAGGCGGCACCGGAGGCCGCCATCAAACGCACCAGGGCCTCGGTCACCGTTCGATGATATTTGCCCGGCACGCCGAGATGGGCGGCCAGCCGGGCGATGCCCTGGCAGGTCAGCGCCACCGCCTCGTCCAGCGGATGGCGACGCAGCAGCAGCCAGGCAACGCGCACATGGCCCAGATGATCAAAGCCGGACGGCGAAATGCTGCAATCGAGAAAAGCGCTGAGAAACTCATCGTCAGTCATCTTTTTGGGGTCGTTCATGCTTGCTCCAACGGAATAGGAGCCGACAGCATCAAGGTGACTACAGACGTCGAGTCAAGCGCGAATTTTCTTCAATGCTGCGGTGCACGGTCGAAAAAGCCAAAAAACCGAAAGTTTCTCTGGTTCGCCTTCACATCCAATCCATCTTCATCAACTCGCGACTATCGATCACCTCCGCCTGACGGTCGCCCAACCCGGCCAACACCGCCGCATGCACCACAGCAGCCGGAATCACCTGCCCATCCGGCCCGGGCAGATCGCGTGTGGCACAGGCATCGGCGATCACCGCCACGCGCAGGCCGCGATGGAAAGCCTCGCGTGCCGTAGCGTCCACGCAGTTGTGGGTCATCAGGCCGGCGATCAGCAAGGTGTCGATGCCGCGCTCGGCCAACAGGTCGGCCAGATTTGTTCCGGCAAAAGATGACGGCAAACGCTTGATCAGCACGGGCTCGCCCTCCGCCGGTTGCATGCCGGCTAAAGGCTGCACTTCACGTGAGCCAGGCGCAAACAGCGGCGCTTGCGGCGAGGCTGCTTCATGCAGCACATGAATCACGGCTAGGCCTTTCGCTTCGGCCCAACGCCGTAGCGCGATGGCTGTCTTGGCCGCCGCAGCGCAGCCCGGCAAAGCGAGCAGCCCATCGGCGTAGATTTGCTGGTAGTCGATCAGCAGCAAGGCACAACGCCCGGCTTCCAGCCGCTTGCCGGCCTGAAACTGCGCCGGTACGCCGGCCAGTTGGCGGATGGTCGGCGCGCTCATGGCGTTACTCCGGCGACATCGATCCGCCGCGCAGCTTGCGTGCGACCGTCGTAGCCCCAATCGGTGGCCGGGATTTCCTGCACGATCACATAGACGGGTGCGTCGAGCCGACCGAGCGCATCGCGCAACATGGCCTCGGCGGCGACGATGAAGGCTGCTTTCTCGTCATCGGTATTCGTACCCGCCGTCACCGTGGCTTCGAGAAAGGCGCCGAGCGGGACGCCCTGCCCGTTGGCCGATAACGAACCTTCGGGCAGTTGCGAGATGGCAACGACCGTCAGCGGCGCCTGTTTGCGCAGGATGTCGCGCATTAGCGTGGTGGTTTCGGCTTGCAGGCGGCTAACGGTGGCCGGTACGGGCGTCGGCCCGGCAATGGCAATCTGGATCAGCGGCATGCTGTTCTCCGGTGGTTTGCGGTGAAAGCATCGTCGCACCGGGGACATCGGGCTACAATCCAGCAAACAGACAACGGATCGTTTCTCTATGGAAACAACCTCGCCGCTCGACCAATGGTCCGACCTCGCCGTTTTCGTGCATGTCGTCGACCGCAACGGCTTTTCCGCCGCCGCCCGCCAGCTCGGCCTGACCAAGTCCGCCGTCAGCAAGCGCATCAACCGGCTGGAACAACGTCTGGGCCTCAAGCTGCTGCAACGGACGACGCGCGCCATGTCGCTGACCGAAGCCGGGCGCGTGCTCTACGAGCGCGCCGCGCAAGGCGTCGCCCTGCTCGACGAAAGCGCCCGCCTCGCGGCCGGGCTGGTCGAAGCGCCGCGTGGCGTGCTGCGCGTCACCGCCTCGGTTACTTTCGGCAAGCTCTGCCTGGCACCGCTGATTCCCGAGTTTCTCGCCCGTTATCCCGAAGTCGAGCTGCAACTCACCCTGCTCGACCGCTTCGTCGATCTGGTCGATGAAGGCTACGACGTCGCCCTTCGCCTCACCGCCAAGCCACCCGAGGGCTACGTCGCCAAGGCGCTGATGCCGGTGACCTACCGCCTGTGTGCTGCGGTGCACGGGCTGAAAGGGCAAAAAATCGAAACACCGGCTGACCTGACGAACTTCAATTGCCTGCACTACGGCCTGCGCGAATTCGGTACCGAATGGCGTTTCAAGCGAGGCGATGACGAGGTGCGGGTTCCGGTGCGCAGCAACGTCGCCGTCAATAACAGCGAAGTGGTGCGCGACCTGCTCCTCGCCGGCCTGGGCGTCGGTCTGGTGTGGAACTACGCCGTCGACCGCGAAATCGCCGACGGCCGCCTGATCCCCCTGCTCTCCGACTGGACGCCCGTCGGCCCCTTCGGCCAGACTGCCTGGGCCTTGTGGACGCCCCAACGCAGCCTGCCGCCGAAGATTCGCGTCTTCGTCGATTTCCTGGCCGAGCGTTTGGGGGATACGGCCCATGCATCCCCCGCCGGCTAACGCCTTATTCCCTCTCCGAACGACCATGACGTGTTGGTAGAATTGCCGGCTTTCCGCCTTGGCTTTCAGCGCTCCCATGGATCAACAGACTACCTTCGTGATCGGTGCCGTCATGATGCTGGCCAATGGCGGCATCCTTGGCCTGGTGCACGCGAACATCATGCCGCAACTCCAGGAAAGCGCCGTAACCTGGCGGCGCGGCACCCTTCTCTGTGCCTGCGCCTGCATCATGTTCGCCATCACCGGCCTGGCACCGGCAGGCTTGGTCGTGCCTTTGTCCAATTCGCTGCTTCTTCTCGGCATTACGGCCTACTGGCACGCACTTCGCCAATTCGACGAACGCCCGC
The DNA here is from genome assembly GCF_047047955.1 of Azonexus sp. IMCC34839. GTDB lineage: Bacteria > Pseudomonadota > Gammaproteobacteria > Burkholderiales > Rhodocyclaceae > Azonexus. Next base: position 541,215 of record NZ_CP150631.1, on the reverse strand, counting down.
TGCAACCCTGGATGCTCTTGCCCTGTGTTGTTGGCATTGCTGGCGCCAGCTGGTTCGTTTTGGTCGATCCGGCATTCAAGATTCGCCTAGCGTTTGTCAGTCTGGCCATGAGCAGTATCTTCCTGGGAGCGGCCAGCACGGTGCTGGCGCCGCCCACACCGGACAGGGCAATTAGCCGGCGCGTACTCGCCATCCTGTTTATCGGCATCGCCGCCTTCGTGCTTGTCCGCCTAATCATGCTCCTGGGCAGCGCCATCCCGCCGGATGCCAATTTGTTCAATCCGGCAATGTTGATCAACGCAATTACCCCGATCCTGATCGGAGTCTTGCCTGTCGTCGGCACCACCGCCTTTCTGTTGATGTGTGCAGAGCGTCTCAAGCGCCGCTGGGAAGAGGCGGCGTCGATCGACTACCTCACGGGTTTGCCGAACCGCCGTACCCTCGCCGAGCGTGGCCGGAGCGGCTACACCAATGCAAAGGCCAGGGCTTGCGGCTATGCGGTGGCAGTGATCGACATCGACCACTTCAAGTCGATCAATGACCGTTTTGGGCATGAAGTCGGGGATCAAGCACTGCGTCACGTTGCCCTTCAGTTGATCCATAACTGCCGCTCAGGCGAAACCCCGACGCGACAAGGTGGCGAAGAATTCGTTGTCCTCCTGGGAGACATCGACGAACCCGGCGCAGTCGCAGCTGGCGAGCGCATACGCAGCGGCGTCGAAGCCGCTGTTTACGAGAATGAGGGCATCCGGCTGCCAATCACCGTATCGATCGGCATCGCCATCAGCGGCGACGATGACGCGAGCTTTGACGATCTGCTGTCGCGAGCCGACATGGCGCTTTACGAAGCCAAAGCAGGAGGACGAAACCGAGTGGCACTTGCTGCGCCGAATCCTCAGGCAAGCAATACACCCACCCCCTGCATCGAGCCAGCGCCGGCTGTCTGATTACCGCCCCAAACATCAGGCTTCAGGTAACATCGCGCCTGCCCGAATTTTTGCACCGATCATGAGCGACCAACCCGATCTTTTCGCCGCCCCGAATTCTGCCGAAACCGCTGCCGAGCCAACCGCCGAAACAGCGCCTGCCGTAGCGCCCGCCGAAGCCGACACTGCCGTCCTCGACGAAATACCTGCCGAGCAAACGCTAGAAGCCCTTGATGCCGCCGAGGCCGGCGAACCGCCGGAACTACCGCCAGCTGCCACCGGCCCGGCCGAGGATATTCCGCCGCCGGCCGACTACGCCGCCCGCCGCTATCTCGAATACGCCATGAGCGTGGTCACCGGCCGCGCGCTGCCGTCCAATGCCGACGGCCAGAAGCCGGTGCAGCGCCGCATCCTCTACGCCATGCACCGCATGGGCCTGTATCGCAGCCCGAAGCACGTGAAATCGGCGCGCGTGGTCGGCGATGTGATCGGCAAATACCACCCGCACGGCGACTCCTCGGTGTACGACGCCATGGTGCGCATGGCGCAGGACTGGAGCCTGCGCTACCCGGTGGTCGATGGCCAGGGCAACTTCGGCTCGCGCGACGGCGACAACGCCGCCGCCATGCGCTACACGGAAACCCGCCTGACTCCCATCGCCGAACTGCTGCTCGCTGAACTCGACGAAGGCACGGTCGACTGGAAGCCCAACTACGACGGCGTTAACGATGAACCCTGCCTGCTGCCGGCGCGCCTGCCCTTCTGCCTCTTGAACGGCGCTTCCGGCATCGCGGTCGGCATGGCCACCGAAATCCCGTCGCACAACCTGCGCGAAGTGGCGAGTGCTGCGGTGCACCTCGTCCGCGACCCAAATTTCAGCGAAGACGAATTGCTCAAGCTGGTGCCCGGCCCGGATTACCCCGGCGGCGCGCAGATCATCTCGTCGCCCGAGGAAATCGCCGCCACCTACAAGACCGGTCGCGGCAGCCTGCGCGTGCGCGCCAAGTGGAAGATCGAGCCGTTGGCCCGCGGCCAGTGGCGCCTGGTCATCACCGAACTGCCGCCGGGCGTCTCGACCGCCACGGTGATGTCCGAAATCGAAGCCTGCTCCAACCCGATGGCCAAGGAAAAGGCCGGCAAGAAGGTGTTCACGCCGGAGCAACTCAACCTCAAGGCCGCCTTCCTCTCCGCCATTGGCGAAGGCGGCGTGCGCGACGAATCGGGCAAGGAACACGCCGTGCGCCTGGTCATCGAGCCGGCCAGTTCGCGCCAGGGCCAGGACGACCTGATCCGCCTGTTGCTCGCCCACACCAGCCTGGAAACCAACGCGCCGATCAACCTGACCATCCTCGGCCTGGCCGGTGCGCCGCGCCAGGGCACGCTCTACGACATGATCGCCGAGTGGTGCCGCTTCCGCCTGATCACCGTCGAGCGCCGCACGCGCCATCGCCTGAGCGCCGCCGAAAAGCGCATCCACATCCTCGAAGGTCGGCAGGCCATCCTGCTCGACATCGACAAGGTCATCAAGGTCATCCGCGAATCGGACGATCCCAAAGCCGACCTGATCGCCCACTTCAAGCTCTCCGACATTCAGGCCGAGGACATCCTCGAAATCCGCCTGCGCCAGTTGGCCCGTCTGGAGGGCCTCAAGATCGGCGAAGAACTCGCCAAGCTGCGCGAAGAAGCCGAAGGGCTGCGCACCCTGCTCGACTCGGAAGACGCCCTGCGCGCCTGCGTGGCCGAAGAAATCGAGGCCGACGCCAAGAAATACGGCGACGACCGCCGCACCCTGATCGAAGCCGCCGAGCGCGTGACCCTGTCCGACGCCAAGAACGTCTCGATCCCCGACGAACCGACCACGCTGATCGTCTCCAAGCACGGCTGGCTGCGTTCGCGTAGCGGCCACAACGTCGATCCGACCCAGCTCACTTTCCGCTCCGGCGACAGCCTGCTGGCCTGCATCCCCTGCCGCACGGTCGATCACCTGATCCTGCTCGACACCAAGGGCCGTGCTTACTCCATCCCCGCCGCCGACCTGCCCGGCGGCAAGGGCGACGGCGTGCCGGCCACCTCGCTGGTCGATTTCCAGGATGGCGGCAAGACCGTGCTCGCCTGCGCCGTCTCGGCCGAGAAGCTCTATCTGGTCGCCGGCGAAGGCGGCTACGGCTTCCGCGTCAAGGGCGAGGATTTCGTCTCGCGCGGCAAAGCCGGCAAGGCCTTCCTGACGCTCGACGACGGCGAATCCCCGGCCATCTTCCAGCCCGCCCCGACGGCCGGCGACATCGGAGTCTTCACCAAGGATGGACGCGCGCTGGTCTTCGCCATCGACGAAATCCGCCAGTTACCCAAGGGCCGAGGCTTGAAGCTGATCGATGCAGCACCGGGTAAATCGGCGCTCGAAGCCATCGAACCGGTCATCGAAGGTGCGGCCGGCAAACTGAAGGGCGAACGCCTGGAATTTTGCCGCGGCAACCGCGGCGGCAAGGGCAAGCCGGTCAAAGCGCCACGCAAATAAGCGACTGCTGCGGTGCACAGGCAAAACGGGGCAAAAATGCCCCGTTTTTATTTGCTAGCGTGACCGCGCCCTAGGGCAGTTGCAGATCCTGCGTGACCAGCCGCTGTTCCAGCGCACGCGCATATTGGTGACGGGCGCGCAGGCGACGGTCGGTCAGCAGCTGGCCGATGGTTTCGCCGAGCACCATGACCACGCCGAGCACCGGCAGCACCAGCATCAACCCCGGCACACCGGCCACGGCGCCGCCAATGAAGATCATCAGCACGCTGAGCAGGGGATGCATGTTGAGGCTCTTGCCGATGGTCATCGGCATGAAGATGAAATCGTCGAGCAGACGGACGACGATGAACAAACCGACCGCCGCATAGACGATGCTCGGGTCACCGGGAAAATCCGTGGCTGCAACCAGCACGACCAGCAGGCAACCGAGAATGGAGCCGACATACGGCACCCAGGCCAACACCGCGGTCAGCAAGCCCAGCGCCAGCGGTGCCGACACGCCGATCAGCCACAGGCCGAGCGCCAGGCAGCAGGTGTCGAGCAAGGTCAGCTGCATCAGGCCGACGAAATACAGGCGCGCCGTGCGTTCGACCTGGCTCATCAGATACAGGCAGCGTTCGAAATAGGCATTGGGCACGGCGCGGATCAGGAAGCGGCGGAAACGCCAGCCGTCGCGCAGCATGAAGAAGGCGATGAAAGGCGCCAGCAGCAGCGATGGTGACCAGCTGGCGATGCCCATGGCGATGGCCGGCAGGTATTTCTCGGCAAAGTGCGCCGTGAAGGTGCGGACCTCTTCGCTCATCGCCCGGCTCAAATGCGCCTTGGCAAAGAGCGAGAACTTCCCTTCGAGCTGGGTCAGCACGCTGCGCAGCAGTTGCAGGCCGCCGTCGAGATAGCGCACGGCCGACTCCTGCCAATTGACCGCTTTGCCGACCAGGCTGGGCAGGCCGAAGAGCAGAATCAGGCCCATCAGCAGGAAGGCAATGACACTGACCCAGGCCGCCGCCGTATCGTGCGAACGCCCGCGAAACACCAGGCGGGTCTTGAGCGGCAGCAGCGCGTAATAGATCAGCAGCGCCATGATGAACGGAATGACCAGCCAGAGAATGCGCTGAAAGACGAAGAGAACCAGGCAGGTGGCCGCGATATTGCCCACCCAGACGACCGGCCCCGGACGATAGTGGCTGGGCGATTGAATCATTGCTCGGCAGCCCGGCCTTGCTGGTCGAGCATCTGGCGCAGGCGACGCCCGACGTGGCGAGCCAGCTGCATGGCGATGTGCGAGGCGATCACCCCATGCGCCTGCATCAGCTGCTCGAAATCGTCGCGGAAGAGGACGGCGATTTCGCTGGGCTCCACGGCCCGCACCTGCGCCGTACGCTCGACGTCATCGAGCATGCCCAACTCGCCGAAGAAGGCCTTCTCGCCCAGTTCCGCCACCGGCTTGTCGTGATGACCGGGCAGCGAGATGGCGACCTTGCCGGTCAGCACGATATAGAGCGCCTGCCCCGGCTCGCCGGCATCGAAAACGATTTCGCCGGCAAGATAGCTGCGGTAATGCAGAAAGCCCTCGACCGTGCGCAAATCGCGGTCCGAAAGCTTGCCGAACAGGTCGCTACCGGCCAGACGATGCCGGTATCTGTTCCGAGGGCCACGCGCAAACCATTTCATCGATCGACACACTCCAATGCCATCAGTGCGGGGCATTGTAACAGCGCCCGGCAAGGTCAATCGGCCTCGGCATGCTCCGTTTTACTGAGGCCAATGCCGCCTTGGCAAAACGGAGGCAACAGTTCTGTTGTGTCGGTCAAGCTGCGACCGGATCGTTCAGCACGAAGGACTCGAAATTGGCCACTTCCAGCGGCTTCGAGAAAAGATAGCCCTGATAGGCATAGCACCGGCTGCTCATCAGGAATTCGCGCTGAGCCTCGGTTTCCACGCCTTCGGCGATCACCGACAGCCCCAGGCTCTTGCCCAGAGCAACCACCGTGCGGGCGATGGCCGCATCGTTCGGATTGGTCAGCACATCGCGCACGAAGGATTGGTCGATCTTCAATTGGTCGATCGGCAGCTGGCTGAGATAGGCCAGCGAGGAATAACCGGTGCCAAAATCGTCGAGCGAGAACTGCACGCCTGCCCGGCGCAAGCGCTCCATGCGTTCGATCAGGTGATCGACCTCCTGGGCCAGCATGCTTTCGGTCAATTCCAGCTTCAAACGCTCCGGGCGAGCGCCGGTCTTTTTCAGCACCGACAGCACCTGATCTTCGAAATCGCGCTGGCGGAACTGCTTGGCGCTGACGTTGACGGCAATCGACAGTGCCGACAGCCCCGGCTGCTTCGACCACGCCGCCAATTGCTTGCAGGCGGTTTTCAGCACCCACATGCCGATATCGAGAATCAGACCCGAGGCCTCGGCCACCGGGATGAACTCGCCGGGCGGGACCAGGCCACGTTCGGGATGATGCCAGCGCAACAAGGCTTCGGCACCGATGATATGGCCGTCTTCCAGGACTTGCGGCTGGTAGTGCAGCACGAACTGTCGATCATCGATCGCCCGGCGCAAATCGCGCTCGAGGTCGGCCTGAGCATGCACCTCAAGCTCCATGACCGGATCGAAGAATCGAACCTGATTACGCCCTGCCGCCTTGGCACGATACATCGCGAGATCGGCCTGGCGCATCAATTCATCGGTCGAGGTCTGCCGCCCATGGAACAGAGCGACACCGATGCTGGCCGAACATTGATGGTCCAGGCGGCCAACCTTGAAAGGCTGGGCGATGGCGCGCAGGATCTTTTCGGCAATGGCCTCGGTCGTCGCCGCCGCCACCTTGCGAATCTGGCCCAGATTGGACAAGACCACCACGAACTCGTCGCCGCCCAAGCGCGCCGCCGTATCCACCTCGCGAATGCATTGGCGCAAGCGGGCAGCCACCTCCTTCAGCAGCAGGTCGCCCATCTCGTGCCCCTTGGTGTCGTTCAGGGTCTTGAAATTGTCCAGGTCGATGAAGAGCAGCGCGCCGTAATTGCTGGTCCGCGCACACTGGGCCAAGGCCTGGGTCAGTCGATCCTGCAGCAGCGTCCGGTTCGGCAGATCGGTCAACTGGTCGTAGAAAGCCAGCGCATTGATACGCTCTTCGGCCAGCTTGCGCTCGGTAATGTCGAAATGCGTACCGACGAAATGGGTGATCTTTCCGGTCTCGTCCTTGACCGCCGAGATGGTCAGCCACTTGGGATAGATCTCGCCGTTCTTGCGCTTGTCCCAGACCTCGCCCTGCCAACCGCCCTGCTCGCGGATGCTGTCCCACATCTGCTTGTAAAAGCGATCGTCGTGCAAACCGGAGCGCAGGATGCGCGGCGTCTGTCCAACCACTTCCTCGGCCGAATAGCCGGTGCTTTCGGTAAAGGCGCGGTTAACGCGCAGGATGATCCCGTTGGCGTCGGTCACCACCATGCCTTCCTGCGACTCGAAGGCGGTCGCGGCGATCCGCAGATCGGCCTCGGCACCCTTGCGAGCGGTGACGTCGGTGAGGTAGGTCAGGATGCAGGATTCCTCCCCGAGGCGGATGATCTCGCTGGACAAGGCAACATCGCGCAATTCGCCGGACTTGTGCTTCCAGACCACCTCGTAGTCGACCAGCCGACCGGCATCGTAGATTGCCTGCAACCAGGCATCACGCGCCTCGGTGTCGGGCCAGAAGCCAACCTCCAGCGAGGTCTTGCCGACCAGGTCGGCCCTCGACCAGCCGAAATTGCGCTCATAGCTGGCATTGACCTCGATGAAGCGCCCATCGGAAATGCGGGAAATCGAAGCAGCGAGTGGACACGAATCGAAAGCCGTCGAGAATTTCTCTTCGGATTTCTGCAAATCCATCAGGGCCCGCTTGCGTTGGGTGATGTCCGTATATACCCAGATCGACGGCGAATTCAGCACGTCCTCCGGATTGAGCGTACGCCCGGTCTGCATGACCCAGAGGGAAGTGCCGTCCCGGCGCCTGACCTCGACTTCGAACGTTCCCCAGCCCTGCCGCGCCAATTGCGCATAGGCATCGCGACCGATGACTTCGAACTGCTCTTCCGATTGGAAAAGCGGCAGCGTCTGCATGCCCTCGAGCTCTTCCGGAGACGAATAGCCGAACATCTCGGCGATGCGCGCGTTGCACTTGATGATACGGCGGTTGCGCAACATGGCGATACCGACATGCGCATTGTCGAAAATGAAGCGCTGCTCTTCCAGCAGCTCGCGGAAACGCACCTCCCGCTCCGAACTCGCACTCAGATCGTGCCAGCAGCACAGCAGGCGCTGACCGGCGGCATCAAGCCGGAAAAGGTACAACTCGGTGCTGAACTCCTCGTCGGCTCCTCGCCGGCACAGCCATTCGAGGCGATGGAAGGCGTGCTGTTGAGTATCGCTGACGATCTCTCGCCATTTGTCGGCCGACACCCGGCCATCGGGTTGCGACTCCGCCCACAGGTCGGCCAGCGACGTAGCCAGCAAGGCTTGCCGGCTGGGCTGCTTGAATGTCAGACGCGCAGCCTCGTTACATTCAATCAGACGACCGTTCTCAACTATCCACGCCGGATCGGACGAGTGCGAAAAATTCGCTCCGAACCAATTCAGGAGACCAGAATTCGCTCCTTCAACCATGTCCGATGCTGTCCTCTTTGGCGACGCCAAACGTGAAAAAATGTTAACGAATATACACAATCAAACCAACAAATTGAAGCCTATCTACAAAATATACTAAGCACATATTACTTAATTTATATATAAGCCAAATACGATTGCCAGATTGTGATGCCAAGCTGCTGAATCGCAGCTAAAAGCGGACAAAAAAAACCGAGGCCGCAGCCTCGGTTTTCGGTATCGCGGGAAAGCGCCGGATTAGGCAGCCTTCTTGCCAGCCTTCGGAGCAGCAACCACGTTGGCGGCCTTCATGGTGGCGCTGGTGGCGGCGGCAACGGAAGCCTCGGCGACTTCGGCAGCCTGCTTGGCAGCCTTGTTCAGGCCTTCGTAGGCTTCGTTGGCGGTCTTGATCGCGGTCTTGACGGCAGCGACGGCAACTTCGGAACCGGCCGGAGCGGATTCCAGAGCCTTCTCGACGAGACCGGAAACCTTGGCGTGGGTTTCAGCAACCTTGGACTCGACTTCCTTGGCGATCTTGTCCTTGGTTTCGGTGGTGATGGCGATCACGTTGCGGGAGTATTCCATGCCCTTGTCCAGGGACGGCTTGGCCAGTTCTTGCTGCAGAGCAACAAACGACTGGATGTCCTTGGCGCCCAGCAGGGTGGTGATGTTGGACAGGGTCACTTCGAAGATCGAACGGGCAGCGGCCAGGTTCAACAGGGCCAGACGCTCGACGCCGTCGAAGGCGGTGTTGGCGAAAAACAGAGCGAAATCAACGCCGGTCTTGGCGAATTCTTCGGGCTTGGTGTACATGAGGTTTCTCCTGATGGGATTGGGGGGAATCATCGCGACACACTTTTTGTGCACCGCATCATGACTTCATTCTATCCACAGAAGGAGCAATGTCAACATTTTTTTGTGCAGCGCACAAATACAAATAAATCAAGGCTTCAGGGCTTGATCGACAGCCCGATCCGCTCAAGCAAGGCGCTCATCGCCGCCGCCGCACCGAGCGGCAAATGGTAGGCCACCACATCGCTGATCTTGGTCTGCGACGGGTTGATTTCGACGGTCGGGATGCCAACCCTGGCTGCCCACACCACCGGCTCCACGATGTAGGGAAAGACGCTCGAAGTACCGATCGAGAACACCAAGTCGTAGCCCTGCTCCAGTCCATCCAGAAAACGATCCATCCGTTCTTCCGGCAGCGCCTCGCCAAACAACACCACCTTCGGCCGCAATACCGCACCACAGGCCGGGCACAGCGGCGGAATCTCCCGCCCGGCCAGATCGACGATGCTTTCCTCGTGGCTGCATTCGGTGCATTCCAGATCGTGCAGGCTGCCGTGGATCTCGATCACGTCGCTGCTACCGGCCTGCCGGTGCAGGCCATCGACGTTCTGGGTAAACACGGTCACCCGCTCGATGATCTCTTCCAGGCGGGCGATGGCAAAATGGGCCGCATTGGGCTGTGCACCGCGGCAATTGGCCTCGATCTGCGCCAGATACTTCCAGGTAATGTCCGGGCGGATGGCGAAGACATCACCGGACAGCGCCTCTTCGATATGCAGCCCCTCCTCCGTCGCCTCGCCGTTGTACAAGCCGCCGACACCGCGATAGGTCGGCAGGCCGGAATCGGCCGAAATGCCCGCACCGGTGATGAACAATACGCTATTGGCCTGGGCCAGATGGGCGGCCACGTCGGCCAGGGACTGCTCCGTCTTCGCGTCGAAACCCATGTCCGATTACTGGATCAGGAATTTGGTGAACAACACTTCCTTGACACCGGTCTTCTCGTCTTCGTGAATGATGTGATTGACGATCTCGACGATTTCCTCGGCCAGTTCCTTCTTGCCCTGCAGGGTACGCAGCTTGTTCACATCCTTGTCGGCCAGCATCAGCAGGATTTCATGCTGAATCTTCGGCTTGTAACCGGCGATCAGGTGCTGCGCTTCCGGCACGGCCGGCTCGAGAATGATGCCGAACTGCAGGTACTGGTTCTTGCCGGCGTTGGTGGTGAATACCAACGGCTCCGGCGCGCCGCCGCCTCCACCGCTGGCGTTGGCCGACATCGGCAAGGCAACGGCGCAAGTCAGCATCAGGCAGGCAAGAATACGGCGAAGAAGCTTGAATCTCATGGGGAATCCTGTCTATCCGGCGGGCACCTCACCCAGCCATTTTTGATATTTTACGGGTTATACCGTTCAAAAGACAAAAATGTCACCCACCCTAACTAACAAAACCTCTACCTAAGGACTACATATAAAGCCTGTTTATCCACTAAACCTGTGGATAAGTTTGGGGACTGCCTCTGGGGCAGTTTCGTAAGCCACTGAGCGACAACAAGTTTTAACACCCTGCACAAAAAACAGGCAAACGCCGCAAAGCCTCATGCAGAGCGCAATTCCGCCGAAAAGGCAAGCTTGACAGCGCGAATTTTTCGCCCGTCACATCACCGACACCATGGTTATGGGATAATCCGCGTCCCCAACGCAACAACGCAGCACGCATGGCCAAGGATTCACCGATTCAATTCAAGGGCACGACCCTGAAGATCATACAAACCAAGCTCAGCACCACCGACCCTGCCAAGCTGCACCAAGCCCTCGCCGAACTCACCGGCAACAGCCCGGATTTCTTCGAAAACGAGCTTGCCGTGCTCGATTTCAGCGGCGTCGAAGGGCTGGCCGAGTCGGCCGACTGGGCAGGCATTGTCGATCTGCTGAAGCAATCCGGCTTGAAGCCGGTGGCCACGCACGGCCTGTCGCCAGCCCTGGCGGATGCAGCCGCTGCGGCCGGCCTGCCGGCCTTGAATGATCACGCCCTCGGCCGCCAGCGCAGCAAGGCCGCCGAGCCCGCAGCCGCCGAAGCGGCCCCTGTCCCGGCGCCCGTCGAAAACGCGCCACAGGCTGCCGAAGCCCCAGCTGCACCCGCTCCGACCGAACCGCCGCCGCGCACCGTCATCCTCGACAAGCCGCTGCGTTCCGGCCAGCGCTTCTACGCCAAGGGCAGCGACCTGATCGTCACCGCCATGGTCAGCGCCGGCGCCGAAGTGATCGCCGACGGCAACATTCATGTTTATGCCCCGCTGCGCGGCCGCTGCCTGGCCGGTGCCTCGGGCAACACCGAAGCGCGCATCTTCACGACCAGCCTGGAAGCCGAGCTGCTCTCCATCGCCGGTCTTTACCGCACATTCGAAAGCGGCGTGCCGGCCGAACTGCTACGCCAGCCTGCCACCATCAACCTGATCAAGAACAACGACGAGCTGCGGCTGAACATTTCGCCGCTGGCCCTGCGTTGATCCAACAACTCATTTTCAACCTTACAGAGACCAGACAATGACCCGAATCATCGTCGTGACTTCCGGCAAGGGTGGCGTCGGCAAGACCACCACCAGCGCCAGCTTCTCCTCCGGCCTCGCCCTGCGCGGCTTCAAGACCGCCGTCATCGACTTCGACGTCGGCCTGCGCAACCTCGACCTGATTATGGGCTGCGAACGCCGCGTCGTGTACGACCTGATCAACGTCATCAACGGCGAAGCCACCCTCACCCAGGCGCTGATCAAGGACAAGCACTGCGACAACCTCTACGTGCTGCCCGCCTCGCAAACCCGCGACAAGGATGCGCTGAACGAAGAAGGCGTCGAAAAGGTCATCAAGGAACTCGAACATCAGGGCTTCGACTACATCGTCTGCGACTCGCCGGCCGGTATCGAATCCGGCGCCGTCATGGCGCTCACCTTCGCCGACGAAGCGCTGGTCGTGACCAACCCGGAAGTCTCCTCGGTGCGCGACTCCGACCGCATCCTCGGCATCCTGCAAGCCAAGTCCCGCCGCGCCATCGAAGGCCGCGAGCCGGTCAAGGAACACCTGCTCATCACGCGCTACAACCCGAGCCGCGTCGAAGCCGGCGAAATGCTGTCCTACAAGGACATCCAGGAAATCCTGCGCGTGCCCATCATCGGCGTCATCCCGGAATCCGAGGAAGTGCTGCAAGCCTCCAACCAGGGCTCGCCGGTCATCCACCAGAAGGAAACCGACGCCGCCGAAGCCTACCAGGACGTCATCGCCCGCTTCCTCGGCGAAGACAAGCCGCTGCGCTTCGTCGACTACGTCAAGCCGGGCCTGCTGAAGCGCCTGTTCGGAGGCAAGTGAGATGTCCTGGCTGCAGAAACTCTTCGGCAACCAGCCGAAATCCGCCCAAGTGGCCAAGGAGCGGCTGCAACTCATCATCGCGCACGAGCGCGACGGTGGCAGCAGCCCGGCCAACTTCCTGCCTGACCTGCAACGCGAACTGATCGCGGTCATCTCCAAGTATGTGAAGGTGAATCCGGACGATATCCGGGTCTCGCTGGAGAAGCAGGATCGCTTCGAGGTGCTCGAAGTGAATATCGTGCTGCCTGAGAAGGGCTGATGGCACGCGCCGGGCGTGGCCGCAATGGCGCGTCCGGCTTTGATGAGCCTCCGCTGGCTCGTCCGATTCCTATCCACTCTGACGCAGCCTTCCGCCCTGACGGCGGGCGTACTTTCTTTTGCTTTGCCAAAAGAAAGTAGCCAAAGAAAAGGCAACCCCTAGGTCGGCGTTGGGCTCCGCCCAATCCCTTCCGCTACTCGGCCGGCCGGGCGGCTGGCTAAACTCGCCGCAATGCGGCTCAAACAACGCCAGCCGACTTCTCCCGGCCAACCTGCGTTGCTCAGCGCCTCTCAAGGGGACCCGAAAAACCTCGCAGCTTCACATTCTCTGAAAAAACGAGACTGCTGCGGTGCACTGGTCAAAAAGGCAAAAAACCAAACACCCGTCCTGTCAGTATCCATTCGGTTTTCAACCTCCCGTAGGAGGCGCCGAGCAACGCAGGAGTTCGCGGAAAAAGGGCGAGGACTGTCTGAGGCCCGAAGGGCCGAGTTCCGCAGCCCCCGCGAAGTCCGAGTAGCGCAGGGTACCCGCGTAGCGGGCGCCGACCCCGGGTCGCCTTTTCTTTGCTGACTTTCTTTTGGCGAAGCAAAAGAAAGTCAGGCGCCGGTCAGCGGCGAAAAACAGCGCTCAAACAAACCCTCACCACGTCACTCCGCACAAAACATCAACCCCCAGTTGACGCAACCGTAACCCCCAATTAAATTACTGACCTTCAAGTCATTAAATAAGACACGCCGTAAAGCGTGCCCCATCGAACAGAGAGACAAAGCATGTCCGACGAAGTCATCGTGGAAGCAGAAGAAACCCCGGCTGAGCAGGAGTCGAAGAAGAAGCGCTCGCGCATCATCCTGCTTGCCACCTTCGCCGCACTGTCCGGTTGGCTGGGCTACAAGTGGTGGTTCAGCCTCTCCCACGTGTCTACCGACAACGCCCAGGTGGCCGGGCATTTGATTCCCATCCTGCCCAAGGTCGGCGGCTTCGTGACGGCGGTGAAGGTCACCGACAACCAGGAGGTCAAGGCCGGCACCTTGTTGCTGACCATTGACGACCGCGATTACCGCACCCGCCTTGCCCAGGCCGAGGCCGAGTTGCAGATGGCACTCTCCGCCGCCGGCAAGGAAGGCGGTGGCGGTCAGGCTGCGGCGCAACTCGCCGCGTCACGAGCCAGCGCGGCCGCCGCCCGTTCCAACATCGATCAGGCCGTGGCCAATGCTGACAAGGCACAGAAGGACCTCGACCGCATCCGTTCGCTGGTCGACAAAAAAATGATGTCGCCGCAATCGCTCGATTCCGCCGAAGCCGCCGCCCGCGCCGCGCTGGCACAGGTGAAGGCGATGCGCGATTCCGCTGCTTCGGCCGGCGAGCAGGTCAGCGCTTCCGGCGCCGCGCTGCAAGGCGCCATGGCCAAGGTGGAAGCCGCCCGCGCCGTGCGCGATCTAGCCGCCATCCAGTTGGCCGATACGATGATCGTCGCGCCGGTGGCCGGCGTGGTCGGCAACAAGACCGTCGAGCCGGGCCAGTTGCTGCAGGTCGGCCAGTCGCTGATGAGCGTCGTGCCGCTCGACGACGTCTGGGTCGTCGCCAATCTCAAGGAAACCGACGTCGCCCGCGTCAAACCGGGCAACACGGTCGATATCGAAATCGACGCCTACCCTGGCGAGCATTTCACCGGGACGGTGGAATCCGTCGCGCCGGCCAGCGGCGCCCTCTTCTCCCTGCTGCCGCCGGACAACGCCACCGGCAACTTCACCAAGGTCGTGCAGCGCATTCCGGTCCGCATCAAGCTGAACAAGGCGAACGACGCCAGCCACTCGCTGCGCCCCGGCATGAGCGCCTTCGTCACCATCGCCACCAAATAAGACGGCGCCCCGCCCATGCGCCCGCTCCTGCCCTCGCTGCGCCGCTCGGCCACGCCCGAGGCGGCCTACGCCAACCGGATGATCATCGCGCTGACGGTGACGCTGGCCTCGATGCTCGAACTGCTCGACACCAGCATCATCAACGTCGCCATCCCGCACATGATGGGCACGCTGGGCGCGACGCTCGACGAAGTGGCCTGGGTCTCCACCGGCTACGTCGTCGCCAACGTCATCGTGCTGCCCATCTCGGGCTGGCTGGCCAATTACTTCGGGCGGCGCAACTACTTCGCCGGCTCCATCCTGCTCTTCATCGCCGCCTCGTTCTTCTGCGGCAACGCCACCAGCCTCGAAGCGCTCGTCTTCTGGCGCATCGTCCAGGGCATCGGCGGTGGCGGCCTGATCTCGACGGCACAGGCCACGCTCTACGAAGTCTTCCCGCCCAAGGAAGTCGGCACCTCGATGGCCATCTTCGGCCTCGGCATCATGGTCGGCCCCACGCTCGGCCCCACCGTCGGCGGCTACATCACCGACACCTTCTCCTGGCCGTGGATCTTCTACATCAACCTGCCGCTCGGCCTGATCGCCCTGCTCTTCGCGCTGATGTTCGTGCCCGACTCCAAATACGGCAGCAAGGCAGAAAAGGTCGATTACGTCGGCCTGCTGCTCCTCGCGGCCGGCATCGGCTGCCTGCAGACCATGCTCGAACGTGGCGAAAAGCTCGACTGGTTCGATTCGCGCGAAATCATCGCCTACGCCGTGGTCAGCGTCACTTCGCTGGTGCTTTTCGTTTGGCAGGAGTTGCGCCACGAACACCCAGTCGTTGAACTGCACATCCTGAAAGACACGCAACTCTCGGTCTCGCTCGTCTTCACCTTTCTGCTCGGCGCCTCGCTCTACAGCACCGTCTTCATCTTCCCGGTCTACCTGCAGACCGTGCTCGGCTACAACGCCTGGGAAACCGGCCTTGTCATCCTGCCCGGCGCGCTCGCCAGCGGCCTCACCATGGCCGTCATGGGCAAGCACGTCAGCAAGACCACCATCGACCTGCGCATCTACGTCGTGATCGGCGCCGCCATTTTCGGCTACGCCATGTGGCAGCACGGCCAATTCACCGTCTGGTCCGGCAACGACGACTTCCTGTGGCCGATGATCCTGCGCGGCGTCGGCCTCGGCATGATCTTCATCCCGCTCAACAACCTGGCACTCGGCAACCTGCCGCCGCACCAGATGGCCAACGGCAGCGGCCTCTACAACCTCACCCGCCAGCTCGGCGGCAGCGTCGGCATCGCCGCCTCGGCCACCACGCTCGTCAAGTTGCAGGAAATCAACCGCGGCGAACTGCTGCACCACGTCGACCGCTTCTCGGCCTTGGCCCACGAACGCCTCATCCACATCAAGGCCCTGCTCGCCCAGCACGGCGCCGCTGCCGTCGTCATCGAGAAGAAAGCCCTGCTCCTGCTCAACCAGCAAGTCGCCAAGCAAGCCATGATGCTCTCCTTCGAGCGTCTCTTCCTCTACTTCGGCGTCGCCATGCTCGCCGCCGTCCCCCTACTGCTACTCATGCAGCGCACCCACTTCAGCCGCAAGGCGGGGGACGATCTGGCGCACTGAGCGCTAGGTGCTTTCGCGAAATCTGGGCAAGAAAAAAGCCGATTTGAAAAATCGGCTTTTTGAGGTGTGCACCGCAGCTATTTCAAAAAACGTTCTAATCGTATTTACCTCGCCCGAGAGGATGAATCTGGGCACTAGATAGATATGATTAGCCTTTGTATGACGACAAAAATTAACGATAACGAAAACCCTTACCTTGCATGCATTGGGTTACAAGTCCGTTCTTTTCCTCGGCAGAAATTTTGTTTAGTCCAATTTCATATTGACACTTTGAGTAAGCAGTCTGCATATCATGCTGGCTTACCCCCTCTTTGCGCCAAGTTTTCTGAGGTGCAGCGCAACCCGTCAGTACGAGTAAAGAAACGAAGGTTGAAATTACGATTGATTTCATTTTGCGGAAAAGGTCAAAGATTAGTTCCCCCGTCTGAGTAACACGGCGGGCTATGGATACATGAAAACTAATAGTTTATTCCACCCGACTATTTGCATCAATGACAAAGCTATAATTCAAAGCAATTTACGCTTGCCGGCACAAAAACGCGCACAAACGAAAAAGGCACTTCCGATGGAAGTGCCTTAGTTCGTTGTGTTTTGTGCTGGCGCGCCCGGAGCGATTCGAACGCCCGACCCTCTGGTTCGTAGCCAGATACTCTATCCAACTGAGCTACGGGCGCGCTGCCAAAATCAAACCGGCTGTTGACCGACCTGAAAAAGTCACTGTTGGCGCGCCCGGAGCGATTCGAACGCCCGACCCTCTGGTTCGTAGCCAGATACTCTATCCAACTGAGCTACGGGCGCGCTGACAGAGCCGCGCATTATACGGACCTTATCGTAGAATGCAAGCGGTTTCTGCCGATTTCGACACTCCATGAAAGTCATCCCCGTTCGCATGCCCAAATACCCCGAGTGCTGGGAGAGCTGCGGCTCGTGCGCGAGCGGCGATGTGTTCATTCTTGAAGTGCTGGTGAATGTGGGCGACCAGCTGAATTTCGACGACACGATCCTGACGCTGGAAACCGGCAAGGTGGCGCTGGATATCCCCTCCCCGTACGCGGGGCGCGTGGCCAGCGTGCATGTGATCGCCGGCGACACGGTGGATGAAGGGGCCTTGCTGGTCACACTGGAGGCCGAGGCTTAGCTCTCTTCGCTCGGCGGGCCGAGTTCTAGGCCGTTGCGCACCTCGCGCACGCCGCGCACGCTGGCGGCAAGTTCCATGGCGCGGCGTAGCGCGTGTTCGTCGGGCACGCGGCCGACGATGGTGACGATGCCGGAGCGGCCGGTGACGCGGATGCGCGAACCGGCGAGGCCGATGTCGGTGCGCAACACAGTTTCGACTTTGTCGGTAACCAGATCGTCGAGCGCGAAGCCGGCGCCGGAGGTGGCGGCCAGGGTTTGCGGGTCGGCCCGGGTCAGGGCCGTCAGCCCCAGCCCGCAAAAGGTGGCAGCAGCAAATAGCGCAACGATGGAAAGCTGGCGTTGGATCATGTTTGTTCTCCTTCTAGGGTTGATCTCAACAGCCTTATTGCGAATGCCGTGCCAGCTCAATTTATCGCTTTGAATCAAACACTTGAAAAAGACGCCCGGCAGATTGGCCGGCCAGCCGTCGCCCACTGGCGACAGGCTCAGACCTCGGCCGCGCCTTCGCTGCTGCGGAACATGGCCGGGGCGAGGTCGTGCTTTTGCAGCAGGCGGTAGAACTCGGTGCGGTTGCGGTCGGCGATGCGCGCGGCGTCGGCGACGTTGCCGTCGGTGAGTTTGAGCAGTTGGACGAGGTAATTGCGCTCGAAGCGCTGCTTGGCTTCGGCGTAGGTCAGCGCCTCCATGCTCGGCGCGCGCAGGGCGCGCTGGACGAGCGAGAGCGGGATCAGCGGCGTCGAGGTCAGCGCGCAGCTTTGCTCGACCACGTTGTAGAGCTGGCGCACGTTGCCCGGCCAGGCGGCGGTGGCCAGCGCCTCCAGCGCATCGGGCGCGAAGCCGTTGATCGGCTTGCCGTACTTGGCGGCCACCTGCTGCACGAAATGGGCGGCGAGCAGCGGAATATCCTCGCGCCGCTCTTCAAGGCGCGGCAGGGTCAGTGACACGACGTCGAGCCGGTAATAGAGGTCTTCGCGGAACTGGCCGTCGGCCATGGCGGCTTCGAGGTCGCGGTGGGTGGCCGAGAGCAGGCGCACATCGACCGGCTCGCCGCGCGTCGCGCCGACCGGGCGCACGACGCGCTCCTGCAGCACGCGCAGCAGCTTGACCTGGAGCGCCAGCGGCATGTCGCCGATTTCATCAAGAAACAGCGTGCCGCCGTTGGCCGCCTGGAACAGGCCGCCGCGATTGCTGGCGGCGCCGGTGAAGGCGCCCTTCATATGGCCGAAGAGTTCGGATTCGAGCAGTTGCTCGGGGATCGCGCCGCAGTTGATGGCGATGAACGGCCCCTTGGCGCGCGGGCTGGCGCGGTGGATGGCACGGGCCAGCACCTCCTTGCCGGTGCCGCTCTCGCCGCGAATGAGCACGCTGGCCTCGGATTGCGCCACCATGCGCGCCTCGGCCATCAGCGTGGCCATGCGGCTGCTGCGGAAGACGATGCCGTCCATCCACGCTTCGCCCGCTCCGCCCTCGCTCGGCGCTTCGTCACGCGCCGAGACTTGCAGCGCCTGGTCGATCTTTTCGAGCAGGATCTGGCTGTCGAAAGGCTTGGTCAGGTAGCCGAACACGCCGCGCGAGGTGGCGTCCACCGCATCGGGAATGGTGCCGTGCGCGGTGAGCAGGATGACCGGCAGCGCCGGGCGGGTGGCGCGGATTTCCTCGAACAGCGCAAGGCCGTCGCGCCCCGGCAGGCGCACGTCGGACACCACCACACGCGGCGGATCGACCGCCAGTTGGGCCAGCGCCGCTTCGGCCGAGCCGGCGGTGCTGACGCGGTAGCCACGGGCGCGCAGGCGCATCCCGAGCAGGCGCAGGATATCTTCGTCGTCATCGACCACCAGAATGTGCGCGCTCATCGCTTGCCTCCGCTGCGCGGCCGCGTCGGCAGCGTGCGCTCGATGTCGGCCAGGCTGTCGAGTTTTTCCTGCAACTCGGCGGCCTTACGCTGGCTTTCTTTCACTTGCTGGCCCTGCTTGTCGAACTGCGCTTCGAGGCGCAGGCGCTCGCTGTAGTTGTCGAGCAGCAGGCGAGCCAGCGCGTGCAGCTGGGCAGCATCGTTGTTCTTCAACACGCCTTCGAGCAGGCCGACGGCGCGCGGCAGATCGCTCGCCCCGCGCGTTTGGCCCAGCAGCATGGCCAGTTTGAGCTGATTGGCCGACTGCTGCGGTGCACTGCTCAAATTGGCCTTTTCTCGGGCCAGCTCGGCCGGGGTCATTTTGCCCAGCGCGACGTGGTAGCCCAGCAAGGGCGCCCCCCCCCCCTCTTCCAGGCGCGGTAGATGCGGGCCGCCGGCGCAGCCGGCCAGGGTTGCGGCCAAAAGAAGCGCCGCGGCGACGCGGTGGCAGTTTTGCTCAAAGTTCATCCGGAATATCCACCTGAAAATGGGCGCCGCGTTCGGCCACCAGCAACTCGACCCGACCGCCCATAGCACGCACCAGTTCGCGCACGATGGAGAGGCCCACCCCGCTGCCCTGGCGCGGTGCCGGCGCGGCGCGGCGGCCCTGGACGAAGGGATCGAAGATGCGCTGGCGGTCTTCCTCAGCCACGCCGGGGCCTTGGTCGAGGCAGGCGAAACGCCAGCCGTGGTCGAGGCGTTCGGCGCGCAGCCGCACCTCGCCGCCCGGCGGGCTGAAATCGATGGCATTGGACAACAGGTTGTCGAGCACGACGCCAAGCTTTTCGGCATCGAGCGTGGCGCTTTGGCTAGGCGCTTCGACGACCACCTGCACCTGCCGGCCCTGGGCGTGCAGTTCGCGCCGCTGGGCGGCTTCAGCCAGCAGTCGGTCGACCGGCACGGCGGCAGGGTTCAATTGGCGGGCGGCGAAGGCGGCGGCGTTGAGCGAGAGCAGGCTTTCGATCTGGCGCTGCAAGGCGGCGACGTTGTGGCGCAGGATATCGACCACCTCGCGCTGGCTATCGACCAGCGGGCCGGGCACTTCTTCGCCGAGCAGGGCGACGCCCTCCTTCAAGGCGGTGAGCGGCGTCTTGAGTTCGTGCGAAACGTGGCGCAAGGCGCGCTCGCGGTCGGCTTCGAGTTCGCGCAGGCGCTCGCGCAGCCAGTCGAGTCGGCGGCCGAGGCGGCGCAAATCGTCCGGGCCGCCGACACGTACCGCTTCGTCGAACCGGCTGCCACCGAGCCGGGTAATGGCCTGCTCCAGCCGCTGCACCGGGCGTACCAGCCACCAGGCCATGACCAAGGCGACCACGAAGGCACCCAACAGCGCGGCGAGGATTTGCGTGCCAAGGCGCAGGCGGTTGTCTTCGAGCTGCTGCAACATGCGGCCGTTGCGCTCGTCGATCCAGCGCTGGCCGGCTTGCTTGAGCAGGCCGTTGAGTTCGGACAGGCGGGCCAGCAAGGGGGCGATTTCGTTCTGCGCTATGTGCTGATCCAATCCACCGCGCAGGGCTTCGGCCACCATGCGCCAGCCGCCGAGCAGCGAGGCCAAGGGTTGCTCCGGCATGGTATCGAGGCGGTCGATCACGGCCAACGACTGGTCGAGATGGGTATCGAAACGCTGGCGGAATTCCGGGTTGTCGAGCACCAGGTATTGTCGGGCGCTGCGCTCGATATCGACGGTGCGCTCGGCCAGCTCCTGCAGCGAGCCGGTGACTTGCAGCGCCAGTTCGCTATTGGCGTTGCTTTGCTGCACCAGCCGCTCGACGATGAACCAACTGCGCACGGCGACGCCGCCGAGCAGCACGACGATCAGTGCGAAGCCGGCAAGCATGGCGTGGCGGAAGGAGATGCGGTTCATGGAGGACAAGGGGTAAAACCGGAATTTTAGGGCGGAGTGGCTGATTGCTAGCGTCGAGGCGGGCTTTTCTCGCCATTCTCGGCGTGAAAATTACTTCTTCAAAATCAATGGATTGGATTCATTTCGCCAATTAACGACATCTTAACCCGGCGCCACGGCAGGTGATGCGGCCTGATGTAGAAAAACTTGTCGCCATTTGCCGACAGATGCTTCCTCCAGCCCCGAGCGCCAAGGGCGCTCTGTTTTACAAGCCATTGTTTTTACGCGACTTACGCTCACTGGCACACTTATCGCGATAAGGCTGGGGCAATTTGCGATATGACCTCAGGAGCCTACATGTTCAATAAAACCCCGCTGACCCAACGCAACGACCCGATCACCCGCAAGGACGTGAAGAGCGTGCTGACTTCGCCCAGTTCACCCGGCTCGGTCACCAGCCTGAACAACACAGCGACCAGTACGCCCCAGAATGCCCAACCGGCCGCCGAGCCGCCCAAACCGGAGACACCGGCCGCCGAAAGCCCGATGGGTGCGCGCCTGATCGTCGGGCCGGACGTGAAGTTGAAAGGTGCCGAGATACTCGATTGCGACACACTGGTCGTCGAAGGCTCGGTCGAGGCGACGATGGACAGCCGCGTCATCCGTATCGCCGACAACGGCGCCTTTACCGGCAAGGTCAGCATCGACATCGCCGAAATCCACGGCACCTTCGAAGGCGACCTGACGGCCCGCTCGCAACTGATCATCCACGCCACCGGCAAGGTCAACGGCAAGATCCGCTACGGCAAGCTGGTGATCGACGAAGGCGGCGAGCTGTGCGGCGACATCCAGGCGCTGTCGTCCGAGCGCGCCAATTCGGTCATCCGCCCGAGCAGCGGCATTCCCACGCTGGAAGCCGTCGCCGGCTGATCCCTCATCCCTTGCCTTACTGGCCTCTGGCAAGGTCTTTATGCGGGTGGCGTGAAATGCTTGGTCATCGGAAAGGAAACCTACTAGACTCAGCGAGTGACTTTTCCGCTGACCGCCATGAACCGCCGCCCGCATTCTTTTTTGCTGCTTCTCTCCGCCCTGCTCGCCACGCTTGCCCTGCCCGCCCAGGCGCAGCGCACTTATGGTTACGGTGACGATGACCGCCGCCCAGACGATCGGCGCTACGAGACCCGTGGCTACGAGCAGCGCGGCTACGACAACCGCGGCTATCAGGGCGGCTATTACCCGTCGCAGCGCGACGAAGTGCCGACCGCCCGCGATTTCGACCGGCGCAATTACGATTACCGCGGCCGCCGCATCGACCGGCCGGAACCGGAGCCAATGATCGTCTTCCAGTTCGGCGACGTGCATCGCCGCGAGATTCGCGACTACTACGGCCGCGAAATGGGCCGTGGAAACTGCCCACCGGGCTTTTACCGCCACGGCCGCGATTGCGTCCCGCCGGAGATGGACAGCCGCTGGGATCGCGGCCAGCCGATTCCGCGCGACCTGCGCTACTACTCGCTGCCGCGCCAGTTGCTCTCGCGCCTGCCGCCACCACCACCCGGCCATCGCTATGTGATGATCGGCACCGACGTGCTGCTCATTTCCAGCGCTACCGGCGTGGTCATCGACATCCTGCCGGGAATCGTCGGCTACTGAAGCCGGCAGGCAATCCTCTTTCGTATCCTTTTCCTTGCTAAAACTTGGGCAAGGCGGCGGCGCTTTTCTTAAAATACGCGCTGATTTTTTCCAAACTTCCCGAAAGTAGTTTTCATGGCCCAATACGTAATGTCCATGCTCCGCGTGAGCAAGGTTGTGCCGCCCAAGCGGCAGATCATCAAGGATATTTCCCTTTCCTTCTTCCCCGGCGCCAAGATCGGCCTGCTCGGCCTGAACGGCGCCGGTAAATCGACCGTGCTGAAGATCATGGCCGGCGTCGAGAAGGAATACGACGGCGAAGTGCAGTGGCAGCCGAACATTTCCATCGGCTACCTGCCGCAGGAACCGCAGCTTGACGCGGAAAAGACCGTCAAGGAAGAAGTCGAATCCGCCCTCGGCGAAGTGATGCAGGCGCAAGCCAAGCTGGACGAGGTGTACGCCGCCTACGCCGACCCGGAAGCCGACTTCGACAAGCTGGCCGAGGAACAGGCCCGCCTGGAGGCGATCATCGCCACCGCCGGCTCCGACACCGAGCACCAGATGGAAATCGCCGCCGACGCGCTGCGTCTGCCGCCCTGGGAGGCCAAGATCGGCAACCTGTCCGGTGGTGAAAAGCGCCGCGTCGCCCTGGCCAAGCTGCTGCTCTCCAAGCCCGACATGCTGCTGCTCGACGAACCGACCAACCACTTGGATGCCGAGTCCGTCGAATGGCTGGAACAATTCCTCGTCCGCTTCCCGGGCACCGTGGTTGCCGTCACCCACGACCGCTACTTCCTCGACAACGCCGCCGAGTGGATTCTGGAACTCGACCGTGGCGAGGGCATTCCCTGGAAGGGCAACTACTCCAGCTGGCTGGAGCAGAAGGAAGCCCGCCTGGAAACCGAAAACAAGCAGATCGACGCCCACATGAAGGCGATGAAGCAGGAACTGGAATGGGTGCGCTCCAATCCCAAGGCGCGCCAGGCCAAGTCCAAGGCCCGTCTGGCCCGCTTCGAGGAAATGTCGAGCCACGAATACCAGAAGCGCAACGAAACGCAGGAAATCTTCATTCCGGTCGGCGAGCGCCTGGGCGACCAGGTCATCGAATTCAACGGCGTCACCAAGTCGTTTGGCGACAAGCTGTTGATGGACAACGTCAGCTTCACCATCCCGCCCGGCGCCATCGTCGGCATCATCGGCCCGAACGGTGCCGGTAAATCGACCCTGTTCAAGATGATCACCGGCCAGCAACAACCGGACGCCGGTGAAGTGAAGATCGGCCAGACCGTGAAGATGGCCTACGTCGACCAGTCGCGCGACTGTCTGGACGGCAACAAGACGGTGTTCGAGGAACTGGCCCAGGGCAGCGACGTGCTGCAGATCGGCAAGTTCGAAATGCCCAGCCGCGCCTACATCGGCCGCTTCAACTTCAAGGGCGCCGATCAGGGCAAGCTGGTCGGCAACCTCTCCGGTGGTGAGCGCGGTCGCCTGCACCTGGCCAAGACGCTGATGGCCGGCGGCAACGTGCTGCTGCTCGACGAACCGTCGAACGACCTCGACGTCGAAACCCTGCGCGCCCTGGAAGACGCCCTGCTCGAATTCCCGGGTTGCGCGCTGGTCATCTCGCACGACCGCTGGTTCCTCGACCGCATCTGTACGCACATCCTGGCCGCCGAAGGCGAATCGCAATGGACCTTCTTCCCGGGTAACTACCAGGAATACGAAGAAGACAAGCGCAAGCGCCTGGGCGAGGAAGGTGCCAAGCCGAAGCGTATCCGCTACAAGCCGATCACCCGCTGATCGTCAGCCGCGGTTTTTGCCCGTTTTGGGCAGTGCACCGCAGCAGAAAACAAAAAGGCGCCTGCGGGCGCCTTTTTCATCGGTTTGGCGCAAGCAATAGCGCCGTACCGGCAATATGTTGTCGCTACCCGGAGGATTTGGGGCTGATCTTTTCGCCGACGGTATGCATAGCCTCACCGGTCGCTTCCGCCCCGCGCTTGATTCCACGCCCCGCAGCATTAACGCCAACCTCGATGCCATGCCCCGCGGCTTCGGCACCACGCCGTACCACCCGGGCCGTCGCTTCGGCGCCCCGCTTGATACCGCGCCCAGCCGCTTCAACGCCCTTCTCCACACCTGTGGCCGCAGCTTGCGCGCCTTCCTTGACCGCGCTACCGGCCTTGTCCAGCGTGCTTTCCTCGGCCTGCGCACTCAGGCCAAGGGCGAGGCAGAACGCAATAAAAATTCGCTTCATGGCGATCTCCTGAATCTGATGATGTTTTGAAAATACCAGGAAGGCGAGGTTCAATCCGTACCGGTCTGTAAGCCAGTGTATCCGTCGTTTTCAGGGTGGAAAACGGTCACCCTGAATGCAAAACGGGCGCCGCTTGGCGCCCGTTCCTTTTATGCGCCCCGCCAACGCGAGGTGCAAAAACTGTGTCTCTAAATTTTATATATTTTTAGTGCTTCAGACTGGCTGAGAAAACGGCCTTGGTCTTTTCGGAAAACTGGAACTCACTGAAAGCGCGCTCAATTGCGGCTTCGTTGTTGCCGTGCGACTGGTCTTCGAAGCTGATACCGATGGTCTTGCCATTGGCGGCCAGCGTCTGGAAGGCATAGCGCCAGCGTTGGGCTTCGGCCAGACGCTCACGCAGCTCGGCCTCGTTGGAAATGGTAATGCCTGCTTTCTTCAAGGAATCCAGAAATTGCTCGAAGGATTCGTTGCTAAGACTGCCCATTGATATCTCCGTTTGAAGTGCGGTGTTTGATCACCATGAGCCGAATAACGCAGCAATTTCGATTCGGTTGACACGAAAGTGATAGCCGAATGAATGCGATAATTCGGCCCCATGAAAAAGCCGCAAACCCCACCCGCCATTCCCGAGATTCGCGAAGGCCAATCCATTGATTTGCTGAAGGAATTGCACATTCTGACGCGCGATGGAAAGTTGAATCAGGACACCCGCCGCAAGCTGAAACAGGTCTATCACCTGTACCAGTTCATCGAGCCTTTGCTCGCCGATGCAAAAATTTTGGTCGATCATGGGGCCGGCAAGTCCTACCTCGGCTTCATCCTGTATGACCTGTATTTCAAGAGCCGCGAACTGGGCGAAATCGTCGGTATCGAGACCCGCGCCGAACTGGTCGCCAAGTCGCGCGAACTGGCCGAGCGCCTCGGTTTTCCGCGCATGCGCTTTCTCGCCTGCACGGTCGAGGATTCCTTCACCTCGCCCGAACTGCCGGCTGAAGTCGATGTCGTTACCGCCCTGCACGCCTGCAACACGGCAACCGACGACGCCATCCGCTTCGCCCTGACCCGCAACGCCCAACACATCGTGCTGGTGCCCTGTTGCCAGGCCGAGGTGGCGGCCACCATGCGCGCCCGCAAGAACGAATCGCTGTCGAAGACCCCGCTTTCCGAGCTGTGGCGTCACCCGATCCACACGCGCGAACTGGGCAGCCACCTGACCAATGTGTTGCGCTGCCTGCTGCTGGAGTCGCATGGCTACGACGTGACCGTCACCGAACTGGTCGGCTGGGAGCACTCGATGAAGAACGAGCTGATCATCGCCAGCAAGCGCCATCATCCGCGCAAAAATGCCCTCGATCGGGCCGAGGCCATCCTGCGCGAGTTCAATATCGAGGAACTCGCCCCGCGTTTCATCTACTAAGGCCCCATGACCCGCATTCAACACCCTCTCGAACTCCTCGCGCCGGCCAAGAACGCCGATTTCGGCATCGAGGCCATCAAGCACGGCGCCGACGCCGTCTATATCGGCGGCCCGGCCTTTGGCGCGCGCTACGGCGCCGGCAACGAGATCGCCGACATCGCCCGCCTGTGCGAATTCGCCCATCGCTACCGCGCCAAGGTTTTTGTTGCGCAGAACACCATCCTGCACGATTCCGAACTCGAAGCCGGGCGCGAACTGGCCTGGGATTTGTACAACGCCGGCGCCGACGCGCTGATCATCCAGGACATGGGCCTGCTCGAACTCGATCTGCCGCCCGTCCAGTTGCATGCCAGCACGCAGACCGATATCCGCAGTGCCGAAAAAGCCCGCTTTTTGCAGGACGTCGGCTTCTCGCAGATTGTTCTTGCCCGCGAAATGACGTTAAAGGAAGTTGTTAACGTTGCTTCGCAAACTACTGTTGCATTGGAATATTTTGTTCATGGTGCACTATGTGTTGCCTACTCCGGGCAGTGCTACATCAGCCACGCCCACACCGGGCGCAGCGCCAACCGCGGCGAGTGTTCGCAGGCCTGCCGCCTGCCTTACACGCTGATCGACGACAAGGGCAAGGTCATCACCGAGAACCAGCATTTGCTGTCGATGAAGGACAACAACCAGACGGAAAACATCCTGGCGCTGGTCGAAGCCGGCGTGTCGTCGTTCAAGATCGAGGGACGCCTGAAGGACCTCTCCTACGTCAAGAACATCACGGCGCATTACCGCCGGCTGCTCGACGACATCATCGAACAGCACCCGCAATACAGCCGCGCTTCCAGCGGCCGCTCGACCTTCACCTTCACGCCGCAGCCGGACAAGACCTTCAACCGCGGCTACACCGACTATTTCGCCAACGACCGCCAGGACGACATCGGCGCCTTCGATTCGCCGGCCTTCGTCGGCGAGTTGATCGGCGAAGTCGCACAGATTGGCGACGGCTGGATCGTGGTCAATACCGACCAGACCTTCCACAACGGCGACGGCGTCTGCTTCCATGACGCGCACGGCGATGTGCAGGGCATGCGCATCAACCGGGCCGAGGGCAAGAAGCTCTACCCGGCCGAGATGCCGGAAGACCTGACCGAAGGCGCCACCCTCTTCCGCAATCGCGACCAGGAATTCGAGCGGGCGCTGGAGAAGGAATCGGCCGACCGCCGCGTTTCGGTCAAGCCGGTGTTCGCCGAAAGCGCCGACGGCTTCACACTGACCCTGACCGACGAAGACGGCGTCACTGCTGCGGTGCACCTGCCAAAAAGCGAAAAAATCGGGACGGAACTGGCACAGAACCCCGAGGCCGCCATGGCCAAGCTGAAGGAAAACCTCGGCAAGTTCGGCAATACGATGTTCGTCGCCGAGCCGGTGGAGCTGCAACTCAATCAACCGTGGTTCCTGCCCGTCGGCGCGATCAACGCGCTGCGCCGCGAGGCCGCCGAGCAGTTGCAGGCCGCCCGTGTCGCCAGCCACCCGCGCCCGCCACGCGCCGCACCGGCTGAAAACCCCGTTCCCTACCCGCAGGAAGAACTGACCTACCTCGGCAACGTCTTCAACGCCCAGGCCCGCGCTTTCTACGAGAAGCATGGCGTCAAGCTGATCGAGGAAGCCTACGAGGCCGGCAACGAAAAAGGCATGGTGTCGCTGATGATCACCCGCCACTGCCTGCGCTACAGCTTCAACCTGTGTCCGAAGGAAGTGAAGAACATCAAGCCGGACCCGATGACGCTGATGAACGGCAACGAGAAGCTGATCCTCAAGTTCGACTGCAAGGCCTGCGAGATGCACGTCATCGGCAAGATGAAGAAAGGCGTCAAGCTCAACCTCGGCACGATCCGCAGCGAAGCTTCCTGCGGCTGATCCGGCCGGATCAGCCCGGCTTGCGTAGCAGGTCGACGCGCTGAGGATTGAGAAAGGTTGCCCCTTCCGGCCCGAGATAGGACTCGAACTTGGCCTTCACCTGCGCGTACAGCGTCGTGTCGAGCCGGTGGTTGGTGTGCGTGACCTGGATCATGCGCCGGTCGAACTGGTCGAAATTCTCGAAGAAACTGCGGGTGTTGAAGAACAGCTGTTGCTCTGACACCAGCGGCCCACGCTCGACGGCCCGGCAGATGGCAGCAAAAGCCGCTTCGCGCACGATCTTTTCGTCGTGGAAGAGCTTGAATACCTCGTTCAGTTCTCCGGCATAGACCGGTTCCGAGATCCAGGCCAGGCCACCCGGTTTCAGCACGCGGGCGATTTCGCTCAAGGCCTGGTCCATCAGCGGCATCGGCACATGGTGCAGCGACTTGAACATCAGCACGATATCAACGCTGCCATCCTCGGCCGGAATCGCCTCGGCGCCGCCGTGGCGGAAGCTGACCTGGGGCAGATCGGTGATTTCGAGGTTGCGTCGGTGCTGGATGTCATCCACTTCGAGGGCGACGATTTCCTTCACCCGCCCACTCTCGGCCAATAGGCGAGTCTTTTCCGCCTTGCCGCAGCCCAGTTCGAGCACACACGCGCCATCCAGCGGCAGAGTCTCGAGCATCAATTTGACTTCATTGACCAGCGTGTCTTGAGTGGGATCGGCGATTTTCATGGGCAGCAATCGTTGGAACGAAGGTGCAATATTAACCGATGATTATTTAGCCGATCATCTCCGCGCGAGATCGAGCGTCAGCCCCGGCTAGCCATGCGGTATAGTGTTGCCCGCTTGCCTGTCATGCCTCCTGCATCCGCACATGAAACCGACCGCCTGCCCGTCCTGCCGCCAAACGATGTCGAAGCACAAATTCGAACGCAACCTGGGCGGCGAAGTCATTCTCGATATGTGCTTTCCCTGCCAGGGCATCTGGTTCGACGAGAACGAAAACCTCCAGATCACGCCAGGCGGCATCATCGAACTGTTCCGGCTGATCCACGCCCATCGCGATGCACAGCGTCAGGCATTGACCAATAATCTGCGCTGCCCGCGCTGCGATGACCGCCTGCTGCACGGCCTCGACATGAGCAAATTCGGCGGCCGCTTCAATTACGACCGCTGCCTGCAACAGCACGGCCGCTTCACCACCTTTGGCCAGTTCATGATCGAAAAGGGCTTCGTCCGCCAATTGAACCCGGCCGAAATTCACACTCTGGCGGCAAAAATCGGGGTCATCCACTGCTCCGGCTGCGGTGCTCCGGTCGATATCCGCAAAAACCAGGCATGCGATCACTGCAAGGCCGCGATCACCATTCTCGACCCGGAAGCCGTCGAGAAAGCGCTGGCCCGTTTCCAGCAGGCGGAAAGCAAGCGGAGCGCGCCACCGGATTTCAACATCCTGGCCGACGCCCTGATCATGCAGGAGCGGGAAAAATCACGGCAACAGCGCGAGCGGCGTCAGCAGGGCCTGTTCGAAAGAGCCGATGAAGGCGTGGATGCGGGCGACCTGCTGGTTGGCGGCATCGGCTTCATCCTCGGCCTGCTCAACTGATCAGCGCCTCGGAGGCAAGCCTCAGCTCTCCGCTCCATCCCAGCATCGCGCCGAGATATCGGCCGGTAGATCGCCACCGTGCGCGATTGCCTTTTGCAAGTCGGCCAGCAAGCCGAGAATCCGGTCCTTGCATAGCAACAGTTGGCCGCAACGCTGCCGCGCCGACTGCAATTCACCTCGGTCGGCCAGATCGACGATCTCCAGCCCCAGGCGATGCACCTCGGTATGCGCGTCATTGATCTGGGCAAACTCCGTCAGGTGCCCGTAGCGTTGCCGGCCATGGCTGTCGTACCAGTGGCCGAAGCGGCATTGATGATGATCGGCCAGTTCGGCCTGGGTCAGCTGGAGCGAGGCACCATCCAGATAGAGCAGAACGCGATTGACCCAGCGCAGGTGATCGTACTGCGCCACCATCAGCGGGAAATCGGATAGCTCCCAATGCGTATCCGCCCATTGCGCCCAGCGCGGATCGGGTTGCCATTGCGCCACCCAGGCTTGGACATCCGCCAGCGGCATCGGCCGTGCAATCCCGTAGCCTTGCGCCAGATCGCAACCCAGGCGCATCAGGACTACCCCGTGCTCGGGCGTTTCCACACCTTCTGCCAAGACCCGCCGCTCAAATACGGCAGACAAGGAAATCACCGCCTCGACCAGTGCCATGTCGCTCTTGTCGTCGAGGATATCGCGCACGAAATGCTGATCGATCTTCAGGCCGTCGACCGGCAACTGGCGCAGATAGGCCAACGAAGCGTAGCCCGTGCCGAAATCGTCGACTTCCACCGCCACCTTCAAGGCGCGGCAGCTGCGAACCACCGAGGCAGCATGCGCCAGATCGGAGAGCGCGGAGGATTCGGTGATCTCCAGACAGAGCGCCTCCGGCGGCACGTCCGGATGGCGAGCTAGCAAGGCCTGCAAGCCAGCGACGAACCCCGGTTTCAGGAAATGCCGCCCCGCGATGTTCACCGCAATCGTGTAATGCAGGCCGTCTCTCCACCAGAGGGAAAGTTGCGCCAATGCCTGCGAGATCACCCAGTCGCCTAAGGCCTCGATGAAAGCCGAACGTTCGACATCGGGCAGAAACTCGCCTGGCGGCAACAATCCGTGTTCGGGATGCCGCCAACGCAACAGCGCCTCGAAGCCGAGTACCTTGCCCGTGCGCAGATTGACCTGCGGCTGATAGAAAAGCTCGAGTTGCCCGTTGGCCATGGCCTCAGCCAGTTGAGCGACCGGCCCGTCCATGTCGTGCATGTTGTTCGGGTCATAGCGCCGCCAGGTCGCCCGCCCCGCCTCCTTGGCCGCATACATCGCCTGATCGGCATGGCGCAGCAAGGTGTCGGGATCGGCCGCATCGGCCGGAAACAAGGTAAAGCCCAGGCTGGCCCCCACCTGCAGATGAATATCGTCTATGGCATAAGGCTGCCCGATGACCTGCAGAATTCGCTCGATGCCGACTTCGGCTTCGGCAGCACTGCCTAAACCGGTCAGCAGGACGACGAATTCATCGCCACCAAGGCGTACTACCGTATCCATGCCACGCAGACTGGATTCGACCCGACGCGCACACTCCGCCAGCAATCGATCACCGATATCGTGGCCGTGCGTGTCGTTTACCGGCTTGAAACCATCCAGATCGAACAGGCAGACTGCCACCAGCGTTCCCTGGCGTTCGGCGACCTGACAGGCTTGGTGCAAACGGTCAGCCAGCAGCAGACGATTGGGCAGACCGGTCAAGGGGTCGTGGCTGGCTTGCCACTCGGCATTGAGTAACAGGCGCTTGATCTCGCTGACATCGCGCAAGACGATGATCCAATTGGTCTCGCCATGCAGGCGCAGTGCCGTCACACTCCCTTCGAGCGATCGGATGCTGCCACTCTCGCGGCCGGCAAGGACGACATTACCGAGATCGATGAAACCGGCATCGCTGACTTCGAGCAGCAAGGAGGGCCAATCGATCTCGGCGCCGGAATCGCTTTGCGTCAGATGCAGCAACTCTGCCACCGGCAGACCGAAAGGTTCGTTATGCTGCAGGAGTTTGCGGGCTGACGGGTTGGCAATCACCACCCGGCCGTGCTGGTCGACAGCAAAGACTGCCTCTCCCATGGCATCGAGCACGCCCATCAGGGTTGCCTGTTTTTCGCGCAGTGCATTTTCCAGTTGCTGACGGGATGTCAGTTCGCTAGCAACTGCATCGGCCATCTTGTTGAAGCCAGCGACGGCTTCCCTGACCTCGACACTACCGCCGGGTTGAGCCCGCGCATACATGTGGCCCTTGCCGATCAGTTCTGCGGCATCGCGCAGATGCCCCAATCCGCGCAAAGACGAACGCAAGATCAGACTGATGGCCAGCAACAAAACGACAACCACAGCCAAAACGGTCAGCACCTGAGCTTTAACCCGTTTCCAGGCCAAGTGCATGCCCTGCGTCACATCCAGACTTGCAGTCAGTTCAGCTGAACTGTTAGGTGACAAAACGATCTGCACCCTGACATCCGTCGGCGCGACGGGTAGAAGTTCGCCAAACCAGGCCGGATAATCGGTCACCGGATGCTGCTCCACGGCGACTCGTTGCCCAGAAGCCAGCCATTCCAGACGATGAATATCCAGCGCCTGGCGCAGTACCCCCTCGAGGCGCCCCCTAACCTCATCATCGGTCGGCTGCTCGCCCAGATTGCCAAGCAAAGCCGGCAACACCGAATAGAGCGACGCAGCCTTCACTGCCCCTCGCTCGCGTATCGCTTCAACCTCTTCCAGGGCCAGCGTCACCGTGCGTACGGTCCCCGCAGTCAGGATGGCGACAACAATCGGCAGCAGCAGCCGTCGGGTCAAGCCCAGATGACGCCAGCCGGAACGTTCGGAAAAGGACATGTCGGGGAAAGCGGCACGGAATACGTCGGCCTCGCCGCCAGCACCGGCAACGCCGGCAATCGCTAGGGAAAAAGACGTTCCGGTTTGATTACGAAGCTATCAATATAAACCATACCCTCTTGATGGGTAAATGCCATTTTCATGCTCTTCTCGGCCAATCCACCCAGAATGGCTGCATCCTCAGCGGTCAGGCGCCAAACCTCAAGATTGCCGTAGCGTCGCAAGCTTTGGGCATTCTGCTCCCACCAGACATCGACTGCCCTTGCTCCGTAAGCTAGAACCAGCACGCGATCCGACTTGTTGCACCCCTTGCGGATACGGTTCTCATCCGGTATTCCGACTTCAATCCAAAGGCGAATCACGCCGGACGGATCGATCTCCCAGAGTGCCGGCTCATCATCGGTCGACAATCCCTTGCCGAATGACAGATCCGGCCCCGCATTCAGCGCGAAGGCCAGTAGACGAACCATCATGCGCTCATCGGTTTCAGACGGATGCCGCGCCAAGGTCAGCGAATAGTCTCCGAAATGTCCGCGGTCAAGATCGGCGACCTGGATTTCAGCCTTGTAAATAGTGGATTTGAGCGCCATGAGCTTCCCATTGCAAAAACGCATTATCCCATGACGACTTCCTGATTCCGGACTACGATAACGGAATCCCCCAACCGGAGAACCTCGTCATGAAAGCTTCCCGCCTCAGCCTCGCCCTGATGACCACGCTCCTTGCCGGCCTCGCTCTGCCGGCACCGGCCGCCGACATGCCCAAACGCAAATCCGGGCTTTGGGAAATTAAGACGCAGATGGCCGGCATGCCGGCCGGTGGTCCAGGCCAAGGACCGATCCAGATGTGCGTTGACCAGACCACCGACAACATGATGCAGGAGCGTTCGAAGGAAAAGGTCAATTGCCCGACCATGGACGTCAACCGCGGTATCGGCAAGGTCACCATGCACATGGTGTGCAAGCACGATGGTGGCGTGACCAGCACCACCGATGCGGTGATTACCGGCGACTTCGACAGCAATTACAAGAGCGACATGACCATTCGCTACGACCCGCCGCAGAATGGCATGAAGGAAGCCAAGATGAGCCAGGAAGCTCGCTGGCTCGGCCCGTGCAAGCCGGGACAACGGCCGGGCGACGTCATCGTCCAGGGCATGCCCAAGATGAACATGCAGGACATGATGAACGACCCGAAGATCAAGGAAATGATGAAACGCCAGCAACAGGGGCGCTGACTCTATAATCAGGCTTTCCTGATATTCACCAAGCCGCCATGTTTGCCCTGTTCCGTTCCATCCTGACTGCCCTCCTCTGCCTTGCCGCATTCTCTGCGCGTGCCGAGGTGATCGATATCGATAACTCCCGCCTCGAGCAGCTGCTCAAGAGCGGCGTCCCCATCGTCGATATCCGCCTGCAGTCGGAATGGGAGGAAACGGGCATCGTGGCCGGCAGCAAGTTGCTGACCTTCTTCGACGAACGCGGCCGTTACGATGCGGGCGCCTGGCTGGAGAAGGTCAAGGGCTTCGCCAAACCGAACGAGCCGGTCATCGTCATCTGCCGCACCGGTAACCGGACAAAGCCGGTCAGCCAGTTCCTGTCGCAACAGGCGGGCTACGCCACCGTCTACAACGTCAAGGCCGGTATCAAGGGCTGGATTGGTAACGGTGGCGCCGTCGTGCCGGCGGCACAGACCATTGCCGCCTGCAAGGCCAACAAGGCTTGCTGAATCAGCCCATCGAACGCAAACGCTGCGCCAGTTGCGAACGCTGGAGCGGCAATCGAGAGCCGGGCGAGCCCGGTTTCGTGCTGATCGAAACGGAAACATCCGTCGGAATCTGCCAAGGCGGGCCATGGGACGGCTCGGAACGCCGGGCACGTTCGGCCTGTGGCCACTGGAAATGCTGGCCAGAACTGACAACGGGGAAATAAAGGGGTGGTGCCCATGGGCAGGATCGAACTGCCGACCTCTCCCTTACCAAGGGAGTGCTCTACCACTGAGCCACATGGGCAACATGCGAAAACGGCTCGCCTTGCAGCGAGCCGTCGGCATCTTGGCTCCCCGACCTGGGCTCGAACCAGGGACCTACGGATTAACAGTCCGGCGCTCTACCGACTGAGCTATCGGGGAATTGCTTGTCAGCAACGAGTACTGACAGGGCGCGCATTATAGCCTGCCAATAGCGAAAAGCAAGACTAGATCGCTGTTTTCGCCAAAATGATTTTTCCCGGACGGTTTTCGAACAGGACTCGAAGTCTCTTTGGCGTTACTGGAACCAGGCGCTCAACACTTCCGTTCGCGCCTCGATCTTGCCGAAGAGAAAACCAAAATCCTCTTGCCAATCAATGCCTAACAGATCGCAAGCTTGATCGGAAAGCACCGTTACACGAGACGTGTTACCGGCGGACAAGTCCAGTGCATTGACGATGGCCTCGGCGACGTGGGTCACTGCGACCAGCTTGTCGCCAGCCGCGTGACCATCGTGATGGTGCGCAATAGCCGTGATCAGCGATGCTGGCAAATTCCAGTGTTCGGCCAGCACCTTGCCGACCTCGGTGTGATCGAGCCCGAAGAACTGCCGCTCGGCTTCGCAAATATCGCGATCCCAGTTCATGACTTCCCGCTGCACTTGTTGCCAGGCTTCGGGATGAAAGCGGACCATCCATAGTTGACCGATATCGTGCAGCAAGCCGGCGACCAGGGCATAGTCGGGCTGGAAGTGATACTTGCGCCCCAGCTCCTGTGCGGCAACGCCAACCGCCACGCTGTGCGTCCAGAAATAGCGCCCCACACCAAACTGCTCGGTAAAGCTGTTCAGGCTGAGTGACAAGGCCAGCTCACGGACCCTGGCCAGGCCGATTAGCGAAACAGCCCCCTGGATGTCGCGCCGGTCCTGCTGGCCGTGCCCGGCCATGGCCGCCGAATTGGCCAGGGACAGAATGCGCGCGGTGATAACCGGATCCTTGGCCACCAGATGGGACAAGATCCCCAGCGTCGAGTTGTCGTCTTCCAGCGAGGCCAGCAAATCGCTGACGACGGTTGGAAACGCCGGCAGCAGTGCGGCCTTTTCAAGAATCTGCGCTTGATCCAGAAGCATGCTCATTTACAGGCTCCTGTAGCGCAAGACAGCCTGATACAGGCCTTCGATCTGGGGTTGGCTACGGTCGGCCCTGGCGAAAATGCGATCCAGCTTCTCGGTTGCCTGCCGGACTTGTTCGGCAATTTCAGCCTCCGAGCGCAACTCAGGCACTTCGATGCAGGCAAATTCGCCGTGATGGACGGCAATTTGCCGAAGATTCTCCTCCGTCAGGCTATGTCCGGACGGCAAGGCAAAGGTTTTCCGTCCATGCTCGACCAAGGTCAGCGGCGCCCCGAGCACCATGCCGGCAACGACTTCTGAAATCGGGAGATAGCGCAATCGGGTATCCATTCAGCCTCGATTAATCAAGATCATTCGAACGGATTATCGCAGCAAAAACTGACAAATCCTTTACATTTATCAATCTTTGTCAATTGCATTCGAGACAGGGGGCTCGAAGGTCTGCTTCAGGCGATCCTCCCTCAGCTGCGGCGTTTCCAGGCTGATTCGCCCCAAGGTCCCGGTACGATAATCGGTCAGCAGGAGTTGCGACGCCTTCTCCAGGTCGAGTTCACCGCCCCGCCCCTTCAAAATGCAACCGCGCTTCTTGGCGACGGCTTCAATCACGCCGACAGCATCCATGCCTTCCGTCGTCAGACCGTAGCGGCCCTTGAGCAGTTCCGGATATTGCTCCAACAGGAAACCGGCCAGCCAGGTACCGACTTCCAGCTCATGGTAGGCATTGACGCCGACGGCATGGCTGGCCGCCAGCATCATGCCGTCGAGTGGATGCTCGATCTTCGGCCACAGCATGCCTGGGGTATCGTAGAGGGTCAGGCGCGAACTGACGTCGATGCGCTGCTGGCTCTTGGTCACCGCCGGCATGTCGCCCACCGCCGCCACCTTCTTCTTGACCAGTGCGTTCATCAGCGTCGATTTGCCAACGTTGGGAATGCCCATGATCATCAGGCGCAGCGGCTTGACCGCATCGTTGCGATGCGGCGCGAGTTGCTGCGCGAGCGAAGGAATGCGCGCCACGTCGCTCGCCTTCTTGCACGAAATCGCTACCGCCTTGACGCCCGGCTGCTGGCTGTAGAAGTCCAGCCAGGCCTTGGTCGCTACCGGGTCAGCCACATCGGCCTTGTTCAACAGCTTGAGGCAAGGCCGTTGGCGGAAGGCGCGCAGTTCGTGGATCATCGGATTACTGGAGGCCGCCGGCAGGCGGGCATCAAGCACCTCGACCACGACATCGGCCATGGCCAGCGTCTCGGCCGCCTTCTTGCGGGCCGAGGTCATGTGGCCGGGATACCATTGGATGGACATGTGTTTTCCTTGTTAAGGCGCGCTTAGCCGCCAGTGACCGGCGGGAAGAAGGCCACTTCGTCGCCGTCAGCGACCGGGGCATCGAGCTTGACCATCTCCTGATTGACGGCGCAGCGCAGGTTTTTTGCGGTCGCCAGCGCCGCGCGCCCTTGCCCGATCAAGCGCTCGCGCAGCGCGCCCACAGTGGCCACCTCGGCCGAGAAGTCGACGCTCTCGCCGCTCATGCCCAGCGCTTCCTTCAGGCTGGCGAAATACAGCACCTGGACGCTCATGCCAGCAACTCCGCAAAAGACACGAAGGCGACCGTATCGCCGGGATTGACCACCTGGCCGACCGGGTTGATCACCAGCCCGTCGCTATGGCACAAGGAGGTTGCGACCGCCGAGCCCTGATTGGCGTAGAACTCGACGCCACCCTGGTCGTTCAGGCGGGCGCGCAGGAACTCGGCGCGTGCCTTGTCGGCCTTGACCCAGGCGGAATCGGCGCGCAAAGTCAGGACCCGCGGCTGAACGTGTTGAACGCCCTGCAAACGCAGGATGAAGGGGCGCACCAGCATCAGCGCCGTGACAAAAGCCGCCACCGGATTGCCCGGCAGGCCGATGAACCACGCGTTGCCGCCTTCGGCCTTGCGAATCTCGCCGAAAGCCAGCGGCTTGCCCGGCTTGATGGCGATCTTCCACATGTCCAGCTTGCCTTCGGCCTCAACTGCCGGCTTGACGTGGTCTTCCTCGCCGACCGAGACACCGCCACTGGTGACGACCAGATCATTCTCGGCCGCCGCGCGGCGCAGCGCATCGCGCGTCGCCTCCAGCGTATCGGCCACCGCGCCGAGATCGCGCACTTCGCAGCCCAGGCTTTCGAGCAGCGTGCGCAAGGCGTAGCGGTTGGAGTTGTAGATGCCGCCCTGCGGCAACGGCTCGCCCGGCTGCACCAGTTCGTCGCCAGTGAAAAACAGGCCGACGCGTACGCGGCGATACACCGGCAGTTCCGGCAGGCCGGCCGAGGCGGCCAGAGCGATTTCCTGCGGGCGCAGACGGACGCCGGCCGGCAGGATTTCAGCGCCGACCGCGATGTCCTCGCCAGCGCGGCGGATGTTCTCTTCGGCATGCGGCACATGATTGATCACCACGCCGGCCTCGCCATGTTCGCAGCGTTCCTGCATCACCACGGCGTCGGCTCCGGCCGGAATCGGCGCGCCGGTGAAGATGCGGGCGGCAGTGCCGGCTTGCAGCGGCGTACCGACCGTGCCGGCCGGAATGCGTTGGCTGACCGGCAGGCAGACGCCGGCGGCGGTGATATCGGCGGCGCGCACTGCGTAGCCGTCCATCGCCGAATTATCGAGCGGCGGCACGGCGACGGTGGAGCGTTGCGCTTCGGCCAGCACGCGGCCGGCGGCGGCAAGCAGCGGCACGTGGCGCACTTCTTCGACCGGCTGCGCGGCAGCCAGCAGTGTTTCCAGGGCTTGTTCGAAACTCAGCATGATGTTTTCTGCAAGTTCAGGGTTTGCAAGATGAAATCGGCGATGGCGGCCGCGTCGTTGATCGGCAGCGTGGGCAGATCGGTGACCAGCTCGGCGTCGGTGGCGACGGCAACGATGTCGGAACGCTCGGGAAAGAGCGGCGGCTTGCCGTTTTCCGGGCGATAGACCTCCAGCTTGGGCACCGGTTCCTGCTTGAAGCCTTCGATCAGCACCAGATCGCACGGCGACAGGTGGCCGATCAACTCGTTCAGGGTCGGTTCCGGCTCGTCGCGTCGTTCGTGCATCAAGGCCCAGCGGTCGCCGCAGGAGAGCAGCACCTCGGTCGCCCCGGCCTCACGGTGGCGATAGGAATCCTTGCCCGGCTTGTCGATGTCGAACCCGTGATGGGCGTGCTTGATCACCGAGACCTTGAGGCCGCGCGCCGTGAGCTGGGGAATGAGTTTTTCCAGCAAGGTGGTCTTGCCGGAACCGGAATAGCCGGCGATGCCAAAGACTTTCATGGCGGGATTTTACTCGTTCAGGCGAAGAACACCGGGGCAAAACCGCCACCCGGTGTCCGGAAATTGGTGGTTTGCCCCTGATAGAGGCGCGCCGCGACGCATTGGATGCGCCCAGCGTAGACGTAGCAGCGGATGTCGGCCTTCATCGTCGCCTCGCCGCCCTCGACCGGCACGACATGCTCGGAAGGCAGCGCGATTTCCTGCGCGATGTAGCCGCCGTGCAGGATTTCCTCGAACACGCGCTTGGTCAGCTTGTCGCCGCGATAGGCGGCACGGCTGCCGAAGCCGGCCGGGGGTTTGAAGAACCAGCGCTTGCGCTCGGCCCAGAAGGCATCGCCCTGCTCCGGCGTCACGCTGACGACGCGCGGGATGCCGGCAAGCAGGGTTTGCTGCGTGGCCTCTTGCACGCCCAGCGCAGTCAATGCCGCCGTATCGGACAGCAGCATCAAATTGCGCTTGTCGGCATAGAGCGCATGGGCGCGCGGATGCGGCGTGACGACCACGCCGCCGCTTTCGAAAATTGCCCTTATATGCCCGTGCACCGCAGCAGTGAAGGAAAAATCGGTCAATCGGTTGTAAATCAGGTCGATTGGCTCGCCGGTGTGCAGCAGATGCTCGCCGTCGCTGCCCAGTTCGGCCGGGTCGGCCACCACGGCGGCGATGCCGTTGGCCGCGAACAGATCGCGGAACAACTCGAACTCGGGGGCGAGAAATTGCCCGGCCGGCGCTTCGTCAACAATGGCGATGCGGCGCAAGGGTGCATCGCCGCGCGCCAATCGCCACTCTTCGCGGAACATCTCGACGTAATCGGCACACAGGCGCGCCGCTTCGTCCTCATGCCCATGCGCCGCCAGCAGATAGGCATTGAGCAAGCCGCCGCCGGCATTGGTGTTGATCTCGATCAGCTTCGGCCCGGTCTCGGTCAGATGAAAGTCGTAGCCCATGAAAACGCCGCGCGCCGCATTCGGCAGGCGGGCGATGGCTGGCGCTTGCGCCAGCACCTGAGCCTGATAGGCCGGTAGCGCGATGACCGACTCGATGGCGTCGATGATCTCCGTCATCGCCTGCCGGCTGGCAGCGGGCAAATGCAGGTCGGCCGCCGAGAACAGTTGCGGCTGGCGTTGGCGCAGGCGATCGAAGGTGGCTTTCATGGTCGGCGGGACAAATTCAGCGGTTGGCGAAAAAATCGAGCACCACCTGCAATTCGCGGGTGCGCTTCATTGGCGGCAGACTTTGCCACACGCGGCGGCCATAGGGCTTTGATATGAGTCGCGGATCGCAGATCATCAGCACGCCCTTGTCGTTTTCGTCGCGAATCAGGCGACCCGCGCCCTGCTTGACGTTGATGACGGCGCGCGGCAACTGGTACTCGATGAAGGCGTTGCGGCCTTCCTTCTTCATCTGGTCGATGCGCGCCGACAGCACCGGATCGTCGGGCGGCGCGAACGGAATCTTGTCGATGACGACCAGCGACAGCGCCTCGCCGCGCACGTCCACGCCTTCCCAGAAGCTCTGGCTGCCGACCAGCACGGCATTGCCCATGTGGCGAAAGCGTTGCAGCAGATCGTTCTTGCTGCCCTCGCCCTGCACCAGCAGCGGAATATCCAGCCCCTCGTCCTCGATTTTGGCCTTGAGCAGTTCATGCGTGCGGCGCATGGCGCGCAGGCTGGTGCACAGGAAGAAGGCGCCGCCGCCAGCTGCGCGCACTGCCGGAAACGCCGCTTCGACCACCTTTTCGGTATAGCTCCAGTCGTTCGGATCGGGCATGCCGAGCGGTGCGTAGAGAATGGCCTGCTCGCCATAGTCGAATGGACTTTGCCAGCATCCGCTCTCCGGATCGCCCAGGCCGAGTTCGGCGCAGTAGTGGTGGAACTTGCCCTGCACCGCCAGGGTGGCCGAGGTGAAGATCCAGGCACGCGGATGGCCGCCCATCTGCTTGCGGAAGATGTTGGCGACGTCGAGTGGCGTCGAGTTCAGTTGCAGCGACTGCGTAAAAGCTTCGGCCCAACGCACGTAACCGGCATCGACCGGGTTTTGCCACTGTGCGAGGCGCTGCTGCATTTCGAGCGCGCGCTGCCAGCATTTCTCCAGCCCTTCGGCGCGCTGCGCCTGCGTTTCGAGAATGGCGGCGAACTTGGCGACCTCCTCTTCCAGCGCGGCGACAGCCGGCAGGAATTCCGGCTTTTCCAGCAATTGGGGATGCGAAAAACGCCCGGCATCGACGCCGACGGCGAGGCGCAGATCACGCGCCGCCTTTTCCAGCGCCCGACTGGCGGTTTGCAGATCGAGGCAGTCGCGCGCGCTGGCCAGGCCTTCCGAACGCGTATCACGCGCCAGGTCGAGCACTTGCGCGGTGGACACGCTGTCGCCGAAGAACAGCGTCGCCACTTCCGGCAACTGGTGCGCTTCGTCGAAGATCACCGTGTTGCAGGCCGGCAGCAGCTCGGCCATGCCTTCGTCGCGCAGCATCACGTCGGCAAAGAAGAGGTGATGATTGACTACCACCAGATCGGCCGCCATCGCTTCCTTGCGCGCCTGCATGACGAAGCACTCCTTGTAGTCTGGGCAATCCTGGCCCAGGCAATTGTCGCGCGTCGAGGTGGCGCTGTTCCACACCGGCGAGTTTTCGTTCACCTCGATGCATTCAGCCTTGTCGCCGGTCTGCGTGGTCTTGGCGAAGACCGCGATGCGCCGGGCGTCGGCCGCATCTTCCTTGGTCAGGAAGCGACCTTCGGCCATCGAACGTTCGAGGTGATAAGGGCAGACATAGTTGGCCCGCCCCTTCAACAATGCAATCTTGACCGGCGCCTTCAGCGCATCGCGCACCATCGGCAGGTCCTTGTTGAACAGCTGGTCCTGCAGGGTCTTGGTCCCGGTCGAGACGATTACCTTGCCGTTCGACTTCAGCGCCGGCACCAGGTAGGCGAAGGTCTTGCCCGTACCCGTCCCCGCCTCGGCGATGAACACCGAGTTGCTGTGGATGGCGGCCGCAATGCGTTCCGCCATTTCGAGCTGCTGCGGACGAATGCGATAGCCGTCGATGGCACGCGCCAACGCGCCGTCGGGAGAGAAGATTTCCTGTAGGGAAGCCAAGGGGAAATTACGCCGGGAAAGTTGGTGCGCATCTTAACAGATCGCCAATAACGCCCTTGAATTGCTGCATTGCATCAAACCACCTTACAAAAGCCTTACACATGGGAAAACATTAGAAAAATGTCGCATTCACGCACACCCGATTCGCATTTTTGTTGCATTGCACAAAATATTCCCACATACCCTTTCACGGCGTGCTAGAGTCAAATAAAAGCACATAACGGAAACGGTTATTCCGCCTCCGACACGAAAGCAAACAGAGAAGCATCATGGCAAGTCACCCCGACCCACTGGGCGCCCCGACCGAGCGCCTGAGCATTGACGCCAGCGGCCAGCTGAGCGTGCAGGCTCTGGCCGCACCGCGTCCGCGCCAAGGGGTTCGCGCGCTGCCGCGCAAGAGCCGCTGGCCGGCTCGTCTCGACATTCTGCAAAGCGCCTCCGGCCTCTTTCTCGGGCTTTTCCTGCTCGCCCACATGGGCTTCGTGTCGTCCATCCTGATCAGCCATGAGGTCTTCTACCGGGTCGCCCGTTTCTTCGAAGGCGCCTGGCTGCTTGGCAAGCCCTACCCGATTCTTGTTTCCGGTGTCGTCGGGCTCGTTACCTCCGTTTTCGTGCTGCACGCCTGGCTCGCCCTGCGCAAGTTCCCGGCCAATTTCCGCCAGTACCTGGCCTTCGCGCGCCATCGCAACAGCTTCCGCCATGCCGACACCAATATGTGGTGGTTCCAGGTGTGGACCGGCTTCGCCCTCTTCTTCCTGGCCACCATCCACCTCTACCAGATGCTGACCCAGCCCTCGCTGATCGGCCCCTTCGAGTCGGCCGACCGCGTGTGGACCGGCGGCATGTGGCCGCTCTACCTGATCCTGCTGTTCGCCGCCGAATTGCACGGCGGCATCGGTCTCTACCGGCTGGCCATCAAATGGGGCTGGTTCCACGCCCGCACCGCCGGGCAAAGCCGGCGCCGCCTGCGCCTGGGCAAGAGCCTGTTGAGCACCTTCTTCATCGTGCTCGGCCTGGTCACGCTGGCGGCCTACGTCGATCTCGGCCGCGCCCACGCCGACAAGGCTGGTGAGCGCTATACGCCGCCTGCCGCCGTCAGCTCGGCGAAACACTGACATGGAAACCATTCACACCGACGTCCTGATCATCGGCGGCGGTCTGGCCGGCCTGCGCGCCGGCCTGGCGGCCCGCAAGCGTGGGCAGAAGGTCATCATCCTCAGCCTGGTGCCGCCCAAGCGCTCGCACTCGGCCGCCGCCCAGGGCGGCATGCAGGCGAGCCTGGGCAATACCCTGAAAGGCGCTGGCGACAACGAGGACGTCCATTTCGAAGACACCGTGCGCGGCAGCGACTGGGGCAGCGACCAGGAAGTCGCCCGCATATTCGTGCACACCGCACCCAAGGCCGTGCGCGAGCTGGCGGCCTGGGGCGTACCGTGGAACCGCGTGCAGGCCGGAGCACACGAAGTCATCATCGACGGCCAGCGCGTCACCTTGCAGGAACCCGAAGCCGCCCATGGCCTGATCACCGCCCGCGACTTTGGCGGCACCAAGAAGTGGCGCACCTGCTTCGTCTCGGACGGCACCGGCCACGCCATGCTCTACGCCGTTTCCGACCAGACCATCGCCGAAGGCATTCCGGTGCACGAGCGCATGGAAGCCGTGGCGCTGATCCATGACGGCCAACGCTGCCACGGCGCCATCGTGCGTAACCTGATCAACGGCGAATTCGTCGCCTACGTTGCTCGCGCCACCTGCATCGCCACCGGCGGCTTCGGGCGCATCTACCAATCGACCACCAACGCGGTGATCAACGAAGGCATCGGCGCGGCCATCGCGCTGGACACCGGCGTCGTCCCACTTGGCAACATGGAGGCGGTGCAGTTCCACCCGACCGCCATCTTCCCCGCCGGCATCCTGGTCACCGAAGGCTGCCGCGGTGACGGCGGCCTGCTGCGCGATGTCGACGGCCACCGCTTCATGCCGGATTACGAGCCGGAAAAGAGGGAACTGGCCTCGCGCGACGTCGTGTCGCGCCGCATGGAAGCGCACATCCGCGCCGGCAAGGGCGTCAAGTCGCGTTTCGGCGAACACCTGTGGCTGGACATCACCCTGCTCGGCGAAGCGCACATCAACGGCAAGCTGCGCGAGGTGAAGGAAATCTGCCAGTACTTCCTCGGCATCGACCCGGCCAAGCAATGGATTCCGGTGCGCCCGGCCCAGCACTACTCGATGGGCGGCATCCGCACCGATGCCCACGGCCACGCCCGCGGCCTGCGCGGACTGTTCGCCTGCGGCGAGGCCGCCTGCTGGGACCTGCACGGCTTCAACCGTCTGGGCGGCAATTCGGTGGCCGAAACCGTCGTTTCCGGCATGATCGTCGGCGAAGCCATCGCCGACTACTGCGCCTCGCCGGAAGGCGACATGCAGGTATCGACCGCGCTGATTCGCGAATGCGGCGAACGCGTGCGCCAGGAATTCGCCGCCATCGCAGCCAATCACGGCAGCGAGAACGCCCACGACCTGTTGCGCAGCATGCAGGCACTGATGACCGAGAAGGTCGGCATCGTGCGCGACGGTGAAAATCTGACTGCTGCGGTGCACGAGCTGAAATCGCTGATTTTGCGCAGCCACCGGATCGGCCTGCAAAGCCATCGGGCCGGGGCCAATCCGGAGCTGACCACCGCCTGGCGCCTGCAGAAAATGCTCAAGCTCGCCCTGTGCGTCGCCCACGGCGCCCGCCAGCGCACCGAGAGCCGTGGCGCCCATTTCCGCAGCGACTACCCGCGCCGCAACGACGCCGACTGGCTGAAACGCACGCTGGCCACCTGGCCCGATCCCGAGCAACTGGTGCCCAGCCTGGCCTACGAGGCGCTCGACGTGCGC
The DNA here is from genome assembly GCF_047047955.1 of Azonexus sp. IMCC34839. GTDB lineage: Bacteria > Pseudomonadota > Gammaproteobacteria > Burkholderiales > Rhodocyclaceae > Azonexus. The sequence goes on along the minus strand of NZ_CP150631.1, from coordinate 496,370 downwards.
CGCATGGAACTGCCGCCCGGCTGGCGCGGCTATGGCGCGCGCGACTTCATCGAGCATCCCGACACGGCGCACCGGCAGACTCGCATCGAAACCATCAAGGCCAGCCTGGGCAACGCCGATCGCCACAGCCTGCAGGAAGCGCTGATGCCCTTCCGCCACCTGCTGCCCGAGCATCTGCGCGGCCCCAACGCCCGCCTGGAAGACATCGCATGATCCCGTTCTTCAAGAAATCGCCCGCCAACGGCCAGCCGCGCCGACTGACCGTGCGCATCCTGCGCCACAACCCGGCCGATCCTTCCAGCGTGCCGCACTTGCAGGATTTCGCCATCGAAGAAGCCGAAGGCATGACGCTGTTCATCGCGCTGAACGAAATCCGCGCTACACAAGACAACTCGCTGCAATTCGATTTTGTCTGCCGCGCCGGCATCTGCGGCAGTTGCGCCATGCTGATCGACGGCCGCCCCGGCCTCGCCTGCCGCACGCTGACGCGTGACCTCGGCGACACCATCACCCTCGCCCCGCTGCCCGTCTTCGAGCTGATCGGCGATCTGTCGGTCAATACCGGCAAATGGATGCGCGGCACCAGCGAACGCCTGCAAACCTGGATCCACGCCAACAGCGCGCCCAAGCTCGACGCCCTCGAAGAACGCATGGAACCGGCGCTGGCCGAAGAAATCTACGAACTCGACCGTTGCATCGAATGCGGCTGCTGCATCGCCGGCTGCGGCACGGCGCAGATGCGCGAGCATTTCGTCGGCGCCATCGGCCTCAACAAGATCGGCCGCTTCCGCCTCGATCCGCGCGACACGCGTAGCGACGAGGATTTCTATGAGCTGATCGGCGACGACGACGGCGTGTTCGGCTGCATGTCGCTGGTCGGCTGCCACGATGTCTGCCCGAAGCAATTGCCGTTGCAGACCCAGATCGCCTTCCTGCGCCGCAAGATGGCGCTGATGGGGCTGCGCTGAAGGCAACGGCCTATAATTGATCGTCATCCGGTCAATCAGTTAAGAAGGAAAATCGATGCGCATTCTGCTCGCACTGGCGCTCTGCCTCGGCCTCGCCACCCATGCCACGGCGGCCGAAACCATCGAAATGCAAACCTGTACCGACGCTAACGGCCGCAGCTACAAGGCACAAGCCGATACGAGCCTGCCGGTCATCGTCCGCTTCGGTGGCGAGGATGGCCGCCGCGTCATCCGCCACAACCCGGAACTCTTCCCCGAGCTGTCGCCGCTGGCCCGCGAATTCTTCTTCGCCCAATCCTGCGCCCGCCTGGCCATGGGCCTGCCGCCCGCCGCCCTGCCGACGCCGGCCCAGGCCCGCCGGGCCGATTGCGTGGCCCTCGGCACCCTGCAAGCCTCTGGCCTGATCGGCCAGGGCGCAGCCGCCATCGACCGCCTGCAGAACGAACTCGCTTTTTCCGACGAGGAATGGCAATTGCTGCCCGCTCCCAAGCACGCCATCGACCTCTCTGCCTGCAGCGCACAACCGGGCGTCGTCCGCCTGCCGCTGCGCGGCGAGCCGACTGCTGCCCAGATGGAACAGAACGCCTGCGTCCGCCAGTGCGGCGACCGTCTCTACGCCTGCCAGGGTCGTGGCAAACGCGACGGCGACGGCGCCTGCCTGAGCACTTACCAGCAGTGCGAAGCGGGCTGCAAAACCCGCTAGGACCCACCCTGATACCTTTGAAACTGTCATTCCCGCGAAAGCGGGAATCCAGGAAGTCGACCTACCGGCTTCCGGACTTCGCGGGGGCGACGATAGCCTGAGCGCTTCCCGGAACCACCCTCAGCGCAGCGCCGGCCCAAGCACCAGCCACAGGGCCGTCGCTACCAGCATCCAGCCGAAGGCCACGCGCATGCGGCGTTCCGGCAGCTTGTGTGCCAGCGCGACGCCGGCCGAAACGGTAAATAGTCCGCCAATCGCCATCGGCAAGCCGAGGCTCCAATCCACCCGCCCGGCGCCAGCGTAAGTCGCCAGCGCCACCGCCGAACTCGGCGCCACCAGCGCCAGCGACAGGCTTTGCGCCACGGTCTGGCGCAAGCCGAGCCAACCGGAGAGCAAGGGCGTTGCGATCAAGCCGCCGCCGATACCGAGCAAGCCCATGCTGCTGCCGCCGGCCATGCCGACGAAAGGCAAGGCGCCGACCTTGAGCGTGCCGCAGCCTTCTTCCTTTTTCCGGCGCGGTACCAGCAGTTGCAGGGCCAGCAGCGTGATGCAGGCGCTGAACAGCAGGCGCATCACGGTCGGGTTCAGCGAGCTCGTCGCCACGTGGGCGATCAGCCAGGTGGTCAGCGTTGCCGACAGGCCGATGGCCAGCGCCGCCTTGAGCGGCACCGGATGGCGTTGGCTGTAGCGCCACCAGCCGATCAACAGGTTGGGCACCATCAGGACCAGCGCGGTGCCCTGCGCCAGCGGCTGCTCCATATGAAAGCCGAGCACGAACAACGGCACGGCGACAATGCCGCCACCGATGCCAAACAGCCCGCCGAGAAAACCCAGGCTGGCACCGAGGGCGAGCGTCAGGAAAAGATCGGTCAGGCTGGGAAACAGGCTCAAAAGCGTCATTGCTGCGGTGCACCGGCTAAAAAGGCAAAAAATGGCCGCCCCGCGATGGCTGTTCAGCCCGGAGGAGAGTTGGGCCGAACCGCCACGGTAGGCGACCAGCCCATGATATTGATCGCCGAACGAACTACAATACAAAGCAAGTCAATTGATTATTGCCTTAAACACAATAATGGACAGCACCACCGATCTCGCCTTCTTTGCCCTGCTCGCCCGCCAACCCAGCCTGGCCGCGGCGGCGCAGGCACTCGACGTAACGCCGCCAGTAGTCAGCCGCCGCTTGGCCGCGCTGGAACAGCGCCTTGGCGTGCGTCTGCTCAACCGCACGACCCGCCGCGTCAGTCTGACACCGGAAGGCGAGCGTTACCTCGAAGACGGCGAGAACATCTTGCGCGACATCGAGCGCCTGGAGCGTTCCTTGACGGAAAGCCGCGACACGCCGCGCGGCCTGCTGCGCATCAACGCCGGCTTTGGTTTCGGCCGCCGCCACCTGGGGCCGCTGATCGCCGAGTTCGCCAAGGCCTGGCTGGAAGTCGAGGTCATCCTGCATTTGTCGGATCGCCACCTCGACCTGACCGAAGGCGCCTTCGACATCGCCATCCGCTTCGGCCCGCCGCCGGACGCCCGCATCATGGCGCGGAAGATCGCCTCCAACCGCCGCCTGCTATGTGCCGCACCGGCTTATCTAGCCGAGCATGGCCTGCCGACGACACCGCGCGATTTGCAGGACCACCAGTGCATCGTCATCCGCGAGAACAAGCGCGCCTTCAACAACTGGCAATTGACCGACGGCAAGCAGCAGACCATGGTCAAGGTGCGCAGCCGGCTTGGCGTCAATCATGGCGAAATTGCCGTGGACTGGGCGCTGGCCGGGCACGGCATCGTGCTGCGTTCGGAATGGGACATCGCCCCCTACCTGCGTTCCGGCGAACTGGTGCGTGTGCTGACGCCGTGGGTCGGCACTGCCGCCGACATTCACGCCATCTATCCGCCGCGCCACCACCTGTCGGCCAAGGTGCGCACCTTCATCGATTTCCTGGCCGAGCGCTTCGCGCAATACCGCGTGCCGGAGGGCGACGCCCCCTGGTAGGCGGCACGTGATCAGGCCTGACGCTTGCGCGCCTGCTCCAGCCAATGAAGCAGGGTTTCATAGAGGTGATCGGGCTTCACCGGCTTGCCGATATGGTCGTTCATGCCGGCTTCCAGACAGACCTGCCTGTCCTCGTCGAAGGCATTGGCCGTCATGGCCAGAATCGGCGTGTCGCGGTTCAGCGAATCGGCCCGGATGGCCCGCGTCGCCTCCATGCCGTTCATGTTGGGCATCTGCATGTCCATCAGGATCAGGTCATAGCGGTCCTGCCGCGCCTTGGCCAGTGCGATGGCGCCATCGCCCGCCAACTCGACCGTCAACCCGGCATCTTCGAGCAATCCGGCCGCAACTTCCTGGTTGATCGGCTCGTCTTCGACCAGCAGGACGCGCGCCGCTGCATAGCGCGCGCGCAAAGCCGACTCGGCGCTCATCGGCGCCAGTTCCGACACCGCATCGGAAGCGATCGAAGCCGCCTTGCCCAGACGAACGGTGAACCAGAAGGTACTCCCCACACCCAGCGTACTGTCGACGCCGATCTCGCCGCCCATCATCTGCACCAACTGGCGGCTGATCGCCAGCCCCAGGCCGGTGCCGCCGTACTTGCGGCTGATTGAATTGTCGGCCTGGGAAAAGGCGTCGAACAGACGATCCTTGTCTTCCGGGGCGATGCCGATGCCCGTATCGCGCACCTCGAAACGCAACAGCATGTCGGCCGCGTTGTCCTCGACACAGCTCAAGCTGACCGCAACCTCGCCCGACGGCGTGAATTTCACCGCATTGCCGGCGAGATTGAGCAGAATCTGGCTCAGGCGCAGCGAATCGCCGACCACTCCCTGGCGCGCCAAGGTCGACGCGCTATCCAGATGCAACGCGAGGCCTTTCAATTCGGCCTGATGCCCGACCAGGCTGGCGATGTTCTCCAGCACGCTGCCCAGCTTGAATTCCGCCTGCTCGAGCACGAGGCGCTCGGATTCGATCTTCGAAATATCGAGGATGTCGTTGATGATCAACAGCAGCCGGTTGGCCGCCGATTTGGCCTTGTCGAGTTGTTCCTGCCCCTTGGCATCCGCCATGCGCCCGCGGGCCAGCGCGATCATGCCCATGATGCCGTGCATCGGCGTCCGCAATTCGTGGCTCATGTTGGCCAGGAAAACCGACTTCGCCCGGTTCGCCGTTTCGGCCGACTCCTTGGCCTGGGTTAACTGCTGATTGGCGTTTTCCAGATCGGCATTGAGCGCCTGAACCCTTTGTTCCGACTTTTCCCGCTCCGCGACTTCGTGCAGGAGATGGTCGTTGGCCTGACGCAGTTCGTTGGCCTGGCGTTCGAGATTGTCGGTGTGCTGACGTAATTGTGCGGCCATGTCGCGCATCGCGGCGAACAAGGTTCCCACTTCGCGGATTGGGCTACGCATGGCACTACCCAGACGCCACTTGCCGGCCGCCATGTTGGACGCAGCTTGCGATAGCTGGATCAACGGCCGCGAAACCCAGTCGGTGGCCAGCAAACCGATCAGGATGCTGAACAGCGAAACGACCAGCGCCAGATAGATGATGTTGTGCAGCATGTCGCTCGCCACCGAATCGAAGTGGCTGCGCGGCAAGATGACGCCAATCGTCAGCTTCGGCCCCTGCTCCAGTTGCAGGGTGTGCCAGTCGAGCAGGTAGTCGGCGCCCGCCAGGCCGACAGCCGCCCTGCCTTCCGGTGTGCCGGCCTGGCGCAGGGCACTACCGGCAGCACGCAGCATGGCGTTGTCGCTGCTGGCAAAATCGAAGCGAAGCGTCGTGTTTTCGTCGATCCGGTAAATCGGCTCGGTGGTCGAGGTGGCCAACAGCTTGCCATCCTGTTCGGCGATGAATGCCACGCCGCTGGTATTGACGCTCAACTCGCGCAGGAAAGCGCTCAGCTGCGACAAGGCGACATCCGCCGTAGTCACGCCGAGGAATTCGCCCTTGGCGCCATACAGGGGGACCGACATGCCGATGCCGAGCGTATCGTAGGCCCCGGCAGCATCGTTGATCACATAGCGGTAGGCCGGATACCAGGCCATGCTTCCCTTGGCCACGGCAGCCTTGAACCAAGGCCGGCTACGCGCGTCGAAATCGCTGTTGCCGCGTGAAACCAGCGTCGTCCGCCGGGCAGCGTCGTCGGCCCGGTAGATGTGCATCACCCGGTCGTCGGCAATGCGCGCATGCAGCATGCGCAGGCCGCGATCGCTGCCGAGCGGTGGGCGGCTGCCGGCGTAATACTCACCGTCGGGCAGACCGATGGAGATGAAGGTCAGCAAGGGCTGCTGCCGAATCTGCAACAGGAAGCGCTGCATCAGCGCCTCGCGATTGCCGATATCGAGCCCCCCGGCGCGAGCCATCTCGGCGTTGTACGCCACGATGCGACGCGGCACCTCAAAAAACGCCGAGACCTTGTCATGCACCCGCTCGCTCAAGGATGCGGCCAGCGACTGGACGAACACCTCAGACGAATGCCGCGCATTGCGATAGGAAATCCAGCCGCTGATCGCCACGATGGGCAACAACACGAGCAACAATGAACCCAGCAGGAAAGCACGCAAGCCGACTTGGCGCCGCTTGCCGCCGGACTCGACCCTGCTTTCGGCTTCATCCGCCAACGCTTTCGCCCGGGCACGCAGTAACACGGAGGCGATCAGCGCCAGCGCGATCAGCCCGCAACCGCCGCGTACCAGCCAGATACGTAGCGGATCAAGTCTCACTTGGCGCGGCTCGGCTGCTAGCCGCCAGGCACCACCCGGCAACATCAGATCGACCGTTACATGCGGCCGCTGGAAAATGCCGACATCGCCGAAGAAAGGATCACCCTGGATGCCGGAGCCATCGCGACCACGCATCGCCAGGCTGAACGGCAGATCCTCCGCCAGCAGGCCGGCATCGGCCAGCAAGCCTTCGAAATCGACGGCGGTCGATACCACACCCTTGAACTCAGGCAACTGGCCGGAGGCAGACAGGTAGATCGGCGTCCGGCTGACCACCCCAGGGCGACCGCTCTGCACCAACTTGAAGGGCCCGCCCCAAACCGTGTCCTGTCGATCCAGCGCGCGTTGCACGCCGATCATCACATCCGGCCGCGTGGCGTAGTTCATGCCGAGCACGGCTTCGTTACCTTGGTAGGGATAAGCGAAGGTAACGACCAGCCCCCGCGACAAGGTCACATTGATGATCCGCCGGTGACCGGAAATCAGGCGTTCGGCCACCTGGTTCAAACGTTCCTCGCCAACCTCCAGATTGGCCGGCAGCGCTGCAGCAAAATCGTAATTGACCTGAACGATGGACGCCAGGTCGCGTTCCAGGCGCATCACCGCTGCCCGCAACTGCACTTCCGTCCGCCGCATCGCCGCCTGCTCGGCCTCGCCCCGGTCGAAATGCTCGATGCCCGTAGCCAGCAGCACAGCCGCCGCAATGACCGCGAGCACCTTCAACCAGGTCGTGACAGCAATACGTTGGAACAGCACCGGCATCGGGAACGCAAATATTTCGAAAGTGCAAAGAATAGCAGCAACTCTACGCCATGGGGTCAAAACATTCCCACCGCCATTTCCTGCTGCAGAGCACTTATTCCAGACGCAACCGAAAGCGCTGGCCCCATTTTTGCAATCCATGGGGTTTTGACGAAATTCCTGTCGACAATCCGACAAAACGCACGATGACCCGCCCAGCCACCACCCGCTACTTCACCAGCTACAGCGGCACCAAGCTACCGCTCAACCTCGTCGGCGAAATCGACGCCGCCAGCATGAACAACCGCAACACCTACTTCCGTGGCAGCTACGACGCCAGCGGCCAGCTCGTCAGCTGCGAAAAGGTCGTCTACGGCGAAATCGAACTGCGCCACGACTACCACTACCACGCCGATGGCCGCCTCGCCCGCGCCGAAATCGACGACGGCAGTGGCGACAGCAACGTCATCGACTACCCCGCCTGAACTCCCATTCAACCCGCAACACCCTCTTACCAACCTCATCAGGAGAACCCACCATGTCCGTCGCCCCGATCAAGGCGTTTTCCGACAAGGCGCGCGCCGATGCCGCCCTCGCCGAAGCTCTCAAGGCCTGCCAGAAGATCAAGGAACTGCGCGCCCTCGCCAAAGACAACGGCTTCGAAATCGTCGAAGACTCGCTCTACCCGCCCAACGAGCCGCAATTCACCGAAGACCAGCTCTCCGAGCGCCTGGTCAAGGCCCTGCTGCGCGCCTGAGCGGTAGGCGCCCAAAACAACGGCCGGAAACCCCGGCCGTTTTTTGTGCCCGTTTTTTGCCATTTCAGCCCGTGCACCGCAGCAATCGCCTGCGCGACAATACGCACCTTGCAATCCGGAGCCCAAGCATGACCACCATCTACCACAACCCGCGCTGCGGTAAATCCCGCGACACCCTCGCCCTGCTCAAGGAAAAAGGCATCGATCCGCAAATCGTCCTCTACCTCGAAACCCCGCCCAGCGCCGCTGAGATCAAGACCCTGCTAAAGCAACTGGGCCTCGCCGACGCCCGCGCCCTGATACGCAAAGGCGAAGCCGAATACAAGGACCTCAACCTGGCCGACGCCAAGCTGTCGCAAGATGCGCTGATCGAAGCCATGGTCCAGCACCCCAAACTGATCGAGCGCCCCATCGTGGTCAAGGACGGCAAAGCCGCACTGGGCCGGCCACCGGAGAATGTGCTGGCGATTTTGTGAACGGCGACCGAACCGCTGACTATCGCCCCTCAAGCAAGGCTGTCCGAAGCAACGCGGATAGCCTTTTTTGCGCCCTCGAACAATGCCATCCGAATGGACGCCACCTGAGCGAATGCGTATGCTTATGCCCATCGCGTAGCCCAGAACCCGCCAAAACGAGGTGATGCGCCCCCTCAGTCATCAATGTCCGGTTTGGCCGATTGAAACTAGCCATGAATACACCACAATCCACCCGAAAAGCTTGTGATACAAGCGAAACTCGCTGTCCTGTATTCCAGCTTATTGGACAGGTTTCAGAATTAGGCGTCAGTTTTGACGTCTACCACTAGTTAGCCCCATGTCTCTGTTTAAACGTGAGCCTCGTCGCGGATTACGCAGCCCTAAACGACTCAAGGCCATGATTCGCCACTCGCGTATACACGAAAGCTTGGGCTTTTACTTAGCCAGTATTTGCTGGGGGCGCTTAGTTGTATTTCTGTTGTTCGCCTATGTCGTAATTTGGGTGCCGCCACCTACAAATGTCTCTCCGTGGCTGTCTATGACATCGAAGGCCTTGTTTGCCGTACTCATGTTCTTATATCTGGTTGACTCTATTTCAGTTGCTAGGTCTTCTTGGAGGCGTCGGCATGCTAAGGGCTAACCATCCAGTCAACCGGACCGCCGAACAGCCGCGTTTAGGTTTCCTCAATCCGCCACGCGCGGCGTCCGGTTACTTTCACCATTAGTGCTCCGTCAATGTTCGGTTTTCCAAGCCCGATTCTGTACGTAATGATTTCGCCAGAGCTTCTGACGATCAAGAATCTGCGTTCTGGCCGAGTGATTTCGGCAGTGCCTGAAGTGGCGATCAGTCAGTCCGCCAAACCCGAGATCATCGCGATAGGGGCTAAAGCGCGCGACGCGGCAGCATCGCGGCCCTCTCGGATCGTCAATCCGTTCGGTCACCCCCGCTCACTCGTTTCCGACTTCACACTCGCCGAGCAGCTTTTGAAGTACCAGGTGAGGCAAGCGATGGAGAAATCGTTCCTCGCCCTAGCGCCCACGATCATCATGCACCCCCTGGGCGATCCCGCCGGTGGCTTTACGCAAGTCGAGCTTCGCGCATTTCGCGAGATGGCGATGGGTGCCGGCGCGGCGAAGGTGTTTCTCAAACTGGGCAAGCCACTGACCGACCAGGAAATCGTTCAGATTCAGAAAAATGGGCCTGACTTTCCAGATTGATCGCTGAAAGGCCGCATTTTTGCCCTGCTGCGGTGCACAAGCCTTTTTTGCCAAAAACCGATGCGCCGTTTAACCTGACTTCCACTCCTGTCCGACGTATTCTTAGCATTCGCAACAATCGGGGACAGACCACATTTTCCAGAAAGAAACGTGATCCCTCCGTGTTTTATTGATTTTCAAGCCACAACAGCCAGCTTCGAGACCCGATCCAGCCATGCTGTCTCGTCGTGCTGGCCCTCACAAACTAGTGAGCAGTCAATTCCTGGCTCTACCGATTCTTCATTGGAGTCACTTACCCCCATGCCATACGTCAATATTCAGATCACCAAAGGTGCCACGAGGGAACAAAAGAGTCAGTTAGTCCAAGAGGTCACTGATTCTTTAGTTCGAGTGCTTGGCAAGAAGCCGGAGCATACCCACATCGTCATTCAGGAAATCGAAGAGGAGAACTGGGGTTTCTCGGGGTTACTCACCGATGAATGGAAAAAGCTAAACCGATAACTTATCGTTGCCTCTGCCCCAATCTGCATTCGGAGCAATGAAAGGTGTAAAGCCCGATTTCTCCCGCTGCTGCGGTGCACACGCATTTTTTGCCAAAAACCAAGGCCCCGATTAACCTGAATCGCTCTCTTTAGCCGCTTATTCTTTGGCCTCATTACCCCACCGGAGGAAATCAATGCGCGCTATCGTTTTTTTCGCCTTCTGGCTACTCACGGCCACTACCGCTCTGGCGCAGCAAGTTGTCGACATCCCGACCCGGCCTAGCGTGACTCAGCGCCTGCTGGTGCTCTCCTCGGCCAGCACCAAAGCGACGCTGATCATGCTGCCGGGCGGGCACGGCGGCTTGCAGTTGTTTCCCAACGGCGGCATGAAATGGGGCGAAGGCAATTTCCTGGTGCGGACGCGCCAGTTGTTTGCCGATCAGGGCTTCAACGTCGTGGTAGTCGATGCGCCTTCCGACCGGCAATCCGCCCCCTTTCTCGGCGGCCAGCGGCAGAAACCGGAGCATGCGGACGATATCAAGGCGGTGATTGCCTGGGCGCGCGAAACCCACAAGGTACCGGTCTGGCTGGTTGGCACCAGCCGCGGTACGCAGTCGGCAGGCTATGTCGCCACCGAGCTGTCTGGGAGTGATGGTCCCGATGGGGTGGTGCTGACGGCAACGATCCTCACCGACCCCAAGGGGCGGGCGGTGCCGATGATGCCGCTTGAGAAAATCCGTATCCCGGTCCTGGTGGTGCATCACGAGGAAGATGGCTGCTCGCATTGCGCCTTTGCCGGCGCACCTTCGCTGATCGACAAGCTGAGCAACGCCCCGCGCAAGCAGTTACTGGTCTTCAAGGGCGGGCGGAATGTGGGCGATCCGTGCGAGGCGATGGCCTATCACGGCTTCAATGGCATCGAGAACGACGTGGTGCAGAAGATCGCAACCTGGATCTTGGACGGCGGTAGATAAACCCAGCCCCTGCGTCGAGGCTCAACGCATCTTCGAATCGAGCTGTCGCGTCTCGCCAGCGAACATGAACCTGCCGTAACCGCGATGGTGTATGGTTTGTTGCTCGGCGATGTCGTCGTCGGCCCAGGCCTGCACCACTTCCAGCACGAAAAAGCTGTAGCGATTGACCAGGCGGGTATCGAGCACGCGGCATTCCAGGTTGGCGAAACATTCGGCGATCAGCGGAGCCTGCACCTGCGCTGCCGGCAGCAGTGTCAGGCCGAAAGCAGCGAATTTGTCGATGTCGCGACCGCTATGGTTGCCGCAGGCGACGACCTGATCGGCCAGGCTAGCATCCGGAATGTTGATGACGCACTCCTTGGTCGCCTTGAGTGCCGCATGGCTATAGCCGCAGACGACGCAACCGACGAGCGGCGGCTCAAATTCGAGCATGGTGTGCCAGGAGAGAGTCATCACATTGTTCTTGCCGCGCCGCGCGGTGCTGAGCAGCACGACCGGGCCGGGTTCGAGCAGGCCATAGACCTTGGCCAGCGGAAAGCTCTTCTTTTTCATGGCGGCCTCCAGCGGTCGGCCACCCTTGCCGCCGGCAACCCTGCCCTGAGCGGGGGGGTGAGGGCCATTCCGGATGCCGTACGACGGGCGGCCGACCTTGCTTTCAGCTTAGTTCCGAATCGTTCCCTTGCCAAAGATTTTGCCTAGCTCGTAAGCGGCACTGGGCGCCGTGTCGCCCAGGCCCAGTGGTTCGATCGTTACAAATCGCTACAAATGGCCGTCATCGCATGCTCGGGCAGATCGTTAAGTAGCTATGGCAATCGTGAATCAATGGAGCACAACATGATCCGCAACCCCAACTACGAATCCACCCAATTCATTCAGTCGCTCAAGGGCGCCGGTGTGGCCATCAGCAACGAGCAGGAAGTGATCGAACGCCTGGAAGAAGCCCGTGAATGGCACTACGCCTTCACGACCCTGGTCAAGCAGGGGCAACGCATCGGCATCAGCTTTCTGGCCAACCCGGGAATGAAATCGGCCGAACTGCAGCGCATCTTCGCTCAGTACAAGTTTGCCGAGCAGGCCGAAGCCACGTTCGAGGCCAATCTGATTCACTAAGCCCATGGCTATGAGTGCCCTGCCAATGCTGCGCAAATATCTGATCGCTATTTCGACTTTCCTCGCCGTGACGGGTGTTCACGCCGAGGAAACGTCGGTTGTCGCCGTTCCGACAGAAAGCGCTCAGGTCTTGCCCGCCATGGACGGTGCGTTGGTTGCACTCACCACAGAACCGCTGCCGGCGATAGCAGCCAAGCCGATCAGGCATCTCGCCTCCAGCCAAGGCCTCGCTCAGGGCAAAACGATCAAGGCCAAAAAGCATGCCGCGGCCAGATCGATGCTTTCGCGCGCGGCCCGCGAGCAGATCGCGCTCTACAAAAGCGCTGGCCGGGTCGACGACCCGACGCGGCAAATCGCCTCAGATGACGATGAAGACGATCCCGGCCTGGACGATCTGGATTTGCACCGTTCCTTCAGCCGGCCGAGGCTGACCGGGGAAACGTTCGACGGCAACGACGACAAGCTCGCCCTGCCCGCTCACATCCAGCTACGGCTGTTGATGGCGCGAGCCAAGGCGGTCGATGCACATGTTCTCAATCAGGCAGCAGCCGGTGTTTCGGACGAAGTGCTGTCCGACAAGGTCAAACTCCGCCTCTTCGTGGCACGCAGCCGTGCCATGGAAGCCTTCCACAAGAAATTCGGAGACGCCTGAAGGCTATTTGCAGGGCAAGGCGACGATGGTCGCCCGCTGCCAAATAAGCCTTGCTGACGCCGAAACACGCCTGCGCCAAGGGCGGGCGGGATGAACATTTCCCGGATTGCCCAGCGCGCCACGGTTTTTGCCCTTTTTGGCCGGTGCACCGCAGCAGTCGACTGCGCACCGGCCACGGAACGGTTATTTACTTGCTTAACCGTGCCTGCCGCCGCACGGTCGCCGACATCGCGATCTTGCCAGTGCTGGCGAAGGCTTCGAGGTTGGTTTCGATGTCGTCGAACTCATAGCGGTAATTCACCATCAGCCCGAAGGACTGGCGGAAGCCCTTGGCCGAGGAGTCGGCCAGGAAATTAAGGCGCTCGACGCGCGCACCGTTGCCGAGGTGGAAGCGCGATACCGGGTCGAACGGCGGACCTTCTTCGCCGCCGCCCTGCTTGGCTGTCGCCAGATAGCGGGCGCCGAGGCGCAGCAGCGCATCCTGCACGGAACGCACCTGCTTCTTGTCCTTGGCCCATTCGCCGGTCGATAGCTGATCGAGCGCCAACGCGATCTCGGCCTCGGCCAATACGCCCGGATTCTTGCGCACCCAGGCAGCCATGCCCGGCATCGGCGACAGGGTGGCGAAGTTTTCCAGTTTGGGGAAATCGCGCTTCAAGTCGTCGATCACGCGCTTCAACAGGAAGTTGCCGAAAGACACGCCACGCAGGCCAACCTGCGTGTTCGAAATGGAGTAGAAGATCGCCGTATCGGCCTTGCGGTTGTCGAAAACGGGGGCGTTCTCGTCGAGCAGCTCCTGCACGTTGCCGGAGATATGGTCGGTCAGCGCGACTTCGACAAAGATCAGCGGCTCGGCCGGCATGCGCGGGTGGAAGAAGGCGTAGAGCCGGCGGTCGGAGTCGAGGCGATTCTTGAGGTCGGTCCACGAGCGGATCTCGTGCACGGCTTCGTATTCGATCAGCTTTTCGAGCAAGGCGGCCGGCGAGTTCCAGGTCAGGCGCTGCAATTCGAGAAAGCCGACGTCGAACCAGGCCGAAAGGCGCGACTCCAGCTCGCGGTCGAGTACGGCCAGTTCCTTGTCGTTTTCCAGATAGCGCAGCAGATCGGCGCGCAGGTCGACGAGGAATTTGACGCCCTGCGGAATGGCGTTGAATTGCGTCAGGATGCGGATGCGTTGCGAGCGCATCGCCCCACGCAGGGCGGCTTCGGCCTTCCATTGGTCGGCGGTGCCGACGGCCTTCTGGTAGGCCGCGTGGGCCTTGTCGACCTTCTTCGGGTCCGGCCCGAACTCGAGTGCGATCAGCTTCAGGAACTGGTGGCGGCCTTCGTCGTTCAGGCCGAGATAGGTTTCCGCCAGCTTGCCGGCACGCACCCGAGCCGAAACTTCGCCGCCCTGCCCGGCCGCGCATTCGCGCAACTGGGCGCGCAGCTTCTCGACACCCTTGGCATTGAGCCCGACACGTTCTTCGCTGCCGCCCATCAAGGAGCGCAGCTTGTTTACGAGGTTTCCTGCAACCATGTTCGTCCTCCTGTTTTTATTATTTTGCCTGATGCGGCAAGCCAGGGGAGGGAAAACGCCGACTCAGGCGGTCGGTTTCAGCGTGTCATCCAGCCATTTGACCAAGGTCTTGAACAAGACCTCGGGTTCGACCGGCTTGGCAATGAAGTCCGACATGCCTGCTTCCAGGCAGCGCTGCTGGTCTTCGCTGAAGGCATTGGCCGTCATGGCGATGATCGGTACGCTGGCGCAGCCCGGTAGCAGGCGGATGGCGCGTGTCGCTTCGATGCCGTCCATGCGTGGCATCTGCATATCCATCAGGATCAGCTTGTAGTGCGAGGCAGCGGCTTTCTCGACCGCCTGCTGGCCGTCGTCGGCCACATCGACAACCAGTCTGGTCTCAGCCAGCAAGGCGAGCGCCACTTCCTGATTGATCGGATCGTCCTCGACGAGCAGGATACGGCTGCCGTCGTGCGCGGCGCGCAGGCGTTCCTCGCTGTCGTCGTGCACCAGCGAATGGATATAGACGCCGACGTTATGGCACTTGCCGAAGCGGGCGCTGATCCAGAAACGGCTGCCCTTGCCCGGCTCGCTATCGACCCCGGTCTCGCCGCCCATCAGACGGGCCAGGCGGTCGGTAATGGCCAGCCCGAGGCCGGTGCCGCCGAACTGCCGGGTAGTCGAGGCATCGACCTGCTGGAAAGCGCGGAACAGGGTCGACAACTTGTCGGGAGCGATACCGATGCCGGTATCCTCGACTTCGAAACGGACGAAAAGGCTCTCCTGATCTTCGTCAAGCACCCGCGCCCGCAGGCTGACCTTGCCGGTGGCCGTAAATTTCACCGCATTGCTCGCGTAATTGAGCAAAGCCTGGCGCAGGCGCGTCGGATCGCCTTTCAGGCAGGATGGCACGTTACCGTAATCGACTTCGACTTCCAGCCCCTTGGCCCGCGCCGCTTCGGAAATCAGTGAGCGAACCCCATCGAGTACGGCGCTGGTCGGGAACTCGGTGTATTCCAGTTGCAGTTTGCCGGCGTCGATTTTCGACAGGTCGAGAATGTCGTTGATGATGGATAACAGGTGGTCGCCTGCATTGCCGATCTTTTCCAGGCGTTCGCGCTGTTCCAGGCTGGGGCCGTCGCGCATCAGCAGGCGGGTGAAGCCGATGATGGCATTCATCGGGGTGCGAATCTCATGGCTCATATTGGCCAGGAACTCGGCTTTGGCCCGCGCCGCCCGCTCGGCCTCCTCCTTGGCCGCGCGCAATTGGTCGGTGCGCACCGCAACCAAGCCTTCAAGCTCGCTCGCCGCGCGTAGCGAGGCTTCCTTCTCGCGGTGCAGGCTGAGCGTGTAGAGCACCGAGGCGTAGATGGCGACGATCAGCAGGTTGCCGACGGAGGCAAGCAGCACGAAGATGCTCGTTTCCTGACTTTGCTGCTGGGCGAGCTCTGGGCTGGGGTGGAGCAAAAAGACCTCGATCGCCTGCATCGTATCCTTCTTGCGGACCAGTACATACGGCGTATCGCCGCCGTCGAGGCGGACCAGGCGCTGCCCGAAGGCCGCCCCCCAGGCCTCGATCGACAGCGGTACGAAACTGGCACGCCGATACTGCGCCTGCAACTCGGCCTCGGGCTTCGAACCGACACTGGCACCGGGTACCGTACGCAAGTTAAGGCGGTTGTCGCGGGACAGGATGATCACCCCATTCGCATCCGTGATGAAGGATTCGAATTGCCCGGTCCACCGCATGAAATCGGTGATATCACGCTTGGTCGCAACAGCGCCCGCAAAAACGCCATTGGCCATGACCGGATAGGAGAAATACAGCCCCGGTACCTGGCTATTTCTGCCAATTGCATACTGCTCGCCGGGCAGGCCGGTTTTCGCTTCACGATAATACTCACGCTCGGCGTAGTTGTTGCCGATGAAGCTGATCGGCGTCATGTGGTTGCTCGAAGCAACACAATCTCCGCCGGCGTTGAGCAGCCAGATGGCGTCGGCTTTCAGCGCATCGGCCGCAGCGACGAACAGCGAATTGACTGCCTGTAATTCCGGATTGGCCGCCCACGCCGCCTTACGCTCGGCATGAGGCAAGGGCGACGGTTCACCATTGAGCGAAAACTGCTGCAAGGCTCGCTCGACCTGGACATCCTTGGCAAGCAGCTTGGGAATGCCACGCAGGGATAGCAGGGTTTCTTCGATGTTACCGACCAGGGAATCGAGCTGGCGAGCGGCCAATTGGCTTTGGTGTTCGAGTGTTTCGTCCATCACCCGCTCGGTGTAGCGATGCGCCACAACCCAGGCGAGCACGGTCCACAACAGTAGCATCGGCAATATCAAGCCAGCCTTGTTGCGGTGAAACAAATCCGCACCCTGCTCTGAATGCATCTTGCCTTTCTCCATAACTCAGCGAACACCCTTCAGTAGTTACGAATAATGACAACGAAATAGCAAAATCAAGTTGATCTAAATCATGCCATATTCAATCAACGCGTTAATCATTAGGAAACCCCGCAAAAAACTTACTGATAAATCAATATGTTCAACAAACGAACGTTTGACACTAAGACCACAACGAGTCGACAACGTTCAATTCAAACGTCATTTGAAACGGCAAATATCGACGCAATACGCCTCCCCTTTCCCAATTCACTTGCCGTGATTTCAAGGCGATAATCGGCCCCTTCCTTTCATCACTACCTACAGCCACCACCATGAAAGCTTCGCTCCGTCTCGCCCTGGCCGCACTGACCCTGATCGCCGGCACGGCCGCCCACGCTGCCGCCCCGGAAAAAACTGCTTCCGGCCTCGTCTATGAATCGCTGAAGGACGGCAACGGCGCGCAGCCCAACGCCCAATCCACCGTTCAGGTGCATTACCGGGGCACGCTGACCGATGGTCGCGAGTTCGACAGCTCCTACAAGCGTGGCGAGCCGGCCACCTTCCCGCTCAATCGCGTCATCCCCTGCTGGACCGAAGGCGTCGCCAAGATGCGCGAAGGCGGCAAGGCCAAGCTGACCTGTCCGCCGGACATCGCATACGGTAGCCGCGGTGCAGGCAACGTCATCCCGCCGAACGCAACGTTGACCTTCGAAGTGGAATTGCTCAAGGTCGCCCGCTAAGCCACTCACTGCCCAGCAAAAAGGCCGGAAATTCCGGCCTTTTGTTTTTTGCCCGTTTTCGGCAGTGCACCGCAGCAATGAGCTAAAACCAGATTTCCGGATAACGCCGCGAGCGCGCCAGGTTGTTGAACAGCAAGGCGATCACCAGCATCAGCACGGCACCGAGCAGGACGGGCGTCAGCACATACCAGAAGCCGAGGCGATGGATTTCACCGGAGCCGACGACGGCGATCAGCGCCGTCGCCCCGCCGGGCGGATGCAAGGTGCGCGTTGCGTGCATCAAGGCAATGGCCGTCGCCACGGCCAGCGCACCGGCCAGCCAGGGCATGAAATAGAGGCACTTCCAGCAGATCACGCCGACCAGCGCCGACAGCACATGGCCGCCGATCAGGTTGCGCGGCTGCGCCAATGGGCTGCGCACCGCACCGAAGAGCAGCACGGCCGAGGCACCGAAGGAGCCGATCAGCAGCACCCGATCGCCCTCGTTGAAGTAATGCTCACCGAGCCACCCGAGCAGGGCGATGCCGCAAAAGGCGCCGAGCCAGGACAGCGCAATCTCCTCGTTGCTCACCCGCGGCGGGCTGCCGCGCGTCGTGCCGCGCATCTTGCGCAGATAATCCCGCCAGTTTGTTTCGAGCTTCACGCGGTATCGTCCTTATCCAGCGCCTTCCGCTCTTCCCGCAGGCGTTGCAGGGCATGCCGCCAAGCCAGGTGATAGACCGTGCGAAAGTCCTCGGTACTGATATCGATATAGCCCGGCACATGGGCCAACGCGTCGAGGATGTCCTCGTCGGACAATTCCAGTTCCGGGGGCTCGCTGCCCTTGTTAGCGTCTTGTTCAGCTTCCATGCCGTTCATGCGAGCCGTCGCTGGCCCGTCTCATTGGGGGCTGGTCATGCTAGGTGAAATGGGCGAATGACCATATCCGCCATTCGGAGGATGCCGCTCCTGCCAAAGTAGGGCCGGCGCGGCAGCGAACGACGGTTTTGGGCCATTTTCGACAGTGCACCGCAGCAACCGCTCGGGCAAGCGCGCCAGCAACTTTTACGACATTTTTACGCCCTTACCGCCAGAATGATCGGCGTTTTTATACGGCTTGGCCTAGTCTGACACCATCCGATCACAGAGATATGCCATGACGACCGAAACCCAAACGACCGCTAGCAAGCTGGACCGGCTGACACCCAGTCGGCGCTACGCGTTGACCGTCGTCGCCTGCGTCGTCACCACCCTGCTGGCGACGCCATTGCTCGGCTATCTCGATCTCGCCAACATCGTCATGCTGTTCCTGCTGACGGTGCTGGTCGTCGCCGTCCAGCTCGGCCGCAACGCCGCGATTCTCGCCTCGGTGCTCAGCGTCCTGTGCTTCGACGTGTTCTTCGTCCCGCCCCGCTTCTCGCTGGCGGTCAGCAACATCCAGTACCTGGTCACCTTCGCCGTCATGCTGGTCACGGCGCTGACCACCACGCACTTCACCTCCATCCTGCGGCAAAAAGCCCGTGAGGCAGAACACCGCGAGCAACGCACGCAGGCGCTCTATCAATTGGCCCGCCAACTGGCCGGCGCCTTGAGCATCGAGCAGGTCGGCGAACTGGTGCACACCTTCATGCAAGCCCAGGCCAATGCGCACAGCGTCATCCTGCTGCCGGCCGAGGGCGGCAAGACGCTGGCGACGCCGGCCCCGGCCGAAGCGCATTTCGTCGAAAGCCACCTGGCGCAAGTCGCCTTCCACAGCGGCAAGCTGGTGCGTAGCGACGAAGTCAGCGGCCTTGGCCTGGCTTCGCTCTATCTGCCGCTGAATGCCACGATGCGCCTGCGCGGCGTGCTGGCCGTCGGTTTTCCGACCAACTCCGATGAACCGAGCGACGCAACGCTGTCGCTGCTCGAAGCCCTCGCCTCGCTGATCGCCGTGGCGCTCGAACGCCTGCATTACGCTGAGGTGGCCAAGACGACCGAGCTGAACATGCTGACCGAGCGCCTGCGCAGCTCGATTCTCTCCGCCCTGTCGCACGACCTGCGCACGCCGCTGACGGCGATGGTCGGCCTGGCCGACTCGCTGTCGCTGATCAAGCCGCCCTTGCCGCCGGCTGCGCTGGAAACCTCGCAGGCCCTGCACGAGCAGGCCGCCAGCCTGGCCGGGCTGGTCGGCAACCTGCTCGACATGGCCCGCCTGAATGCCGGTGAAGTGACGCTGCGCCGCGAATGGCAGCCGCTGGAAGAAGTCGTCGGTGCCAGCATCAAGCTGCTCGGCAATGCGCTGGCCGGCCACCGGATCAAGGTCGATCTCGACAGGCAGTTGCCGCTGCTCGAATTCGACGCCGTGCTGATCGAGCGCGTGCTGTGCAATTTGCTGGAAAACGCCGCCAAGTACGCGCCACCCCAGACCGATATTGAACTGAGCGCCAGCCGCCAGGGCGATGCGGTCGAGATTACCGTCGCCGACCACGGCCCCGGCTTTCCCGCCCAGCAGCACGACGAGCTGTTCAACATGTTCGTGCGCGGTCATCCGGAAAGCGGTAAGCCGGGCACTGGCCTCGGCCTGGCCATCTGCAAGGCCATCGTCGAAGCGCACCAGGGCAGCATCCGCGCCGAGAACCGCAGCACCGGCGGCGCCGCCGTCAGCTTCACGCTGCCCGTGGGCGAGCCGCCGGTGATCGAGGAGGAACACCTATGAGCACGCCCGCCAAGGTGTTGATCGTCGAGGACGAGAAGCAGATACGCCGCTTCGTGCGCGTCGCCGTCGAGGAAGAAGGCTGCCAGGTGAACGAAGCCGAAACCATGGCCCAAGGTCTGCTCGAAGCCGGCTCGCGCCAGCCCGACCTGCTCATCCTCGATCTCGGCCTGCCCGACGGCAATGGCATCGAGCTGATCCGCGACCTGCGCGGCTGGTCGGATATTCCCATCCTGATCCTGTCCGCCCGCTCGCAGGAAAACGACAAGATCGACGCGCTCGACGCCGGGGCCGACGACTACCTGACCAAGCCGTTCAGCGTCGGCGAGCTGCGCGCCCGCGTCCGTGCCCTGCTGCGTCGGCGCAGCCGTAGCGGCGAGGCAGCCTCGCCGCTGGTCGAGTTCGGCAATGTGGCGGTCGACCTGTCGCGCCGACTGGTCAGCCGCAACGGCGAGACGGTGCACCTGACGCCGATCGAATACCGCCTGCTCTGTGCCCTGCTCGCGCATCCCGGCAAGGTACTGACGCAGCGCAACCTGCTGCGCGAAATCTGGGGCCCGACTTATGTCGAGAGCAGCCATTACCTGCGGGTCTATGTCGGCCATCTGCGCCAGAAACTCGAAGACGACCCGACCCAACCCAAACACTTTTTGACAGAAACCGGCGTGGGCTACCGCTTCCAGCCGTAGGGGAAAATCATGCAACAGCAACAAGACCGTAAGCGTCTGGCGACGCTCACGCTGGCAGCGCTCGGCATCGTTTATGGCGATATCGGCACGAGCCCGCTCTATTCGATCAAGGAAGTCTTCGGCGGGGCGCACCATCCGGTGCCGATCACCCCGGACAACGTGCTCGGCATCCTGTCGCTCTTCTTCTGGTCGCTGCTCATCGTCGTCACTCTCAAATACGTCGCCTTCATCATGCGCGCCAACAACAAGGGCGAAGGCGGCATCATCGCCTTGATGACTCTGGCGCTGCACAAGGGCACGCCCGGCACCTGGCAGCAGAAACTGCTGGTCACCCTCGGCCTGTTCGGTGCCGCGCTGTTCTATGGCGACGGCGTGATCACCCCGGCCATCTCGGTGCTTTCGGCCGTCGAAGGCCTGGAGATCATCACGCCGGCCTTTACGCCCTACATCATCCCGATCACGCTGGTCATCCTGGTCGGCTTGTTCATCTTCCAGCGCCGCGGCACGGCCAGCGTCGGTGCGCTGTTCGGGCCGGTCATGGTGATCTGGTTCGCCGTGCTGGCCGCCTTCGGCCTGCTGGCCATCGTCGAAAATCCTAGTGTGCTCGCCGCGCTCAATCCGCTGTGGGGCTACAATTTCCTGTCGGCCAACCCGGCCCTCGGTTTCTTCTCGCTGGGTGCCGTCGTCCTCTGTATTACCGGGGCAGAAGCGCTCTACGCCGACATGGGCCATTTCGGCGCCAAGCCGATCCAGTACGCCTGGCTGGGCTACGTCATGCCGGCGCTGGTCATCAATTACTTCGGCCAGGGCGCGCTCCTGCTGGCCGATCCCGCCGCCATCGAAAACCCCTTCTACCTGCTGGCGCCGGAATGGGCGCGCTATCCTCTGGTCATCCTGGCCACCGTCGCCACCATCATCGCCTCGCAGGCAGTCATTTCCGGCGCTTTCTCGATCACCCAGCAGGCTATCCAGCTCGGTTTCACGCCGCGCCTGGAAATCCAGCACACCTCGGAGAAGGAAATTGGCCAGATCTACCTGCCGGCGATCAACTGGCTGCTGCTGATCTCGATCATCGCGTTGGTCGTCGAATTCGGCTCCTCGTCGAATCTGGCCGCCGCCTACGGCATCGCTGTCACCGGCACCATGCTGATCACCAACATCCTGGCCATCGCCGTCGCTGTGCGGCTGTGGAACTGGCACCCGCTGCGCGCAATCCTCGGCGCCCTGCCCTTCATCTGCGTCGATTGCGGCTTCTTCTTCGCCAATTCGATCAAGATTCCGGATGGCGGCTGGTTCCCGCTGGCCTTCGGCCTGGCGATCTTCATCCTGCTCACCACCTGGAAGCGCGGCCGTGAATTGCTCAAGCAACGCCTGGCCGAGGACGCCATGGACCTGAAAGGTTTCGTCGCCAGCATCGGCGACCACGACATCGAGCGCGTCTCCGGCAACGCCGTGTTCCTGACGCAGAACCCTGGCGTGGTGCCGCATGCCCTGCTGCACAGCCTGAAGCATTACAAGGCCCTGCATGAGCAGGTGGTCATCCTCAGCGTTCAGGTCTTCGACGTGCCTTACGTGCCGGATGTGGACCGCGCGGAAATCCATCGTCTCGGCGCCAATTTCAGCCAGGTCGTCGTCCAGTACGGTTTCAAGGACGAGCCCGACATTCCGGCCGCCCTCGCCCTGTGCAGCGAAGCGGGACTGGCGCTGGACATGATGGACACCTCATTCTTCCTCGGCCGCGAAACCCTGATTCCCCGCCTCGGCTCGGACATGGCCTACTGGCGCGAACTGCTCTTCATCGCCATGTTCCGCAACGCTGGCAGCGCCACGGCCTTCTTCAAGATTCCGTCCAACCGCGTGGTCGAACTGGGCTCGCAGGTCGTGCTGTAAGCCTCGTCACCAGCACCAAAAAGAAGGCCGGAAATCCCCGGCCTGTTTTGCCTGTTTCGGCCAGTGCACCGCAGCAGTCGCCAAAACTCGGCAAAAACCGGCACGGGCCGCCAACTTTCTCTATAATGCGCGCCCCCGAGAACGCGCTGGCACAAGCGCGGCAACCATTACAAGAAGCCCATGGCGAGAGAAACAAGCAAGAAGCAGGAACAGCTGTCGCTGCCCGAACTGGAAGCACTGCCCTTCCCCGGCGAACGAGTCAAAGCCGTCGCCTCCGACATCCTCAGCCCCATTGCCGCTGCGCCGGAAGCCGAAGCGGATGCCGGCGCCAAGCGCCGCAAGCCGGCAGCACCGCGTCGAGCACGGACGCGCATGGTGCTGGTCAGCGATAACCTGGCGGCGGATACGGTCGAGCCTGCCGGCGAAGCCATGGCTGAAGAAACCGTGGCCGCCCCGGCCACATCGGTGACCGCCACGCCGAGCGCGGAACCTTCCGCCCACGCCTTGCCCGCATCGCCGCCCGCCACCTTGGCCCAAGGCACTGCCACCAGCGGCCAGGATGCCGGCTTGAAGCGCGCCGCCTACCTCGCTACCGTGGCTGCCGCAGCCGTTGCCATCGTCGTGCTGATCGCCGGTGCCAGCCAGTTCGCCGACACCCAACGCGCCCAGCGCGCCTCCATCGCCCTGCACGACGAAACGCTGCGCCTGGAGCGCGACAGCCGCCAGGCCGAAACCCACGCCAAGGCGGTCGAGCTGTTCATGAAATACAACGAGCTGATGCTCCAGCTCAACACCCCGCTGCCCAAGGGCGCCAAGCGCGAGACGCGCTACTGGAAGGAAAACCTCGCGCTCGGCCTGCTTGACGCGCTGGCCAACCTGACGCGCGGCAATCGCGAATGGGAA
Organism: Azonexus sp. IMCC34839; assembly: GCF_047047955.1. Taxonomy (GTDB): domain Bacteria; phylum Pseudomonadota; class Gammaproteobacteria; order Burkholderiales; family Rhodocyclaceae; genus Azonexus. Next base: position 472,803 of record NZ_CP150631.1, on the reverse strand, counting down.
AACACCATCGCCTGGGCACTCGAGCGACACGTCCGCTTCATCCGCGACCAGCGCGCCGCCTGCTCGGCCTATTCCGACGAGTTCGTCCGTTTGCTGGAGAAGGCGGCCTCGGCCAAGGCTTCAGCCATCTGCCGCGACAGCGTTCAGGCCGACTAAGCCGCTGCTCGCGGCCGGCACTCAGCCGCCAAAAAACTCCCGCAGCGAGGAATAGCGCTGGGCCCGCGCCGCCCGCACGCGCCCCATCGCCGTATCGACCGGCACGCCAAACTGCACCAGCGCTTCGGCGGCAATCATCAGACTGCCCTCCAGCACTTCCGGGATCACCTCGGTCGCCCCGGCCGCCTTCAGCCTGCCCACCGACGATTCGTCGGCTGCTCGCACGATGATCGGAATGGTGGCCGACTCATGCCGCACCAACTGGATAATGCGCTCGGCCGAATGGGCATCGTGGTAAGCGATGACCACACCGCGTGCCCGGGCGATGCCCGCCGCCTTCAGCACTTCGGGCCGCTCGGCATTGCCGAAGGCGAGCACGCCGTTCTTCAGCGGCGCCTGCTTGATGCGGGCCGGATCGAGATCGAGGGCGACATAGGGGATATCCTCCTCGGCCAGAAAGCGCGCCACATTCTCGCCCGTGCGTCCGTAGCCGCAGAGAATCACATGCTGATCCAGCGAGAAGGAACTGACGGCGATGTCGTGCACCACTTTCGCCTTGTGCGCCCAATCGCCCTTGGCCATGCTGCCTGAAACGCGGGCCGCCCACTCGATCAGGAAGGGAGCGATGAACATCGAAATCAGCATGGCTGACAAGGTGACCTGAAACACATCCTTGCCGATCAGGTTCAATTCATAACCAAGCTGGATCAGGACCAGGCCGAATTCACCCGCCTGTGCCAGCTGTGCCGTCGTGCGCAGGCAGACATCCATCGGGCTGCGCACGATCTTGGCAAGCAGGAAGACCACCAATCCCTTGCCGGCCACCAGCAGCAAGACAGCCAAGAGCAGCAGCAGGATATTGGAGAAGACAAAGGAAAGATCCAGCAGCATCCCGACGGTAATGAAGAACAGCCCGAGCAGGATGTCGCGGAAGGGCCGGATGTCGGCTTCCACCTGATGCCGGTACATCGTTTCCGAAATCAGCATGCCACCGATGAAGGCGCCCAGCGCCAGCGACAGGCCGGCGGCATGGGTCAGGTAGCCGAGGGCAACGACGATCCACAGCGTGGTCAGTACGAACAATTCCTCCGAACGACGGCGGGCGACCAGATCGAGCAGAGCCTTGAGTGGACGCTTGCCCAGGCCGATCAGCAGCACCAGCACAACCGTGGTCTGGAGTGCAGCGATCAGCAGCGACTGCGCCAGTGAATCCTGCGGCCGGGCCAGTGCCGGGAACAGAATCAGACACGGAACGACGGCAATATCCTGAAACAGCAGCACCCCCATGGTTTGCCGGCCCGAACGCGAATGCAGTTCGAAGCGTTCCGACAACATGCGCGCCACGATGGCGGTCGACGACATCGCCACCGCCAGCCCGACAACCAGCCCTGTCTCCCAACGCTGGCCGTAGCCAAACAGCGCAACCAGCGTCGTCGCCGTGGCCGTCAGCAACACCTGGCTGCCGCCAAAGCCGAACACCATGGTCTGCATGGCCCGCAGCTTGGCAATGCTGAACTCCAGGCCAATCGAGAACATCAGGAAGACCACGCCGAACTCGGCCAGGGTTTCGACCTCACGGGTCTCGGCCAGCAATTTCAGGCCATGCGGCCCGAGCGCGATGCCGATGGCAAGATATGCCAATAGCGACGGCAAGCGGAAGCGGTGAGCAAGATAGACGACACTCAGCGCAGAGCTGAGCAAAACGAGGACGGCGAGGATGTAATTCGACTGCATGGGCCGAAGTATCGCATCCCACCGAGCGTCAGGCCAACGTCAGACACATGGCCGAAGCGTCGCAATTGATCCTTTGTAAAAATAAATCGCACCAACAAGGGGCAAGATTGCCAATGGCGCTCATGCCCCTCAAGGGGAAGCCAAACTCAGCCTCGGGCAGCCTTCCAGTTCGGATGCTGGAAATACTTGCCATACGACTGCAATGCCTGCAGCACGCGCACAGCGCCGTCGTGCCGCGAAGCACCGCCCTTGCCCGCCATCGCCTCAGCCCCGGCCGTCAACTCGGCGATCACCAGATGCAGCATGGCATCGGCCTCGGGTGCGAGCTGGCAGTTCGCCACCGCATAAGCCACCTTCTCGTTGATCCCGGCTGCCAGCTTGGCGTAATCAGCCTCACTGAAACGGTTCTTGTGAATCAGCGGCACCGCCGTCACCATTGCCTGATTGATCCCATCCATCGCCTGGCGCAGCGAAGCATCGGTCACCCATTTCTTCCCGGCGTTCAGTTGCAGCTTCTGCTCGGCGCCGTCGCCATGATGGTGATGGTGGTCCGCGGCCGCCCAGGCCGTCTGGCTCCCGGCAGTGGCCATGGCCAGCAGGAACGCAAGTGTCGATGGCAAGCGATTCGTCTTCATCCGATCTCCTTCGGGTTGGATTAAAAATACCCAACTATTTTTATCGGGTAATTCTCCAGCCGCTTTAACCGGGATCAATCCGGCGCCGCTCAAGGCGCCCGAAAGCTGCGGCAAATCGTCGCAGCGCAAAACAAAAAGGCCGGGATCGCTCCCGGCCTTCTTCATTTTTGGCTATTTCTAGCCGTGCACCGCAGCATTACGCCTTTTTGTGCGTCGCCAGACGGGTCCAGGTGTCGACGACGGTGTCCGGGTTCAGCGAGATGCTGCTGATGCCCTGGTCCATCAGCCATTCGGCCAGATCCGGGTGGTCGGACGGGCCCTGGCCGCAGATACCGATGTACTTGCCGGCCTTGTTGGCGGCGGCGATGGCCATGCCGAGCAGCATCTTGACGGCCGGGTCGCGTTCGTCGAACAGGTTGGCGACCAGACCGGAGTCGCGGTCGAGACCGAGGGTGAGCTGGGTCAGGTCGTTCGAACCGATGGAGAAGCCGTCGAAGATCTTCAGGAAGTCGTCGGCCAACAGGGCGTTGGACGGGATTTCGCACATCATGATCAGCTTCAGGTCGTTTTCGCCCTGCTTCAGGCCATGCTCGGCCAGCAGATCGACCACGGCCTGGCCTTCGCCGACGGTGCGGACGAACGGAACCATCAACTGCACGTTGGTCAGGCCCATTTCTTCACGCACGCGCTTCATGGCGCGGCATTCCATCTCGAAACAGTCGCGGAAGGTTTCGGCGATGTAGCGGGAAGCGCCACGGAAGCCGAGCATCGGGTTTTCTTCTTCCGGCTCGTACAGTTCGCCGCCGAGCAGCTTGCGGTATTCGTTGGACTTGAAGTCGGACAGGCGGACGATGACCGGGTTCGGGTAGAAGGCGGCGGCAATGGTGGCCACACCTTCGACCAGCTTCTCGACGAAGAAGTCCTTCGGCGAGGCGTAGCCACGGGCGCGGCGCTTGATCTCGTCGCGCTTGGAGGCCGGCAGGCGCTCGACGTCGAGGATGGCCTTCGGGTGGATGCCGATGACGTTGTTGATGATGAACTCGACGCGGGCCAGACCGACGCCGGCGTTCGGCAGCTGGGCGAATTCGAAGGCCAGTTCCGGGTTGCCGACGTTCATCATGACCTTGACCGGCACATCCGGCATGGCGGAGATGTCGCGGGTGGTGACTTCGTAGTCGAGGCGGCCGCGATAGACGTGGCCGGTGTCGCCTTCGGTACAGGAAACGGTGACGACTTCGCCTTCCGTCAGGGTTTCGGTGGCGTCGCCGCAGCCGACGATGGCCGGGATGCCCAGCTCACGCGCGATGATCGCGGCGTGGCAGGTACGGCCACCACGGTTGGTGACGATGGCGGAAGCGCGCTTCATGACCGGTTCCCAGTTCGGGTCGGTCATGTCGGCGACCAGCACGTCGCCCGGCTTGACCTGATCCATCTCCTTCGGATCCTTGACGACGCGGACCGGACCAACGCCGATCTTCTGGCCGATGGCGCGGCCGGAAGCCAGCACCTTGGAGTAGGACTTCAGCTTGAACTTTTCCTGCTTGCCGGCGGCAGCTTGCGACTGCACGGTTTCCGGACGGGCCTGCAGGATGTACAACTTACCGTCGACGCCGTCCTTGCCCCATTCGATGTCCATCGGACGACCGTAGTGCTTTTCGATGATCTGGGCGTAGCGGGCCAGTTCCATGACTTCTTCGTCATTGATCGAGAACTGGTGACGCAGGGATTCTTCGACATCCTCGGTGATGGTGGACTTGCCGGCAACCTTCTCGGCGGCGAAGACCATCTTGATCATCTTGGAGCCGAGGTTGCGGCGAACAACAGCCTTCTTGCCGGCATCGAGCATCGGCTTGTGCACGTAGAACTCGTCCGGATTCACCGCACCCTGCACGACGGTTTCGCCCAAGCCGTAGCTGGAGGTGACGAAGACGGCGTCACGGAAGCCGGATTCGGTGTCGAGGGTGAACATCACGCCAGCGGCGCCCTTGTCGGAGCGAACCATGCGCTGGATGCCGGCGGACAGGGCGACGTCGGCGTGGACGAAGCCCTTGTGTACACGGTAGGAGATGGCACGGTCGTTATACAGGGAAGCGAACACTTCCTTGATCGCGTGCATGATGTTTTCCAGGCCGACGATGTTCAGGAAGGTTTCCTGCTGGCCGGCGAAGGAAGCATCCGGCAAGTCTTCGGCGGTGGCGGAGGAACGCACGGCGAAGGACATGTCGGCATTGGATTCGGCCACCAGGCGCTGGTACTGCTCGGTGATGGCGATGGTCAGTTCCATCGGGAACGGGGTATCGAGCACCCACTGGCGAATCTCGGCACCGGTCTTGACCAGGGCGTTGACGTCATCGACATCCAGCGCGTCGAGCGCCGCGTTGATCTTGGCATCGAGGCCCGATTGCGACAGGAAGACGCGGTAGGCATGCGCCGTGGTAGCAAAGCCACCCGGCACGCGCACGCCGGTGTCGGCCAGCTGCGAAATCATTTCGCCGAGCGAAGAGTTCTTGCCGCCGACCTGGTCGACGTCAGTCATGCGCAGTTTTTCGAAGGGGATGACAAGAGCTTCCATCAGGAGTCCTTTCAGGGGGTCGAATTGAAAATCAGGAGTTTGAGAAATCGGTGTTGAGGCGGCGTTCGGCCGTCTCGCGACGGGCGACGGAACGCAGCGTTTGGGCCAGCGTTTCGCGCACGAAATCGATATGCGTCTCGGCCGCGGAGCGCGCAGCCTGCGGTTTGTTGTCGCGGATCGACTGGTAGATGGACTCATGCTGGCCCATCAGCAGGCGATTGGCCGCCGGCACGCTCTTCAGTTCGCCGAGGTTCAGGCGGATGTTGTCGTGCATCAGGTTGAGCAGCGCGCCGGACAGGTGGCCGATCAGCACGTTGTGGGCGGCGTCGCCGATGGCCTGGTGGAAGGCGATGTCGGCTTCGGAGCGCTTTTCGGCATCATCCGCTTCGAAAGCGGCTTTCAAGGCACTGAAGGTCTGCTCCAGGCGCTGCAGGTCGGCCTCAGTGGCGCGTTCGGCAGCCCACTCGGCAGCCTGACCCTCAAGCATGCGGCGGAACTCCAGCATGTCTTCGCGCAGGTTCGGGTGCTTGCCCATCATGTCCTGCCACGGATCGGAGAAGCTCGACTCGAGCGCGGCGGTAATGAAGGTACCGCCACCCTGACGGCTCTGCACCATGCCCTTCGAGGCCAGTTTCTGGATCGCCTCGCGCAGGCTCGGGCGGGAGACGCCCAGTTCGGCCGCCAATTCGCGTTCGGCAGGCAAGCGGTCGCCCGGCTTCAACGAGCCTTCGAGGATGCGACGCTCCAGCGTGGAAGCGATGGCATCCGAAATACGCGGCACCTGCACTTTATTCGGCATTGGTAAGACCACTTTGATTGGTAAGACCAGCGCATTTTAATCAGCCGTTTCGGAAAGTGCAAGCCTAGGGATTTCCCCAAGCCTAATTGACTACATGCCTGTATTCACGTAAATTTCTCACCCCAAGAACAAGTGGTCTTACCATTTTACCACTTGGAATAAAACACCGGAGACAAGATGACCCAGCCAGCCCAGCGCCCGACCGATGTCTATTTCTTCGCCACCTGCGTCGTGGATCAGTTTTTCCCCGGCGCCGGCCTCGATGCCATTACGCTGCTCGAACGCGAAGGCATCCGCGTGCACTTTCCCGAGGAACAAACCTGCTGCGGCCAGCCGGCCTATACCAGCGGTTTTCCCGACGAAGCACGCAAGGTCGCTGCACTGCAACTGACGCTTTTTCCGAACGACTGGCCGGTCGTCGTGCCCTCCGGCTCCTGCGCCGGGATGATGAAGCATCACTACCCCACCCTGTTCGCCAACGACCCGCAGCGCAAGGCGCAGGCCGAAAAACTCTCTGGTCGCATCTACGAACTGACCCAGTTTCTGGTCGAGGTACTGAACTTCAAGCCGGAAGATTGTGGCAGCGACTGCACGGTCGTGTTGCACACTTCCTGCTCGGCCCGCCGCGAGATGGGCGTCCATGTCACCGGCAAGCAATTGCTGGGGGGCCTGGCCAACGTGAAAGTGGCGCAGCAGGACCATGAAGCGGAGTGCTGCGGCTTTGGCGGCACCTTCTCGGTCAAGCAGCCGGAAATCTCGGCCGCCATGGTCGAGGACAAGCTCAACTCGCTGAAGGCCACCGGCGCCGAGCGCGTGGTCAGCGCCGACTGCGGCTGCCTGATGAACATCCTCGGCCACGCCGCCTGGAAGGACCAGCAGGAAGGCCGCACGACGCCGAGCCTGCCCGGCGAGCACATCGCCAGCTTCCTGCTCCGCCGCACCCAGAAGGAGGCCGCAAAATGAGCGCCCGCGACCGCATCCTCGCCAAATTGCGGCAAAACCAGCCGTCCACCGCAGCAGCGTCGCCTGATGTCGCCGGCTGGTTCGCCACGCATCGGCCGAGCGAATCGGCCGCCGACAAGGCCAGACGCTTCCGCCACTTCATCGAACTGGCCCATGCCGAGGTCTATTCGGTGTCGCGCGGCGGCTGGCTGCAGAAACTGTGGGAAGTGCTGAGTGCCCGCCAGATCGACAAGCTGCTGGTTGGCGGCCAGACGCCGCACGGCCAGCGTGCCCTGGCCGACCTGCCGCAAAGCGGCATCGCCTGCCTCGACTACGAACGCGCCATCGAAAGCTGGAAGGAAGAACTCTTCCACCACGTACCGGCCAGCCTGACCGCCGCCCGCGGCGCCATCGCCGAGACCGGCACGCTGATCCTGTGGCCGGACGCCGACGAGCCGCGCCTGATGTCGCTGGTGCCGCCCGTCCATATCGTGCTGCTCGACGCCGCCCACATCCACAACACTTTCTACGAGGCGATGACGGCCGAACACTGGTCCGGCGGCCTGCCGACCAATGCCCTGCTCATCTCCGGCCCGTCGAAGACCGCCGACATCCAGCAGACGCTGGCCTACGGCGCGCACGGCCCGAAGGAGCTGATCGTCCTGATGATCGAGGAGAACCTGCAATGAGCGCACCGCAGACCCCGCACGCCCTGCACTTCATGCCCTCGGTCGGCTTCCGCGCCCGCGCCAAGGACGTGGTCGAGAACCCCTTCCTGCGCAAGAGCTTCCGCGGCGCGATGGATTTCCTGATGACCAAGCGCGCCGGCCAGTTTCCCGATCCGGAAGAACTGGAAACCCTGCGCTCGCTCGGCGAGAAGATCCGCCAGTACAACCTGACCAAGCTGCCCGATCTGCTCGAACAGCTCGAAGCCAACCTGACGCGCAACGGCATCAATGTCCATTGGGCCGAGACGCCGGAAGAAGCCAACGCAATCATCCTCGGCATCTGCCAGAAGCACTCGGCCAAACTGATGGTCAAGGGCAAGTCGATGGTCAGCGAGGAAATCGAGCTGAACCACGCGGCCGAGGCGGCCGGCATCGGCGCGCTGGAATCCGACATGGGCGAATACATCGTCCAGCTGGCCGACGAGAAGCCGTCGCACATCATCATGCCGGCCATCCACAAGACCAAGGAAGAGATTGCCAAGCTGTTCGCCGAGAAGGTGCCGGGCGTCGATTACACCGACAATGTGGACGAGCTGATCCAGATCGGCCGCCGCGTGCTGCGCCAGAAGTTCCTGGAGGCCGACATCGGCCTCTCCGGCGTCAATTTCGCCGTGGCCGAGACCGGCACGCTGTGTCTGGTCGAGAACGAAGGCAACGGCCGCATGTGTACCACCGCGCCGGCCGTACATGTCGCCATCACCGGCATCGAGAAGATCGTCGAAAAGCTGGAGCACGTGCCGCCGCTCTACTCGCTGCTCACCCGCTCGGCCACCGGCCAGAACATCTCGACCTACTTCAACATGATCTCCCGCCCGCGCCAGCCGGGCGAGAAGGATGGTCCGGGCGAAGTGCACCTGGTGCTGCTCGACAATGGCCGCAGCCAGGCCTACGCCGACGAGCAGTTGCGCAAGACGTTGCAATGCATCCGCTGCGGCGCCTGCATGAACCACTGCCCGGTCTATACCCGCATCGGTGGCCACGCCTACGGCACGACCTACCCCGGCCCCATCGGCAAGATCGTCTCGCCGCACATGCTGGGTCTGGAAGCCACCGCTGGCCTGACCACCGCCTCGTCGCTGTGCGGCGCCTGCGGCGAAGTCTGCCCGGTGAAGATTCCCATTCCCGAACTGCTGATCCGCCTGCGCGAAGAAGCCTTCTCCGAGCCGCACGCCAATCCCGCCATGCGCGGCCAGGGCGCCGGACACAGCGGCATGCAGAGCGCCATCTGGCGCGGCTGGTCGGCCGTTTACAGCTCGCCGGCGCTCTACCGCAGCTTCTCCTGGCTGGCCAGCCGTCTGCGCTGGCTGACTCCGAAGAAACAGGCCGGGTGGACCAGCGTCCGCACCCCGCTGCAACCTGCGCCCAAGCGGCTGCGTGACCTGTTGAAGGAACGCCACTGATCCCTCTTCCCCGGAGTGCCGGCAATCGCTGGTCTCCGGGATTTTTTTGACCAAGACATTTTCGCTCGTCCCGACCAGTCCTCTATAAGACACAAGAGAATGAATTCACTGATCAACTCCCTGCAAGCCATCCTGCCTGCCCGGCAGGTGATTACCGACGATCTGCGCCGCCTGGCCTACGGGACCGATGCCAGCTTCTACCGCCTGATCCCGCAGGTCGTCGCCGTCGTCGAGTCGGAAGACGAAGCGCGAAACGTGCTGGCCACCGCCCGCCGCTACAAGACGCCCGTCACCTTCCGCGCCGCCGGCACCAGCCTCTCCGGCCAGGCCATTTCGGATGGCGTGCTGGCCTTGATCGGCGAAGGCTTCGCCACTTTCGAACTGGCCGACGACGCCAGCCAGGTCCGTGTCGGCCCCGGCATGGTCGGCGGCGAGGTCAATCGCCGGCTTGCCCCGTACGGCAAGAAGATCGGCCCCGACCCCGCTTCCATCGGCGCGGCCAAGATCGGCGGCATCGCTGCCAACAACGCTTCCGGCATGTGTTGCGGCACGGCGCAGAACAGCTATCGCACGCTGGCCGGCCTGCGCGTCATGCTGGCCGACGGCACGCTGCTCGATACCGAAGACCCGACTAGCGTCGCCGCCTTCAAGAAATCGCACGCCACGCTGCTCGCCGAACTCGACCGTCTGGGCATGGAAACCCGTGCCAATCCGGCGCTGGCCAACCGCATCCGCCACAAGTTCAAGATCAAGAACACCACCGGCTACAGCCTCAATGCCCTGGTCGATTTCGAGGACCCGATCGACATCCTGGCCCACCTGATGATTGGCTCGGAAGGCACGCTCGGCTTCATGACCCGCATCACCTACCAGACCGTGGTCGAAGACCCGTTCAAGGCCTCGGCGCTGGTTTTCTTCCCGGATATCCGCAGTGCCTGCGAGGCGGTCATCCGACTCAAGCCGCAACCAGTCGCCGCCGTCGAACTGCTCGACCGTCCGGCCCTGCATTCGGTCGAGAACAAGCCTGGCCTGCCGGCCATCATGCGCGAATTGGGCGAAGAGGCCGCCGCGCTGCTGATCGAAGTGCGCGCCGAATCGGAAGCCGTGTTGCAAGGCAAGATTGCTGCGGTGCACGGGGCCATTTCGGGAATTTCCACGGTCGAACCGATGGTCTTCTCGACCGACCCGGCCACCTGCGACATGTACTGGAAGGTGCGTAAAGGCACCTTCCCGGCTGTTGGCGCCATGCGCCGCACCGGCACCACGGTGCTGATCGAGGACGTCGCCTTCCCGGTGCCGTCGCTGGCCGACGCCACACTCGACCTGCAAGCCCTGCTACGCCATCACGGCTACCATGAGGCGATCATTTTCGGCCACGCCCTCGAAGGCAACCTGCACTTCGTGTTCACACAGGATTTCGGCGACCAGGCCGAGATCGACCGCTACGCCCGCTTCATGGACGACGTCTGCAAGCTGGTCGTCGAGAAGTACGACGGCTCGCTCAAGGCCGAGCACGGCACCGGCCGCAATATGGCGCCCTTCGTCGAAATGGAATGGGGCAAGGAAGCGGCTGACCTGATGCGCCGCATTAAGGCCCTGTTCGATCCGGAAGGCCTGCTCAACCCGGGCGTGATCATCAACGACAACGCCAACGCCCACCTGGAAAACCTGAAGCCCATGCCGGCCGCCGAAGACATCGTCGACCGCTGCATCGAATGCGGTTTCTGCGAACCGCTCTGCCCGTCGCACCGCCTGACGCTCAGCCCACGCCAGCGCATCACCAGCGTGCGCGAACTGGCCCGCCGTGCCGCCGCCGGCGAGCACGCCGGCAGTATGGGCGAGGACTACGCCTACATGGGCCTCGACACCTGCGCCGGCTGCGGGATGTGCTCAACGGCCTGCCCGGTCGGCATCGATACCGGCGACCTCACCCGCCGCCTGCGCGGCCGCAAGCTGGGCGATACCGCCCGCGCCATGCATGGCTGGACCGGCGAACATTTCGGCACCTTCGCCGGCGCCGCCCGCCTCGGCCTCAAGGTCGGCCATGCCGTTTCCGGCGTTCTCGGCGACAACTTCGTCAATCGCCTCTCCGGTGGCGCCTGGCGCGCCAAGATGCCGCACGCCGGCCAAGCGCCGACGTCACGCCGCACGCAAGGCGATCCGGTCGTCTACTTCCCGACCTGTGGCGGCCGCATTTTCGGACCGTCCACCAGCGGCGAAAAACAGCTCGGCGACGTCGTTCAGGAAGTGCTGGTGCGCGCCGGCTACACCCCCATCCTGCCGGAAGGTTTCGACCAGCTGTGCTGCGGCCAGATGCTGGCCAGCAAGGGCATGCTCGAAGAGGCCGAAGACCTGGCGAAGAAACTCGAAGCCGCGCTGCTCAAGGCTTCCGACAACGGCCGCATCCCGGTGATCATGGATGCCAGCGCCTGCTCGACCCGCATGCAGAAGCATCTGGATGGCCGCCTGAAGGTCTATGACTTCCACGAATTCGCCCACGACGCGTTGCTGCCGCGCCTGATGATCACCAAGCAGGCCGGCCCGGTGGCCCTGCACATCAATTGCAGCGTCAAGCGCACCGGCGCCGACGCCAAGTTGCGCAGCTTGCTCAAGGCCTGTGTCGAGGAAATCGTCGAACCGGCCGGCGTCACCTGCTGCGGCTTCGGCGGCGACCGCGGTTTTGCCGTGCCGGAACTGAACCAGCACGCGCTGCGCCACATTCACGACGAACTGCCGGCCAACTGCGCCTGCGGCATCTCCACCAACCGCACCTGCGAGATCGGCCTGACCGCCGAAACCGGGCTGACCTACCGCTCGGTCGCCTATCTGCTCGAAGCGTGTTCGCGCAAGGAGGACGCCATGGCTTGCTGAGGGGGCAAAAAAAGAAAATCCGGCCGGGAGCTGCAACTCCGGGCCGGATAAAAAAGTGACAACCTCGGTGGCCGCCAGGGATCGGCAAATCTGTCTGACGGCTACCTGACCATTTTTGTTATAAGGACAATTGTATGACTTGGCAAATGAATGTCGACCCGCTCGGCAACATCGGCCTGTCCGCGCTGGTCGCGGCCATTCCCATTCTTTTCCTGTTCTGGGCCCTCGCCATCAAGCACATGAAGGGTCATTTCGCGGCCCTCGGCGGCACCTCGCTCGCCGTGCTGATCGCCATCTTCGTCTATGGCATGCCGGTCGATCTGGCCGCGCTATCCACCCTTTACGGCGGTGCCTTCGGCCTCTTCCCGGTGTGCTGGATCGTCATCACCGCGCTGTTCATCTACAACATGTCGGTCAAGACCGGCCAGTTCGAGGTGATCAAGAACTCGCTGGCCTCCATTTCCGATGACCGCCGCCTGCAGGCGCTGTTGATCGCCTTCTCCTTTGGTGCCTTCATCGAGGGCGCGGCCGGTTTCGGTACGCCGGTGGCCATCACCTCGGCCATGCTGGCCGGCCTCGGCTTCAACCCGCTGTACGCCGCCTCGATCTGTCTGCTGGCCAACACCGCGCCGGTCGCCTGGGGTGCCATCGGCATTCCCATCGTCGTTGGTGGCCAAGTCGCCGGCATTCCCGATCTGGCGCTGAGCCAGATGGTCGGTCGCACCCTGCCTTTCCTGAGCTTCTTCGTGCCGCTCTACCTGGTCGTGCTGATGTCCGGCTGGAAGAAAGGCCTCGAAGTCTGGCCGGCCTGCTTCGTCAGCGGCGGCTCCTTCGCCCTCGCCCAGTTCTTCTCGGCCAATTCGCCGCTCACCGCGCCGCTGCTGCCTGACCTGATCGCTTCCATCGCCTCCATCGTGTGCACCGTGCTCTTCCTGAAGGTCTGGCATCCGAAGGAAAGTTGGCACTTCGACCATGAGCCGAAACGCGAAGGCAAGGAACAGTTGCGTTACACCGGCGGCCAGATCTTCCGTGCCTGGGCACCGTTCATCATCCTGTCGTTGTTCGTCTGCGCCTGGGGTATCAAGCCGGTCAATCAGGCCCTCGACCAGATCACCAAGACCCTGTTCGATTTCTCCTTCCCGATCGCCGGCCTCGACAAGATGGTCATCGACCAGGCAGGCAAGGCCAAGCCGGCCGTCTTCAAGTTCAACTTCCTGTCGGCTGCCGGTACCGCCATCCTGTTCGCCTGGTTCTTCTCCATCGTGGTCATGGGCGCCTCGCTCAAGACCGCCGGTGGTGTCGCCCGTGACACCCTGAAGACGCTGCAGTGGCCGATCGTCACCATCGCCACCATCCTCGGCTTCGCCTACATCATGAACTTCTCCGGCATGGCGATCACGCTGGGTTACGCCGTCGCCACCACTGGCGCCGCCTTCCCCTTCTTCGCCGCACTGCTCGGCTGGCTGGGCGTGTTCATGACCGGTTCCGACACCTCGACCAACGCGCTGTTCGGCAAGCTGCAGGCCGTCACCGCCGAGAAGATCGGTATCGATCCGGTGATCACCATGTCGGCCAATACCTGCGGCGGTGTCTGCGGCAAGATGATTTCGCCGCAGTCCATCTCGGTTGCCACCGGCTCCACCGGCATGGTCGGTCGTGAATCGGAAATCTTCCGCTTCACCTTCAAGCACTCGATCATCATGGCCTGTATCGTCGGCGTCATGCATCTGCTGTGGGCCTACGTCTTCCCGGGCATGGTGCCGACCTACGTCAAGCCGGTCGCTGCAGCCGCGGCAGCGGTTGCTGCCGGTGCGAAGGCGGTGATCAACCCGGAAGGCCTGATGTGGCTCGGTATCTTCGTCGGCCTGATCGCCTGCATCACCTTCGTGTCGCGCGCCGTCGGCGCCGATCTCGAAGCGCCGGTCGAAGGCAAGGACGAGGTGCACTTCCACTAAGGAGTCAGATCGGGGCAGGCAGCGTGCTCGCCTTGCCCCGCTGACCTGAGGATTTCCCTAACTGTGCCAAAGGATGCGTCTTGGTACCTTTATCCTGTTAAACATCTCTCACTGGAGCACACCATGTACAAGAACATTCTGGTCGCCATCGACGACAGCGAAACCTCACGTTGCGCACTGGCAGAAGCCAAGCACATCGCCAAGACCAGCCAGGCCAAGCTTTATATTTGCCACGTGGTCGATGAGGTTCTGCTCAACATGCACGGCCATGCAATGCTGGACATGGGCGGTGCCGATTCGGCCGTCGCCAATCTGCGTCGTGCCGGCGAAACGCTGCTCGCCAACGCCATGCAGGACGTTGCCGGCATTAACGCCGAGCCCATCCTGATCGAGGCCATGAAACGCCGCGTCTCCGAAACCCTGGCCGAAAAAGCCAAGGAACTGAACGTCGACCTGATCGTCATCGGTCGCCACAGCCAGCGCGGCCTGGCCACGCTGATTCTCGGCTCGGTCGCCGAACAACTGGCCAAGATCGCCGAAGCCTCCGTGCTTCTCGTCCGCAAACACTGACCCACCGGGCAGCCCGCACGATACCGCCGGTGGCGGGCTGCCTTCAAAAATGGGATAGCGCTTGCTGCAGGCAGGCGCCAGAATAGCGAAAACAACAATCACCACCGGCCACTCTGAACAGGAACAGCTCCGATGCAAACGAACCCGCTCGATCACGGTAAAGACGAACCCCTGCGCGATGATATCCGCCTGCTCGGCCGAATTCTCGGCGACACGGTGCGCGAACAGGAGGGCGAAGCCGTTTTCGACATCGTCGAGCGCGTCCGTCAGACCGCCATTCGCTTCGCCCGTAGCGGCGACCCGAGCAGCCGCGACGAACTCGCCGCCCTGCTCGATCCGCTGCCGCGCGATACGACGCAAGCCGTCGTCCGCGCCTTTTCCTACTTCCTGCAACTGGCCAACATCGCCGAGGACGAGCACCACATCCGCCGTCGTCGCGCCCACGATCTGGTCGGTTCGCCGCCGCGCGAAGGCAGCCTGGTTTTTGCCCTGGATGCCCTGTGCACCGCAGCAGTCTCGCCGGAAGCCATCGGCGACTTCTTCGCCCATGCCCTGGTTGCCCCGGTGCTCACCGCGCACCCGACCGAGGTGCAACGCCAGAGCCTGATCCGCAATCACCGCGACCTCGCCCGCCTGCTCGACCAGCGCGAGCGCCTACAGATGACGCCGGAAGAAGAAGCCGAAAACGACTGGGCGCTGTCCAATGCCGTGCTCACCCTGTGGCAGTCGCGCATGCTGCGCCCGGTGCGCCTGAAGGTGATCGATGAGGTCAAGAACGGCATTTCCTACTTCAAGGAAACCTTCTTCACCGAACTGCCGCGCCTCTACATCCAGGCCACGCAGCAACTGCAAAAGCGCTACCCGGAGAAAATCTGGGCGCTGCCGCCCTTCTTCCGCATCGGCAGCTGGATCGGCGGCGACCGCGACGGCAATCCCTTCGTCACCGCCGAGATCCTTCGCGAAGCCCTGCGCCTGCAATCCGCCGCGGCACTCAGCCACTACCTCGACGAAGTGCATGAGCTGGGCGGCGAATTGCCGCTCTCCGACCTGCTGGTCAAGGTCACGCCCGAGCTGGTCGCGCTGGCCGAGAAATCGACCGACCATTCGCCGCAACGCATCGACGAACCTTACCGCCGCGCCCTATCTGGCATCTACGCCCGCCTCGCCGCCACCTCGCGCGCCCTCGACCATGTCGAGCCGGTGCGCCACGAAATCGGCGCTGCCGAACCCTATGCCACGCCGGAAGCCCTGCGTGCCGACCTCAAGGTGCTGGCCAATTCGCTCAAGCTGAACGGTAGCGCCAGCCTGGCTGGCGGCCGCTTGCGCCGCCTGCTGCGCGCCGTGCAGGTCTTCGGCTTCCACTTGGCCAGCATCGACCTGCGCCAGAACTCCGACGTACACGCCCGCACCGTCGCCGAACTGCTGGCCAAGGCCGGCCGTTGCCCGGATTACGAAGCGCTGCCCGAGGCCGAAAGAATCAAGCTGCTGGTCGAGGAAATCGCCACGCCGCGCCCGCTCTATTCGCCTTACCTGAACTATTCGGAAGAAACCGAGGGCGAACTGGCCATCTTCTTTGCCGCCCACGAACTGCGCGGCAAGTACGGTGCCGCCGCCCTGCCCAACTGCATCATCTCGAAGACCGACGGCGTTTCCGACCTGCTCGAACTTTCGCTGCTGCTCAAGGAGTCCGGCCTGCTGCTGCCGGGCGAAAAGCCCCGCCTCGACGTCAACGTCATCCCGCTGTTCGAAACCATCGAGGACTTGCAGAAGAGCGCCGTCACCATGGATGGCCTGTTCAAGCTGCCGGCCTATCGCGAACTGCTGCAGAGCCGCGGCGACGAGCAGGAAGTCATGCTCGGCTATTCCGATTCCAACAAGGACGGCGGCTTCCTGACCTCGGGCTGGGAACTGTACAAGGCCGAAATCGAACTGACCCGCGTCTTCCGCGATCACGGGGTACGCCTGCGCCTCTTCCATGGCCGCGGCGGTTCCGTCGGTCGTGGCGGCGGCCCGTCCTACCACGCCATCCTGGCCCAGCCGGCCGGTGCCGTTTCCGGCCAGATTCGTCTGACCGAACAGGGCGAAGTCATCTCGACCAAGTACGGCAATGCCGATACCGGCCGCCGCAACCTCGAAGTGCTGCTCGCCGCCACGCTCGAAGCCAGCCTGACCGACCACGAGAACAAGGTCGAGCCGGCCGAACAATTCCACGGCGTACTGGACGACCTGTCGCAGCGCGCCTTCAACGCCTATCGCGGCCTGGTCTATGAAACTCCCGGCTTCACCACCTATTTCCGTCAATCGACGGTGGTTTCCGAAATCGCCTCGCTGAACATCGGCAGCCGCCCGGCTTCACGCAAGGCTTCCGACCGCATCGAAGACCTGCGCGCCATTCCCTGGGTCTTCAGCTGGGCGCAATGCCGCCTGATGCTGCCGGGCTGGTACGGCTTCGGCTCGGCGGTGGACGGCTACCTGTCGGCCAATCCCGAAGGTCTGAGCGTGCTGCGCCGCATGCTCAAATCCTGGCCCTTCTTCGCCTCGCTGCTCTCCAACATGGACATGGTGCTGGCCAAGACCGACCTCGCCATCGCCTCGCGCTACGCCGAACTGGTGGCTGATGCCGAGCTGCGCCAGCGTATTTTCAGCCGCATCAAGGCCGAATGGGAGCTGACCCGCCAGCACCTGCTGAGCATCCTGGAGCGCGACGAACTGCTGGCCGACAACCCGATGCTGCGCAACTCACTGAAACTGCGTGCCCCCTACATGGACCCGCTGAACCACCTGCAGGTCGAGTTGCTCAAGCGCCACCGCGCCGGCGATACCGACGAGCGCGTCGCCCGCGGCATCCACATCACAATCAATGGCATCGCCTCCGGCCTGCGTAACAGCGGTTAAAATGCGCCCATGGTGAACACTCTCAAACGCACGGTATTTTTCGTGTCCGACGGCACCGGCCTGACAGTCGAGGCCCTCGGCCACAGTCTGATGACCCAATTCGAAAACGTCGAATTCCAGCAGATTCGCATCCCCTTCCTCGATAGCGTGGAAAAGGCCCAGGAAGCGGTGGCCCGCATCAACGCCCAGGGCGAAAAAGACGGCATGCGCTCCATCGTCTTCACGACGCTGGTCAATCCGGAACTGTCCGACATCGTCCACCAGGCCGATGCCTTCTGCCTGTCCTACTTCGACTCATTCCTTGCCCCGCTCGAAGCCGAGCTTGGCCTGAAATCGAACCACACGGTCGGCCGTTCGCACGGCTCCGCCGAAAGCTCCGAATACAAGAAGCGCATCGAGTCGATCAACTACACGCTGGCCCACGATGACGGCATCACCGACCGCGACCTCGAGGAAGCCGACGTCATCCTGGTCGCCGTCTCACGCTGCGGCAAGACACCGACCTCGCTCTACCTGGCCATGCAGTTCGGCCTGAAAGCGGCCAACTTCCCGCTGATCCCGGAAGACTTCGACCGTGGTCGCCTGCCCGGCACGCTGGAAAAGCATCGCAGCAAACTGTTCGGCCTGACCATCCAGCCCGAACGCCTCGCCCAGATCCGCGAAGAACGCCGCGCCGGCAGCAAGTACGCCTCGCTGGCCAACTGCCGCTTCGAAATCGCCGAAGCCGAAAAAATGATGCGCCGCGAAGGCATCCGCTGGCTCGATTCCTCGACCAAATCGATCGAGGAAATCTCGACCACTATCCTGCAGGAGTTAAAGCTGCGATGAAGGGCTGAAAATCGGCAAAAAACAAAAAGGCGCACTTCGGTGCGCCTTTTTGCTTGATCAAGACCTCTTGCCCTTCATGGGCACCAAGAAATCAGCCCCCCTCCCCGCGACGACGGATTTTCTTGCGCGATTCCTCTGCTGCCCTCCTGGCCAAATCATTCCGGATTTTTTCGATCTTCTGATCCTCTTCGGCCAAATACGCCAACTGGTCTGGCGAAAGCAAAATCGATGCGGGCAGGTCTTTTCCGCAGAATTCACATTTTCCGTGCAGACGGTTGAAAACCTGACGGCCGCAGGCAGGGCAGACAAATTGATTCATGAGTCAGCAAGCCCGAGGGTTTGGCTAGCACCCGAACACAAAGGACTTGAAGTTAGCCACGATGAATCGAGTTTAACTCAAGCGCCGTCTCAGTGCCTCGAACAGACAAATTGCCGCCGCGGCTGCAACGTTCAGCGACTCGACAGCACCCGGCATCGGAATCTTGATACGTAGCTGTGCCGCATCGATCAACTCGCGCCGTACCCCCAGCCCTTCTGCACCGAAAATCCAGGCTAGCGGCTCCTCCCAGCGGGCTTCATATAGCGAGCTAGCGCCATCCAGACAGGTGACGGCGGTGGTTCCTTCATAACGGGCGATGAAATCCAGCAGGTCGGCTTCCTCGTGGATGGCCAGGACGAAATGAGCGCCCTGCCCGGCGCGCAGCACCTTGGGCGACCACGCCGAGGCGCAGCCAGGGGACAGGATTGCTTGCGTGATACCGGCCGCGGCAGCCGTACGCAGCAGCGTACCGACATTGCCGGGGTCTTGCACGCCGTCGAGCAAAATTGCGTCTTTTTGCCGGTGCACCGCAGCAGTCGCCTGCGGCATGGCCGCCACGGCCATCAGGCCGCTCGGGGTATCGACGGGAGCGATTTCGCGCAGCAAGGCATCGCTCAAGACGACGATGTCGCGACCTTGGAGGAAGCGGGCGATTTCACCTGCCTGCTGGGCCGATTCACCGACGATCAGCGTGTCGACCGGGCCGATGGCCTGTTCGTAGGCTTCGACCAGATGCACGCCATCGAGCACTGTCTGCCCGGATTTGCGTCGTTCGCGCCCGGATTCGGCCAGCCGCTTGAGCTGCTTGTAGAAAGCGTTGTCGCGCGACTGGATCAGTTTCATAGCAAGGAGAGTTGGGCCACCGGGCCGAAACTCTTGCGATGCACCGGCGATGCGCCGTGCGCCTGCAAGGCGGCGAAATGCGCAGCGGTCGGGTAGCCCATGTGGCGGTCGAAACCGTATTGCGGATACAGGGCGTGCAACTCCAGCATGCCGGCATCGCGCACGGTCTTGGCGAGAATCGAGGCGGCTGCAATCGAGGCAATCTTGCCGTCGCCCTTGACCACGGCCTCAACCGGAATTTCAAGCTTGGGGCAACGGTTGCCATCGACCAGCGCTGAAGTCGGTCGCACGGCCAAGCCAGCCACGGCGCGCTGCATGGCGAGCATGGTGGCATGCAGGATGTTGAGACGGTCGATTTCCTCGATGTTCGCCTCGGCAACGCACCAGGCCACGGCCTTCTCGCGGATTTCCTCGGCCAAGGCAACGCGTTTCTTCTCGGAAAGTTTCTTCGAGTCGTTCAAGCCTTGGATCGGTCTGGCCGGGTCGAGAATCACCGCGGCCGCAACCACCGGCCCGGCCAGCGGTCCGCGGCCGGCCTCGTCGATACCGCAGACGAGGCCTTCGGGAACGATCAGGCCAGACATTGCAAGACCGCCTGCGCGGCCTTTTCGGCGGTGTTCTGACGCAATTGCAGGTGTAGCTCAGTGAAAGCCGCCTCGACCGCCTCGGCGTTTTCCTTGTCCTGATACTGCTTGACCAGGGCTTCGCAGAGGTTTTCCGCCGTCGCCTCGTTTTGCAGGATCTCCGGTACCACGAAGCGTCCCGACAGGATGTTGGGCAAACCGACGTACGGCAGGTAGGCCATGCGCTTCATCAGCCAGTAGGAGAACTTGGCGATCTTGTAGGTGATGACCATCGGCCGCTTGAGCAAGGCGGCTTCGAGCGTCGCCGTGCCGCTCGCCACCAGCGAGACGTCGGCGGCACCGAGAGCGTCCTGGGCATGGCCGAACAACAGGCGGAACGGAACGTCGCCGGCCTGCTGACGGTAGATCGCCGCTTCGAACTGCAGTCGCGTCTCGCGGGTCGCCAAGGGCACAACGAACTGGGCATTCGGCAAATGACGCTCGCGAATCAGTTGTGCCGTCTGCACGAAGGTATCGGCCATCATTTCGAGTTCGCCGCGACGGCTCCCCGGCAGCATGGCAAAAATCGGCACGCTGCGCGGCAGTTCCAGCTTCTCGCGCACCAACTGTTTGTTGGTCTGTAGCGGGATGATGTCGGCCATAGGATGCCCGACATAGGTCACCGGTATACGCTCTTTCTCATAGAGCGGCGGCTCCATCGGGAAGAGCGCCAACACGCGATTCGCAGCTCGGGCGATTTTCTTGATGCGCCCACCGCGCCAAGCCCAGATCGAAGGGCTGACGTAATGCATGGTGCGCACACCAGCCGAACGCAGGTCGGTTTCCAGGCCCAAGTTGAAATCAGGCGCATCGACCCCGATGAAGATATCCGGCTTGAGGTCGAGCAGGCGTTTCTTCAATTGCCGACGGATACCGGCAATCTCGCGATAATGCTTGAGCGCATCCCAATAGCCCATGACCGACAGCTTGTCCATCGGCCACCAGGCATCGAAGCCCTGCGCCTGCATCTTCGGCCCGCCGATGCCGTAGAACACGGCATCCGGCAGGTGCTGCTTGAGCGCCGCAATCAGATGGCTGGCCAGGAGATCCCCGGAGGCCTCCCCCGCCACCATGGCAATCCGTACTGCGCTCCCCATATCAGCGGATGATGCCCCGCTTGGAGACCTCGAGGAAATCGACGAAGCGTTGCACGTCCGGCTGGGTCTTGGCATCCTCGATCAGCTTGGCCTTGGCCTCTTCGAGCATCAGGCCGGACTTGTACAAGGTACGGTAGGCACGTTTCAGGGCCAGCAGCGAATCGGCATTGAAGCCACGACGCTTCAGGCCTTCGACGTTGATGCCGTAGGGCTGCGCCGTGTTGCCGGCGGCCATCAGATAAGGCGGCACATCCTGCAGGATGACTGTGCTGACTGCCGTCATGACATGCGCGCCGATGCGGCAGAACTGATGCACGCCGGTAAAGCCACCGAGAATCGCCCAGTCGTCGACCACCACATGACCGGCCAGCGAGGCATTGTTGGCGAAGGTGCACTTGTTGCCGACAACACAGTCGTGGGCGATATGCACGTAGGCCATGATCCAGTTGTCGTCACCGATCGTGGTCGCGCCGCGATCCTGGATGGTACCGAGATTGAAGGTGCAGAATTCACGGATCGTGTTGCGGTCGCCGATTTCCAGACGGGTGGGCTCGCCGGCGTACTTCTTGTCCTGCGGCACTTCGCCGAGCGAGCAGAACTGGAAAATACGGTTGTCACGACCGATGGTCGTGTGCCCCTTGATCACGGTGTGCGGACCGATCACGGTGTTGTCACCGATTTCGACATGCGGACCGATGATCGAGTAAGCCCCGATCTCGACGTTGTTGCCGATCCGGGCTGCCGGATCGACGAGAGCGGTCGGATGGATCATCTTACAGGTCTCGCTTGGCACACATCAGGCGGGCTTCGGCCGCCAATTGACCATCGACGCGGGCTTCGGCCTTGAACTTCCAGACGCCACGCATCTGGCGCTCGATCTCGACATGCAGGTGCAGCTGATCGCCCGGCATGACCGGACGCTTGAAACGCGCATCATCGATACCGGCAAAGTAGAACACGTCGTTCTGCGTCGGCTTCTTGTCTTCGGTCTTGAAGGAGAGAATGCCAGCGGCCTGGGCCAGCGCTTCCATGATCAACACACCCGGCATCACCGGATGGTGCGGGAAGTGGCCAACGAAGAAAGGTTCGTTGATAGTGATGTTCTTGTAGGCATGGATGGACTTGCCCGGCACGACCTCGACCACGCGGTCGATCAGCAGGAACGGGTAACGGTGCGGCAAGTACTGCAGAATCTCATGGATATCCATTATTCAACCCTCTATGTTCTTATCTTGAAGTTTCTTTTCGAGCTCGGCGACGCGGTCGGCCAGCTTGGACAGGCGGCGGATGTGCGACGCATTGCGCATCCAGTGTTCGTAAGTATCGAGCGGAAAAACGCTGGCATAAACGCCGTTGGGCTCAATAATGCTACGCATGACGGTAGTTCCACCCGAAATCGTGGTGTTTGCAGCGATGTTCAGGTGACCGCTGATCATTGCCGCCCCACCGATGATGCAATGCTCGCCGAGCGTAGTGCTACCCGCCAAGCCAGCACAGCCGGCAATGACAGAATAGGGACCGATGTTGCAGTTGTGGCCGACCATGACCAGATTATCAATCTTGCAACCGTCGCCGACCACGGTATCATCCAGCGCCCCGCGGTCGATGGTTGTATTGGCGCCGATTTCGACGTCGTCGCCAACGGTCACTGCACCGATTTGCGGAATTTTCACCCATTCCTTGCCGTCCGGCGCAAAGCCGAAGCCATCGGCACCGATTACTACGCCGGCATGCAGAATGGCGCGCTTGCCGACACGACAACCGTGATAGATCGTGACGTTGGGGTAAAACAGGCAATCATCACCGATAGTGACGCCATCGCCGATCACGCAACCGGCATGAATGCGCACATTCTCGCCAAGCGACACCCCCTCGCCTATACAGACATGCGGCCCGATCACGGCAGAAGCCGGAATTGGTGAAGCACTGACGACAGAGGAATGCACGCCAACCAGCGAGTCGGCAGCGGGATTCAACAACGCGGCAACCCGGGCGTAATAGGCGTACGGATTCGCTGTCACGATGCGCGGACCGGCAAACTGATCGGCAGCATCTGGCGCGAGAATCACGGCTGATGCCTGTGTCGTTTGCAACTGGCTACGGTAGCGCTTGTTGGAGAGAAAACTAATCTGCCCCTCTCCCGCCGAGGCCAGGGTTGCCACCTGCGAAATACGGATTTCGCCGTCCCCAAGCACATCGCCGCCCAAACGGGCGGCGATTTCAGCCAGGCTGAGGACGATGCCGCCCTCGCCAGCCATTACTTGGCGTCCGACAGCGCCTTGATCACGCGGTCGGTAATATCCAGACGCGGGCTCACCCAGACGACGTCCTGCAGGATCAGATCGAATTTTTCGGCTTCGGCGATCTGCTTGATGGCCTTGTTGGCCTTCTCGATCACTGCGGCATTTTCTTCATTCTGGCGCAGATTCAGGTCTTCACGGAATTCACGCTGGCGACGCTGGAATTCACGCGACAGTTCGCCAAATTCCTTTTCCTTGGCACGACGTTCGGTTTCCGACATCGTCACAGAGTTCTTTTCCAGGTTTTCCTGCAAGCCCTGTAATTGCTTCGCCATACGCTGCAGTTCCTGATCGCGCTTGGCAAACTCGCCCTCAAGCTTCTTCGCTGCCTTCTGAGCCGCAGGAGCATCTCGGAAAATACGCTGGGTGTTTACGTAACCCACTTTCAATTCAGCCGCTTCGACACCGGTAGTCAACAGAGCGGACAACAACGCTGCCAATACAACGAACTTCGCTTTCAACTTGAAACTCCTGAATTAAAAAGTAGTACCCATCTGGAACTGGAAGGCTTCGGACTTATCCCCTTCCTTCTTATTAAGTGGCTTGCCAAAACTGAACTTTAGCGGCCCGACTGGAGAAATCCAGGCAGCCGAAATACCCGTAGAGTAGCGCAACTCACCTAGATCAAGCTTCTGACCATCGCCATAAACTTGACCAACATCGATAAACCAACCCATACGGAAATTTTTCTCGATACCGGGTAGCCCCCAAAAAATTTCAGAGCTTCCAACAAGCTTCCGATTACCACCAATACGATAATCGCTACCGTTCGAGTCGGCATAAACAGGACCAAGAGACGACCCCTTGTAACCACGGACCGAATTCACGCCGCCAGCATAGTAGTTCTTGAAGAATGGCAAATCCTTGCCACCATAACCATTCGCCTGAGCATACTCGCCACTCAGCATCCAGGTAAACTTCGAGGTCAACGGGATGAAATGCTGGAGTTGATAGCCCGCGCGATAGTAGGTCAAATCCGCGCCTGGAACACTAACTTCCAGAGATGCTTTCTGAACCGTACCACGGGTTGGCAAAAAGAAGCTGTCCTTACCATCGCTGTTCCACGACAAGGTTACCGGTAAGGAAAGATTACGATCACCAAACTTATTGACGAAATCTTTGTAATACTGCGGGCTTTCGTCATAAGTGGTGATAGCAGTGCTATCAAGCCCCAAGCCGAGACCAAGCGATTCTTTTTCACCGATCGGAAAACCAAAACGAATTGCGCCCCCAGTCGAGACAGAAGAATAATATGCAATAGCAGTAGAACTCGTATTGACCGTCTTGTGATAGACATCAAAGCCTTGGCTAACACCATCAACCGTGAAATAAGGATTCGTGTATGAAAACACGTAAGTACGATACGACTTAGCGGAATTCACCTGAATACCTACATTGTTACCACTACCTAGAAAGTTGTTCTGAGCAATCGATCCAGAGAGAATGATTTTGTCTGTACTGGAGGTGCCAACCCCAAGCATCAGGTTACCCGTTGGCTTCTCAGTCACATTGACATTAACATCAAGCTGATCGGCCGTTCCCGCAACAGCAGGGGTCTCAACCGCAACTTCACTAAAGAAGCCAAGTTTATCGACACGCTGCTTGGATGCGGTCACTTTCTCGGCATCGTACCAAGCACCTTCCATTTGACGCATTTCGCGACGAACCACCTCATCACGCGTCTTGGTGTTACCGGTAACGTTGATTCGGCGAACATAGACGCGCTTGCCCGGGTCGACGAAGATCGTGAACGCAACATTGCGCTTTTCCTTGTCGATTTCCGGCATGGCATTGACGTTGGCAAAGGCATAACCCTCTTTGCCCAGACGATCGCCGATGGCCTTGGTTGAATCGTTCAGACGCTCACGGGAGAAAACATCTCCCGGCTTTACTACTACCAACTTCTTGAGTTCCTCTTCGGAAATCGCAAAATCGCCGGCCAACTTGATCGATGAAACCTGATAACGCTCACCTTCGTTGACATTAACGGTGATATAGACGTCCTGCTTGTCCGGCGAAATCGATACCTGAGTTGATTCGACGGCAAACTCCAGGTAACCCTGGTTCATGTAGAAGGATTTCAGCTTCTCCAGATCAGCCGACAGTTTCTGGCGAGAATACTGGTCATTCTTCGTGTACCAGGTCAGCCAACCGGGCGTCGTCAACTCGAATTGACTGACCAACTCCTTTTCCTTGAATGCATTGGCCCCGACGATATTGATCTGCTTGATCTTGGCGGCCGCACCTTCTTCGATATTGAAGTTGATGCCGACGCGATTGCGTTCCAGCGGCGTCACGGTCGTCGTGATATTGGCCGCGTACTTGCCGCGCGTCAGATACTGGCGCTTCAGTTCCTGCTCGGCTTTATCGAGCAAGGCGCGATCGAAGATACGACCTTCGGCAATGCCGGTTTCCTTCAAGGCCTTGATGATCACATCCTTGTCGAACTCCTTGAGGCCGACAAAATTGATCGTCGAGATCGCCGGGCGCTCCTGCAGCACCACAACCATCACGTCACCATCGACCTCAACCCGAACGTCCTTGAAGAAGCCCGTGGCAAACAAGGCCTTGATCGACTGCGCCGCCTTTTCGTCATTCAACGTATCGCCAACCTTGACTGGCAAGTAGCTGAACACGGTACCGGCTTCGGTCCGCTGGATGCCTTCGACCCGGATATCCTTAACGGTAAAAGGCTCGAATGCGAACACAGACCCGGAGAACATGCCGGCAATGAGGACGGATAACAGGGATTTTTTCATCGTTCAGCCGTTAAAAAGGCGGTTCAGGTCGTTGAAAAATGCGAAAGCCATCAGCACGAACAAGATGGAAAGCCCAATCTGCTGGGATATTTCCATTGCCCGCTCGGAAAGCGGACGGCGTCTGACGACTTCTATCATATGATACATCAAATGCCCGCCATCCAGCACCGGAACGGGCAGTAGATTCAAGACGCCGAGGCTGATGCTGACCAGCGCCATGAACTTCAGGTAGTAATCCATTCCCAATCGGGCCGACTGCCCGGCGTAATCGGCGATGGTCACCGGCCCGGAAAGGTTTTTCCAGGAAACTTCGCCGACCAGCATCTTGCCGAACATGACGACGCTGAACACCGTTTTTTCCCACGTTTCGTTCAACGCTTTGTAGCCAGCCTCTAAGACGCCATAGCGGACGAATGTTTTCAATGGCCGTTGCGACCCGGGCGCCTCGGCGACAGCCACACCGATTTTTCCAACCAGCTGTCCGCGCTCGGAAATTGCCTCCGGAACGATGTGCACCGCAGCAGTTACCCCATCGCGCTCGAATTCGACACTCAACTCGCGCCCCGGCGACTTCCGAACCGCACCGACCAAATCCAGCCAATGACGAACCGGCTCCCCATCGATACCGACGACAAGATCCCCCGGCCGCAACCCTGCCTGATCTCCAGGACCTCCGGCCACCAGCTTACCAATCACCGCAGGCAATTCCGGCCGATAGCCGCGCAAGCCGAGACGTTCGAATCCATCGCCCTCCCAACCGGCTTCGGCAACTGCACTCAGATAAAGGCGACGGATTGCCACATAGCCCCGCTCGTCAACGGTCTCCAGCTCGATGCTTTCCTGCTCGGCGGCCTTCTGCAACACACGCCAACGAAAGTCGTTCCAGGTACCAACCGTTTCACCGTCGATCTTGCGCACCTGCTCACCATTCCGGATCGATGCCATCGCAGCTGGCGTGTCTTCCGGCGGGGCACCGAGAATTGGCAATAACTCATCGCTGCCGAGCATGAATACCGCCCAGTACAAAAGAACCGCCAGGAAAAAGTTGGCCAGCGGTCCGGCCGCGACGATCAAACTACGAACACCGACCCCCTGGCGATTGAAGGCGCGATGCGCTTCATTGGCCGCAACCTCGCCTTCGCGCTCATCCAGCATTTTGACGTAGCCACCCAGCGGAAAGGCGCTGACGGCCCACTCGGTCTGATCCTTCCCGTATTTTCGCGACCACAGGATGCGTCCAAAGCCGAACGAGAAGCGCAAGACCTTGACACCGCACCAGCGCGCTACCAGGAAATGCCCCAGTTCATGGAAGACAATCAGAACCCCAAGTACGACGAGGAAAGCGATGAGATAGAACAGGAAGTTGCTCACGCGAACTCGCGTTCCTGAATCAACTGCCGAGCCAGGCTACGTGCCTCACCATCGGCTGCCAATACATCGCCCAGACTCCCCTCATGGCGAGCCGGCAAACGCCCGAGGACCGTTTCGTTAAGCTCAGCAATGCCGAGAAAAGGCAGTTCGCCGTCAAGAAAAGCCGCAACCGCGACTTCGTTCGCCGCATTCAAGATGGCCGGAGCCGTGGCGCCAGTTCGCAAGACATCGTAGGCTAGGCGCAGACAGCGGAAACGCTCGAAATCCGGCGCAAAGAAATCGAGACGCCCCACCTTGAACAGGTCGAGCGGCCCAACGCCAGCAGCGATACGCTCCGGCCATGCCATGGCGTAAGCAATCGGCGTCCGCATATCGGGATTACCCAGCTGTGCAATGACTGAGCCATCGACATATTGAACCGCCGAATGAATGACGCTCTGCGGATGCACCACCACCTGGATCATTTCCGGCGCCGCATCGAACAGCCAGCGGGCTTCGATGACTTCCAGCCCCTTGTTCATCATCGTCGCCGAATCGACGGAAATCTTGCGCCCCATCACCCAGTTGGGATGCGCACAGGCCTGTTCGGGCGTCACGTGGCGCAAGCCATCCAACGGCGTTTCACGGAAAGGTCCGCCGGAGGCGGTCAGCAATATTTTCTCGACACCACAGGCACGCAAGCCGCGTGAAAAATCCTCGGGCAGCGCCTGAAAAATGGCGTTATGTTCGCTGTCCACCGGCAGCAGGGGCGCTCCGCTTTGCTGAACAGCCTGCATGAACAGTTCGCCGGCCATAACCAGCACTTCCTTGTTGGCCAACAGGATACGCTTGCCCACCTGTGCCGCCGCCAAGGTTGGTGCCAGACCGGCAGCGCCAACAATGGCCGCCATGACCATATCCGCTTCCGGCAGGGTCGCAGCAGACACCAAGGCCGCCTCACCCCATAGCACCTCGACGGCGCTACCGACCGCCTGCAACCGCTGGCGAACTTCGGCCGCCGTAGATTCGTCACCAACGACCGCCAGTAGCGGTTTGAATTCCAGGCAATCGGCCACCAGACGTTCGACCTGCCGGTGTGCCGTCAGCGCGACAACGCGATAGCGGTCGGGATGGCGCCTGACAACATCGAGCGTGGATTGCCCAATCGAGCCCGTCGCACCAAGTACGGTCAGCCCTTGCATGGCGTTAGCCCAACGCCGCCAGCAGCAAGGCAATCAAGGGCAGTGCCGCCGTATGGCTGTCGATGCGATCCAGAACGCCACCATGACCGGGCAACAGCTGACTGCTGTCCTTCATGCCCGCTTGGCGTTTGAGCATGGACTCGAACAAGTCCCCGGCAATGGACACCAGGGTCAACAGCGGCATGGCCACTAACAGAAACACCGTCCGGTCGATTGAAAACCCTTCGCTGGACCACATGGCGACCAGGGCAAGCAGCGTGACGGAGAACATCGCCCCGTAGGCACCTTCCCAAGTCTTGCCTGGACTGATGTTCGGCGCCAGCTTGCGCTTACCGAAAGCCCGCCCGAAGAAATAGGCTGCGATATCCGCCAGCGCCACCAGCAACAGGGCGCCGAAAAGCCAGACCGGCCCATGGCCACGCACCGCAATCAATGCAAACCAGGTGGGCAGCAGCACGACCAAGCCAACCAGCAACATCTTCCAGACCGCCCTGACCTCCCAGCGAGCCCGCAACCAGAAGGGCACGACAGCAAGCCAAAAGGCAACCGACAGGTACAGAGCAACCGTGCCGAAAACCTTGAGTTGTGCCGCATCAAGCAGGAGCGCAGCGCCTGCTGCCAGCATGCCTACCATGACTCCAAAGCCGATCTGAGCGGCTTTGGAGAAAGACGCAAGACGGGCGAATTCCCAAGCCGCAATGCCGGTAATGGCCGCTGTCAGCAGTGCCCAATTTTGCGCATCGAGGAAGAAAATAGCCGGAATCAGGAGTGCAGCGATAACC
This sequence comes from Azonexus sp. IMCC34839, assembly GCF_047047955.1. Taxonomy (GTDB): domain Bacteria; phylum Pseudomonadota; class Gammaproteobacteria; order Burkholderiales; family Rhodocyclaceae; genus Azonexus. The sequence goes on along the minus strand of NZ_CP150631.1, from coordinate 443,443 downwards.
AGCGCTGTAATGACGCGCGTTTTAAGCATTCGGTTTTTCCGTCAATTGCTCGCTGGTACGGCCAAATCGACGCTCGCGTTGCTGGTAGGAAGCAATCGCCTTGTCGAATTCGGCAGCATCGAAATCCGGCCACAGGGTCGGCGTGAAATACAACTCGGTATAGGCCAGTTGCCACAACAGGAAGTTGCTGATGCGCTCCTCGCCGCCGGTACGGATGAAAAGATCCGGTTCGGGCGCAAACTGCATCGACAGATAGGGCTCGAGGTCACCCTCTTCCCAGCCCGCTCGCTTGTCCGGCTGGGCGGCAAGCATACGGTTGACCGCCTGCATGATGTCCCAACGACCGCCGTAATTGGCGGCAATGGTCAGGTCGAGGCGATCATTGAGTGCCGTTTTTTCCTCTGCCTCACGGATCAACTGCTGGAGCTTCGGATCGAAACGTCCAAGATCGCCGATCACGCGCAAGCGGACACCGTTCCGATCGAGTTTCTCGACCTCCTGCTGCAGCGCCTTGACGAACAACTCCATCAACAGGCTGACCTCCTCGGCCGGGCGGCGCCAATTTTCGGAAGAAAACGCAAACAGCGTCAGATAACGGATGCCGCGTTCGAGGCAGGAGCGCACCATTTCGCGCACCAACTCGACCCCTTTGACATGCCCGGCGACACGCGGCAGGAAACGTTTTTTCGCCCAGCGGCCATTACCATCCATGATAACGGCGACGTGCCGAGGCATCGCCGCCGCTTGCGGAATCTGTCGAGTCGAACTGGAAAAAAGCGCCATTCAGGCGAAGCAGACCAAAAAAGGGCTTAAACCTGCATCAGCTCGGCTTCTTTGGCCGCGAGCATCTTGTCGACTTCAGCAATGTACTTGTCGGTCAGCTTCTGAATATCGTCCTGTGCCTTGCGCTCGTCGTCCTCTGGGATTTCGCCCTTCTTCAAGGCATCCTTCAGATGCGTGTTGGCATCGCGACGCAAATTGCGAATGGCGACTTTGGCGCCCTCGCCTTCGTGCTTGACGACCTTGATCATTTCCTTGCGGCGCTCTTCGGTCAGGGCCGGCATTGGCACACGCACCAGATCACCCTGAGTGGCCGGATTGAGACCGAGGTCGGAATCGCGAATCGCCTTTTCGACCTTCTGGACCATGTTCTTTTCCCACGGCTGTACGCCCAGGGTACGGGAGTCGACCAGGGTGATGTTTGCCACCTGGTTCACCGGTACCGGCGAACCGTAGTAATCGACCATGACATGATCGAGCAGGCCGGTATGTGCACGGCCGGTACGGATCTTCTGGAGGTCGTTCTTCAGGGCCTCCAGAGACTTCTGCATCTTGTGTTCTGCGTTCTTTTTGAGTTCAGCAATCATCTGTCTCTCCGTCAGCAATAGACCAGCGTACCCTCATCTTCACCGCAAACCACGCGCTTCAGCGCGCCGGCCTTGAAGATCGAGAACACGTTGATCGGCAATTTCTGGTCGCGGCACAGCGCGAAGGCGGTCGCATCCATCACCGCCAGGTTTTTCGAGATCGCGTCGTTGAAACTGATCTTGTCGAAGCGCGTTGCCGAAGGATCCTTCTTCGGGTCAGCGGTGTAAATACCGTCGACCTTGGTTGCCTTCAGCACGATTTCCGCACCGATTTCCGACCCGCGCAAGGCTGCTGCGGTATCGGTCGTAAAGAAGGGGTTGCCGGTACCGGCACCGAAGATCACGACCTTGCCTTCTTCCAGGTAGCGAATGGCCTTGCCGCGAATATACGGCTCGACCACCTGCTCGATATTCAGGGCCGACTGCACACGGGCATTCAGGCCGGTTTGACGCATCGCGTCGGACAGCGCCATGGCATTCATCACCGTGGCCAGCATGCCCATGTAATCCGCCGTGGCGCGATCCATCCCGGTGGCCGTACCGGCCATGCCGCGGAAGATGTTGCCACCGCCGATCACGACGCCGATTTCCACACCCAGATCGGCGACCGCCTTAATCTCCCCGCAGATTTCCGAAATGGTTTTCGGATTGATGCCATAGGCATCACTACCCATCAGGGCTTCACCGGAGAGTTTCAGGAGGATGCGCTTGTACTTGGGTGCGGTCATCGGCAGTCCTTTCAATTACTTCTTGGCAGCAGCGGCAGCTGCTTGAGCGGCAACTTCGGCAGCGAAGTCGTCAACCTTCTTCTCGATGCCTTCGCCAACGATGAACAGCGTGAAGCCGGCGACGGAAGCGCCCTTGGCCTTCAGCAGTTGCTCGATGGTCTGCTTGCCGTCTTCAGCCTTGACGAAAACCTGGCCGAGCAGGGTCACGTCCTTCAGGAACTTCTGGACAGTACCTTCGGCGATCTTTTCCAGCATGGCTTCCGGCTTGCCGGCTTCGCGTGCCTTCTCGATGGCAACGCGACGCTCGGTTTCCAGCAGTTCGGCGGAAACACCGGAGGCATCCAGCGACTTCGGCTTGGAAGCGGCGATGTGCATGGCCAGATCCTTGCCCAGTTGCTCGTCGCCACCCACCAGATCGACCACGACACCAACCTTGGCACCACCGTGAATGTAGGAGACCAGCTGACCCTTGGCTTCGAAACGAACGAAGCGGCGGATGGTCATGTTTTCGCCGATCTTGCCGACCAGAGCGGTGCGGGTCGATTCGACGGTACCCTCGCCCATCGGCAGCGCGGACAGCGCAGCGACGTCGGCCGGATTGTTGTCGGCAACCAGCTTGGCGCAACCATTGGCCAGCGCGATGAAGTCGTCGTTCTTGGCAACGAAGTCAGTTTCAGAGTTAACTTCGATGATCGCACCGACCTTACCACCAGCGGCGATGCTGACGGCAACAATACCTTCGGCAGCGACACGGGCAGCAGCCTTGGAGGCTTTGTTGCCCAGCTTGACGCGGAGGATTTCCTCGGCCTTGGCCATGTCGCCATCGGCTTCGGTCAGCGCCTTCTTGCATTCCATCATCGGGGCGTCGGTCTTGCCACGCAGTTCCGCCACCATGCTTGCGGTAATAGCCGCCATATATCTTCTCCTGAGCTATAAAACAGGCGGAGCATGTCGCCCCGCCGTTACAACCTTATTTATTCGGCAGATTCTTCGACTTCGACGAACTCGTCGTCGCCGCCAGCGGCGACGATGTCGGCCACAACCTGGCTACGGCCTTCGAGGATGGCATCGGCCACGCCGCGGGCGTACAGCTGGATGGCGCGGGAAGAGTCGTCGTTACCCGGAATAACGTAGTCCACGCCTTCCGGGGAGTGGTTGGTATCGACCACGCCGATGACCGGGATACCCAGCTTGCTGGCTTCGGTGATGGCGATCTTGTGGTAGCCAACGTCGATGACGAAGATGGCGTCCGGCAGACCGGCCATATCCTTGATACCACCGATGGACTTCTGCAGCTTTTCCAGTTCGCGGCGGAAGGTCAGGGCTTCCTTCTTCGGCATGCGCTCGAGGTCGCCGGCTTCAACAGCCAGTTCCATTTCCTTCAGACGCTTGATGGAGGTCTTGACGGTCTTGAAGTTGGTCAGCATGCCGCCCAGCCAACGCTGGTCGACGTACGGAGCACCGGCGCGCTGCGCTTCTTCGGCAACGATTTCACGAGCCTGGCGCTTGGTGCCAACGAAGAGGATGTTGCCGCGATTGGAGGCCAGCTTCTTAACGAAGTCCATGGCTTCGTTGTACTTGGCCAGGGTCTTCTCGAGGTTGACGATGTGAATCTTGTTGCGAGCACCGAAGATGTACGGGGCCATCTTGGGGGACCAGAAACGGGTTTGGTGACCGAAGTGGACACCGGCTTCCAGCATTTCGCGCATGGTAACGGACATGTAAAACTCCTTTAAGGGTTGAACCGCCACCCACCGTAAACGTCCGTCATTCTTTGATTTTGACGAACACCCTTAAGCGGCAGGTGTGAGGATTTTGACCGCGCACACCATGTGCGACGGCCATTTTTCCGCCTTGTCGGGCGAGAAAAACTTGCGGATTATAGCACCAGAATCGCCGCCGAGACAGATCAATAGCCGTTCTGTTTCAACGCCAGCAACTGCAGCATGCGTCCCAGATAGGGTTGCCAATCGGGCATTTCGAGGCCGAAATCGGACTCCAGGCGCGAACAGTCCAGGCGGGAATTGGCGGGGCGCCGAGCCGGTGTCGGGTATTCGGCAGTGGTGATCGCGTTGATCGCCTCCGCTTGCAGCAGCAGGTCGAAACCCGGCGTTTCATCTGCCAAGGCCACGATGGTTCGGGCGAAATCACACCAGCTTACCGGATTGGCAGCGGCCAGGTGGTAAAGCCGGTTTTCGCCCTTTTCGAGGAGTGCACCGCGGCGCAGCATCGCCAGGACAATTCCGGTCACCGTCGAAATCATTGCCGCCGGCGTCGGCGAACCGACCTGGTCGGCCACGACGTTCAGCGTTTCGCGTTCGCGCGCCAAGCGCAGGATGGTCTTGACGAAATTGCCGCCACGCGCGCCAAACACCCAACTGGTACGGAAGATCAACGACCGGCCGCCGACCGCCCTGATCGCGTCCTCGCCGGCCAACTTGGTTCGGCCATAAACGCTTTGCGGATCGGTCGCATCGGTTTCGACATAGGGGGTCGCCTTGGTACCGTCATATACGTAGTCGGTCGAGTAATGGACCAGCGTCGCAGCGAGCGCCTTGCACTCCTCCGCGAGCACGCCTGGGGCCTCGGCATTGACCCGGGTCGCCACGGCCACATCGGATTCCGCCTTATCCACAGCGGTGTAGGCCGTGGCATTGACGACGAGACTTGGCCGAACGACGCGAAGCAGGGAACGAATTGCCGCCAGATCGGACAAATCGCATTCAGCACGCCCGCAGGCTACCACCTTGCCATGCGGCGCCAGCGAACGCTGCAACTGCCAACCGACCTGCCCGTCCTTACCCAGCAGAAGTATCGTCATCGCCGTTTATCCCATGGCACGCAAACCCGCGCAGTATGCCACTTTCCGGCTGCCCGGCTTTGCGAAACGATGGGCATCATTTATCCTTCAATATCCCCAAAGCACCAAAGACCTACCATGAGCATCACCATCAAGACCCCGGAAGACATCGAAAAAATGCGGATTGCCGGGCGTCTGGCCAGCGAGGTTCTCGACTATGTCGAGCCCTTCGTCAAAGTTGGCGTCACCACCGAAGAACTCGACCGCCTGTGCCACGACTACATGGTCAACGTGCAGGGCTGTATTCCGGCACCGCTGAATTATTCCCCTTCGGGTTACGACCCCTACCCCAAATCGATCTGCACCTCGGTCAACCAACAGGTCTGCCACGGCATTCCCGGCGACCGCGTGCTGAAGAGCGGCGACATCATCAACCTCGACATCACGACGATCAAGGACGGCTACCACGGCGACACCAGCCGCATGTTCATCGTCGGCGAAGGCTCGATCCAGGCCAAGCGCCTGTGCGAGATCACTTTCGAATGCATGTGGTTGGGCATTTCGGTCGTCAAGCCGGGGGCCCATCTCGGCGACATCGGCGCGATCATCCAGAAGCACGCCGAAAACAACGGCTATTCCGTCGTACGCGAATTCTGCGGCCACGGCATCGGCACGAAATTTCACGAAGACCCGCAGGTTCTGCACTACGGCAAGGCCGGCACTGGCCCCAAGCTCGAACCGGGCATGATCTTCACCATCGAACCGATGATCAATGCCGGCAAGGCGGCGATCCGCGAATTGTCCGACGGGTGGACCATCGTCACCAAGGACCGCAGCCTTTCCGCGCAGTGGGAACACACCGTACTGGTCACCGAAACCGGTTATGAAATCATGACGCTTTCCGCAGGCTGCCGGCCGAAACCCGACTGGATCAAATAATGCCTATCGATGTCGCTGCCCTGCGGGCTGAAGTCAAAGCAAAACAAACCGAACTCCAGCAACGATACCAGCAGGACGGCGACACCCAGGCCCTGCTGATCGGCCGCTGCCAGCATGTCGATAGCGTCTTGATCCGCCTCTGGGAATCCTTCGAGTTTCCTGCCGGAATTGCGCTGGCGGCTGTCGGCGGCTACGGCCGTGGCGAACTTTACCCCTCATCGGACATCGATCTGTTGATCCTGCTGCCACAGGAAGCATCAGCCACAACGCAGGAAAAGCTGGAAGCCCTAGTCAGCCACTTCTGGGACATCGGACTCGAAATCGGCCACAGCGTAAGAACGGTGCAGGAATGCATCGATGAGGCGGCTGGCGACATCACCGTTCAAACTGCGTTACTCGAATCGCGCTTGCTGACTGGCAACAAGAAGTTATTCGCCACTTTCGAGAAACGCCTGCATGGTCATCTCGACCCGCTGACCTTCTGCCAGGCCAAGCGCCTGGAGCAGCAGGAGCGCTACCTGCGCTTCAACGAAACGCCCTACAGCCTGGAGCCTAATTGCAAGGACTCCCCCGGTGGCTTGCGCGACCTGCAGGTCATTTTCTGGATCGCCAAAGCGGGCGGCTATGGCGCCACCTGGAAGGAACTCGAAGACAACGGCATCGTCACGCCGGAAGGCCGCCTGCAGGCCGAGGAGTGCGAACGCTATCTGACGCAGCTGCGCATCCGCCTGCACCTGATGCTCGGCCGCCGCGAGGACCGCCTGCTGTTCGACTACCAGAACAATCTGGCCGCCCAATACGGTTTTGTGACTGACGAAGCCAAGCGCGCTTCCGAAAAGCTGATGCAGGAGTACTACCGCAACGCCAAGGCGGTCACCCTGCTCAATACCATCCTGCTACAGAACATGGAGGCCGCCCTGTCGCCCGAAAGCGAGCAGGTGCCGCAGCCGATCGACGATCATTTTCAGTCGGTCGGCCATCTGCTCGACATCCGTCATGAAGACCTCTTCAACTACCATCCGGAAGCCATTCTCGACAGCTTCCTGATCATGCAGGAAAGCCACGACCTGCAGGGCATGACGGCGCAGACCCTGCGCGCCCTGTGGCGGGCGCGTGACCTGATCAACCCGGAATTCCGTGCCAATCCGGTGCACCGCGCCCAGTTCATGAAACTGTTCAAGAGCGAGCGCGGCATCGTTCATGAATTCCGCCGGATGAACCAACTGGACATCCTCGGCGCCTACCTGCCCAACTTCGGCCGCATCGTCGGCCAGATGCAGCACGACCTCTTCCACGTCTACACCGTGGATCAGCACATCCTGCAGGTCATGCGCAACCTGCGCCGGTTCACGATGAGCGAATACGCCCACGAATACCCGCTGTGCTCGCGGGTCATGAGCGAATTCGACCAGCCCTGGCTGCTCTACGTCGCCGCCCTCTTCCACGACATCGCCAAGGGACGCGGTGGCGACCATTCGGAAAAAGGCACGGTCGATGCCCAGGCGTTCTGCGAAGACCACGGTCTGAATCCGGAAGATACCGAGCTGGTCGTCTGGCTGGTGCGCAACCACCTGAACATGTCCCAGGTCGCCCAGAAGGAAGACCTGACCGACCCCGACGTCATCGCCAAGTTTGGCAAGCAGGTCGGCGACGTACGCCACCTGCAGGCGCTCTACCTGCTGACCCATGCCGATGTCCGCGGCACCAGTCCGAAGGTGTGGAACCAGTGGAAAGGCAAGCTCCTGGCCGATCTTTATTACCAAACCATGCACCTGCTGAGCGAAGGCGAAGCGCCGGAAGCGCACGGCATCATCGCCGAGCGCCAAGCCGAAGCCATGCGCCTGCTACGCTTCTTCGCCCTCTCGGACACCGTCCAGGAGCGCCTGTGGAAGCAGCTCGACACCGTCTATTTCCTCCGCCACTCGGCCGAGGAAATCGCCTGGCACACGCGCTCGCTACATTACCGCATTTTCAACAACCGCCCTGTGGTCCGCGCCCGACCGCACCCGTCGAACGAAAACGGCAGCATGCAGGTCATGGTCTACACGCTCGACCAACCCGACCTCTTCGCTCGCGTCGTCGGCTTCTTCGCGCGCAACGGCTACAGCATTGTCGACGCCAAAATCCATACGACCAGCCACGGCTACGCGCTGGACAGCTTCGTGCTGCTTGATCTGGAAAACCGCAACCAGGCCCGCGAAATGGTGCCTTTCATCGAGCATGAACTGGAAGAACGCCTGATCAAGCAAAGCCCGCCGGAAGCGCCCTCGGCCGGACGCCTGTCGCGTCAGGTCAAGCACTTCCCGATCAAGCCGGAAGTCAGCATCCGCGGCGATGAAAAGGGAGCGCACTTCATCCTGTCGTTGACCGCTGCCGACCGTCCCGGTCTGCTCTACACCGTCGCCAATACCCTGGCCGAACACGGTGCCAACCTGCACACAGCCAAAATCACCACGCTCGGCGAACGGGCCGAGGACGTCTTCCTGATCAGCGGTGGCGACCTGCGCGAAAGCGCCAATCGCATCCGCCTGGAAACCGAGTTGATGGATCGTCTGAAGGTTTGAGCCGGCGGCCCTAAACCGCCAGACTCAAACCTTGGAAATCGAGCATTTTTGCCCGTGCACCGCAGCAGTCCTCTTTAGACTGACATCCCGAAGGGACGACAGGCATCCGGGCTGCCGACCAGCTTTTCGATGATGCTACGAACGCGCCCCATCGCCTCCTGCAGCACTTGCTCCAGGCTCTCGAAGTGAATGCCGTTCAGGCTGTCGCCACGGCCGGCGGCATGGTTGGCGACGACATTGATCGCCGCATACGGAACGCCCAGTTCGCGCGCCAGCACTGCCTCCGGCATGCCGGTCATGCCGACCAGATCGGCCCCATCGCGCTCCAGCTTGTTGATCTCGGCAGCGGTCTCCAGGCGCGGCCCCTGTGTCGCCGCATAGACGGAGCCGACCTTGATATCGATACCCAACAGGGCGGCGGCCCGCTCGATACGCTCGCGCAGCGAGGCATCGTAGGGTTCGGTGAAATCGACGTGGGTGACCGGCGTGCTGACCCCATCGAAGAAGGTGGACTTGCGTCCCCAGGTGTAGTCGATGATCTGGTGCGGCACGACGATGTCGCCCGGCTCCAGGTCGCCGCGGATGCCACCGACCGAAGCCACCGAAATGATGCCCTGCACCTGATGATGATGCAGCGCCCACAGGTTGGCGCGGTAATTGACCATGTGCGGCGGGATGGTATGGCCATAACCGTGACGCGGCAGGAAAACCGCCGGCTGACCGGCGATCTGGCCGAAAACCAGCGCCCCGGAAGGCTCGCCGTAGGGCGTACGCACCACCTCGCGGCGCGACACATCGAGATTGGCCAGAGTTGTCAACCCACTACCGCCAATAATTGCCAACATATTCAATCCTTTCTGCCAGCCATCAAGGAGGCCAGCGTGGGCACAACGCCCTTCATACCCATGGGAGCCAGGCGCCCGCGTCCGATATCGATCACTTTTTCGCCCAGCTTGCGGTAAAGCGCGTCACGGCGTGTCGCCGCAAACGGCAAATCGGCCAAGGTCTTGCCAAGATGATAGGAGACCAGCGTATCGCGCCCGATATCCTTGGCCTGCCAGGGAATCGCCGTGCGATCGACGAGATGCAGCCAGCGCACCGTCGGCAACGCAGCCGCCAGTTCGGCAACGGCACGATGTACCTGCTCGCGATAAGCGACGACCGCCTTGCCGGCATCGCCGGCCGCTGCGCCAGTCGTTTCGGCCGGCGCCCCCATCAGCCAGCAGACGACGGTATCCGGCGCAAAGTCCTCGATGGTTTTGCGCTGCTCGGCATCCAGCCCCGAAACATCAGCCTGCAGCAGCTCCACCGGCATTGCACCGACGCGCTCACGTGTCGCCTGCAAACATTCGTCCAGGGCATCGACGGCAAGGACGTTCAGGCTCCGCCGTAGCAGCGCCTCGCTGCCAAAACCCAGGCCGCAACCGATTTCAAGTACGCGCTGTCCGGGCACGAGGCCCGCCATCCATTCGTAGTCGCCGGACTGGGCGTAACGTTCGCCCTCATCTGCCCAGTAGCCCAGAAAGTCGGCGACCGTCTTACCGCTCACGCAGTTTCCTTCATCGCATAGATCGCCGGCAGGTTGCGCCAAGCGCCATCGACATCCATACCGTAACCAAAGACGAAACGATCCGGCACTGTGAGCCCGACGAAGTCGGCGGCAATCGGCTTGTCCTTGCCGTTCAGCTTGTCGGCGAAGACTGCCGTCAGCACCTCGTCCGCCCCCAGGCGTTTCAGGCTTTCCTTGACCGCCGCCAGCGTAACGCCTTCATCTAGGATGTCGTCGACCACCAGCACCGTGCGCCCCTTGACCGAGGTCCACGGCGCCGTGCGCCAGGAAATCTTGCCACCCTGCGTTTCGGGCCCATAGCGGGTGGCGTGCAGGTAATCGAAATCGACCGGAAAATCGAGCTTGGCCATCAACTGGCCGCAGAAAACGACGCCGCCGGTCATCACGCACAAGACGACCGGATGACGGTCGGCCAGGCGCCCGCAGATGGCTTGCGCCACTTGGTCGAGCGCAGCCTGAACGGCGCTTTCGGAATGAATCAGATCGGCATCGGCCAGAATGGCCCGGGCTTTACTTGCGTCCATCAATTTTCCAGGCTCTTGAGATAATTGGTGAAAGCCGGACCGACTTCGGCATGGCGTTGGCCGAAAACCACGGTCGCCTGCAGATAACCCAGCTTGGAGCCGCAGTCGTAGCGGGTACCGGCGTAACGGTAGGCCAGCACCTGCTCCTCGGACAACAGCGAGGCAATGCCGTCGGTCAGCTGGATTTCCCCGCCGGAGCCCGGCTTGATATTTTCCAGATGGTGGAAAATGCGCGGCGTCAGGATGTAGCGTCCGACAACCGCCAGAGTCGACGGTGCATCCTCAGGCTTCGGCTTCTCGACGATGGCATTCACCTGTTCCAGACGATCGGCCACCGGGCGGGCATCGACGATTCCGTAACTCTTGGTATCGGCCCGCGGCACGTCCTGCACGCCCAACACAGAGCAGCGGTAGTAGTCGTAGGTTTCAGCCATCTGCTTCATGACCGGCGGTTCACCGTCGAGCAGATCGTCAGCCAGGATCACGGCAAACGGTTCGTCGCCGATTACCGGCTTGGCGCAGAGCACGGCATGGCCGAGACCGAGCGCTTCCGGCTGGCGGATGTAGATGCAGTTGATGTTCTTCGGAATCATGTTACGCACGAATTCCAGCATCTCATGCTTGCCGCGCGCTTCCAGTTCTGTTTCAAGCTCGTAGGCCTTGTCGAAGTGATCCTCGATGGCGCGCTTGGAACGACCGGTAACGAAAACCATGTCGGTAATCCCCGCTGCCACGGCTTCCTCGACCGCATACTGGATCAGCGGCTTGTCGACGATGGGCAGCATTTCCTTCGGGCTGGCCTTGGTGGCCGGCAGGAAACGAGTGCCCATGCCGGCCACCGGAAACACCGCTTTGCGAACCTTCTTCATTATTCAACTCCCTCTTCGAGCAATTTTTTCAATTGTGCCTCATCGATCACGGCGACGCCGAGTTCGATGGCTTTATCCAGTTTTGAGCCGGCTTCCTCGCCGGCCACCACGTAATGCGTTTTTTTCGATACTGAGCCGGAGACCTTGCCGCCGGCCGCCTCGATCAAGTCTTTTGCCTCATCGCGTTTCAGGGTTGGCAAGGTACCGGTCAACACGAAGGTCTTACCAGCCAACAGCGACACTGGCGCCCCCCCTGCCGGCGTCGCCGGCAAGGCGGCGAGCAACTCGGCACGGCGCATGGCCAGCGCAGCGAGCAGACCGCGATTGCCCACGCCCTTGAGCCAATCGGTCAAGGCATCAATGACATCGGCGGGAATACCGGCGCTCGACAAGGCGGCAGCATTCAGCCCCTGAGCCGCCAGGGTTTCGCCATCGACCACCGCCGCCAGCTGCTTGGCGCGCACCGGCGTCAGCCGGGGCACCCCCAGCACTGCATAGAGCTCCCGCCACTCCAGTTTCTCGGCCAGACCGGGATGCGGCGCATGCTCGTCGGCCGGTGCAACGCCGATTTCCGGGCAAAGCAGGTCGTCCACCGCACGCACGTTGCGTTCTTCGGCAAAAAAATCGGCGATGGCCGCCGCCACCGTCGCCCCGATATCAGGCAACACGGCGAGCAGTGGCGCCGGCGCACGGCGCACGCGCTCGACGCTGCCCAGCCAGTCGGCCAGGGTCTTGGCCGTCGATTCGCCAACATGGCGGATACCCAGCGCGAACAGTAGGCGCGCCAGGGGCGGCCGGCGGCTGGCGGCAATCCCCTCCAGCAGGTTCTCGGCCCAGCGCGTCGGCACCTGCCCGGCTTTCGCCGTTTCCGGCACCGTGCCGTCGCGCTCGTCGGCGCGCCGCTTCATTTCGAGCAGATCGTCGAGCGTCAGGCGATAAAGATCGGCGACGCCATGCACGTAATCGAACTCGACCAGGCGCTCGACATAGCGCTCGCCCAGGCCTTCGATATCCATCATGCGCCGCCCGGCAAAATGCAGGATGGCCTGGATGCGCTGGGCGCGACAGGAAAAACCGCCGGAACAACGGGTCACCGCCTCGCCCGGCTCGCGCACGACATGCGCTCCGCACACCGGGCAGGCATCGGGCATGACGAAAGGCCGAGCATCGGCCGGGCGTCGCTCGGCGACCACACCCAGCACTTCCGGAATCACATCGCCGGCCCGCCGCACAATCACCGTATCGCCAACGCACAAGCCGCCCTTGCGCTCGACCTCGTCGGCGTTGTGCAGGGTGGCGTTGGTCACGGTGACGCCGCCGACGAACACCGGTTTCAGGCGCGCCACCGGAGTCAGCGCACCGGTACGGCCAACCTGGATGTCGATGGCCTCGACCACGGTCAGCGCTTCCTGCGGCGGGTACTTGTGCGCCACCGCCCAGCGCGGCTCGCGTGAACGAAAACCGAGGCGCTGCTGCAAGGCCAGGCTGTTCACCTTGTACACCACACCATCGATGTCGAAAGGCAGGCTGTCGCGCAAGGCGGCAATCTTCCGGTGAAAGCCGACCAAGGCCTCACCGCCGGCCAGCACGGCGCGGTGCTCGCAAACCGGCAGACCGAAAGCGGCCAGCGCATCAAGCACGCCGGCATGGGTCTCCGGAGTATCCCAACCATCCACGGCGCCCAGGCCGTAGGCGAAGAAACACAAGGGGCGGCTGGCGGCGATTGCCGGATCGAGCTGGCGGATGCTACCGGCCGCGGCATTGCGCGGATTGACCAAGGTCTTTTCTCCGCGCGCGGCGGCCGCAGCGTTGTAGCGCTCGAGATCGTCGCGCCGCATGTAGACCTCACCGCGCACTTCCAGCACCGGCGGTGCGTCGCCTTTCAAACGCAGGGGAATCTGGCGCAGCGTGCGCAGGTTCTGCGTCACATCCTCGCCGGTCGCACCGTCGCCGCGCGTCGCCCCGCGCACCAGAACGCCGTTTTCGTAGCGCAGGCTGATAGCCAGGCCGTCGAATTTCAGTTCGGCAGCATATTCGACCTGCGGCGCGCTATCGGACAACTCCAGCTCGCGCCGGATGCGGGCATCGAAATTCAGCGCCCCCGAGGATTCGGTATCGGTTTCCGTCTGGATCGACAGCATCGGCACGTCATGCCGCACCGGCTCGAATTGGGCCAACGGCCGGCCGCCAACCCGTAATGTCGGCGAATCTGCGGTGCACAGCTCCGGATGGGCATTTTCCAGCGCGACCAGTTCGCGGTACAGCGTGTCGTATTCGGCGTCCGGCACGGTCGGCGCATCGAGTACGTAGTAGGCATGGTTGTGGCGTTCGATTTCCGAACGCAGGAAAGCCGCCCGGGCGGCGGCCTCGACCGGCGCCACCATCAGGAGAACAGGCGCAGCGCCTGGGCCGAACCGGCCGGCAGGCCGAAGCCGGCCATGGTCGCCTGCGGCTTGCCGATGAATTCACGCCGGATGTGATCGAGTTGCGACTCGGTCAGCGGCTGACGATTGTCATCGACGATGGCTGCCTGCAGCGTCTCGGCAAAGCGACGGGCGATTTCGGTCATCTGCATAAAGACGCGCTCGCCGTGATCGACGCGCGGCACATCAAGCAGGAAGGTCAAACCATGAGTGGAAAGGCTGCGCAGCGCATCCGGCGCGAACAGCGTGCTCTCGTAATTCTGCAGGCTGAACTGGGCACGGCCTTCGTCGTCGTAACGGGTGAAGGCGCCATCGCCGCCCAGCACCATGCCGGCAGCCTCGGCCAGTGCCCGAATCTTGGTGCCGGCGAAGGCATTGCCGCGACTGACCAGATTGATACCGATTTCCAGATCGACCGCCGCACAGAAGCGGTCGATTTCGGCCGCTTGATCGAGCACGCGCGACGGCGGCATGTCGGCCACTGCCATCAGCTCGTCGGCCAGATCATGCATGGCGGTCACGAAAACGGTCAGGTCGCCTTCCGACACCGGCCCCATGCGGTTCACCAGTTGCAGGCCGATGCGCAGACGACGCACGGCGATGTCGTTGTCGGCCGACAGGCGCTCCCACTCGCGGCTGCGCTCGTTGAAGCCGACCCAATGCACCGGCTTGTGCAAACGCTGCAGCGCTTCGCGCTGGGAATGCAGGATCTGCACAACGGACACCGGCTCGACCAGTTCCATCGTGACGACGTATTCCAGGCGCGGGTCGAGCAACTCGGCCGGCACTGCTCCGGCGCTCTCCCAACCGTCGCCCTCGGCAGCCGCAGGTTCGGCTTGGCGTGGCTGCGGCTTGGCCGGGGCAGACGTCGGTGCTACCGACGGTGCTGCCATCGGCGGGACCTCGGCCGGCATTGGCGTTTCTTCGCCGGGCGCAACCTGCACGTCCGGCTCCTCGGCGTAGATCGGCTCGTTCAGTTCCAGCGGCTCGTCATCGACGGGCTCAGTCAGTACCGGCTCCATGCGTTCGGGCAGCGGCGCGGCAATCTCCGGCTCGAACACCGGCTCGCTGCGCACCGCCGGCGCTTCTTCGGACATCTTCTCGCGGCGCTCGAGCAGCACGTCATCGTGCTGCGGCTTCATCACCGCTTCGGCCAGCTTGCGCTGACGCATTTCCTGCCACTTGTTGTAGCCAAAGACGGCAACGACTGCCGCTCCGCCCAGGCCAATCAATCCAATCTGAAGTTCGGTCATCTCGATCTCTTCCCGATGCCGCCGTCAAGCCGCATCGCTCATCTTCAATGCTTCTTCGATATCCACTTCCACCACGCGCGACACACCGCTTTCCTGCATGGTGACGCCCACCAGCTGCTGGGCCATTTCCATCGCGATTTTATTATGGGAAATGAACAGGAATTGCGTGTTGTCGGACATTTTCTGCACCATGCGGCAGAAACGCTCGGTGTTCGTATCGTCCAGCGGCGCATCGACCTCGTCGAGCAGGCAGAACGGCGCCGGGTTCAACTGGAACATCGAGAACACCAGCGCAATCGCCGTCAGCGCCTTTTCGCCGCCAGACAGCAGGTGAATGGTCGAATTCTTCTTGCCTGGCGGCTGGGCGATGACCTGCACGCCAGCATCGAGGATTTCCTCGCCGGTCATCACCAGCTCGGCACGACCGCCACCGAACAGCTCGGGGAACAGGCGACCGAAGTGGCCGTTCACCGTGTCGAAGGTGGCTTGCAGCAAATCGCGCGTTTCGCGGTCGATGCGACGAATGGCGTTTTCCAGCGTTTCCATCGCCTCGTTCAGGTCAGCCGCCTGCATGTCGAGGTAGCCCTTGCGCTCGGTGGCGGTTTCCAGTTCCTGCAAGGCCGCCATGTTCACCGCGCCGAGTTCGGCGATGGCGTTACCCAGACGGGTGATTTCGCCTTGCAGCGCCGGCGGCCGGGCATTGCCCAGTTCGGCCTGTAGTGCGTTCTCGTCGGCGCCCGCCTCGATCAGCTGCATGGCGAACTGCTCGGTATTGAGCGCCGCCGCCTGTTCCTTCAGCTTGAGGTCGCCGATGCGCACACGCAGCGGCTCCAGGCCCTGCTCGATCTTCAGGCGCTGCTCGTCCAGTGCACGTAGGGCATTGGTCGCGCCCTCCAAGGCATCGCGCTTCTCGGCCAGCACCTTCTCGGCCGCCTGACGCGCTTCCAACGCCGTCTGCAACTGGCCCTCCATGACATCCGGCGGCGCCGCTTCGACTTGCTCGGCACACTGCGCGCGGTCGGTCTCGATGCGGTTCAATTCACGCTGGGCCAACGCCTGCTGGGCGAAGATATCCTGCAGCTTGCCGTCGGCCTCGCGCAGCGAGAATTGCGCCTCGCGCAAGGCACGGTCGAGGTCGGAATTGCGCTCGCGCTCGGCGCGCACGGCGCGCTCGCATTCGTCCAGGCGCGACTGCGCGCCAGCGACCAGCACGCGGATGCGGCTCAGGCCCTCGCGGATTTCCTCGATGCGCTCGTCGGCCGACATTTCACGCTCGCGCTCGCCCTCCTCCTCTTCCGCCAGTTCGGCCAGCTGCTCTTGCAGGCGTTCCTTCTGCTCGCGATGACGCTCGATGGTCTGCGTCAGCTTCAGCACTTCCATCTGCACCGCATGCACGCGCTGCTGGCGGTCATTGACGTACTGGCGGACCTCGTCCATTTCCTCCTGCTTGTCGGCCAGTTGCTCGTCGAATAGGGCCTGCTGCTCGCGCAGGTTCTCGGCTTTTTCCTCGGCCAATGCGATGCCTTCGGCCAGGTTTTCTATTTCGCGCTGCCGTTCGAGTAGGCCGTGCTCACTCTTGTCCGGCGCAAAGAAAGTGACGCTGCCGCGCGTCACCAGATCGCCGCCGCGCGTCACGATGGCTGCGCCGAGCGGCAGTTGCTCGCGTTGCTGCAAGGCCTCGGCCAGCGTCTCGGCGGTCAATACGTTGCCCAGCCAGTCGTGCAGCACGCCGGCCAGCTCGGGTTTGGCGGCGCGGACGCGCTGGGCGAGCACTGCTGCGGTGGACTGCTCGTTTTGGCCAAAAACCGTGGGCAACACGACCGAAAAATGGGCGCCCGGCCGGTCGTGCAACCAGGCCTCCAGCTTGGCGGGATCGTCGCAGGCGACCGCATTCAGGCGCTCGCGCAACACCGCTTCGACCGCCTCTTCCCAGCCTGCCTCGACGTGGATCTGCTGCCACAAGGCCGGCGCCGATTCGAGACCGTGCCGGCGCAACCAGTCAGGCAATTCGCCGGATTCACGGGTGCGCGCCTGCATCTGCTCCAGCGCGGCGCGGCGCGCCTGACCGGCAGCGAGTTCGCGCTCCAGGCGCTGCACTTCGGCCTGCACTTCGCGCCGACGGGCTTCGAGCTGCGGCAGTTCCTGCTGCAACTGCAACAGGTGTTCCTGATCGCCCGCCAGTTCCTCGCGCAACAAGTCGAGTTCTTCTTCCTTCTCGGCGAGTTCCATTGGGTCCGGCGCGTCCTGGCCACCGGCTTCGTCGCGCAGACGCTCACGTCGCTGAACGATGGCCTGCAGCGCGCGCTGGGCGTGCGACTTGTTGGTTAGCTCGACTTCCAACTTCTGTTCGCCATTGGTTGTCCGCGCCTTCAGCCGCTGCAACTCCTCCAGCGCCTGCGCATGGTCTTCCTCGACCTGCGGCGCGATATCCATTTGCTGATGCAGGCGCTCCTCGGCCTCATCGACCCGCATGCGGGTCATTTCCTGCATTTCTTCCCACTTCAGGCGATCTTCGGCCAGTTTCTCGGCCGTCGCCCGCCAGTGCTCCAGCTCCTGTTCCAGCTTAACCAGACGCGCTTCGAGCTGGCTGCGCGACTCGCGGCGGTGACGGATTTCCGCTTCCAGGCGAGCGACCTCGGCATTCGCCGCATACATGTCGCTTTGCGCGGCATGCAAGGCGTCGCCGGCGGCGAAATGCGCCTCGCGCGTTTCTTCGGCACGCGCTTCGGTTTCGCGTAACGCAGCGCTTTGCGCTTCGAGATCGGTCGTTGCCCGTTCGACTTCTAGGGCCAAGCGCTGGCGTTCGGCTTCCGCTTCGCGCTTCTTCAACAGCCAAAGCAGTTGCTGGCGCTGGGTGAGTTGCTCGTTGAGCGCATGGTAGCGGCGCGCCACTTCGGCCTGCGTTTCCAGGCGGGCGATCTGGTGGCCCAATTCTTCGCGGATATCCTCGACGCGCAGCAGGTTTTCGCGGGTATCTTCCAGGCGGCCCTGCGTTTCCTTGCGCCGTTCCTTGTAGCGGGTGACGCCGGCCGCTTCTTCGAGGAAGACGCGCAGGTCGTCCGGCTTGGCCTCGATGATGCGCGAGATCATGCCCTGGCCGATGATGGCGTAAGCGCGCGGCCCCAGCCCGGTGCCGAGGAAGAGATCGGTGATGTCCTTGCGGCGGACCTTCAGGTTGTTGATGAAGTAGTCCGACTGCCCCTGCCGCGTCAGCACACGCTTGACCGACAGCTCGGCGTATTGCGACCACTGACCCATGGCGCGGCCGAGCGAGTTGTCGAATATCAGCTCGACCGAGGCACGCGACACCGGCTTGCGGTTGGTCGAGCCGTTGAAGATGACGTCCTGCATCGACTCGCCACGCAGTTCCGACGCCTTGGACTCGCCCAGCACCCAGCGCACGGCATCCATGATGTTGGATTTGCCGCAGCCATTGGGGCCGACGACGCCGACCAGTTGCCCGGGCAGGGCAACGGCAGTCGGATCGACGAAGGACTTGAAGCCGGCGAGTTTGAGTTTGGTCAGGCGCATGGTTTATTCCGCCCGGCGCACCATGCTGCGCCGCAGCGGGGGCCGTATGATAGCATCTTGAACAGTCCTGAACCCGGCGCCTTTATGCCCCCGTTTTGGAGTCTCTCAAGATGTCTGATGACGATCGTTTCCTCGCCCGCGCCATCGAACTCGCCGCCCGCGGCAGCACGCTCGGCGAAGGCGGCCCCTTCGGCGCCGTCATCGTGCATCAGGGCGAGATCGTCGGCGAAGGCTGGAACCGCGTCATTGTCAGCAAGGACCCGACGGCGCACGCCGAAATCGGCGCCATCCGCATGGCCTGCGCGGCGCTCGAACACTTCCATCTACACGGCTGCACCCTCTATGCCTCGAGCGAACCCTGCCCGATGTGCCTGTCGGCCGCCTACTGGGCACGCATCGAGCGCATCGTTTTCGCCAACAGCCGGGCCGAAGCCGCTGCCATCGGTTTTTGCGACGATGAGCTGTATAGCGAATTGAATCGGCATTTTTCGGCACGCAGCATCGTCATGGAGCACCGCCCCCTCCCCGGGGCGCTGGAGCCGATGCGGCAGTGGGCCGCCAATCCCCAACACGTCGGCTACTGAAAGTCCCAGCGGGGCGGTAAAAGCCACTGCTGCGGTGCACTGGTAAAAATCGGCAAAAACCAAAGCCCAGCACCTAGATAAGACAACTCTGAAATATTTGCCAGATATTTCATCAATACGACTTTAGTAGTATTCTGCTGGGCAAGAACAGTCAATTTAAAACCAGCAGCACCGGTCAAAAGAACAATCGTTATGAATCCGGTCCCAGCCAGTGCCTTTGCCGTCATCGACGCATTGACGGCGCATGTCGCCCTACTCGATGGCGAGGGTGAAATCGTCGCCGTCAACGAGGCATGGAAACGTTTTTCCGACGCCAACGGCAGCCGCCTGCCGGGCTACGGCATCGGCAGCAATTACCTCGCGATGCTGCGCAAGGTGGCCGAACTTCCCGAAGAGGCCAGCTGCTCCAACCGCGAAGACCGGCGTATCGCCGGTTCGGTGGTCGCCGGCATCGAGAGTGTCCTGAACGGCAGCTCGACGAAATTCCAGATGGAGTACCCGTGCCACGCGCCCTGGGAGAAGCGCTGGTTCCTTCTCACCGTCACTCCTTACCCGCCGGGCAGCCACATCCGCGTCGTGGTTTCGCACGAAAATATCACGCCACTCAAGATCGCCGAACAGCAGGCACGCGACCAAGGTATCCGCCTGGTCGAGGCCTTCGGCAGCATGGTCGAGGCCATTGCCCTGGCCATCGAAAAACGCGATCCCTACACCGCCGGCCATCAACATCAGGTGGCTGCACTGGCCGTCGAGATCGGGCGGCGCATGAAACTCCACGACGACCAATTGTTCGGCTTGCACCTCGGCGCCACCATCCACGACATCGGCAAGATTTCCATCCCGGCAGAAATCCTCAACCGACCGGGCAAGCTGACAGAACCGGAATACACCATCATCCGCTGCCACCCGGAAATCGGCCACGAGATCCTGTGTGGCATCGAATTCCCCTGGCCCATCGCCGAAATGGTCTGCCAGCACCATGAGCGCCTTGACGGCAGCGGCTATCCACGCGGACTGAAAGGCGACGAAATCTGCCTGGAAGCCCGCATCATCGCCGTCGCCGATGTCTTCGACGCCATCATCTCGCACCGCCCTTATCGTCCAGGCCGCCATATGGAAGAGGCGCTACAGGAACTGAAAAATGGCCGCGGCACCATCTACGATGCGGCTGTCGTCGATGCCGGGCTCAGCTTTTTCTCCGAAGTCGGTGCCGAGTGGCACCGCAAGCATCGCGACGATGCCGAGGAAATCCACCCGCTGCTGCACTTCTAATTTCAGCGCGACAGGCGTTCAACCCTGAAGGTCAGGCGATTGCCCCTTGCATCCTCGCCCTCGCCCACCCAAGAACGACAACTCCGCCCTTGCCAGCGAATGGCGAACTCACGCCCGTCGCTGCACCTCACCTCGCCCTTGCCGCTTTCACCCTCGCAGCCGGAATTGCCCACCACGTCAGGCGGATAAGCCACGCCGTCGCATTGCAGGGCACCACTGCGGTCGCTCAAGGTAAATCGCCCGCCACCCTGGGTATTGGCGGGATAGCCCTTGCCGCGCAGTTCGCCCGGAACATCGCTCAAATTACCGCGCGCCTGGTAGCCAAAAGCGCAGGCCGCCAAGGCTAGCGACACCGCAAACGCAAGAATCCGGCTTTTGTTCACGAGGCAGAGTTCCACTTTTCGGCGATAATTCATCTTTTTACACCCACTCGATCGTCGACGTGAACCCGCATCTCGCCAAACTCCAACCCTATCCGTTCGAAAAGCTGCGCGCCCTGTTCGCCGGCGTCACCCCGAATCCGCAATACAAGGAGATCAAGCTCTCCATCGGCGAGCCGCAACACGCCACGCCGAAGTTCATTATGGATGCGCTGGCCAACGGCCTGAAAGGCCTGGCCAACTACCCGACCACGCAGGGCATTCCGGCCTTGCGCCAGGCCATCGCCGCCTGGTGCGGCCGCCGCTACGGGCTGGAACTGAACCCGGAAACCGAGATCCTGCCGGTCAACGGCTCACGCGAAGCGTTGTTCTCCTTCGCCCAGACCGTGATCGATCCGAGCCGCGGCCACGTGCCCATCGTCGTCAGCCCGAACCCGTTCTACCAGATCTACGAAGGGGCAGCCTACCTGGCCGGTGCCGAGCCGCGCTTCCTGAACAATCTGCCGGAAAACGATTTCGCCTTCGATTACGGACAATTGACAGATGAAGAATGGTCGCGCGTGCAGCTGTTCTACGTCTGCTCGCCAGGCAACCCGACCGGCAAGGTGCTGTCGCTCGACGACTGGAAGACGCTGTTCGCCCTGTCCGACAAATACGGCTTCATCATCGCCTCCGACGAGTGCTATTCCGAAATTTATTTCGACGAAGCCAACCCGCCGATCGGCGGCCTGCAGGCGGCCAAACTGCTTGGCCGCACAAACGAACGCCTGGTCATGTTCTCCAGCCTGTCCAAGCGCTCCAACGTGCCGGGCATGCGCTCCGGTTTCGTCGCCGGCGATGCCAAGATTCTCAAACAGTTCCTGCTCTACCGCACCTATCACGGCTGCGCCATGGCCCCACCGGTGCAAACCGCCTCGGTCGCCGCCTGGAACGACGAAGCGCATGTGCTCGACAACCGCAACCAGTACCGCGAGAAATTCGCCGCCTGCACGCCGTTGATTGCCGAAGTGCTCGGCACCGGCATGCCGGACGCCAGCTTCTACCTGTGGGCGAAAACCCCCATCGCCGACACCGAGTTCGCCCGCGGCCTGCTCGAACACTATAATGTCGTCGTTCTGCCCGGCAGCTTCCTCGCCCGCGAGTCGCAAGGCGTGAATCCGGGCACCAATTTCATCCGTATCGCACTGGTCGCCGGCCTTGAGGAATGCCTCGAAGCCACCCAGCGTATCCGTCAATTCGCACAACAACTGTAACCAAGAGAGAACTCACATGACCCATCCGTTGCAAGCCACCATCGACGAACTCTGGGAAAAGCGCACCGAACTGAATACCCAGTCCACCGAAGCGATCAAGATCATCGAATCCGTCATCGCCGACCTGGATGCCGGCAAACTGCGCATCGCCGAGAAGGTCAATGGTGAGTGGATCGTCAATCAGTGGGCCAAGAAGGCCGTCCTGCTTTCCTTCCGTACCCGCGACAACCGCATCCAGAAGGCTGGCGACATCAATTTCTACGACAAGGTCGACACCAAGTTCCAGGGCTGGACCGAAGAGCAGTTCAAGGCCGGCGGCTTCCGCGTCGTGCCGGGCGCCTTCGCGCGCAAGGGTTCCTTCATCGCCAAGAATGCCGTGCTGATGCCCTCCTATGTCAACATCGGCGCCTACGTCGATGAAGGCACCATGGTCGACACCTGGGCCACCGTCGGTTCCTGCGCCCAGATCGGCAAGAACGTTCACCTGTCCGGCGGCGTCGGCATCGGCGGCGTGCTCGAGCCGATCCAGGCCGGCCCGGTCATCATCGAAGACAACTGCTTCATCGGCGCTCGCTCCGAAGTCGTCGAAGGCGTGATCGTCGGCGAAAACTCAGTCATCTCGATGGGCGTTTACATCGGCCAGAGCACCCCGATCTACGACCGCGAAACCGGCGAAATCACCTACGGCAAGATCCCGCCGGGCTCCGTCGTGATCTCCGGCTCGCTGCCGAAGGATGGCGGCAAGTACAGCCTGTACGCCGCGATCATCGTCAAGAAGGTCGACGCCCAGACGCGCTCCAAGACCAGCATCAACGAACTGCTGCGCGCCTAAACCCACGCCACCGACGGAGGTCTTGCGATGATCCTCGACAAACTGTTCCAACTGATGGCGGAGAAGCAAGCCTCGGATATCTTCATTTCCGCAGGTGCGCCGATCCACATCAAGATCCAGGGCAACACGATCCCGGTCAACCAGCAGATCATGCTGCCGGACATGATCGACAAGATCGCCTTCGAACTGATGTCGCCGGAACAGGCCAAGACCTTCGAAGAGACGATGGAGATGAACCTCTCCTTCGGCGTACCTAACGTAGGCAACTTCCGCGTCAATATCTTCCGTCAGCGCGGCTCGATCAGCATCGTCGTCCGTTTCATCCTCGGCAACATTCCGGGGCTGGACACGCTGGGCCTGCCCAGCGTGCTGGGCGACCTGATCATGGAAAAGCGCGGCCTGATCCTGGTGGTCGGAGCCACCGGATCCGGCAAGTCGACGACCATCGCGTCGATGCTGGATCACCGCAACGCCAACCGTTCCGGCCATATCCTGACCGTTGAGGACCCGATCGAATTCCTGTTCAAGCACAAGAAATCGATCGTCAATCAGCGCGAAATCGGCATGGACACCAAGGACTGGCAGGCAGCGCTGAAAAACGCCATGCGCCAGGCACCGGACTGCATCCTGATCGGCGAAATCCGCGACAAGGAAACCATGCAGGCGGCCATCGCCTATGCCCAGACCGGCCACCTCTGTCTCGCCACGCTGCACGCCAACAACAGTTACCACGCGATGAACCGGATCATCAGCTTCTTCCCGCTGGAGAACCGGCCCGCCCTCTTCCTCGACCTGTCGGTCGCCTTGCGCGCGGTCATCTCGCAGCGCCTGGTCAAGAAGCCGGACGGCAAGCGGGCACCGACCTGCGAAATCCTGCTCAATACCCGCCACATCAGCGAACTGATCGAGCGCGGTGAAGTGCAGTCGATCAAGGAAGCCATGGAACAAACCCTGGCCCCGGGATCGCAGACTTTCGAACAGGATCTGTTCCGCCTCTATCGCGAGAACGTCATCACCCTGGACGAGGCGCTGGCCAATGCCGATTCGCCGACCAACCTGTCCTGGCTGATCAACAACTCCGAAATCACCCCGAGCGGCGGCAAGGACGACAAGAAAACCGACGTCGCACTCGAATTCGACACGACCAACGAAGGCGGCGCCTCGTTCAAGGAATTCACCCTGAGCCTGTCCGACGGCGACGAAGAAAACACCTGATGTCCGACCCCACACTGGAACTGGCCCGCGAAATTATCTCGCGGGCCTCCGTCACCCCCGAGGATGGCGGCTGCTGCGACCTCTTTGCCCAACGTCTGCAAGCCCTGGGCTTCACCATTGAATTCATCAATCGCAACGGCGTGACCAACCTGTGGGCGCGCCGCGGCAATTCGGCCCCGCTCTTCGTCTTCGCCGGCCACACCGACGTGGTGCCGACCGGTCCGCTCGACAAGTGGACCTCGCCGCCCTTCGCCCCGGAAATTCGTGACGGCATGCTCTACGGGCGCGGCGCCGCCGACATGAAATCGTCGCTGGCTGCCATGCTGACGGCGACCGAAGCTTTCCTGGCTGAATATCCGAACCACCCCGGCTCACTCGCCTTCCTGCTCACCTCCGACGAAGAAGGCGATGCCAACGACGGCACCATCGCCGTGGTCGATGCCTTGAAGGCGCGCAACGAGGGCATGCAGTTCTGCGTCATCGGCGAGCCGACTTCGGTCGACACGCTCGGCGACATGATCAAGAACGGCCGGCGCGGTTCGCTGTCCGGCGTACTGACGGTGAAGGGCATCCAGTGCCACATCGCCTACCCGGAAAAAGGTCGCAACCCGATCCACGAAGCCGCCCCGGCCCTGGCCGAGCTGGCCGCGACGGAGTGGGACAAGGGCAATGAATACTTCCCGCCGACCACCTGGCAGGTGTCCAATATCCATGGCGGCACCGGCGCGACCAATGTCGTACCTGGTAGCGTCGAGATCAAGTTCAATTTCCGTTTCTCCACGGCGAGCACGCCGGAAGGTCTGCAACAGCGCCTGTGCGCCATTCTTGAAAAGCACAAGCTGGACTATGAGATCAAATGGACGCTGGGCGCCCGCCCCTTCCTGACCGGGCGCGGCCCGCTGGCGGATGCGGCGACTACCGCCATCCGCGAGGTGTGCGGCATCGATACCGAACTCTCGACCACCGGCGGCACTTCGGACGGCCGCTTCATCGCCGAGATTTGCGAGCAACTACTCGAAATCGGCCCGTCGAACGCGACCAGCCACAAGATCGATGAATGCGTCGCTGTCGACGCCCTGCCCAAACTGTCGGCCATCTACCGCCGCATCCTCGAACAATTGATGACCGCATGACCGACATGACCGCCGCCAGCGAACTGCTCACCGTTCGCGACCACATCCGCTACGCCGTCAGCCGTTTCAACGCCGCCGGCCTGTTCTTCGGCCACGGTTCCGACAATGCCTGGGACGAAGCGGTCTATCTGACGCTGCATACCCTGCACCTGCCGCTCGACCGTCTGGAGCCCTTCCTCGACGCCCGCCTGCTGCCCGGCGAACGTGCCGCGCTGCAGGACATCTATCGCCGCCGCTGCGAGGATCGCCTGCCCGCAGCCTACCTGACCCATGAAGCCTGGCTCGGCGAGCATCGCTTCTACGTCGACGAGCGCGTCATCGTGCCGCGCTCCTTCATCGCCGAACTACTTGAAGAACAGCTCACACCGTGGATCGACGATCCATGGTCGGTCGAGAACGCCCTTGATCTGTGCACCGGTTCCGGCTGCCTGGCCATCCTGACCGCGCTCGCCTTCCCTAACGCCCACGTTGCTGCGGTGGACCTGTCAAAAGACGCAATTTCCGTGGCGGAGCGCAACGTCGCCGATTACCACCTGCACGACCGCGTCGAACTGATCCAGTCGGATGCCTTCACCAACCTGCAAGGTCGCCGCTTCGACCTGATCATCTCCAACCCGCCTTACGTCAATGCCGAATCCGTGGCTGCCTTGCCGCCGGAATACCTGCACGAACCGGAAATGGCGCTGGGCTCCGGTGAAGATGGTCTTGACTTCACGCGCATCATCCTGCGTGAAGCCAAGAAACACCTGACGGAGAACGGCATCCTGGTCGTCGAGATCGGCCACAACCGCGACGAACTCGAAGCCGCCTACCCGACCCTGCCCTTCACCTGGCTCGATACGGCAGCCGGCGACGAATACGTGTTCATGCTGCACGCTTCGGACCTGCCGGATTAACACACCGTTTGACCAAGCTTTACGAACTACCCAGCCCGTTCGAGGTTGAGACCGGCACGGTCCTCATGCTCGAACCGGCTTGGGCGCGCGCCGGCGAATTGCGCGCCCAGTTGCTCGACGAGAGCTACCCCAAGCCGTTCGTTATCGACGACGGCAAGTCACGTTTTCTGTATTTCAATGTGCGACTGATGCAGAGCGAAATGTCGCTCAAGACACCGCACGACCTGGCGCTGCGCTACACGCAGAAGATGATGGCCTTCCTGCTCTTTCAGCCCCGCCCCAAGCGCCTGCTGCTGATCGGTTTGGGTGGCGGCTCATTGGTCAAGTTCTGCCATCGCCGTCTGCCCTCTACGCAAATCACCGCCGTCGAACTCGATCCCAACGTGATCGCCTTCCGCGATGCTTTCCTGGTACCGCCGGACGACGATCGGCTGAGCATCGTCGAAGGCGATGGTGCAGAGTATCTGGCCAACGCCGACAAAGGCATCGACGTGCTGCTGGTCGATGCCTTCGACAAGACCGGTTTCGCGCCCAGCCTGGCCAACCAGGAATTCTTCGATAACGCCTACGCCAAACTGGCCGGCAACGGCGTTCTGGTCATCAACCTGGCTGGTGAAAAAGAAAGCTACGCCGGTTTGATCGGCGAAGCCATGCAAGCCTTCGACGACCAAGTCATCGTCATCTCGGTGCCGGAAGACGGCAACCACATGCTCTATGCTTTCAAGGAGCGTAATTTCGACCCACGCTGGCGCTGGCTGCACAACTACGCCAAGGAATTGCGCGCCCGCTTCGGCCTCGACTTCCCCGCCTTCGTGACCAAGATGGAACGTTCCAGCAAACTCGGCCTGGCACGCCGCGAAGCCATTCGCGGCCGCTAGCGTTTACTTGTCGGTGGCCTGCTCGGCGCGTTGCTGGCCAAGGGCATTGGCCTGATCGAGTTTTTGCTGGAACTGCTGCATGGTTTGCTTGCCAGCCTCCAGTTCCTGCTTCTTCGCTGCGGCGGCCGTCGCCGCCGTACCGGCTGTTTCCACCCCGCAACCGGCCAGTGGCATGAGGACACACAGGATCAATGCAATTCGCTTCATGGCAACACTCCCGATAAACAGGTCCTCAGTGTATCTCCGCCAGAATCGCCGTCAGCAATTTCCAGCATTTGCCCACCGAGGCCACTTCGACACGTTCGCCCGGCGCATGCGCGCCGCGAATATTGGGACCGAAAGACACCGTATCCATCCCCGGATATTTGGCGCCGATGATGCCGCACTCCAAGCCGGCATGAATCACCTTGACCGAAGATTCACCACCGAACTCACGCGTGAACACCCGCTGGCTCAAAGCCAGCAGCGGTGACGCCGGATTCGGCGCCCAACCGGGATAATGCCCGCTCATTTCCACCGAGCAAGCGGCCAACTCGAACAGGCTGCCGATCTCATCGGCCAGCGCCTGCGCACCGCTATCGCGCAAAGAACGCACCATGAAATTGCACGAACCGCCATTCGGCGCCAGATCAACGATGCCAAGATTATTCGAGGTTTCGACCACACCCGGTACGCGGCGGCTCATCCGATAGACACCATGCGGTGCCGCGTGCAGCGCCGCCAGCCACAAGCTCTGCTCAAGCTGCGCCAGCACCTGTCCCGTGCTTGAGATTCCGAGTTCGAGCTGCAAACCCTCATCGATACCCAGCAATTCGCCGCGCAGTTCCTCTTGCAGTTCGCTCAGCATGGCGCGGATTTGCTCTTCGTGAGCCGGGGCCACCGCAAAACTGGCAAAGGCCTCGCGCGGCAGCGCATTGCGCGCCGTACCGCCCTTCAGCGAGGCGAGCCGGATGGCAAAGCGTTTTTCTAGCGAGCGCAACACGCGCACCAGCAACTTGATGGCGTTGCCCCGCTCATCATGGATATCCACCCCGGAGTGTCCGCCGCGTAAACCGCGCAATTGCAACGAAAACACCTGCCAACCGGCCGGCAAGGGCTCACCTCTAGCGCCACGTTCGACATTGACGTCCAAACCGCCGGCACAACCGAGATAGAACTCGCCCCAATCCTCGGTATCCAGATTGAGCATCAAGCGCCCTTGCAAGCTATCGCCCGCCAGACCGCGCGCCCCGCCCATGCCGGCCTCTTCGTCGACGGTAAACAGCGCTTCGATGGGACCATGGCTAAGCGTTGAATCTTCCAACACGGCAAGAATCAGTGCCGCCCCAATTCCGTTGTCGGCACCCAGCGTCGTGCCCTCAGCCACCAGCCATCCGTCGCGCTCGACCGGAACGATGGGATCGCGAGCAAAGTCGTGGGCGCTATCGGCATTCTTCTGGCACACCATGTCGAGATGCGCCTGCAACACCACGGCAGGAACGCTCTCCTTACCGGGCGACGCCGGCTTGCGGATAATCAGGTTCCCGGCCTGGTCCACCGCAGCACGGAGCCCCAAGGATTCGGCCCAGGTCAGCAGATGATCGCGCAACTGCTCTTCCTGCTTGGACTGACGGGGAATGGAACAGAGTGTGGAAAAGTGGCGCCAGACAGCAGCCGGTTCCAGACTATCGAACACTTCGTGCATTTTGGGAGACATAGCGGGACTCCAAAGTGAAAACCCCCGACCACCTTGCGGCGGACGGGGGTTGAATCTTGGGGCGACATACCGGGATCGAACCGGTGACACCTGGAATCACAATCACAGGCTTAGTCGCAATTAATCATACAATTACGAGATTTTCTTCCTAACATTAAAAGCCCTGCCCCCTAGCATTGGCGCGCCCAATTTGGCGAATCTTAGGAAAATTTTCGGGCAATTTTAACATCCGAAATGCTTAGTTTCGAACTCGCCTAATAGCCCGTTGGCGAGTGAAATCTAGCTAAAACGCAGAATCCTTGACTGTATAATTCAACAGTGTCGCGGGTGTAGCTCAATGGTAGAGCTGAAGCCTTCCAAGCTTAAGACGAGGGTTCGATTCCCTTCACCCGCTCCAGGTAATTCGCCCCCGTAGCATGAAGGTCGTGCAGTTGATTTGTAATCATCAGGACTTGGTTCGATTCCGAGCGGGGGCACCAGTGGAAGAGTGGCAGAGCGGTTGAATGTACCGGTCTTGAAAACCGGCGCTGGCAATGGTTCGAACCCAACCTCTTCCGCCAGAATCCGGGTTAAAATTGTCGTGCAGTAATTCTCCTTGAGCCGCACTGGACTTCCAGTTGCGGCTTTTTTTATTTAGACCGTGCCTTATGGACAATTGACAAATTGTCATATTCTGGAAGATGATGCGCGCCGCTTTACTTTTGTACATGTCAAGTAAGGCGGTTGATTTAATGCGAATTGGTCTGTAATAATCGTTCTCAGAGGAATTTTCCCTGAAGAACATAGCGGAGAACCCAATGACAAGCTCAAAGATCGAAAAAGCTGAACACCTATTAGCCTATGCACGACTCGCAATTGCCGGTGGTATTGGTGGTGTTGCGCTGTACAACACAGCGATGCTTTTCGTTTCTGCAAGCCCAACTCAAAGTTTTGAGTCTATCGCCATGGCTGCTGGTGCGGTCGTGTCTGCTGCTGCTGCGAAAATTTTCCATCTAGCATGACGCCTGCTGACGTATCCGTGCCGGCCGACTGGGCCGGCATTTTTATTTCATGGATGCACCCTTCTGCCCTGATTTTTGGGGTAGTTCTCCCGCTTCTAAGGGCAACAATCCGTGGATTCAAGGGGCATAGGCCGTGCTTCCAGGCTCACTACTTTGCCCATGACGTTGCTTCTGGATTCACTATTCCTAGCTTCATCGCATTGATTCTTGCTGGCGTTAATCCTGATTTGGCACAGCACGTTGATCACCATGCTGGAGTGCTGGCGGGTGCGATGGGGCTTGTGTACACAATCGGCGGGGTTCTCAAAGGACACCACGGAGAGCCTGAAGCGAACTCCGTCTCAACTGAAGCGGCTTAACTGAATCTATTTAATCCGGGTTGCTTGAGGCTATCGCATCGTAGGTCCGCTCACAGGCGATTCCAGCAACCCGAAGTCTGTCAGCGTATCCTGCGACCTCTTCCGCTCTTGCGTCAGCGCGGATAAGCAGCTCGGTGAGCACTCCGACGGGATCGGAACCTGGCTCGACCTTGCCTGCTCCGGAAGCGCAGGAAATAGCCTCTCGTCCGCGCTCTCCAGCTTGACGGTACTGCTGCCGCATCCGGTCAGCATCAGCACGAGCAGAATCGCGCTGGCGCTCGAGATCGTTGAGTTGGTCTTGCGCACGTTTGGCCTCCTTATTTGCTTTGTTCTGGTCTTCGATTTCCTTGAGGCGCTTCGCCTCGGCGATCTTTTTTTGTTCGGCGGCAACTTCGCCCATGGCCCGGTCGTACCCGATCTGCTGCTGGCCTGCATTGTGGCTGTTCCACCACACAGCGGCCAGCGCCATGGCCAGAGCGATGGCGGAAAGCTTCACAGCCAGCAGGTACTTGTCCGGGATCAGATTCAATGGATTCATGCTCAAGCCTCGTTGGTGGAAAGTTGCGCGCCGCCGGCGTCGAGCACGGCCAGCACGGAATGGGGCGGCATCGGCACCCCGGACGGCCACACGTAGGCGACCGCCCTCGTCCGGTCGAAGGGCGCGATGCTCACCCGGTTGCCCTGATTCCCGCCCAGCACCATCAGGTGGCCCTTGGCGGTGCGGCCGACGACAAAGCCGACGTGGCCGCCGCCCTGCCGCTCGAAGACGACAATGCAGCCTGGGACCGGGGCGGACAGGCGCAATCCCCATTCGGCCCACGCCTTGGCGCGCATCCAGTACTTCGGGAGCGGGATGCCGACCGTGTCCATGCAGGCCGCCACGAAGACGCCGCACCAGGGCGTCTCGTCGTCGTTCCACCACGCCCGAAGCTTGTGCAGCCAGGACTGGATGACGGGGCTGTGCTTCGGCCCGGGTACTTCGGCCACGTCCAGATGCCGGCGCGCCTCGGTGAGCCAGTCTGGCTCATTTTGGATCGTGCTCATCACGCCCTCCCCTTTCTCTGGGCTGGGCAAAGAACGCGCAGGCGTCTCTCGCACACGAGAAGCGCCGCAACGCCTCCAGTCATTATTGCGGATGAGATGCTTGTCGATTCTCCTGTGACCACAGAGACAATCTGGCAGGCCGCACCGATCGATAGCAGATAGAAGGCCGCTCTGACCATGAACGGCGTGCACCGGCTCATTCTGTTCAGCACCGGTTCAGTTCGATAGATGATGATGATCGCCGCGATGACGACGAACATATTGATTGCGATAGCGCTCATTTTTCGACAGCCTCCGCTTTTCTCTTGGCCACTCGCAGAATCGTCGGACCAAGCCATCGGTAAGCAAGCAGACCGACAATAAGCGCGACCGGCAACTGAAGCAGATCAATGGTTACGGATTTCGGAATAAGACCTGACGAAGCGACCCCCGCAGAGACTGCGGGCGTAAGGTATCCGGCGATGATCGATGACATGACTGCGACCGCAGTTCGCTTGAGAATTGGCATCGGCGCTTCGTAGGTCTGAGCCCACCAGCCTCCTGCCAAGCCAGCCAAAAGAATGGGGGGATGAAGCCCAGTAACCACCCCTAGCACAGTCAGCCCAGCCGACGTTGCTGCTAGCACTCCGCTGCTGGTTGGTTCGGGCATTTCTAATCCTCTTGTGATGTAAGTTCTACACGGATCCGTACTGGCCATCTGCGCCAACGCACAGAAGCTCCATTGCCTCGGAAACGGTGATG
The DNA here is from genome assembly GCF_047047955.1 of Azonexus sp. IMCC34839. GTDB lineage: Bacteria > Pseudomonadota > Gammaproteobacteria > Burkholderiales > Rhodocyclaceae > Azonexus. Next base: position 411,591 of record NZ_CP150631.1, on the reverse strand, counting down.
TTCAGGTCGTACTTTTCTGAGAGCGCACGCGCCGCCCACATGGCATCGCTGCCGTCTTGATAGGTCGCCAGTTGTAGGTGATAGGCATCGACCTCGCAGCGAAGCCTGTAGGCACGGACGCTGTTGTAAAGGAATTCGTGAGCCACAACGCCGATGCAGATCAGCATTACCGCCAGCAGCATGCGATCCAGAACATCACCAAACGGCATTGCCAGTGCAGCAATCGACAGCAGAACAAAGGACAGCATCAGAAGATACCACTGCTTTACATGCTCAAGCTCGTGCTGGTGAATGCCTTCGTCTTTGAGTGCAAGATACTTTGGGCGAATGGTGATGAAACAACGCTTTGCCTCGCCCCCAACCCAGTCTTTCATGTCGTCGCCGTAACGAATGAAGGCCGGGAGGATTCCGAATACAAATCTGATATTCATTGCTGTCACCTATGCGGCTAAAACATGGGTGTTAAAAAGGCGGGCCGGACTCTAGCCCGCCTCGATGTGACGCAGCGATTAGCCGACGTACGGGTACTGAACGAGCAGCGACTTTCCGTTAAAGTCACCGGCGGCATCGCCGCTGACGGTGAAGGTCTTGCCGGAAACGTCGGTCGCATCATTGACCAGCTGGACGTAGCTTGCCTCGTTGGTGGCGACATCAACGTACAGGCCCAGGCCGAAGTTGAAGATCACGCCATCCTTCGGAGCAGCGGACAGCACGATCTTGTCGTTAGCCACAACGATGGACTCGCTGGCGAACACGGCGCCGCCGATGCGCACCTTGGCTTCAACGAATTCCTTGACGGCCTTCGAGGAAGCGACATCGGTATCCGAAGCGCCGGTCAGCGTCGGGCTGGTATTCAGCTCGTCGGACTGAATGGCCTTGTCCAGATCGCGGGCCTTTGTGACGGAGATGAAGCCAACCTTCGACTTCTCGGCATCGGTAAAGGCGTTCGTGTCGTCGTTCGACTCGTAAGCGGCCTTGATGGCAGCAGCAGACTGAGCATTTTCGTACTCGGCCTTGCTCGACATCACGAAGAAGGTGGCGACACCATTAGTGACGGACTCGATGCCGTACTTGACCCAGTTACCGCCGTTGGTCACGGTGACGGTATCGGCCGAATCAAGGCCAGTAAGCGCGTCACGAGCTGCGTTGTCGGCAACGGTGTAGTTGGTGCCGAGAGCCAGCTTGGCAGCGTTGATGGCGCTGGTGACTTCAGTAGCCGACATCACTTCCAGGGCGGTGCGTGCAGCGCCCTTGTTAGGTAGGTCGGACAGGTTCATGCTCTTCTTCAGAGCTTGCGAGCTGAGAGAAGAGACGGCTTGTTGACGCGCGGTGACTTCGTCAGCAACGCTTTGGGTCAGAACCTGCTCGGCCAGCTCGGCGCGGTTCTTTTCTGCGGTAATGCCAGCGGACAGGTTGTTCAGGTCTTGGACAAGGCCAACGATATGGGCCTTGGAACGCTTGAGAATTGCCATTTTGATAAATCCTTATCGACAGATATTCGCATTGCGCGAATGGCAGTTTTGGCCCTTTGGGGAACCGAAGTCGAAAACCAGATTTATCGCCTGGCGGCGCTACAAGAAATTTCTTTCTTGATGCGTCCAATTCTAATTAGAACCGGCTTCCAATTCAAGCGATATTCAGATTCCTCTCGCTGAAAATCATCGGAAGAAATGATTGCCCGATAGCTGCCGTCGCCATTATGCTCAACGCGATAACCTTTATTACAAAGGAATGCGACAAGCGAATAATCACGCAACGAGTTAATTTTGTTCTGCTGCATAGCTCACCACTGCGAATAGACCTCGGCGTGCGACATCAATATCCATAAATACGGCATACATTCCGTCGTCGCTGACAAATACATTGTTCTGTTCTTCTACGACATACTCCTTATCACCAGAGAGTCTGCCGTCCTCTAATAAATCACCTGGTTCAAGATCACAGTAGATCAGCGCCATGTTCCAGATAACATCGCCTATTGCTTTAAATGGAAGCTGGAGCTTTCCATCAACAATCTCGGTTGGTGGCGTGGTGACAATTCGTACGCCGCCACCAGGAATGCCAGGGGGCCCGCGAAGCGCGTTAAGCACCTCAAGCCGGAGCACCGAGTCAGAGTGAGAGAAGTCAATATCGGAGGGGGCCTCAATCTCTGCAACGATGCATTGATCGCTATGCCGGTGTGCCTCCTCGATTGTTGAGACCTGGCTGAATAACAGCTCGACGTGTGCGGCATCGCTCATGGTCACTTCCCGAATGCCGGGCCTTCAGTAACGCTAATCTTTCCAACGTCTGTTGCTGTTGGCAGATCGTCACCAGGCCTGATGAATCTGATTTGAACCTGAAGCGTTCCAATCGCAAGGCAGCGTGTATCGGCCAAATTGAAAGCATAAAGGCCAATCGATTCATCAACAGCGGATACGTCGAATCTGAGTCGGGTATTCCCGCTTTTCCCCCAAAGCTGAATATCTCTGTACCCAGCTGTGTTTTCCGTCCCGCCATCAGATTTCAATATTCTGAAATGACCAGCGCACGGGCCCCCTTTGAACACTTTTACGTTCATACGATTTCCGGAAATAAAAAAACCGCCCGGCGGCGGCTTGGTTTAACGACCAACTTCTGAGCTGCTTAAATCAAGGAACACTTGATCACGGCAAAATTAATTTTCAGTACCTCTGACACATTCGATTCGCTGATGTTTTTAATGACCACTGTAAATTGACCGTCTCTGACAGTAATCCATGAGTTGAAGTAACTGGACATCCAGTCTTCTAGAGAATGAACAACAACATCATTTCTTGTGACAAACTCGTTCAATACGACAAACTGATAAATTCCGCCCGGAACCAAATCAATTAACGACGTGGTTATCTTCCCGGTTGGCTTATTGATTGATACGAACGACTGGCTTCCGGATTGGACTGCCTCACCGCCAGAGCGCTCGGCATATCCGATTGTTCCGCTGTGAACATGAACGCCACCCTCGAAGTGACCATCTGTACTTCGTTGCCTGGCCAGCTCAGCGCTGGTAGCTGCCTCAGTCGCCTTAGTGGTTGCTGTAGCGGCGGAAGCCGCTGCCGCTGTCGCGCTCGCCGCTGCCCCGTTCTTTGACACACCGGCAGCGTTCGCATTGGCGGCGGCAGAAAAAGCCGACTGAGCAGCCTCGTTCGCCTTCGTTGCCGACGTGCTGGCCGATGCGGCGGCGGCAGTCGCGCTCGATGCTGCCTCCGTCGCACTGTTCTTCGCCTCGTTCGCCTTAGTGGTCGCCGTGCTGGCCGAAGCAGATGCCTGATCTGCCCGATCAGATGCGGCAGACGCCCTATCATTCACCTCGTCAGCCAAGCTGTTGGCTTCACCAGACCAGGTATTGAGAGCGCCAATTGTTGCGAACGCTTTATTGTTGAACGTCAGCGGATCATCGTTCGGTGTGGGCGGGTTAAATCTCGATGTAATTCTCATCAGGTTAGTCCTTCAATGTCGATTGATACGTCGGAGTAGCGTGCATACGCGATGTTTATCTCGAAGTTGTTGAAAAAGCCGAAGATGGTCATAGAGCCGTATCTGTCCGACCCGACCCAAACGCATGGAGTTGAGCGAAACGCGGCCAAGGCGTTGAATACGTTGTCCAGAGACTTGTTATCGATCAGCACATTGAAGCTCGCGCGCCGCGCGAATGCCCTCTGCACGAGCAGCGTGTCGCCCCACTCGTTCCGCTCTTTTCTGCTGAAATCCTGAATTCCTAACCGGACGCCCTGGCGCGTTCCAATACCAATGGATTTCATGTCGCCGAAGACAAGCGCACCGATATAGGCCTCGCCGCCGCTTTGGAATTCAACTCTCAGGGTCGCATTCGGATAGCTTGGAAGATCACGCACGACAAACTGTTTTTGCGTGCTTCGCGGCTCGAAAAACCATGCATACCACGATGACTCGCTAGGAACCGCGCCAAGGTCATATGACTTGTCGTAGACCACCCCGAAATCCGGATCAGTCAAACGTATATACACCGCAGTAACGCCCTCAATATTGATGAGCGCTACTGCGTTGACGGCTATTCCTGGCGCCAGCTCATAGAAGCTATACGTACCGATTCGCGTCTGGGTAGTGCTCGATAGGTCGAACAATTTCCAGCGATTCGTCGGGCTGACTTCAACCCACCACATCGGCTCAGATTCCGGGTTTTTCCCAAGGTTATCGGCCTGAATCGACTGATAAATCTTGTGCGACGAGGTCAAGTGGACCCTATTTCCGGCCCCATAGGTTGTCGTGTCAGACCATGCTGCCGAATCATCTTCGAGAACGTTTGTTGCGCGCAGGGTTTGATCTGTGACCTGTATCGACTTGATTACCCGCAGAGGTTCGCTCATGCGACTACCCTCTCTTCCGGAATTCCGCTGTTATCCCAGCGCTCGTGCAGTTTGACCAGCCGCTGTTGAACTTGAACGAGCGCCGATGCCTGCGCCATTCCTTCCTCGCGCAACGCTCGAATCTCTTCTACCAGCGCCTGATTGACTCCACCGCCTGAAAAAATCGCTCTTGTCTGGTCTGCGTTGAAAATCCTCGATGGTCCGGTTGCCTCAAGCTCCGGGCCGCGCTCACCAACGATTCGCCACCCACCCTCGAATGTTCCACCGCTGGCAAAAGCCGGAATTGTCTCGCCATTGATTGCCGCGATCACCGCGCGCAAACCGTCAGCAGTTGTCTTTCCGGTCTCGTAGACCGCATCAGAAATGATCTTTTCGGCACTGGATGCGTTCTCCTCGATTGTTGCCAGGGTGACATCAATCGCACTTAGCAGGGCAAGCGACTCGGCTTGATAATCGACCGCAGCCTGGCTCTCCAGTTTGCTAGCGATCTTGTCCACTTGAGAGAACAGCGGGCTGGTCGAGAGCGCCCAATCGGACTGGCTCAACGACTTGAGCTTCATCATCTCGACGAGAGATGGAAGCGCAGCCGCCATCTTGTCGGCGTAGCTGGCCTGAGTTGTCCCATCCGTTGATAGCGCCATGCTGTAGGCGATAGAAAACTCCCGCTGCCGCTGGAAGATAAGCGCATCCTCGGATAGCTGCGACTGACGGGCCAGCCTTGCCGCCTCGCGAAGATTTGATGCGCTCTTCAAAAGGGCATCGATCAGCTGCTGCTGTGACTCGTAGTAACGAACGGTTTCGTCACGCAGGTTACTGAGCTTGTCTACGGCCTTCGATGCATCGACAACGTACTGTCGAATGGCGTTGCTATAGTCGATCTGGGCCTTGATGGCCGCATCTTCAGCGGCAGACACAGCGGCCGCGCCAGCTGCCCGGGCTTTTGCTACGGCATCGTCGTACTTCGGATCAAGTACCTCGTTGCCATATGGCTTGTATTTGTAGATGGCCAGATCGCGGTTGTACCGTCCCCAGCCGATGCCATTCGCGGACACATAGTCTTGGGAATGGTTGAGCGCCAAATTCTGGCCGATGGGCTGACCGTCAAGGAAGAATTGATACCCATAATCAAGGACTATTTTGGCAGACGAATTTCTACCAGACGAACTGATTCCTGCGTTGTCGAGCGCAGAACCCGCTGCTGCCAGGATCGCGTTGTATTCCGAAACTTGCTCACCGCCATTAAACGCCCAGCCGCCGACCTGGACGCCGCCGATTCTATTGGCCCATCCGCGATTTCTCTCGTTGACGGCGGCCTGCGCCTTGTCCCTTGCGGCAATCGCTGCGGCAAGCGTCGAGTCAGAGGATGATTTTGCTTTTTGCAGAGCATCTTGCGCGGCCAGAATCCCGTTTCCGTTTGGGGCTGCTGGCGTGGCTGACGTGATGGCGGCGCGAATCTTGGCGGCGGTCATGACGCCGACACCGTTGATGATCGATTCTCTGGCGCCGGCGACGCCGGACCTTGCATCCTGAATTTGCTTGAGCAGTCCGCCGAACAGACCGGAAATAGCAGACTCGATGCTCTTTGAAGTCTGGTCGACGGTATTCGTCAGGCTGTCCGCGAATACGCCGAAGGCTTCCGCAATGCTTAGCAGTGATGCGTAAGTCTTTTGGCCGGATACGGTTGCCAAGTCCATGCTTTCAACCAGACGGCGGAACTCTGATCTGGTTTTTGGCATAGTGAGCCCGAGGGCTTCAAATTGAGCGGCAAGGGCATCTCTCTGGTAGTTTTTCTGCTCTTCTTGCGAGTAATAACCAGAGTAGTATTTCTGTAGCGTTGTCTGCATCTGCTCGATGCCGCCCATCAGCGTGACTAGCCCGTCTGCCAGCTTCAGAACCCGGTCAGCATTGTTCTTTCCGAACTGCTCATTGAGCGTGTGTCCGAGCATCTTGAACATGCCGTTGACCGCGTTGACCTCATTGACAACGCGCTCGAATGTCTGAGCCCACGATTCGCCGCTGGCGGCCTTGTTGATGGCATCGACACTGGGCAGGAGTACTCTGCCCATTGCCTCGGTCAGTTGAGATGCCATGCTTTCTACAGCGGACTGCATGTTCGACATGTCCGCAATTTCGATTCGCTTGGAGAAACCTACTAGCTTGTCTGAAAGATACGGGTCGTCGAACAGATTACCGATCTCGATGTACTTGCTCTTGATGCCTTGGTACATCTTGTCGAGGAAGCTATCGAATGAGTCGCTGATCTTTTGAGCCTCTGTTTTCTTCTCGTCGCTAGAAAACCACCCTCCTTCGCGCTTAAAGTCCTGTAGTGTCGCTCCGGATGTCATCCCATTCATTGCTTCATTGAATGAGCCGGTAAATCGCGCAGAACCGGAAGCCTCCCATGGACCTTTTGTCATTCCGCCCGATGACCCGGCGATGGCTAGTACGGCAAGGGCTGCCCATCCCCAAACGGGTATAGCGGCCAGTGCGGCAGAGGCGGCCGCCAGCGAACCAGAGAGCCCGGCGCCGCCCATTGCTGCCGCGATACCGGCGCCAGCACCGTAGGCGCCAGCACCGGCGAGGGTGCCGCCAACAATACCGGCCGCGTCACCATATTTCTGATCGAGGTAACTTGCGACTCCATACGAAGTTAATCCAGCGCTAATCGCTGACATTGCGGTGCCGATTGTCCCCATCGATCCGGCTGAATTAGTGGCGGCTCCGCCCGCTCCAGCTGAAGACCCAGTTGTGCTACCTGCCGCGCCGCCGACAGCATTCCCCGCCTGAATTGACGCCCCGGTACCGTAATACCCTGCGTTGTAGTACGCCTGAGCAGCAGCCTGCGCTTCTGCTGCGGTCATGCCGTAACCGGCTTGTGCTGCCTGGTAATATCCGAGATAGGTTCCAGAGGCTAGGTTATAGATGCTGCTCGCGTTACTGGCCAGCCCGAAATAGTTCGTTCCAGCACCATCGTTGCTGCCGGAGGTTCCGGCCACGGCGTTGATCGCTGTATTAAGCAGATTTCCACCGGTCGTCATGGCCGATTGAACAGCGAACTTGAGAAGCATCGTCTTGAACGTGTTCTCAAGATTTTTTGCAAACGCCTGACCGAAGCTGTCGCCAGCCTCAAACGATCGATACAACGCATCGGTCAGGGATTGCTCAATCTGCCCCGTGAACTGCTCCCACTCGCGCGCCTGTTCGCGCAGCTTTGGTTTGGTGATCTCTGCATCGCGAAATTGCTTGAGCGCTGCGATGCGTTCCTTGATGCTGGCGAGCTCAGCAGAGCTAGCATCGAATAGCTCTATCGTCGCGGCCTTCTCTTCCAGAATCGCAATCTGATGGTCGTAGCGTGCCGATGTCAGGCGAGCAACTTCGTCAGCAGATTTTCCAATCAACGAATTCTCGAACTCGGCTGCCTTTGCTTTCTCGACCAGCTTCTGCGTTTCGTCTTCGACCGACTGCATATACTTCGCCCTGGACTCTTCCGCCTTTGTCCTGGACTCTTCCACCTTCGCCAATTCTTTGGCCGCTGCGATGGCCCCCGGCTGCATGCCAACATAACGCGCGAATTCATCGTTGAATTCGCCAAGGGATAGCTTTCCCTTGTCGTAGGCTTTGAGCAGCGTTTCTACATTTTTGACGTAGACAGATTCGAAATCCGATGACTCGCCATTGATTCTGTCGAGCAGCGTCTTAAGCTCCGCGGCTTCCTTTTTCGCCAGCGAGATTGCGCCCTTATCGGAAAATTGTTCGCGGATCGATTTCTCAGTTGCGGCAATCTTTTTCGGATCAAGAAGTGCGCTGTCAGGATCGGCTGCTCTGATTTTCTCGATGTTCTCGCGATAGTCGTTGAGCGCCTTATTCATCTGCTCCTGCTTGGTCATGGCCTTTTCGTTGGCCTTCACCACAGAATCGATAGCCGCAATCCCTTCTCTCTGGGTAGCATTTTTCTGGGCTTCTGCGGATGCCGCCTGCTTTGTCTTCTCGAGCTGAATTTGGAGTTTGGTGAGGTAGTCCTCGGCGGCAGTCGTATCGACCTTGTAGGGCCCGTTACGCAGGTCTTGAATGTACTTCACCTGGTTCTTGATCTTTGTTTCCAGATCCTGCTCGCGGCCAATATTGAGCATTTTGTCCCAGGCGGACTTGGCTCCGTCTCCCACAGCTTTCCAGCCGGTTTCGATCCAGCCAAGACTTTGCTTTATCTTCTCCGAGCGTTCTGACATCGCATCGGCGTAGGCTTTTTGCGCAAGATTAGCGGCATCGATGGCCTTGCCCTGGTCATCCAGCGCCTTGATTTGCTGATATACCGCAGCGGTCAGGTAGTTGTACTGGTCGTTGAGCTTTTTCGATGCATCTACTGGGTCTTTGCCGAGTTCAGTAAATTGCTTGACCGACTCTTCGACTGATTGTCCAGTTACTCGCTCCATGCGAATTGCCGCCTCTGCAACAAATCCGATTGCATCCCCAGAAACTTTCCCGGTGGACGTGATTTGATTTAATACTTCTGCAACCGCGCCCATGGTTGCGCCGGTAGAAGCGGCGATAGTGTTTTGAAGCGATAACAGATGGTTGACTGACGAGCCGGATGCATTGCCCGTCAGGATGATTGAACGTGAAAACTCCTTGGCTTCTTCAGACCCTTTGTAATACGCGAGGCCGAGCGCGGCTGCGGCAGTGGCAGTTACCGTCATCGGGTTGATAAGGCCAACAACGTAACCACTGAGCGCCTTTGCGGCGTTCCCCGCGCCTCCAAACATGTCCTTTAGCTGGCCGCCCTGCTGAAGGAATACGGTAAGCGGTGCTTGGCCACCCTGTAGGCTTGTCACGATGTCGGTAAGCTGGGCTGGAAGGCCTTGCATTGCCGCCGCAGTTTGTTTCGCTGAAATACCAACGCGGTTTTGAGCCGACTCGAGTTCGCGCATCTTGGCCAAATATGGCTCAAACACTGCCCGATCAAGACCTTTTGACGAAATCTGAAACTCAAACTTCTGGGAAGCCGTCTTTCCAGCCTGTTCCATCTGAGCCATCGTGCGCTTCAGGGAGGCCATCATTCTCCCCTCGGCTTTAGTCAACTTATTGGCCGACTCGTCAGCGGCGTTGCCAATGCCATCCATCGCCTTACCGGCTTTGTTTGCCGCATCAGAGGCCCTGGATGCCATCTTCTCCGCAACGTTACCGAGGCGATTCAGAGAGGCCTCCGCCCCCTCTGTCGACATCTCCGTGACGCCTTGAATTTTCAGATCTGACATTCGACAAACCCCAAATAAAAAGGCCAGCTAATCGCCGGCCTAGAAATGCAAAACCCGGCATGCGCCGGGCGGTTTTACTTTACTGCTGACAGCTTTGTCTCGCAGGTCAATCGGTACAGCATAGGGAAAACCACGTCGTCGCCTTCCTGCTTAATTGTGTGCGAAGTTTCGTCTGCGTAGAAAGGAACGAACCCGATATACGCCCCGAAGCTATTCTTTGCATTTACCTCCCCGCACAGGGAGATTTTTCCATCTGAATTCTTGTACACCGCAGCATTCCTGTATTGGGCGCTGCTCGGGTCTTTGAAGTCCCGCGTCAGTTGATACTTTGCCTTGGCGACGAAAGCTGAGTATTTACCGCCTTGCTGCGCCACCACCGGAATCGCTAGCAGCGTGGAGATCGCGAAAACTGCGACAAATTTTCTTAGCATTTTTCCATCCAAAAAAAGCGGATAGCATACATTAACCGCCACGCATGGTACTAAGCGCGTCCGATTCCATCGCCTTGATGTCGGCGAATACTTCCCACCATTCGTTGCCAGACAAACCCATTCTGTCCATTAGCTCGAATAGCACTTGATACTTGAGGCCAATGGGGCCGCTTAGTCCGACATCCCATTGGGTTCTCATCATTTGAAATAGGCTGAAAGACGGCCAGTTCTCCGGCCACACTTCAGCCTCTTCCTCGTGGTCGGCAACTGTTAAGCCAGTTCCGACAAGCTCTTTTTCTGTTGGCAGCCGGGCATACATCACCCGGGCCGCCTCCGTTAGTTTTTTACTCGACCCTCGACAATCGCCGCCCGGTACTGCTCCATGATCTCGGCGGCCGCCCCGGGGAACTCATCGCAGAACTGCTCTGCGGTCTCCCGATTGAGGGGCTCGTCGAGATTCCAACCGCGGATCACTTCGAGCAGATAAGCCGCGTTCTTGTCGCGCGCCTTACCCATGATTTCCCGCATGCCGAATTCACCGTCAGCCGGTCGCTCCTGCTTTGTCTCGGCAAAAATCTTGTCGATGAATTCGCCAAACTCGGTTTTGGTGCGGTAAATAAAGGTGACATCGATAGCCCCCTCGCCGCCTTCAATCAGAGGGAACTTGACGGTTCTTTTGAACGACTCCGGGCGGGCGCCCAATTTGACTTTGTTTGCCATGATTCTTTTTTCTTCCAGTAAGAGTTGCCCCGGGTAAAACCCGAAGGCGTAAAAAAACCCGCCTAAGCGGGTCAGTTCAGGAGCGAAGGCTGTATTTCCAGCTCAATTCGCTTTCGCTCAGATTCGAGCAGCGGAATCTCTCGTTTTCGATCAAGCATTAGATGCGATCCGAAGGAGGCCTTTACTTTCGACTCTACCTCTCTCGCCACCAGTTCCTGCATCTGCTTCCAGAGGCTTTGTTCTCTGAGCTTCAATGAGTCGCGCATGCGGAAGAATTCTCGGATCAGTGCAACCTTGAATTCGATGACCTTTGGAGAATTTCGCATGAAAGAAATCAACAGGCTTGCCTGGTGCTCATTGAGCATTGCGTACTCTGTCGGCTCGCCTCCGCGACGGTCAGCTCTTTTCACTCGGATTTCAAATCTGAGTGACCCAAACTCCTCGAACGATGATTGATGTTTTCGTACCAGCTTAATCACGCTGGCATGCTGTTGACCAAGGCCATACGCAATCACTTCAGACGATGCTCTGGCCTCGCCGTCGACTGCTGTCACCAGTGGAAAATTGAATTTGTTCATGTACCACTCCACGCTCCGAATGTTGGATGACGCGGCCTGATACGGCCGGAGCGGTTTTGCCGCATCTTTTCGGTAGCTACCCTAGGCCGCGTCAAAAACAAAAACCCGCCTAAGCGGGTTTGATTTCGGAGCTGTTACTGCTTGTTGTAGCGGGTGATGCGGCCATTTCCATTGACCGCAACGCTGTTTGTCATGATCGACCCTTCGGCCAGCTTGACGTTTTCATTCAGCGCGATGGTGCACGGCGTGAAGATCATGTCGCCAGACTTCAGGACCTTTTTCAGGATGGTGTCAGTCTGTGACTCGGACAGCTCAACCATGGCCTGATACGCCGGGGTGCCAAACTGGTCTGCATCGATCTCGAAAGACTCGGTGACGGCACTGAATCCGTCATTGAGGGTCGTTTCGGTGTCTTCGTCCATGAACTTCACCGTCACGGGCTTCGGATCGCCACCAGAAATGGACGGATTGAGGTATTTCGAAATCTGGATGAACTCCAGAACCTTTCGGACTGACCCGGCGCCTGTTCCAGACGGGAAAAAGGTCGTGTTTCGGGTATCAATTTCTTCCGCAACGAAAGAATCCAGCGTCGCATTTTTAACGCGAACCGCTCGATGGTTCAGACGCCCCCAGCCGGAGTAAATCTGGACGATATCGCCGTCTTCGAATCCGTGGTTTTCACACGAAATCACAGCCTCTTCGGCGTTGGTAATATTGGTTACCGCCTTCTTCACATCGAAAGATGCGGCGATGAAAAGCATTGTTCCACTCGGTAAAGTTGCCATTTCGGGTCCCTCAAAACAAAAAACCCGCTCGATGGCGGGTGTTGGTTGCGGGCTTTCGCCCATAAAAAAACCCGCCGAAGCGGGTTGGTTGCTACTGGTTACTGGTTATCTGTCTGCCCAGATGCTGAATCTCTGGATGCTTCCGTACAGCTTTGCGCTGTCCTCTCCATCGGAAACGGACATCGCCTCGCCTTGCGGATCAGTGGTGAATTGCTCGTGAGCGCAAAGAATTTCTTCGATCTGATGAATGATTTCGGTAGATTGCAGGCGTGAATCACTCCAAACGCTTATCTGGGTTAGTGCGTTTCTCTTGTCCGGAGCCCCGCCATCCCCATACCGAAGCGATTCGCCACCAATAACCTGCCATACGATGTACGGCCTGGGGGCGCGAAATGGGGCAACATCCGGGAATACGTTCGGACACACCTCTTCAAGCGCGAGCTTTAGGTCGGACTCAAAGCTCATTTCCCTGTCACCTCTTTGATAAATCGCTCTTTCATTGCATTGCGAACCTCGCGCCGCGTTTCGGCGATTGCTCTTCCGATGAAGGAATGCGCTGCGGAATGCCTTGTTCCAAGCTCGACCATCGATCCGTAGGGCGCCTTATTGGCGTTCCAGCTGATGTGGTAGGTCGATACGTCGCGGTAGCTGTTGTCTTCGCTGAACACCTGATAAATCGCATCCCGAAGCGTACCGGGCCGGTATGGCCCATAAATTCCATGCGTCCCGTGGAACATATGCGGATGCACAGACACAGGGACGAGCAGCTTTGCCCGGTCGTATATAATCTGCGCCCCTGCTTGCGCCGCTGGCCGGGTTGCCCTATTCAGCTTTTCCGTGGTCGCCTGGAGTTGTTCTTTGAATGCTGCGACGTTTATCTTGATTTTCGCTCCCATCAAATCCTCATCTTGCAGAGCAGATCGACAAATCGTCCGCGCTCATCCGGGAGAACGGCTTGTATGTCGTAGATCGAATCTTTGTGGACAACGCGCATCCCGGCATCGATTGCCGGGTTCGTTCTAATCCTGATGCTTGCCTGTACGATGCTCGTGTCGGAACCTGACTTGATCGCGCTATAACCAGTCGGGTGCTTGATATTTGCCCACGTATCGTCGACCAGCTCCCAGTCGTTGGTCTTCTGGCCGATTTCATCGTAGGTATCCGACTGACGCTCAATTCTGACGCGGTGTTTCAGCGTTCTTGATAGCATCACGCCCCCAGGATCGCATCGAGTCGCCAAATGGCTCTGGCCTGAGCTAGAACCGTATCCCGACTGTATGGATCGCCTTCAAAATCCTGTTGCACAAGCAGCCTTATTCCGCGCCTGGCGCGCGGGCTCAACTCCGGATCAAATCCTTCTGGGTAATCGAATGAAGCGAGGCACTCAGACTTGATTTCTTCGATCATGGAAACGAGGTGGTCGTCGCTATCGTCGTCGTCAATCCGGAGATCGGCCTTCACGTCATCGAGCAGGCTCATCAGGTCGCCTCTTTGGGTGCAGCAGGCTTGGTTTCGGATGGCTTGGCGATGCGCTCTTTCTTGGGTTCTGGTTTCGGCAACTCACCAACCATCCCATGTCGCACGTAATGCTCGATGGTCACCTTATCCACCTCTGGTGGGGTGTCTCCAGGGCGAAACTTCTTCCCGTCAGCAACGAATGTCTTGAGAACTTGCATTTTTTTCTCCAAAAAAAAGCCCGCAGGCATCGCCATGCGGGCTTTTTTCTTTCGCTCGTTTAGTTGAACGAACCTGAAACGATTGCTTGCGGGCGCTCAACAGTGAAGCCGAGGCGCTCTTCACAGAGGATCGCCACCATGTTCTTGATGAAGAAGTCGGCATGCTGCTCGGCCACGCGAACACTCACGTCCTCGCGGTCATAGATCGTTGCCGCCATGCTCGACCCGACCAGGAAATCTCCGGTTTCAAGACCGAACGACTCAACGACGCGCTTGCCCCAGATGCGCGGTGCTGCGCCATCGGTCGGGGTACCGAAGATGTAGGCGCCGTCCGCTGTCTTCATCATTTGGATGGTTGCCCAGTCCTCAAGGGACATCACGGCGAAGGTTGCCGGATATTTGGCCTTGGTGACCTGAAGAATCGCCCAGCGCAGGTGGTCGATCTTGTTCGGATTGGCAGGAATCCCAGCCGGCGAGTACGGAGTAGCCTGAGGGACCAGGCCGAGCAGATTGCCGTTCGTGCCATCGCCAAACATCAGTGCTTCATCCTCCTTGAACTTCAAGCCAGTTCGCAGTTTCCCGTCGATGATCCCGCGCAGCTGCGGAGCATCTGCCAGAACCTGACGAGAAGCCGGAATCCAGTGAGCGATTGTCTCTACGGCACTGGTTTTCTTTTCGAAGGTGATGCCGGATTCCGGCTTTACCGTTCCTTCACCGTTCTGCGGGCCAGCATTGTTGGTGAAGATCTTCTCTTTGACCCACTCAATGGCATTGGTCGAAATGCTGACGGAAGAGAACAGGTCGCGGATGGTCAGCGGGGTATCCGGTTCCATCAGGATTCCAGGAACGCGGTACGGCTCGATCAACACACCGGCCGATCCTTGTCCGCTGGTCACCGCCGCTTTGGCGAAGAGCGGTCCGGCCATGGTGCAAAGCTCAACGTTTCCACCCTTGTAGTTCTTGGCGGCATCCGATTCTGCAGCCATCTGGCCGAGCGTCTTGGCCGTGTTCTGCTTGAACGATGCCTCTGCTTTCGACATCAGCTTGCCGAGTTCGTCATTGACCTTATCCAGCGACTGTTCAGCCTTCTCGACACGCAAAACAGCCTCTTGAAACGCTGTTTTGGTTACGACATCGGCCTTTCCTTCCTTGATTTCTTGGTGCAGCTTTTCCACGCGACTATCAAGGTCTTGGTGTGACTTCTTGACGTTTTCGACGGCCTCCTTTGCAGATTTTGCAACGGCGGACAGCTCTTCAAAGTTAAATTGGGTCATTTTTGGTCCTTTACCAGGTGATTGATTTAAGGTTTTTCAATGCGTCTGCCAGCATCTCGCTGTCTCGATCACCATCCCGGTGACCAAGCGACTTGAAGCCGCCAGACGCGAGGGCTTTTGCCTCTGCCTGGCTATATCCGAGGCCACGAAGTTGGGCCTCGAAATCTCGGATAGTGGCCGCTTTTACCGAATCGATAAGGGCCTCTGGGTTCATGCCGAACGGAACAATTGAGAATTCCCACAGTTCGGCGGCTTTGATGACTCGAACCTCTTTGCCGCATCGTGTTTCGTAGTCACTTCCGCCCTTCAAGATGTTGAATCCGACAGAAAGTCCATTGAGAACTCCGTCTTTCATCAGCTCATAGGCATCTCTTACATAGCTGACGCCGAGGCTGAGTTTTCCTTCAACGTAAAGGCCTCGTTCGTCCTGCTTAAAGCTTGCCTTGCCAGCCAACCGATCAAGCTTGTGACCGATGGCGATTCGAAGCATCCCGTCATGGGTAGTCTTGGCCTTTTTGAACGCGCCTTGCTCGATCACGTCGTAACCAAGGTCAATATTCCCGAAAACAGCTGCGTAACCGGTAAATGTTCCGTCCTGGCTGGCGCTTTTGATTTCCAGAGGAGCGTTAATTCGGTCCATTTTTTGAGGCTCCCGCCTTATCAAGTTGAATTTCGCGAAGCAGATCGCTAGGGGCCATGTTCAGCGGAACATGAAGGTCATCTGCACCATCTCGTGTCGGCATGTTTTCAAGCTCACGAATCTCGTTTTGAGACATGGCACCGGCCATTCTCATCTGTACGTAGTAGGACGCACGCTGCGTTGAGTCGCCGCGCAATAAACCGCGCACATCGAACTCAAAGTAGTGATCGATTTGCTCTTTTTCTGTCAGAAGGCAGGTGTTTAGGCCTTGCTCAATCCGGACCAGGTACGGAAGCAGCGTGTAGTCAAGAAAGTGCTTGTTGGCCTGTTCGCTGTTGTTGTAACTGGCCTTATCCATTTCCATGAGCATGGATACCGGGACGCGATAAATCCTCGCCACCTCGGCGATTTGAAGCTTTCGTGTCTCGATGAACTGAGCCTCGTTGTTCGGCGTTGTGACTGGCTGGTACTTAAGGCCCTTTTCAAGGATCGGAAGCAGCCCGGAGAGCCATGATTCGCGAACGTACTTGTTGAACCCATCGCGGATTCCGTCTCGCTGGTCTTTCCTGAACTCTAAGTCGGTCGTCAAAACGCCTGTTGGGCGCCCGCCCGACCCGAAGAATTCGGCGCCGTACTTCTCAACAGCAACCGTGAGCGCAAGGCTGTTCGCATGCAACCGGTGAGGAGCAAACCCTTCTATCTCACCAACGTTCCCAAACCCTCGAATCGGGCAGATTTCTTCACGCTTTAGCGGAATTTGCTGGCCATCGTTTCGAGTGAACAGGTACAACAGACTTCCGTCACTCGTGAGCTCCGGCTTAACCTTTGATTTCGGTACCGGGATGATCGAATAAAGCTTCCCATCTGGACGGCGAATTGCCCTGTTGTAGGCCTGTCCGAGTGTGCAAAGCGATACCGCCATGCTCTCTTTCCACTCGACGGCGGTCATGTACTCGTTCGGCTGCCTGCTTACAAGCCGGTGCGCTGCATGATCAACCGCCTGCTCTCTGCCTTTGCTAGTCTTTCGATATAGCTTCAGTGGTAGCGTACCGACGGTTTCAGAAATCAGTCTGATGCAGGAAAAGGCAGCGGCAATCTGGAGTTGCGTTTTCTCATCGACGCTGACTTTTGACCAGGTTGGACCACCTCCGATCCATTGCCAGTCAGCGGGCTCCAAAAGGGACATGTCCGCCCCCTTTAAAGCCAGGCGCATCATGGTGCGACGAATCAGATTCATTTCTTAACGAAGCTTTCGAAGAAGCCACCGCCAACGGCGGCTGGCGGGTTAAGTTGCATTAACGATATGGCGTTGAATGTCGCCATGAGCGGGTCAATCTTTGCCGACCCGCTTGCTTGTTTTGTGATGCTCACGGCGTTCCCTACCGGAACAACCTTTGCGTTTCCGACACACCAGGCCATAAGTGGCTGGCCGCCATGGCGTAGTCGCGTCTCGGCTAGCCTTCGCTCTGTGGTCTTGATGGCACCGGTTAGCTTCCAGCCCTGAGAAATCCCGACGATTTGATCCATCGTCACAGGGCCCGGCTCGTCTTCTGTCCCTATCAGCGCATCAAGAATCGACCCGATTCCGTGCTGGTCGACTCCGATCCGGTCTAGCAACCCGGCATCGGTAATCCGCCTGACGATATCGACAACCTGCTCAACGTCCTGGCCAATCTCATCGACAAGCGTCAGGTCACCATCTCTGGCGAAATCCTGAAACCGGCTGGCCTCAGACTTCCGCCTCTCAAGAACAGACGGATGCGCCCACGCGTGCGCCCAGTGAAGCCATTCACCGGTTTCACCATCTCGACCGACTGCGGCAAGGCCAAGTAAGTCATCCAGGCCGCCGCCGTCGATACCGACGTCAACCACCTCGCTGCGCTCTATCAGCGCATCAAGCGTGATCGACTTGTCTCCGCAAGCCTCCCAGAAGTCGGCGCCGGCCCAACGGTCAGAGCGCAGGTTTAGGCCGATCTCGACGTTCAGGTGCTTGGCGAGGAACTGCTGGAAGCTGCCATCCGTCTTGGTGGCGTTCTTCCGCAGGTTGTCCTCCAGCCACTCCTGGCTGACCGACCGGCCGATGTTCGGGTTCGTGATGAAGAAGTTCTCCGGCTTCATGTAGGCCTTTGCCTTCACCATGTCCTCGGGGAACTCGTACAGCACGCCCAGTGACTTCGGGTCGTTTATCTTCCCGTCACGAACGTCTCGGTAATACTGAAGCTTGTCCTTGAAAACACCTGCCGGCGGCTCGTCGCTCTGCGTGGAGAGGTAAATCACCCAGCCCTCTTCGCGGCTGATCTGGCCACCTGTGGCCTCCATGAACATGGCCTCTGCGTTCGCTCGCTTGCCGAAAATCCAATGCTCATCGATAAGAATTCGGCCCGATTTCTTTCCAGATACGGTGTCCGTATCTGCAGCAACAACCTTCAGGCTCGCCCGGCTCACGCGGTGCGTGATCGTCCGGATGTGATCCTGGATGTGGAACAGCTCCATCAGCTCGTCGTCGGCCCGGACCATCCCGGCCGCTGGCTTGAAGCTGTTGTCCGCCACCTCCTTCGTCGGCGCCAGGATCAGGTGCTCCTCGTCCTCGCGCCAGCAGAGGATCACCGCCGTCAGCATGATGCCGGCCGCGATGGTCGATTTTGTGTTTTTCTTCGAGATCAACAGGAAGAATTCACGGATCAGCTGCTTCCCGGTCTCCGCGTCGTAAGCGCCGAATATCGCCGCTACGAAGTCAAACACCCACTGCTCGCTGCACTCGCCGAACGTCGGCTTTCCGGGAAGATCGACCACCCGTAGCTGCTTGAAGATGTGCAGCGCCTGCTCGGCCGTGTCCTGGAAGATCGGCGGCGGAATGATCGACTGTCCGGCCTTTAGCCGCTCTGCCCAGTCAGGGCAGGAAGTCGTCCATTCCATTAGCGATTACCGACCACCCTCAGCGGCGGTGCTGATGCAGCGAACTTACCTCCAGCGGCCTTCTGCGCTGATGCCTGGCGCTCCGTCTTCTTGCCTACGTCACCCTTGCGGACGTGCTTGAATGGCATCAGTATCTTTGCAGCTTCAATCCGGAACTTGGCATCCATGGTCGGATTTGCCATCACGTCCTCAAGGAACTGCATCGGGTCCTTGCCATCACCGGCCAGAATCACCTCAACCGGATTCTCTTGACCATCGATCCCATCACCGTTCGGGATGCGCTCTTCTCGCCCAGGGCTCTCCTCGATCAGAATCGGCTGGCGCGGCTTGCGGCCAGCACCATTCCGGGCGCCTCCGCTCCTGCCTTTAACGCCTGCCATTTGATTAACTCGCTTCTGATTTGATTTCGATTTGATTAAATTCGTAGGGGGAATTTTTTCTGTACGTGAGAAACCGGTCGGTTCCCGGCCCCTTCCCCTTTAAAACTTTTTACCCCCCCCTCCGGGGTGTCAGATAAATGCTTGGCCGGTGCTTCTTGCCCGAGCCTCCGACGCTGTTTTCTCGCTGTGGTGTCGCCTGCACAGCCACTGCCTGTTGGCGTCGCTCTCAGAGCCGCCGAGATGGAGCGGGACGATATGGTCTAGCTCATCCCCGAAGCCAACCAGCCCCTGCCGCTCGCACTCCGCACACAGCCGATGGTGTTTCTTCTCGAAGCGCTTTTTGATTGCGGCAAGGCTGTTGCCCCTGATCCGCTTAGTTGAGCTGACCGCCCCGGTTGTACGTGCTGAAAGCGCGGAAATTCGGGGCTTTAGGGTATTTAATTTCGGAGTTGTCACGGTTGAACAGGCAACAAAAAACCCGCGTCGCTTTCGCTTCGCGGGTTGTGCTCGTGGCTCACACCACCTTTCCAGAAATGGTACCAAAAACAGGGTAAAGTGTTACCTCTATTTTATTACCCTGTTTTTGTCGAATTAACAAAAACAACAGTAACAGATCAAGCGGCCGATAGTTCCTTCGACAGCTCGGGATGTTTGACGATGAGACGGAGCAGGCACAGTACGCCACCCGGCGGAGCAAACCGCCCTTGTTCCCAGTCTCGAAGCGTCGCTACAGGAGTATCGATTCGCTCGGCGAATGCAGCCTGTGTCAGACCGGATTTCTCCCGAGCCTGTCGCACAAGGATTTGATCTGGCGTGGTCACTCGCCCAATCCCTGCCTTCGCTTCCGCGAGTGCCTGACGAAGATCTGGAAGTACTTCACCAGCATCTGACTCGATAGCTGTTGCCACCTTCTCAACGTCGATTTTCTTGATGCCCATGTCACACCACCTTTTTGATTTCAGCGGGAAGCATGTTGGAACGTTCGGCCTTGGCATACGCCGCTACCAGCAGCACAACTTCCTGCTCAGTCAGATTGAAGTAAATTACCCTCGCGCCGCTTGACTTGCCAGACCCTGCACGGCTCCAGCGCACCTTGCGTGCCCCATCAGCTCCTGGAATCACATCCCCGGCCAGCGGGTTCGCCGCAATCCAGTCAATGAAGGCAAATCGCTCGTCTTCTGACCACAGCTTCTCAGCCTGCTTCTGGAATGTCGGGGTTTCGATCACGCTGCGCATGAGTTGAACTATACGGGAATCCCGTACAATGTCAAGAAGTATTATCTAGGTAGATACCGCCTCGGCACCAGACTCAGATCAAAGCAATCTCAGGTTGATAACCAAGTTCATCCTTCGTATAACCTCATCTGCCCCTTTGTGAGCCAGGTCGTAATACGTCTTTGTAGATACCCCAATTTCACTGGCAATCGATTTGACAGGGGTAATCGGAAATCCGCAATAAACCCTGATGAATGGGTATGCAAGCTCAGGCTTCTGATTGAACAGGGCCATAACGGCAGCATTGAATGCTGGCATCTCTGGGGACATTGGGCCGTCCGGTTCTCCCTCGCTAATGCTTCCCTTCATCATCAGAGAAAGTAGGCTTGGTGGAACCGGGGGCGCCATGAATCTTCTGGTTCTCAGCCAATCTAGCCACTGATCTGCCAGCTCTTTTGCCTGTTCGTTCATTGCCATTACGCTACATCCCCATCGGTTAGCCCATTGACCTGCACGGTTGCCCGAGCTGCGGTGGCGTAGCGCTTCTTGACTGCCAGACGCGTTTTCCTTCGTGCCCGATATTGGCTACCCAGCCGCCATCCTTGTGCACCGTAACTCCACGGAATTTATTTTTATTCATTCAAACACCTCGATTTCCCATCCGCCGCCGTCCTTCTTCGACTTCGGCTTCGCTGCCAGAAAGCGGAAAGGGTACAGTTCTGCCGCGATCTTGATCTTCGCCCGGGCGTCGTCCTGCCAGAAGCCCTTGACCTCGTGCATTTCCATCTGCCCATTGGTGAGCATGACGGCGTAGTCCGGGGTGTAGAACGTGTTGTCAGCAAGCCGCAGCTTCACCCCCTCGAATTTGAACCAGACGACCTGTCCGGCGCGCTGGAGCATCGTCAGGAAGTTCTCGTAGGCCTGCTCGGTCTTGTTGCGCTCCCCCGTCTTCAGACGGCCTAGAGCAAAGCGGCCTGCTGCGGCCTTGTTTTGGACTCGGGTTCTTGTGATCGTCGCCATACCTCTCCCACTTTCCGTTTTAGTTCAGCCGTCGCCGGCTTCCCGTATTTTTTCTCGAAATTCTCGTAGTGCTCCGCTCGCCAGTCCGGTGACTGCTTGCCGATGTGGCGGAGCCAGCATTCCTCCCGAAACGCTTCCGACCAGGTGCAGTTCGCGCTGTCGCATGGCGCCTTGCCGCACATCAGGCCGCGATCCGGCCGCGCCAGCTGGCCCAATCGAAGACGATGGCCTCGCCGCCGTCCTCCCGCAGCCGGTCGAAGACGCGCTCGCCGAGATACGCCTTGACCTCGTCGATGTTCAGGTTCGACAGGAGCAGGGTCGGCCGGCGCTTCTCGTAGCGCTCGTTGAGCACGTCGAACAGGATCAGGCGCTCGGTGTCGCTGCCGAACTGCACACCGATCTCGTCGAGGATCAGCAGGTCGGGGAACACCAGCGCGGCGATGGCCTGCGTTTCCGATTCGCGGCTTTCCCGGCTCCACGTGTCCTTCACCCGGCGAATGGCGCGCATCACGGTCGTGAAGAGCACTGTGCGGCTGTCGCGGTGCATGATCCGCAGGCCGATGCCGACGGCGAGGTGCGTCTTTCCGGTGCCCGGGCGGCCGATGAACAGCGCGCTGCGGCCGGTGGTCAGGGCCTGGTCGAAGCGGTCGGCGTAGTCCTGCGCGAACGCCAGCGCCCGTGCTTGCTGCTCAGTCTCGGCGACGAAGCTCTGAAGGCTGCGGTTCTGGAATCGCTCGGGGATACCGGCCTCGCCGATCTTCCGCATCCAGACTTGCCGGCGATCCTCGCGCTCCTTGGCCTCGCGCTCCTCCTTCTTCTTCTCCGCTGCTTCAGCCGAGCAGGTAGGGCACTTCGACCAGATCGAGCCGATGAAGCAGCGGGCCTCGAATGGGCCGTGGGTGTCGCATTTGTCGGTGCGGGTCTTCGGGGTCGTGTGGAGCCCCATGTCGGCAACGGTATTCACAGGCGGCCCCCTTGTCCGTAGTCGCGGTTGTCGAAGTTGTCAGCAGCAGGAGCGCGCCGGGTGCCGTTCGGCGCCTTGGGCGGCTCGTTCAGGATCGGGACGAGGTAGTTCAGGTGAATGCGCTCGCCCGGCTTGCGCGCCTTGGCGATCTCCGCAACCGAGATGATCTGCTCGTCGGTGAAGCGATCAAGCAGGTCTGTCCATGCAGGCAGATGGGGCGCTGCGTCGATTCCAATAACCCTCAGCTGCTTGCAAAGGGAACCGGCTCGGGTAGCGTTTCCTGCTGTCCAGTCCAATGACGGTAAATCACCCACTACCTTTTCTTCGGAGAGAGGGTTTACCTGTGAAGGTGAAGGTGAAGGTGATGTGCATTGGTCAAGCTCTGCATATGCATTGCTTGAAGCAGTGCTATTAGCATTGCTTGAAGCATCGTCTAAGGATTGCTTGCCCCATCGCTTTGCAGCTGCTTTCTTTGCTCGTTCTGCATACTTCTTGGAATTTGCTGCAGCCTCATTCAACTCCTCATCGATGCGCTTGTGGCGCCACTCGCCGCCCTCAACGCGAAACAGGCGGGCCAGTGTCGAGCGGTTCTTCTTCCACGCCGGAGTGGTTAGGCGTGTGATGTTTGCTAAGGCTCCGTCATCGTCCGGAAGCGGACCGTTGCGCCAGTAGTCCATGATCAGCAGCAGGTATGCCCCGTGCTGCTCCGTCGTCAAGCGCGTGGTATCGGCCAGATAGTCGGCGATGTACAGAGGCATCCAGATGTCTGTTTTGCTCATAGCTGGCGCTCCGCGACGAGGATGACCACGGACACGCTGGCGCCGGGAAATTGGTTGTCGAACGGTCCGTCGATCATGTCGGTGGATGCAGGGGCGAAAAATTCGCCAGCGTCTTCCGCCCCTACGATTTCTGTCATTGCGCCCATTACTTAAACCAAGCCTTCAGTCGTTTTGATCGCGGCAATAAATCTGGAACGTGAGCGCGAGCAGTTCCTCCACGGTGCGGTGGATGTTCTGGCCTACGTTGGTGAGGTCCTGGCGCTCGCGCTTGTCGATCTCTTCGTCCTTCACGTACTCGCGGAACTTTGTCGAGAGGTCTCCGAGCTTTGAGTAGAGCTCGTTGAACTTCGCCAGCAGCTCGTCGCGGTCGTGCTTGCTCTGCTCTGGAAGCTTCATGAAGAGGCCGCCGGAAAGCTGTGCTACTGCTTCGGCGAAATGGGTCGTGGATGAAAACTGCTGCATCTGGAGCGCGGTTTCGACGAGGACTGACTGCCCCTTGCGCTCGTAGATTCTGTTTTCCAGCCCGTCGCGGCTCATGCCAAGGGCGCCGGCCATTGCGTCCCAGCCGCCCGGGAAGGCCTTGATCATTTTTTGATACGACTGTCTAAGTTCCACAGCATCTCCTAAAAATTGGTGGTTTTTTTGGTTATTGGTTGGAAGTAAAGTTGAGGCCATAAGGTGATGATTTATGGCTGCAACAAATCGGGAGTAATCAGGCATGGGAAGAACAAAGTCCGCCGCTATCGAATGCCCTCAGTGCGGAAACAAGACGTTCAAACTGAGCGCCGAGAAACACGCTAAAGGAGAATTCGACGGAGCCGTCTGCATTGATTGCGGTCGGGTTATTTCTGAGGATGACATCCGAGCCAAGGCTATTGATGTAGCTGAGAACGAGATCAGAAGCATGGCATCGAGAATCCTCGGGGATGTTTTCAAGAAGCGCTCGTAGGGATTGAATACCGGCTATTGCTTCAGAAGCTTGAATTGACACTGTGAGATGTAATTTGTGCATCACGCATACCCCTCAATGACCTGCTGAAATCCGAGATCCGCGCATGCCTTCCGACCTTCCGGAACCTGACATAAGCGGTTTCGCAATTGCACGGCTGAAGCCAGAACGCCAGCCCTTGATGAATCGCCAATCAGCGAAATCTGAACAGGAGACCATTGCACGACGATGTGACTACCCGCCTCACGAAACATCAAGGCACACAGGTTCGCCATCTCAAACACAAGGCGCTGATGATCATCTACCGCGCTTTCAAGATTCAGGTATTTACGAATACTTACCATCACGCGACCTCTCTCAACGAAACGGAATTTGTAGTGATAGACCTCATTTCAGGAATCCTTTCTAACCTCAGTGCTGCAAAGTCCATTGGTGACGGCCTTGTTGATCTTCGCGATGCAAACGTAGTCGCGTCCGTCAAGGCGGACCTCACGGAACGCATCCTCAATGCACAGGCCCATCTTTCGCAGGTACTCGCGTCCATCATCGAGAAGGATGCTCGTATCGCTGAGCTGGAAAGCCGTTGCCGAGAGCTGGAGAAAGAGAAGCTGGATCGTTCTCGTTACGAGCTGAGAGAACTCGCACCCGGCAGGGGTGTCTTTGCGTATGCCCTCAAGCCTGATAACGAACTCGTTGAGCACCGTTCCGAGGTTCCGCATCTCGTTTGCCAGCCTTGCCTGGATATCCGCGCTTTCCATCACGCGGCCTCTTTCGCGTGATCAACAAGTGGACGACCGTCTTTATGCGGCCATTCAGGGTCGGGCAAACGTACCCATCGGATGTCCGGGCGCAATTCTTCGCATGTCACTTGACCGGATGTTGCTAGCTCGATGGCCGGACATCTTCCATCAGGGATTGGCCTGACGCCTTTTTTCCACTGGCTGATAAATGCAGGAGTGACACCAATGAAGCGAGCAATCGCAGCGGCCTTGGTTTTTGAAGATCGACTTAGAAATGTTTTTAGGTCCATCTAAAAACTATAGCACAGCTACAGATTGTAGATGTAGCCATGCTACAGATTTTTTTACGTAGCCTTGCTATATGGAACCGTTAGTACTAAAGGAAGAAGGTGATGCGCTTGGTCGGCGATTTGCAGATCTTAAGCGACTTCACAAAATTAGCCGAGCACAGTTCGCGAAAGATCACAACCTTAAAGGCGGTGACGCGCTTATATATCAGCACATCACCGGTCGCCGTCCAATCAGCATGGAGGCTGGGTTGACGTATGCGCGTGGATTCGGCGTTCCATTGATAGACATTAGCGCGAGGCTTGCGGAAGAGGCTCGTCGCGCATCCGGACTAACAGACCAAGAATTAGAGTTGGTGTTGGTTTTCAGACGACTTTCTGCAGAGCGCAAGCAGGAAGCTTTTCTTTCGATTCTGCAACAAGACGACGAACAGAGTCTTCCATCAGTAAACCAACAAGTTCTCGGCGATAAAAATCGGGCTTAACGTCCATTCTTATTGGAAGACCTCGGTCATCTAGGTAAGAAATCTTGGCCAGTCTTGCGCCAAGCATCTGAAGACCGGCGCATATCATCGCTTCAGCAAACTCTATCCTGGCCTCATCATGTCGCCGGTCGCTGTAGCGGTCAATCGAAACGATTTTTGCCATCAGATCACCATTTAACTGTGTTTTTATACAGTCGTACAGCCTACGCCAACCGTCCGCCGTTTTCCAGCGTGGAAAACCATTGTCAGGATTACTGACAAGCAAAGCGACAAGCTAAAACCACGGTTTTGCGAGGGAAAAAGCACTTTATGCTTGTTGGCGTGCACTTTGGCACATGTAAAAAGTGCCCAAGTGGCCAATTGCGATGCAATGCAATGACAAATACGTACACCATGACGCATTGATTAGCGGTTAGCTGGTGGTAACAATTCAAAACGATGAACTGCTAACGATAGACAACGTTTCAACTATCAATTCGATTTATTACGATTGATTGGCAAGGGAAACTGCTTATCCTATCTTTTACAGCAACTATTTGTCATTCAACGGTGATTTTATGGGAATTTTTTCATTTCTAAAAAACATTATTTGGCGTAAGCGAGAACAAGAAACACAAATAACCGATATTCAAAATGAAGAAACCGAAGAAACTAAAGCACTTCGTTTGGAGCTAGAACGACATTGTAAAATTTTGAGCGATCTAGTAAAAAAAACCGGCCAAGGACATCGGGAGCAACGCAGAAATAATGCAGAATATCTTGAGGAAGCAATTAAAAACGCTGAAGAATTTTGCGTTAAAAATCCGAATGTAGAAATAACCAACATAGATAAAGTAAAAAATTTAGCAAACAATGAGAAATGCATCACGGCCCCGCTATACAAAACATCTCGTGACGACACTTATTTCGTCTGCTTGTTAGACACAGAAACAACCGGGATCGGTGATGACGATGAGCCAATTAGCGTTGCAGTGATGCTTGTCGAGGTAACTCAAAATCTTGGAGACCACATTCGGGAAATTGATAGATACGTAGGCCTAAGAGAGGCTGGCGTCAAGATCAGCGAAAGAGCATTCCTTATTCACGGCATATCTGACAATGACATTCGAGGGAAAAGCCTTGATTTTGAGAGGTTGCACTCGATAATTGATTCGGCAGATGTGATTGTTGCTCACAATGCAGATTTCGACCATCTAATGATGAGCAAAATCATGCCAAGCATTGTGGAAAAAACATGGGCTTGCAGTATGGATGATCTATGGTGGGCGTGGAAAGAAATAAATGGAGGACGGAAAGGACTTGATAGCATTTGTCATCGCCTTGGAATAGAAAAAGCAGAAAAGCACGATGCAATGGGCGATATCGAGGCGCTATACAAAGTTCTTCAAACGCGCACTGGAAAAACTGTGCGCAGCAGGACCCTGCTTCAGCCACTACTAAAAAAAGCATTAAAAGAATATGGAGAACTCTAAATTTTTGTCGCCGAATCTGGAGCTATGCACAGATATTTCGCCGGCGCCTTCGCAAGGTTCGCATCTTCGTAACCCCTGGGCAGGTCCGCACTGACGGACTGACCATTTCACCCTGCTTCGGCAGGGTATTTTTTTGGTATTCGGATTTAGAGGTTGATTCGTCCGCCGCTGGATCTGGCATCTTAGCAGTCGGATGGCGGTTGATGTGTATGCACAAAAATACTTGACTCCCTATTTTTGTGTGCATACAATAATTCACATGGAAATCACCTACGACCCCGCCAAGGACGCCGCCAACATTGCCAAACATGGAGTATCGCTCGCGCGGGCTTCCGAATTGGAGTGGGAATCGTCGGTTGTTTGGCCCGATGTCCGGCGCGAATATGGCGAAATGCGCATGGCCGCCATCGGCTACATCGGGCTTCGTCTGTACTACGTGGCCTTTGTGGACCGCGCCGAGGTTCGGCGCATCATCAGCCTGCGCAAGGCCAATCAGCGAGAGGTAAAACGCTATGCCGAAGCTTAAGACCGGAACCATCCTGCCCACGCCGGAAGAAGACGCCACCATCACGGCAGCGGCTATTTCCGACCCTGATTCCATCCCCTATACCGACACCGAGTGGGAAGCCGTCAAGCCAACGCTCAAGCGCGGCAGGCCGCTGGCAGCGGTGACCAAGGAGCGCATCACCATCCGTTTGTCACCAGAGGTCGTACAAGCCTTCCGTGCCTCGGGTGAGGGCTGGCAAACTCGCGTCGATGCCGCCCTGCGTGACTGGCTCAAGACCCACTCCCCCGCGAAGACCTGAAGCTACGGCCAAAAACACCGATGACCGCATAGGATTACAAACCCGCCTCGGCGGGTTTGTCTCGGCGTTCGATTTTGTCAGCGCGGCTTGATGATCGTGTCTAGCGCAGAATTTAGGCGGGCCTTGTCTTCATCAGACCACGGCAGGTACATCTCTGAGCACGGAGCGCACGGCATCAGTGTTCCGCTTGAGATTCTGTCAAGAATATCCCTCACCGCCGGATCGTTGGCGGCGGCTTCGCGTATTGGTATTGGAGCGTTTACTTGTTGTTTGTACATGACAAGACCCCTACAGGACATTTCATTTGCAAACTATTGAATCTGTGGATAAGTCTATTGTCGAAACTTGAAGATGCCAACATAATGGAACGGTGAAGCTGCGGGATTCGTGGCCGACTTTGGGGAATGATGATGCAACACAATTTTGAATCTGTACATTGGACAGGTGCCGATCTTGCCGGCATTGCCGCAACTACGGAATCTGTGAGCATAAGCCTTCTCGCCGCTATCGACGGAACGGTCGATGCAATGAATGGAATCACATCCGTGATGACAGGTCTATGCAAGGTTTTGTCTGCGTGTAACGACCACATCAAGTCATTGGATGCGAATCCTGGTGATTACATAGACCCAGACGGAATTGCAGTTGATGCTATGGCTAGCGCTGCATCATCAATGCAAAACTTCCTTACCAAACTTGTTGTAAAGCGCTCTGCCATAGACAGGGATTCTCGCCTGAAGGATCACCACTGCGAAGCGCTACATGATTCTTATGAAGACGCAACCGGCGCAGTTGCTGAGCTGGTTGAGATGATACTAGATGCCCGTGCCTCTTTGATTACACATGACTTAGCCGCCGAGCCACGTGACACAACGCCGTTCAAGTCTATCGAAGATCTCATTGATAATCTTCGGCAAGCATGACGATCACAGGGGCTGGCGGAGTAAAGATTAGCTCATGGCAGAAAACAAGAGTATTTCATCGTGAATACGTAAAACTAACGATAGAGCTTCGCGACCTAGTCGACCAGAAGCTACAAGACTTAGTAAAGACACCATTCCCGGCCGGACTTAGGTTTGAAAAGCTCAAGGGATACTCAAATCCATGCCGATACACCATCCACATAACCGGAAACTACAAGGTGTCTATGGAGATAAACGGAACTCACGCCTTGTTGCGAAGAGTGGCAGACCACAACGACATCGACAGAGCACCATAACAAACCCGCCTCGGCGGGTTTTTTTACGCCCTCCCCCAGCCGCCTAGCGCGCACCTAGGATTCCACCAGCCGCCCCCGAGGCGGCTTTTTTGCGCTTGCGTGACTGGCCGTGGAAAATCTATAGCGCCGCTATTGACCAATATCCATAGCAATGCTACATTTACTCCATCGCAACACGACGAGGCGACCGATAGCCGGTCAATTCTGGAAACGCAGGTACTCCGGCGGTCGTGTGCAAGCTCTTTAGGCCAAGCGCCAGCAAGCCGGTCAGCAGCACCAGTACCGGACGCTACAAGACGGAAAAATAAACAGCAGACTCCCTGCCCCACGCGATCAGGAGCAAGTCGGTTCAAGCCAATGCGCCGAGACTGACCTGATGTGGCTGGAACGGCCTTAAGCGCGGATCACGAGCACAGTCTGTTTAAGGGTAAAAGTGCCGACGACCCCTGGTCGGCTTATTAGAAGTGGCCATGTATCAGATGGCGGCGCACGGTTAGTCACCGGTAGGCCTGGCAAGCCTTTTAGCCGATCAATTAGCCATACACAGTTCAGGCAATGCAGCGCAATGCACGGCATTGCACAGCAGCGCAAGGCACAGCAATGCAGCGCACAGAAAAGCAACGCGGCCAGCGGATTGGAAACAGTCCGCTTGTCGAGGGGCTTTAAACCCTCAGTGCAGGGAAAAGCATCGAACTGCAAAGCAGAGCATCGAACTGCAAAGCAAAGCATAGAAAAGCAACGCGGCCAGCCTATCTAGGTAGGTTGTCCGAGTCGCTTTTACAGACTTCCTTTGTTTTTTGGAGAACAAAAATGGCAATTCGAGAGGCAAGCGTTTCCGTAAACGGAATTTCTCCGCTGCTACAGAACAATCCGCAAACGGTTGATCCCTTCAATTACTACGCCAAGGCGAAAAAGGCGATTACAAACAAGCGGACTTCCAAAACGGATGACGACCTGATTGAGCTTGGCAACTTGGAAGCCGAGTCAAAGCTGTATTTCGATGAAAAAATCGGCGTGTATGTTCCAGCAACATGGCTAACCGAGGCAATCATTGTGGCCGGGTTTTCTGTAGCAAAGATTGGCCGCTCAAAGATGCGCGGCGGGCTGTTCGCGACGGAAAAGAAAATCCCCTTGGCCTACAGAGGCAGGGAAAAGGTAAAGGGCGTCAAAGACGTTGTTCTGAACCCAGCATTTCGGCACCGCATGCTTCTTAAACAGGGCCAAGTTCGAGTGCCAAAAGACGCCCCCATATTCCACGACTGGTCGTTCAGTACCGTAATCGAATATGACGACACCGTTGTTGACTTGTCTTGTTTGAAACGAATCATCGAGCGAGCAGCAAAGTACGGCGGTTTTGGTGATTTCCGCCCAACATTCGGACGCGCAGAAGCAGAGGTAAAGGATGTCCGATGAACTCTACAGCGAATTGAGCAAGCGGAAATTGCTCGATTATGGATCCATGATTAGCGGCGACCTGGTTAGAGAAATCCTAGGAATCGAATATCCGGAATATGGACGAAAAGAAGATTTCGAATCCGCACAGCTGCGAGAAATGGCGGCCATAGACTACGTGCGCAACATATTGCTTGGCGAAGGCAAGTATCTATCAAAGCAGCAAGGAGACTATCGGGTTCTTCTCCCATCTGAGAACGAAAAGCAGGTGCTCTCCTACATGCAGCAGGCGGACAAAAAGCTTCGTCGCGCATTAAAGCTCAACCGGAATACGCCAAAAGAGTCGTCTTCCATTGATGACCACAGCGTGCGCATTTTTATGAAGCGCGATTCGATTCGTAGGCATAGAACAGAGCACGCCATACACGCTTAGTTGAAACGCACAAGCCGACTAGCTTGGCGCCTGCCAGTCGGCTTTGATTCCTGTTGCTTCAAACGAGGCGTAACCATTGAGGTATCTGCAATCCGTATAGCGCCCGGTGAGGATAAGCAGGCGCGCTGAGTCCTCGGCAGATACCTCAACCGTTACCCACACACCTCTCGTCGGGCCTCTCCTCCTGGTCCGCTACTTGTACCCGCCAGTGTCGCAATTCGGCACTGAGCGGGTTCTTTTTTGGAGAAATGAACATGGATTTCGCCACTCAGAATCGACAGCTCATCATCAATTCAGTCCGCCAACTTGGCAGCGCAATCGAGAGCTGCTCAGACGTGGAAAAGCGCCTTGAACACAGCAACCAGATGAAGCGCATCCGCGCAATCAATACGCTCGGAAGTAAGTGGGTTCTCCATCCGGAGTACGACTCTTGCCGTTGCGCCCACCACTCCACCGCCTTTAAGAAATCGGCCGTTCTCGAAGTGTTTCTGCAAGGCCGGATGGCTAGAGAGATGGGGCGGGTATGAATGCGCCAACCACTGGTTTCATGCCAGACCGAACCAAGTTCATCGGCGGCAGCGACGCCGCCGCGATCCTAGGTGTTTCGAAGTGGAAGACGCCCTTCCAGCTGTATCAGGAAAAGATCGGCGCCTTCGTCGAAGAGTCCAGCCCGATGCGCGACCGCGTCCTGAACCGCGGCAAGCGCTGGGAGCCGGTCGTCGTTGAAATGCTGGTCGATGAGCTGCAAGGACGCGGCCACGACGTCCAGATCATCGCCCGCAACGAGCGCTATCAGGACCCCGAGTTTCCCTTCCTCGCCTGCGAACTCGACCTCGAGCTGCTGATCGATGGCGAGGAAGTGAATGGGGAAATGAAGACCGTCCATCCGTTCGCCGCCAAGGACTGGGGCGAGGAAGGCACCGACGAAATCCCGATCTACTACGCCGCCCAGGTGATGCACGGTCTGATGATCAAGCCGCGCCGCCGCGCCATCGTTGCCGCGCTGATCGGCGCCGACGACCTGCGCATCCACTTCCTTGACCGTGACGACGAGACCATTGCCGGCATGCGCCCCCGCGAGATCGAGTTCTGGCAGCGCATTCAGGACCGTAACCCGCCCGAGCCGACCGACCCCGTCGACGTGAAGTGGCTCTACCAGCGCGACGGCGGTACCGCGATCGAGGCCGACGACGAGCTGGCGCTGATCTGCCAACGCCTCAAGGACATGAAGGCCGACGCCAAGAACCTCGACGGCCAGATCGAACTCGTCGCCGCGCAGATCAAGGCCCGCATGGGCACCGCCGCCACCCTGCTGTATCGCGGCAAGCCGCTGGCCACGTGGAAAAACAACAAGGACGGAATCGCAACCGACTGGAAGGCCGCCTATCTCGACCTGAAGCCGACGGCCGACCACACCGCGCAATTCACCACCACGAAGCCCGGCGCCCGCCCCTTCATCCTCAAGTAACCAAGGAGTAGCACACATGACTTCCCAAGCACTGAAAGCCGTAGCAACCGGTGGCGAGCAGCCGGCAAAACTGTCCGACATGAAGCCCAAGGAGCAGATCGCCTACCTGCTGAAGACCAAGCAAGGCGAAATCGCAAAGATGCTCCCGAAGCACCTGAACGCCGAGCGCCTGCTCAAGGTTGCCCAGATCGCGGCCACCACCACCCCGGCTCTGGCCAAGTGCGACGTGGCCAGCCTGGTCGGCGCCATCGGTCAATGCGCCCAGATGGGTCTCGAACCGAATACCGTCCTCGGCCATGCCTACCTCGTCCCCTTCAATACGAAGCGCAAGGACGCCAACGGCAACGAGCGTTGGGTCAATTCGGTGCAGGTCATCATCGGCTACAAGGGTCTGATCGACCTGGCGCGCCGTTCCGGTCAGATCGTCAGCATCGCCGCCCACGAGGTTTGCGAGAACGACAAGTTTGAGCTGGTATATGGCCTCGACGAGAAGCTGCTCCACACCCCGTCGCTGGGCGAGCGTGGAGAAATCATCGGCTTCTACGCCGTCGCCAAGCTCAAGGACGGCGGTCACTGCTTCGAGTTTATGAGCCGCCTGCAAGTCGAGGAAATTCAGGCCGCGGCCGACAAGAAGAACAAGTACCCGTCGAAGGTTTGGCAGGAGCACTTCACTGAAATGGGCCGAAAGACGGTGATCCGACGGCTGGCCAAGTACCTGCCGCTCTCAATCGAGTTCCAAGCCGCCGCCGCACTCGACGGCATGGCAGAAGGTGGTAAGGACCAGCACCTCGACGCGATGGACGGTGACTTCGCCATCGTTCCTGACGACGCGCCATACGCGCTCGGCTCAGTCGATGAAGAGACCGGCGAGATTCGCGGACACCTGACAGAGCAGGCACCGGTCAATGTTCCACCGATGACCGGCCGCCGTGACCCGGCTGAATTTTCAGAGAAGAGCGACCCAGACGACGCCGCCCTGCGCCATGTCGAGCAGGCCGGTAAGCATCAAGGCGACGGCCAGACATTCGAAGACGCCACCGCTGCAGTCAAGGCCGGTGACTTCGATCTCGCCCGCGATATGGCCCGCGCCTTCCCGGATGGGCAGAAGCAGGCTATTGAGCAGGCCATCGCTAATGCGCATCAGCCTAAGCAGACACGCCAGCGCAGCCGCAGCGGAGACGGACTCGGAATCGAGTAACGATCAAGGGGGAAAAGCCTGTGACCTACACGTGTGAGCAGGCGGATACCAAGTGCAGCGATGCAGCAAGCGACGGTCAGCAGACGAATCGGTTCAGAGCCGAGTGAGTAATGCCGCCATCGGATAGGCCGAGTACCCCGCCACCAAATAACCTAACACCAAGGAACAAGATGAACGCCACTGTTCAACACGATATGCTCATCGAAGACGATTCGAGCATATCCCAGAGACTCATTTGCAGGGTGAATTCCGTAGCTATCAAGGCTGCTTTCCCATTCATCGCGGAAGATGATGTCAGGTATTACCTGTGCGGCGTGAATATTCGGCCGCTCGACGACGGGTCGGTGATGGTCGTCGCTACCGATGGCCACCGCTTCATCATCGTCCGAGACCCGAACGGATACGCCGAAAAAGAGGTGGTAGCTCACGTCTCAAAGGATGCAATCAAACACGCTGACGTTAAGGTCACATTCGATGTGATGAACAACGGCTCGGTGGTCTGGAATGACGCTGCAACGATGCCGGTATTCGTACAGCCAGGAAACTCTGTTATTGACGGAACTTTCCCTCGCATCGAAGGCGTAGTCGATTGCGCCGGATACCGCGAAGGTATCCACGGCGCGGTGAATCTGAACTACTTGGTCGATGTATTGAAAATCAAAATGGGCGGCAAGGCCCCTGCTCTACGCTTCTTCACGCGCGATGAAGACTCGCCGCTGCTATTCATGATCTCCGGCATTGGCGATGTCGAGGTTGTCGGCGGAATCATGAAGATTCGCGAATCCATCGGCCTGCTTCCAGACTGGCTACCGAAGCGCGGCGATTTTGAACTTATGCCGGAGGCTGCATAGCCATGAAAATCACTAAGGATCAACTAAAAGGATGGGGTGCATGCCGCAATGGATACGAGTGGTTCCTGCGCCGCTTCCCGGACGGAGAGGCTGAGTATCAGGACGTGCTCAACGCCCTGGCTGACGACGACCGCCCTTCCGACGCCGAATGGCTGATGAATAACGCCGGCCCTGACCGCGAGGCGGTGCTTGAGGTTGAAGTAATTGCCGACTGCAAGCATTTATTCGCCGCCGGACACCTCGTCATCAATAGAGGAGCAACTGTCCACGGTGTGTTGCGTGCTGGCGAGGGCATCGAGGCTGGCTTGGGCATCAAGGCTGGCGAGGGCATCGAGGCTGGCTTGGGCATCAAGGCTGGCGAGGGCATCGAGGCTGGCTTGGGCATCAAGGCTGGCTGGGGCATCGAGGCTGGCTGGGGCATCAAGGCTGGCTGTGGCATCAAGGCTGGCGAGGGCATCAAGGCTGGCGAGGGCATCGAGGCTGGCTGGGGCATCAAGGCTGGCTGTGGCATCAAGGCTGGCTGTGGCATCAAGGCTGGCGAGGGCATCGAGGCTGGCTGGGGCATCAAGGCTGGCTGGGGCATCGATGCTGGCTTGGGTTTCGGTGTCTTCGCAGGATTATTGATTCGACTCGCAGAATGGCCGAAACGTGCGCAAGTTATCGCCAATGCCAAGCCAGAGAACCTAGTCAGCGGATGGTGGTTTGATGATCAACCTGTCGATACTAAAACGGAGGCTGCATAGCCATGAAAATTACCAACATCACTGCCAGCAACTTCCTCGGAGCAAGCGCCGTCAACGTGCATCTGTCAAAGCCTGTTGCCCTGATCGCTGGCAAGAACGGAGCAGGGAAATCTAGCCTGCAGGAAGCCATCCGCATGGCGCTGACCGGCGAGACGGTCCGCGTCGGACTCAAGAAGGACTACGGTTCACTCGTCACCGATGGGCAGGAATCCGGCTTCGTTGAAGTGGAAACGGCCGACACTTCGTACTCTGTTGTTCTGCCATCGGGAAAGGGAATTCACAGCGACAACGCGACGCTGTCATTCGTACTGGACGCTCAGCGATTTGCCCACATGGACGACAAGGAGCGCCGCACCTTCCTGTTCGGCCTGATAGGAATCAAGCTTGACGGACAAAGCGTCAAGGATCGCTTGGTCGCAAAGGGCTGCAATGCTGATAAGGTCGAACGGATCATGCCGATTCTGCGCGCAGGCTTCGATGCTGCCCAGAAGGAGGCCGCATCCAAGGCCCGCGACGCCAAGGCCAGCTGGAAGACCTCAACGGGCGGCGAGACTTGGGGAAAGGAAAAGGCCGCCGCCTGGCAGCCTGCTCCGCTCGAATTCGATGCATCAACGGCGGACGATCTGCTTAAAAAGACGCGACTCATCATCTCCGCCGACGATGAAGACATAGGGAGATTGCAGCAGGAAATCGGCGCAGCTCGAGCAGAGACAGCGCGCCGACAGCAAGCCGAATCACGCCGGGCTGAGTTGCATGCCAAAGCCGAGAAAATCGGGCGTATTCAGGACAAGCTGAGTGGCGACACCGCCGAATTAGCTGCCTGGGAAGAGAAGGTCGCCATAACCCGAGAAAAGGCTGGCGCGGTACCGGCTAATCCAAAGGCACCTGGTGAGTTTCTTCTGCGCGGCCTAGCTACTGTGACCGCCGAATTCCTGGCTTTGTCCAACGACTATCCCGATGTCGATTGGCCGAGCGAACTGCTGAACCGAGCAGCGACTCACCATGCCGAGTACGTCAAGTTACACGGCGACCCGGTAGGCAACGACGCAGGCCCTGACCCGGAAGCAGTCGCCAAATTGCCGGAATACGAAGCCGCCCGTGACTTAATGCTGCGCTCGGTTGCCAACGACAAGCGTGATCTGGAGGATGCCAAGGCCGCCAAGGCCGAATACGACAAGCTGATCGCCGAGCAAGGTAAGCCGCTTCCTGATATCGAAGTGATGCAGGCCAAGCTACGCGAAATCACAGCGCGTCGCGATGCCGCGCGCGCCGATGAGCGGAAGTACTCGGATATGGCCAGTAAAGCAGCTGGCCGTGCCGCGCTTGTGGAACAGGTCGCCAAGCTGCACCAGGACGTTACAGAATGGACGGCCATATCCGACGCCTTGGCTCCGGACGGAATCCCCAGCGAAATCCTCGCCGATGAACTTGGGCCGATCAATGAGCGTCTGCGACTGAGTGCCGCGAATGCGCAGTGGGAGCCTGCCCAGATCAACGCCGATATGAGCATCACCTACGGTCTACGCGATTACGCCATGATCAGCGAATCCGAGAAATGGCGAGCAGATGCCATGATCGCAGAGGCGGTTTCATTCATGTCTGGAATCAAGCTGCTGGTGCTGGACCGCTTCGATGTGCTCGACCTCACCGGCCGCGAGGATCTTCTGTACTGGCTGGACGGTATTGCCTCGGATGGCGATATTGATACCGCACTGGTTTTTGGAACGCTCAAGGCACTTCCGAGCCTCGGGCAATTTACGCACACAACAGAAGCATTCTGGATCGAGAACGGAATGACCGGGCAGCTCAAGCAGGCGGCCTGATCGGAATGCGCGGCAAACCTCGTCCAAACCGGACTGGACGCGCAGCGTCCTTGAGGAGTGAGCCGCCGAAGCGACTACGCAGGGGCTTGCCCTTGTTTAGCGCCGTAGGAATCGCCTTCCTTCAGGTAGGCGAGGATGTCAATTAACAATACGGGAAGATGACCATGAACAAGAAGCGCAAACAAACCATCAGCACGATAGACGTTATTCAGGCGCGCAAATCCTCTGGGCTTAACCAGTCGGATTTCTGGGGGCGCATTGGCGTTACGCAGTCAGGCGGATCGAGATACGAGTCTGGTCGCGCAATGCCGAAACCAACTCAAATGCTGTTTCAACTCGTTTATCAGATGGATGAGAAGTCTGCCTTTGCTGAGCTTGAAAAGCTTCGCTTCGGTAAGAAAAACGACTCATAGAAGACCATGACACGCTACGCCTACCCCTTCGGGTCGTTCAGCATCGACCCGCTACCAGGACAGCCTCAAATTGCACACTGCCACGGTTTCTTTGTTCCGATCGGTCAGCGCGGTAAGGGTAACGGATACCGGCTGAAACAGGAGCAAATGAGGGTCCTCATCGAGAGCCACTTCGATTTCGCTCAGTGCACGTGCAGGGCAAACAACTTTGCTCAGCAGCGAATACTGGAGAAATCCGGGTGGATTTGTGTTGCCGCATTCGATAACAGCAAGACCGGTGAGCTAACAGAGCTTTGGGTCTGCGATTTAACGGGTTTAAAAGATGACACTAGCGATATCACTGGGACTGGTTCAGTGGTCCCCTCCTCCGGCGATTTGCATCAGGAAGATGGAAAGCGGAGTGCCGGTCGACGAGAGCATCAAGCCATCAGTTCGCCGGTCTAAGGAAGACATCAAGTCAGAAATAATCGACTTTGCCAAACGAGATGGCGGCGAATGTTTTCTGGTTGATCTTGCGAAGGTTCTTAACCTATCCATTGGAACGGTGAGGCGCTGCCTGGACGAGCTTATTAAAGCCGGGAAGATGCGCAAGGCGGTATTGCCAAATGGAACGCAAGGTCATTTTGTTTCTTACGTGCTGGTCGATGCAGGATCGGAAGGCGGTGAGGTATGACCCCAGAACGCGAACTAGAACTACTGGCGGCGATTGCGCTGAAAGACGAAGCGATTGGTGCATTTGCCAACAGGTTTCCAGAATCCGAAATTGCACGCGAAGCCATCGCCATCCAACCAGACTCAACAGCTTTGAGTCAGTACGCCAAACGCATTGCTGATGCGGTGGAGAAGTTGGTTGTGGAACGGTGTGCGAATGAGTGCAGTAGTTATGTCGATTTTCCGGGAGCGCAAAACGGAGTAGCAAAATGCGCCGCAGCAATCCGCGCCCTGCCGCTTGGGCAGATTGATATTGAAAAAGACTTGCGTAGTCTTTTGTGCAATTCAAGCAGGCATGTCGAATTTGACGCGGAGGCGCTTTCTAAGATGTCACTCGAAGACAGATTAATAGATGCTTTTGAGAATCGCGTATGCGGCACTGCAATGCTATCAGCCAGCGATCTTTTGTCTGCCATTACCAGGATTGAGCAGCTAACCAAGCAGCGCGACGAACTGCTTTCACTGCTTAAATCCGCCAGTGCAGTGATTGGGCATCCTGATGACGAATTCAGTCAGCTACTGAATACAACAATCGCCGGAGCAAAGGATTGGAAAACTTGACACTCCGCTTCGCTCAGGATTACAGTCCGCCCGTCGCCGATACAGAGGCGACCGGGATTGGTCTCCTGAGTGAAAGCGGCGAATGGCCGCAAACGCAAAGTTGTGGCTTTTTTATCGCCCAAAGTTCGTGCTTTCAATGGCGGGCCGGGCAGGAGCCGCAGCAATGCGGGCCGGAGCTTTCACCGGTAGACCAACTCCTGTCTCGGTCTGCCACCCCAATTGGTCTTGGGGTGACGGAAAACAAACCCGTCCATGAAAGCACTCAAATGAACACCAATACACCCGCAGTTTTCAACTTCAATTCCAACGAAGTCCGCACCGTCACTAAAGACGGCGAACCGTGGTTTGTCGCATCAGACGTTTGCGCCGCCCTTGGCTACCAGAACACAAGCAAAGCCGTTGGCGATCATCTTGATGATGACGAACGTGCATCAGCAATGGTTCCGACCCCTAACGCGCCGTTAGGGGTTCCAACAAACATCATCAACGAATCTGGCCTGTACGCCCTAGTCCTGCGCAGCCGCAAACCCGAAGCGCGGAAGTTTGCAAAGTGGGTGACGAAAGAAGTGCTGCCCGCGATCCGCAAGACTGGAAGCTACTCGGTAGCAATCAGCCGAGAGCAGGCCGGAGAAATTGTCACGCGCATGGCTGAACGCTTTCCGAACGGCGCCGACCGCCCATACGCATGGAGCCGGTTCAACAATCACTTCAGGTTGGCAAGCTACCGCGACCTTCCGTCGTCGAAGTATCTGGAAGCGCTCCGATACATCGGGACAATGGAACCGAAGCACAACAAGCTCGAAGAAAATATGCCTGCGCTAGAGGTCAGAAGAGCAATGCTTTCCGGCCTCAGCCTTCCAGAAGTCGATGCGCCTGAATCAATCGAAAAAGCCATCAAGGAGAAAGCAATCTCCATGGCTTTCGAGGCATACGAGATTGCGATTGAGCACATCAAGCGGCGGGTCGCATTCAACTGTGAATATGGCCAGCCGCGAAAGCTCGACGAAGAAAAAGCCATCGGGCTAATTAAAAAAATCAGCCTCAGCGAATCACTAACTCACGTCTATTACTCAAGGATTACAAGCCTAGAAAAAACCGCTTATCACGCCAT
This sequence comes from Azonexus sp. IMCC34839, assembly GCF_047047955.1. Lineage (GTDB taxonomy): Bacteria > Pseudomonadota > Gammaproteobacteria > Burkholderiales > Rhodocyclaceae > Azonexus. The sequence continues at coordinate 371,935 of NZ_CP150631.1, read as the reverse complement.
GACTATCGCTAAAGAGTTCATGGATGACATTTCCGGCATCAAGAGCGGAAAACTTAAATCCGGAGAGCTATCCGGAATCATGGGCGAAATTCAGCGTAGTGCAACAGCCGGTGCTCTGCATCAATAACGATCTGTGCAGCCAAATACAGATCAAGCCGCTCCCTAGTCCGGCCAGACGAAAAGCGGGACACCATCACCCGCTGGGGGCGGCCCATATTCGAATGGAGTGACAGAATGAATAAATCACCAGGTATGCCCAACCAGGGCGCTCATCTAACACGAGAAGAAGTGCGCGAGCTAACTGATCGCGTTTTGCCTGGAAAACAAATCGAATGGCTAAAGCAATATGGCTGGAAGTTCGCTATCTCTGCGGCCGGTCGCCCGAAGATAGCTCGCACATATTACGATTTCCGGATGGGGGCTATGGAAAACGAGCCCGCAAACGACCAAGAACCTGATTTCTCACATTGGACGGCAAAAACAAATGGTGGGGCGCAGAAAAAACAACCTGGAACTGGGTATGGCCAGGTTGTACGTCTACGAAGGGAAGCGGCATAAGACCTATTACACGATTGACCGCAACAACAAGTACATAAATCTCGGCCGCGATCTGCCCGAAGCAAAGCGCAAGCTTCTCGAACTTGAAGATGAAGCGCCGGCCAGAGGAACCGTTGCAGACTACCTTTCCCAGCTGATGGCATCTCGCCTTAAGCTGGTTAGGTCAAATAAGCTGGCACAGTCCACATACGACAGCAACGAGCTGGAGATCATCCAGCTAAATAAGGCTTTCGGGAAGATGGACCCGGCTGCTATCCGGCCGACACACATCTGGAAATACCTTCACGAGTTTCGAGGATCGGAAAGCCCGGTTAGAGCGAATAGAGAGATTGCCCTGCTATCTACGATGTTCAATAGGCTGATCGGCTCCGGTGTCGTTGATATCAATCCGTGCAACGGCGTTGAGCGCAACAACGAGGTATCACGAACTAGGCTAGTTACTGACGCCGAGTTTGTTGAATTCTTGAAATTCTCGGCGCGCAAGAGCGAGGCTGGGATGCGAATGGCGCTTGCAGCGTATATCGCATATCTGACCGGCAAGGCACAGGGGCAAATATTGAAGCTCACGCGCCATGCGATATCGTCAGATGGGATTACTTTCGGTGCTCGAAAGCGAGGATCTGGAACGCTTGTTGAATGGACTCCTAGGCTTCGAAGGATGGTTCGATACGCACTCTCGATGCCCTGCTCTATCACGCCGCTGTTTGTCATTCATACAAGAGCAGGAACGCCATACACGTCTGATGGGTTCAAATCTAACTGGCAGCGCCTGATGAACGAATGGTGCGCTCTTGGAAACGAGAGATTCACGTTTCATGATCTTCGGGCAAAAGCGGTAACTGACATGATCGACCAGGGCCGGAAGGCAAGCGACCTAACAGGCCACCGCCAGGAGGCAACCATAAGTCGAGTTTACGACCGTCGTCGGCTGCGCAAATCTAAGGCCGTCAGGTAGACCATCTTAGGAAAACTGGACTTTCATCTTAGGAAAACACTAATCGCCAGTTTTTGTCATAGCGTTTCCGAAACGATAAAGCCCCGCAGGACGGACCTTGCGGGGCTTTGAATCTTGGGGCGACATACCGGGATCGAACCGGTGACACCTGGAATCACAATCCAGTGCTCTACCGACTGAGCTAATGCCGCCGTCGAAGAAGGCGCGCATTGTACGATGCACATTCGCTTCTGTCTACAGGCTTCGCGAATTTTCTGCCGATTCGCCGAGAAGGTCTCGAACATTCGGCAAAGATAGGGACCGTGATATGATTGGCGGTTTCACTTTTCGCCTCTGCAGTCACAAGGATTTTTCATGGAAGCCACCACTGTACAAGCTAACGAACTCGAACGTCGCGTCGAACTGTCCATCGCCATCGCCAATGTCGAGAAGGAAATGGAACAGCGCCTGAAGCGCATGGGCAAGAACATGAAGATGCCTGGCTTCCGCCCGGGCAAGGTGCCGTTCAACATCGTCAAGCAACAGTATGGCGACCAGGCTCGTCACGAAGTGCTGGCCGAGGAGCTCGACCGCGTCTTCGGCGAAACCGTCACCGAACAGAAGATTCGCGTTGCCGGCTATCCGCGCATCGAACCGAAGACCACCGAGAGCACCACCCACCTCGAATTCACCGCCATTTTCGAAACCTACCCGGAATTTGCCCTCGGCGACCTGTCCACCGCAGAAGTCGAGCGTCCGGTGCTGGAAGTGAGTGCCGCCGAAGTCGACAAGACCCTCGACATCCTGCGTAAGCAGCGCGTTTCCTACGAAACCGCCGACCGCGTCGCCACCAAGGACGACCGCGTCGTTATCGACTTCCTCGGCAAGAAGGATGGCGAGCCCTTCCAGGGCGGTTCCGCTAACGATTACCCATTCGTCCTCGGCCAGGGCATGATGCTGCCGGACTTCGAGAAGGCTGTTGAAGGCGCCAAGGCTGGCGAGTCCAAGACTTTCGATCTGACCTTCCCGGCCGACTACTTCGCCAAGGATCTGGCAGGTCAGACCGTCCAGTTCGAAATCACCGTCAAGCAAGTCCAAGCTCCGAAGCTGCCGGAAGTTGACGCCGAGTTCGCCAAGAGCATGGGCGTGGCCGATGGCGACGTCGAGAAGATGCGCGCCGAAATCGAAGGCAACCTGAAGCGCGAAGTGAAGCGCCGCATCGAAAGCCAGGTCAAGGAACAGGTCATGGAAGCCCTGCTCAAGACCAACCCGATCACCGTGCCGAACGCACTGGTCGAAATGGAAGTGCAGCGCCTGATGCAAGCCGCCCGCCAGGATATGGAACAACGTGGCATGCAAACCAAGGATTTCCCGATCCAGCCGGAATGGTTCGCCGACCAGGCCAAGCGCCGCGTTACCCTTGGTCTGATTCTTGCTGAAGCCGTGAAGACGGAAAAGCTTCAGGCAACCCCGGAACAAGTGCGTGCAATGGTCGAAGAAACCGCTGCCTCCTACGAGCAACCGGAAGAAGTGATCCGTTGGTACTACGCTCAACCGCAACGCCTGCAGGAAGTCGAAGGCGTCGCGATCGAGAACAACGTGGTCGCGTGGGTGCTCGGCAAAGCCAAGGTCACCGACAAGGCCGCAGTTTTTGATGAACTGATGGGTCAGAAGCAGTAAGCTAGAATCTGTCGCAAACGCGACAAACGTAGCTAACAAGACCAATCAAACTCAACAGACAAGGGCTGACATGAATATCGATAACGCAAGCAACTGGGATCCGCAGGCTCTGGGCCTCGTCCCGATGGTGATCGAACAGAGCGGACGCGGCGAACGCGCGTTCGACATCTATTCGCGCCTGTTGAAGGAGCGGGTGATCTTTCTTGTCGGCCCGGTCAACGACGCCAGCGCCAATCTGGTCGTCGCCCAATTGCTCTTCCTTGAAGCGGAAAATCCGGACAAGGACATCTACTTCTACATCAACTCTCCCGGCGGTTCGGTGACGGCCGGCATGTCGATCTACGACACCATGCAGTTCATCAAGCCGGACGTGTCGACGCTGTGCATCGGCCAGGCTGCCTCAATGGGCGCCTTCCTGCTCTGCGCCGGCGCCAAGGGCAAGCGTTTCGCCCTGCCCAACTCGCGCGTGATGATTCACCAGCCGCTTGGCGGCTTCCAGGGCCAGGCCTCGGACATCGCCATTCACGCCAAGGAAATCCTCTCCATCAAGGACAAGCTCAACCGCATCATGGCCGAACACACCGGCCAGCCGCTGGAGCGCCTGGAGCGCGACACCGACCGCGACAATTTCATGTCGTCGGACGAAGCAGCCGAATACGGTCTGATCGACAAGGTTCTGACTCGCCGCGACGCGGCCTGATCCGGGAGACGACAATGTCCAAGGGAAGCCAGGAAAAACTGCTCTACTGCTCGTTCTGCGGCAAGAGCCAGCACGAGGTCAAGAAGCTGATCGCCGGCCCGTCGGTGTTCATCTGCGACGAATGCATCTCGCTGTGCAACGACATCATCCGCGACGAACTGCCGGAAGAAGCCGCCAAGGCAGGCGGCTCCGACCTACCGACGCCGCGCGAGATCAGCTCCATTCTCGACCAGTACGTCATCGGCCAGGAAGTCGCCAAGCGCATCCTGTCCGTCGCGGTCTACAACCATTACAAGCGCCTGCGCCACACTGCCCGTAATGCGGACGATGTCGAACTGGCCAAGAGCAACATCCTGCTGATCGGCCCCACCGGCTCCGGCAAGACCCTGCTCGCCCAGACGCTGGCTCGCCTGCTCAACGTCCCCTTCGTGATGGCCGATGCCACCACGCTGACCGAAGCCGGCTACGTCGGCGAGGACGTCGAGAACATCATCCAGAAGCTGCTGCAGAAGTGCGACTACGACGTCGAAAAGGCGCAGCAAGGCATCGTTTACATCGACGAAATCGACAAGATTTCTCGCAAGTCCGACAACCCGTCGATCACTCGCGACGTTTCGGGTGAAGGTGTGCAGCAGGCCCTGCTCAAGCTGATCGAAGGCACCACCGCCTCGATTCCGCCGCAAGGTGGCCGCAAGCACCCGAACCAGGACTTCGTCCAGGTCGACACCACGAACATCCTCTTCATCTGCGGCGGCGCCTTTGCCGGCCTGGAAAAGGTCATCAACAACCGCTCCGAAAAGGGTGGTATCGGCTTCGGTGCCGAGGTGAAGAGCAAGGAAGACAAGAAGGAAGTCGGCAAGATTCTGCAGGACGTCGAGCCGGAAGACCTGATCAAGTTTGGCCTGATTCCTGAACTGATCGGCCGCCTCCCAGTCATCGCCACACTCAACGAACTGGAAGAAGCCGCCCTCATCCAGATTCTGACCGAACCGAAGAATGCCCTGGTCAAGCAATACCAGAAGCTGTTCGGCATGGAAAACGTCGAGCTGGAAGTTCGCCCCACCGCATTGTCCGCCATCGCCAAGAAGGCGCTGGAGCGGAAAACCGGTGCGCGCGGCCTGCGCTCGATCATGGAGCACGTCCTTCTCGACACGATGTACGAACTCCCGGGCATGGACAATGTCGAAAAGGTGGTCGTCGATGAAAATTCGATCACCGGCGACACACCGCCCCTGCTCATTTACGCCGACCAGCCCAAGGTATCCGGTTCGAACTAAGCCCCGTTAGGGGCTTGAAAACCGGTTTCCCGCCCCCACCTAGGGGGCACCTACCCAATAAAGGCTTCTAATGTCGAACCCCAACACCCTTCCGGAAACCGTCGAACTGCCGCTGCTGCCGTTGCGCGATGTCGTCGTGTTTCCGCACATGGTCATCCCGCTCTTCGTAGGCCGCCCGAAGTCCATCAAGGCCCTCGAAATGGCGATGGAATCTGGCAAGCACATCCTGCTGGTCGCCCAGAAGTCGGCGGCCAAGGACGAGCCGGAACCGGCCGACCTGTACCACATCGGCTGTATGGCCAATATCCTGCAGATGCTCAAGCTGCCCGACGGCACCGTCAAGGTGCTGGTCGAAGGCACGCAGCGCGCTCGTGTCGAAGCCGTCGAAGTGCAATCTTCCGTCTTCATGGCAACGGCTTGTCCGATTCCTCCGGGCACCGTCGAAGATCACGAGATCGAGGCCATGCGCCGTGCCGTGGTCGCCCAGTTCGACCAGTTCGTCAAACTGAACAAGAAGATCCCGCCGGAGGTTCTCTCCTCCATCGCCGGCATTGAGGACGCCGGTCGTCTGGCCGACACCATCGCCGCCCACCTGCCGCTCAAGCTGGAGCAGAAGCAGGAAGTGCTGGAGATGGAAAGCATTCGCGACCGTATCGATCGCCTGCTGTCACAACTCGAAGCCGAAATCGACATCCTGCAGGTGGAAAAGCGCATCCGTGGCCGCGTCAAGCGCCAAATGGAAAAGAGCCAGCGCGAGTACTACCTGAACGAGCAGGTCAAGGCCATTCAGAAGGAACTCGGCGAAGGCGAAGAAGGCGCCGATCTGGAAGAGCTGGACAAGAAGATCAAGGCTGCCGGCATGAGCAAGGAAGGCTTGGCCAAGGCTCAGGGCGAACTGAAGAAGCTGCGCCTGATGTCGCCGATGTCGGCCGAAGCCACCGTCGTGCGCAACTTCATCGAAACCCTGATCGGCTTGCCGTGGCGCAAGAAGACCCGCATCAGCAAGGATCTACGCGAAGCCGAGAAGATTCTCGACACCGACCACTTCGGCCTGGAAAAGGTCAAGGAACGCATCGTCGAGTATCTTGCGGTGCAACAACGCGTCGACAAGGTCAAGGCGCCTATCCTCTGCCTGGTCGGCCCTCCAGGTGTCGGCAAGACTTCGCTCGGTCAGTCCATCGCCAAGGCGACCAACCGCAAGTTCGTTCGCATGGCGCTCGGCGGCGTGCGTGACGAGGCCGAAATCCGCGGTCACCGTCGTACCTATATCGGTTCCATGCCGGGCAAGATTCTGCAAAGCCTGACCAAGGTCGGCGTGCGCAATCCGCTGTTCCTGCTCGACGAAGTCGACAAACTCGGACAGGATTTCCGCGGCGACCCGTCTTCCGCCCTGCTCGAAGTGCTGGATCCGGAACAGAACAACACCTTCCAGGACCACTACGTCGAAGTCGATTTCGACCTGTCCGACGTGATGTTCGTGGCTACGGCCAACACGCTGAACATTCCGGCACCGTTACTCGACCGAATGGAAGTGATCCGTCTGTCCGGCTACACGGAAGACGAGAAGGTCAATATCGCCCTGCGCTACCTGCTGCCGAAGCAGATGAAGAACAACGGAGTCAAGAAGACCGAACTGACGGTCGCCGAAAGCGCACTGCGCGACATTGTGCGTTACTACACCCGCGAAGCCGGTGTGCGTGCACTCGAACGCGAAATCTCGAAGATTTGCCGCAAGGTCGTCAAGACCCTGGTCCTGAAGAAGCGCGATAGCAAGATTCTGGTCAATGCCAAGAACCTCGACAAATTCCTCGGTGTGCATCGCTACACCTTCGGCATGGCCGAAAAGGAAAACCAGGTCGGCCAAGTAACCGGTCTGGCCTGGACCGAGGTCGGCGGTGAATTGCTGACCATCGAGTGCGCCAACATGCCGGGCAAGGGCAACATCCTGCGTACCGGTTCGCTCGGTGACGTCATGAAGGAATCGGTCGAAGCCGCCCGTTCCGTGGTGCGCGCCCGCGCTCGCCGTCTTGGCATCAAGGATGAAATCTTCGAGAAGACGGACATTCACATCCACGTGCCGGAAGGCGCCACGCCGAAGGACGGTCCATCTGCTGGCATCGCCATGACCACGGCGCTGGTTTCGTCCTACACAGGAATCCCGGTTCGTTGCGACGTTTGTATGACCGGTGAAATCACGCTGCGTGGCGAAGTGCTCGCCATCGGTGGCCTGAAGGAAAAGCTACTGGCAGCCGTACGTGGCGGTCTGAAGACGGCCTTGATCCCGGAAGAAAACGTCAAGGATTTGACGGAAATCCCGGACAACATCAAGAACCGTATCGAGATCGTTCCGGTCAAGTGGATCGACCAGGTGCTGGAAAAGGCCCTTGAGCGCAAGCCTGAGGCCCTTGCTGACGCAGCCGACGAAAAGGCTGGCGTACAGGGCGCCGCCGAGGCCGGCGCTGCGACCACCGTCGTTACTCATTGATTTATAAGGAAAGGATGCCGTTGTCTTGGCAGCGGCATCCCTATCCTTGCGGGAAAGCCGCCGCAACCCCGCCAGAATCCGCTTGACACAAGGATTTCGCGAGAGATAATTCCGTCCTCCAAGGCTTTAACCACTTGTAAACCAACCTGTAGGGGACTTAAATATGAACAAGACTGAACTGATCGATCAGATCGCCGCTTCTGCCGACATCTCCAAGGCTGCCGCCGGTCGTGCGCTGGACGCCGCTGTTGATGCCATCAAGGGCGCTCTGGCCAAGGGTGACTCCGTCAGCCTGATCGGTTTCGGCACCTTCTACGTCGGCGAGCGCGCTGCCCGCACCGGCCGCAACCCGCGCACCGGCAAGACCCTGGAAATCAAGGCAGCCAAGTCGCCGAAGTTCCGCGCTGGCAAGGGCCTGAAGGACGCCTGCAACTAAGAATTACCCGGGTGCTTAGCTCAGTTGGTAGAGCGTCGCCCTTACAAGGCGAATGTCGGCGGTTCGACCCCGTCAGCACCCACCAGTCGTTCCGAAAAGGCCCCGCTGAAAGAGCGGGGCTTTTTCTTGATGGGAGCATCAAATGAGCACGTCTGAACACAAAGATCCTGACAAGATCGGGGCTGAACTGAAAGCCCAGCGCTTCCAGATGCTGGAGGACATTGCCGAAGAACTCGCAGGCGAAGTGGTCTTCCCTACCCATTTTGACGTCATCCTGCGCCTGCGCAAGGTATTGAACGATCCGAACCAGAGTATCTCCGGGATTGCCGCTGCAGTCGCTCTCGAACCCCTGGTCAGCGCCAAACTGCTCCATCTATCCAATTCGGTCGCCTTCAACCCGCAAGGCAATCAGATTGTCGACCTGAAAACGGCCATTTCCCGACTGGGCCTGAATACCGTTCGCACGACTGCAATGAGTGTGGTCATGGCCCAATTGCTGCGAGCCAAGGGCATGGCCGATTTCTCCGAGCTATCGACCAAACTCTGGGAGCACACCGTTACGACGGCTGCCGCAGCCCGCATCATTGCTGCAGAGGCTTCACGCATCAATCGCGATGAAGCCATGCTGGCCGGGATGCTGCACGATCTGGGCGCCTTCTACATGCTCTACCGCGCCACGCAATACGACGAACTGCGTGCCCGCCCGGAAAGCGTTCGTTATCTGATCCTGCACTGGCACGAAAGCATTGGCGTTGCACTGCTCGCCGCGCTTGGGCTGCCAGAGGAAATCGTCGAGGCGACCTCCGACCACGATGCCTTGCGCCCGATGCCCAATCCGGTACGCACCCTGACCGATGTCGTCTATATCGCCAACATGCTGTGCGGCGGCCATTTCGAATGGTTGGCACAGGAACAGCCCGGCGCCAGCGATCGCACCGAGATCGATGCCATCGAAGAAAAATACGGCCACCTGCGCCCGGAAATCGAGGCTTTGGCTGCCGAGATGCGCAACAGCTTCGCCTGACCCGGCGAAACCCTACTCCTTGCGGCCGTGCCCGGTACGCACCTGCGTCGCAGACAGAATGCCGCGCAGGATGTTGATTTCGTCCTTTTCCAGGCGGATACGTCCGAACAGGCGGCGCAACTTGGGTAGCAGCCGGCCCGGTTGAGCCGGGTTGTAGAAGCCCGTGTCGGTCATCACCTTTTCCAGATGACCGTAGAAGCCCTCGACTTCATCGTGCGCCGCCGGGGCCGAGGCAAATGGCGTCACCCCTTGTTCGATAATTGGCGGTTTGCCGGCGAAAGCAGACATCCGGCATTCGTAACACATCACCTGCACCGCCGACCCGAGATTCAAGGAGCTGAAATCCGGGTTGGTCGGAATACTGACCGCCGCCTGGCAATACAGCACTTCTTCGTTGCTCAGGCCATGCGTCTCATTGCCGAAGACCAGCGCCACTTCGCCCTGCCCCGCCTCAGCCAGCAAACGCTGAACGGTCTCGCGCGGCGTCCCGACCACCGGCCCCAGATCGCGCTGCCGGGCCGACATGGCCACGGCAAAGCTTGCACCAACCAAAGCCTGCGGCAGGCTGTCGACGATTTTTGCCCGATTGAGCACGTCCACCGCGCCGGTCGCCCGCGCATCGGCTTCCGGATCGGGGAATTGCTTGGGCTGCACGAGGTAGAGATCGGACAAGCCCATGGTCTTCATGGCACGCGCTGCCGCACCGATATTTCCAGGGTGACTGGGCCGACAGAGCACAACTCGGATACGCGACAGCAGGAGTTCGGGGTTCATAGTGTAAAATTCGTCTTTTGAAATTTCGTATCGGGTGGTCCACGGCCACCCGATCGCTCTTTAAAGCCATGCATCCAGCCCTGAATATCGCCATCAAGGCGGCGCGCCGCGCCGGCCAGATCATCAATCGCGCCTCGAACGATCTCGATTCGCTCAAGGTCGCTACCAAGCAGCCCAACGATTTCGTTACCGAGGTCGACCAGGCCGCCGAAGCCGCCATCATCGAAACCCTGCGCGAGGCCTATCCGGGCTACGGGATTCTAGCAGAGGAGTCCGGCGAGTCCGTCGGCAAGGGCAAGCAGGATACCGAATACCAGTGGATCATCGATCCGCTCGATGGCACGACCAATTTCATCCACGGCATGCCGCACTACGCCATCTCGATCGCCTTGGCCAAGAATGGTGTGGTCGAGCAGGCCGTCGTCTTCGATCCGAATCGCAACGAATTGTTTACCGCCTCCAAGGGCTCCGGCGCGTTCCTGAACGAACGCCGCATCCGCGTTTCGCGTCGTACCAAGCTGCAGGACTCCCTGCTCGGCACCGGCTTCCCGTACCGCCTCTTCAACCATGTCGATACCTATCTGGCGATCTTCAAGGAACTGACCCAGAAGACTTCCGGCATGCGTCGGCCCGGGGCCGCTTCGCTCGATCTCGCCTATGTCGCCTGCGGCCGTTACGACGGCTTCTGGGAATTCGGCCTGGCCCCTTGGGATGTCGCCGCTGGCGCCCTGCTCATTTCCGAGGCCGGCGGCCTGGTCAGCGACCTGCGCGGCGAAAACAACTATCTGGAAACCGGCAACGTGATCGCTGGTACGCCGAAAGTCTTCGCCCCGCTGCTTGGCGTGATCCAAGGCCATCTGCCGGAGTCGGTCCGCGGCTAAACTTTCCGGCCAGCACCAGAATCCAATACGGGGGCCGGCGGCCCCCGTTTATCGTTGAGGAAGCGCAATGATCAAGGTCTACGGCATCAAGAACTGCGACACCATGAAGAAGGCCTTCGCCTGGCTCGAAGCCAACGGCGTGGCGTATGAATTCATCGATTACAAGAAGGCCAGCGTGGCGGAAAACCACCTGCCCGACTGGAACCAGCGTGCCGGCTGGGAAAAGCTGCTCAATACGCGCGGCCTGATGTGGAAGAAGCTGACTGACGAGGAGCGGTCTGCGGTGGACGAGGCCAAAGCGCTGAAATTGATGGCGCAATACCCATCGCTGATCAAGCGCCCGGTACTCGATGCCGGCAACAAGCTGCTGGTCGGCTTCACCCCCGACAACTACGCGGAGCAACTGAAATGAGCGACAGCTTCGTTCGCCGCTTCCTGTTCGAACACCTCGACATTCGCGGCGCCATCGTCCATCTCGGCGATACCTGGCAGCAGATGCAGGCCGGTCGCGATTACCAGCCGACCGTCGCCCGCCTGCTCGGCGACATGGCTAGCGTCACGGCGCTGATCGCCGCCCAGTTGAAACAGCCGGGCCGCCTGACCTTCCAGTTGCGCGGCAATGGCCCGGTCCAGCTGCTGGTCATGGACTGCAACGAGCAGTTGCAGATGCGCGGCATGGCACGCAGCAATCCGGTCGTGCTGGCAGCCCCGGTTCCGGAACTGCTCGGTGCCCACCAGGGCGGCCAGTTGATGCTCAGCCTCGACCTGCCGACCGCCCGCCAGCCTTACCAGAGCTACGTGCCGTTGGTCGGCGATTCCACCGCGGCAATCTTCGAGCATTACCTTGAGCAATCCGAACAGCAGGCTTCCCGCCTGTTCCTCACCGCCAACGACGACGCGGCTGCCTGCCTTTTCCTGCAGAAGATGCCGGATGCCGACCTGCGCGATGCCGATGCCTGGAACCGCATCACCCACCTGGCCAGCACGGTCAAGGATGAGGAACTGCTCGGCCTCGACGTCGAAAGCCTGCTCACCCGCCTGTTCCATGAAGAGATGGAGCAGCACGGCATCCGCGTCTACGACCCGCAACCGGTGGTCTATCATTGCCCGGAAGACTGGAACAAGGTGCGCGACATGATTCGTAGCCTGGGCCGCCACGACGCCGAGGCCATCGTTGCCGAACATGGCGAAATCCTGATCCGCGACGATATCTGCAACCGCGACTACCGCTTCAGCCCGGAAGACGTCGCCGCCATCTTCGCCGACAGCGAAGGCAAGGCGCTCAACTGAGCCCTGACGTGTGCCGCTGCCCGAAGCGGCGGCACACCGGATTCAAATCACCTTGCCAGGATTCATCAGGCCCAGTGGGTCGAGCGCCTGCTTGAGCGAGCGCATCAGCGCCATTTCCACGGGCGATTTGTAGCGCAGAATTTCTTCACGCTTCAACTGGCCGAGGCCATGTTCGGCCGAGATCGAACCGTTCAGCGCCTGCACGATGTCGTGCACGTGTCGATGCACCGCCGGCTGCTGGGCGATGAAAGCGGTATTCTCCTGGGCATCCGGCTTGGACAGGTTGTAATGCAGGTTGCCGTCACCGACGTGGCCGAAGGCGACCACGCGAATGCCGGTAAAAGTCGCGCCCAGTTCCGCATCGGCCCGCGCCAGGAATTCCGGAATTTTCGACACCGGCACGGCGATGTCGTGCTTGATCGAAATGCCCTCGATCTTCTGGGCTTCCGAAATATTCTCGCGCAGGGCCCACAGCTTCTTCGCCTGCTCACCGGTTTGCGCGATAGCCCCGTCGCTCACCTCGCCCGCCTCCAAGCGCTCGGCCAGCCAGGCCTCGACCGCCGCCGGTTCGGCATCGGAAAACTCGGCCAGCACGTACCAGGCGCTGCTCGCTGTCGGCCGTTGGGTGGCGGGAATGTTCTTCAGCACCAGGCCAAGCGCCGGCTCGGAAATCAGCTCGAAAGCGGTCAGTTGGGCATCGAACGTGGTTTTTGCCCGATTGAGCAGGTGCACCGCAGCCGTCGGACTTTCGACGTTCAACCAGCAGGTGGTCTGCCGCTGCGGCAGCGGAAAGAGCTTCAAGACAGCGCCGGTGATGATGCCGAGCGTGCCTTCGGCGCCGATGAACACCTGCTTCAGGTCATAGCCGGTGTTGTCCTTGCGCAGGCCGCGCAGGCCGTTCCACAGCTCGCCATTGGGCAGCACCACTTCCAGCCCGAGCGTCAGTTCGCGGGTATTGCCGTAGCGCAACACCTGCACGCCGCCGGCATTGGTCGACAGGTTGCCGCCGATCTGGCAGGTGCCTTCGGAGGCCAGTGCGAGCGGAAAGAGCCGCCCGACGGCACGCGCCGCCTCCTGCACCTGCGCCAGCGTGCAGCCGGCTTCGACGGAAATCGTGTTGTTTTCGGTGTCCACTGCAGCAATGCGGTTCAGACGACCTAGCGCGACAACCACCGCCCTGCCCGCCTCGTCCGGCGTGGCCGCGCCGCACAGGCTGGTGTTACCGCCCTGCGGCACGATGGGCGCACCTGCAGCGATACAGGCCTTGACCACCGCTGCCACTTCTTCGGCACACCCCGGACGCACGACGCATTGCGCGGCACCCCGGTAACGCCCGCGCCAATCGGTCAGATAAGGCGCGACATCGGCCGCCTCGGTCAGCACCTGCGCGGTGCCGACGATGCCGGCCAGCGCCGCAATCAGATCAGGCGATCTTGGCGTAGAGGTCATGGTGGTCGGCGTCGATGACCTTGACCTGCAGGAAGTCGCCCGGCTGGGCGTCGAAGTGGCCGTCGATATAGACCAGACCGTCGATCTCGGGCGCATCGGCCTTGGAGCGGGCAATGGTGCCTTCTTCATCGACCTCGTCGACCAGCACCTCAATCACGCTATCGATCTTGGCGGCCAGCTTGTCGGCGGAGATGTCTTCCTGCACCTGCATCAGCCAGCGGCGGCGATCCTCGCGTACGTCCTCCGGCAACAACAGACCCAAGTCATTGGCCACCGCACCTTCGACCGGCGAATAGGCGAAAGCGCCGACGCGGTCGAGCTGCGCATCTTCGAGGAACTGGATGAGCATGTCGAAATCCTCGTCCGTCTCGCCGGGGAAACCGGTGATGAAGGTCGAGCGGATGACGATTTCCGGGCAGATCTCGCGCCACTTGCGGATACGCTCCAGCGTGTTCTCGGCCGAGGCCGGACGCTTCATCGCCTTCAAAATCTTCGGGCTGGCGTGCTGGAACGGCACATCGAGGTAAGGCAGGATCTTGCCTTCGGCCATCAGCGGGATCACGTCATCGACCGAGGGGTAAGGATAGACATAATGCAGGCGCACCCAGATACCGAACTGGGCCATCGCCTCGCACAACTCCTTCAGGCGGGTCTTGACCGGCTTGCCGCCCCAGAAACCGGTGCGGTATTTCAGATCGACGCCATAGGCCGAGGTGTCCTGCGAAATGACCAGCAGTTCCTTGACGCCGGCACGGGCCAGGCTTTCGGCTTCGGCCAGCACGTCGCCCACCGGGCGCGACACCAGCGGACCGCGCAGCGACGGGATGATGCAGAAGGTACAGCTATGGTTGCAGCCTTCGGAAATCTTCAGGTAGGCGAAGTGATCCGGCGTCAGGCGCACACCCTGCGGCGGCACCAGGTCGGTATAGGGATCGTGCGGCTTGGGCAGATGCTCATGCACATAGCCCATCACCTCATCGGCCGCATGCGGGCCGGTCACGGCCAGCACGGACGGGTGCGTCGTCTGCACGATATCGCCCTTGGCGCCTAGGCAGCCGGTGACGATGACCTTGCCATTTTCGTTGAGCGCCTCGCCGATGGCATCGAGCGATTCCTCGACAGCGGCGTCGATGAAGCCGCAGGTATTGACGATCACCAGGTCGGAATTGTCGTAGCTTGGCGAAATTTCATAGCCTTCGGCGCGCAGCTTGGTCAGGATGCGCTCGGCGTCGCTTGAAGCCTTCGGACATCCCAGGGAAACAAAGCCGACGGTCGGCACTTTAATATCAGTGGTCATGCAGAAAAACCTTATTCCGGCCAGGCCGGTGAGCAAAGGGCGTATTTTACCGGGAGAAGGCGTCGGGCAAACGGTCGATTGCCTGTTTGAGCGCCTCGAAACACTCTGGGTCGATGGCCGTACCGACATTTTCGGCCATGATTTCCAGCGTTTTCGGGATCGGCACCGCCCCGCGATAGGGACGTTCGGCGGTGATCGCATCGAAGATGTCGGCGGTCGTGATGATGCGGGTTTCCAGCGTGATCTCCTCCGCCTTCAAACCGCGCGGATAGCCCTTGCCATCCAGCCGCTCATGGTGCGCCGCCGACACGCGGGCCAGCTCGGCGAAGGCATCGATCCGCGACAGGATGGCTTCGGTATAAGCGGCATGCGCCTGCACTGCGGCCCATTCATCGGCATCCAGCTTGCCCGGCTTGTCGAGCACGCTGTTGCTGACGCCGAGCTTGCCGACATCATGCAACAAGGCCCCGCGCTTCAGCCAGCGGCGCCGCTCAGGCCCGAGGCCGAGGCTCTCGGCAATCATGTCCGTGTACAGGGCAACGCGGGCGCTATGGCCGCTGGTGTAGGGACTTTTCGAGTCGACCACCTGACCGAAAGCGGCGGCGATGTCGTCGAGATAATCGTCATCGAGCGGCACGACGTGCGCGGCCGGCTCCAGCGCCAGGATGGCGGACATGACCTCGGGCGAAGCGAGCATCGCCCAGAATGCATCGTCATCGGCCACCGCCTCGAAAACCCGGACCAAAGCAGGATCGAACCAGGTGCCTACCCTGCCCATCACTTCGTCGAGCGCTGCCTGCGGGCCGCCAGCGGTGTGAAATACGTCGATCACCTGCGCCAGCAAGGCTATGCGGGCAAATAGGGGAATCGCCTGGCCAGCCAGCCCTTCCGGCTTGCCCTTGCCGTCGAAATGCTCGTCGAGACTGTAAATGCCGGCCGAAACGCTCTCCGGGAAGCGCAAGAGGCGGGCAATTTCCGCGCCCCGCTGGCAACGCGTCGCGATCAATTCTTGCGCGAGTTCACTGCCATCGCGCATGATGGTCAGCACGCTGCGAAAGCGCTCGGCCAGGCCGGCTTTCAGGCCCGTATGCTTGAGCACGAAGTTGAGCACCTGCGGCAAACTGTCGCCGACCGTCTTGAAATCGCGCTTGAAGCTCAGATCATCGGTCAGATAGAGCTCGCAGATGCGGGCCGCATTGCTGCTGCAACCGAGGTCCTTCAGCAGCAGCGTGTAATAGAGCCCCCACAGCTCCTCGTCGCCCAGGCCGAGCCGGCGGCCGATATGCATGCCGATCCAGCAACAACGTACGCAGTGCCCTTCCGGCTGCCCTTCTGTGATGTCGAGCGCATGCGACAGCGCCGAGATCAGTTCGGACAAGCGCAGGTCGGCGGCTGACTCAAAAGACGAATGCGGGAGAAATTTGGCGTTCATGGATGTCTAGGATACATCCAGCACACCAAAGTTCTCCCGCCTTCCGTTCGGCGGTTTGGCCGAAAGCGCTTACTGGGCCGGAGCGACCGCCGGCTGTTCGACCGCTACCGGCGCGGCAACCTTCTTGTGGCCTTCGTCAGGATGCCAGCCGAGCACGACCAGCATGACCATGAAGCCGACGACGTAGGCCACGGCAACGTGCCAGCCATGGCGCAGCCACTGGGCAGCCGACTTGGCTTCCGGGAACATGTTGGACAGCGCGACGCCAGCCGACGAGCCAAACCACAGCATCGAACCGCCGAAGCCCACGGCATAGGCCAGGAAGCCCCAGTCGAAGCCACCTTGGCGCAAGGCCAGCGCGGTCAGCGGAATGTTGTCGAAAACGGCGGAGACAAAGCCCAGCGCGAAGGCCGACTGCCAGGAAGCCGGCGGCAGCTCTTCAACCGGCATCATCGAGGCGCACAACACCAGCGAGAGCAGGAAAATCGAGCCCTTGATCGTGTCCGGCAGCAATTCCCAGTCATGGCGACGCACCGGGATGGTAAGGATGATCGCCGCCCACACGGCGACACCGATGAATGGGAAGTGATCGGCCAGTTCCGGATACTTCACGTTAATGGTGATGTTGGTGGCCACGGCGAAGACCAGCATGGTGGCGACGATGAAGATGCGGCCCCAATCGACGTGGGTATGTTCGTGCGCATGCTTGATGATCGGCGAATAGGCATGCTGCTGCTTGGCACCGAAATAACCGATGATCAGTAGCGCGATGCCGGCGGCGACGTAGGCATCGACCACGATCAGCGGGCTGATGCCGTCGATCCACATCATGGTCGTCGTCGTATCGCCGACCACCGACCCCGAGCCACCGGCGTTCGATGCAGCAACGATGGCGGCCAAATAACCGATATGCACCTTGGCCTTGAACAACTGGTGGGCCATGGCCCCACCGATCAGCGCGGCCGCGATGTTGTCGAGGAAGCTGGAGATGACGAAGACCATGACCAACAGCACGAAACCGCCCTTCCAGTCGTCCGGCAGGAACTTCGGCAGCACCACCGGCACATGGCTCTTCTCGAAGTGACGAGCCAGCAAGGCAAAGCCGGTCAGCAGGCAGAACAGGTTGGCGATGGTCACCCATTCATGTCCGAGATGCCCGAAGAAGCCGGCAACGCCGACACCGGTCTTGAAGCCGGTGAAGATGATCTTGTACAGGCTGATGGTGAACAAACCGGTCAGCGCGACATACAGGGTGGCGTTATGAAACAGCGCCACGCCGAGCAGGGTCAGTGCAAACAGGATGAAATCGACGGGAATGCCGCCGACGGTCGGCAGATTACCGGCCGCGAAGGCCGAGGCCGGCAGCAGGCAAAGCAAGGGCAAGAAACGGTGCATGGCTGTTCTCGATGAGGTTTGAATTCGTTTTGATTCCGCCGACGCTGCACGCGCCGGACTCCCTGATTTTTGGCAAAACCGCATTGTCCACCGCAGCAGTCGGCTTTTCAATTGCGGATTACCCCTTAACGATCAAAATCTGCCTGATTGGCCGACCCAATCCTTAAAGTCTTACTCGTCACCATCCAGATCGCGCCGCGGCACGGTTTCCGGATCAGCGATGATGCCGCGATAAATCTCGACGCGGTCGCCTGCCTTCAATGCGGCATCGAGCTTGACCAGGCGGCCGAAAACCCCCACCTTCTGCGCCGCTAGGTCGATATGCGGAAACTGCTTGAGGATGCCCGAGCGCTCGATCGCATCCTTGACCGTCGATTCATCCGGCACCTCGATGTTGAGCCAGATCTGGTTGCCCGGTTCGGAATACGCTACGCCGATCTGCATGTTCGATTCTCCCTAGTTCAAATTCAGGCAGCGACCGGCGTCCCGCTCGCCCCGGCGGCGGCACGCGCCTCCAGCCGGCGCTCCATGGCCCGCTTGCCGGCCAGCAGGAAACCGAGGATGGCGAAGCCGCCCGGTGGCAGGATCATCAGCAAGGCCCCGCCATAGCCCGGCAGCTTCATTTCGAGAAAGGCGAAGGACGGTCCGAGCAGGTTGGATGCCTGGGCGAACAAAGTGCCGGCACCAAGGAATTCGCGGATCAGCCCGATCACCGTCAGCGCCCCGGTAAAACCCAGGCCCATGGCCAGGCCATCCACCGCCGAGGCGAACACCCCGCTCTTCACGGCAAAGGCTTCCGCTCGGCCAAGAATGGCGCAATTGACCACGATCAGCGCAATGAACAGACCGAGCACCTTGTATAGGTCGTGCAGCCAGGCGTTCATCGCCATATCGACCACCGTCACCAGCGTGGCGATCAGCACGACGAAGACCGGAATGCGCACCTGCGAACTGACCGTATGCCGGATCAGCGAGACCAGGATATTGGATACGACCAGCACCGCCGTCGTCGCCAGGCCCATCCCCAGGCCGTTGGTGCCGCTCGTCGTCACCGCCATGGTCGGGCACATGGCCAGCAGTTGGGAGAACACGACGTTCTGCTCCCACAGGCCTTCCTTCATGATGCTGCCGTAGTTGCTGTCACTCATCGCTCGCTCCTAACCGGTGATTTCCGTCTTGTGGGCAGCGAAGAATTCCAGCCCACCCTTGACCGCCTTGACCACGCCGCGCGGCGTGATGGTCGCGCCGGCAAACTGGTCGAAGACCCCGCTATCCTTCTTGACCGCCCATTTCTCCGGCGCCGGTTCGCCCAACGACTTGCCGTCGAAGGACTTGATCCACGAATCCTTCTTGACCTCGATCTTGTCGCCCAGGCCGGGCGTCTCGGCGTGTTTCAACACGCGCACGCCGAGCGTCTTGCCGCTCATGTCGACCGCCATCAGGATCTGGATTTCGCCGGCATAGCCCCGCCCCGCCACCTTGAACAAGGCCGCTTTCATCTCGCTGCCCTGGCGGGCGCGATAGATGGTCACCGGCTGGCCATCGCGGTCGACGTTGATCGTATCCTTCAGGAAATCGTTGTCAGCCATGCCGCTGGGCAGCACCTCCGACAGCGAATCGCGTAAGTCCTTGGCTTCGGCCGCGGCAATGGCGTCGTGCGTGGCGGTCGAGGCCATGGCCAGCGCGCCGCTTGCCAACAGGGCCACCACGCCGAGCAAGGCCGGCTGGTAACCGATTTTTTCCCGGATGCTTTCCAGATTCATCTTAGGCTCCCTTGTTTTCCGGAATGTCCAGCGGCTTGCCCTTGCGGTCGCGGCCGAGGATGCGCGGCTTGACGAAGCGGTCGATGACCGGCGTCAGCGAATTCATCAGCAATACCGCGAAGGCCATGCCTTCCGGATAGCCGCCGTAGGTACGGATCACCCAGGTGAGCAGGCCGATGCCGAGACCGAAGATCAGCTGGCCGGTGCCGGTATTGGGCGAGGTCACGTAATCGGTGGCGATAAAGAAGGCGCCGAGCATCGCAGCACCGGACAACAGGTGGGCGGAAACGCTCAGGTAATGCGTGGGATCGACGGCATGGCCGATGGCGGCCGGAATCGCCAAGCCCGCCAGCACGGCGACCGGCGTGTGCCAGGTAATGATGCCGGCGAACAGCAGGTAGAGGCCGCCAGCCAGGATCAGGAAGCTGGCCGACTCACCGAAACTGCCGGCCCGCGCACCGCTCCACGAGAACAGCGCAGTCGCGTGCTCGCCGCCAAGCGAGTGCAGCAGATCGATGCCGCGCGACAGTTCGGTCTTGGTGAAGCCGAGTAACGAGGCGCTGGCCATGGCATCCGGCACCGCCTGGTTGCCGAGGAAAATTTGCAGGCCGTGGATGAAATCGGGTGCGGCCACCGAGTTGATCGGCAGCGGCAGAATCCACTGGGTCAGCGGCACCGGGAAGGAAACGAGCAGCGCAACGCGGGCGACCATGGCCGGGTTATAGACGTTCTGTCCCACCCCACCGAACACCTGCTTGCCGATCACGATGGCGATGAAGCCGCCGACGATGGCCACCCACCACGGCGCCCAGGGCGGCAAGGTGAGCGCCAGCAGCCAGCCGGTCAGCATTGCCGAGCCGTCCCACAGCGTGCGCTGGATGCGCGCATTGCCCATCATCTTCAGCGACAGCGCTTCGAAACCCAGGCAGGAAAGGATGGTCAGCAGCCACAGGAAGAACGACGGCCAACCATATAGCCAGAAGCCGTACAGCGTGGCCGGGGCAAGCGCCAGCTGCACGCGGAACATCGTGCGCGTCACCGAGTTGCCGCCGTGGGCGTGCGGCGAGGCGATCGGCTGGGCGGTCAGGGCGCCGGTACTCATGCGATTTCTCCTTGATTTGGGGTGTGCACCGCAGCAGTCGCAGCGGCGGCTTGTTGTGCAGCTTGTTGGGCGGCCCGTTCGGCCTTGCGTCGGGCAGCGGCCTCGGCTTTTTCGCGCGCTTCGCGTTCGAGGCGATCCTGGCGGGCCAGCGCCAGTTTCTTGGTCGCCTCACCGCGCAACTTGGCCCGTTCGCGTGCCGAAATGTCGCCCTTGGCGTGGTAGAAGTACTGCACCAGCGGAATGTGCGAGGGGCAGACGTAGGCGCAGCAACCGCAGGCGATGCAATCGGCCAGACCGAGATCGGCGGCGCCATCGAGATCGTCGTTGCGAATACGGGCGCTCATTTCGAGCGGCAACAGCCCCATCGGGCATGCCTTGACGCAGCTGCCGCAACGAATGCAGGCCTCCGGTTCGAAAGCTGCCGCTTCGGCAGCATCGAGCAAGAGGATGCCGCTGGTGCCCTTGACCACCGGCACGCGCAGGTGCGGCAGCACGGTTCCCATCATCGGCCCGCCCATGACGATGCGCGCCGCTTCGCCGCGGGTACCGCCGGTGAAGGCGATCAGATCGCTCAGCAACATGCCGATCGGCACCTCGTAATTGCCCGGCTCGGCCACTGCCTTGCCGTTCAAGGTGAGCAGCCGGCTGACCAGCGGCCGGCCGAGACAGACGGCGTTATGCACCGCCTGCGCCGTGCCGACGTTATGCACGATGACGCCAACGTCGGCGGCACGCGCATCGGACGGCACTTCGCGTCCGGTCAGCTCGACGATCAACTGGCGGTCCGAACCCATCGGATAACGCGCCGGCACCGGCATGACTTCGATCTCGGCGAAGGCTGCGGCTGCCTCGCGCATGGCAGCGATGGCTTCCGGCTTGTTGTCCTCGATGCCGACGCGCGCCACCTTGGCGCCGGTGGCAACCAGCATCAGTCGGATACCCGACACGATCTCGTGCGCCCGGTCGCGCATCAGGCGGTCGTCGCAGGAAAGATAGGGTTCGCACTCGCTGCCGTTGATGAGCAGGGTGTCGATTTCGGAACGGCGGCCCAGATTGAGCTTGACCGAGGACGGGAAAGTCGCGCCGCCCAGCCCGACCACACCGGCTGCAGCAACGCGGGCCGCGATGTCGGCCGGCGCCAGGGCATAAGGATCGGCCGGTACATCAGCATCGATCCACACATCCTCGCCATCACTGTCCAGCGTGATGGCCATGGCCGGCAGGCCGGAAGCATGCGGTGCGGTGATTTCGACAATGGCGCTGATCACGCCCGAGGTCGGCGCATGCAAGGGCGCCGAGATGTTGCCTTGGGCGGCAGCGATCAATTCGCCCTTCTTCACTTTCTGACCAACCAGCACGACAGGCCGGGCCGGCGCCCCGACATGCTGCGACAGCATCAGGTAGAGGCGCGGCGGCATCGGCACGCGGCGCACCACGGCATCCGCCGCCGGCCGCTTGTGATCTGCCGGATGCACGCCCCAGTGCTGGCCGAGAAAGGTTTTGAAGAGATTCATGAAGCCCATGACCGCTCCTTAACTCACCGATTCCTTCTGTGCTGCCTCGGCAGCCGCCTTGGCCGCTGCCGCTTCGCGTTCCGCCTTGCGCTTGGCGGCGGCTTCGGCCTTTTCCCTGGCTTCGCGCGCCAGCCTGTCCTGCCGCTGTTGTGCCAGCTTCTTGGTTGCCTCGTTGCGCAGCTTGGTGCGCTCCTGCGCGGCCATCTCGCCCTTGGCATGGACGAAGTACTGAACCAGCGGAATCTTCGACGGGCAGACGAAGGAGCAACAGCCGCAAGCGATGCAGTCCTTTAGGCCCAGGCCGACCGCTTCGTCAAAAGCCTCGTTGCGGATGCGCGAACTCATTTCGAGCGGCAGCAGACCCATCGGGCAGGCCTTGACGCAACTGCCGCAGCGAATGCACGGGTTGGGCTCCTGCTCCGCCACCTCGTCGGCATCCAGAGCCAGGATGCCGCTGGTGCCCTTGACCACCGGAACGCGCCAGTGAGGAATCTGCATGCCCATCATTGGGCCACCCATGACGCGCCGCGCCAGGCCGATGCCCTCGCCCTTCAAACCGCCGGCGAAGGCGATCACTTCCTCGGCCAGGGTGCCAATGCGGACCTCGACGTTGCCCGGCTGTGCAGCGCAGGCGCCATTGATCGTCACCAGCCGGGAAATCAGCGGCTTGCCTTCGCGCACGGCGGCGCGCACTGCCAGCGCCGTGCCAACGTTATGCACGATAACGCCGATATCGGCCGGGCGACCATCGGCCGGCACTTCGATGCCGGTCAGCACCTGGATCAGCTGCTTTTCTGAACCCATCGGATAACGCGCCGGCACCGGCTGCACCTGCACATTGGCAAATGCGGCGGCCGCTTCGCGCATGGCGGTAATGGCCTCGGGCTTGTTGTCCTCGATGCCGACCAGCGCCACCTTGGCCCCGGTGGCATGCAGCATGATGCGAATGCCATCGACGATGCCGGCTGCCGCATCGCGCATCAGACGGTCATCGCAGGAAAGATAAGGCTCGCACTCGCCGCCGTTCATGACCAGCGTGGTCACCTGGGCACGCGAAGCGCCGATCAGCTTGACCGCAGACGGAAAGGCCGCGCCGCCCAGACCGACGACCCCGGCTGCGGCGACCTTCTTGCCGATGGCAGCCGGTTCCAGCGCAAACGGATCGTCGCACCCCGCCAGCTCGCACCATTCGTCGGCGCCGTCGGCTTCGAGGATGATGGCCGGCAGGCTGAGGCCGGAAGGGTGCGGCGCGGTGATTTCGGTCACCGCCATGATCGTGCCCGAGGTCGGCGCATGAATCGGTGCCGATACCATGCCTTGCGCCTCGGCGATCAATTCGCCCTTCTTCACCTTCTGGCCAACCAGCACAATAGGCCGGGCCGCACCGCCGAGGTGTTGCTGCAACGGCAGATACAGCTTGGCCGGAACGGGCATCGTCCGCACCGCCTGGTCGGCCGCCGGCCGCTTGTGGTCGTCCGGATGCACGCCCCAATCGTCGGCGAACAAGTGCTTGAACAGATTCATCACGCCCATGCTGTCCTCACGCGGCGACCGGCTTGGGCATCACCCAATGCTGGATCGTGACCGGGGTGGAGATCATCGTCAGCGCCTCGGTCGGGCACTTGTCGACGCAGCTGCTGCAGCCGGTACAGGCTTCGCGCAGCACGTTGTGAATCTGCTTGGCGGCGCCAATCAGCGCATCGGTCGGGCAGACCTTGCTGCAGCGGCAGCAGCCGATGCACAGCTCTTCGGCGACCACGGCGATCTTCGGGCCGTCGTCCGACATCGCGGAGAGATCGACGCTCAGGCCCAGCTTGGCGGCGATGGCCGCGGCCAGCGCTTTGCCGCCCGGCGGGCAGCAGGTCGGTGCAGCCGTGCCGTCGACGATGGCATTGGCGGCACCGGAACAACCGGGAAAGCCGCATTGGCCGCAGTTGGAACCGGGCATCATGGCGATCAACTCATCGACCACCGGGTTGCCCTCGACCTGCAGGAACTTGTTGGCAACACCGAGCACGATGCCGAGCACGGCGCCGAGCAGGGTAAGACTCAGGATGGCAGCGATCATGGCGTGTTCTCCCGTATTAAACGTTCAGGCCCGAGAAGCCCATGAAGGCCAGGGCGAGCAGGCTGATGGTGACGAAAGCGATGGGCGAACCGGCGAAGGCGCCCGGCACGCGGGCCAGCGCCACGCGTTCGCGCAGACCGGCAAAGATGAGCAACACCAGGGTGAAGCCGAGCGCCGAACCGAAACCGTAGAGCAGGCTCTTGAACAGGCTGAACTTCTGCTCGACATTGAGTAGCGCGACACCGAGCACGGCGCAGTTGGTGGTGATCAGCGGCAGGTAGATGCCGAGCGACTGGTAAAGCGCGGGCACCGTCTTCTTGATGAACATCTCGGTGAATTGCACGACGGCGGCGATGACCAGGATGAAGGTCAGGATGCGCAGGTAGCCGAGACCGAGCGGTTGCAGCAACCAGTTGTCGAGCATCCAGGAAGCGCCGGCCGCCAGCGTGATGACGAAGGTGGTCGCCATGCCCATGCCGAAGGCTGAATCCACACTCTTGGAAACGCCCATGGCCGGACAAAGGCCGAGAAACTTGATCAGCACCACGTTGTTGACCAAGGCCGTGGAAAGCAGCAGCAGGATGATTTCGCTCATTTCTGAAAAATGGCCAAGTTGGGTTGCCCCCTCTCCTGCACAAGCTGTGCCAATTCGGTCAAACGCCTGAAAACCCCACGCCGATGCGGCTTCTGCGGTGCACGCATCAAAACGGTGCATTTTCAGCTTGTCGGCTTGTCGCAAACCTGACAGCGATTTCGTCGCATTCCTTCCCAAACCGCACCAGCCGGGCGTTACGGAACTGACGACTGGCTGACGGCACGGAATCTGCTAGCCAAGGACAAAACCACTTTTGTCAGGAGCTCCTTCATGTCGGCCCTTCCCGCAGACCAGAAGCGTGTCGAACCCGGATTACCGCCCGAAGCGTTCAGTCACGCCGTATATCAGGCCGACCTGGCCATCTCGATCACCGACACCAAGGCCAATATCCTGTTCGCCAACGAGGCGTTCTCCCGCGTTACCGGCTACGGCACCGACGAGATCGTCGGCCAGAACGAATCCGTGCTGTCCAACCACACCACGCCGCCCGAGCTATACCGCGAGATGTGGGAACACCTGACGACCCGCCGCCCGTGGTCCGGCCGCCTGCTCAACAAGCGCAAGGACGGCGACCTCTACCTGGCCGAACTGACCATCTCCCCGGTGGCCGACGCCGATGGCAAGGTTAGCCACTACGTCGGGATGCACCGCGACATCACCGCCCTGCACCGCCTGGAGCGCATGGTGCGCAACCAGAAGGAAGTCATCGAATCGGTCATCGACGCCGCACCGGTCGCCTTCGCCCTGCTCGACATCAGCGGCAAGGTGATTCTGGATAACCAGGAATACAAGAAGCTGGTCACCGATCTTGGCCAGAACGAACCGGCCCACACCCTACTCGACAGCCTGGCGCCGCACTGGCGCGAGGCGCTGTCCAGCGACCCCAAGGCCTGCGCCTTCGGCAGCATGGAAACGCGCATCGACCGCCCGGCCGGCCGGCCGCGCTGGCTGTCGGTCACCTCATCGGTGATCAATATCCACAGCGACTGCGCCACCAATTACTTCACCACAGGCGGCCAACCCGGCCTGCTGCTGGCCATTTCCGACGTTTCCATCCTGCGCGAGGAACAGGAACGTGCCCGCGCCGCCGCCCTGCAGGCCGTGCTGGCCGAGGAGGAACGCACGGCGGCGATCCGCGAGGGCCTGGGCGCCGCCCTCTTCCGCCTGGAAGAACCGATGAACGTGATGGCCTCGGCCGTCGCCGTGCTGCAACGACGCGACCCCAACACCGCCAGCATGCTGCAGATGGCGCTGAACAGCAGCCGCGAGCACATGGAAACCCTGCGTCAGGTCATCCCGCAAAGCCCGCAGGAGATCGTGGTCAGCGTCAATATCAACGAGATCCTGCGCGACGTGCTCGAAGTCAGCACGCCACGCCTGCTCGGCGCCGGCATCGTGGTCGATTGGCAACCGGCCATCACCCTGCCCACCATCCTCGGCCGGCCGCTGCAGTTGCGCATGCTGTTCAAGGCGCTGGTCGATAACGCCATCGAAGCGATGAACCTCAAGGGCTGGAACAGGCGCGAGCTATCGCTGACCAGCAAGGTGGATGGCGACCGCATCGTCGTCTCGGTGCTCGATTCCGGCCCCGGCATTCCCGAGGAATGGCGGGTGAAAGCCTTCGAGCCCTTCTTCACGGCCAAGAACGGCAGTGGCAAGCACATCGGCACCGGCCTCTCCCGCGCCCAGCAGGTGGTAGCCGACCACGGCGGCATCATCGACCTCGATGAGAGCCCGAGCGGCGGCTGTGCCGCCATTGTCGAATTCCGCGTAGACGGCGACCCGATCTAAGAGACCCGAGAACAGCATGCACGACCACATTCACATTGCCAACGCGAACGATGAATGCCCGCCGCCTGGCGGCTACTGTCGAACGCACGAACTGAACATCCTTCTGCTCGCGGCGCTCTACGCCGTGAGCCGGGTCCTCAGCCGCTCGCTGGCGATCAGCGAAACCCTGCGCGACCTGCTGCGCGTACTGCACGACGAAGCCGGGCTGACCAAGGGCCTGGTCGCCGTCGTCGATGCCGAGAGCGGCAACCTCAACGTCCACACCCTGTACAACCCGGATGGCCTGGAATCGGACGATACCCAGTACGCCCCCGGCGAAGGCATCATCGGCCTGATCCTGGAAAAGCCGCGCACCATCAAACTGGCACGCGTCGCCGACGAACCACGCTTCCTGAACCGGACGCGGGTTTACGACCCGGAACTGCCCTTCATCGCCGTGCCGATCAAGGTTGGCGGCGACCTCAAGGGCGTTCTCGCCGTGCAGCCCGAAGCGCCGGAAGACGGCCTGCTGGAAGAGCGCGCCCAGTTCGTCGAAATGGTCGCCAACCTGATCGGCCAGAGCCTCAAGCTGTCGATGGACATCGCGCAGGAAAAATCCAGCCTGGTCGAAGAGCGCGATTCGCTGCGCCGCACCGTGCGCCATCAGTTCGGCTTCGAGAACATGGTCGGCCGCTCGGCCGTCATGCGCCGCGTCTTCGATCAGGCGCGCATGGTCGCCAAGTGGAACACCACCGTGTTGATCCGCGGTGAAACCGGCACCGGCAAGGAACTGATCGCCAACGCCATCCACTACAACTCGCCGCGCGCCCGCAACGCCATCGTCAAGCTCAACTGCGCCGCGCTGCCGGAAAACCTGCTCGAATCCGAACTCTTCGGCCACGAGCGCGGTGCCTTCACCGGCGCGGTCGAAGCGCGCAAGGGGCGCTTCGAGCAGGCGCACGGCGGCACCCTCTTCCTCGACGAAATCGGCGAAGTCTCGCCGGCCTTCCAGGCCAAGCTGCTGCGCGTGCTGCAGGAAGGCGAATTCGAGCGCGTCGGCGGCTCGAAAACGGTCAAGGTCGATGTGCGCATCATCGCCGCCACCCACCGCGACCTCGAAACGGCGGTCGAGATGGGCGATTTCCGCGAGGATTTGTTCTATCGCCTGAACGTCATGCCGCTGTTCCTGCCGCCGCTGCGCGAGCGCATCGAGGACATTCCGGACATCGCCCGCCACCTGCTCGGCAAGATCGGCGCCGACCAGCGCCGCAAGCTGACGCTGACCGACATGGCGCAACGCCGGCTGGCCAGCCACGAGTGGCCGGGCAATGTGCGCGAACTGGAAAACTGCCTGGAACGCGCCGCCGTGCTCTCCGAAGACGGCCAGATCGACGTCGACCTGATCCGCTTCCCCAGTTCTCGCGAGCGGCCGGGCATGAAGGTGGCGCGGCCGGCCACTGCTGCGGTGGACATGCCTTCCGGGGCAAATTCCGCGCCGGTCGATGTCAACGACCCCGACCTGTCGGAACGCGAGCGCGTCATCGCCGCGCTCGAACAAGCCGGCTGGGTCCAGGCCAAGGCCGCTCGCATCCTGGGCATGACGCCGCGCCAGATCGCCTACCGCATCCAGACGCTGAACATCGAGGTCAAGCAGTTCTGAAAATAAAACGGGGCGGTGCCCAAGCACCGCCCCGCTCTTTATCCTCTATTTCGCTCAGCCCTGCGCGAACGGCCGGCCGTAGGCCTTGATCGCGGCCAGAAATTCCGAAAAATTGGCTTCGCGCACGACCATGGTGTTCAAGGTCGCCTTCAGGTCGAAATCGGATAAATCCGCATCGCCAGTCTGGCCGGGACGATGCGACGTCGTCCGCGCGTTGGCGCGGGACGATTCGGTAAAGTGCGTGCCTGGTGACATGGTTCGGCTCCTGAGTTTCCTGAGACGAATAATGCCAAATGTGTTAGCGGTATTCCGTGAGCAAATTCACATCTTTGGCAATTTCCCGTTCCGAGCCTTCGCCGCGCTACCTTTTGTCGCAAACGCGACATTTCCATAAAGCAATAAACCACTGTTTTCATTGAATTAATACCTGGCACTCCCCTTGCAATGGAAAAAGCATCGACAAGGAGAGCTCCATGCCCAAACCCAAGAAACACGTCCTCGTTTGCGTTCAAGGCCGCCCCCAGGGCCACCCGCGCGGTTCCTGCCAGGAAAAAGGCTGCGGCCAGACCTGGCACGCCTTCTCGGACGAATTCACCGCCCGCAACCTGTGGGCCTCCGGCTACCAGCTGACCAACACCGGCTGCCTCGGCCCCTGCCACCTCGGCCCGAGCGTGCTGGTCTACCCGGAAGGCATCATGTACACCGGCGTCAAACCGGAAGACGTGGCCACCATCATCGACGAACACCTGATGTTCGACCAGCCGGTAGAGCGCCTCCTGGCGCCAGCCGACGTGTGGGCCTGATCATGACTACCGTGCGCTACGAAGTCGGCGACATGATCTTCGCTGCCGAAGACATCCTGAACGATGGCGGCATGCCGGGTATCGCCGAAGAAGAAGGCCTGATCGCCGCCGCCGGCACGCGCGGCGTGGTCGTCCACTTCGGCGTCGCCGAAATGGATGAAAGCAAGGAAATCTACCTCGTCCAGTTCGAGAACGGCCCGGACGGCACGCTCGGCCACCCGGTCGGCGTCCTGCCCGAAGAACTGACGCAGGAAGAACCCGTCGCCTCGTAACCCCATGGCCAAGATCGGCATCTTCTTCGGCACCGACACCGGTCGCACCCGCCTGATCGCCAAGCAGATCGCCAAGAAGCTCGGCGACCTGGCGGATGCCCCGGTCAATATCGGCCGCACCACCCTCGCCGACTTTCTCGCCTACGACAGCCTGATCGTCGGCAGCCCGACGCTCGGCGACGGCATGCTGCCCGGCGAATCCTGTGGCCTGTCGCAACCGAGCTGGGAAGAGTTCGTGCCGCAACTGGCCGAGGTCGATCTCAGCGGCAAGACCATCGCCATCTTCGGCCTGGGCGACCAGAAGAAATACGCCAACGAATTCGTCGACGCCATCGGCCTGCTGCACGACGCCTTCGCCGACAGCGGCGCCCGGATCGTCGGGCGCTGGCCGACCGAAGGCTATGAGTTCGCCGCCTCCAAAGCCGTCGACGGCGACGAATTCCTTGGCCTCGCGCTCGACCAGCACCACCAGCCGGTGCTCACCGAGCAACGCATCGACACCTGGCTGGAACAGATCAAGCCGGAGCTGCTGCCATGAACGCGAACCCCTGGGCCCTCCCCAAAGACCGCGCCATCCGTCGCCTGCTCGTCTCGCTCGATGAAAAGGTCGGCGAAGCCTGCGACATCGTTTCCAGCGACAACGGCGACCCGTGCATCGTCACCCTGCGCCACCCCGAACTCGACCGCCTGCGCGCCCACGTCTACCTGCACGGCCAACGGCCGGGCACCTACGGCGTCTTCTTCGAATACCCACACCCGGTGCCGGGCATCATCGAAACCGAGGAGAACTTGCCGCTGCCGCAGGCCTTGGCGAGTTTGGCGATGCATTTTGATGCGTAAAAGCTGACTGCTGCGGTGCACTGGCCCAAAAGGCGAAAAACCAAATAGCTCGCCGGGACAGCCACCTCTGCGTCACATCTAGCCGCCTCTCTTGTAATACTGGTGACAAGCTAAGTGGATAAATACCCGATTGCCTTGCCATAGTTGAACAACTTACTCAGCACATAGTTGGCAATCTCTGCGCGCCCAGTTTTTCGACGCCACATCATTTCAAGACGAATAGAAGAAGTTGGCGTAGTAGCGACTATGTCGGTACGTCGAGTCATTCCTGCTCCGAAATCCTTTTCGAGTTCGTAGTTCGTAATGACTCCCAAGTCTTTCAGGCAATCGGCTATCGCGCGATTAAGTTGAACGTCATTCGTAGAAGCAATATTCGTCAACTTCTCAAACGCTGCTACTGAGTTGGGCCCAACCTTACCTCCAACTTTGCGAGAACTAATCGGTTGATCTCGAAATGAGGCCAGCAGGTTTGTCTCATTTAGTCGTTCCTTCGCCCCCTTTTCGGGAGTTGCAGACATGCCGGCCGCTTTCATTGTATTTCGCAGGTCATCGCTCGCGTATGTGCGGACTGCTGCGAGTGCTGCCAGAACTGGAACATGAAGAACTCGAGCGTCGAGATAAGTGCTAAGTAGACCGACCTTCTCTGGAAACGCCTTTAAGTCGCTGACGATATTTGCATTCGTAACCGACAGCATTCGGTCAATGTCGGCGGAATACATCGTGCCTCGAGTGAGGGCGTCAATATCCCCTTCTGGTTCATTACCTGCCAGCACGACAATCCAGACTCGGCATGTTTCTTTTTTTGCCAATATGGCTAATTGGCGCTGATTATTAAGCAGGTCTCGTCTTACCTTTGCTAGGAAGATGCCGATAGTTGTGGACTCGCTCACCAACTGTTCGGAGCGCTCATCGGAGATTCCCAAATCATGCAGCGTTTCGCCCTGATTCAAGATGGCGAGAGTCCTGTTTGCGATGGGGATAAATTGCTCTTTTGGCGGACCTTGGAACCGAAATACTGGGTCTCCGAGCCCGACAAGCGCTTCTGCGCCGATCTCAATTGCAAGTGAAGAAAGCGAGGTGGCAAGGTCGTCACGATTAACTGGCCATGCAACGACTGTCAATTCACCTGCAGTCGTTCGAACGAAAGAATTTATGGCGTGAATCGATTTCTCGAGAAGTTCCTTTGACACGTCGGTCAATGCTTCGCGTCCTTCAAAGACCACAATGCGCAACTTCATCTTCGTCGGTCCAAGTGACCTAAGTGCGTCCCCAACATCCTGATCCTTGGAGAAGGTTATTGTCTCAACGGAATTACGGAATAAGCCGATGGTGTGAATAAAGGTTGATTTGCCTGTGCCTGAGTCACCTCGAAGGATCAGGAGCGTTCCACGCGATGAGGCGCGCATCTCGGAATACAGTGCATCGATGTGATCGAGTGCTGAATCAACTGGCGAGATAATCTGTGTTAGCTGATTGACCGCCTTACGCTCCAACATGTCATAGCGATCTGGAAGGCTGATTTCAATAGTGGGTGTCATGAGGATTTCGCTCGCGTTTCAATAGCAGTCGATATGAATACGCCAAAAGCATACATGTTGTGCCACGAATTGTCCGCATTCAAAGTGATCGACGACAGCTTGTGCCGTGTGTAGTCTATTAGGAAGGCTATAGGACGTTCCGCCTGACCAGAGGCACAAAAACACCCCACCCCAACAACCTCCCGCCAACCCAAGACTTCCGCTTACCATATCGCCATGAGCGATAGCCCTTCCCCCAGCCCCCAGCGCATTGTCGCGATTCGGCGCGACTACAACACCTGGGTGGCCAACGAGACCCTTGAAGACTATGCCCTGCGCTTTACGCCGCGCAGTTTTCGCAAGTGGTCGGAAATGCGCGTGGCCAATACGGCGTTTGGCGCGGCCTCCTTCCTGGTGCTGGAGGCCGTGGGCGCCACGATGCTGGTGCAGGCGGGGTTTCTCAATGCGTTCTGGGCGATTCTTGCGACCGGGCTGATCATCTTCCTGCTTGGCCTGCCGGTCAGCATTGCCGCGGCGCGGCACGGGCTGGATATGGATTTGCTGACGCGCGGTGCGGGTTTTGGCTATATCGGCTCGACCATCACTTCGCTGATCTACGCCAGTTTCACCTTCATTTTCTTCGCGCTCGAAGCGGCGATCATGGCCTATGCGCTGGAGCTGGCGTTCAAGATTCCGCCGGCCTGGGGCTATCTGATTTGCGCGCTGGTGGTCATTCCGCTGGTGACGCACGGCGTCACCGCCATCAGCAAGTTGCAGGCGTGGACGCAGCCCTTGTGGATATTCCTGCTCGTGCTGCCCTACGCCTTTGTCTTCGTCGAAGACCCGCAGGCGCTGGCCGGGTTGTGGCAATACGGCGGCGAGCATGGTGGCAGCGGCAGTTTCAATCCGCATCTGTTCGGCGCTGCTCTGACCGTGGGTATCGCGCTGGTGACGCAGATGGCGGAACAGGTGGATTACCTGCGCTTCATGCCCGAGAAGACGCCGGGCAGCGAGCGGCGCTGGTGGACGGCCGTGGTCATCGGCGGGCCGGGCTGGGTGGTGCCGGGCATTCTCAAGATGCTGGGCGGCGCGCTGTTGGCCTGGCTGGTGCTGCGCAACGGCATTTCGGCCGACAAGGCAGTCGATCCGAACCAGATGTACCTGATCGGCTTCTCGCACGTGTTCAGCAACACGACCCTGGCCATCGCGGCGACGACCGTCTTCGTCATCGTTTCGCAGTTGAAGATCAACGTGACCAATGCCTATGCCGGCTCGCTGGCCTGGTCGAACTTCTTTGCGCGGCTGACCCACAGCCATCCGGGCCGCGTCGTCTGGGTCGTGTTCAACACCGCCATCGCGCTGCTGCTGATGGAGCTCGACGTCTTCCGCGCCCTCGGCCAGGTGCTCGGCCTCTATTCCAACATCGCCATCTCGTGGATGGCGGCAGTGGTGGCCGATCTGGTCATCAACAAGCCGCTCGGCCTGTCGCCCAACGGCATCGAGTTCAAGCGCAGCCACCTGTACGACATCAACCCGGTGGGCCTCGGCGCCATGGCCATCGCCTCGCTGCTCTCCATTTGCACTTTCGTCGGCCTCTTTGGCGCCGACTTGCAGCCTTACGCCTCCTTCGTCGCACTGGCCGTCGCCTTCGTCGCTTCGCCGCTGATCGCCCAATTGACCGGCGGCCGCTATTACCTGGCCCGCTCGCAGGCGACTGCTGCGGTGCACGGCGAAAAATGCGCAATTTGCCAGCGCGACTACGAAGCCGAGGACATGGCCTACTGCCCGGCCTACCAGGGCCAGATCTGCTCGCTGTGCTGTTCGCTCGATGCCCGCTGCCACGACCTGTGCAAACCCGAAGCCAACCTCGCCGCCCAATGGAACGCCGTACTGCGCCGCGTGCTGCCCAAGGTCGTGCAGCCCTACCTCGATACCGGCCTGGGCCACTACCTGCTGCTGATGACCGGCATCGTGCCCATCCTGGCCTTGATCCTCGGCGTGCTTTACACCCACGAACTGCTCGCCCTCGGCACGCCCGACGTGGCCGCCATCGCCCGCCTGCAGGACACTTTCGTCAAGACTTTCGCCGCCCTGCTCATGCTGGCCGGCATCATCGCCTGGTGGATGGTGCTGACGCAGGAAAGCCGGCGCGTGGCGCAGGAGGAGTCGAACCGCCAGACGCAACTGCTGATCCAGGAAATCGAGTCGCACCGCCGCACCGACGCCGCGCTGCAACAGGCCAAGGCCGTCGCCGAGCAGGCCAACCAGGCGAAGAGCCGCTACATCACGGCGATCAGCCACGAGCTGCGCACGCCGCTCAACAGCATTCTCGGCTATGCGCAGATTCTCGCCGCCGACGAGAGCGTGCCGCCCAACCGCAAGCAGGCAGTCAGCGTCATCCGCAAATCGGGCGATCACCTGCTGTCGGTCATCGAAGGCACGCTCGACATCGCCCGCATCGAGGGCGGCAAGCTGACGCTGGACGTCAAGGCCATGGATTTCCCCGAGCTGATGCAGCAGATCGTCGGCATGTTCGAGCTGCAGGCGCGCAACAAGGGGCTGAGCTTCGACTATGAGCCGGTCGGCGAACTGCCGGCCGTGGTGCGCGCCGACGAAAAGCGCCTGCGCCAGATTCTGATCAACGTGATCGGCAATGCCGTCAAATTCACCGTGCGCGGCAGCGTCGGCTTCAAGGTCGAATGTCGGCGCGACATGGCCATTTTCGAGATTCGCGACACCGGGCCGGGCATTCCGCCGGAGGACATGGAACGCATCTTCGAACCCTTCGGCCGCGGCAGCACGGTTCAGGCAGGCGGCAGCGGCGTCGGCCTGACCATCGCCCGCATGCTGACCGACCTGATGGGCGGCGAGATGCAGGTTTCCAGCTCGCCCGGCGAAGGCACGCTGTTCCGCATCCGCCTCTTCCTGCCGCAGGTGCATTCGACGCAGGCGGCCAAGGAGTTGCCACGCCTCAACCGCGTCGGCTACAGCGGCGTGCGCCGGCGCATCCTGGTCGTCGACAACGAGAAGGACGACCGCGACCTGCTGCAGAACGTGCTCGAACCGCTCGGCTTCATCGTCGAGCAGGCGGCCAGCGGCTACGAATGCCTGGCCACCGTGCCGCGCTTCCTGCCGCACCTGATCTTCATGGACCTCGGCATGCCCGGCATCGACGGCTGGGAAACCATCCGCCGCCTGCGCCAGCAAGGCCTGGGCGGGCGCACCATCGACACGCACATCGCGGTGCTGTCGGCCAACGCCTTCGACAAGAACCTGGAAAACGATGTCGGAATCACGCCCGACAATTTCATCGTCAAGCCTTTCAAGCTGAACGATCTGCTCGACTGGCTGGGCCGCGTGCTTGAGCTGGAATGGGTGACCACGGCGCAACCGGTCGCGCCCGCCGCCCCTGCCCCGGCCGAGCCGCCGCCGCTGATCCCGCCCGACGCCGGCGAACTGGCCGCCCTCGACGAGCTGATCAACCTCGGCTACCTGCGCGGTATCCTCAACAAGCTGGCCGAAATCGAGAAACTCGACGCCCGCCACGGCGAATTCGTCCGCGTGCTGCGCGATCTTGCGCGACAATTCCAGTTCGACGCCATGAAGGAAATCATCAGAAAGAGCAGCCATGCCGACTAAGCCCAGCGCGACCGTCGACCGCAACATCTCGGACATCGTCCTGATCGTCGATGACGTTCCAGAAAACCTCTCCCTGCTGCACGACGCCCTCGACGATGCCGGCTACACCGTGCTCGTCGCCACGCACGGCGAAGCGGCGCTGCAACGCGCCCGCCAGAGCCTGCCCGACGTCATCCTGCTCGACGCCGTGATGCCCGGCATGGATGGCTTCGAGGTCGCCCGCCAGTTGAAGGCCGATTTCGGCACCCAGCACATCCCCATCGTCTTCATGACCGGGCTGACCGAAACCGAGCACGTCGTCGCCGCCTTTGCCGCCGGCGGGGCCGACTACGTGACCAAGCCGATCCGCCCGGCCGAAGTGCTGGCCCGCATTGCCGCTCACATGGCCAACGCCCGCCAGATGCGCCAGGCACGCAGCGCGCTCGACGCCTTCGGCCAGGCCACCGTCGCCGTGCGCGCCGCCGACAGCCGCATCGTCTGGCAGACCCCGCTCGCCCGCGACCTGCTCAACGCCTATTTCGCCAACCCGGAAACCGTCGCCCCGGAAGAACTGCTCGCCTGGATCGCCGCTGCCCACCGCGCCCGCGCCGAAAGCCGCGAACCGGCGCAACTGCTCATCGCCGAAGGTAACAAGCGCCTGCTCGCCTCCTTCCACGACCAGACCGGCGACGATGAATGGCTGGTGGTCCTGCGGGAGGAGAACGACGCCTCCGCCGTCGAATCCCTGATCGCCGCCTTCCGCCTGACCCAGCGCGAGGCCGAAGTGCTCTACTGGGTCGTCCAGGGCAAGACCAGCAAGGACATCGGCGACATCCTCGGCAGCAGCCCGCGCACGGTGAACAAGCACCTTGAACACGTCTTCGAGAAACTCGGCGTCGAGACCCGCACCGCCGCCGCCAACCTGGCGCTGGGCAAGATGCGGGGCGGTTGAGCAGGCGGGCATTTTTGCCCGTTTTGGGCGGTGCACCGCAGCAGTGAGGCATTCGCCAGGAGGCTGACCTGTCGCTCCTCACTCCTGATGCTGATGAAGCGAGTCCGCCCTATTCCGGCTAAATTTTGTTGCAGTGCACAATAATCAACCAAAGTGCTCTATACTGAGCCCGAGCAACACATTTATGACTTTCAATCAGGACACCACCATGACCCTCAATACCGAACAATTCACCGCCGCCAACAAGGCTACCGTCGACTCCCTGCTGGCCGTGGCGAATACCGCCCTGGCTTCGGCTGAGCGCATCGCTGCCCTGAACCTGAACACCGCCCGCACCGCCCTGGAAGACACCGCTTCCGGCGTCCAGTCCGTGCTCTCCGCCAAGGACCCGCAAGCCGCCGTCGCCGCCCAGCAAGCCCTGGCCAAGCCGGCCGTGGACAAGGCTGTCGCCTACTCCCGTTCGATCTACGAAATCACCAGCGAAACCCAGCAAGAACTGGCCAAGATGGTCGAAGCCCAGTTCAGCGGCTTCCAGAAGTCGATGGCTGGCATGATGGAACTGGCTGCCAAGTCCGCTCCGGCCGGCTCGGAAAGCGCCGTTGCCGCCATCCAGAACGCCATCGCCTCGGCCAACTCGGCTTTCGGCAACATGAACGGCATCGCCAAGCAATTCGCTGACGCCGCTCAAGCCAACATCGCTGCCATGACCAAGGGCCGCTAAGCCTTCGTCATCTGCACGAAACAAGGCCCTGTGCTTGCACAGGGCCTTTTTGCTGGGATAATCGCGCCACTTCTACAAGAGACGACATCCATGTCCGACAAAGAAATCGACAACGATGCAGAGCGCATGCTGCAAGCCGCACTGGGCGGCATGACCGCAACCGAAGCGCTGATCGCCCAAACCCGCGCCGAACGCGAAGACGTGGCCGGCCGCGCCGCCGCCATCGCCAAGAACCGCGAACGCGCCCTTAGACTGCTCGAAGCCCTGGAAAAGTCCGGCGACTGAACATGTCGCAGGCGTGAGACGGCGACTACGCATCTCTACGCAATCTAACGTATTTCTCCTCGGGAAGCCCGGCCGTAATCTGGCGTTGCACTGCAGCAAATGCAGTTCCGACAAGATTACCCATCCTTCTGAGGAGCTTCCATGAGCAATCGCCGTAACTTCATCAAGGCCACCGTCCTGGCCGCCGCGTTGTCCTCCATCGGCATGACCGCCTATGCCGCCGACACCATCAAGGTCGGCATCCTGCACTCGCTGTCCGGCACCATGGCGATTTCCGAAACCGCGCTGAAGGAAACCGCGTTGATGACCATTGAGGAAATCAACAAGGCCGGCGGCGTGATGGGCAAGAAGCTCGAGCCGGTGGTCGTCGATCCGGCCTCCAACTGGCCGCTGTTCGCCGAAAAGGCCCGCCAGCTGCTGACCAAGGACAAGGTTGCCGTGACCTTCGGCTGCTGGACCTCGGTTTCCCGCAAGTCCGTCCTGCCGGTTTACAAGGAACTGAACGGCCTGCTCTTCTACCCGGTCCAGTACGAGGGTGAAGAACTCGAGAAGAACGTCTTCTACACCGGCGCCGCCCCCAACCAGCAAGCCATCCCGGCCGTCGAATACCTGATGTCCAAGGACGGCGGCGAAGCCAAGCGCTTCGTGCTGCTCGGCACCGACTACGTCTATCCGCGCACGACCAACAAGATCCTGCGTGCCTTCCTGAAGTCCAAGGGCGTTGCCGAAGCCGACATCATGGAAGAGTACACCCCGTTCGGTCATAGCGATTACCAGACCATCATCGCCAAGATCAAGAAGTTCGCTTCCGAAGGCAAGAAGACCGCCGTCGTCTCGACCATCAACGGCGACTCCAACGTGCCCTTCTACAAGGAACTGGGCAACGCCGGCCTGAAGGCCACCGATGTGCCGGTCGTCGCCTTCTCCGTGGGCGAAGAAGAACTGCGCGGCGTCGATACCAAGCCGCTGGTCGGCCACCTGGCTGCCTGGAACTACTTCCAGTCGCTGAAGAACGCCGAGAACACCAAGTTCATCAAGATGTACAAGGACTGGGCCGTCAAGCAGAAGCTGCCGAACGCCAAGACCGTGGTCACCAACGACCCGATGGAAGCCACCTACATCGGCATCCACATGTGGAAGCAGGCTGTCGAGAAGGCCAAGTCGACCGATACCGACAAGGTCATCGCCGCCATGGCCGGCCAGACCTTCAAGGCTCCGTCCGGCTTCGAAGTGAAGATGGACGAAAAGAACCACCACCTGCACAAGCCGGTGTTCATCGGCGAAGTGAAGGCCGACGGTCAGTTCAACGTCGTCTGGAAGACCCCGGGCCCGGTCAAGGCCGCCCCGTGGTCGCCGTACATCGCCGGCAACGACAAGAAGAAGGACGAGCCGGAAGGCAAGTAATCCGGATCGGCAGTAACGCAACGGGGGCTTCGGCCCCCGTTTTCACGTCAAACGAGGAAACACCATGAATCGCGAAGAAGTCACCGACCTGATCGTCACCCAGAAAGTTAAGAAGAAACTGACCTGGGCCAAGCTGGCCGAACTGGTCGGCCACAGCAAGGAATGGAGCACCGCCGCCCTGCTCGGCCAGATGACGCTGACCGAAGCCCAGGCCAAGGCCGTCGGCGCCGCGCTCGACCTGCCGGAAGAAGCCATCGCGCAGTTGCAGGTCGTGCCCTACAAGGGATCGCTGCCGACCTTGGTGCCGACCGACCCGTTGATCTACCGCTTCTACGAACTGGTCAATGTCTATGGCACCACGTTCAAGGCATTGATCCACGAAGAATTCGGCGACGGCATCATGAGCGCCATCGATTTCAACATGGATTTGACGCGCGAACCGGACCCCAAGGGCGACCGCGTCAAGATCGTCATGAGCGGCAAGTTCCTGCCCTACAAGACCTACTGAGTTTGATTGCCGGTGGGCAGGCTAGCTCAGCTTCCTGCCGGCTTTTCCCGCCTTGCTTCAGGTGCCGGATAAATTCTCCGAAACGCGGCAGAAAATCGGCGAACAGCGGATGCTGACGGTTATCGAGCATGACTTCGCCAAACAGTTTGAGGCCCACGCCAAGAGCCATTGCCGTATCGTCGCCCAGATCGCCCCGCTGACGCAGGCGCTCGACCACGGCTTGGATATCGTCATGATTGCCGACCTCGTATTGATGTTTTTTGCGTGCCCCTCACGGCAAAAAAGGTTTTTTGCCCTTTTTGGCACGTGCACCGCAGCAGTAATGCCCGGCCGCCCTTTCAGGGCAGTAGACGTCGCAAGGCGCCGATATCGACGATGCGGAGATCGGCCCGGCCGATCTGCAACATGCCCGCCGCCTCGAACTGGCGCAGGGTCTGATTCACCGTCTGACGACTCGCTCCCACCATCTGACCAAGCTGCTCCTGGCCGATGCGTATGCTCATCCCGTTCGCCGATGCCTCGCCGTAGCCATCGACAATCGCCAGCAGTCGGCGGGCCAGGCGAACCGGCACCGGTTGCAGCGCCGCATCGTCGAACAGCGTCAGCAAATGGCGGATTTTGTGCGTCAGCAGGCGCCCTAGGTCCTGCCAGTAGCGCGGCTCGCGGTGCAGTAGTTCGAGCAAAGGCCCTTGCGGGATATGCAGCAAGACCGTTTCACCCAGCGTATGCGCATCGTGCGTACGCCGCTCGCCATCGAACAACGCGATCTCGCCGAACCAGTGCGGCGCCTCGAACAGATTGACGATGGCTTCCTTGCCATGTTCGGCCACGGCACTGACGCGCACCGAGCCGGCCAGCACCGAATACAGCCCATCGGCCAGCGCCCCGCGAGCGAACAGCAACTGTCCGGGCGGCGGCCGCTGCACGCGCGCCATGCTCAGCAAGTCGCCCTGGAGGCTCTGCGACAGCGAGGCAAACCAGTTGCCGCTGCGGACAACGGCAAGATGTTCTGAGGTCAAGGCAGACATGAAACGCCAGGGCAGGAAAATGGGCTTGTGTCGGGTAGCTGACAGAAGGGGATGGGTGGCTGGGCCATCATGCGCAAAAAAAGCACCCACCACCCCAAGGAGACTACCGTGAGAAGCATCGAGGATCAACTCGCCAACTACGCCACCTACCACCGCGATCCGCGCAACATCGCCACCCATTTCGTCGGCATCCCGCTGATCGTTTTCGCCATCGCCACCTTGCTGGCCAGGCCGGGCGTCAGCCTGTTCGGCCTGCCCTACTCGCCGGCGGCCGGTCTCGCCTGTATCGTCGGTCTTTATTACCTGCGCCTGGAATTCAAGCTTGGCCTGTTGATGTGCCTGGTGCTCGCTGCGGCAGTCGCCGCCGGGCACGCCATCGCTGCCCTGCCGACGCTTTCCTGGCTGGCCATCGGCATCGGCGCCTTTGTCGTCGGCTGGATATTTCAACTGGTCGGCCATGTCTACGAGGGCCGCAAGCCGGCGTTCGTGGACGACCTGGTCGGCCTGATCATCGGACCGCTGTTCGTCGTGGTCGAATTGCTCATCAAACTCGGGTTGGCTCGCCAGCTGAACGAAGAAATCGAACGACGGGCCGGACCGCAAAAGCGACGTCCGAATAGCAATACAGCGACCTCCACTGCTCCTTAAACGCGCTGAGCACGGCTCATGGCCTGGCGCAGATCAAAACTGCACCGGGCCATCGATCACAGCATCCATCACCCCCTACGCAATTCATCGTATTCCTGATCACCG
Source organism: Azonexus sp. IMCC34839 (assembly GCF_047047955.1). GTDB lineage: Bacteria > Pseudomonadota > Gammaproteobacteria > Burkholderiales > Rhodocyclaceae > Azonexus. The sequence goes on along the minus strand of NZ_CP150631.1, from coordinate 331,150 downwards.
GGCTGCCCCGTAACCTGTCGCTGCACTGCACAAATTGCGGACGGATATTCATGATCAGAAAAACACTCGTTGTATTGCTCTGCGCCATCGGCCTGAACGCCCATGCGGCGCTCGACCCAGCGCAGGTTCGCCAGCTGGCAGCCGAAGACTCGACCGAGAAGGTGGCCGCCATCCGCCAGATCGTCCAGGCGGCTGACCCCGACGCCGAGCGCGTGCTGACGGCGATGGCCGACGGCAACCTCTACCTCGCCAACGATAAGGCGCTGATCATCGACGGCGATGCTGCGGTGGACGCGGCGACCGGGGCAAAAATGAAGATGCCGGCCGAGCCGGAATCGGTCACGGTCAATAACCGCATCCGCGGCGAGCTGGCCAATGCGCTGGCCGCGCTCAAACTGTTCGATGCCGATCCGGCCGTCCGCCTGGCCTCGGCGCAAAAGCTGCAAAGCAGCGTCAGCGCCGACATGGCGCCGCTGCTCGCCAAGGCGCTGGAGAAGGAAAGCGATGCGCAGATCAAGGCCCTGCTGACCACCGCCCACGCCCAGGCCAGCCTGGCCAATCCCGACCCGGCCGTACGTCTGGCCGCCGTGCAGGCGCTGGCCGAGGCCAATTCCTCGACCATCAAGGCCATGCTGCTGCCACTGACCGACAAGGCCAGCGAGCCGGAAGACAAGGTGCGCTACGCCGCCATCGAGGCAGTCAAATCCATCGACCGCCGGCTGGCTGTCGGCGAAACGCTGGGCAGCATATTCACGGGCGTCTCGCTCGGTTCCATCCTGCTGCTCGCTGCGCTCGGCCTGGCCATCACCTACGGCGTCATGGGCGTCATCAACATGGCGCACGGCGAACTGCTGATGGTCGGCGCCTACTCGGCCTACGGCATACAGAGCCTGTTCCGCGCCTATGCGCCGGATTACATCGACTGGTACCTGCCGGCGGCGATTCCCGTCGCCTTCTTCGCCGCCGCGCTGGTCGGCATCGTCATGGAACGCACGGTCATCCGCTGGCTCTACGGCCGCACGCTGGAAACCCTGCTCGCCACCTGGGGCCTGTCGCTGATCCTGATCCAGGCGGCACGCGTGCTGTTCGGCGCACAGAACGTCGAGGTCGCCAACCCGAGCTGGATGTCCGGCGGCATCGCGCTGATGCCCAACCTGATGCTGCCGTGGAACCGCATCATCATTATCGGCTTCGCCCTCTTCGTGCTCTTCCTTGTCTGGGTGCTGATGAACAAGACGCGCCTCGGCATGTTCGTCCGCGCCGTCACGCAGAACCGCCCGATAGCCTCCTGCGTCGGGGTGCCGACCGCACGCATCGACACCCTGGCCTTCGCTCTCGGCGCCGGCATCGCCGGGCTGGGCGGCGTCGCGCTGTCGCAGATCTCGAACGTCGGTCCCGATATGGGCCAGGGCTACATCGTCGATTCCTTCATGGTCGTCGTGGTCGGCGGCGTCGGGCAGCTGGCCGGTGCGGTCTGGGCGGCGCTCGGTCTCGGCATCTTCTCCAAGCTGCTCGAAGGCTGGGCCGGCGCGGTGATCGCCAAGATCGTCATCCTCGTCGCCATCATCGTCTTCATCCAGAAGCGTCCGCAGGGCATCTTCGCCCTCAAGGGCCGTTTTGTTGAATAAGGAACTGGACACCATGCGCCAACCGCTCATCGTTCGCATCCTGTCCGCACTGGACACCCAGGCCTGGATCGCGCTCGCCGTCTTCCTCGCCCTGGCCCTCGTCGCCGTCCCCGTGCTGCACCTCGCGGTGCCCGAGGAGAGCGCCTTCCACGTCTCCACCTACGCCATCACGCTGGTCGGCAAGATCATGTGCTACGCGCTGGTTGCCGTCGCCATGGACCTGATCTGGGGCTACGGCGGCATCCTGTCGCTCGGCCACGGGCTGTTCTTCGCGCTCGGCGGCTACGCCTTCGGCATGTACCTGATGCGCCAGATCGGCCGCGACGGCAGCTACCAGAGCGACCTGCCGGACTTCATGGTCTTCCTCGACTGGAAGGAACTGCCCTGGTTCTGGCTCGGCAGCGACCACATCGGCTGGATGGGCTTCCTGGTGCTGGGCGTGCCGGCGGTGGTGGCCTTCGTCTTCGGCTACTTCGCCTTCCGCTCGCGTATCAAGGGCGTCTATTTCTCGATCATCACCCAGGCGCTGACCTACGCCGCCATGCTGCTTTTCTTCCGCAACGAAACCGGCTTCGGCGGCAACAACGGATTTACCGACTTCAAGCGCATCATGGGCTACGGCATCACCACTTCCGAAATGCGCCTGGTGCTGTTCTGCCTGACCGCGCTGGCGCTCGCCGCCACGCTGGTCTTCGCCGCCTGGCTGGTCAAGTCGAAGTTCGGCCGCGTGCTGACGGCGATTCGCGATGCTGAGTCCCGCGTCATGTTCATCGGCTACAACCCGCTCTGGTACAAGCTGACCATTTGGGTCATCTCGGCCGTGCTGTGCGGCATTGCCGGCGCGCTCTACGTGCCGCAGGTGGGCATCATCAACCCCTCCGAAATGTCGCCCGGCAACTCCATCGAGATCGCCATCTGGGTCGCCGTTGGCGGGCGCGGCACGCTGATCGGGCCGATCATCGGCGCCTTCGTGGTCAATCTGGCCAAGAGCTGGTTCACCGTCAGCTTCCCGGAATACTGGCTGTTCTTCCTCGGCCTGCTGTTCATCGTCGTCACCCTGCTGCTGCCGCAAGGCCTGGTGGGCTTGTGGAAGAAAGTCATGGAAAAGAAAGGAGCCGCAGCATGAGCATGGTTGAAAGCTTCCTCGACGACCGCCCGGAAGGCAGCGACGGCGCCGACCAGATCGGCCACTTCGTCACCGGCGAACTCGACCTTTCGCACGGCGTTGCGCTCTACCTCGAAGACATCACTGTCAGCTTCGACGGCTTCAAGGCGCTGAACAACCTCAACCTCGCCATCGACGCCGGCGAACTGCGCTGCATCATCGGCCCCAACGGCGCCGGCAAGACGACCATGATGGACGTCATCACCGGCAAGACGAGGCCCGACTCCGGCAAGGCCTTCTTCGGCCAGACCATCGACCTGACCCGCCTGACCGAGCCGGAAATCGCCCACGTCGGCATCGGCCGCAAGTTCCAGAAGCCGACCATCTTCGAACAGCACACGGTGTTCGAAAACCTGGAACTGGCCATGAAGACCGACAAGCGCGTGTGGAAGAGCCTGTTCGCTTGGCTGGCCGGCGACGAACGCGACCGTATCGCCGAGACCCTGCGCCTGATCCGCCTCGACAAGGAAGCCGATCGCCAGGCCGGCCTGCTCTCACACGGCCAGAAGCAATGGCTGGAAATCGGCATGCTGCTGATGCAGGAACCGAAGCTATTGCTGCTCGACGAGCCGGTCGCCGGCATGACCGACGACGAAACCATGCGCACCGCCGAACTCTTCGTCTCGCTCGCCGGCAAGCATTCGCTGGTCGTCGTCGAGCACGACATGGCCTTCGTCGAAAAGCTCGGCGGCAAGGTCACCGTGCTGCACGAAGGCTCGGTGCTGGCCGAGGGCGACCTGGCCACGGTACAGAACGACCAGCGCGTCATCGAGGTTTATCTCGGCCGCTAACCCGGATTTGATTTTTGGGCAAAACGGCCGGTGCACCGCAGCAGCGAGCGCCGGCCAGCCAAAACAGGACAAAACACCATGCTGAAGATCGACAACCTCCACCAAGCCTACGGCGGCAGCCACATCCTGCGCGGACTCAGCTTCGAGGTGAAGCAAGGCGAAGTCACCACCCTGCTCGGCCGGAACGGCGTCGGCAAGACCACCCTGCTCAAATCGCTGATGGGCCTCGTCAAGACCAAGGAAGGCAGCATGAGCTTCGACGGCAAGGACATCACCCACCTGCCGCCGCACGAACGCGTCAAGGCCGGCATCGGCTACGTGCCGCAAGGCCGCGAAATCTTCCCGCGTCTGACCGTCGAGGAAAACCTGCTCATGGGCCTCGCTACCAAGCCCGGCGGCAGCAAGATTCCCGAGCGCATCTTCGAGATGTTCCCGGTCCTCAAGCAGATGATGCACCGCCGCGGCGGCGACCTCTCCGGCGGCCAGCAACAACAGCTCGCCATCGGCCGCGCCCTGGCCATGGGCCCCAAGCTGCTGATCCTCGACGAACCGACCGAAGGCATCCAGCCCTCCATCATCAAGGACATCGAACGCGCCATCCGCATGCTGGCCCAAACCGGCGAAATGGCCATCCTGCTCGTCGAGCAGTACTACGACTTCGCCGAATCGCTGGCTGACCAGTACCTGTTGATGGAGCGGGGCGAATTCATCATGCGCGGCCGGGGTGAAACGATGCCGCAGGATGGGGTGCGCGAAGCCCTGGCGGTTTAGTCGCGGCCGGGCGACTCACCGGTTGCCTGGCGCTCCCGACCCAAACGGCCCGCCCTCTAATCCCAGCGCTGCTGATAGGAAAAGGTGGGCAGTTTCCAGCTGAACCGCAAGGCAGACATACGAAACCCGAAGCCGACGATGAAGCAGATCAAGGTATTGATTTGGGTATCGATGCCATACGACCGCAAGACGAGAAATAACCCGCAAACCAGAAGAGACACGCTGGCGTACAGTTCCCGGCAGAACACCACGGGCACCTGATTGCACAAAATATCGCGCAAGACACCGCCACATATCCCCGTCAGCATGCCGGCCATGATGATGACCACGGTGGGGTAATCGAGTTGCAAGGCCACGTTGCAACCAATGAGAGAGAAGGCAACCAGACCCAGTGCGTCCAGCATCAGAAAGATGCCTTTCAGATGGTGCATGAACTTCGCCAGCAGCGTGGTAGCCAGGCCAGAAAGAATCACCAGATAGACGTATTCGGGGTGTTGGGTCCAGCCGATGGGGTAATTGCCGAGGATGACATCCCGGATCGTTCCACCACCCAGTGCGGTAACGAAGGCGATGACAGCCACCCCGAAGAAATCCATGTTGCGCCGCCCGGCGGCAAGCGCGCCGGACATCGCTTCGGCGGTGATGGCCACCAGATAGACGATCAGCAAGAGGTCGAACTGTTTGATCGCAAGCGGCTGAAAAACGAGGGCAATACTATCGAACATCAGAAGAGACTCCGTCAGAAACCGGAAGACACCCAGCGAGTGCTTCCGTGACGCCTCTCCCCCTGTCCTTTTACCTGAGAGTTTCGGCTCGATGAGAGCCTGCCCCTTCGGTGAGCTGCCGAGCAAACCATGGCTCGCAACTTCTCTCCAGCCGGCGAATCCTGTCTGCAGTTCACGATGCCTGAGCGATTATGGGAGTTTGCGCCTTCGGCGGAGTGTGTACATCCCACACTCTCTCTCCTGCAGAGCTTTTCATTATCGTGATGCGCAGGCAGCACTGTCAATCAGGGGCAACGGAATCAAGGTATCGGTATGGCGCTCAACTTGCATGCCCCGAAGCCTCGCCTCCTACGACGAAGGAAAGTTCCTGCCCTATCGCCGACAAGCCAGCTAATTTGTGCAGCATCACCATTCGCCGCCCCGGCAACAAAACTGGTGCCCAGCGATCCATGAACTATCGCCGACCAATCGGCTCAAACCCCGTAGCCGAAGATAGGCTTTCCGTACCCGATGCCGGCGCATGGCATAGGACATTGCGATATCATCTGCGACCCGATCAGGAAACCCGCTCATGCTCGATCACGACATCGTCGCCTTCATCCAGTCCGGCGTCAGCATCACGCTGGCTGCTTGCGCACCGGGGCGGTTGCCGAGCATGAGCCGCGGTTTTGCCTGCAAGCCGGTCGATGGTGAGGCCATCGGGATCATCCTGCCCCGTACGCAGGCTGCCGAAGCGCTCGACAACATTCACCTGACCGGGCGTGTCGCGGTGGCATTCACTCAGCCGACCACCAACCGGACCACCCAGCTCAAGGGCACCGATGCCCGCATCACCGCCTTCGACCCGGCCGACGAGCCTCTCATCCGCAAACACATCGAGGAGTTCGTGCCCGAGGTCGTCGCACTGGGTACCCCGGAGGAGTTGGTCCACGCCCTGCTCTCCTACCAGCCTGAGGATCTGGTGATGGTCGTATTCACGCCAAGCAGCGGCTTCGACCAGACGCCGGGACCGAAGGCGGGCCAACCCTTGCCAGCCACGCCATGACGCCCCGCCTCGATAGCCTGCGCGACTGCCTGGAAGGCGTCATTCCCGGCCACATCGTCACCTGCGATCCGGCTGGAGTGCCCAATGTCGCTTTCCTGTCGCAGGCGGAGTATGTCGATAACGAGCACCTTGCGCTTTCCTACCAGTTCTTCAACACCACCCGGCGCAACGTGCTGGCGGGTTCGCCGGTTCGCCTGTTGCTGACCAGCCATCTGACGGCCCGACAGTACCGCCTCTCGCTGCAATACCTGCGAACCGAAACGGCCGGCCCGCTGTTCGAGCGGATGAAGGCCAAGCTCGCCGGCATTGCGGCGCATAGCGGAATGACCGGCATCTTTCGCCTGCTCGGCGCCGACATCTACCGTGTGCTGGATATCGTGCCGGTTCCGGGCGGTTGCATCAGCCCGCCCCCACCGGCCGTCAACTGCCTGAACGCCCTGCGCCGCTCCACCGAACGCCTGAGCGGCTGCGCCAATCTCGAGTGCCTGCTCGAAAAGGCCGTGGACTGCCTGGAGAAAGAATTCGGCTTCAGCCATCTGATGCTGCTGATGCACGACGAGGCGCGCGGCTGCCTGTTCACGCTCGCCAGTCGCGGCTACGCGCAATCGGGCATCGGCTCGGAGATTCCGGTCGGCTCCGGCCTGATCGGTATCTGCGCCCGCGAACGCTCGCCGATCCGTATCGGCTTCATGACCAGCGAGTACGCCTACGGCCGCACCGTGCGTGACGGGCTGGCTGCCGAGGGGCAACTCGACGCGCTGGAAACCGCCATCCCGTTGCCCGGCCTGCCCAATGCCGCCAGCCAGATGGCGATCCCCATCGTCGCTGGCGACCGGCTGCTCGGCGTGATCTACGTCGAAAGCCTGGCCGACCTGCATTTCGGCTACGACGAGGAAGATGCGCTGGTCGTCTTTGCCGCCCAGCTTGGCCTGGCCATGCAGCACCACCAGATGACGGACGATGCGCCGGACGAAACGCCAGTCGCCGAACGCCCCGCCATGCCGCCCGAGGGGGCTCCGCTGACCGTGCGTCACTTTGCCGCCAACGACAGCATCTTTGTCGACGACGACTACCTGATCAAGGGGGTGGCCGGCGCCATTCTCTGGGCGCTGCTCAACGACTTCACCCAACGCGGCCGCACCAGCTTCACCAACAAGGGCCTACGGGTCGATTCCCGCATCCGCCTGCCCGGTGCCAGCGACAACCTCGAAGCCCGCCTCGTACTGCTGCAACGCCGGCTGGCCGAGCGCAATGCCGGCATCGCTATCGGCAAGACCGGGCGCGGTCGTTTCACGCTCACCGTCGAGCGCCCCTTGACGCTGGTCGAAAGCTGATTTTTCCGGCCCGGCAGCGGTCTTTCTTAAATCTTCATTCAGCATTTCTTAAAAGATTCGTAAGCGGGCCCCGCGCCCCTTGTCCGCCATTTTTGGCCGCCTAGACTTCCGTCATCCCCATGACAGGAGTCGCCATGAACGAATTCCCAACCGCCGCCGATCCGCTCCGGCTGTATGAACAGCTGCTGCTGATCCGCGCTTACGAAAACGCCATCGTCCAGGGCAGCACCGACGGGCGCATTCCCGGCACCTGCACCTCGGTCGGCCAGGAAGCCGCCGCGGTCGGCGCCATCAACGCCCTCACTGCCGACGATCTGATCCTGACCAACCACCGCAGCGCCGGCCATCTGCTGGCACGCGGTGCCGACCCCGGTCGCCTGCTGGCTGAAGTGATGGGTCGGCGCGATGGCTACTGCAAGGGCCGGAGCGGATCGCTGCACATTTCCGTCAAGGAACTCGGGGTCGTCCTGACCACCACCATCGTCGGTGGCGAACTCTCGCTCGCCCCCGGCGTCGCCCTGGCCCAGACGATGCAGGGACGGCCCGGCATCGTCGCCTGCTTCTTTGGCGATGGTGCCGCCTGCGAAGGCAGCTTCCATGAATCGCTCAATCTTGCCGCCCTGTGGAACCTGCCTTTGCTCTACATCTGCGAGAACAATCAGTGGCAGGCCTTCGTCCATCGCCGCGAAGCGATGAGCCGCGAACACGTCTCCGACTGGGGGGCCGGCTACGGTATTCCGGTACGAACCGTCGATGGCAACGATGTCTTCGCCGTACTCGAAGCCACCCGCAACGCTGCCACACAGGTGCGCGACACCCGCCGACCGGTGCTGCTCGAAGTGCTGACCTACCGCACGCGCGGCCATTTCGAGCCAGACGATCAGGGCTACGTCGACAAGGCAGAACTTGCCGCCTGGCTGGCCCGCGACCCGATCGCCCTCTGCCGCGATCGCCTGATCAGCGCCGGACAGCTCTCCCCGGCCGCCGACGCCGAGCTGATTGCCCGGGTCGATGCCCGCATTGCCACCGCGGTGGCCTTTGCCACCGCCTCTCCTTTCCCATCCATCGAGGAACTCACCCTCGATGTTTACGCCTGAGACCGCCATGCCCACACTCACCCTGAACGACGCCATCGGCCTGGCCCTGGCCGAGGAAATGCGCCGCGATAACAAGGTCATCGCCTTCGGCGAAGGTATTGCCACCAAGCGCCATGAACTCGTCACCGAGTTCGGCGCCCTGCGCGTTCGCAACACGCCACTGGCCGAGGGCATCATCGCCGGCACGGCGGTCGGTGCCGCTGCGGGCGGCCTGCGCCCGGTCGCCGACCTGCTCTTTGCGCCCTTCCTCTGCTATGCCATGGACGAGCTGGTCAATAGCGCCGGCAAGCTACGCTACATGTCGGGCGGCCAATTCAGCTTCCCGCTGGTTGCGCTGGCCATGACCGGTGCCGGCTGGGGCGTTGGTGCCCAGCACAACCACAACGTCGAGGCCTGGTTCGTGCATAGCCCCGGCCTCAAGGTCGTCATGCCAAGCAACCCGGCCGACGCCCGCGCACTGCTCAAGGCAGCCATCCGCGACGACAACCCGGTCGTCTTCCTGCTCGACATCGGACTGCTCTACCAACCCGGCGAGGTGCCCACCGACGCCGTGCCGATACCGCTCGGCCAGGCAGCCACCGTTCGTGCCGGTACGGATGTCAGTCTCATTTCCTACGGCAAGACCGTGCATCACTGTGCGCAGGCCGCCGAAAGCCTGGCGGCCGAGGGCATCGCTGCCGAAGTCATCGACTTACGCAGCCTGAAGCCACTCGATGAAGCCGCCATCCTCGCCACCGCCCGCAAGACGGGGCGGGTCGTCGTCGTCCATGAAGCCAACCGCCTATGCGGCGTCGGTGCAGAAATCGCCGCACTGATCGCCGAGCAGGCCTTTGCCTGCCTCAAGACGCCCGTTGTCCGCCTCGGCGGCCCGGATGCCCCGGTGCCATCCAGCTTCCCGCTCGAACAGGCCACCGTGCCACAAGCCGATGCCATTGCTGCCGCAGCAAGGCAGCTTTGCGCCTCGCATCGACCCTTGACCTATCCCCCAATGGAGAACTCAAAATGCGCATTGCCACACTGACTTCCACGATCATTGCTTTAGGCTTGATTGCTGGCACAACCTTCGCCGGCGAAGCCGACACAGCCCGCGTCAAGCGCGGCGCCCAGCTGGCCGCCTACGGTGGTTGCGTCGATTGCCACACCCCATTCAAGATCGGTCCGAACGGCCCGGAAAAGGATATGGAGCGGGGCCTCTCCGGCCACCCGGCCGAACTTGTCCTGCCAGCCCCACCCAAGCTCGACGGCCCATGGAACTGGGGCGGTGCCGGCAGCATGACCGCCTTCGTCGGCCCTTGGGGTATTTCCTACGCCAGTAACCTGACGCCCGATCGGGAAACCGGTATCGGCGCCTGGAGCGAAAACGACTTCATCCAGGCCATGCGTAAAGGCAAGCACCTCGGCGTCGGCCGCCCGATCATGCCGCCGATGCCCTGGCAATCGGTCGGCTCACTACCAGACCAAGATCTGCGTGCGCTCTTCGCCTATCTCAAGGCGCAACCATCGGTAAAGAACAAGGTGCCGGAATACGTGCCTCCGGTGGCCAGCAACCGCCGATAAGCATTGAGCACGGTTTCACCAAGCGCGATGGGAGCGGTGCACTCCGTTCCCAACTTGCCGTGAATTCGATATGCCTGGCGCGGATGAAGCGCAGCTACAGGTGTGGAACGTGAATCGCTCCCGCCCCCCCTTGGCGTCCATCTTTCTCCGGGTGCTATAGTCCATTCCCGACCTCCCCCCGCCTCCCCGGCAGAATGGGCTTTGCCCGATGATCGAATCCATCCTCCTGACCTCCGTCCGCATCGTGACCTTTCACGGGCGGGCGCGGTTGACCAATGCCAGCGGCTTTTTCTTCGAGCGCGATGGGGCGTTGTTTCTGGTGACCAGCCGGCATGTGCTGGTCGATGAGGCGAGCCAGCACTTCCCGGATCGTCTGGAAATCGAATTGCACATCGGCAGCGATTTTTCGCGCTCGATGGGGTTTTCCATTCCGCTCTTCCGCGATGGTCTGAGCCTGTGGCGCACCGGCTCGGATGCGGCGGGCAATATCGATGTGGCGATGATCGAGATCGACCGCGCCGCCCTGCCAGCCAACGTGGTCTATCGCGCCTTTACGCCGGCCCATCTGCCGCAACGCTTCGAAGAGATCGAGGTGGGCAGTTCATTGCTGGTGGTGGGTTTTCCGCTCGGCTTCCACGACACCTTGCATCACTTGCCGGTGGTGCGTCAGGCGGTGATCGCTTCGTCGTTTGGCATGCGCTTTCAGGGCCAGGGCTATTTTCTGACCGATGCGCGCACGCATCGCGGCACCAGCGGCGCGCCGGTGGTCATGCGCGGCAATGCTCAGGCGCCGGGCATGGCGGAATTGCCGTGGCTGCTGCTCGGCATCCACTCGGCCCGGCTCGATGTCGGCACGCGCGATTTGCGCATCGATGAGGCGCTGGGCCTCAACTGCGCCTGGTACGCCGATATCCTGCTAACGCTGAGCGCCCCGCGCGGGGCTTAATTGCGTCGCTGGCAGAGCAGCGTCAGGTAGAGCGCTTCCACCTTCTCCCGCGCCCACGACGTGCGGCGCAGGAATTTCAGGCTGGAGGAAATGCTCGGATCGACATTGAAGCAGCGGATGTCGATCTGCCGCCCGAGGCCATCCCAGCCGTGGTGCTCGACCAGTTCGGTCAGCATCTGTTGCAGCGTGATGCCGTGCAGCGGGTTGTTGGGCTGGGTGTCGCTCATCTATAACTGCTCAGCGCTGGCGCGACTTGGCTTTGGGTAGGGGCTTACGCTGGCGCTGGCCGGGGCGTGCCTTGGCAGCCTCTGGCGCCGGCTTGGGCATCAGCAGGTTCTTGGCCGTCGTCTTGCCGGCAGCGCGATGTTCGAGAATGGCGGCGTGCCAGACGGCGGCATCGTGCGCGATGGCCGGCGCGGCGACCGGCGTGTAGTCGGCCAGGCGCTGGCGCAGGTCGAACAGACGCTTGGGGTAATCGTCCTTGGCCGACAGGGTTTCGACCAGTTGCTCGGCCGCGGGCGTCAGCGCCAGGCCACCGTCGCGCTCGACCAGCAGGCCGGCTTCGCTCAGGCGGGCGATGGTTTCGACCAGTTTACCCTCACCCGGAGCGCTCGACTGCATCAGGTCGATGGCGGCGATGATCTCGACCGGCTCGGCCGGACGGCGTTTGGAAGCCATTGCCGTTGCCAGCAACAGGAGGGAATCGTGATCGTGAATGGGGTGCATGGCGGGCCTTGGTGAACTGCCGCGCCAACAATCGGGACTCGGGCAGGAAGGCGGCAGTTTAATGTCCGGACGACGAAAAAGCCCGTAAAACTTGCCCTGCACTCTAATTATTGCGGCACCTGAGCCAGGCCAACCCGCTCAGCAGCACTCCTCTTCCAGTTGCTCCAACAGATGCAGCGCTTCTTCGTCTTCCCAGGTTTCGAACAATTCGCGCACCTGGTTGATGTTGCAATGGATCAGGAAGAGATCGTCCGGTTTCGGCCCGGAACCGCCACTACGCTTCTTGTTGAAGTATTCCCAGAAGCTGTTGTTGCGTCCGGGAATTTCCAGGTGGCGGTCGATGCACTCCATGATGCGGCGGGCGTTGCCGGCGCAATCGATGCCTTCGAAGCTGACGTAACGATCCGGCTTCTGCCGGCAGCCGCATTGCTGTTCCATGCTGATCTCCTGACTGAACTGTGTTGGTCAGGATTATCCGGAGGCACCACCAGCACGTCCGTCGGCCAGCCGACACTAAATCGATTCTGGAAACAGCCGACCCAAGGCATCGAGCGATGGGATCAGGTAGGCACGCCGGCCTCGCCGCAGGATCAGCCCGTCGCGCTCCCACTGGTTGATCAGCGCCGAGATGGTCTGGCGGGTGGCGCCGAGTAACTCGGCGATGTCCTGCATGCCTAGGTCGAGCGGAATCAGCCAGCCCTCGTCGACGATCTGCCCGCGCCGCTCGGCCAGGCCGATGAAGAAGCGCGCCAGGCGAGCTGGCACCTCGCGGAAGGCCAGGTCTTCGACCAGGGTCACGGCATCGCTCAACAGGCGGCCGAGCACGCGCATCATGACCGGCGTGATGGCCGGTTCGTTGATCAGCTTCTGGGAAAACAGCCGGGTATCGGCTACCCAGATGCTGCTCGGCGCCACCGCTTGCACGTAGGTTGGCGTATGCGTCGTGTAGATGTCGCCGCATTCGAGGTAGCCCAGGCTCAACTCGCGGTTGCCGCCGGAGATGTAGACCTTCAAGCGACCGGAACGCACGATGAACACCTGATTGGTCGCACAGTTCGGCCCCGACAGCAGGTAGCCCTTGGCCAACTCGCGCCGGTTGAAGCCGGCAAGCAGGCCTTCCGGCAATTCGGAACGGGCGATCTCGGCGAGATCGATGGAGACGGCGTGAGGCGGGCGCATAGCACAGGCGATGCAAAAACTTCGCCATCGCCCAAGCCCTTGATTCGCCGAAGTTCGATTCCGGCCGGCCCCACCATTGGCAGCTTTGCGACAAAGCCACTCCTGCGGTGCACAGCCCAAATTGGCTAAAATCCGGCATGGACTACGGCATCACCGACCTCACCACCTTCATCGTCGGCACGATCTTCATCGTGCTGCTCCCCGGTCCGAACTCGCTGTTCGTCATGACCGTCGCCTCGCGGCGCGGCATCGCCGCCGGCTACCAGGGCGCCTGCGGCATCTTCGCCGGCGACACCATCCTGATGATCCTGTCGGCCACCGGCGTCGCCTCGCTGCTGCACGCCACGCCCTCGCTGTTCATGGTCATCAAATACACCGGTGCCGCCTACCTCGGCTGGCTGGGCTTCGGCCTGCTGCGTGGTGCGCTGGAGCGCTGGCGCTGCAGGCCGGGCGACGAAGCTCTGGCGCCACCGAGCGGCGAGCAACGCCCTTTCCGCACCGCCTTTCTGATCAGCCTGACCAACCCCAAGGCCATCCTGTTCTTCGTTTCCTTCTTCATCCAGTTCGTCGCGCCCGGCTACCCCAATCCGGCCATTCCCTTCCTGGTGCTCGGCCTCATCGTCCAGTTCTTCAGCGCCCTCTATCTCTCCGGCCTGATCTTCGGCGGCGTCTATCTGGCCAGCTTCTTCACCCGCCGCCACCGCTTGGCGGCCATCGGCACCGGTTGCGTCGGGCTGCTCTTCATCGGCTTTGCCTTGAAGCTGGCCAATGCCAGCCTGAACTGAGCTCCAACGCAAAAAAACGCGAATCTTCGTGAAGTAATCGTCACGACGAAACCGAGGTCATGTTGATAGAATAATTGGCATGTTCGGTAATTTCATCAAATCCATTTTCTGGGCGGCAGCCTTGCTTGGGCTGCTGCACTCCAGCCTCGCCTCGGCACTCGACAGCGTTACCCTCCAACTCAAGTGGACGCATGCCTTCCAGTTCGCGGGCTATTACGCTGCACTGGAAAAGGGCTACTACGAACAAGCCGGCCTCGATGTCAGGCTAAAGGAAGCCATACCGGGTACCGACCCCGTGCAATCCGTCCTGTCCGGCGACGCCCAATATGGCGTCGGCACCAGCAGCCTGTTGCTGGCCCGCAAGGCAGGACATCCGGTGGTCGTGCTGGCCGTGGTGTTCCAACATTCGCCGCTGGTTTTCGTAGCGCGCCGTGACAAGACTGCCTTGGGCACACAGGGGATTCACGACCTGATCGGCAAGCGCGTCATGATCGAACCGCAATCCGACGAGTTGATGGCCTATTTGAAGCAGGAAGGCATTTCTGCCGATCGTCTCAAGCAGATTCCCCATAGTTTCCAGCCGCAAGATCTGATCGATGGCCGCGTCGACGCCATTTCCGCCTACGTAACCAACGAGCCCTACTATCTGGACCGCGCCAGACTGGACTACCAGATCTATACGCCGCGCTCCGGAGGGATCGACTTCTACGGCGACAATCTGTTCACCACGGAAAGCGAGTTGAAAGTTCACCCGGAACGCGCTCGTGCCTTCCGCGAAGCCAGCCTGCGCGGCTGGCAATATGCGATGGAACACCCGGAAGAAATCGCCGAGCTGATCTACCAGAAATACTCCCAGGAGCACCCCAAAGACTTTTACCTGTACGAAGCCCAGCGCATGGAGACCTTGTTGCGTACCGACCTGATCGAGGTCGGCTACATGACCCGTGGCCGTTGGCAGCATATCGCCAACACCTACGCCGAACTTGACCTGATGCCGCACGACTACCCGCTCGATGGTTTTCTCTACGCAGCGAATCACCGTCCCGACCCCTCGAAGCTGTACCTCACGCTGGCCCTGCTAGCGGTCGTCAGCGCCGTGGCCATCTACATCTACCGTATCAACCGCCAGCTGGCTTGTGCCCTGTCCGAAAGCCGTGCGGCAGAAGAACGCATCCGCCATCTGGCCCAACACGATCCGCTGACCGATCTGCCCAACCGCGCCCTCTTCGCCGATCGCCTGGAGCAAGCATTGGCCAACGCCAAGCGCGATCAACAGGTCTTCGCGGTCATGTTCCTGGACCTTGACGACTTCAAGCTGATCAACGACAACCTCGGTCACGATATCGGCGACCGAGTCTTGCAACAGGTTGCCTACCGGCTACGTGCGAGCCTCCGCGAATCCGACACGGTGGCGCGCACGGGCGGCGACGAATTCATCGCCCTGTTGCGGAATACCAAGGGCACGCTGGAGATTCTGGCCATCGCCGAAAAACTCCGCGACGCCCTCGCCCAGCCTTTCCTGATCGACGACCATTCACTCAACGTTTCTGCCAGTATCGGTATCGCCGCCTACCCGGAGGATGGCATCGACAGCGTCGCCCTGCTCAAGCATGCCGACGAGGCCATGTACGCTGCCAAGCGCAATGGTCGGAACCGGGTACAAATCTACGGGCAAACTTGAGGCGAGCGGTCCAGCTTTTCACGCGCGGGCAAACTGACTGCCGCATTAATTTGAGACAATTGCGCTTTTGCCAGCCCGCCCGACCATGATCCAAGGCCAGTACCGCTATTCCATCCTGCAAGTTCCCGAGACAGTCACCCCGCTCAAGTTCCGCGGCCATGTCCGGCAGGAAATCGAGGCCGTGCAGGCCACCGCCAAGAACGCGGAAGACATCATCCTCGTCCGCCTCTTCGTGCAAGAAAAAATCCTCTTCGGCCTCGGCCAGAAAAAGGTCGACAGCATCCTGCACGGCATCGTCGCCAAATGTCAGAACATCGAGCGCATCGAACTGGAACCCCTCGCCCGCCCGTTGACGGCGGAAGAAATGCAGGAAGCGGCCGCAGAGGCGCAGGCCAATCTGGAAGAACTGGGGCAGCGTGTGATGGAAATGAAGGGCCTGGGGGGCTCGACCGACTAAGCCCGCCCGCTACGTCGACCTCGCACTCGGCAGGAATGCGAGGTCACCGGCCAGCCCGAACCAGCCCGGGCTGCTTCTCTAATCAGCTATGCCGCCACCTTGGCCCGCGCGGCATGCAGCTTTTTGTAGCTGTCGATCAGGCGCTGATGCCGATCCAGGCCTTCGAGCGCCATGCTGGTTGGCGTCAGGCCATGGAAGCGGACGCTGCCATCGACCGAGCCGAGCACGGCATCCATGCGCTCATTGCCGAACATGCGACGGAAGTTGGCTTCGTAATCGTCCAGTTCCAGTTCGTCGTCGAGCAGCACCTCGAGCACGACGTTCACGGCCTGGTAGAACAGACCACGGTCGACGGTGTTTTCGTTGTACTGCAGGTAGGCCTCGACCTGCTCCTTGGCCGCCTCGAAATCCTGCAGGGCGAGGTTGATCAGCAGCTTGAGTTCGAGAATGGTCAGCTGGCCCCATTCGGTGTTCTCGTCGAACTCGACGCCGATCAACGTGATGATGTCGGTGTAGTCGTCGAGTTCGCTCTCTTCCAGACGTTCGAGCAGCGCTTCCAGGGCTGCGTCGTCGAGGCGGTGCAGGTTCAGGATGTCTTCCCGGAAGGCCAGTGCCTTGTTGGTGTTGTCCCAGATCAGATCGTCGACCGGGTAGATTTCCGAGTAGCCCGGCACCAGGATGCGGCAGGCGGTGGCGCCGAGCTGGTCGTAAACCGCCATGTACACTTCCTTGCCCATCTCTTCGAGAATGCCGAGCAAGGTGGCAGCTTCGTGGGCGTTGGATTCTTCGCCGTGGCCGGAGAAATCCCACTCGACGAACTCGTAGTCGGACTTGGCGCTGAAGAAGCGCCACGACACCACACCACTGGAGTCGATGAAGTGTTCGACGAAGTTGTTCGGCTCGGTGACGGCGTTGCTTTCGAAGGTCGGCCGCGGCAGGTCGTTCAGGCCTTCGAAGCTGCGCCCCTGTAACAGTTCAGTCAGGCTGCGTTCGAGCGCAACTTCCAGGCTCGGGTGAGCGCCGAAGGACGCGAAGACGCCGCCGGTGCGCGGGTTCATCAGGGTCACGCACATGACGGGGAACTCGCCGCCCAATGAGGCATCCTTGACCAACACGGGGAAGCCCTGCTTTTCCAGTTCCTCGATGCCGGCGACGATGCCCGGATATTTGGCCAGCACTTCGGCCGGCACATCGGGCAGAGCGATTTCGCCTTCGATGATTTCGCGCTTGACCGCCCGCTCGAAGATTTCCGACAGGCACTGCACTTGCGCTTCCGGCAGCGTGTTGCCGGCGCTCATGCCGTTGCTCAGGAACAGGTTGTCGATCAGGTTGGTCGGGAAATACACCGTCTCGCCGTCCGACTGGCGCACGTAGGGCAGCGCGCAGATGCCGCGCTCGGTGTTACCGGAGTTGGTGTCATAGAGGTGCGAGGCGCGCAGTTCGCCATCCGGGTTGTAGATTTCCAGGCAGTACTCGTCGAGCAGGCCCTTGGGCAGCGCATCCTTCTTGCCCGGCTTGAACCAGCGCTCTTCGGGGTAATGCACGAAGGGCGCGTTGGCGATCTCCGGCCCCCAATAATTGTCGTTGTAGAAATGGTTGCAGTTCAGGCGCTCGATGTATTCACCGAGCGCCGAAGCCAGCGCGCTTTCCTTGGTCGCCCCCTTGCCGTTGGTGAAGCACATCGGCGAATGCGCATCGCGGATATGCAGCGACCAGACGTTGGGCACCAGATTGCGCCACGACGCGATCTCGATCTTGATGCCCAGGCCGGCGAGAAAGCCGGACATGTTGGCGATGGTCTGTTCGAGCGGCAGGTCCTTGCCGGCGATGTAGGTCTGCGTCGCCGAATCCGGATTCACGGCCAGCAAGGCTTGCGCATCGGCATCGAGGTTCTCGACTTCCTCGATGATGAACTCGGGCCCGGTCTGCACGACCTTCTTGACGGTGCACCGGTCGATGGAACGCAAAATGCCCAGGCGGTCCTTCTCGGAAATGTCCGGCGGCAGTTCGACCTGGATCTTGAAGGTCTGCTTGTAGCGGTTTTCCGGATCGACGATGTTGTTCTGCGACAGGCGGATGTGCTCGGTCGGGATGTTGCGCGTGTCGCAGTAGAGCTTGACGAAATAGGCCGCGCACAAGGCCGACGAGGCGAGGAAGTAATCGAACGGCCCCGGCGCCGAGCCGTCGCCCTTGTAGCGGATGGGCTGGTCGGCGATCACCGTGAAGTCGTCGAACTTGGCTTCCTGGCGAAGCTTGTCGAGAAAGTTGACCTTGATTTCCATGCGTGAATCCAAAAGTGGGGTGCAAAACCTGCGGCCCGACATTATCCGGGTTTCGCTGCTGGAAAATCGGGTTTTCCTGCAAATCAAGCTTCCCGGGAACGCCCCCCGCGATGCGCGCATGCCGCTGCGCCGCGCGGCATCCTTGTTCGCCTGCTCAGAAAGGCGTCACAACGTCCGTTCCGCCACCACCATCCCCGGATCGTCCGGGTCGCGGTGCACGGCGAAGCCGAGCTGCCGGGCGAACTTGATCATCTTTTCGTTGGAGGCCAGGATGAAGGCTTCCATCTTCTGCATGCCACGGGCGCGGGCGGCGTCGATCAGGGTCAGCATCAGGATGCCGGCCACACCGCTGCCCTGCCAGTCGTCGTCGATGGCGATGGCGAACTCGCAACTCGTGCCGTTCGGGTCGGCGCAGTAACGGGCGACGCCAATTTCGACCGCGTGGCCTTCCTGCTGGATGATGGCGACCAGCGCCAGGTGCTTCACGTAGTCGATCTCGGTCAGGTACTTGAGCTTGCCCGGCGGCAGTTCCTTCAGCGTAGACATGAAGCGGCGGTAGCGCGAGTCGGCCGACAGGTGCTGCACAAACTCCTGCTCCAGGGTCTTGTCGTCAGCGCGGATCGGGCGGATCAGCACCTCGCTGCCGTCGAACAGGTAGCGCGTGCGAACGAGTTCCTCGGGGTAATCGGCCATGGCTTACTCCGCCAGGCGACTGGCGAGATAGGCGACGATGCTGTCGAGCGTGCCGAGCTTGCCGTAGTCGGTTTCCGGCACATTGACACCGAGGCGCTCGCGGATGGCTTCGAGTACGTTCAGCCAGTCCATCGAATCGAGTTCGATCTGCTTGCGCAGCGGCAGGTCGCCGACGATCTTGCCGATATCCGTTTCCGGCGCCAGGGCCTTGATGATTTCGAGCATCTTTGCCCGGATTTGCGCTTGCTCCAGCGGCATTTTTTCTCCCTTTATTCCAGCGTCGAACTGTCGCCCTCGGGCAGCCCGAGTTCCCTCGCCTTGAGCAGCCGGCGCATGATCTTGCCGCTGCGAGTATGCGGCAGGCATTCGGCGAAGGCAATTTCCTTGGGCGCGACGGCCGGACCGAGGCGGCGGCGGGCATGGGCGAGCAATTCGCTGCGCAGCGCTTCGCTGGCTTCGGCCCCTTGCTTGAGGGTGACGAAGGCCTTGATCGTCTCACCGGCCAGGGCGTCCGGCTTGCCGATGACGCCCGCTTCGGCCACCGCCGGATGCTCCATCAGCACACGCTCGACCTCGAACGGCCCGACCAGATGGCCGGCCGACTTGATCACATCGTCGCTGCGCCCGACAAACCAGAAGTAACCGTCGGCATCGCGCCGCACCAGATCGCCGCTCAGGTAAAGCTCACCGGCAAAGCAGTCGCGATAGCGCTCGGGCTGGCCGAGATAGGCGCGGAACATCGACGGCCAGCCGGTTTCCAGCGCCAGTTCGCCGACCACGTCGGGCTCGGTGATCTCCTGTACCGGCTCGCCGGCACGGTGACGCACGACTTGCGCCACCACGCCCGGCAGCGGCCGGCCCATGGAGCCCGGTTTGACGGCGCATCCAGCAACATTGGCAATCATGATGCCGCCCGTTTCCGTCTGCCACCAGGTGTCGTGGATAGTCTGCCCGAAGGTTTCCTCACCCCACGCCACCGCCTCGGCATTGAGCGGCTCACCGACGCTGGCGATGAAGCGCAGCGCCGGGAAGGCGTGCCCGGCGAACAGCGCCGGCCCGGCCTTGATCAGCATGCGGATGGCGGTCGGCGCGGTATACCAGACATTCACGCCCTCTTTTTCCAAGATGGCCAACCAGCGCGCGGCATCGAATTCCGCCTCCTCGACGATGCTGGTCACGCCCACAATGAGGGGTGCAAAAATGCCGTAGGACATGCCGGTGACCCAACCGGGATCGGCCGTGCACCAGAACGCGTCATCCGGCCGCAGATCGAGCGCCCGCCGCGCCGTGGCGTAATGCATCAGCGCCGCGCCATGCACGTGCAGCGCGCCCTTGGGCGCGCCTGTGGTGCCGCTGGTGAAATGCAGCAGCGCCGGATCGTCGGCCGTGGTGGGCACCAGCGCTGATTCATCGGAAGCACCAGCGAACAGGCTCGGCCAATCCAGCGTCTCCGACGGCAGTTCGCCGCCGAGATCGTCGATCAGCACAACATGGCGCAGCGACGGCAACTCGCCGCGTATCGGCTCGATCTTGCGCCGGTAGGCGCTGCGGGTCGTCACCAGCACCTTGCCGCAGGCCTGCGCCACGCGGTTGCGCACCGGCTCGGGGCCGAAGGCGGGGAAAAGCGGCGATACGACAGCGCCGACCTTCAGCGCGCCGAGCACGGCCACGTACAACTCGCAGCGCCGCCCGCACAGCACGAAAACGCAATCGCCCTTCCGCACACCCAGCGCCTTCAGCGCGTTGCCGAAACGGTCGGTCTGGCGCGCCAGCTCGCGGTAAGTGATTTCGCTGCGCCCACCATCTTCAGCCAAAAAACGGAAGGCGGGTTTGTCGGCACGCTCGGAAGCAGCATGGCGATCGACGGCCAGCCAGGCCATGTTGAACGGACCGCGGGGTTCGAGATTCAACTCACGGGCAACGCTTTCCCAGGCAAACGCCTCGGCCGCAGCGCCGACCGGTGCATGCCCTTCCCCATCTGCGTTGCGAATGTGCGTTGGCTTCATTGGCCCTTCCGAGATCGAGTCAGCCTGCGCTTATTTTGCCCTGCCTCGAACGGGGTGTGTTGATGACGCGCAAATCCGCGCGCTTCGCCCTCTGCGCATTCCTGCGTATTCCCCGCCACGCTTGCTTTCCACGATAATCCACCCATGACCTCACGCCTTCCCGTTCCGCTGCCGGAGACCCACTCGACCTGGCAGGCTGAACTGCACCTCGGTTTCGCCCGCTCCGGCGAGCGCACAGTGCTGCGCGAAAATCGCCACCGCGGGCCGCTGCGCGTGCAGAAAGCGCTTTATCCGGAAGGCGATGCCGTCTGCCAGACCATCGTGCTGCATCCGCCCTCAGGCATCGCCGGCGGCGACCAGTTGAGCATCCGGGCTGACGTCGGTGCAGTAGCGCACGCCCAGCTGACCACGCCGGGCGCCGGCAAGTGGTATCGCAGCGGCGGTGTGGAAGCCTCGCAGCGCGTCGAATTCACGGTGGGCGCGGGCGCGACGCTGGAATGGCTGCCGCAGGAGACCATCGTATTCGACGGTGCGCGAGCGCGCATGGAAACCCGTGTCGATCTCGCCGCCGACAGCCGCTTCATCGGCTGGGACATCCTGTGCCTGGGCCGCGTGGCCAGCGGCGAGCGTTTCCGCCAGGGCCATTTTTTGCCTTTTTACCGTGTGCACCGCAGCAACGCGCCGATCTGGATCGAGCGCGGCGGTTTTTCCGGCAACGACCCGATGCTCGACAGCCCCGCTGGCTGGGCCGGCCGCACCGTGTGCGGCACGCTGCTGTGCAGCTTTCCGGAGCTGCCGCAACAAGCCACCGCACTGCTCGTGGCCCTGCGCGCCATCGCGCCGGCCGACGCCGCCTTGCACGGTATCACCGCCTTGCCCGGCCTGCTCGTTGCCCGCTATCTCGGCGACAACAGCGAAGCAGCCCGCTTGTGGCTCGCCGAACTGTGGAAAATCCTGCGCCCGGCTTGCTGCCAGCGCCCGGCCGTCATCCCCCGTATCTGGAATACCTGAAGCGACGCCAGCCTCCCGCCGCCCTCCGGCCAGCAAGGATTTCAACGCATAGTAGTCCTGCCACCACGCCAGCCACCCCGCTGATCGGTTACGCTTCGCCTTTTGCCAAATGTTAGTGAGGATCTCATGCCGGTAATCGAAGTCCGCCACCCCCTGGTCAAACACAAGATTGGCCTGATGCGCGAAGGCGATATCAGTACCAAGAAATTTCGCGAACTGGCGGCGGAACTCGCACGCCTGCTGACCTACGAGGCCTGCGCCGATTTCGAACTGGAAAAGGTGGTCATCGAGGGTTGGGCCGGACCGGTCGAGATCGACCAGATCAAGGGCAAGAAAGTCACCGTCGTGCCCATCTTGCGCGCCGGCATCGGCATGCTGGATGGCGTTCTCGACCTGATTCCGAACGCCAAGGTCAGTGTCGTCGGCATCGCCCGCAACCACGAAACACTGATGCCCGAGCCCTATTTCGAGCGCTTCGTCGGCCAACTGAACGAACGCCTGGCCATGATCATCGACCCGATGCTGGCCACTGGCGGCTCGCTGATTGCGACCATCGACATGCTCAAACGCAAGGGCTGCAAGCACATCAAGGCGCTGGTGCTGGTCGCCGCGCCGGAGGGCATCGCAGCGATGACGGCCGCCCACCCTGACGTCCAGGTCTACACCGCCGCCATCGACAGCCACCTCAACGAACTCGGCTACATCATTCCCGGCCTCGGCGACGCCGGCGACAAGATTTTCGGAACCAAGGAAGCATGAACGCAACGCCAGCCCCCACCTGGCGCACGGCCCTGTCCGGTGCGCAAATCCTCTTCGTCGCCTTCGGCGCGACCGTGCTGGTGCCGCTGCTGACCGGCCTAAATCCCAGTCTCGCGCTGCTCGGTGCCGGCGTCGGCACGCTGATCTTCCAGGCCTGCACCAAGCGCCAGGTGCCGATCTACCTCGGCTCCAGCTTCGCCTTCATCGCCCCGGTCATCTATTCGGTGCAAACCTGGGGCATGAATGCGACGCTCGGGGCACTGGCCGCCGCCAGCTTCTTCTATTACGTCGCCGCTGGGCTGGTCAAATGGCGTGGCGTCGGGTTGATCCACAAACTGCTGCCACCCGTGGTGATCGGCCCGGTGGTCATGGTCATCGGCCTCGGACTGGCGCAAGTCGCAGTCGGCATGGCGACCGGCAAGGCCGGCGATGCCCAGGTCGTGCCCTACGGAACGGCCATCGCCGTTGCCGCCATTTCCCTGCTGGCCACCATGCTGACGGCCATCCGTGCGCACGGCCTGCTGAAGCTGGTGCCGATCCTGGTTGGCGTGGCTGTCGGCTACACCACCTCGCTCTTCCTCGGCATCGTCGATTTCGCCAAGGTGCAGGAAGCCGCCTGGATCGCTCTGCCGCAATTCGGCACGCCGGAATTCAACCTGGCCGCCATCCTGTTCATGATCCCCGTCGCCATCGCCCCGATCGTCGAACACGTCGGCGGCATCCTGGCCATCGGCTCGGTCGCCGGCAAGGACTTTACCGAAAGCCCCGGCCTGCACCGCACGCTGCTGGGCGACGGACTGGCGGTCAATGTCGTCGGCCTGTTCGGCGGCCCGCCGGTCACCACCTACGGTGAGGTCACCGGCGCCGTGATGCTGACCCGGAACTACAACCCGGCCGTGATGACCTGGGCCGCCGGCTTTGCCATCCTGATGGCCTTCGTCGGCAAATTCGGGGCGCTGCTGCAAACCATCCCGCTGCCGGTCATGGGCGGCATCATGGTGCTGCTGTTCGGCTCGATTGCCGGCATCGGCCTGAAGACGCTGATGGACGCCCGGGTCAATCTGTCGAGCGCGCGCAACCTGTGCATCGTCTCAGTGACGCTGGTCACCGGCATCGGCGGCCTTGGCGTCACCATCGGCAGCTTCTCGCTGCAGGGCATCAGCCTGTGTGGCGTGCTCGCCGTGCTGTTGAACCTGCTGTTGCCCAACGAGCCGACCGCGGAATAACCGGCCTCACACCGGGCGCCAACCCACCATTGGCGCCCGGCACCGCGCTTGGAGATTCCCTCCTACGCGCTCTTGCGTATGGCGACCGGCGCTGCCGTGATGCATCATCGCACCCACACGCCCTTGTTCGACAGGCATCTGCACCATCCGAGGAACTGCAATGGAACTGACACCCCGCGAGAAAGACAAGCTGCTGATCTTCACCGCCGGCCTGCTCGCCGAGCGGCGCAAGGCCAAGGGCCTGAAGCTGAACTACCCGGAAGCGGTGGCGCTGATCACCTGCGCCATCATGGAAGGCGCCCGCGAAGGCAAGACGGTGGCCGAACTGATGCATGAAGGCACGCAGGTCCTGACCCGCGCCGACGTAATGGACGGCATCCCCGAGCTGATTCCGGAAATCCAGGTCGAGGCCACCTTCCCGGACGGCACCAAGCTGGTCACGGTCCACAACCCGATTGTTTGAGGAGCACGCGATGATCCCCGGAGAACTCGTCGCCGAACCTGGCGAACTCGAACTCAACGTCGGCCGCCCGACCCTCACGCTGGTCGTTGCCAATACCGGCGACCGGCCGATCCAGGTCGGCTCGCACTACCACTTCTTTGAGACCAACGCCGGCCTCTCCTTCGACCGTGAAGCCGCGCGCGGCTACCGTCTCGACATCGCCGCCGGCACCGCCGTGCGTTTCGAGCCGGGCCAGACGCGCACCGTTCAATTGGTGGCCTTGGACGGTGAAAAGAAGGTTTACGGTTTCCGCGGCTTGATTCAGGGGGCGCTATGAGCACGAAAATCACCCGTCAGGCCTATGCCGAGATGTTCGGCCCGACCACCGGCGACCGTCTCCGTCTGGCCGATACCGAACTGATCATCGAGGTCGAAAAGGACTACACCATCTACGGCGAGGAAGTGAAATTCGGCGGCGGCAAGGTCATCCGCGACGGCATGGGTCAGAGCCAGCGCGTCTCGGCAGAAACCGTCGATACCGTGATCACCAACGCCCTGATCGTCGATGCTGTCACCGGCATCGTCAAGGCCGACATCGGCTTGAAGGACGGTCGCATCGCCGCCATCGGCAAAGCCGGCAACCCCGACATCCAGCCCGGCGTGACCATCGTCGTCGGCCCCGGCACCGAAGTCATCGCTGGCGAAGGCATGATCGTCACGGCCGGCGGCATCGACAGCCACATCCATTTCATCTGCCCGCAGCAGATCGAGGAAGCGCTGAATTCCGGCGTCACCACCATGATCGGCGGCGGCACCGGGCCGGCTACCGGCACCTATGCCACCACCTGCACGCCCGGCCCCTGGCACATCCACCGCATGCTCGAAGCCGCCGAGGCCTTCCCGATGAACCTCGGCTTCCTCGGCAAGGGCAACGCCAGCCTGCCGGAAGCCCTGCGCGAGCAGGTCGAGGCCGGCGTCATTGGCCTCAAGCTGCACGAGGACTGGGGCACGACACCGGCCGCCATCGACTGCTGCCTGTCGGTGGCCGATGAAATGGACGTGCAGGTCGCCATTCACACCGATACGCTGAACGAATCGGGCTTCGTCGAAGCCACGATTGGCGCCTTCAAGGGCCGCACCATCCACACCTTCCACACCGAAGGCGCGGGCGGCGGCCACGCCCCGGACATCATCAAGGCGGCCGGGCTGCCCAACGTGCTGCCCAGCTCGACCAACCCGACCATGCCCTACACGGTGAATACCATCGACGAGCATCTCGACATGCTGATGGTCTGTCACCACCTTGATCCCGCCATCGCCGAGGATGTGGCCTTCGCCGAATCGCGCATTCGCCGCGAGACGATTGCCGCCGAGGACATCCTGCACGACCTCGGCGTCTTCTCGATGATGTCCTCAGACTCGCAGGCCATGGGCCGCGTCGGCGAGGTCATCATCCGCACCTGGCAGGCGGCGCACAAGATGAAGCTGCAACGCGGTACCTTGCCCGAAGACAGCACCCGCCACGACAACTTCCGCGTCAAGCGCTACATCGCCAAATACACCATCAACCCGGCGCTGACCCACGGCATTGCCCACACCGTCGGCTCCATCGAAGTCGGCAAGCTGGCCGACCTGGTGCTGTGGAAACCGGCCTTCTTCGGCGTCAAGCCTTCGCTGATTTTGAAGGGCGGCATGATCGCCGCCGCCGCGATGGGCGATCCCAACGCCTCGATCCCGACGCCGCAACCGGTGCATTACCGGCCGATGTTCGGCAGCTTCGGCAAGGCACTGAAAACCTCGGTCACCTTCGTGTCGCAGGCCGCGCTGAAGAATGCTGCGGTGCACGCGCTGAATTTGCAAAAACCGCTGATCGCCGTTTCCGGCACGCGCACGCTGACCAAGGCCGACATGGTGCACAACGGCGCCACGCCGGAAATCACCGTCGATCCCGAAACCTACGTGGTCAAGGCCGACGGCGTGCATCTGGTGTGCGAGCCGGCGACCGAACTGCCGCTAGCGCAACGTTACTTCCTGTTCTGACGGTCGATGCAGCACTGGCTCATCCTCGGCATCGCCATCATCAGTGAAGTCATCGCCACCTCGGCGCTGAAAGCCTCGGAAGGCTTTACCCGACTGCTGCCGTCGGCGATTGTCGTCGTCGGCTACGGCATCGCCTTCTACTGCCTGTCGCTGGTCCTGCGCACGCTACCGGTCGGCATTGTCTATGCCATCTGGTCCGGCGTCGGTGTTGCGCTGATCGCGCTGGTCGGGTGGCTGCTCTACGGCCAGGCGCTCGATTTGCCGGCCATACTCGGCCTGACGCTGATCGTCGCCGGCGTGTTCGTCCTCAATGTCTTCTCGAAAACCGTCGCCCACTGACTCCATGCTGATCCTGAACCAACGCACCCTCGCCCCGGCCACCGATACCGTGGCGCTCGCCTACGACGAACGCAAACGAAGCCGCCTGAAGGTCAAGCTCGCTTCCGGCGCCGAAGCCGGCATCTTTCTCGAACGTGGCGACCACCTGCACGGCGGCGACAAGCTGATCGCCGAGGACGGCTCGGCCGTGGTCGAAATCCTCGCCGCGCCGGAAAAGCTGATCGAGGCCGTCGCCGACAGCCCGCTGCTCTTCGCCCGCGCCGCCTACCATCTCGGCAACCGCCACGTGCCGGTGCAGATCGTACCGACCGAGGGCGGCGGCAAGCTGCGTTTCCAGACCGACCATGTGCTGGCCGAGATGGTCAAAGGCTTGGGCTGCGCGGTCAGCGAAACCGAAGCGCCCTTCCAGCCGGAATCCGGCGCGTATGGGGCAAATCCGGGGTCACACGGCGGCCACCATCATCATAGCGAGCACGATCACGAACACGCCGATCTGCACAATCCCGGCCACGGCCCGCACCGTTCCGTGCCGAAAATCCACGAATTCAAGCCGCGTTGATGCATTTTCACCACGCTTTCCCCGCTTTATCGCCTTGTACTGATGGACAGCCCCGGCATCCGCGGCTAGTCTCTCAGTACATTCGAATAAGAGGGGACTTAGGCCATGAAGCACATTCGCATCTCTCTGGCTGCCGCGCTGGGCATCCTGTTCGCCCTGCCGGCCTCGGCGGAACTGCTCAAATGCGAGGCGTTGACCGAGAAGATCACGCAGCGCCTGGAATCCAAGCAGATCAAGGATTACGAGCTGAAGGTCGTCGCCGTCGGCGACAAGCAGGCCGGCAAGGAAGTCGGCCGTTGCCAGGGCGGCAGCATGAAGGTCATGCTGTTGCGTGGCAAGGCGGCCGAAAAGCCCGCCGCCCAGTAATTTTTCACCCGGCTTGGGGCGGGAGCGTGCACGCATGACGCCCGCCGCCCAACTGCAGCTCGCCCGCCTGCTGCAACTCGCCAGCCCGGCCCTGCCGGTCGGCGCCTACACCTATTCGCAAGGCCTCGAATGGGCCGTCGAATCCGGCGTTATCCGTGACGAAGCCACGGCCGGCCGCTGGATCGCCGACCTGATGCAACACGGCATCGGCCGCTTCGAAGCCCCGCTTCTCGCCGCGCTGATGGCTGCCTGGGCTGGCGGCAACACCGGCGAAATCCTCGAGCTCAATGACGAATTCCTGGCTAGCCGCGAATCGGCCGAGCTGCGCGCCGAAACCGTGCAAATGGGCTTCTCCATGCGCCGCCTGCTGCATGATCTGCGCGACAACAGCCTGGCCGGCGTCGCTCAAACCGTCGAACCGCTGCCCGAAGTCGCCTTCCCCACCGTCTGGGCCGGCATCGCCGCCGCCTGGCGGATCGATCCGGAAGCCGCCATCACCGCCTACCTGTGGTCTTGGGCCGAAAACCAGGTGATGGCCGCGCTGAAAGCCGTCCCCCTCGGCCAGGCCGCCGGCCAGCGCCTGCTCGCCGAACTCGGCCGGCAAATCCCCGCTGCTGCGGTGCACGCCCTCAAATTGCCAAAAACCGAGTGGTCCAACTTCACCCCCGCCTTCGCCATTGCCTGCGCAAGGCACGAAACCCAATATTCACGTCTCTTCAGATCGTAAAACCATGAGCAAACAAGCCCTGCGTGTCGGTATCGGCGGCCCCGTCGGTTCCGGCAAGACTGCCCTGACCCTGGCCCTGTGCCAGGCCCTGCGCGACAAGATCGACATGGCCGTCGTCACCAACGACATCTATACCGCCGAGGACGCCAAGTTCCTGGTCAATCACTCGGCACTGGCACCCGAGCGCATCATCGGCGTCGAGACCGGTGGCTGTCCGCACACCGCCATCCGCGAGGATGCCTCGATCAACCTTGAAGCCGTCGACCGCCTGCAACGCGCCTTTCCCGGCGTGCAGCTGATCCTCGTCGAATCCGGCGGCGACAACCTGGCCGCCACCTTCTCGCCTGAGCTATCCGACCTGACCATCTACGTCATCGACGTCGCCGCCGGCGAGAAGATTCCGCGCAAGGGCGGGCCGGGCATCACCAAGTCCGACCTGCTGGTCATCAACAAGATCGACCTGGCGCCAATGGTCGGCGCCTCGCTCGACGTCATGGCGCACGACGCCAAGGCGCAGCGCGGCGAGCGGCCTTTCGTCTTCTCCAACCTGAAAACCGGCGAAGGCCTGGACATGATCATCGCCTTCATCCGCGACGAGGGCATGCTCTAAGTGAGCGATCCGCTGGCCGGCTGCCGCCAGCTCCTGCGCGTGCTCGCGCCGGACTGGGCGAGCACGACCGGCGAGTTGCAACGCTTCGCCCGCGCTGCAGTTGAGGGCGACTGGCAGCCGGTCGGTGAAGCCATCCCGGTCAGCCTCGGCCGCAACGGCCTGGCATGGGGTCTCGGCCTGCACCCGGCCAGCGACACAGGCCCCCACAAAGCCGAAGGCGATGGCCGCGCCCCGGCCGGCGTCTTCGCGATCACCGCGTTGTTCGGCAGCGCCGATGCCGACAGCGACTTCGCCCGCGCCGCCCGCCTGCCCTACCTCGCCGCCACGCCCGATCTCAAGGCCATCGACGACCCGCAATCGCAGCACTACAACCGCATCGTCGATCAACGCACGGTCGACAAAGACTGGAGCTCGTGCGAAGACATGCTGCGCACGGATGAGCGCTACACCGTCGGCGCCGTCATCGCCCACAACACCACACCACCACAGCCTGGCGCCGGTTCGTGCATCTTCCTGCACGTCTGGGAAAATCCCGGCGCGCCGACCGCCGGCTGCACAGCCGGCGCACTGGCCGATATCCGGGACATCTGCCTGTGGCTGGACGCCGCCGCCTCGCCTTGCCTGGTGCAGTTGCCGCAGGCCGAGTACGCGCAGCTGCGCAGCGCCTGGCAATTGCCCTGAGCCGATGACAGCCGGCTGCCGTGCCGCTAGACTGGCAACCTTTCCATTCCCCGCGCCGGCGCGCCTGTCCGGCTGACGAACGTGCTCAATCGCATCTGGGTCGGTTTCATCCTCATCGGCTTCGCCGCCGCCCTCGCCCATCTGGCGCAGGGCGATCTCGACATCTTCACGCGCGTACTGACCGGGCTTTTCGACACGGCCAAGACCGGCTTCGACATCTCGCTCGGCCTGGTTGGCGTCATGTGTCTGTGGCTGGGCATCATGAAGATCGGCGAGCGCGGCGGGCTGATCGAGCTGTTCGGGCGGCTGGTCGGTCCCTTCTTCCGCCGCGTCTTCCCGGATATTCCGCCCGGCCACCCGGCAAGCGGAAGCATCGTGATGAACTTCTCGGCCAACATCCTCGGCCTCGACAATGCCGCCACGCCGCTCGGCCTCAAGGCCATGCGCGAATTGCAGGAGATCAACCCGCACAAGGACACGGCGAGCAACCCGATGATCATGTTCCTGGTGCTCAACACCGCCGGCATCACGCTGATCCCGACCACCGTCATCGCCATCCGCCAGAGCCTCGCCATCAAGCAGGGACTGGTCGGCTTCAACGCCGCCGACATCTTCCTGCCCACCCTGCTCGGCACCTTCGTGTCGTTCTGCGCCGGCCTGATCGCCGTCGCCGTCTGGCAGCGCATCAACCTGTTCACCCGCCCGGTGATTGCCTTCTTCGCCGGCTTCGCCGCCTTGATGGGCGGGCTGTACGCATGGCTGAACGGCATGCCGCCGGAGCAGATGGCGCAGATGATCGGCCTGCTCGGCAGCGGCCTGATCGTCAGCCTGATCGTGCTCTTCGTCGGCGTCGCCGCCTGGCGCGGCATCGACGTTTACGAGAGCTTCGTCGAAGGCGCCAAGGAAGGCTTCGGCGTCGCCGTGCAGATCATTCCCTACCTCGTCGCCATGCTCGCCGCCATCTCGGTCTTCCGCACCACCGGCTGCATGGATTATCTGATCGGCGCCATCCGCGCCGGCGTGCTGGCCATCGGCCTCGACGACGCCTTCGTCCCCGCCCTGCCCGTCGGCCTGATGAAAACCCTCTCCGGCAGCGGCGCACGCGGGCTGATGGTCGATGTGATGAACACCTACGGCGTCGATTCCTTCCAGGGCAAACTCGCCGCCATCATCCAGGGCTCCACCGAAACCACCTTCTACGTGCTCGCCGTCTACTTCGGCAGCGTCGGCATCACCAAGACGCGCTACGCCGTGGCCGCCGGGCTGATCGCCGATGCCGTGGGACTGGTGGGCGCCATCCTGATTGCTTACGCTTTCTATCGCTGAGCCCGCTTTGGTTTTTGGCCAAAATGGATAGTGCACCGCAGCATTGCCCGCACCAGCCTTCTAGCCTCATTTCGCGGCCATTCAAGCCAGGACGATTGGTGCAGCCAGCCAAGAAACAATAAGAAAATTCAAATTTAGTTTGCTGTTTGATCGGATGGCGCGTATTGTGCACTGCAGCGATTTCTAGTTGTGTTGTTATCTTGTCGGTCTAGTACCCGTAGCTCTACGGCGCCATTCCCCCATTTTTGCCTCGCCCTCTTGATCTCGCCCCACCCAGGGGCAATCCGCCCCGTAATTTTTCGGAGATTCAAGATATGGCAACAGGTAGCGTCAAGTGGTTTAACGATTCCAAGGGTTTTGGCTTCATTACTCCCGAAGGCGGCGGCGAAGATCTCTTCGCTCACTTTTCCGCAATTCAATCCCATGGCTTCAAGACCTTGACTGAAGGTCAACGGGTGAGTTTCGACATCACCACCGGCCCCAAGGGCAAACAAGCCAGCAATATCCAGATCGCCTGATTCTTCTGGCGTACTCTCTGGCTACCGGATGATCTGGTAGCCAGTTTTTTCCCGTCGGCTTGCCCTGCCTGTACGGAGTGCCCGGATCGGAAACTACCGCTCCCCGGCAAAGCACCAAACGATCAACGAGCACGAGCCAAACGGCTGTGCGCTGAATTTAGCATTTCCATCTTGCCCTGCGGCAACGCCTGGCGGCGATTCGGCCGTGGCATCAATGGCGTGGTCGGCAAATTGGCCGGACTTTCCCACTCGGCCTCTTCATTGCTATCGATTCGCCCAGCAACAAGACACCAACAACGGGTCGGCAATCAGCAATCCAACCCAGAATTTTCACAAGACATGGAGTACAGCATGACGCAGGCCATCCAGCGTACCGAACTGAAGACTTTCTATTACACCCCGGTCCATTGCCCCTTCTGCGGCACCCGAGTCATGGGGGGCGATCCGATTGACGAGACCCTGATTACCGCCTGCCCACATACGCTGTTCATCGCTCACGACATGGCATTTGAATACCGCTCGGAACGATTCGACCAGAACATCAGCCTCAATGGCCTGACTGAAAAGCAGGTCGAGGAGCGATGGTTGAGAGAGGCTGGCGGGATAGACGGGCTGACCAACAAGGTCACCCTGGCGGATGCAATCAAGGTGGCCGCCTACGCGCCGGAACCATCGGCCTACGGTTCTTACTATGGTTTTGCGCCTGTTGAATGACCAACCTACTACGACGCTGAATGCGTCGTGTAGCCCCATCTGAAACACATTAATCCAAGCCCATGTTCCATACGGGCTTGCCCCATGCCCCGACTTTGGAGAATCAACCGTGGCAAAAGAAGACCTCATCGAAATGCAAGGCGTTGTGATGGAAGTGCTACCTGATACGCGTTTCCGTGTCACTTTGGAGAATGGGCACATGTTGGTCGCCTACAGTGGCGGCAAGATGCGCAAGAACCATATTCGCGTTCTTGCCGGCGACAAGGTCTCCCTCGAAATGTCCCCTTATGACCTGAGCAAAGGGCGGATCACGTTCCGCCACATCGAAGGTCGCGCACCGTCCAGCTCACGGCAGCGTCACCGCTAAGCTTCCGTTCCGCCACCAGCGCAATCGGGGGTCGCCAAAGGTTCGATTCAAGTCGGTCAGTGCCGATGCGAATCAGAGCTTAGCGAGCAGCAATTTCGAAAAAGCTCTCGATCAGCCCCGCCACCGCTTCCGGCTGATCGTGTTGCAGGTTGTGGCCGGCATCGGCTACCCATTCGACGCGCAGGTCGCGGAAATGCTTGGCGCGGCGCCAGAATTCCTCGGTGTCGCGGCCGAAGCGTTGATTGACGAAGCCCTTTTCGGCATTGACCAGCATGACCGGGGCGGTGACTTTCTCCCACGCCGCCAGCGCATCCTCGATGCGATAGACCGCCGGTGCGGCGACCTTGTGCCAGGGGTCGCAGGCCATTTCGTGGCCACCTTCCGGCGCTGGGCGGCCGACGAACTCGGCGAGAAACTCGGCCCGCTCGCGGGTCAGGCGCGGATTGACCGCCAGCAGGCGGCGCGCCAGGGCCACTTGGTCGGGATAGATGCGCAGGCGCGGCGGTTCGGCGATTTCATCCAGCCAGCGGCCGATGACGCTCGGTGCATCGTTGCCCGGCGCCGGCTTGAGGCCGAGAAAATCGAGCATGACCAGGCGCGCGATGCGCTCGGGGCGCACGCCGGCGTAGGTCGCCGCGATGTTGGCCCCCATGCTGTGGCCGACCACGTTCGCCGCTTGATCGGGCGAATAGTGATTGAGCAGCGCATCGAGATCGGCGTAGTAATCGGGAAACCAGTAGGGCCGGCCCAGCCATTCGCTTTCGCCGTAACCGCGCCAGTCGGGCGCGATCAGGTGCCAGTCGCGCTGCAGCGAATCGACGACGAACTGGAAGGTAGCCGAGGCATCCATCCAGCCATGCAACAGGAAGAGGACGGGCGCGCCCGCCTCGCCCCAATGGCGGACGTTGTAGCGCAGGCCGCGAATGGCGACCTGCTCGCAGCGACTGGCCCGCATGCGCCTTACAGCTTGCGCGCCAGGAAATCGAGGCTGCGCGACCAGGCCAGCTCGGCCGCCGCCTCGTTGTACACCTCGGGGCGCAGCTTGTTGAAGAAGGCGTGGTCAGCCTCGTAGTGGTAGTTTTCCGGCTGCTGACCGTGCGCCTGCATGGCGGCTTCGAGCGCGGCCACGGCGGCCGGCGTGCACCAATCGTCGCGCGTCGCGAAGTGGCCCTGGAAAGGCACGCGGATATTGGCCGGGTCGGCGAATTCCTTCGGCGGAATGCCGTAGAAGCACACGGCGGCGTCGATCTCCGGCAGATGCACAGCGCTCGCCACGGTCAGCGCGCCGCCCATGCAGAAGCCCAGCACCGCCACCTTGCCGTTGCCGGCGGCCTGCAGATAGCTCACCGCACCGCGAATATCCTGGAAAGTGGCGCCGGGGAAATCCAGCCCGTTCATCATGTGACTGGCCTCGTCGGCATCCTGCGCCACGCGGCCCTTGTACAGATCCGGCGCCAGCGCGTTGTAGCCGGCCGCGGCAAAGCGCTCGGCCACGCTGCGAATCTGGCTGTTCAGCCCCCACCATTCCTGGATCACCACGATGCTCGGCTTGTCCTTGCCCGCCGCCGCAAAATAGCCCGCGCAATTCGAACCGTCGGGACGCTTGAATTCGATCATCTGACCTTGTGACATTGCCTGGCCTCCTCAGTGTTTGATGGGAAATGAAACCGCCGTCGCCAACGGCCGCGAAGCCTCGGGTAGGAGGTTCGCTGAAGGCAGAATGATAACGGCAGTCGGCGCCAATGCCAGATTGGTTTTTGGCCAAAATGGGCAGTGCACCGCAGCAGCGCGCGGGCGGTGCTTAAAGTGCGGTTTTTTGCTCCGCGCCAGACGCCGCCGCGCTCTCCTGCTCAACCGAACGAGCCAGCCTCACTTTGAACCAGAAGGTACTGCCCTCGTCCTCGTTGCTATCGACGCCGATCTCGCCGGCCATCGTTTCGACCAGCTGCCTGCACAGCGCCAGGCCGAGGCCGGTGCCGCCATGCTTGCGTGTGGTGCTACCGTCACCCTGCTCGAAGAGCGTAAACAAGCGCGAGCGCAGCGATTCGGCGATTCCACAGCCGGTGTCGCGCACGGCAAAGCGTAGTTGCAGGCTGGCATCGCTCTCGCCCAGCACTTCGGCCGTCAGCGTGGCGCCGCCCTTTTCGGTGAATTTCAGCGCATTGGTGCCGAGGTGCTTGAGAATCTGCTCCAGCCGGCCGCTATCGCCGGCCAACTCCACGCCGAGCAATTCTGGTGCAACCACGGTTTGCAGTTGCAGGCCCTTCTTGCTCGCCAGTGGCTCCAGGTAGAGCGCCACGCCCGTCAGCAGCTTGTCGACGGAAAAGCGCGAAACGCGCAAATCCAGGCGCTTGGCTTCGAGCTGCGACATGTCGATCAAGTCTTCGATCAGGCGCAGCAACTGCTTGGCCGAGCCCATCGCCGTGGTCAACTGCTCCTGCGCCTTGGGGTCGGAAACGCGGCGCAGGGCAAGGTGCGTCATGCCCATGATGCCGTTCATCGGCGTACGCAGTTCGTGGCTGATGTTGTCCAGGAAAATCCGCTGCACGCGCTTGGCCGCCTCGGCCGTCTCGTAGGCCAGCTTTTCCGAGGCGACGCGCTCCTCTTCCTTCTGCCGCAACAACTTGTGCAGTTCGCCGACGGCCGATTGCAAGGCGCTGATTTCACTGAGCGGCGATGGATTGAATTGCGGCGCACGGCGTTCGCTGTTCAATGCCGAGAGCTCACGGCCCAGCTGACGCAGTGGGCGGATCAACAGGCGCCCGAGCAGCCAGGAGAGCAGCACCAAGGCCATGGCCACCACCGACAGCACCATGATCAGCTTGGCGCGCGCCTGGTGCATGCTCTGCGACACCACCGAAACTTCCTCGCCGACGAAATTGGCGCTCTCGAGGAAGATGTCGTCTACCAGAAAACCCAGCCGGTTCGACAAGGCCCGCCATGCCTCCTTGTCGGCCGGACCAACGGCGCTACGCCCTTCCGCCCGCTTGACCACATCGATCAGGAAAGTCTGGCACTGCTCGCTCAACTCTGCCGCCTGCTTGTGCTCGCGGACGCTCGGGTGGCTGACGATGAGATTGAGCAAGCTCAAGGACTGCGCCCGCGCCTGCGGCGACTCGGCGGCGATCACCCGCTCGCCCTCCTGGCGAATCTGCTCGATATTCCGCGCCAGCCGCTGATAGCGGATCATCTTCGGCATGGTCTCGTTCTGCATCTCGCTGGCGGTATCGCTCACCCGCTGCTGATCGATCGCCAGGAGGCCGAGCCCGATCAGGAAGAGCGTGCCGAACACCAGCATCAACACACCGAAGGCGCGGCTGGTCGTCAAACCCTGCGCCACCGCCTTCTGTTCAGGCTTCACCGTATCGTGCATCACTCGACCCGGAAAGGCAGAAATTCGGAATTGATCCGGTCGTAACGACCGTCGCGCTTGATCTGCTCGATGGCCGCATCCAGCGCCTGCTTCAGTTCCGGCCGGCGTGGCGCCACCGGAAAGCTGGCATCGCCGCCCAGTGCCGGGTCATCCATCACCTGCATGACCAAACCCATGTTCTGGAACGAAGCCGGCATCATCATGCCCAACGCCGTCGGCATCGGCACCAGCGCCGCATCGGCCAAGCCCGATTCGAGTGCCGGCGAAATCAGTTGGTTGCTCAATACCGAAACCGTCTTCCAGCCCTGTTTCTCCGCATAGCGCTCCTGCGCCGACGAACGCACTACCGCCACCAAAGCCTTGGCATTGCCCGGTGCCAAACCGGGCTTGGCAAACCAGATGGACCGCGAACGAAAGATCGGCCGGCTCAACAACACCCGCGCCCGCCGCTCCGGCGTATCGAGCAGCGCGGCCGCCGACATGTCGCATTCGCCGCTTTCCAGCACGCTCAAAATGCGATCCAGCGACACCACACGGTACTGGCAATTGATCTTCATTTCCTCGCACAAGGCCCGCATGATCGCCATGCTGAAACCCGTGATCTCGCCCGCGCTGTTGCGGTATGACATCGGCGGCGAACCATCGAGCACCGCCACATGAACCGTCGCCCCCTCGCGCCCGCTCGCCTGCAAGGAGAGGCAGAGGCAACAAAAAGCCAGCATCTGGCGGAGTTTCAGCAGCATTGGGGTGCGTCGCAGAAATTATTGTGTCAGCAAGTATAAAAGCATTGAGACGATAGAAACACTGACAATCGTCAAACATGGCAGAAGTACGACGACATTTTTGGCTGAGCTGCCAACAGCGACATGGCGCCCAGTTGGGCTGGTGGAATATTGGTTTTTGGCCAAAATGAGCAGTGCACCGCAGCAAGGTGAGTGAGCCGCTTGTAGCGCTGCATATCGCTTGTGCGCTACCTGCCAGCGCTCCATCGCAATGGCTTCGCGGCCAGTTCGTTGGGTCAAGTCGTCGCTAGCCGGGTACTATCCGCCTTTGCCCATGAAAAGCCGTCACCAATGCAGATAGAGATCAACGAAAAGCCCCTTTACGCGGTTGTGGCGGCGGTACAGCTCCCGACGGTCAGCGACATCGAGTTCGAAGCCTCGCTGGCCGAACTGCGCGAGCTGGCCAAAACGCTGGGCTACGTGGTCGTGCATACCTTTATCCAGAAGCGGACCGCCTTCGACACGACGGGCTACCTGGGCATCGGCAAACGTCAGGAAATCCGCCGATTCATCGATTACGAAACCGAATTCGAGGATGTGGACGGCCTCACTCCGGTAGTCGCCAATTCCGGGGCCTACGATATCTCGGCCATCTTCGTCGACCATGAAATCTCGCCCTCGCAGGCGCGCAACCTGGAGATCGATGCCGGTTGCGAGGTGATGGACCGCACCATGGTCATCCTCGAGATCTTCCACCGCAATGCCCGCTCCCGCGCTACCAAGGCGCAGGTTGAAATCGCCCGCCTCGGCTACATGGCGCCGCGCTTGCGCGAGGCAGCCAAGCTGGCCGGGCCGCAGGGGCGGCAACGCAGCGGCGTGGGCGGGCGCGGGGCCGGCGAATCGGCCACCGAGATGGACCGCCGCAAGATCCGCGACCGCATCGCCGAACTGCAACTCGAAATTGTCGCCCTGGAAGCCGAGCGCAAGACCCAGCGCGCCCGGCGCCAGGAACGCCAGGGCCTGAGCAGCGTGGCGCTCGTCGGCTACACCAATGCCGGCAAGTCGACCCTGATGCGGGCGCTGACCGGGAGTGAAGTGCTGGTCGCCAACAAGCTTTTCGCCACCCTCGACACGACCGTGCGCACGCTTTACCCGGAAAGCGTGCCGCGCGTGCTGGTCAGCGATACGGTCGGCTTCATCAAGAACCTGCCGCACGGCCTTGTCGCCTCGTTCAAATCGACGCTGGACGAAGCGCTGGACGCCGCGCTGCTGCTCCACGTAATCGACGCCAGCGATCCAGGCTTCGAGCGCCAACTGGAAGTCACCGACAAGGTGCTGGCCGAAATCGGCGCCGACGCCGTGCCGCGCCTTCGCGTCTTCAACAAGATCGATCACGTGGGCGACGCCACCGCCCAGGCCGAACGCGAAGCGGCCCTGCGGGCGCAATACCCGGATTGCGTCGTGATGAGCGCCCGGCGCCCAGAAGACGTGGCCGCGCTGCGCCTCCAGATCATCGCCTTCTTTCAGCAAGGCGTGGTCGAGACCGAACTCTTCCTGCCCTGGTCGGCCCAGCAACTGCGCAAGGACATCTACGCCAATTGCGTCGTGCTCTCCGAACGCTCGGAAGAAGAAGGCGCCTATTTCCAGCTGCGCGGCGAACCCGCGACGCTGGACCGGCTACGCGAGCAATTCGCCCAACTCGGTTCATCCGACTGAGCGGATCAGGTTCTTTCTCGGATCGCTAGATAGAGTCACCGGAAATCCTCCGGGGCCAACCCATTTCCAACGGGATAAACGGAGACGAACCACGTTTATATTTGGTTTTTGCCCTAAATGGGCGGTGCACCACAGCAGATGGGAGGGCTCGATATACAGCGCTCCACGGTTCAGAAACAGAATTCTCTCTGCCCCCTTTAGCTTGTGTAACTTCGTCTATAGCGAACGATACCCAAGCTAAATTTTGAGCGATCAGTACCCAGTACCTTGGATTGAGTACGCAGAGCACACGCTAAATCCAATTGCAAAAACAAGGAAGGCAGGGGAACCCCAGGCTTTTTCTATTGTGCAACGCATTAATTTGTTTCAAAAATAATTGAAAATCGCATGCTGCAGGCCTAGCATGAGATTGTCGCAATGCAGCATTTCGCTAGGAAAGAGAAGTTCTATGCCTCACGCACACTCGAAGGCTGAAGCCGTTCATCAGGCACTGGATGAGTTCAAGGAAGCCCACCAGCATGCCCCCGACACCCATGAAAAGGCTCGACTAATATCGGAAGTCGTAGCTCAGTGGGAACACGAAGAAGTTGAGATACTGCACACAGCACACTCCAACCCATAAACAGAGAACAGCGACCAAGGCCGGGCGGTATGCTCGGCTTTTTTTCGGCTAAAACAAAGGCGACACTCGATCTACGTTGGCATGGCGTCAGAACTAGTAGGCAACAGGCCTTTACTAACGCTTAAAACAGGCTCTGCGCCCGGTAATTCAACTTCGGTTTTTACCCGTTTTCATTAGTGCACCGCAGCCCCCCTATTCTGCACACCCAGCCTAGTAAAAAGCCCGACGCACAGCGCCGGGCTTTTCTTACCCCCTCCCCGCGATCCCTCGCAGTTCGGGGCGATTACCGCATCAAACCAGATCGAACCGATCCGCGTTCATCACCTTGGTCCAGGCGGCGATGAAGTCTTTGACGAACTTCTCCTGGTTGTCGTCCTGGGCGTAGACCTCGGCGTAGGCGCGCAGCACGGAGTTGGAGCCGAAGACCAGATCGGCGCGGGTGGCGGTCCATTTGGTGGCGCCGCTCTTCCGCTCGACGATGGCGTAGCTGTTGCGGCCGGTCGGTTTCCACGTGTAGGCCATGTCGGTCAGATTGACGAAGAAGTCGTTGCTCAGGGCACCGACGCGGTCGGTGAAGACGCCGTGCGGGCTGCCGCCGTAGTTGGCACCGAGGACGCGCAAACCGCCGACCAAAACGGTCATTTCGCTGGCGGTGAGGCGCATGAGCTGGGCGCGGTCGAGCATCATTTCTTCCGGCGTCACCACGTAGTGTGTCTTCTGCCAGTTGCGGAAACCGTCGGCCAGCGGTTCGAGCACGGCGAAGGATTCGACGTCGGTCATCGCTTGCGTGGCATCGCCGCGGCCCGGTGCGAAAGGTACTTCGACGGCGAAGCCGGCAGCCTTGGCGGCCTGCTCGACCCCAACATTGCCGGCGAGGACGATGACGTCGGCGATGCTGGCGCCGGTGTCGGCGGCGATCTTTTCATAGACGGCAAGCGCCTTGGCCAGACGGGCCGGCTCGTTGCCTTCCCAATCCTTCTGCGGGGCGAGGCGGATGCGTGCGCCGTTGGCACCGCCGCGCTTGTCGGAGCCGCGATAGGTACGGGCGCTGTCCCAGGCGGTGGCGACCATTTCGCCAATGCTCAGGCCGGCGGCGGCGATCTTGGCCTTGACGGCGGCCACGTCGTAATCCTTGCGACCGGCGGGGATCGGGTCTTGCCAGATGAGGTCTTCCTTGGGCACGTCCGGACCGAAGTAGCGGGCTTTCGGGCCCATGTCGCGGTGGGTCAGCTTGAACCAGGCGCGGGCGAAGACCTGCTCGAAGTAGGCCTGGTCGTCGCGGAAGCGCTCGGCGATCTGGCGGTAGGCCGGGTCGAACTTCAGCGCCATGTCGGCGTCGGTCATCATCGGCTTGCAGCGGATGCTCGGGTCTTCGACATCGACCGGCATGTCTTCTTCGGCGATGTTGATCGGCTCCCACTGGTGCGCGCCGGCCGGCGACTTTTGCAACCACCAGTCGTACTTGAAGAGCAGCTTGAAGTAGCCGTTGTCCCATTGCGTCGGGTGGGTGGTCCAGGCACCTTCGATGCCGCTGGTCACGGTGTCGCGGCCGATGCCGCGGCTGTTGTGATTGATCCAGCCCATGCCCTGCTCTTCGATGTTGGCGCCTTCCGGGGCTGGGCCGAGATTGGCCGCGCTGCCGTTGCCGTGTGCCTTGCCGACGGTGTGGCCACCGGCCGTGAGGGCAACGGTTTCTTCGTCGTTCATGGCCATGCGGGCGAAAGTGACGCGCATGTCCTGCGCGGTCTTGAGCGGGTCGGGCTGGCCGTCCACGCCTTCCGGATTCACGTAGATCAGGCCCATCATCACGGCGGCGAGCGGGTTTTCCAAATCGCGTTGGCCGGAGTAGCGGCTGCCTTCGCTGCCGGTCGGCGCCAGCCATTGTTTCTCGGAACCCCAGTAGATGTCCTTTTCCGGATGCCAGATGTCTTCACGGCCGAAAGCGAAGCCGAAGGTCTTCAAGCCCATCGATTCGTAGGCCATGTTGCCGGCTAGGATCATCAAGTCGGCCCAGCTGATCTTGTTGCCGTATTTTTTCTTGATCGGCCACAACAGGCGGCGTGCCTTGTCGAGGTTGCCGTTATCGGGCCAGGAGTTGAGCGGCGCGAAACGCTGGTTGCCGGTGCCGCCACCGCCCCGGCCGTCGGCAATGCGGTAGGTGCCGGCCGAGTGCCAGGCCATGCGGATCATCAGGCCGCCGTAGTGGCCCCAGTCAGCCGGCCACCATTCCTGGCTGTCGGTCATCAGGGCCTTGAGGTCTTTCTTGAGGGCTTCGACGTCGAGCTTCTTCAACTCTTCGCGGTAGTTGAAGCCGGCGCCCATCGGGTTGGTCTTGCTATCGTGCTGGTGCAGGATGTCCAGGTTCAGCGCATTGGGCCACCAGGCCATCGGCGACTGGTCGGACGACGTGGCGCCGCCATGCATGACCGGGCATTGGCCGGCGTTGTTCGGGGTGGTTCCTTGGTTTGCCATTTGCTCTCTCCTCGATAAAGACATTCAATCAACTAACGAGATTATCTTAGGCAACGTCAATACACTAGCCAAATTGTGATGTGCAATTCGTACGATAGGAAAGCGCAATAGTTCCGGAGCGGCGTCGTTTTTTTGCCTCCTAGGGCGGTGCACCGCAGCAGTCAGCTCATGAGCTGGTGTTGCAGCAGATAGGTGCCCGCCCCGGCCAGATAACCGATCAGGGCGAGGCCGCTGATCTTTTTCACGTACCAGAAGAAGTGAATCCTCTCCAGGCCCATGGCCGCCACGCCGGCGGCCGAGCCGATGATCAGGATGGAACCGCCGGTGCCGGCGCAGTAGGCGAGGAACTGCCACAGGAAGTGATCGGCCGGGAATTCGCCCAGGCTGTACATGCCCATGGAGGCAGCCACCAGCGGCACGTTGTCGACGATGGCGCTGACCACGCCGATGATCAGCACGATGACGTCGATGCGCCCGACCGTGGCGTTCAGCCAGCCGGCCAGCGACGACAGGATGTGCGTGTGTTCCAGCGTAGCAACGGCGAGCAGGATGCCGACGAAGAAGACGAGCGAGCTCATGTCGATGCGCGACAGCGCATGCACCAGCGTCAGGTGGTGCTTGAATTCGTCTTCCTTCTTGCGATGGACGAGATCGCCGACCAGCCACAGCAGGCCAAGGCCGAACAGGATGCCCATGAAGGGCGGCAGGTGAGTGATTGTTTTGAAGGCCGGCACGGCAACGAGGATGCCGATGCCCATGAAGAACATCAGGTTGCGCTCGAACTCGGTGGTCTTGATGCCATGCTCGCTGGCACCGCCAACCGGCGACTCGACCGATTTGCCACGCAGCACGAAGGCGGTGATGGCGAGCGGAATGACCATGCTGACCAGCGCCGGTAGCAGCACCGACTCGATGATATTGAGCGCCGTGATCTGACCGCCGATCCACAGCATGGTGGTCGTCACGTCGCCGATCGGCGACCAGGCGCCGCCCGAGTTGGCGGCAATGATGATGATGCCGGCGAAGAACAGGCGATCCTCATGCTTGGCCAGCAGCTTGCGCATCAGTGAAATCATGACGATGGTGGTGGTCAGGTTGTCGAGCACTGAACTGAGGAAGAAGGTGACGAAGCCGACCAGCCACATCAGCGATGACAGCTTGGTGGTGCGGATGCGCTGGGTGATGACCTCGAAGCCGTTGTGCGCATCGACCACCTCGACGATGGCCATGGCGCCCATCAGGAAGAAGACGATCTGCGCGGTACCCATCAGCGATTCGCCCAACTGTTCGCTGACCAGATGATGATCGCCGGTGGACAGCGCATAGATGGTCCACAACAGCCCGGCACCGACCAGGGCGGAAGCGGATTTGTTGATCTTGAGCGGGTGTTCCAGCGCGATGGCAGCGTAGGCAACGACGAAGACGGCGACGAGAGTGGCGAGCATGGGCGTACCAGGTGGGGTGAGCGGAAAAATGGCAGGTACCTTAGCTTAGGATGAATGTAAAATAAATTCGATTTATTTCAGAAAATACATCGAATTTTTCGACGCTTATGAACCACAAGCATCTTTACTACTTCTGGAAGGTGGCACGGGCCGGCAGCGTGGCACGGGCGGCCGAGTCGATCAACGTCACGCCGCAAACCCTGAGCGGCCAGATCGGCCTGCTCGAAGACAGCCTGGGCACGCAGCTCTTCGCCAAACAGGGGCGCTCGCTGGTGCTGACCGAGGCTGGCAAGCTGGCGCTCGACTACGCTGACGAGATGTTCGCCTTGAGCGCCGAATTGGAAAGCGTCATCAAGCACCACCCGCAGGGCCGGCCGACCGAATTCCGCGTTGGCGTCTCGGATGCCGTGCCCAAATCGCTGGCCTATCGCCTGCTCCAGCCGGCCATCGAAGGCGAGCAGCCGACCCGCATCGTCTGCCGCGAATGGCAACTCGACCGCCTGCTCGGCCAGCTGGCCGTGCACCAGCTTGACCTGGTCATTTCCGACGGCCCGCTGCCGCCCTCCTACAGCGTGCGCGCCTACAACCA
This sequence comes from Azonexus sp. IMCC34839, assembly GCF_047047955.1. Lineage (GTDB taxonomy): Bacteria > Pseudomonadota > Gammaproteobacteria > Burkholderiales > Rhodocyclaceae > Azonexus. The sequence goes on along the minus strand of NZ_CP150631.1, from coordinate 287,658 downwards.
CCAATTGCTGGAATCGGGGCTCAGTTTTCTCGCTGCCCCGGGTCTGATCGGTGGCGCAACGCTGCCCTTCCCGGCCTGCCTGGGCGCCCTGCCCGTACTGCTACCGGGCGAGGATTCGGCCATCCGCAGCGCGCTGGAGCCCTGGCTGGAACGCAAGCGCATCCGCCCGCGCATCGTCGGCGAGTTCGACGACACCGCCCTGATGGCCGCCTTCGGCCGCGCCGGCAAGGGGGTGTTTCCGGTGCCCAGTGTCGTCGAGGAGGAATTTGTCGCCGATGGCCAGCTTGCCGTCGTCGGTCGCACGACGGAGGTCACCGCCAACTACTACGCCATCTCGGTCGAGCGCCGCGTCACCCACCCCTGCGTCTTGGCCATCACCCAATCGGCCCAGCGCATGGGCGGGCTCGGCGTGGCTTAACAGCAGGTCAGCCGGCCGCGCCTCAAGGTCAGGCGATAGACCGCCTTCCAGCGGCGCGCGAGGTGATAGCGCAAACCGCGGCGCACCTTGCGCAGATGCACGCGCCAGGCGTCAAGCGCAGCACGGCTGCGGCGGTAGAGCGGATGCGCATGCAAGGCGGCGAACACGCGGTCGCGGAAGGCTGTCACCGCCGCGTAGGCACGGGCGAACCAGCCGATTTGCAGCAGCTGCGGCTTAGTCAGCGTGAAGATGCGCGCCACCAGCGCGGTGCCGACGACCTTGGCAGCGAGGAAGGTGGCCAGCCCGAAAACAGGCGCACCGTGGGCAATGAAATAGAGTCCGGCCACCTTGAAGGGCAACAGCACTGCGCCGGGAATGATGAAGCAGCCCAGCGCCAGGTAGCGCGGCGCACGGGCGATCCAGCCTTCGAGCCGACGCAGCCCGGGCAATTGCCCGAGGCGCGCCATCAGCCGTTCGAGCGGCGCCCACATCCATTCCCAGAACCACAACAAAAAGGCCGCGAACAAGATGAAAGGCGGCGTCAGCAGGCGTTTGAGGCGGCGGGTCATGGCTGTTTGGCGGGCGAATGGATTCCCCGCAGTCTAGCCGGCTCGCCAGCACCTGTGCTTGACGGCCGGTAACCCTGCGTAACGGCAGTTCGGTTTTTGCCCATTTCGGGCCGTGCACCGCAGCAGTGTGCGATTGGCTGAGCGAGGCCGCCGCTTTTCCGGCTCTGCCGAAAAAGCCTCTGGCTCGCTGATAGGCCTTGCGGGCGAAAGGCCGCAGTGCGTGAAGGTTTTGGCCTGAGTCTGCCCGGACTCAGGCAGCGGCACAGGCCGGACAGATGGCCGTGATTTCGACTTCCGGGCTGTCCAGCTGGTGGCCGGCCTGGCCGATGCTGTTCATCAGCGCCTGCATCAGACTGTGGTCGTGCAGTTCGCTAACCTTGCCGCAACGCGGGCAGACCAGGAAGAGGCTGGGCAGGCAGTGCGAATCATGGCGACAGGCGACGAACTGGTTGATGCGCCCGATCTTGTGCACCAACCCCTGCTCGATCAGGAAATCAAGCGCCCGGTAGACGGTCGGCGGCGTGGCATTGCTGCGCGCTTCCTTGACCTTGGCCAGCAGGTCGTAGGCTTTGAGCCCGTTCGGACTGGCATAGAGCAGCGCCAGCACATCGCGCCGAATCGGCGTCAGCGCCGCGCCACGCTCCTTGCAGCGGGTGGCAACGTTGTCGAGAAATGACTCGCAGTGGTCGGCGGCATCGGTCGGTAGATCGGTCATGAACGCGATTTTAGGGCGGTGGGCTTGGATTACACAAATGCAATGTTATAACATTGCGTCTTTGTAACGGACTTTATCCGTCGCAGTTATTGCAGCGACCTGAACGAACCTCCGCCTTTGCCCAGACCATGACCCCTTCTCTTTCGGCGGACCGCCGCATCCCCGTCACCCTGCTCACCGGCTTTCTCGGTGCCGGCAAGACGACCTTGCTCAACCACCTGCTGACCCAGCCGGAGATGGAGCGCACTGCCGTGCTGATCAACGAGTTCGGCAGCGTGGCTGTGGACCATCATCTGGTCACCAAGATCGACGAAGACCTGGTCATGCTCGAATCCGGCTGCATCTGCTGCACGGTGCGCAGCGACCTGGAAAAGAGCCTGAAGGAACTCTTCATGCGCAGCCTGCGCCGCGAATTGCCGCCGATCAACCGCGTGATCATCGAAACCACCGGCCTGGCCGATCCGGCACCGGTGATCTACACATTGATGGAGGACTTCTTCATCGCCGAGCGTTACCGCACCGACGGCGTGGTCACCGTGGTCGACAGCACCCACATCCTGACCCAACTGGCCAACCATCCCGAGCCGGTCAAGCAGGTGGCGATGGCCGACCGCTTGTTACTGAGCAAATGCGACCTGGCGGACAAGGCGCATCTGGCCGAAGTCAGCCGCACGCTGAGCCGCCTCAACCCGGCAGCCGCCCAGATTTACGTGCATCGTGGCGAGGTCGCCGTGGCTTCGCTGACCCATTGCGGTCTCTATGACCCGGGCAGCAAGACTCCCGATGTCGCCGGCTGGCTGGCCGAGGAAAAGGTGCGCGAGGAACGCCGCAAGGCGCACGGGCATCATCACCATCACCACGATGTCGACCGCCACGACGCGCACGTTTACAGCTTTGCCCTGACTTTCGACGAACCGCTGCAATGGGTCTTCTTCGCCGACGCCGTGGCGACGCTGCTGGAAACGATGGGCGACCGCATCCTGCGCATCAAGGGCCTGCTCAATGTCGTCGGTGACCACAAGCCGCGCATCGTGCAATGCGTCCAACACGTCATGTACCCCTACAGCCGAATCGACGACTGGCCGGCCGAAGCACCATACAACGACCGCAAGAGCCGCCTCGTCTTCATCGTCCGCGACATTCCGCAAGCCATGATCGAGCAGGCCTTCGCCATGTTCTGCGGCGTGCGCGATGTCGGCGAAGCCAAGACCACCGGCTGATCCACGACCCTTTACAACCACCCAATAAGTACAAGTCTCTAACGAGGAAAGCAATGCACGCATCCCAACTGAAATATCCCGCCCTGCAACTCGCCCTGCTGGCCGCCTTCGCTTTTCCGGCCCAGGCACAGGAAGCGCAACTGGGCAAAGTCCAGGTCGTCGGCCGCAGCGAGGGCCAAAGCTATTACAGCGACGAGGCCGGTGTTGCCCGCGCCGAGACGCCCTTGCGCGAAGTACCGCAGGCGGTGCGCGTGGTGCCGCGCCAGGCCATCGACGACATCGGCGCCGTGCGCCTCGAAGAAGCCTACGATTACGTCAGCGGCGTCAATCGCCAGAACAGTTTCGGCGGTTTGTGGGACAACTTCTCGATTCGCGGCTTCGCCGGCAATCCAGATACCGGCGCCAACTTCCTGCGCAACGGGTTTGCCGGCAATCGCGGCTACAACGCACCGCGCGACATGGCCAACGTCGAACGCCTGGAAGTGATCAAGGGGCCGGCCTCGGCGCTCTACGGCGGCAGCGAGCCGGGCGGCATCCTCAACATCGTGACCAAGAAACCGCAGTTCAAGACCGGCCATGCCGTCGAGGTCTATGCCGGCAGCTACGACACCTACCGGACAAGCATCGATTCCACCGGCCCGATCAGCGATACCCTGGCCTACCGCCTGAACATGGCCTACGAAGACAAGGGCAGTTTCCGCGACCATGTCGACAGTCAGCGCTACCTGATCGCGCCGTCCTTCACCTGGCTGCTCTCACCCAGCACCGTGGTCAATTACGACTTCGAGGCGATCCGCCAGAAAGCGCCGATGGACCGTGGCGTCATCGCCATCAACGGCCAGGTCGGCAGCGTCCCGCGCGACCGTTTCCTGGGCGAACCGAACGATGGCGACATCACGATCGACAACAAGACCCACAACCTGACCGTCGAGCACGAGTTTTCCAGCGACTGGAAGGCCAAGGCCGGCCTGGCCTACCGGACGACCAGCCTGGAGGGCTATTCGACCGAGGCCAGTCCGCGCACGGCGGGCAGCGTTCGCTGGACCACGGCCGGCGCCCCGGTGATCGAACGCGAGCGGCGTTACCGCGACTACAGCTCGAACGACCTCGCCTTCCAGGGCGAAGTGCATGGCAAGTTCGCCACCGGCTGGCTGAAGCACGAGGTGCTGGCGGGTATCGACAGCTATCGCTTCGAACTCGATCAGGTGATGAAGCGCGGCCGTTCGACGACAACCTACGGCCTGAACATCTACGACCCGGTCTATGGTCAGACGCCCCTGGCGCTGAATACGACACCGACCAATACGCTGGAAACCCAGAACAACACGGGATTTTTCCTGCAGGACCAGATCGCCTTCGCCACCGACTGGCGCTTACTCGTCGGCCTGCGCCACGACCGTTTCCGCCAGGAAATCGACAATCGCAGCACCGGTGTGCGTAGCGAGCAGGAACACAACGTGACGACGCCGCGCCTTGGCCTGTCCTGGCTGGCCACGCCGACGCTGTCGGTTTACGCACTGGCCAGCGAATCCTTCCGCGCCAACAACGGCGTCGACGCGGCCGGCGGCTCGTTTGACCCCGAGCGCGGCAAGTCGAAGGAAATCGGCCTCAAGTACGAGGCGCTGAACAAGCGCTATGGCGGCACCGTATCGGTTTTCGAAATCGACAAGAAGAACGTGCTGACCAACGACCCGGCCAACGCCGGCTTCTCTATCGCCGCCGGCGAAGCGCGCAGCCGCGGCGTCGAGTTCGACTTCTCCGGGCAGATCACGGACAAGATCCGCGTCCTGGCCAACTACGCCTTCATCGATGCCGAAATCACCAAGGACAGCAACGCTGCACTGGTCGGCGCCCGCCTGATCAACGTGCCGAAGCACAGCGGCAGCGCCCTGGCCATGTACGAGGACGGCTTCAGCGCCGGCCGCTACGGCTTCGGCGCCGGTGCGACCTATGTCGGCAAGCGTGCCGGCAACAGCATCGACAGCTTCGAACTGCCGGGCTACACGACGGTACGCACGATGGCCTACTGGAAGCCGAACAAGACCCTGCGCTTCTCGCTGGACATCGACAACCTGTTCGACAAGACCTACTACGCCAGCTCCTACGACGTGTACTGGATCACCCCTGGCGCACCGCGCACCATCACCCTGGGCATGCAAGCCAAGTTCTGATGCAAACGGCCAGCCAGACGCAACGCATCGCAGCCATCGACACCCTGCGCGGGGTGGCGATGGCGCTGATGCTGCTCGACCACGTGCGCGAGTATTTCTACCTGCACCATCAGGTGGTCGATCCGATGAACCTGGATACGACCGCGCCGGCCCTCTTTTTTACCCGCCTGGCGAGCCACTTCTGTGCACCGGTCTTCGTCTTTCTGACCGGTTTGGGTGCCTGGTGCTATGGCCAGAAGATGGCCGCACAGGATCGGGATGAGCGGCGTGAAACCAGCCGTTACCTTGCCACGCGCGGAATCTTCCTGATTGTGCTGGAGCTGACGCTGATCAACCTGGCATGGTCCTTTCCGCTGCTGCCCAAAATGCTGTATCTGCAGGTCATCTGGGCAATCGGTCTATCCATGCTGGCCTTGGCAGCGCTTCTCTGGCTGCCACGCAACGGGCAGTGGCTGCTGGGAATCGCGATCGTCGCCGGCCATCATCTGCTGGACGGGATTCATTTCCTGCCGGAGCAGGCGGCGTATCCGCTCTGGGCCATCCTGCATGACCGTTCGATCATCGAGCTGAACTGGCTGGCCGAAGGCCTGAAGGCGCGTACCTCTTATCCACTGCTGCCGTGGATCGGCATCATCCTTCTCGGCTACGCCAGCGGGCCGCTGTACAGCCGGGCCACCGCCCCGAAGGAACGCCAGCTTTGGCTCACGCGCGCGGGGATCGGCATGCTCGCCCTGTTTGTCGCCTTACGCGGGCTCAACGTCTATGGCGATCACCCCCGAGCCCCCGCCGCGAGTTTGCTGGGCGAAGCAATGGCCTGGCTGAACGTCACCAAATACCCGCCCTCCTTCCTCTTCGTGCTCTTCACGCTCGGTCTGGCGCTGTTGCTCCTCGCCAGGCTGGAGAAAGGGCGTCCCTGGGCGTTTTTCCAGACGCTGGGCCGCGTGCCGATGTTCTTCTACGTCCTCCATCTCTACGTGCTGCGCGGGCTTTACCTCGCCTTGACCGCGGTATTCGGCGCCACGCAGGGCGAACGCTTTGGCTTCAATGCCGTCTGGCAGATCTGGCTCATGGCTGCGCTGCTGCTTCCAGCCCTCTATCCGCTTTGCCGCCGTTTTGCCGATTACAAACGGCAGCAGGCGGGCGGCTGGACTTCTTACTTTTAAAGCGAATTCCGATGAAAACAAAAGCCCATCTTTTCACCCTTTTTTCCCTGCTTGGCGCGCTTGTCTTCAGCACGAGCGCCAGCGCCCACGGCATCTGGTTCGCCCAGCGTGCCGGCGAACTGGCGATGATTTACGGCGACGGTGGCAAAGACGACCCCATCGTTACCAAGTTCGACAGGATTCGGCCCCTCGCCGGCTACGATGCCTCCGGTCAGCCCGTGCCTAGCCAGCTCATCAAGACCGACTACCTGCTGCTGGTCGACCGCACGGCGAACCCAGCCGTGGTGGCGGGCATTCTCGATAATGGTTATTACACGCAGGGCAGCGACGGCAAGTGGTTGGCCAAGAGCAGGAGCGAGGTCGCCAACGCCAGAAAGAGCGGTCGCTACATCAAGCTGGCGATTCATCAGACGCGCGACTTGAGCGCGCCGCTGCATGCCTTGCCGGATCACCCGCTGCAAATCCTGCCTGTGCGGCCGACCCTGCCACAGCAGAAGGGCGACGCCATCACACTGCGCGTCCTGTTCAACGGCAAGCCGCTCGCCGGCGCCAAGGTTGCCCCGGACTTTGCCAACGATCCGGACGGGCTGACCGTATCCACCGACCGCCATGGAAAGGTGAGACTCAAGGTGGCCAATCAGGGTCTGAACGTCATTTACGTCAAACACGAAACCCCGTCTGTCGGCGAGGATGCCGATCTCGTCCAGTACGCCGCCAGCTTTTCTTTCTTGCTGATGCCGAAGGCCGACTGAAGCGCTTATGGCAGCGCAACCAGCCCAGATCGCCAAACACCCGACGAGACTCGCATGAACACCCCGCGCATCCGCAACGCCCGCCTGGTCAATGAAGGCCGAATCTTCGAGGGCGACCTGCTGGTCCGTCATGGCCGCATCGACAAGATCGCGCCAGGCATCGCCGTTAGCGCCGTTGAGGAAATCGATGCCGGCCGGCGCTTTCGCAGCCGCGTCGCGACGACCGTCGTTTCCGGCCAGGTCGCCTGGCATGCACGACAACTCCGTTCGACCTGCCGCAGCCAGGCGCTGGCCTGCCAGCCTTGACTGCTGCGGTGCACAACCCATTTTGCCCAAAAACCGAGGCCCGACCATGAACGCTCCCCTGCCGCCGAAAGCCACGAGTTGTGCCGCCATCAGCGACGATGCGCTCACACTGCCCCGGATTTTCGAGCCGGGCATCCAGCTGGCCCAATGGCGACGGCCGGTCGATACGCTGATTTCCGCCTGGCTGGATAGGCACGCCGACGACCTCGGCAGCGGTTTCCGCCAGACCTTGCCGCCGGGCCGGACACCCGACCTCGCCCGCCTGCCACCCGGCCCCGGGCGCGACGCGCTGGCCGACGACCTGACCCTGCTCGCCGAAATGCTCGGCGAACTGCTCGACGCGCCCACCGTTGGCGTCCGCCTCGAAGTCGTTCGCCAGGCCATGTGTCCCCGCCTGCATGTCGATCGCGTCGGCATCCGCATGCTGTGCACCTATCGCGGCCCGGGCACCGAGTGGGTCGAGGACGCCTTTGTCGATCACCGCTTCCTTGGCGCCGCCTCGGGCGGCAAGCCGGACGAAAGCTCCGGCCTGCTGCTCGCCGGCCATCGGATCGACAGCATTGAACCCTTCACCGTCGCGCTGCTCAAGGGCAGCCTGTGGCAAGACAACGGCGGGCGCGGCATCGTCCATCGTTCGCCGAGCGTCGCCCAGCCACCACGAGTGCTGGTCGCCTTCGATGCCGGCTGGGACAACTGACAGGAGAGTCACCATGCGCCTTATCGCCCTCACCCTGGCCCTCGCCCTCAACGCGCCGGCATTCGCCGCCCCCGCCCATGTGCATGGCGAAGCCCGGCTGGAGATCGCCGTCGATGGCGACAACCTGAGCATCCACCTGGAATCGCCCCTCGACGGCCTGCTCGGTTTCGAACGAGCGCCGCGCACGCCGGCGGAGAAGCAGGCGATGCAGGCCATGAAGACGACGCTGGAAGCCCCCGAGCACCTGTTCCAGCTGCCGGCTGCAGCGGGTTGTACGGCCAGGCCGGCCGAGGTCGAATCGGCCATCTTTTCCGCTAAGGCCGCTGCCGGGCATCTCGACCTCGACGCCGACTACCGCTGGCAATGCGCTAGGCCTGTCGCCTTGCGCGCCGTCGAAATTCGGCTCTTTGCCGAGTTTCCCCGGCTGAAACTGATCAAGGTCGATTTCGTCGGCCCGACCGGACAGAAATCGGGCCGCCTGACACCGCAACAGCCAAGCTTCGCCTGGTGATGCCAAGCCCTGCCCTGCTCATCCGCGATCTCGCATTCCGCTGGCCGCAAGGCGACGGCTTCGCCCTGCATCTGCCCATGCTTGCGGTGCACGACGGAAAAAGCCTGTTTTTACACGGCCCGAGCGGCAGCGGCAAAAGCACCCTGCTCAATCTGATCGGCGGCGTCCTGACGCCGCAGGCCGGCCGCATCGAACTGCTCGGCCAGCCTTTCTCGGATTTCGCTTCCGGCCACCGCGATGCCTTCCGCGCCGACCATATCGGCTTCGTCTTCCAGCAGTTCAACCTGATTCCCTACCTGTCGGTGCTCGACAACGTGCTACTGCCCTGCCGCTTTTCGGCCAGGCGCGCCGAGCAGGCCGGCAACGCCTCGGTCACCGCCCGCGCGCTGCTCGCCCGCCTGGACATTGCCCCCGAACTGCATGGCCGCCCGGCCCATGCGCTCTCCGTCGGCCAGCAGCAGCGCGTTGCGGCGGCGCGGGCGCTGATTGGCAAGCCGGAAATTCTCGTCGCCGACGAGCCGACCTCGGCCCTCGACGCCGCCCGCCAGGCCGCCTTCATCGACCTGCTGCTCGACGAAGCGCGCGCCAACGGCAGCGCCGTCGTCTTCGTCAGCCACGATCTGGGGCTGGCGGCACATTTCGACGACTGTCTGGAGCTGGCCGCATGAAAGCCTGGAGATTCCTGTTGCCACTGGCCTGGGCCAGCGCCTGGAACCGCCGGGCGACGCTGGGACTGACGCTGCTCGCCATCGTCCTGGCCAGCACGCTGATGCTCGCCGTCGAACGCCTGCGCCACGATGCCCGCGAGAGTTTTGCCCAGTCCGTCTCCGGCACTGACCTGATCGTCGGCGCCCGCGGCAGCCCGCTGCAACTGGTGCTCTATTCCGTCTTCCACCTTGGCGAGGCAAGCAACAACATCGGCTGGGACAGCTACCGCCGGATCGCCGCCCACCCCGCCGTCGCCTGGACCATCCCGCTCTCGCTCGGCGACTCGCACCGCGGCTACCCGGTACTCGGCACCAACGGCGACTACTTCACCCACTTCCGCTACGGACTGCAGACAGCGCTCGCCTTCGCCACCGGACGCCCATTCGCTGCCGGGCGCGATGGGATTTTCGAAGCGGTCGTCGGGGCCGAGGTGGCGCAAAAACTCGCCTACCGGCTCGGCACGCGCCTCGTTCTCAGCCATGGCAGCGGCCCGCTGCCGGGCCTGGAACATGCCGACAAGCCCTTCACCGTCGTCGGCATCCTGGCACCGACCGGCACGCCGGTGGACCGCACGGTGCACGTCAATCTCGAAGCCCTCGCGGCCATCCATCTCGACTGGCAGGGCGGCATGCCGCTGCCGGGCGTGGACATCCCGCCCGACCAGGTCGGCAAGTTCGACCTGACACCACGCGACATCACCGCTTTTCTGGTCGGCCTGCACCAGCGCACCGCCGTCTTCGGCCTGCAGCGCAAGATCGCCGCCTTCAAGGACGAAGCGCTGCAGGCGGTACTGCCCGGCGTCGTGCTCGACCAGCTCTGGCAAAGCCTGGATTTCGGCGAACGACTGCTACGCGGCCTGTCCTGGCTGATCCTGGCGCTCGGCCTCTCCGGCCTGCTCGCCGTCATGCTGGCCGGTCTGGGCGAGCGCCGGCGCGAACTGGCCATCCTGCGCGCCGTGGGTGCCGGCCTGCCGCACATCGCCGCCCTGCTCCTGCTCGAAAGCCTGCTGCTCGGCCTGGCCGGCGCCGCAGGCGGCATGCTCCTGCTCACCGCGTCCAGTTGGGCACTGTGCCCCTGGCTGGCCCAGAACTGGGGCATCGTCCTGCGATCGCTCGCGCCTAGCACCGACGAACTGCAGCTGCTCGCCGCCATCGTCGCCACCTGCCTGCTGGCTGGCCTGCTACCGGCCTGGCGGGCCAGCCGCCTGGCCCTGGCCGATGGCCTGACGCCCCGTTTGTAGAGGAAGTATCCATGCGCCACATCCTGCTCTGTCTCATCGGCTTGCTGCTCGGCGCCCCCGCCCTGCATGCCCAGGACTACCGTGTCGGCGAACGCCTGAAGCCCATCGCCAAACCGGCCCATGCCGGCTACCGCGAAGTGAAGTGGGAAGACCTGCAGCCCAAGGACTGGGACCCGATGGCCGGGTTCAAGAACCTGAACCTCGGGCGCCTGAAAGACAGCGACCCACGCGCCCAGGAAGCACTGGAAAAAATGCGCGCCGCCTGGGACGCCGCACCGGTGGAACCCAGCCTGGACGGCAAGAAGATACGCATCCCGGGTTTCATCGTGCCGCTCGAACGCAAGGGCGATCTAGTTGCCGAACTGCTGCTCGTGCCCTATTTCGGCGCCTGCATCCACACGCCGCCGCCCCCGGCCAACCAGGCCATCCACGTCATCCTGGCCCAGCCGGTCGCCAAGCTGCGGATGATGGATGCCTTCTGGATCAACGGCACCCTGAAGGTCGCCCGCGGCGACAGCGGCATGGGCGTTTACGGCTACCGCCTGAAAGCCGACACCATCGAACCCTATCAATTCAAGAGAGAACCATGACCGAACTCGGCTACATCGTCGCCGCCAGCCTGATCGGCGGCCTGCTCAGCGTCCTGCTCAGCGTCCTGCTCGCGGCGCTGCTCGCCTTTCGCCTGAGCGCCAACCTGACCCAGCGGCTGGTCGCCTTCGCCGCCGGCGTCATGCTGTCATCGGCCTGCCTGGACATCCTGCCGGAAGCACTGGAGGCCTTCGCCCATCTCGCCCCGGCCGGCGATGAAGAACACGCGGCGCATCAATTGTTCGCCACCCTGCTCGCCGGCCTGCTGCTCTTTTTCATGCTGGAACGCATGGCCCTATGGCGCCACGCCCATCCAGATGGCTGCTCCGTTCATCACCACCCCGACCCGGCGCGCAACGCTGCCGCCCTCGTGCTGATCGGCGATGCCTTCCACAACTTCGTCGACGGCATCCTGATCGCCGCCGCTTTCCTGAGCGACCCGGCACTCGGTATCGCCACCACGCTGGCCATCGTCGCCCACGAAATCCCGCAGGAACTGGGCGACTTCGTGCTGTTGCTCAACGCCGGCTGGCAGAAGCGCACCGCCCTACTCGCCAACGCCGCCTCCAGCCTGGCCTCGCTGCTCGGCGGCGTGCTCGGCTACTACTTCCTGCACGATGCTCATGGCGCGCAGGCCTACGCCCTCGCCCTGGCCGCTGCCAGCTTCATCTACATCGCCGTGGCCGACCTGCTGCCCATGCTGCATGCCCAGAAAGACCAGAGTTTCGCCGGCCAGGCCGCCTGGATCGCCTGCGGCATTGCAGCCATTCCGCTGCTTGCCCATGGCGGGCAGTGATCGCGCCGGGGCAGCGAGTTGGTCAGATGCTGGCGGGCCTAGTCGACGACCATCAGTCGGCAAGCCGGGCCGCCAACGTAGTCGAGGCGGCCCTCCTTGAAACAACTCCAGAACTTATTGCTCTCTTGCCAGGGATACTCGGTCGATCTTGGGGGTATCTTGGCTAGGCGCTCGATGACGGAACGGTGAATCTTGAGATAGGGAGTCCCACCGCGCTTGTTGTAGTTGCTGCTCGCCGTGTAGCGCTCCAGGTTGCGTGATTGGCGGTGGTAGAGGATGGCCCAGGGCAGACCTTTTTCCGGGTCGTGGCTTGTGCAGAAGCGGTCTTCCGGTACGCCGGCGCCCGGCGGCAACAAGCCAGTCGGGCGCAGCTTGCCGAGCATCCAGTTCAGCGACACGCCGCCGAGCAGGCTGTCCTGATAGCCGCCGCCGACATCGGCATGTGCCCCAGAGAACCAGACCTCATCGACGTGGCTATCGAGGAAAGCGGCGTAATCCTTCTTGGCGACACCGCACTCTTCCAATAGATGGTCGCGGGTCAGCAGGATGGGGGTGAAAATGCGCTCACGGTCGTCGTCAATCGACATGGCGTGATAGGCCTGCTTGACGTTGCACAGCTGGTCGCCGTAGCGGCTGTTCGGTACCTCGATATTGGGCGCATAGTCGGGTACGCCCAGCGCCTCGACGGTGTCCCACAGGCCCATGACTTCGACGCCGACCGGCGGCGCGATACGCAGACCGAGCTGTTGCAGGGCGTTGTCGATCTGTTCGCGCCGCTGCGTCAAGCCGGCCTTGCCTTTGAAAGCTGCATAGACAACATCGGCCACATACTCCGCGGAATGGCTACGCCGTTCAGGCAAGCCGGCGCTGTTGAGCATCGAGGCGAGAATCCGTCCGGAATAGGCACCGCGGCTGAAGCCGAAGATGTAGATCTGATCGCCCGGCGAGTAATTTTCCAGCAGGAAGGCGTAGGCATCCCTGACTCGTGCGCCGATGCCCCAGCCCATCGCCATGCCGAGCACCTTGCCGTCGGCGCCGACGCCTTCGATGTAGATGGTCGAAATCGAGACATCGGTACGCTTCTGCAGCGATACCAGGGAATGCAGGCGCTTGATGTTGGTGTCCGACTCTTCGTCGTTGGCCGTACCGTCGAAGAAAACCGCGATCTTGTGTGGCCCGCCGTTGTGCTGCACGAGCTTCTTCGGCGACAGCGCGCAAGCGCTCAACAACGGGATTAACAGCAAAGCCAGCAAATAGGCGTTGAATCGGCCAAACAACATGATTCCCTCCTTTGCCGCGAGCCGTGACTCGCCGCCCATCTGCCAACTTGATCGGGTTCGGACAGCCTGATGATGGAGTTTCATGTCGCCCCCCGCTCCCAGGAATCCACCTGCCATTCAATACGAATATTCAATATAGATTCTTTCGGCAAATTGCAAAGGACGCAAAATTCACCCATTTCAGGTAGTGCACCGCAGCAGCCTGGCTTGCCCGCGGAATATCTCACGCTGGCGAGTTGACGAGCTTGTCGCGAACTGACAGCCTATGGCTCATATAACAAGCTGCACATCGGAAAGCAGTAGCGTTTTTGGGGAGGCAAACGCACTTTGAAACAACTCTGGTTACCCTGGGTGGCCTGTCTTTTCCTGCTGGCTGGTTGTGAGCAGCAGGCAACGATCCGCATCGGCTTGTTGGCCGGGCTCTCCGACCGCGGCAGCGATTTCGGCGAGAGCGTGCGCAATGGCGTCATTCTCGCTGTCGAACAGCAGAACGCAGCCGGTGGCATCAATGGTCGCAAGATCGAATTGGTCGTTCGCGATGACGGCCAGGACAAGGAGCAAGCCAAAAAAGCCGCACAAGAGTTGATCGCCCTGCGTCCGGACATCATCATCGGGCCGGTCACCAGTTCCATGGCAACCGTCGTCGTCCCGATGATGGACGAGGCCCAGCAGACGATCATCAGCCCGACGGTGGCGTCGACCAATTTCAAGGGCAAGGACGACCAGTTCTTCCGCGTCAATTGCACGACGCGCGAAGCAGCCATCCAGCATGCGCGGGTACTGTTCGACCGTGGCATCCGTCAGCCCGGTCTGGCATTCGATGCCTCCAACGGTCCCTTCTCGAACACCTGGATTGCCGGTTTCCAGGAGGAGTTCAATCGACTCGGCGGACGCATCAGCGCAGCCTCCGGTTTCGAATCGGCTGCCGGCACGCGCTTTTCCGCGGTTATCGGCAGGCTGCTCGAGCATTCGCCGGACGCCCTGATTTTCGTCGCCAGCACGCTGGACACCTCACGCCTGGCCCAGCAAGCACGCCGCCTGGCGCCAAACCTGCCGCTCAGTTCGTCGGAATGGGCAGCCTCCGGCGAGGCGCTGAGCGAAATGGGCGGGCGAGCCGTCGAGGGCTTGCTGATGACCCACGCCTATGACCGGACCGACCAGAGCGTGGAATACCTGCGTTTCCGCGACAGCTTCAAACAGCGCTTCCAGCGCGAATTCGGTTCCTTTTCCCTGCTCGCCTACGATACCGCCCACGTCGTCATCGCGGCGCTAAAGCAGAAACGCGACAACGAGAGCGTCAAGGAGGCACTGCTGAAATACGGTCCCTATACGGGCGTACAGCAGAAGATCCATTTCGACGCTTCGGGCGATGCCACCCGACAGGTCTTCTTTACCGAAATTCGCAACGGCCAGCTGGTACAGCTCAAATGAAATCGCTTCGACCACGCGAATGGCGCTTGCCGGTCTATCTGGGCCTGTTGCTGACCTTGACCTCGGTCCTCACCTTCCTGATTGTCGGCAGTGTCTTTCTGCTGACCCGCATCCCGCAGATGGAGGAGGAAATCCGCCTCCGCGGCGAAGGCGAAGCGCGCGAACTGGCCTTCCGCATCGAAATGCAGATGCTGGCCCAGCAGGAGCAGCTGGCGCTGGTGGCACGCGCCCTGCGCAACAGCCATGCACAAGCTGCTTTGATTGCCGATGCCGTCGCCGGCGGCAAGGTATTTCGCGCCCTCTATCTGATTTCGCCGCAAGGCGATGTACTGGCGGCAGCGCTGACGCCCGAGTATCAACACCTCGCCGGAGAAATCATCGGCAGCGACCTCTCCGGCACACCACTCTTCCAGGAAGTCCGGCAGCGACGCGAAACAGTCTGGAGCGACAAGTACCTTTCCGCCCTGAGCGGTGTCGTCACGGTGGGCCTGGCCATGCCGATCGAGGGCAACCAGGTGCTGCTGGCCGAAATTCCCATCAATTACCTCCTGAACATCCTTGACCGCAACCCAGCGGAAAAGCAGCGCTCGATCTGGGTCGTCGACCAGCGCGGCGAATTGCTGGCCGACACCCAGGCTGCCATGCGTCCGGGCGAACTGAACATCTACAACTCGCCGGTACTCAATGCCGTCCTCAAAGGCGAGCCGCTGCCCACCCGCTTCAGCTTCAACGGCCACGACTACTATGTCGGCGGCGCCCGCTCGGAGGCACTCGGCTGGTCGTTCATCTCCCGGTTACCGGCGGGCTTTGCCCACCCGGAAATACGGGTCAGCACCTTGATCGTCTGTGGCGGCTTCCTGGCTTCCCTGCTCATCGGTGCGTTGCTGGCCATGTATGGCGCCTCACGTCTCCTCCGTCCGCTCTCGCGAGTGGTCGAACAGGCGCACGAAGTCGCCAACGGCCAACCAGTCCGGCTCTGGCCTCAGGGCCGGATCAAGGAATTCAACGATCTGTCGACCGACATCGGCCAGATGGCTTCGGCCATTCTCGAGCGCGAACACGCATTGCGCGAACTCAACGCTCAACTCGAAGCCCGCGTCGTCCAGCGTACCCAGGAGCTTTCGCACGCCAAGGAGGTGGCCGAAGAAGCCAGCCGCGCAAAGTCGACCTTCCTGGCCAACATGAGTCACGAAATCCGTACGCCGCTCAATGCCATTGCCGGCATGGCCGCCCTGATCAGGCGTAGCGGCCTCGATCCGGAACAGCAGGCTCGCCTGGACAAGCTGGAAGCCGCCGGTACGCACCTGCTGGAAATCATCAACATGGTCCTCGATCTGTCGAAGATCGAGGCTGGCAAACTGGCCCTGCAGGAGGAGAACTTCCCGCTCGGCAGTCTGTTCGAGAATGTCCTCTCCATGCTGAACGAGCGTGCTCTGGAAAAACATCTCCATTTGAGCTTCGCCTTACCCGCCCTTCCGCCGCTGGTGTGCGGCGATCGCACGCGGCTGCAGCAATGTCTGCTCAACTACGCCACCAACGCCGTCAAATTCACCGAGCACGGCAGCATTTTCATGACAGCTGCGCTCCTTGAAGAAAGCGATAGCGATCTGTTGATTCGTTTCGAGGTGCGGGATAGCGGCATCGGCATTGCGCCCGAGGTACAAAAACGCCTGTTCACCCCATTCGAGCAAGCGGACGGCTCAACCACCCGGCAGTACGGCGGTACCGGTCTCGGCCTGGCCATCACGGCAAAAATCGCTGCGACCATGGGCGGTGAGAGCGGCGTCTCGAGCGAAGTTGGCAAGGGAAGCACCTTCTGGTTCTCGGCCCGCCTGCGCAAAGCCGCAGCAGCGCCCCCGGCGCACCAGGAATCCATGACGGACGGCGTCGAGCAAAGGCTGCGTGAAGATTTTTCCGGAATTCGCGTCCTGCTGGTCGACGACGAACCGATTAACCAGGAAATCACGCAAGAACTGCTTGAGGACCTGGATTTTTCGATCGATACCGCAGAAAACGGCCAGATTGCGCTCGATCTGGCCAGGCGGAATGCCTACGACCTGATCCTGATGGACATGCAGATGCCGGTCATGGACGGTCTGGAAGCCACCCGTCGGATTCGCGCCCTGCCAGGTGGTCAGCAGTTGCTGATCATCGCCATGACCGCCAACGCCTTCTCCGAAGACAGGGAACGCTGCCTGGCAGCGGGTATGAACGACTTCACGACCAAACCGATCGATCCTGAAGCCTTCTTCAACCTGCTTCACCGACATCTGAGTGCCCGTGCCACCTCCCCACAGCTCACCTGATCTGCCACCGAGCCATCCGGCGGTGAGAAAACGCCAACTCCTCGTCGATTCAAAGGGTGTATCATTTTTGTGACTTAATCCACTGGCCGTTCGATGTTAACCACCCTGATCAAGAGACTGCTGCTGATCGCCCTGGCCTTCCCCGGCCTGCTGTCCGCCGCGGCATTGAAGGTCGTTACCGACGACAACTACCCGCCTTACGTATTTCGCGATGCCGACGGCAATCCCCAGGGTTATCTGGTCGATCTGTGGAAACTCTATGAAAAGCGGACCGGCACTGCCGTGGATTTCCTTCCCATGCGCTGGTCCGAGGCGCAGCGGCAGATTCTCGCCGGCGAGGCCGATGTCATTGATGCCATCTACAAAACGCCGCCCCGTCTGCCGAAATACGAGTTCTCCGAGCCCTACGCGCGCTTGCCGGTCGGCATCTATGCCCACCGCTCGATCACCGGCATCGCTTCGACCTCTTCGCTACGCGGCTTCGAGATCGGCGTTCAGGACGGCGACGCCTGTATTGATTACCTGGAAAGCGCCGGAATTAGCACACTGGTTCGCTACAAAAACAACGATGCCATCATCGATGCTGCACTGGCCGGACAAATACGGATTTTCTGTCTGGATGAATACCCAGCCAATTTTTACCTGAACCGGCGCAGTGCCCAAGGGGAGTTCATCAAGGCTTTCGAACTGTATCGGGGCGAATTCCACCGCGCCGTACGCAAAGGCGAAACCGCCCTGCTCGCCAGCGTGGAAGCCGGCATGGCGAAAATCAGCGAAGACGAGAAAGCCGCCCTGATCCGGAAGTGGGCCGGCACTCCCATCCCGAGCCAGGACTTTGGTGAAGCGATCCTGATCGGCATCGTCAGCCTGCTTAGCGTCGGCGTACTGCTCGGTTTATGGATCAGCCTGCTCCGCCGAGCGGTACGCAGAAAAACGGCGGAGGTCGTGCTGGAAAAAGCCAACCTGACGGCCCTCGTCCAGAACATTCCGGATCTGGTATGGGTAAAAAGCCCGGCCGGGGTTTATCTGAGCTGCAACGCACAATTCGAGCGCTTCTTCGGCAAGCCGGCCAAAGACATCATCGGCAAAACCGACTACGACTTCGTCAGCCGCGATTTAGCCGATTTCTTCCGGAAAAACGACCAATTGGCCATGGATAGCGCGACCCCGCGCAAGAATGAGGAATGGCTGACCTTCGCTGGAGAAACGGAGCAGCGCCTGTTCGAAACTTTGAAAACCGCCGTGCGCGACGAAGGCGGCAATATCATCGGCGTTCTCGGAGTTGCCCGCGACATCAGCGAAAGGCACCGTGCGGAAGAGAGCGAGCGGCGCGCTGCCCGCGCCCTCAAGTTGCTGGGCGACTGCAACTATGTGCTGGCCCAGGCCGACAGTGAAGCTGCGATGCTCGAAAGCGTCAGCCGACTAATCGTCGAATCTGGCGGCTATTTGATGGCCTGGATAGGTTTTGCCGAACACGACGCCGAAAAGAGCGTGCGCCCGGTCGCCCAATGGGGCGATAGCACCAATTACTTGCGCGATGCGCGCATTTCCTGGGATGAAGCCAACGAACGCGGTCGAGGCCCAACCGGCAAGTGCATCCGTTCCGGCCTGGTACAGATCAACCAGAACTACCTGAGCAACCCGGCCATGGAACCGTGGCGCAATGCCGCCCAGGCAAGAGGTTTCCAGTCCAGCATTTCGCTGCCGCTAAGAACTCCGGATCAAGCCGTCCTCGGGTCCCTGACCATCTATTCGCGAGATCCGGAATCATTCAACGCCAGTGAGGTTGCCCTGCTTGAGGAAATGGCGCACAACATTTCATTCGGCATCGACAAGATGCGCGACCGCGACCTGCGCCTGGCGGCCGAAGCGGCCACTCGTGCCAAGAGTGTCTTCCTGGCCAACATGAGCCACGAGATACGCACACCGCTCAACGCCATCACCGGCATGGTGCATATGCTGCAACGCACGCCGCTAAGCCGCGAACAATCCGACAAGGTGGGCAAGATCGATACGGCCAGCCGGCATCTGATTTCCATCATCAATGACATTCTCGACCTCTCCAAGATCGAGGCCGGCAAGTTCGTTCTGGAAGAAGCGCCGGTATCAGTCGAAAGCATCGTCGGCAATGTCCTGTCGATGATCCACGGGCGGGCCGAAGCCAAGGGGTTGCGCGTGTTCAGGGAAATCGGCCCGTTGCCGGGGAATCTGGTGGGCGACCCGACACGCCTGCAGCAGGCCCTGCTCAACTATGCGGTCAATGCCGTCAAATTCACGCCGGCCGGCCAGGTGACCCTGCGCGTAAACACCGTGGCGGAAAATGCAGAGAGCGCGGTGATCCGTTTCGAAGTCGAAGATACCGGCATCGGAATCACACCGGATGTGGTCAGCCGGCTGTTCGCCGAATTCGAGCAGGCCGACAACTCGACGACGCGCCGCTATGGCGGCACCGGCCTCGGCCTGTCCATTGTCCGCCGTCTGAGCCATTTGATGGGCGGCGAAGCCGGCGTCAGCAGCGTACCCGGCAGCGGCAGCAATTTCTGGTTCACCGTCCGCCTGCAGCGCAGAGTTCCGGTGGCAGCCCCTGCGTCGGATCTGCCGGCCGATGTCGAAAGCGCCTTGCGCGAGCAGCATACGGGCAAAAACGTCCTGCTGGTCGAAGACGAACCGATCAACCAGGAAATCTCGCGCATGCTGCTCGAAGAAGCCGGCCTGCACGTCGATCTTGCCGCCGACGGGCTGGAGGCCGTGGCCAAGGCAGCAGCCAAGCGCTACGACGCCATTCTGATGGATATGCAGATGCCACGCATGGATGGACTGGAAGCCGCGCGCTGCATCAAGGAACAGCCCGAGGCCTCCACGCTGCCGATTATCGCCATGACCGCCAACGCCTTCGCCGAGGATCGCGAGAACTGCTTCGCCGCCGGCATGTGCGATTTCGTCGCCAAGCCGGTCGATCCCGAGCTTTTGTACGGCACCCTGCTGAAATGGCTGGGTAAAACCAGCTAAACTCGCGGGGTTTGGCCAACGCCGCCCCCTCATGCCCGATACCCGCCCGCCTGTCATCGCCGCCATCGTCACCCGTGCCTCGGGTGACGCCAACCGCCTGATCGCCGACTTCGCCGTCCGCCAACAGGCGGCCGGCTGGCGCATTCGCGGCCTGATTCAGGAGCAGCCGGCGTGCGACGATGGTTGTCGCATTTTCGTGGTCGATCTCGATGACGGCACGCGCTACCCGATCACCCAGGACCTCGGCCCCGGCGCCGAATCCTGCGGCCTCGACCCATCGCTGATCGCCGAAGCCAGCCGCGTCATGCGACGGATCGCAAGCGAAGGCGCCGACCTTGCCGTGTTCAACCGTTTCGGCGGCCTGGAAGCCGAAGGTGGCGGTTTCGCTGCCGAAATGCTGAGCCTGATGGCCGGCGGCATCCCAGTGCTGGCCATCGTGCCTGACCGCCACCTGGCGCAATGGCGCGAATTCACCGGCGGCCTTGCCGCCGAACTGGCCCCGACCGGCAAGGCTCTCGACGATTGGTTTTTGGCCATGATGGGCAGTGCACCGCAGCAGTCGGCTGAGCCGACTGCCGAGTCAAGGCACCGGCCGTGAGTCAGCGATAAAAGCGCTCACCGGCCGCCGCCATGGCGCGCAGCCGTTCGGTTGGCCGGTACTGAGCGCCAAGATGAGCGTATTTGTCACCCAGGGCAACCACTTGCGACAAGCCTAGCCAGTCAGCGTATTTCAGCGGACCGCCAAGATATTGCGGGTAACCGATGCCGAGTTGCATGGCGACATCTAGTTCGCCCGCCGTTGCCACCACACCGGCTTCAAGCGCGCGCGCTGCCTCAAGAATGGAAGACAACATCATCCGCTCAACGATTTCTTGATCGCTCGCCGTCAGCG
This sequence comes from Azonexus sp. IMCC34839, assembly GCF_047047955.1. Classification (GTDB taxonomy): domain Bacteria; phylum Pseudomonadota; class Gammaproteobacteria; order Burkholderiales; family Rhodocyclaceae; genus Azonexus. The sequence continues at coordinate 266,886 of NZ_CP150631.1, read as the reverse complement.
CTTCACCCGACTGCACGGCCTTGAGCAAAACATGGCTATCCTCGGCGACGCTCTTCTTCGGTTTACCAGCCGAATCATTGTCATAGCGGTAGAAGCCGATCCCGTTCTTCTGACCGAAGCGTTTGTGCGCCACCATGACAGCCAAGGCATTGCGCTGCTGAATCGGCATGACCTTCGGATAACCGGCGGAAATCACGTCAAAAACATGGCAGCCGGTATCGATGCCCACCACATCCATCAGGTAGGCCGGCCCCATCGGCCAGCCGAAGGCCTCCATGACGCGGTCGATGCGCACGAAATCGACCCCGTCGGCGACGAGGTCGATAAAGGCGCGGACATACGGGGTCAGGATGCGATTGACCAGGAAGCCCGGGCAATCCTGTACGACGATCGGCGTCTTGCCCATGGTCACCGCGTAATCCACCGCCGTCGACACGGCGACATCGCTCGTCTGGCTGCCCTTGATGATTTCGACCAGCGCCATCACCGGCACCGGGTTGAAAAAGTGCATGCCGACGAAGTTCTCCGGTCGTTGCAAGGGTGCGGCTATATCATCAATGCGCAGGCTGGAGGTATTGGACGCGATGACCGTCTGCGGACCGACCACCTTTTCCAGATCGCTCAACACTGCATGCTTGATCGACAGGTTCTCGATCACGGCCTCGACCACCACATCGCGATCCTCAAATCCCGTGTAATCGAGTTGCGGCTGGATCGATCCGAGTACCCGAGCCCCCTTCTCCTCGCTCAGGCGGCCGCTCTTGACCTGTCGCCCCACCTGCTTGGTCGCCTCGGCCATGCCCATGTCGAGCTGGTTCTGGGAGATATCCTTGAGCCGGACCGGCACGCCCTTCAGGGCACTGGTAAAGGCAATGCCACCCCCCATGATGCCGGCACCGAGTACGGCGGCTTCCCGCACCGGGCGCGCATTGGCGCGGTGGCGATTGAACAGCTTTTTCAGCGCCTGCTGGTTGAGGAAGGTCTGAATCATCGAACTGGCTGTCTGTGTCTTGGCAACGCGAACAAAGGCCCTGCCCTCCTCGTCCAGCGCCTGATCCCGGCCGAGGGTGGCACCACCGGACATGGCCTCGATGGCCGCTGCCGCGGCCGGCTGATGCATGGCAAGCGCTTTCGCCTGCCTGGCCAGCGCCTCAGCCAGTATCCGGGCATTGGCTTCCGCTTCGCCGCTAACTGGCGCCAGCTTGCGCTGATGTAACGGGCGCTGAGCAATCTCGCCACCAAGTAGGCGCTGCAACAGGTCGAGCGCTCGGGCCAGCAGGCTATCCGGCGGACTCAATGCATCGACCACGCGAAGCGCCAAGGCTTCACTGGCCCGCCGCGGCTTGCCGCTGGCCACCCACTCGGCCGCCGCCTGCACGCCGGCCAGACGGGAAAGACGAACCGTGCCGCCGTAGCCGGGAAACAGGCCCAGGCTGACTTCCGGCAAGCCAATCTGAGCATCCTCAGCCATCACCCGCAGCAATCCGCTCAACGCGAATTCCAGGCCCCCGCCAAGGGCCAGACCGTTGACTGCCACGACACTCGGTTGCGGCAGATCCTCAAAGCGGCAGAACAGCCGGTTGGCCCACTGCATGTGTGCGGCCAGGGCTGCGTCATCACGCGAGAACAGTTCGCCGAATTCCTTGATGTCGGCCCCAACGATGAACTTGTCCTTGGCGCTGGAAACCAGCACCCCCTTGATGTCCGGCGCTGCCTCAAGGAGGTCGATGGACTGTTCGAGTTCAAGCAGCGTCGGCTTGTCCAGCTTGTTGATCGCATCGCCCTGGCGATCGAAGACCAGATGGGCGATGTCGCCGTCCAGGCGAGTGAGTTGGATACATTGACCAGAAAACATTATTTCTCCTGAATGCATGGACCGGTGACTAGCGCAGCACACCGGCCGAAAACGACCCTTTAGGCGGCAGCGGAATACTCGCGACGCAGTTCGCGCTTGAGCAGCTTGCCCGCCGTATTGCGCGGCAGATCCTGTTTGAAAAAGATGTACTTCGGCACCTTAAACGGCGCGATCTTGCCCTTGGCGAACTGCACCAACTCGTCTTCGCTGACGCTGGCACCCGCCTTCAGGCTGACCACCGCGGTCACCGCCTCGACCCACTTTTCGTCGGGCAAGGCGATTACCGCTACCTCGGCCACCGCCGGGTGGGTGTACAGGCACTCCTCGACCTCGCGGCTGGAAACGACGACGCCGCCGGTATTGATCACATCCTTGATGCGGTCGCAGATGAACAGGAAGCCGTTCTCGTCGAAGTAACCAACATCTCCGGAATGGAACCAGCCGCCCTGAAAGGCTTCGTCGGTCTGCTCCGACTTGTCCCAGTAGCCGATCATGGCCTGCGGCGTGCGATGGACTATTTCGCCCATTTCGCCAACCGGCATGTCTTCCAGTTGATCATTCACCACACGGGTTTCGACATTGAGGATCGGACGCCCGGCCGAGGCGGGCACGATCAGGTGATCTTCCGGCGTCAGCACCGTGGCCAACGGGGCGATCTCGCTCTGGCCATAGCAATTGAAGACACGCAACGCCGGCAGGCGACGGCGTAGCTCTTCGAGCACGGGGACCGGCATGATCGACGCACCGTAATAGCCCTTGCACAGGCTGGAAAGGTCGCAGCCATCAAAACTGGGATGGCGCAGCAGCGAAATCCATACTGTTGGCGGCGCGAAGAACGAGGTGATCCGCTCCCGGGCGATAACGTCGAAACAGACATCGGGCAGCGGCGCTGGCACGATCAGGGTGGTTGCCCCCATCAGCAGTTGCGGCATCAGAAAGACATGCATCTGCGCCGAGTGATAAAGCGGCAGCGACGCCAGCGAGCGATCGGACGACTGGATTTCGACGGCGACGATGGCACTGGCGTATTCGGCCAGCAAGGCCCGGTGCGTCATCATGGCCCCCTTGGGGTTTGCCGTCGTACCGGAGGTGTAGAGAATCTGCGCCACCGCGTTCTCGTCGATGTCGACTTGCGGCTCCCCTGCATCGGCGCCGCCCTCGGCCAGCGCCAGCACGTCGAGGCCGCTGCCGCCGTGGAAGGTGCCATACAAGGCGCACTGCAGTTGCGGCCGCAGGTGCTCGACGTGTTCGGCGATGGCCACGTCGTGAATGACGGCCTTGGCGCCGGACTGGTCGAGGATGTATTTCAACTCACCCTCGGTCAACGCGTAGTTGATCGGCACATGGATCAGCCCGGCCCGGTTGCAGGCCAGCCAGAGCAGCACGTAGGCGTCCGAATTCTTGCCGTAGGCGGCCACCCGGTCGCCGGGTTGCAGGCCCTGAGCGAGCAAGCCATTGGCCACGCGATTGGCCGCCGTTGCCAGCGCCTGATAGGTCCACCGGCGGTCAGCGAACAGCAGCGCCTCCTTGTTCGGGGTGCGGCGGACAGCCCGCTGCAGGGCGTCGCCCAAGGTGTTGCGGATGGTGCGGCGAATTTCCGGAGAGATGGTGTGGTGCATGATGAAAAGGCTCCCTGAATGACCGATCAAGCCAGACGTTCGACGATGCTGGCCGTCGCCATGCCGTGTCCGATACACATCACCTGCAGGCCGAAACTGCCGTCGCGGGCTTCCAGCCCGGACAGCATCTTGGCCAGCAAGCCGGCGCCGGTGCCGCCCAGCGGGTGGCCGTGGGCAATCGCCCCGCCCCACGGGTTCAGCTTGTCCATATCGGGTTTGAACTCGCGAGCCCAGGCAATGGCGACCGTCGCGAAGGCTTCATTGACCTCGATCCAGTCCAGGTCGGCAATGCTCAGGCCGGCCTTCTGCAGGGCCAGATGGGTAGCCGGGATGACGCCGGTCAGTTGCATGACCGGATCGGAGCCAACTACGACACGCGCCTTGAAGCGCGCTTTCGCCTTCAGGCCAAGACGGCCAGCCGCTTCTGCGCTGCCGAGCACGACCGCCGCTGCGCCATCCGACATCTGGCTGGCGTTGGCCGCCGTCACCACACCGGTTTCGGGGGTACGGAACACCGGCAACATGGCCGACATCTTGTCGACATCGATCACCGCCCGCACGCCTTCGTCGTAATCGAGGGTGATCGCGTTGCCGTCCTTGTCGACGCCGCCGGTCGCGACGATTTCCTGATGCGCGCCGGCTAGGCGAGCGGCATGGGCGCGACGATGGCTTTCGTGGGCAAACTCGTCGCATTCGGCGCGGCTGATCTGCCAATGGTCGCCGATCCGCTCGGCACTTTCGACCTGATGCGGTATGGCGTAACGCTCGGTGATGCCGGGATGCAGGTTGTCGAAGCCACGGAAATCGCCCTTGCCCAGCGTCAGGTCGAGGAACATCGGCACCCGGCTCATGCTCTCGACACCGCAGCCAACGGCGAATTCGGCATCGCCGGCGGCAATCGACTGCGCTGCGGCATGCACGGCGTACTGGCTGGAACCGCACATGCGGTTAAGGCTGACTCCGGGGATGGCCGCCGGCAAGCCGGCCAGCAGCACTGCCTGGCGGGCGATATTGGCGCCCTGCTCGCCTGCCTGGCTGACGCAGCCGGCAATGACGTCGGAGATGCCATCGACCGGCACGCCGGAATGGCTGATGGCGGAGCCGACGATCCCGGCCAGCAGTTCATCCGGGCGGGTCTGGCGGAAGGCGCCGTTGCGACGGCCGAAGGGGGTACGGACAGCGGCCAGGATGACCGGATCGTTCTGTTGCGACATATTGTTTCCTCTCAATGATTCGTGGCGTACTGAATCAGGCCCGTTCCATTTCACGGGCGATGATGTTGCGCTGGATTTCGCTGGTGCCTTCGTAGATCTGCAACACCTTGGCGTCGCGGAACAATTTCTCGACCGGGTACTCGGTGCTGTAGCCCATACCGCCAAAAATCTGGATCGCCTCGGTGGCGGCCCACATGGCGGCATCTGAGGTAAAGGCCTTGGCGATGGAGGCCTGAACGGTATTGCGTTGCCCCTGGTCGGCCAGCCAGGCCGCTTGGTAAGTCAGCAGGCGCGAGGCTTCGAGGCGGATGCGCATGTCGGCCAGGCGATGGGCGATGGCCTGGTGGTCGATCAGGCGCTTGCCCATCGACTTGCGCTCGGTGGCGTAGGCCATGGATTCATCGACACAACGCTGGGTCAGCCCCAGGCCGAAGGCGGCCACCATCGGCCGCGACTGGTCGAAGGTCCGCATGGCGATCGAGAAGCCCTCGCCCTCCGCACCCAGCCGATTGGCCTCGGGCACGAAGACCTGGTCGAAAAACACTTCGCAGGTCGGCGCCGCGCGCTGCCCCATCTTGCCCAGCGGCTCGCCGACCGACAGGCCGGCCGAGTCGCGTTCGACAATGAAGGCGCTGATGCCCTTGTGCCCGGCTGCCGGATCGGTCTTGGCAAAAACCACCATGAGGCTGGCCAGCGAGGCGTTGGAAATCCAGATTTTGCTGCCCGTCAGCTCGTAGCCACCGGCAACGCGCTTGGCCGTGGTGCGGATGGCAGCAGAATCGGAACCGGCTCCCGGCTCGGTCAGCGCAAAACTGGCGAACTCGCCGGCAGCCAACCGGCCAAAATAAGCGCGCTTCTGTGCTTCGTTACCAGCCTGCAGGATCGGCTCGGCAGCCAGCACGTTGATGCACAAGGTGGTTCCGATGCCCAGGCAGGCCCGGCACAGCTGCTCGGTCACCAACGCCACCTCGAGGCAGCCCAGGCCGGCGCCGCCGTATTCAGCCGGCAAGGAAATATTAACCAGGCCGACTTCGAGCGCCTTTTGCTGGATGGCCAGCGGGAAGCTCTTGTCGATATCGGACTGAACGGAAAACGGGGCGATCTCGCGATCGGCAAACTCCCGTGCCAGGTCCTGAATCATGCGTTGCTCGTCGGTGAGCGAAAAATCCATCGTGTTTCTCCGAATTTTGGCGAAAATGGGTCGTGCACCGCAGCAGGCGGTACGTGGCTGTAAATCAAGAATGCAATCCGCCGGCCAGTCCCGGCGTTGCGTGAAACGGGCCTAGCGCCCGCGGAATTCGGGCATGCGTCTCTCCACGAAGGCGCGCACACCTTCGGCAAAATCGCCGGTCAACGCAGACTCGAGAAACCCGCGTTCCTCGGCCTGCAACTGATCGGCCAGGCTGTGTTCAAGGGATTCGTTGATCAGGCGCTTGGTGCGGGCAAAGGCGAGCGTCGGCCCGACCGCCAGACGCCCGGCGAGTTCCTCCACCACGCTCTCGAGTGCCTCCACCTCGACAACGCGATTGATCAGGCCCAGTTCCTGCGCGCGAGCGGCATCCATACGCTCATTGAGCAGCGCCATCTCCATGGCCCGCTTCGGCCCGAGCAGACGCGGCAGGCTGTAGGTCGAACCGCCATCCGGTGAAGCGCCCAGCCCGCTGTAGGCCAGCGTGAAAAAGGCTGTCCGGTCAGCCACCACCAGGTCACAGGCCGCCATCAGCGAGAAGCCGAAGCCCGCTGCTGCGCCGCGGACAGCCGCCAGAACCGGCTTGTCCATGCTGCGGATGCGGACGATGGTGCCGTGTACCTCATCGATCATCCGGTTGAGCTGGCGCCGGCGCTCGGTCGGCTCGGCGTCGAGCAGTCCATGAAACCAGTTCACGTCGCCACCGACCATGAAGTGATTGCCAGCCGCCTGCAGAACGACGGCGCGTACCGACGTATCGATCGCCACAGCATCGAAACTGGCCCGCAGCGCCAGTGCCATCTCCATGTCTAGCAGATTGCGGCTGGCCGGGCGATTGAGGGTCAGCGTGGCAATGCCGCCCTCCCGCTGCAGCAGAATCGGCTGATCAGGCATTGGCCAGCCCTCCCTTGCCGTACATCGCCTCAATTTCCTTTTCGTAGGTCTTGTAGATGCTGCTGCGCCGCACCTTCATGGTCGCCGTCACCTCGCCATCGTCGTGGTCGAGTTCCTTGGTCAGCAGATGGAACTTTCGAACCTGGGACACCTGGGCCAGCTTGGTATTGGCCTTGTTGATCTCCTCGGCCACCAGTTCGCGAACCTGTGGGTTTTCGACCAACGAACGGAAATGGGTAAAGGCCATGCGATTGCGCTCGGCCCACTTGCCGACCGTCTCGAAGTCGATCTGGATCAGCGCCGACACGAAGTTGCGCCCGTCGGCCACGACTATGCACTCCTTGATGTACGGGCTGGCCTTCATGCCATTCTCGATTTCCGATGGCGTCAGGTTCTTGCCGCCGGCGGTAATCATGATGTCCTTCAGGCGATCGACGATCTTGATGTCGCCATCGAGCTCCTTCACCACATCGCCGGTATGCAGCCACCCGTCACGGATGGACGCGGCCGTTGCCTCGGCATTCTTGTAGTAGCCGGCAAATACTGCTCCGCCCTTGATCTGCAACTCGCCAGTCTCGGCAATGCGGTAGTCGATCCCGCTGATGGCCGCCCCAACCGTTCCCAGCTGGACATGGTCAAGGCGCTGGCCGAAGACCATGCCGGTCGATTCGGTCAGGCCATAAACCTCGACCAACGGTACGCCGAGGGCGCGGAAGAAGCTGATGATCGCGGGTGAGATCGGCGCTGCGCCGGTCAGCGACACCTTGGCATTGCGCAGGCCGATGTAGTTTTGCAGGGCGCGCAGGATCAACACGTAGTAGAACGCAAAAGTCAGCTTTTCGCCGAGGGTTCGCTGGTGGGCTGCCTTGCAGGCAAAAGCCTCGCAGGCGGCCAGTGCCTTGTCGAACAGCTTGCGGCGCAGGCGGCCGGTTTCATGAATGCGGATATTGATCGAGGCGTGCAGCTTTTCCCAGATGCGCGGCACGCCGAGGAACAACGTCGGCGCCACTTCGCGCAGGTCTTCCTGCACCGTACGCAGCGATTCGCCGAAATTGACCTGCGAACCGAGATAGATCGGCGTGAAGGTGGTCAGCATCTGCTCCGCGACGTGGCACAGGGGCAAATACGACAGGTGGCGGGAGCCCTCGTCGAGGCCGAGGCGTTCGATGATGCCGGGGGCCACGGCGCGGATGTTGCCGTAGCTGATCATGGCGCCCTTCGGCTTGCCGGTCGATCCGGAGGTGTAGATCATCAGGCCGATGTCGTCGAGTGACTGCCTGGCCAGCACCTCGTCGATCAGGTTGCGATGCACCGCTTCGTAATCGACACCCAGGGCTTCGACTTCGGAAAAAGCCAGCACCTTGTCGCGGAATTCGGCCGGCGTGTTGCGCAGCCCCTTTTCCTCCATGACCACGATCTTGCGCAGGCGTGGCAGGCTGTCGAGAGCGGAAAGCACCTTGTCGGTCTGCTCCTGATCCTCGCAGATCACGACGTCGATGTCGGCGTGCTCCAGCACGTAGGCGACTTCATTGGTCGGGCTGGTGGGATAGACACCCACCGTCACCGCCCCCACCAGGCCGGCGCCCATCTGGGCCAGCACCCATTCAACACGGTTTTCCGAAATGATGCCGATATGCCCGCTCGGCTGGACGCCGAGGGCACACAGGCCAAGGCCGAAATGACTGGCGCGACGGAAGTAATCGTCCCAGGTAATCGGGTTCCAGATGCCGAAATCCTTCTGCCGGATGGCGACCCGGTTCGGCTGCTGATGGGCACGCTGACGCAGCATCTGCGGCAGCGTGTAGTTTTCGAGTTGAATCGTCATGACAGCCACCGTTTGCGCCGCTTGTAATGCTTGATGTCGCGAAAGCTCTTCATTTCGCCGCCATGGCCCATGCCGAGGTAGAACTCGCGCACGTCCTGGTCGGCGGACAGTTTTTCGGCCGGGCCGTCGATCACCACCTTGCCCGACTCCATAATGTAGCCGGTATGGGCGACTGCCAGGGCGACCGAAGCGTTCTGCTCGACCAGCAGCATCGACACGCCTTGCTCGGCATTGATGCGGGCGATGATCGAGAAGATGTTTTCGACCAGCAGCGGCGCCAGGCCGAGCGAGGGTTCATCGAGCAGGATCAGCGTCGGCCGGGCGATCAGCGCGCGACCGATGGCCAGCATCTGCTGCTCGCCGCCGGACAGGTAACCGGCCAGGCCGCGCCGCCGTTCGAACAGGCGGGGAAAGTATTCATAGACCAGATCGAAATCCGGCTTCACGCTCCCGCGTCCGTTCAGGGCATAAGTGGCAGCGACCAGATTTTCCTCGACCGACAGGTCTTCGAAGACACGCCGTCCTTCCATGACGTGGAACAGACCGGCCCGGACCAGTTCATGCGGCGCCAGGCCAGCCGTGTCGCGATCATTGAAGCGGATGCTGCCCCCGGTCAACTCGCCATTTTCCAGGGCAAGCAGCTTCGAGATGGCCTTCAGCGTGGTGCTCTTGCCGGCTCCGTTGGAGCCGAGCAGTGCGACGATCTCCCCCCGCGGCACTTGCAGGGAGAGACCACGCAGCACCTGGACTGCGTTGTTGTAGATGACCTCGATGTTGTTGAGGTCGAGTACCAGGGGCTTGCTCATGCCAGTATCAGTCCAGGTGGATCCAGTCGGAAGCCGGCAGCATCTTCTGCTGCTTGGCATCGAAGCGATAAATCCGGCCAACCGGGATGGAATTTCCGCGGATGGTGATCGGCACGCCAACCACGCCACCGGTGTCGAAGTTCTTGATAGTGTTCAGCGAGGCCTTGAGGTTCTTGGCGTCTAGCGTTTTGCCGGCATCGAGGGTGCGCTTGGCTGCCTCGGTGAACAGCATGGCGGTCAGGAAGCCCTGCATGTAGGCATTTGACTGGTACTCCGGTCGCATCTTGCGGATTTTTTCCAGCATCGGTGCCTTGGCATCGCTCTCGTAGTAGTAGCGGAACGGCATGACGCCCATGAAACCCTCGGCTGCCTCGCCCATCTTCATCACCATCGAGTTGTCCATCGACCAGAAGGTGCCCATGAACTGGCTGGTCATGCCCATCTTGCGGGCCTGCGAGATGAACTCGGGAATCGGCGCCAGGATATAGCCGTGGAAGATGGTGTAATCCGGGGCTGCGCGGCGCAGCTTGACGATCTCGGTGGACACATCGACGCTGCCCGGCGGCGTCATGATCTTGCCGGTTACGTTTAGGCCGAGCTTCTTGGCGAGCGCCTCACCCTCGTCGATCGGATCGCGCCCGAATTCGGTATCGGAATAGACGAAGGCCACCTTGGCGCCCGGCTTTTCCTTGGCGATATGGCGCATCAGGATGCCGATCATCTCCGTGTAATCCGGGCCGACCAGGAACTGATTCGGATATTTCTTCGGATCGTTGATCTCGGTGGCAAAGGAAGCACCGGCCATCATGATGTTGCCCATGCGCTCGAGTTCCGGATTGATCGTCTTAGCGAAAGCGGTTGAATCCCCGTAATACAGGTTCACCTTGTTCTGTCCGGTGATCTTCTTGAACGCAGCAACCGACGCATCGACCTTGTAGGCCGTATCTTCCGGCACATACTTGATCTTGCGGCCCTTGATGCCACCTGCGTCATTGACCATCTTGACGTAGTCGGTGATGCCGGCGTGGATGCCGATGCCGGCAAAGGCGAATACCCCGGTCATCGGAATCGAACCACCGATCACGATGTCCTCCTCGGCCTGTGCAACCGGTGCAGCGAACAGACTGGCGGCAGCCGCCAGCGAACCCAGCCATTTGACGATGCTCTTTTGTTTCACGGTGTCTCCTCCGTTGTTATCCCTGTGCCCGGAACGGCCACAGGTGAAAGAAGCGGCGTACGCGACGCCACAGTTCCTGGAGCCCGAGCGGCTCGAAGATCAGGAATCCGACGATCAGCAGACCGAAAACGATGGTCCGCACCGGCGAAAGAATCACGGCGCCCTCGCCGCCCAGGGGCAGCCAGCCGACGATCAGCTTGAGGACTTCCGGCACCATGGTCATGAAGATGGCGCCGAGGATGCCACCAAGGATGGTGCCCATGCCGCCGACGATGACGGCGGCCAGGAAGAAGATCGACATCATCAGCGGGAAGCTCTCCGGCGTGACGACGCGGAAGAAGTAGGCCCACAAGCCACCGGCAACACCGGCATAGAACGACGACAGGGCGAACGAGGTCAGCTTGTAGCGGAGCAGCGGAATACCCAGCACCTCGGCCGAGATGTCGCGGTCCCGAATGGCGATGAAGGCCCGGCCAATGCGCGTCCGGAACAGGTTGGCGGCACAGACCAGCATGGTCAGCGCCACCGGCACCACCAGCCAGTAGAGGCGGAAGGAGGTATCCAGCGGAATGCCGAAGAAATTGGCCGGCGGAACGGTCATCCCACCCGTCCCACCCGTCAGGCTGGTCCAGTTGGCAAAGACGAAATGCAGGATGAACGAGGCGGCAATCGTTGAGATAGCCAAGTACAGCCCCTTGACCCGCAGCGACGGGATGCCGACCACCCCCCCCAGCAGCATGGCGACACCGCCGCCAGCCAGCAGGTTCAGCACCGCCGGTGTGCCGAAGCGCTGTTCAAAAATGGCCACGGTGTAGGCACCCAAGCCCATGAACGCGGCTTGTCCAAGGCTGACCAGGCCGGTGTAACCGGTCAGGATGTTCAAGCCGGTGGCGCTGGCGATGTTGATGGCGACCAAGCAGGCCAGATAGAGCCAGTAATCGTTGGCCACGAACGGGAAGGCCAGCAAGGCAATGCCGAGAGTCGCCAGCCAGACCCACTGCGTGCGGGTATCGAACAGGGATTCGTCGTGGGCGTAGCTTTGTTTTGCGGTACCGATGCGCATCAGAGCCTCTCGATTTCGTGGGTGCCGAACAAGCCATACGGGCGAACCATGAGCACCAGGATAAGTGTGGAGAATGTGGCAAGCAGCTTGTACTCACCACCGAGATAGCCACCTGCAAAGGCTTCGAGCAGACCGATACCAAGGCCCGCCACCAGCGCACCGAGCACCGAATCCAACCCGCCAACGATGACAACGACCAGCACCGAGAGGCCAAACACGCCCATGCTCGAGGACAGCCCGCCGATTGAGCCGACCACGATGCCGGCGATTGCGGCGATCATCGCGGCCGCAATCCAGGCAAGCGAGAAAACGCGCGGCACATTGATGCCGACCGAGTAGGCTGCAGCCTGGTCCGAAGCGGTTGCCCGTAGCGCCACCCCTCCCCGCCAGTAGCGAAACACTCCCAAGGCGATCAAAATCAGCGCCGACGCGACGAGGAAGCCGTAAAACAATTTGGGCGGAATGAATGCTTCGCCCAGCATGACTGGATCGGAGGGCATGAATTCCGGCAGGCGCTGCTGGTCGGCGGTCCAGATCAGTTCAACCAGGCCGATCATCACCGAGGACAGTCCGACGGTTACCATGAAGACAGAAATGGGCGATTCACCGAGCATCGGCCGGATGGCCAGGCGCTCGACGATGGCCCCGCCGAGGCCGCTGCCAATGATGGCGGCAACAATAGCCACCCAGACCGGCCAGCCGAGGTTTGAAGCCATACCGAACATCAGGTAGGCGCCCAGCATCAGCATTTCGCCAATGGCCAGATTCACCACCTTGGTCGCCTTGTAGATCATCACGAAGGCCAGCCCGGTCAGCGCGTACAAACCGCCGCTGCCGATACCGGCCAGGGAAATTTCAAGTAAATAAAGCCAATCCATGTCAGGCTGCCTTTGCCGCAACGGGTTGATGCAAACGGGCGCGCAATTCGCTGACATCGCCCGAGCCGAGATAGGCGCGTATGACCTCCGGGTTCTCCTGAACTTCCCTGGGCAACCCGTCGGCGATGACCTGGCCGAAATTGAGCACCACGACATGATCGGAGATATCCATCACCATGCCCATGTCGTGTTCGACCATCAGCACGGTGACGCCCCACTCCTCGCGAACGTCCAGGATGAAGCGCGCCATGTCCTCGGTTTCCTCGCGGTTCATGCCGGCCACCGGTTCGTCCAGCATCAGGACGCGCGGCTTCATCGCCAGCGCCCGCGCCATCTCGACCCGCTTCTGCAGGCCATAGGACAAGGCGGCGACCGGTTGATGGCGGATATGGTCGATTTCGAGGAAGTCGATCACCTTTTCTTCGATCTCGCGGCGCAGTTCCATTTCCTCGCGGTGGGCCTTGCCGAAATAGAACAGGGCATCAAGTACCCCTGCCTCAAGATGGCAATGTCTGCCAAGCTTGATGTTGTCAAGCACGGTCATACCGCGGAACAGGGCGATATTCTGGAAACTGCGGGCCAACCCTAGCCTAGCCCGGGCCGGCGGACGCAGGGCGGAAATATCGTTGCCGTCGAAACGGATATTGCCGGACGTTGGGCGATAAAAACCTGAGATGGTGTTGAACAACGAGGTCTTGCCAGCACCGTTGGGACCGATGACCGATGTTATCGAACGCGGTGCCACTTCGAAGCTGACGCCATTGAGCGCTTTAACCCCGCCAAATGACAATCCCAGCCCGGATAGCTCCAGTATCGGATTGGATGAACTTGTCTTCACTGCGCCCTCCTCCTTAGGTTATTACCGGAATTACGGGGAGTCTGAGGTCTGTTCTGCTACGTGACTTTCAGGCCAACCGGAACATTTGTCTCATTTGGTATACAGCCGCCCGAAAGCGACCTTCAACCGCCGCGAAACCTTGTGCTCTTCTGTGTTGCACCGGCGATTTGTGAAACCGATTGTACTAACCATAAATATGAAGCGCTTGCCGCTCACGCCGAAAAACTTGCATAATCGGCCAACCTATTTACCCTCCAGCAAATTTAACCCAGAGGTTTCTCAACACTAATCGGATGAACAAATCATCGACCACAGTCCCGATCCAGTTCATCCACAATTTGTTGAACGGACTGACACTGGAAGCAGAACAACGCACCGCCTACCTCCAGCGCGTCGGCATTCCACCCGACCTGCTGGACGAAGCCAGCGCCCGCGTCACCACCGACCAGTTCGCTGGCCTCTACCGCCTGCTGGCGCGTGAATACGACGATGAAACACCTGGCCTGTTTTCCCGCCCGCTGCGTGGTGGCACACTGAAATTTCTGTGCTTGAGCGTGATCGAATCCAGCAACCTGATCGCTGCACTCTATCGTTACACCCAGTTTTTCCGCCTACTGCTCGACGATCTGGAATTTGAATTAGATAGCCGGGACGGGTTGGTGCGCCTCGCCCTAATCCCCAAAGCCAACAAAGTCCGCCAAAACCATTTCGCACAGGAAATGATGCTCAAGCTGGCACATGGCATGGCTTCATGGCTGGCCGGACGGAAGATGCCGCTCGCCCGGATTGATTTCACCTACTCCAAGCCGGCCCACGTCTCCGAGTACGTCTTTCTTTACCCAGGCCCCGCCTATTTCGACCAACCGGTGACCGCACTCTATTTTGAGAGCGCCCAACTGCAGATCCCGATCCGCCAGGACAAGCACTCCCTCAGCGAGTTTCTGGCCCGCGCCCCGGCCGACTGGATGTTCGTCTCATTTGCCGAACGCATCGTCAGCCATCGTGTGCGCGAACACCTGGAGAAACGACTCGATCAGGCCACAACCATTGAAGACGTGGCAAAAGCCCTGCATTTCTCACTGCGCACCCTATCACGACGACTCGGCGAGGAAGGCACCAGCTTCCAGGCGATCAAGGATGAACTTCGCCGCGACGTGGCCATCCAGAAACTAACCAAGACCCGCCTTCCCGTCGCGCTCATAGGAAATCAGGTTGGGTTCGACGATCCCACCACTTTCCACCGCGCCTTCAAGAAATGGACCGGCAGCCCGCCCGGCGCTTACCGCCGAGGCAAAAAATAACCCGCACTTAGCGCCAAACCAGCCAGGCAGCTCAGACACGTTTCCCGGCATATAGCTAGCCCTATACTTTGGTATCAGCGCTGTCGGCTTTTGCACATCGCTGTATAGTTAATTATATATCGTTAGATAAACAACAATTCAAGCCACCAAAACCCAATTTAAATGGGTTGATTTGCTGGCACTCAAGTTGCCAAAGACGATCACCGTTATATATACACATACACAACCTTAATGAGTCACATACTTTCACATACCACTAGCAGCGAACGCTTCCCAACCAGCAACCCTGACGACGCCCTGTGCGACATCTGGAAGAAGCACCTGCCAATCGATTGGCGGAACTCGGTCGACCAGCCGCTCTACATGAAGCACTTTAGCGAATACGAAATCGCTGCCCAGCGCTGCGTCGGCTACGACGCCGACGAACGCCCCTGCTTCACCGCCCACCAGCTCACTCTCACCCGCCTATCCTCGGACGACGATGAGGAATTCTACGAAACGGTGACCTACAGCGAGGAACTGGCCGCCTGGCGGCTGCGAGATGACCGCTGGCTGATGTTCCGCATGAGCAGCGCCAACCAATGCAATCCATCACTGGGTTTATATGCCATCCTTCCGGATATGCCGCGCTGACTGCGGCGTACCGGTAAGCCTGCGCACCTTACACCGCTAGCTCGGCCTGTCTCAAACGACGCTACCCGAACACATGTAGGTTAGCCGGCCGAATATCGCCAAATTCGACGGTCAGCAGGACATGCTCATCGCCTCCCTGCACCGGTACGTCGAGGCACCGGGCGGAAAACTTGAACTGCACGCCCACATCAGCCAGAAGCATCTCAACCTAAGCGTTGATGGCAAAAAGAACACTAAAATGGCGGCCAAAACCGCCGCACACCTCTCCACGAACGCCGGAATCAGCCAGAAACACCCAAAATCACGTGGCTGGCCTTGATCAGCGCACTCGCCTCGACGCCTTCCTTGAGGCCAAGCTCCATGACTGCCTCGTTGGTCACCACGGCATATACCACGGTACCACCGGCCAGGGTGATGCCGACCTCGGTATTGACCGCGCCCTTGTGCAACACGCTGACCTTGCCGGTCAGTTGGTTGCGCGCCGAGAACTTGGCGGCTTGCGGACCGACCAGCAGCATGACCCACGGCGCCTTGACGTAGGCCACCGCTTCCTTGCCCACGGCCAGCCCCAAGGACTTGACACTACCCTCTGTCACGATTGCGACAATTTTGTCGCCACCGGGCAGCGTGACCTCGACTTCCGCATTGACCGCACCGTCGACCAGAGCGGAAATTTTCCCTTTAAATACATTGCGTGCGCTGACGTTCATGCTGTTCTCCAAAAATCGGTTGAATGATTGGCCCGCTTTTCGCTATATACAAAACTAAGCAACGAACATCATCGGGTTAAACAGACTTTACCGAAGACCGTTTTCAATATTCAACCATAGCGCAGCAGTTTTTTTCGAAAAATCCGTTCTACGTTATATTGCGAAGTATACAAATAAACGAGCCAGCATCATGGACGCCATCCTGCACCGCCTGCGCGGCAAACTCGAAGTCGATTCCGAATTCGGCACCTTTCTCGGCGACACTCGCATCCGCCTGCTTGAAGCGATCGAGCAGCACGGCTCGATCTCGCAGGCTGCAAAAGCCGTGCCGCTCTCCTACAAGGCGGCCTGGGATGCGGTCGATGCCATGAACAACCTCGCCGAGCAGCCACTGGTCGTGCGCTCGACCGGCGGCAAGCACGGCGGCGGCACGCAGCTGACCGAATACGGCCGCAAGGTGGTCGCCCTTTACCGTGCCCTCGAAGCTGAATACCAGGCGGCGCTCGACCGCCTGACGGCGAGCATGAACGAGGGACAGGCCAGCGATTTCCAGCAATTCCGCCAGTTGCTCAAGCACATGTCGATGAAGACCAGTGCGCGCAACCAGTTTGCCGGCAAGATCGTCGCCCTGCGCGAAGGCCACGTCGATTTCGAGGTACGCATCAAGCTCGACGACGAAAACGAAATCGTCGCCGTCATCACCGGCGACTCGGCTGAAAGCCTCGGCCTGGCCATCGGCATGGAGATCAATGCGCTGGTGAAGTCTTCGTCGGTGCTGCTGCTCAACGATCCGAGCGTCAAGACGACGGCGCGCAATCACCTGTGGGGCGAAATCACCCGCATTCACGACGGGCCGGTCAACTCCGAGATCACGCTGACCATGAAGAGCGGCAAATCGGTCTGTGCCGTGGTCACCCACGACAGCGTCGAGCGCCTAGGCCTCGCCGTCGGCGAGCAGGCTTGCGCGGTGTTCAAGGCCTCGGCCGTCATCCTCTGCAAGTACTCCTGAGCGCCGGAAACCGCCATGAACCGCGAAACCGACCATCCGCCCCCGCTCCGGATCGGCCCCGGCGCCGCCTTCGCGCATGGCTGCTGTGGGGGTTTCCGTCCTAGCTCGGCCTTAACCGCTATACCGGCCACCACCCAGCGCCCACCTGAGCACAGCCCGACGAGCGCCAACGATGCGCAAATCGTGAAGCCCGCCGCCGCTCCCACCGTACTTCCATAACACCCCCAGGAGAACGCCATGAAACGCCTCAGTTTGCTGCTCACCGCCCTGCTCGTCAGTGGAGGTGCCCTGGCCGACGAAGTGCAGGTCGCCGTTGCCGCCAACTTCACTGGCCCGATCCAGGTCATCGCCAACCTGTTCGAGCGCGATACCGGCCACAAACTCGTCGCCTCCTACGGCGCCACCGGCAAGTTCTACGCCCAGATCAACAACGGCGCGCCTTTCGAAGTGCTGCTTTCGGCCGACGATGAAACACCGGCCCGCATGATCAAGGAAGGCTCTGCCGTGGCCGGCAGCAATTTCACCTACGCCATCGGCAAGCTGCTCCTGTGGTCCGCCAACCCCAAAGTGGTCGACAGCAAAGGCGAAATCCTGAAAAAAGGCGGCTTCAAACATTTGGCCCTGGCTAATCCGAAAGGCGCGCCCTACGGTGCCGCCGGCATGCAAACAATGACCAAGCTCGGCGTCGTCGACGCGATCAAGCCGCTGATCGTGCAGGGCGAGAACATCTCGCAGACGCACCAGTTCATTTCGACCGGCGCCGCCGAGTTGGGCTTCGTCGCCTACTCGCAGGTGATCAAGAACGGCCAGATCGGCAGCGGCTCGGGCTGGATCGTACCGGCCAACCTCTACGACCCGATCCGTCAGGACGCCGTGATCCTCGCCAAGGGCAAGGACAAACCGGCCGCCGTCGCGCTGCTCAATTACCTCAAAGGCGACAAGGCCAAGGCCGTCATAAAATCTTTCGGTTACGAACTGCCCTGAGTCACGCCATGAACCCCTACACGCTGACCGACGCTGAACTCGAAGCACTGCTGGCAGACGACACGCCGGCTGGCGATGCAACCACCCACGCCCTCGGCATCGGGCAGCAACTGGGGACCATGCTCTGCCGCGCCCGCCACGACATGGTCCTGTGCGGCAGCGAGGAAGCCCGCCGCATGGGTGAGTTGCGCGGCCTCACCGTCTTCGGCCCGGTGCGCGCCAGCGGCGAGCGCCTGGCGGCGGGCGAAACCATCCTGACACTGGAAGGCGAAGCCGCTGCCCTGCATCAGGTCTGGAAAACGGCGCAAACGCTGATGGAATACCTGTCGGGCATCGCCACCAGCGCTGGTGAGATCGTGGCTGCGGCGCACCGCGGCAACCCGGAGATCGGCGTCGCCTGCACGCGCAAGAACTTTCCCGGCACCAAGCGGGCGGCGATCAAGGCCGTGTTGAGCGGTGGCGCCAGCCCGCACCGGCTCAGTTTGTCGGAAACCCTACTCGTCTTCGCCGAGCATCGCGTTTTTCTTGGCAACGAAAAGCCGGCCGACACGGTGCGCCGCTTGCGCCGGCAGTGGCCCGAACGTGCCATCGTCGTTGAGGTGGCCGATGAAAACGAAGCGCTGGCCTGGCTTTTGGCCGACGCCGACATCCTGCAACTGGAAAAATGGCCGGTCGAGGCCGTGCACCGCATCAAGCAGCACATCGCCCCCGGTTCGCGCACGCGGCTGGCCGCCGCCGGCGGCATAAATTCTGCTAATGCAGAAAGCTATGCGCGGGCCGGGGCGGACATTCTGGTCACTTCGGCCCCGTACTTCGCTCCGCCGCGCGACGTGGCGGTTACGCTCACTGCTGCCTGAGACAGAACGACCATGAAAATCGCCATCGCCACCAAGGATTTCACCGAAGTCAGCGGCCACGCCGGCCAGACCCGCCAATGGCTGCTCTACGACCTGTCGCAACACCAGTCCAACCAGCTGCTGCCCGCACCGAAAATGATCGAACTGGGCAAGGACGAGGTGCTGCACGTCTTCGAGGACGACCGCCCGCACCCGCTGGACGGAGTCGATATCGTGGTCGCCAATAGCGCCGGCGACGGTTTCATCCGCCACATGAAGAAGCGCGGCACGGAAGTGCTGCTCTCCGGCGAGCGCGACCCGGCCGTGGCGATCACTCGCATCCTCGCCGGCGAAGCACTGAGCGACCCCCGTTTCGACATCACCACAACCCTGTGTAAGATTCGCGACCTGTTTTCCCGACACTGACCCTGCATGGATTCCGCCGATCTCGCCGCCGTCTGGCTGACTCTCAAGCTCGCCACCGTTGTCACGGTGCTGCTGCTGATCGTCGGCACCCCCATCGCCTGGTGGCTGGCGCGCACGCGCTCCAGGCTCAAGGGCGCAATCGGCGCGCTGGTGTCGCTGCCACTCGTGCTGCCGCCGACCGTGCTCGGCTTTTACCTGCTGCTCTTCATGGGTCCGAACGGGCCGCTCGGGCAACTGACCCAGTCGCTCGGCCTCGGCGTGCTGCCCTTCACCTTCCCCGGCCTGGTCATCGCCTCGGTGTTCTACTCGCTGCCCTTTGTCGTGCAGCCGATACAGAACGCCTTCGAGTCCATCGGCGAGCGCCCGCTCGAAGTCGCCGCCACGCTGCGCGCCAGCCCGTGGGACGCCTTCTGGTCGGTGGCCGTGCCGCTGGCCAAACCGGGCTTCCTGTCCGGCGCCATTCTCGGCTTCGCCCACACGGTCGGCGAATTCGGCATCGTGCTGATGATCGGCGGCAACATTCCGGAAAAGACCCGCGTCGTCTCCGTGCTGATCTACGACCACGTCGAAGCGCTGGAGTACACGCAGGCACACTGGCTGGCCGGCGGCATGGTGGCCTTCAGCTTCCTCGTGCTGCTCGCGCTATACACCTTCAACCCGGCCCGGAAGCAGATCGCATGAGCGCCGCCGCCCCTGCCGACATCCGCGCCCGCTTTGCCGTCGATCGCGGCGATTTCCGGCTCGACGTCGAGCTGAGCCTGCCCGGCCAGGGCATTACCGCACTGTTCGGCCATTCCGGCTCAGGCAAGACCACCTGCCTGCGCGCCCTGGCCGGGCTGGAGCATTTTGCCGGCGGCTACTGCGCGCTGGGCGACACCGTCTGGCAGGACGACAGCCGCGGCATTTTCGTACCGACGCACCAGCGCGCACTGGGCTACGTCTTTCAGGAAGCCAGCCTGTTCCCGCATCTCTCGGTGCAGCAAAACATGGTTTTTGGCCAAAAACGCGCGTGCACCGCAGGAGTCGGTCTGCAGCTCGCCGAGGTGGCCGAACTGCTCGGCATCGCCCACCTGCTGGCGCGCAAGCCGAGCGAACTCTCCGGCGGTGAACGCCAGCGCATCGCCATCGCCCGCGCCCTGCTCGCCGGGCCGGAGATTCTGCTGATGGACGAGCCGCTCGCCGCGCTCGACCTCAAGCGCAAGCTGGAAATCCTGCCCTACCTCGAACGCCTGCACGGCGAACTGTCGATTCCTATCATCTACGTCAGCCATGCGCCGGACGAAGTTGCCCGCCTGGCTGACCACCTCGTGCTGCTTGATCAGGGCAAGGTAGTCGCCAGCGGCCCGCTCAACGACGTGCTGTCGCGCCTCGACCTGCCGGCCGCCTTTGCCGACGATGCCGGCGTCGTCATCCCGACCCGCGTGGCCGAACACGAGGCCGACGACCTGACCCGCCTTGAATTCCCCGGCGGCGCGATCTACGTCTCGCGGCGCAGCGAACCGGTCGGCACCGAACTGCGTTGCCGCATCCACGCCCGCGATGTCAGCCTTACCCTCGCCCCGCAGTTGCAGAGCAGCATCCTGAATTGCGTCGCCGCCAGCGTCGTCGATCTCGGCCCGACCGACACGCCAGGCCACGTGCTGGTCCGCCTCGACGTATCGGGCCAGCCGCTGCTCGCCCGCATCACGCAGCGCTCCGCCGACAAGCTCGGCATCCGCCCCGGCCTCGCCCTGCGCGCTCAGATCAAGGCCGTGGCGCTGCTCGCTTAAGCCTGCCGAGGACGCAGCAAGCGCGTCAGCACACGCAGGTTCTCCCACTGATACAAGGCGAGGCCGAGCAGGATCAAGCCGGTACCGGCCCACACCCGCCAGCCGATCACCTCATCGTTCAGGGCGTGGCCGAGCAAGAGCGCGATCACCGGTGTGATCAGCGTAATCAGGGCCACGCGCGAGGCCTCCATGTGCTTGATCACGTAGTAATACAGCGCAAAACCGAGCACCGAGCCAAAGATACCGAGATAGGCGATGGCCGAAGCCGAACGCAGCGGCAGTTCGGCCGGCACCGCGCCGCCATCCAGCCACCAGACCAGGCCGAAGAACGGCAGCGACGTCGAAAGCGTGCCGACGGTCGTCGCCAGCGGTGGGCTGTCGTCGCCGATGCGCTTCAAGCCGACCAGTCCTGCCGAATAGATCGCCACCGCCGCCAGCAAGGCCGTCAGGCCGGCCAGTGCATGCTCGCCACCCAGGCTGTCGCCATGCAGGAAGATCACACCGAGACCTGCCGCACCGAGTAGCGTGCCGAACACGCGCAGCGGCGTCAGCGAACGCTCGCCCAGCCAGACGGCCGCCATCAGGCTCGCCATCAAGGGCGACAGGCCGAACAGCACCGAGACCAGCCCGGAATGCACATAGCGCGCGCCCCAGTAGGTCAGCGCCATGGCGCCGAACAGGCTGGCTCCGCCCAGAAGGTAAGCGCGGCGGGCGCGGGCATGCAGCGGCAGACCAATGCGCCAGGCGACGACCAGTACGGCGGCCAGCATCAGGCCGATGGCCATCCGGGCGAATACGGCGAAGGCGAAACCGGCCCCCTGCGTGCTCCACTGAATGGCGAGCGGCGTGGTGGACCAGATCAGGACGATGCCGAGATAGGCGGCGGGTACGGACATGAATTTCTCCTCAATGCAATGGCGTAGGGCTGGATGGCGGCGGATGCAAGGCGGCATGCGCCGCCTGCTCGGCGTCGATGAAGGCGGCGACCATGGCGCGCCAGGTGGCCTCGACAACTCGTCGCTCCGCGCCCAGCTCGACGGCCAGCGCATCGACGCGTGCCAACACCTGCGTCACGCGCTGTGGTGCGGCCACGGCGGCAGTGTCCTTCTTGAAGCGAGCGGCCTGCTGCACATAGGCACCGCGCTCGGCGATCAGCCCGACCAGCTGGCGATCCAGCCGGTCAATCTGGCCGCGCACTTCATCCAGCGAACGACATTCGATGATCGGATTCATGGCTTTTCCTTTCGGGAGACAAAAACAAAAAGGCCGCGGGGTTCAAGCCGCGGCCTTCTGGGAAACTGGTGTTTTAAATCGACTGAACGACTATACCCTCCCCGGCTGCGGACGCACGCCCATGCGCCATGCGCGCAGAACGCGACGGCACGGGAAGATCGGCAGCGAGATCAGGATTTCGGCAAACATGGAAAGCATTCTGGTGGCAAAGGCGAGCAGTGGTCAAGGAAAAATTGGCCTGCATGCGACACGCCACTCGGCTATGCTTTTGCCATTCAATCGCTGATCCTGCGAACACTCGATGACATTGCTACGCTGGCTGTTATTACTCCCCGCCTACCTGAGCGTTTGGCTCCTCGTCGTGGTTCTGGCCATGTGGGCGCATGGGCATGTCACCCTCTGGCTCTGCCCGCCCGATATGATGGTTTCCGGAATGTGCGAGGACATGGCGATTCAGGAAAGGATCGATCTGACCTATGCCGTCTTCGCCCCCGTATCGGCGGCAGCTGTCATCGCTACGGCTTATCTGCTCGCCCCGCAAAATAAGCGCAAGACTTCGCTCATCACCTTGCTCCTGGGCAGCCTCATCACCATCGCCTTTTTCTGGGGCAGCCTCTCCCTGATCGCAAGCACGATAGCGGGAGGAGCACTGAGTCACGCACTGCTGTGCCATTGGAAAAATACCCCCCCGACCAACGATCAAGCCTGAAGCAATGACCATGATAGAACCGGCCCAAACTCCGCCTCCGCCCTACTACGCAGTGATCTTTACCTCGACCCGGACGCCGGGCGACAACGGCTATGGCGACATGGCCGAGCAAGTGCTCGAACTGGCCCGCCAGCAACCGGGCTTTCTCGGCTTCGAGAGTGCCCGTCAGGAAATCGGCATTTCGGTGTCGTACTGGGCCAGCCTGGAAGCGATCCAGGCCTGGAAGGAAAACGCTTTTCACCGCCAGGCGCAGGCCCGCGCGCGCGATTGGTACGCCGGATTTCGCGTGCGCGTCTGCAAGGTCGAGCGGGAGTACGGCTTCTGACGCGCATTGCCACCGGCAGGGTAATCCCGCGTAGAATCATTCCATTCTCATAACCCAAGGAGCAACGGCATGACTTTCGGCGAATCGATTCAAACCTGCTTCGGCAAGTACGCAGACTTCACCGGCCGGGCGTCGCGTTCGGAATACTGGTGGTGGGCGCTCTTCAATTTGCTCGTCTGCCTAGGCGCGGCGATGATCAGCGACATTCTCTATGGCCTGATCGCCCTCGGCCTGCTGCTGCCCAACATTGCCGTCGGCGTTCGCCGCTTGCACGATATCGACAAGAGCGGCTGGTTTCTGCTGGTCGGCCTGATCCCGTTCGTCGGCTGGCTGGTGCTGATCTACTGGGCGGTGCAGGAGCCCAAGGAACCGAACCGGTTCTGAGTATTTTCCCGGCGGCCGCGCATTTGCGACTGGCCGCCGGAAATTGGCCTTTTTCGACGGTGCACCGCAGCAGTGGGGTTCAGGCCCCCAAGGCCAATGCGCCTTGCCGCACGTAGGCGGTGAATTCCTCGCTCGAGACGGGCTTGCCGAATAGCCAGCCCTGGAAGGCCTGGCAACCGTTGGCCAACAGGAACTCGAACTGAGCCTCAGTCTCGACCCCTTCGGCCACGGTGTGGATATCCAGGGATTCGCTGAGGGCCAGGATGGCGCGAATGATCGCCGCGTCGTTCGGATCGGTGGCGATATCGCGCACGAAGCTGCGGTCGATCTTCAGCTGCTCCAGCGGCAAACGCTTCAGGTAGGACAGTGACGAATAGCCGGTGCCGAAATCGTCCATCGAGAAGCAAACGCCGAGCGCATCGATCTGGCGCATCTTGCCGACGATCAGGTCGACGTCATTGAGCACGACGCTTTCGGTCAGTTCTAGCTTGAGGCGCGATGGTTCCACGCCGTGGGTCTTCAAGGCCTCCTTGACCTGGTCGACGAAATCGCGATGCTGGAACTGCCGGGCACTGACGTTAACCGCCACCTGCAACCCGGCAGTGGCCGGATCGTTGGCCCACTCTGCCAACTGGCGGCAAGCCGTTTCCAGGACCCACTGGCCAACCTGCAGGATCTGCCAATTGTCCTCGAGCAAGGGAATAAAACGATTCGGCGGCACGTTGCCCAGCGTTTCCGAGCGCCAGCGCAGCAGTGCCTCGGCACCGATCAGCGTGCCGCTGCGATTGACCTGCGGTTGATAATGCAACTCGAACTCGTCCCGCTCCAACGCACCGTTCAGTGCCTGCTCCACCATCATGCGCGCATCGATGGCCGCCTGCATTTCCGGGTTGTAGAAGCGGATGGCGTTGCGTCCCGAGGCCTTGGCCTGATAAAGCGCAATATCGGCTTGCTTCAGCAACGCATCCGGCGATAGATCCTTGCCCCGGTAGAGCACGACACCGACCGATGTACTACAGCGGTATTCCATGGTGTCGTGTTTCAGGCGATACGGCTGGCGAATGGCTTCATGGACCTTTTCGGCCACTCGCTCGGCCTGGGTTGCTGCGAGTTCCTCATCGTTGCTCAACTCTTCCAGCACCACGACATACTCGTCGCCCCCCAGGCGGGAAACGGTATCGCCCTCGCGTACGACAGCGCTCAGGCGTCGGGCCACTTCGATCAGCAACTGGTCGCCGATATCGTGCCCCTGGGTATCGTTGAGTGCCTTGAAATGATCGAGATCGAGCATCAGCAAGGCACCGAAGCGCTGCGTACGAGCGCTGGAGGCCATGGCATGCTCCAGACGATCCATCAACAAGCGGCGATTCGCCAACTGGGTCAGTGGATCGAAGTAGGCCAGATGGCGAATCTGGTCTTCCGCCTTGACCCGCTCGGTGATGTCTTCCTGCAGGACCACCACTTCAAGCGCCTTGCCCTGCTCGTCGAACACCGCATAGGCGACCGCACGTATCCAGCACTTGCCCTGATACAAGCGGGCATTGGGGTTGCGCGAAAAGTCGTAGCCCAGGATCGGCAGATCGACCTTCTCCCCGGCCAGAATCCGTTGCAGCAAGGGCGGAATGCCCGCCTGAATCACCTGCGGATCTTCGAAGACGTTATAGCGCCGCGCCTTTTCGAAGGTCGTTCCCCACAACTTCTCCCAAGCCTTGTTGACCCGCAGCACGTAGCCTTCCGGCGAAAAGACCACCATCGGGATAGGCGACTGTTCCGACAATTGCCGGTAACGCTGCTCGCTTTCGTGCAGAGAGGATTTCGAATCGAGCAGATTGCGGTTGGCCTCCATCAGATCGCTCATCAGATTGTGTTTGACGATGCGATCGAGAACCAGCAGCGAACCGATGATCAGCGAAGTGCTGAAGGTGAAAGGCGGCGAGTAGGCCAGTGGATAAGCGGCAAACAACACGGCGATACTGGCGACGAGAACCAGCAAAGCCCAGGGCAGGCTGGTCAGGGCCAGCGCCAGGATGAAAGGAATCCAGATGCCTTGCGGGACTGCGTGCTGGAAGGCACGCGGGTCGAAGATGAAGGCCAAACCGACTGTCGAGAGCAACAAAAAAATGCGGACCAGCAAGTCCCGCTGGCGGAAATACAGCAGGGCAAGCGCAACCGCAAAGCTGGCGGCCAACGAAAACCCCCATCGACGAGCCAGCAGGTTACCTGCGCCGGGATCGTCCGGACCACTCACCGACGCGCCCAGCCAAGCCTCAGCCAAAAACATCATTACCGCAAACAGCGCAGCAATGATCACTGCAATGGCGTTCAAGCGCTGCCGTTGGCTGTTGGGAAACTTCATTGGTTCGACGAAATGCCCGATGGGTGGAAAATTGAAAGTACCCGCAGTCTAAGGCAAAGCAATTGCAAAATCGATGCAACAATTGTCACATCGAGCAACTTGACCGAAGACGTTGTATTCATGCCGCATAACCCGCGGCAAACGTTCTCGGAAGAACACTCGACACCCACCCGAGGGAACACCTGGAAATCATTGCTTTGAAGTGGTGCACCGCAGGAGGCGGGAAACCTAGTCTGCCAGTTCGATCTGGCCACTGACATTGACCGAGATCCGCGTCTCGCCACCTTCAAGAGGCATCGCCGCAGCACCGGCTTTCATCGCCTCCATGGTCCCGCGCATCATCGGCATGGGCATGCCGCCGCCCTGGCTGATGGAAAGCTGTTTCAGGCGCCACGGTTTACCCAACTGGCTGGCGACGACATCGGCACGGGTCTGGAAGGCCTTGATCGCTTCACGCGTCGCCGCTTCCTCTACCTGACGGCGCGTCTCCGGACGGGGTTGCAAGGCCACCTCACCGATCGCCAGGCGCATCTGCTGCAAGCGCCCCAACAAGACCGACATGCTCGCCAGTTCGCGACTTTCAAGCAGCACTTCGCTGCGCATGCGCCACCCTTCGAGCTTCTGCGTTGCGCCGTAGACAGGCCAACTGTGTTGATTGCCGCTCCTCGCCGAAACGTCGTCTTGGCCACGAGCCAGGCGCAGCGCCTCGGCGATGTCCCGGTTGACCTTTTGCGCCGCCTCGCCGGCATTGCTGCCGCTGGCCTCGGCATAGGCCACCGCCCGCACCATATCGTTGTTTGCCGGCAATGAGGCTTCTGCGGCGAGATCGATCAGCGTGCCAGCCTCGACAGGCGCACTGAAAACCAGAGCTGCAGAAATGACAGAGGGCAACAGGATCTTCATGACATTCTCCAAACGGGCGGAAAGCGGGATATTACGCCGCCAGACGCTCGGCAAGAAAATCCATCAGAACCCGCACCCGGTGGGGCACATGGCGGTTGCCCGGCAACATCGCATAGATACCGAGTTCCGGCATTTCATAGTCGGTCAGAATATGGACCAGTCGACCGTCGGCAATATAGTCCTCGGCGATGAAGTCCGGGTGGCAGGTGATCCCCATGCCACGCGCCGCCGCTTCGACCAGCACATTGCCGTTACTGGCCGTCAGGCGGCTGCGTACCGGCACATCCTTCGGCTGACCATCGACCAGAAAATGCACGCTACCCGTGTTGGCCAGCGTATAGCCGAGGTATTCGTGGTGTGTCAGGTCATCCGGCTGCCGAGGCGTGCCATGGCGCGCCAGATAGTCGGGCGAGGCCACGACATACATGTGCGCGGTGCCCAGTTTGCGTGCCACGTCGGCCGGGGCGAGCCGGCTGGTGATGCGTATGGAAAGGTCGATACCTTCCTCGATCAGGTTCATGCGGCGGTCGCTGTAGTCCATATCCAGCGACACCTCGGGATATTGCGCGGCGAAATCGAGTAATAGCGGCGCGACGCGCTTCAGGCCGAAGCTGAGCGGGAGCGCGATGCGGATGTGGCCGCGCGGTGTCAGGCGCTCAGCAGCGATATCGGTTTCCGCTGCCTCGACCAGATTGAGGATGACCCGGCATTTTTCCAGATAAGCCGAGCCGGCCGAAGTCAGCGTCAGCCGCCGCGTGCTGCGCGCCATCAGCTTGATGCCGAGATGGCTCTCCAGCGCCGCCACCTGGCGCGTCACAACGGAGCGTGCAACGCCCAATTGCTGCGCTACCGCAGAAAAACTGCCCAGTTCCGCCACGCGGACAAAGAGGCGCATTGCATCGAGTCGGTCCATTGTTGCAATTCAGGCAATAAACATTTGCAAATTGTCCCCTATTTCGCACGAATGGCAAGGACTACATTACGTCCAACGACAACGGAGCAAGACCATGAACGCCAATCGACAACCCGCCCTCTTCGTCCCGCACGGCGCGCCGACCTTTGCGCTGCGCCCGGGTGCGGCCGGCGCAGCGCTGCGCCAGATGGCCGATCGACTGGAACGTCCGCGCGCCATCGTCATCGTCAGCCCGCACTGGGAAACTACCGTGCCGACCGTTGGGCTGGCCGAACGGCTGGAAACGATTCACGACTTCTGGGGTTTTCCGGAAGAGCTGTATGCCCTGCGCTACCCGGCCACCGGTTGCCGCGAAGCCGCCGCTGAAGTGGTTGCCGCTTTACACGTTGCGAAGCTCCCCGTCGCCACCGACAAGGAGCGCGGCCTGGACCATGGCGCCTGGGTGCCGCTGCGCCTGATGTTCCCGGATGCCGACATTCCGGTCGTGCCGCTGTCGGTGCAGGCGCAGCTTGGCCCGGAGCATCACTACACGGTCGGCCGCGCCCTCGCCCCGCTGGCCGACAAAGGCTTTCTGATCATCGGTTCGGGCAGCATCACACACAACCTGCGCGACTACCAGATGGCCTATCAGATGGGCGGCCAGACGCCGGCTTATGTGCGCGAATTCGCCGACTGGCTGGCCGGCAAGCTGGCCACCGACGACACCGCCGCCCTGCTCGATTACCGCAGCCAGGCGCCGCAGGCCAGCCGCGCCCACCCACGCGACGAGCACTTGCTGCCGCTCTACGTCGCTTATGGCGCGGCCGGCGAACAACCGAAAACCGAACGCTTTCACGCGGGCATCGACGATTATGTGATCGCGATGGACGCTTACCGATTTTTGCCCCAATAAGGAGGTGCACCGTGGCACACCAATACACCCAAACCGCCAAGAGCCTGCACTGGCTGATGGCCATCCTGCTCTTCGGCCTGCTCGCCCTGGGCTTCTACATGCACGATCTGCCGCTGTCGCCAGAAAAGCTGCAGCTCTACTCCTGGCACAAATGGGCCGGCGTCACCGCCTTCCTGCTCGTGCTGGTGCGCCTGGCCTGGCGCGTTACCCATCGTCCGCCGGCCCTGCCCGACAGCATGCCAAAGACGATGCAACTCGCCGCCCATGCCGGCCATCTCGGACTCTATCTGCTGATGCTGGCGATCCCGCTCAGCGGCTGGCTGATGAGTTCGGCCAAGGGTTTCCAGACCGTGTGGTTCGGCGTGCTGCCCATCCCTGACCTGCTCGACAAGAACAAGGAGCTGGGCGACCTGCTGCAACAGCTGCACATGCTCCTCAACCTGGCTTTCATCGCCATCCTCGCCGGCCACATCGGTGCGGCACTGAAGCATCACTTCATCGACAAGGACGACATCCTGACCCGGATGCTGCCCAAGCACTGAACCCCGCCCCAAGGAGAAACCCATGAAAAAGATCATCCTCGCCGCCGCCCTGGCCACTGCCTTCTCTGCCCAGGCCATCGAATACAGCAACGTCCAGCCGGACAAGAGCAGCATCGCCTTCACCTACAAGCAGATGGGTGTGGCGGTGGACGGCAAGTTCAAGAAGTTTTCCAGCCAGCTCAATTTCGACCCGGCCAAACCGACCGCTGCCAAGGCGACCATCGATGTCGAACTGGGCAGCGTCGATACCGGCGCCCCGGAAGGCGATCAGGAAGTCGCCGGCAAGCCCTGGTTCAACACCAAGGCCTTCCCGACCGCCCGTTTCGTTTCCGGCACGGTCAAGCCGCTCGGCAACAACCGCTACGAAATCGCCGGCCAGCTGAGCATCAAGGGCAAGACGCAGGATGTCGTCGTCCCCGCCAGCTTCACCGCCCAAGGCAACACCGGCGTGTTCGACGGCAGCTTCACCATCCGCCGCGCTGATTTCGCCATTGGCGAAGGCAGCTGGGCCAAGTTCGACATCGTCGCCAACGACGTGGTCGTCAAGTTCCGCATCACCGCAGCAAGCAAGTAACCCAACCCACACAGGAGAATCACCATGCAAAAGCAAATCGCCTTCATCGCTCTCACCGCCGCCCTCGCCGCCCCGGCCTTCGCCGCTCCGGAAACCTTCGTCGCCGACAGCAGCCACACGTTCTCGCGCTTCTCGTACAGCCACTTCGGCTACTCGACCCAGCTCTCCCGCTTCAACAAGAACACCGGCACCGTCGTCCTCGACAAGGCCGCCAAGACCGGCAAGGTCGACATCGTGATCGACACCAAGTCGGTCGATACCGGTAACGACACCTTCAACGAGCACATCCAGGGCGAAGATTTCCTCGACACCGCCAAGTACCCGACCGCCACCTTCAAGTCGACCAAGGTCGTCTTCGAAGGCGACAAGCCGGTGGCCGTCGAAGGCAACCTGACCCTGAAGGGCGTCACCAAGCCGGTCACCCTGACCGTCACCTCCTTCCAGGCCATGCCGCACCCGATGCTGAAGAAGGACGCAATCGGTGCCAACGCCTACACCGTGGTCAAGCGCTCCGAGTTCAATGCCGGCAAATACGCCCCGTACGTTGGCGACGAAGTGCGCATCGACGTGGCCATCGAAGCGATCAAGCAGTAAGCCCCCTTACTCCGCATCGCCAAAGCCAGCCTGCGGGCTGGCTTTTTTGTCTCTATCACCTCATGACCAACTTGTTTTTTTCCGCGTGTAAATTGATTCCCGTCAAGCCATTCATGCCCATCGGTGCGACATGGTGTCGCGCGACAATTTGTCGCAGATAAGCCCCACTTCCTTTCGGTAGCATTCGCTCCCTCTCGATCACAACTGCGGGGATTCGGGACAGGCAGTTCACCGAACAAAATGGGGAAGCAAGCAATGCAACAAAAACTCAAACCGAGCCGGCTCGCCTGGCTGATCGCCTTGGCGCTGTCCGGTGTTCAGGCACAGGAATCGACGGTCGTACTGGGCGAGGTGACGGTCAATTCCGGCAACGCCGGCTCCTTGCCGACACGCAGCATCCTGACCTCGGTCGACGTCATGGGCGCCGAGCGTGTGCAGGACAAGAACGTGATGAACAGTTGGGAATTGATCGGCCAGATGCCTGGCGTCCAACTGACCGAATTCCGCCTCGGCGCCGAATCCGGCAAGCCCTCCTTCCGCGCCTTCAACGGCGAGGGGTACATCAACGGCATCAAGCTGCTGATCGACGGCGTACCGAGCAACATCAATAGCGGCAACATGCGCTATCTCGACATGATATTCCCGCTCGACATCGACTATGTCGAAGTCGTCCGTGGCACCAACGATCCACGTTATGGCTTGCACAACATCGGCGGCAACATCAACGTCGCCACCCGGCAGGGCGGCAATTACACTGATGCCCGCGTGACCGTCGGCAGCTTCAATACGCAGGAAGTGCAAGCTGCGCTGGGCCGGGAATCGGGTGGCTTCGCGCAGAACTATTTCGTGGCCAAGCAGGATTCCGACGGCTATCGCGACCACTCCCGCTCCGAGAAATACAGCATCGGCGGCAAGTGGTTCTACACCTCGGATGCCGGTGATCTGAAGGCTGGCCTGATCGCCCGCACCTACAACCACGAGGCGAAATCTCCGGGCTACATGACCGCCAGCGAGCTGGCCGCCGATCGCTGGCAGTCTGCCACCCGCAATGCCAACGACCACGACAGCCGCGACATGCAGCAGCTCAGTGGCCATCTCGATTTTCAAATCAGCCAGAACCTCGCATACAGCAGCAAGCTCTACTACAACGGCATCGAAGACGACCGCTACGTCACCTACAGCAACTGGTCGGGCAGTACGCTGCCTCGCCAGCGC
Organism: Azonexus sp. IMCC34839; assembly: GCF_047047955.1. Classification (GTDB taxonomy): domain Bacteria; phylum Pseudomonadota; class Gammaproteobacteria; order Burkholderiales; family Rhodocyclaceae; genus Azonexus. The sequence goes on along the minus strand of NZ_CP150631.1, from coordinate 235,220 downwards.
CGGCTATGGAACGAGGAGCACATGGGCTGGATCAACACGCTGACCTGGCAGGCCAGCAAGATGATCGCCATCGAGGGCGGCTTCAATTACGAGCATCAGAACAACCGCTACCGTCGCTATCGCTACGCCTACTCCGAACCGACGAATTTCTCCACGCCGGCGGCAACCGCCAACGATGAAAGCTACACCCTCGACAACTTCGGCGCCTACGTTCAGGCGGTCATCAAGCCGAGCGAGTCGTGGAAGATCGTGCCGGCCATCCGCATCGATACCTTCAAGGGGCATACGACCTATAACGCCACCGGGCAAACCTATCCGTTGCAGGACTACGACTGGATCAACCAGCCCAAGCTCAGCATCGTCTATAGCCCGTCGCCCGCTTTCAGCGTCTATGGCAACTGGGGGCGCACCTTCCAGATCGTCACCGGTTCCAAGTCGCCTACCTACGTCGCGACCGGCACCGCCGAGATCAAGCCGTCGATCAACACCGGCATCGAACTCGGCACAAAGTTCCGTCTGACGGAACGGACGGAAACCCGCATCGCGCTCTGGCAACAGGATGCCACGGCCGAGGTCGCCAACCTCCCAAGCGCCAACGCCACCCAGAATCTGGGCGAAACGCGCCGCAAGGGGATCGACTTCCAGATCACCACCCATCTCACCGACAAGTTCAAGATGTGGTTCTCACACGCCTACCAGGAGGCCAAGATCGTCGGCGGCTATGCCTCGGGTAGCACCTCGCTGGTCGGCAAGGAGGTCTTTGCCACCCCGCGCCACATCACCAACATCGGCATGGACTACCAGGCCACCGAAAGCCTGCGTTTCGACCTGCAAGGGCGCGCCCAGGGCAGTTATTACATCGACGATCAAAACGCCCAAGGCAAATATGGCGGCTACGTTTTGTTCGATGGTGGCGTGCACTACGCCCTGACCAAGAATTTCGGGATCGACCTGCAGGTCAAGAACATGTTCGACCGCAAGTACGAGTACGTCTGGTACGACAATTTCTTCTATCCGGCGTCGTCCTACCAACCCATGTTCTCACCCGGCGCCGGCCGTTCCTTCTACGCGTCGCTTAACTTAAAGATGTAAGCTCTCAAATATGGGGGGTAGATGGGCTTGGCCTATCTGTCCCCTATATTTATCACGCAAACACAACATCTCCCCCATCTGCTGATCAATGCGCATTAACCTGGGTTTCAACAAGCGAAAGCTCCGCGCATGGACGCACACCACGCATTTATGGCTTGGCCTCACCCTCGGCCTGCTCTTCACGCTGCTCGGACTGACCGGCAGCCTGCTGGTCTTCTATCCCGAACTCGATCGACTGCTCTACCCGCAACGCGCCGTCAGCGCACCAGCGGCAATCGCCTCGTTCGATGAAATTGTCGATACGCTGCACCGCGCGGAGCCCACGCGCCCCGACACCTGGCGCATCGAACTCCCGCGCAGCCCAGAAGCGCCGATCATCGCCCGCTACTACAAACCCGTGGAGACGCAACAGCGCAGATTTGCACCCTTGATCGTGACGCTCGATCCGGCCACCCTCAAGGTCACCAGCCGACGTTTCTGGGGCGACGACTTCTTCACCTGGATCTACGATTTGCACTACAGACTGCTGCTCGAAACGGGCGGCAATACCGTGCTCGGCATCGCCTCGCTGTTCACTTTGGTCTTGTTGTTCAGCGGCCTCTATCTCTGGTGGCCCAGCCCGGGAAGCTGGAAAGGCGCCCTCAGCTTCAAGGCCAAGGCCGTGTGGAAGCGGCGGGTTTACGACCTGCACGCCAAACCCGGCGCTTATGGACTGCTACTGGTCGGCACACTCACCGTGACCGGCCTGCTGCTCGTCGTACCCGGATGGTTCACGCCGGCCATCGGACACCTGTCCCCCCTGACCCCGTGGTACCAGGCAGAACATTCAGCGGTTCGGCAAAGTGCGCAAATCAGTGCCGATCAGGCCATGCACATTGCGCTGGCCCGCTTCCCCGGTGCAGAGGTCCGCTGGATCCACACGCCATCGCCCGAACATGGCGTCTGGCGCATTCAGATGCGGCAAGCCGGCGAACCGAACCGGCGCTTTCCCAGGACCAATGTCTGGATTGACGGGGCCAACGGCGACATCGTCGCCATCCGCGATCCCAAGCAGAACGGTGCCGGCGACACCCTGCTCGACTGGCTGCATCCGCTGCATAACGGCGAAGCCTTCGGGCTGGCCGGCCGGATCGTCGCTTTCGCCTGCGGCCTGCTTCCCCTGCTCGCACTCGTCACCGGCTTCATTCGCTGGCGCCATAAAAAACGACCGGTCGCCAGCCGAGGCCCAGCCAAACCCTCAATGCAAACGTGACGAAGCTAGTGGCTCCATAACTCCAGCGGAAGCACACCGAAGGTTTTTCGCAGGAACTCCTTCGCTTGGGCTGCGGTAACCGGCAATTCGAAGGAAATTTCCTTGGCGAATTCCTGGCCGGGCAAACGGTAAAACCAGGTACGACGATGGACAATCATGGCTCAGTTGCTTTTAAGGCTGCCCGCGTCGAATCAGATAGACCTTATGTACGCTGCGCGGCTCGGCGACAATATCTCCGGTTGGGATGACGGCGGGAAAACATTCCGCGTACCGGAGCTCGATCTGGAAACCGTCAGCATACAACAGCTGGATTTCTTCTGACGGCTCAAGTGCCGCTGATTCCGATTCTTCGTCGTCGAGGTCTTCCACCGTCAGCAGCAGAATCACGCAGTCAGCCGGCAGGATGGCGCTCAAATGCGCCACATAGCTCGCCCGCAGCTCTTCTGGCAGCGCGGTCAACGAGGCCCGGTCATAAACCGCCTTGACGCCGACCAGATCGCTCGCGCCGAGCTGAAAGAAGTCGCCGCAAAAAACCTCCATGCGCTCGTGCGCCCAATGCACCAGCGCTCCCCGCGATGCTCGCTTCGGCGGCAAGCGACTCTCCCGGAAAAAAGCCCGCACCGCCACTGGACTGAGCTCGACGCCGGTCACCGGATGTCCTTGGCGATAAAGCCAAAGCAGATCGAGGCTCTTGCCGCACAAGGGCACGAAGACGCGGTCGTTCGCGGCCAGCGCGAGTTCCGGCCAGAATCTGAGTAGAGAAGGATTGACTTCGTGCTGATGAAAATCGATCCGGTTGGCACGCCAACCGGCCTGCCAAAGGGCGTGATCGGGGTGGGACATATCCAGCAACCTTGAAAAGCGTTTGAAAGCGGCAGCGATGCCGCGCGGAGCTTTTCTAGGTGACCGAAGCTGGGCACGAATCAAGCGCACCCACTATGCGCCGAAAGCAGCGCTACCGCAACGCGGAATTTTCCTCGCCGGCCGTTTCCCGCACCTGCGGGTTGTCCTGCGCCGCCACCTCGCCGCGCTCCGCCGCCAGCCGGGCCTGCCATTGCGCCTCGCTCAGCCCATGACTGCCGTCGCAGTACTGCCGACGGCCACAACCGCAGCGGCCAAAGTCTTCTGAATTTTGTTGAACCCGAATCGCCATCGCTCTCTCCGTTATTGTTCCGCCGCCAACGGCGGGCACGGCGCATTGACCGGCCGTCGAGCGGAACGTTCCCGTCCAAGCAACATTTCGTTTTTTGCCCGTTTTGGCCGGTGCACCGCAGCAGTGATCGACAGATAAACAGGTACGGGCAGTATGACGGTTACTAGCGCGATTCCTGCTACCGGGACTGGAGCGCTCTTAGATCAAACGAGCCGAACATTTCTCCGGGTGCCCCTCGCCTTCGTCACACGACTGCAGAAAAGCCTGGCAACCCAGCGATCACGCCAGCCGAATCCCTCGCCTGAACATTGTTCAAAACAGCCTTCCAGCGATCAATGTAACAACAAGCGTGCATTGATCATGTGACCGTTGTGCCAATAATCCGTGACACGCGAAGTCAATTTGAAAGCCAGGGCATCACTGATATCCATCTGCACGATAACGACTGGAGCCGCTGCATCGCCATCCCGAATAATCGAAACAGAATGAACGGGCCCCACCTTCTCCAGCGACTCCCGGACAGCCTCTTCGGTCACATCCGGAAGCAAACCGGTAAACATGATTTTCTTCATCGTCAAATCCATTCAGAATATTGCACGAAAACACATCTTACCGAAGCGTCGACCACTTGCGCACGCTCGTTGTGCAAAAACAGCGGGCGCTAAAAAGCTGCTGACATTTATGGTGATTATGTTGTAGGGTTTTATCGAATGCCCATCGCAAGTCCAGCGCAAGGAGCTCTACCGATGTCCGGCCAAATTCAGATCCTGTTTCGAACGCTGCCTCTCATTGCTTCCTTGTGCCTGGGGGTGAGCGGTTGCCGGGAAGAAACCAAGGCGGTTTCCGCAATTCCTCCCGAAGTCGTCGTGCAAACGATCGCAGCCCAGACAACCCCGCTGACGGTCGATCTGGTCGCAGAAATCAAGGCGTACCGAGAGGTTGATCTCTACCCCCGGGTTTCCGGCCAGCTCATCAAGCAGCACTTCAAGCCGGGGCAAAAGGTCAAGGAAGGCGATTTGTTGTTCAGCATCGATCCACGCGCCTACGACGAAGCAATCATCGATGCCCAGGCAAAGCTCGCCGAGGCGGAGGCGGTCCTCGCCCGCACCCGCCAAGATGTCGAACGCTACAAGCCGCTGCTACCAGACAACGCCATCCCGCGCCAAACCTACGATCAAGCTGTCGCATCCGAGCGTCAGAATGCAGCCGTCGTCCAGGCGCGACGTGCAGGGCTGGAAAAAGCCCGGCTTGACCGCTCCTATGCCGATATTCGTTCCCCGATCGCCGGACAAATCGGTTTGCAGAAGATTGAAGTTGGCTCACTGGCAACAACTGGCCAGACGGTGCTGGCTACGGTGTCAACGCTGGAGCCCGTGGTTGCCTATTTCAACATCCCGGAAATCGACTACATCAATTTCGCAAAACGCTTCCAAGCATCGAAACGCGAGGACAAGGCACCGATTGAACTGATTCTCGCCGATGGCAGCACCTACGAACAAAGCGGCCAGTTGGACTTTGCCGACCGGGCGCTGAATCCCGCAACGGGAACCCTGACGTTGCGTGCAGTTTTTCCAAACCCTCATGGCCTGCTGCGTCCCGGGATGAATAGCCGCGTCCGCATCGTGCATGAAGTCGCGCAGAATGCCTTGCTCATTCCCCAAAAGGCGGTCACCGAATTGTTGGGCCGGCAATTCGCCAGCGTCGTGGTCGCAGGCAACAAGGTCGAGCAACGCCCAATCAAGACCGGTGCGCGCATCGGCGAACTATGGCTGATCGAAGATGGGCTAAAAGCGGGCGAAAGCATCGTCGTCGACGGCCTGCAAAAAGCTCGTCCGGGTACGGTGGTCACACCGGTCGCAGCGACCAAGCCTTAAGGGGGCAGCATGGCCAGGTTCTTCATCTTCCGGCCGGTATTCGCCATCGTCACCGCCATCGTCCTTACGCTGGCTGGCATCATCGCCGGCATTAACCTTCCCATCGCTCAGTACCCGCAAATCACGCTCCCGACTATCCGAGTGAGTGCCATATATCCGGGTGCCAGCGCCGAGGTAGTCGAGCAGGCCATTGCCCAGCCGCTGGAAGAGCAAGTCAATGGCGTTGAAGGGATGCTCTACATGAGTTCGAGTTCAGCCGGTAACGGCGGCTACAACCTCGACATCACCTTCGGCCTCGACAACAATGCCGACATCGCCGCCGTACAGGTCCAGAACCGCGCCTCGCAGGCAAACGCCCGTCTGCCGTCGGAGGCGATCAGCGCCGGCATTACCACCAAGAAACAGACGCCCGATGTGCTGATGTACCTTGCATTGGTATCGCCACACGGAACCTACGACGAACTTTTCCTGGCCAACTACGCGACGATCAATGTCGTCGAGGCGATCAAGCGTATCAAAGGGGTTGGCAACGTCAGCCTGTTCGGGGCCGAATTCGGCATGCGCTTGTGGTTAAAGCCGGATCGCATGGCCAGTCTCGGAATTACCCCAACCGACATCTATCGGGCCATCCAGGAGCAGAATGCCCAAGCGCCGGCCGGTCAGGTTGGCCAAATGCCGGCACCCAAGACGCAGCAATTTCAGTACGGCGTCGAAGTGCGCGGCCGGCTGTCGGAAGTATCAGAATTCGAGGAAGTCATTATTCGCGCCAAGCCCGATGGTTCGTTCATCCGGGTACGCGACGTCGCACGTGTCGAACTCGGCGCCAAGGATTACGTATTTCAGTCACGGCTCAATGGCCAACCCGCCGCCGCCTTTTCGATCAACCTGACGCCCGATGCGAGCGCTCTGGAAACAGCCTCCCTGATCAGGGCCGAGCTGAAAACGCTGTCTGCCTCTTTCCCGGCCGACCTTGGCTACGACGTGGTCCTCGACAACACCGTCTTCGTTGAAGCCTCGCTGAACGAGGTGGTCCATACCTTTTTCGAAGCACTGCTACTGGTACTGGTTGTCGTCTTCCTCTTCCTGCAGAACTGGCGTGCCACGGTGATTCCCATGCTGGCGGTACCAGTGTCGCTGGTCGGAACTTTTGCCGCCTTCACCCTGCTCGGCTTCACGATCAACACCTTGACTCTCTTCGGCATGGTGCTGGCCATCGGCATCGTCGTCGATGACGCCATCGTCGTTGTCGAAGCGGTCGAGCACCACATGGAGCACAACGGTCTGAATGCCCGCGATGCCACTTTGCGGGCCATGGAAGAAGTCTCCGGCCCGGTGGTCGCTATTGCATTGATTCTGGCCGCGGTTTTCGTGCCGGTCGCTTTCCTCGGTGGCATTTCCGGCGTGATGTACAAGCAATTCGCCATCACCGTTGCAGTATCCACGGTGCTCTCCGCCTTCGTCGCGCTATCGCTGACCCCAGCCCTCTGCGCCCTGATGCTAAGACCCAAGGAAAAAGAGCAAAAACTGGGGTTGGCTGGCCGCTTCTTCGGCGGTTTCAATCGCATTTTCGAACGCCTCACTGACAGTTACGGCCGCAAGGTGCAGATGCTGATCCGCCGTAGTCTGCTATCGCTGCTGACCCTCTGCATCCTGATATTTGCGGCCTTCGGCCTGATGAACAAGGTGCCGGGCGGTTTCGTGCCATCCGAGGATCAAGGATATTTCCTCGGCAGCATCCAACTGCCGGCCGCCGCCTCCTTGAACCGGACAGAGGCAATCACCGCCAAGGTCGACAATATTTTGAAAAGCTACGACGCTGTCGACAAACGCCTGATCATCAATGGCTACAACATCCTGAACGGCGCCCCGCAGTCAGACAGCGCCCTGTTCGTCACCACATTAAAGCCCTGGTCCGAGCGCAGCACAGACTCTCTCAAGACGGTGATCATGGGCGTATACCAGCAGGCAGCCAAGGTTCCTGACGCCATCGTGCTGGCCTTCAACCCGCCCCCCATCCCTGGTCTTGGATCAACCGGCGGTTTCTCGTTCAAGCTGCAGGATCGCTCTGGTGGCACGCCGCAGGAACTGGCCAAGGTCGCCGACAATTTCATGGCTGCTGCCCGCCAGCGCCCGGAAATCGGCAGCATTTATTCCAAATTCGACCCACGCACTCCGGCTTTCCGCCTGGAGGTTGATCGTGAAAAGGCGAAAAAGCTAGGCGTGCCGATTTCCGATATTACCAATGCCCTGCAGACTTTCCTCGGTGGCCTCAACGTCAATGACTTCAGTCGTTTTGGTCGAACCTACAAGGTCACGATGCAGGCCGAACCCGAATACCGAAGCGACATTCAAGGTATCGGGCTGTTCCATGTACGCAATGGCGACAACCAGATGATCCCGCTCTCCACGCTGGTTACCCCTATGCCGATCAGCGCACCCAGTGTGATGGAACGCTACAACCTCTATCGAACCGCCGAACTCGGCGGCACGCCGGGCGCCGGCTACAGTTCCGGCGACACGATCGCCGCGATGGAGGCAGTGGCCGCGACCAGCCTGCCGCCCGGTTATGGCTTTGAATGGTCGGGTATCAGTCGGCAGGAAAAGGAATCCGCCGGCAAGGCGCCGGTCGTCTTCGCTCTGGCCATCGTCTTCGTCTTCCTGTTCCTCGCGGCGCTGTATGAAAGCTGGGCGGTGCCCTTCGCCGTGCTGTTTGCCGTGCCGCTTGGCATTTTCGGCGCCATGCTGGGTCTATGGCTGACCGGCCTGACAAACAACATTTACGCCCAAATCGGTCTGATCCTGCTCATCGGCCTGGCCGCCAAGAACGCCATCCTGATTGTCGAATTCGCCAAGATGAAACGCGAGGAAGGCGAAGATGCGGTGAGCGCCGCCATCAGCGCTGCCAAACTCCGCCTGCGGCCTATCATCATGACATCCTTCGCTTTTATCCTCGGCGTGGTCCCGTTGATCATTTCCGCCGGTGCAGGCGCAGCAGCTCGGGTGTCGATGGGTATCACCGTTTTTGCAGGCATGATCGCTGCAACGCTACTCGCCATCTTCATGGTGCCGGTGCTCTTCGTAGCCGTCGACCGTATCGTCGCTCGCTTCGCGAAAAAACCTGCTGGACAACAGGAGACACAGGCATGATCCGCCGCACGCCTATTGCCACCATGCTGGCCTGCCTGTTCTTGAGCGGCTGTGCCCTTGGACCGGACTATCAGCGCCCGAGCATCGACTTGCCGAATGCTTACCGTGGCAGTTCCGCCAAGGTCTCCGCCGAAACTTCCTCCCTGAGCCGACAGAACTGGCGCGAAGTCTTCACCGACCCGGCCCTCCAGGCCTTGATCGACGAAGCGCTCACCGCCGGACCTGACGCACTGCTCGCAACGGCCAAGCTACGCGAGGCGGAAGCCCTGGCCGGCGTCAGCCGGGCACCGCTACTGCCCCAAGCCTCGCTTTCGCTGAACACCTCGCCAACTGTCCGCCAATCAGGTGATCGCTTTACCTCCAGCTATCTCGGTGGCGCCGGTATTTCGTGGGAAATCGACTTATGGGGACGTTATCGCCGTGCGAGCGAAGCCGCCCAAGCTGAACTACTGGCCAGCGCTGAAGCTCGCCATGGAATGCAGGCATCGTTGATCGCCAGCGTGGCTCGGTATTACTTCCAACTCGCCACACTTCATGACACGCTAGCCGTTACCGAACGCAGCGCCAATAATCAGGCGGAAGTCCTGCGACTCATCAAGCGCCTATCTGCCGCCGGTATCTCATCCGCTGCCGAGGAACGACAACAGGAAAGCGCACTGGCGACGACGGAAGCCAGCATACCGCCCCTCCGTCGGCAGATTGCAGAAACGGAGAATGCGCTGGCCATTCTTCTCGGACGCCCGCCCGGCTCGCTACATTTCGTGTCGGCACCGCAATTGGCGCTACCGGGCTTTATCCCGCCGGGACTGCCGTCGTCACTTTTGGAACAGCGACCGGATATCCGCCAGGCCGAGCAACGGCTAATCGCCGCGAACGCACGTGTGGGCGAGGCAAAAGCCCTGTTTTTCCCCAGCCTGTCGCTGACCGCGATTTTTGGCGGGGTCAGTACCAGCCTGGCAGATGTCGTTCATGGCCGCGCCCCGTCAGTCGCTTCGATTGGTCCCAATCTACTCCAACCCCTGTTCGCCGGGGGGCAGATTTACTTCAACAAACAAGCTGCGGAAGCCAGGCTGGAACAGGCCTTGATCAACTATCGAAAAACGATCCTGAATGCCTTGGGGGAAGTTTCCAATGGCCTGGTGGCCTACGAAACCAGTAATGATCTATTGGATATCCAAGCACGCCGCGTAGCCGCTTCACGAGAGGCCATGCGCCTGGCTGACCTCCGTTTCCGGGCAGGCACGACGAACTTTCTGGAGGTTCTCGACGCGCAACGCCAACTCCTCGCCGCCGAGACCCAGGAAGCTCAAACCCTGCTAGAAAAGCGGCTGGCGCTAGTCAACATTTACCTGGCCTTGGGAGGGGGCTGGTAGCCCCCTCCTTACGAGACTGGTCGCCCATCCCACGGCAACAGAATCTCCCAACATAACTCCCCTCCCTGAACCGCTAGTCACGCTGCCGTAACATCCGCCCGCTACTGTCCCGGACTACCGATTTGTGACGGTTGGATGAACGTGCAATTACCGATGCGCAAGGCCGGCGTGTGGCTGGCGGCAATTTTCGTGGCACTGGCCTTGAGCGCCTGTTCGCCGCGTCAGATGATCGTTGGCGGCCTGGCCGACGAGCTTTCCAGCCAGGGCGAGGCGCCGGAGGGCGATCTTGAACTGGCGCGCGATGCGGCGCCTTTCTACCTCAAGCTTTCCGAATCCGTGCTACGCCAGAACCCCGGCCAGGCCAGGCTGGCCGAGTCGGTCGCCGCCGGTTTCACGCAATACGCCTATGCCTTCGTCGCTTTCGAAGCAGACAAGGTGGAAGGTAAGAATATGGCCGAAGCCGACCGCCTGCGCCGCCGCGCCGCCGGCCTCTACGAGCGCGCCTACCGGCACGCCATGGCGGCGCTGGAAGCGGGTACTCCTGGCTTTTCCGCTCGCCTGGCCAGCGCCAAACCGGCCGACTGGTTGGCGTTGCGCGCCGAGCAGGCCGGCCTCGCTTACTGGGCCGCTGCCGCTTGGGGCGGCTGGATTTCGCTGAGCAAGGATCACCCAGACATCGTGGCCGATCTGCCGCAAGCGGTGCGCCTGGCGCAATTGGCCTGGGCGGCCGATCCGGCCTGGGGCAAAGGCGCCTTGACCGGGCTGGTCGCCACCTTCGAGGCCGCTCGCCCCGGCGGCAGCCGCGCCAAGGCGGCCGAGTATTTCGACCAGAGCTTTGCACAATCCGGCCAGCAGTCTCCCGGTGCGCTGGTCGGCAAGGCCGAAAGCATCGCCCAGCCGGCTGGTGACCGCGCCGAGTTCGAACGTCTGCTGCGCCAGGCGTTAGCCCTGCCGACACCGGCCGCGCCCTCGCTGAACGACGCCGTGATGCGCCAGCGCGCGCAATGGCTGCTCGAGCAGGCGGATTCGCTGTTCTGAACACCCCCCCGGAGAGAAGAGATGAAACCCTGGAAAAAACTGGCCGGCCTGCTACTCGGCACCCTGCTCGCCTGCACGGCGCTGGCCGCCGACAAGCAACTGCGCATCGGCACGCTGGCGCCGAAGAATTCGCTTTACCACCGCCAGTTGATGGAAGTGGGCGAAGCCTGGCGCACGGCGCAGGGTGGCAGCGCCAAATACGTGGTTTATCCCGACGGTAGCCAGGGCGGCGAAACCGACATGGTGCGCCGGATGCGCATCGGGCAGTTGCAGGGCGGCCTGCTCTCGGTGGTCGGCCTGCGCGAAATCGAGCCGAGCATTTCAGCATTGCAGAACATGCCGCTACTCTTCCGCAACTGGGAAGAGGTCGATTACGTGCGCGAGAAGATGCGCCCGGCGATGGAAAAGAAATTCCTGGAAAAAGGCTTCGTCGTACTGGCCTGGGGCGACGCTGGCTGGGTGCGTTTCTTCTCGAAGGAGCCGGGTTTCGGCCCGAACGACTTCAAGAAGATGAAGTTCTTCGCCTGGGCGAGCGAAACCGAGCAGCAGGAAATCATGAAGAGCCTGGGCTATACGCCGGTGCCGCTGGAAACCGCCGACATCCTGCCGTCGATCCAGACCGGCATGATCAACGCGGTGCCGTCCACGCCCTACTTCGCGTTGGCGACGCAGGTCTACACCACCGCCAACAACATGCTCGACCTCAACTGGGCGCCCATCGTCGGCGCGCTGATCGTCACCAAGAAGGCCTGGGATGAACTGACGCCCGAAGGCCAGAACGCATTGCGCGAGGCCGGGGCCAAGGCCGGTGTGCAACTGCGCGCCAAGGCCCGGCAGGAGGTCGACGAGGCGGTCGACGCCATGAAGAAGCGCGGCCTCAACGTGAACAAGCCGAACGCCGAGCAGATGAAGGAATGGAACGCCCTGGCCGACGCCCTCTACCCGCGCATCCGCGGCAAGCTGGTGCCGGCCGAGACCTTCGACGAGGTGATGGGCCACCTGAAGGCCTTCCGCGCCGGCAAGAAGTAATGCTCGCCCCGCGCCACCCACCGCTCTGGCGGCAGTTCAACACGCTCGACGCACTGTTCGCCGGCGCGGCGCTCGCCCTGATGTTGTTCGTGCCGCTGGTCGAGATTGGCCTGCGGCCGCTGCTCGGCAAGGGCATCGACAACGCGCCGGTGCTCGTTCAGCACCTCGGGCTGATCCTGGCCATGGCCGGGGCGCTGGTGGCCGAGCGCACCGGGCACCTGAGTTCGCTCGGCGCCGGTTTGGCCGCCGCCCGCCAGCCGCTGCTGCGCGCGGGTGCTGCCATTTTTGCCGACGCCAGCGCGGCCCTGCTGTGCGGCGCGTTGGCGCAAGCCAGTTGGACTTTCGTCGCCAGCGAAATGGAGGCGCCGCGCGAGATCGCCTATGGCATCGCCGGCTGGATGATCGAAGCCGCCATGCCGCTCGGCTTTGCCCTGCTCGGCCTGCGCTTGGGCATGCGCCTGGGCGCGCAGGCGGCCACCCGCCTGAGCCTCGGCCTGCTGCTGCCGGCCGCCGGCTTTTTGTTCGCCGCCCATTTCGACGGCGCAACCTTGCCGCTGTGGCCCTTCGCCCTCTGGCTGATCGCCGTGCTGCTGTGCGGCGCGCCGATCTTCGCCGTGCTCGGCGGGCTGGCGCTGGCAATGTTCTGGAGCGAAGGCCAGCCGCTGGCCTCGGTGCCACTCAGCCATTACCAGATCACGGTCAATCCTTCGCTGCCCGCACTGCCACTGTTCACACTGGCTGGCCTGATCTTCGCCCGAACCGGCGCGGCGGCCCGGCTCGGCACGGTATTCACCGCAGCCTTCGGCGACGGCATCGCCGGCACGGCCATTGCCGCCGCCGTGCTCTGCTCCTGCTTCACCGCCTTTACCGGCGGCAGCGGCGTGACGATTCTGGCCCTCGGAGGCCTCTTGCTGCCGCTGCTCACCCGCGCCGGCTTCCCCGAGCAGCGCGGCATCGGCCTGGTCACCAGTGCCAGCGCGCTCGGCGTCCTGCTCGCGCCGTCGGTGCCGCTGATCATGGTCGCCATCATCGCCCGCGTGCCGATCAACACCATGTTCCTGGCTGGCGTGTTGCCGGCGCTGGTGATGGTCGTTTTCCTGCTGCTGGTCGGCGGTTTTCTGCGCCCCGGCTCCACTGCTGCGGTGCACAGCCCAAAAATGGCAAAAACCGAGCCGCTCGGCCAGGCATTGTGGGCGGCCAAATGGGAGCTGGCCGCGCCGCTGGTCGCCATCGGCTCGCTGGCCGGCGGCATCGCTACGCCGACCGAGAGCGCCGCACTGACCGCCGGCTACGCGCTGCTGACCCAAGCCTTCGCCCATCGCGAACTCGATTGGCTCGGCCTGCGCCGGGCGCTGGTCGATTGCGCCCAGGTGATCGGCGGCATCATGCTGATCCTCGGCATGGCGCTGGGCCTGACCAATTACCTGATCGATGCCGGCATTCCCGATGCCGCCATCGAGTGGGCGCAAGCGCTGCTACCCAACCGCTTCGCCTTCCTGGTCGCGCTCAATCTCTTCCTGCTGTTGGCCGGCGCATTGATGGAAATCTACGCCGCCATCATCGTCCTCGTGCCGCTGCTGCTGCCGGTGGCGCAGAGCTACGGTATCGAGCCGGTGCATTTCGCCATCATCTTCCTGGCCAACATGGAAATGGGCTTCCTGTGCCCGCCGGCCGGCATGAACCTCTACTTCGCCGCCGCCATGTTCGGCAAGCCGCTGCGCGATGTGGCCGTCTCGGTACTGCCGGCGGTGTTGGCCATTCTGCTCGGCTCGCTGTGCATTTCGGCGGTACCTTGGTTGGCGACGGGACTGCCACGCATGCTCGGTCACTGAGCAACAACCGAAACTTCATGCCGCTTTAATATCACTGCAATCAACGCTGCCTAGCCTGTCGGTCCGTTTCACTTAACCCCCAATGGACCCACAATGAAGAAGAAAACCCTTGCCATGGCCCTGCTGGCCACATTCGGCATCGGCCAGGCCATGGCTGATCAGGCTTTCCCTGCCACGCTGGTCGGCCATGCCGTGTTGCCGGCCAAGACTTTCCTGACTCCCCCGAAGGATGCACCGGACAGCCTGAAGGTTTCCGGCAAATACACCGGCCCGGAGAGCAAGCGGGTCGATGCCGTGGAAAGCCTGCCGGGCACCTCCTACCTCTCCGACAAGTCCGCGCCGCGCCCGACCAATGTTTCGCTGCCGTTCAAGGGCCAGCCGGTGCAAGGCTTCTCGGGTATCAAGAGCAATGGCGACGGCACCTTCTGGGTGCTGCAGGACAACGGCTATGGTGCCAAGAACAACAGCGCCGACGCCATGCTGATGTTCCACCGCGTGCAGCCGGATTGGCAGAAGGGCGGCGTCAAGCTGCAGAAGACCGCCTTCCTGCACGACCCGGAGCGCAAGGTGCCTTTCCTGATCGTCAATGAAGGCACCAAGCAGCGCTACCTGACCGGCGCCGATTTCGACATCGAGTCCATCCAGCCGATCGGCGATGCCGTATGGTTCGGCGACGAACTCGGCCCCTACCTGATCAAGACCGACCGCCAAGGCAAGGTGCTGGCCGTGTTCGAAACCAAGGTCGATGGCAAAACGCTGAAGTCGCCCGACCACTTTTCGGTAACCACCCCGGCCACCTCCGGCGCCTTCACCACGATCGCCCGCCGCTCGCGCGGCTACGAGGGCATGGCCGCGTCGAAGGACGGCCAGTTCCTCTACCCGCTACTCGAAGGCCCGCTGTGGAATGCCGACGACAAGAAGTGGGAGCAGAAGGACGGCCGCGAATACCTGCGCATCCTCGAGTTCAGCGTCGCCAAGGGCGAATGGACCGGCCGCTCGTGGAAATACCCGCTCGAGCAGAACGGCAACAACATCGGCGACTTCAACATGATCGACGCCGACACCGGCCTGGTCATCGAGCGCGACAACGGCGAAGGCCTGCCCGAGCATGCCTGCAATGGCCCGGCCCGCCCGGATTGCCAAAATGTGCCGGCCAAGTTCAAGCGCATCTACAAGATCAGCCTGAAGGAGGCCGACAGCGAAGGCTTCGTCAGGAAGATCGGCCATATCGACCTGCTCAACATCGACGATCCGAAGCAGGTCGCGCGCCGCGGCGGCAAGGACGGCAAATTCACCTTCCCCTTCGTCACCATCGAGGATGTGGATGTCGTCGATGCCGAGCACATCGTCGTCGCCAACGACAACAACCTGCCCTACTCGGCCGCTCGCCAGCCCAATCTGCAGGACGACAACGAATTCATCCTGCTGCACGTTCCCGAACTCCTGAAGGCCCGCTAAATGAAGATCATCAATCAAACCCTCAAACACCTCTGGCTGGTGCTGGCCATCGCGGCCGGCACCGCACTGGCCGACACGCCGGTGCTCGACATCTACCTCGCCCGCCACGGCCAGACCGACTGGAACCTGGAAAAACGCCTGCAAGGCGGTACCGACAACCCGCTTAACGACACGGGTCGCCAGCAGGCCAAGCAACTTGGCGACAAGCTGGCCGGCGTGCCGATCAAGGCCGTCTATAGCAGCGGCCTGGCCCGCGCCAAGGAAACCGCCGCGCTGGCCTTGCCGGCAGTAAAGGCGACGCCGCTGGCCGCGCTCTCCGAGCGCAGCTTCGGCAAGTTCGAAGGCGTGTACGAGGACGGTCGCGACGCGGCGATGAGCGCCGAGTTCAAGGCGCGTGGCAGCCAGCCGGACGACAACCTGGACGGCGGCGAATCGCTGAACAGCCAGGCCGAGCGCGTGGCCAAGGCCATCGACCAGATCCGCAAAGCCCACGCCAAGGGCAGCGTGCTGGTCGTCAGCCATGGCGGCGTCACCCCGCTGATCCTCGGCCACCTGCTGAAATTGCCGGTGCCGGAGGCGGTCGCCCGCATCAAGCAATCGAACGACGAGGTCTATCTGGTGCGCCTGATTGGCCAGCAGCCGCCACAAGTGTTCAAGCTGATCACTCGCGAGACGCTCGAACAGCTCTAAGTGCCTCCTCTGGCGTAGGTTCTCGGCCCTACGTGAGTTGAGTTCCGGCCCGCCGTTGATCGGCGGGCTTTTTTTGCCCTGCTTCTCTTACGACTCATCCCTGAATCTGGCCCCGCTCTTGCTTAGTAAAAAGGCGTGCATGTCTTACTTTCAAGGAGCCCGCCATGATCGTCCGTCGCCGCACCTGGTCGTATCGTCTGTCCGGAGATGAATTCGCCAAGAACATCTCCTTCAACATCCCGCTGACTGCGCAAAAGGCCCGCGAATCGCTGCACCGCCTGTTCGGCGCCTTCCCGGTCGAGTTGTGGGGCATCCAGAACACCAATGCACCGCTCTCGTCTCTGCGTTTTCGCCGCTGACAAAATTTGCCGGCCCGCGCCCCGGCGCCGGCAAAGCACTCGCCGCCTTCTGTCGGGTTTCTGACAAATCCCGACACTTCGCCGAGGCACAACCGTTTTTTGCCCATTTTGGGCAGTGCACCGCAGCAGTGCTCCCGATGCCCGCCCAGGCAAAATGCCGGCATCGGCCAGGTTTGAGCGCCCGGCCTTAACGGATATGCCATACAATTCGGGCACAATGTTGCGCCAATCTCCGCTCTGAATCTGCTTTCCGCCGCCATCTCCGGCGTCGGAACGCTCTGCCCAATGTCGCTTGACCCCGATACCCTGCTCGTCATTTGCGTGGCCAACCTGCTGGCCCTCGCTGTTCTGCTCCCCATCATCATGGGCCAGACGCTCAGCCCGGCGGCCCGCGCGGCCCGACTGTCGCTGATCGTCCATGCTGCCGCCTGGATCGCCGTCATCCTGTCGGAACACGCCCCCTTCCCCTGGCTCGACCGCATCCTTTCGGGCATCTCGATGGCCTGCTACAGCCTGAGCAACTGGCTGATCTTCCGCGCCCTCGGCGCCTGGCTCGGCCCGCGCCGGATGGCCAGAACGCTGGCCGTGGCCGCCATCGTCATGCCCATCGGCTACCTCGTCGGTTTCGACAACTATTCGTGGCGTGTGGGCTGGGCCAATTTCTGGCTGAGCGTTCAGCTGCTCATCCTGGCCAGTGCCACCCTCTTCCCCAAAACCTCGCTACGCGGACGCTGGCGCCATGCCCTACTTCTGTGCTTCGGCACCATGGCGGTGCTCACACTGGGCCGCGCTATCCTCGGCGCCTTCTTCCCTGAAGCCTACCCCCGCTTCGCCGCACCGCACCCGGTCAACCTGGCCGCCCTGCTCGTCGCCAATCTGACCATGGTACTGAGCAACGTTTCGCTGCTCGTCGCCTGGCGCGAGGAAGCCGAGCAGAAGCTGCGCGAGCTTGCCATCACCGATCCGCTGACCCAATTGCTCAACCGGCGCGGCTGGGAGGAAAAAGCCACGCCAGCCGTCGCCCTCGCCGCCCGCTATGGCCAGCCGCTGACGCTGCTCTCGCTCGACCTCGACCACTTCAAGCGCATCAACGACGAATACGGCCACGAAACCGGCGATGCCTGCCTGCGTCTGTTCAGCCACCTGCTCAGGGATGAAACCCGCGTCGGCGACATCGCCGCCCGCTTCGGCGGGGAGGAATTCAGCGTCCTGCTGCCGATGACCACACCGGTCGCCGCCGAACAATTCGACCGCCGCCTGCGCAGCCGGCTGCACACGCTATCGCAAGCGGAATTCGGCTTCAGCCTGAATTTCAGCACCGGCCTGGCCTGTATCGAAACCCCGAAGGACAAGCTGGACGAGCTGCTGCGTCGCGCCGACAACGCGCTCTATCAGGCCAAGAACAACGGGCGCGGGCAACTCGCCTTCGGCAGTTGAGCGACTGCAGCACATTGCCTGAGCGTAATCGCTGACAAAACGTATAATCGACGTAACATTGTTTCGCGATTATCCATGAGCAACGACATCCCGCTGAACCGCAAGAATTTTGGCCTGCTACTGATCTGGCGCAGCCTCATTACGCTGGCGGCCTTGTATTCGGTGCTGGAGAAGCCCATCGACCAGATCATCCTGGCGCTGGTCGGGCTCTGGCTGCTGCTCATGGTCGGCGAAGTGACCTACCGCTTCACCGTCCAGGGCGAGCGTCGGCGCGAGCAGCAACGCCGGGATAAGGAATGGCGCGAGCAACGCGCCGAAGAGGCCCGGCAACGCTTCCTGGCGGTGCAGGCGCAGGCGCAAGCCCAGGCCAACTCGACAAACAGCGTTCCCCGCATGATGAGCCTGGACTACGACGAAACGTCCGAGCAGCCGCTCAAACCGGCTCCCGCAGGCGTGCAGCGACTGTCGGCGGATGAATTCGAACTGGCGCTGCTGCAAGCCGACAAGCGCCCGCTGCGCTAACCGTTCAGTCCAGCTACCCAGCCCGGACTAATTCGGCCGCTGGATCAACATCAAGGCGCCCCAGCCCAGCAGCGATACCGCCAGCGTCAGCGCCAAGCCGGCCGACGCCCCGCCGCGCTCCAGCACGAGGGCGAAAGCGAGCGGCGCCGCTGCCTGCATCGTCCGCTGCAACACCGCCAGCTTGCCCTGCAGCACGCCGTAGCCCTGGGCACCGAACAAGGCGAGCGGCAGCACGCCCTTGGCGATGGTGATCAGCCCGTTGCCCGCCCCGTGCAACACCACGAACACCGCCGCCAACATAGGAGAACCGGCGAACGCCAGCATCAGGCCGGCACCGCCCGGATGCAGTGCCGTGGCCCAGCGCGCCGTGGTCAGCGGTTCGGTCCGTCCCCGGCTCGCCGCCCAGAACTCCGTCAGCCGCGCTAACACCTGCGCCGGGCCGAACAAGGCCGCCGCCGCAATGGCCGCCGCCGGCGCAATGCCGCAAGCAACCAGCAGCAAGGGCAGATGGGCCGCCAGGGCCGAAGTGACGAAAGCCGTGGCCGCCCCGAACAAGGCCAGCAGCCAGAAATTGCGCCGCGCCTCGGCCGGGCTTGCGGCTACCGCCGGCGCTTCCGCCTTGTCGCTCGCCAAGGCTGCCGGCAAGGTCTTGAAGAAGCGTAAATTCAGCGGCAAGGCCACGGCCAGATGCACTGCCGCCCAGGCCAGGCAAGCCACCCGCCAATCCCAGGCGGCGACCAGCCACGAAGTCAGCGGCCAGCCGACTGTGCTGGCGAAACCGCCGAGCAAGGTCACGCCGGTAATCGGCGCCCGCGCCGCCAAGCCATGCTCGCGCACCAGCGCAGCGAAAGCCGCGTCGTACAAGCCGCAAGCCATACCGACGCCGATCAGCAACCAGGCCGCCACCATGCTCCACAGCGAAGCACTGGCCGCCAGCCAGACCAGGCCGGCCGCGAGAATCAAGTTAGAGGTGCACAGCACACCGCGCCCGCCATGGCGATCGATGCGCCGGCCGATGGCCGGCCCAAGCAGCGCCATCACGCCGAGCGCCCCGGAAAAAGCGGCGAACACCGAACTCGGCGCCAGCCCGAGGCTGGCCGCCAATGGCTGGGCAACCGCCGCCGGCAGATAGGTCGACGATGCCCAGGCGATGGTCTGGGCCACACCAATGGCGATCACCTGCACGCGCCGTCCGGCCATTTCAGGCCTTAAGCCCCATCGGCTGGCCGTAACGCAAAAAGAGACTGCATCGAGATCCTCCTGCCCACGGGGCGAAAAAAGGCGGCTTTCCGTCCACCCATGGCGCTATCTAACCTGAATAGCCATGTAGCGCTGCCCAATCCCTCACTTAACAAACTGCTCATAGAACACCGCAAGGGGAAATCCTATATTGAACGGGTTATCGCTTGAAAAATACAGTACGGCAATGAGCAAGATCGAACGTCTGGTCTTTGGCACGGTCAAGTTCCGCGAGAGCGAGGAACTCGAAGAGTTCAAATTCCGTTTCCTGGCCATCATCATGCTCTCGGGCGCCGTTTGCACTGCCCTCTTCGTGCTTGGCGAGCACTCGCAGGTCAATCCGATTGCCGGCTGGCACGTCCTTTCGATGACGGTTTTCATCAGTCTGGCCACCGTGCTTTGGCTGCTGTTGCGGGGGCACAAGAAGCGTTTCCTGCCCATCGCCTGGACTTACGAAGCGCTGTGCATGCTCGAATACACTTCGGCACTGATCTTCGTGCCGCAGGACGAACTGCGGGTGCTCTGGTTCCTGGTCAATGTACCCGGCGTGTACATCCTGCTCGGGCAGCGGGCCGGAGCGGCCATCACCGTCATCACGGTCGCCGGGCTGGCCTTGGGCAACGGCCACATTTCCGCGCCCTACTCCAGCAATGCGATGGCAACCTTGCTTGTCGGCATCATCTACCTGGCCGTCTTCTTCCACTTCTACGCCGACCGTTCAATCTCCTTCTTCGTGCGCATGCGCGACTCCAACGAAAAGTTGCGCTATACCGCGATGCACGATGCGCTGACCGGCTTACTCAATGCCCGCGCCTACTACGCACGCTGCGACCACCTGATCCAGCTGGCCCAACGCAATAGCACGCCCTACACGGTGCTTTTTGTGGACCTCGACCACTTCAAGCGGATCAACGACACCCACGGCCACGCTGCCGGCGACCACGTCCTCAAGGCGGTGGCCAGTGCCCTGCGGGAAAACCTGCGCTCCAGCGACCTGATTGGCCGCATCGGTGGCGAGGAATTCTCGATTTTCCTGCCCAACACCGATCAGACCGCCGGCCTCCAGGTGGCCGAAAGCCTACGCCGAGAAATCGAGAAGCTAATGCCCGACATCGGCGGTCAGCCGCTCAAGATCACTGCCAGCCTCGGCGTAGCGAGGAACCAGTACCACGACCAATCGATGCAGGAAATTCAACGCCAGGCCGACCAGGCCATGTACCTCGCCAAATCGCGCGGTCGCAACCGGGTGTCGTGCTTCGAGGCAGTTGCAGGAAGCTAACAGGGAGCAATAGGCGAAACCCGATACCGCTGTTCCCGGCTGGCTCAAGGTTGTCGTTAATTACAACTGCTCGTAGACCGCTGTTGCAATCCTGCCCAACGCTTCACGACTGATGGCCGCTGAAATGGCATAGCCGAATTTTCCGTCGATCCAGTAAAAAACGTTCAGCGAGCCTTCGCGGGCGAAGCGGAAGGCGGTGTCGCGGTTGCTGGCGTTTTCGGTGCTGACCAAGAGGGTCAGGCGCTGGCCGCTGGCATCCTGGTACATGAACTGCGCAATCGGGCCGCTGTTGCCGGGTAGCAGGCGGCCACCGACCAGATCGAAGCCTTGGGCAGTCAGCTTTGGCGGGCGGACCGGGGTGCCGAGACGTTTGGACAGCCAGGCGACGAGTTGCTCTTCGTGGTCGGCGCCGATCTCGACCGGTCGGCGCACATCGGGGCTGAACACGGCGTGGGCGATGGCGGCCTGGCGGTACAAGGGGACCGGTTGCGCGGCGAGCATCTGCGACTGGTACTGGCCGTGCCCGAGCCAACCGGCGACGCCACCGCCCAGCAGGAGCAGGATGCCGGCGGCGATGCGCTGCCAATTGCCGCCCGCCAGCAGGCCTTGTACGAAATTGGGGCGAATGACCTTCGGCGGCTCGGCCAGCGCTCGCAAGGCTTCCGGCAACGGCTCGTCGAGCACGGAATCGAAGGTTTGATGCAGGACTTGTTTCTGTCGCCGATAGGCCGCGGCCGTTTCGGCCTGCTCGGGGTTTTCCACCAGCCGGGCCTCGACTTCGCCCTTTTCGGCCGGAGGCAATTCGCCATCGAGCCAGGCGTGCAGATCGTTTTCGCGGATCGGTTGGTGACTCATCGTACGACTCTCAAGCGGGTTGGCGCGTCCGGCTCGGCCAGCAACTGACGCAAACGCTCGCGCCCGCGCGCCAGGCGGGACATGACGGTACCGATGGGGATGGCCAGGGTTGCCGCGACCTCGGCATAGCTCATTTCCTCCAGGCCGACCAGCAGCAGCACCGAGCGCTGCTCTTCGGGCAAGGCGCCCAAGGCGGTGGCCAAGTCGTTCAGCGCCAGGCCATCTTCCTGCGTGGCGCGGGTTGGCGTATCCATGCTCTGCTCGTCGAACGCCGCCATCGGCAGTTCGCCGCGCCGCCACTGATCGACGCGCACCGAATGCATGATGGCGAACAGCCAGTTGCGCAGGCTGCTCCCGGCGCGCCACTGGTGGGCCTTGGCCCAGGCGCGTTCGAGCGTGTCCTGCACCAGATCGTCGGCCGCCGCGCGCTCGCCGACCAGCGCCCGCGCGTAGCGGCGCAGGCGCGGCAGTTCGTCGAGCAGGGCGCGGCTGTCCATCGGCGATCAGGGCTTGGCGAGACGCCAGACGTTGTTGAAACCGTCGCCGCTGCGGTCGCCGGGCTTCTGGTCCTTGATCCAGTAATAGAGCGGCTTGCCCTTGAAGGCCCATTGTTTCTTGCCGTCGTCGCGCGTCACGACGGAATAGTCGCCGCTGGCGGCATCGCCGTCGTTGGCGAAGAGCGGCGGCCAGTTGGTGGCGCATGGGCCGTTGCACACGCTCTTGCCGCTGCCGGCGGCATCCTTGTCAAAGGTGTAGAGCGACATGCCGTTGCTGCCGACCAGCACGCCATCGGCCACCGTGGCCGGTGCGCTGGCCCGCATGCCCTGGCCGGCACAGGCGGCGAGCAGCGCCGCACAAAAGATCAGGGAAGAGGTCGTTTTCAGGTTTTTCATGGTTTTCTCCTCGTCAGGGTTGGAGCATCGTGCCCACATCTGCGTTAACGAGACCCGCTTTCGGTTTATTCCCTGCTTGGAACATTTATTTTTCGCCCAGGTTCCGACGCCCGACAAATATTGGTTTTTGCCCAAAATCGGCCGTGCACCGCAGCATTCGGCCCCGGCCGCCTCAACCCGTATAATTCGCCCTGCGCCGCCCCTTCCGAGCAACGCCCGACCGCCGCCGGCGGTTCTGGCAGCGGCCATGAACGAGCAAGCCCCATGTTGAGACTGACCGAACTGAAACTCCCCCTTGATCACGCCGCTGACGCCCTGCGTCCGGCCATCTGCCAGCGGCTGGGCATCGCCGATGGCGATCTGATCGAGTTTTCCCTCTTCCGCCGCGGCTACGATGCACGGAAGAAATCGGCCATTTCGCTGATCTACACGGTGGATTGCACGCTGCGCGACGAGGCGGCGGTATTCAAGCGGCTGGCCGGCGACCGCAATGTCAGCGCAACGCCGGACATGGCCTACAAATACGTGGCGCAAGCGCCGGCCGATCTCACGGAGCGCCCCATCGTCATCGGCATGGGGCCTTGCGGTTTCATGGCGGCGCTGGTGCTGGCGCAGATGGGTTTTCGCCCCATCGTTCTGGAGCGCGGCAAGATCGTGCGCGAGCGCACCAAGGACACCTGGGGCCTGTGGCGCAAGAACACGCTGAACCCGGAGTCGAACGTGCAGTTCGGCGAAGGCGGCGCGGGCACGTTCTCGGACGGCAAGCTGTACAGCCAGATCAAGGACCCCAATTTCTACGGCCGCAAGGTGCTGGAGGAGTTCGTCAAGGCCGGCGCGCCGGAAGAGATCATCTACGTCAGCAAGCCGCACGTCGGCACCTTCCGGCTGGTCAAGATGGTCGAGAACATCCGCCAGAACATCGTCGCGCTGGGCGGCGAAATCCGCTTCGAGGCCAAGGTCGACAAGCTGCTGCGCGAAGATGGCCAGGTCGTTGGCGTGGAGTTGGCCGGCGGCGAACGCCTGCTGAGCCGCCATGTGGTGCTGGCCATCGGCCACAGCGCACGTGACACCTTCCAGATGCTGCACGATTGCGGCGTCTATATCGAGGCCAAGCCCTTCGCCATCGGCTTCCGCGTCGAGCACCCGCAAAAGCTGATCGACCACGCCCGCTTCGGCCCGAACGCCGGTAACGAGATTCTCGGGGCGGCCGACTACAAGCTGGTGCATCACTGCAAGAACGGCCGCGCCGCCTACAGCTTCTGCATGTGCCCCGGCGGCCAGGTGGTCGCCGCCACCTCGGAACCGGGCCGCGTGGTGACCAACGGCATGAGCCAGTATTCGCGTGCCGAGCGCAACGCCAATTCGGCGCTGGTGGTCGAGATTCGCCCGGAAGACTTCCCCGGCGACTTCAAGAAGAACCCGCTGATCGGCATGGATTTCCAGCGCCAATGGGAATCCGCCGCCTTCGTCGCCGGCGGCAGCAATTACGAAGCGCCGGCGCAGAAGATCGGCGATTTCCTCGCCGGCCGCCCGTCCACCGCGCTGGGCAGCGTCGAGCCCTCGTACCAGCCGGGCGTGCGCATGACCGATCTGGCGCAATGCGTGCCGCCTTACGTCATCGAAGCGCTGCGCGAGGCGATCCCCGCCTTCGACAAGCAGATCAAGGGCTTCGCCATGGCCGATGCGGTGCTCACCGGCGTCGAGACGCGCACCTCGTCGCCCATCCGCATCAAGCGCGGCGACGACTTCCAGAGCCTGAACACGCGCGGCCTCTACCCGGCCGGCGAAGGCGCGGGCTACGCCGGCGGTATCCTGTCGGCGGGGGTCGATGGCATCAAGGTGGCCGAGGCGGTGGCGCTCGACATGCTGCGCCAGCATCAGGGCTAACCAAACCTGGGGCCGGGCATGTTCGCCACGCTCAAGGCCCTGCCCCGCACCGTCTGGCTGATCGGCCTGATCAGCCTGATCAACGACGCGGCGAGCGACATGCTCTACCCGCTGATCCCGCTCTATCTCGCCTCGGTGTTGATGGCCGGGCCGCGCGCCCTGGGGCTGATCGAAGGCGTCGCCGAAGCGGTCGCCAGCCTGCTCAAGCTCTTCTCCGGCGTGGTGGTGGATCGCACCCGACGCAGCAAACCATGGATCGTCTTCGGCTACGCGCTGGCCGGCTTTGCCCGGCCGCTGATCGCCTTGGTCACCGCCTGGCCGGGCGTGCTCGCCATCCGCATCGCCGACCGCATCGGCAAGGGCCTGCGTTCCTCGCCGCGCGATGCGCTGCTCGCCGCCAGCGTGCCGGCCGAACATCGCGGCCTCGCCTTCGGCCTGCACCGCGCCATGGACAACCTAGGCGCCGTCATCGGCCCGGCGCTCGCCGCGCTGCTGCTGGCCTATGGCGTGCCGCTGCGCGATCTGTTCGTCTGGTCGCTGATTCCCGCCCTGCTCTGCCTGGCGCTGGCCCTCGCCCTGCGCGAGCCGCCCGCTGCGCCGCATGCCGCCCACGCCCCGTTCGACTGGCAAATCGGCCAGTTGCCACCGCACCTGCGCCGTTATCTGGTGGTGGTGGCGCTATTCACACTGGGCAATTCGTCCAACATGTTTCTGCTGCTGCGCGCCCGCGAGCTGGGCATGAGTGAAGCGCAGATCCCGCTGCTCTGGGGCGCGGTGTCGCTGGTCGCCGCGCTGTTCTCGACGCCGCTGTCGGCGCTCTCAGACCGCTTCGGCCGCCAGCGCCTGCTGCTCGGCGGCTACCTCGCCTACGCCCTGTCGTATTTTGCCCTTGCGGGCCTGTCCACCGCAGGCGTCTGGCTCTACGCCCTGTTCGCCTTCTACGGCCTCTTCCTCGCCGCCACCGAGGGTGTCGAAAAGGCGCTGGTCGCCGACCTGGCCCCGGCCGACCGCCGTGGTGCCGCCTTTGGCTGGTTCAACCTGACCGCCGGCATCATGCTGCTGCCGGCTTCGCTGCTTTTCGGCGCCCTGTGGCAAGGTGCGGCCAGCTGGCTGGCCTTCGTGTTCTCCGGGCTGTGTGCAATTTGTGCGGCAGCATTGCTGCGTTTCTGGGTGTTCGCCGGAAGGTGCGATTAAGCGTTTCGAGGTGAGCCCTCGTACGACATACCGCCATTGCACCGTAATGCGGTTCAGACCCACCTCCTTCCCGCAAAAGCGGGAACATGGGCACAACGTCACGCTCTCGTAACAAAGTCTCTTTAAATTCTTCAGGCTCAGGTCAGCCGAATGTCGGCGGCCGACGAGTCTCCGATTATTACAAGAGAGCCTGACTGTGCTTGCCCTCCCCAAATTGAAGCTGTCCGAATTGATCGGCCGGCTGTTCATGCTTTTTGTCACCGCCGTCGGCGTGTGGATCGTCGCCACGCTGCTTTGGGGCTTTTCCAGCCCACGGGCTGCGCCGTATCGACTGGTCAGCGAATCGCCCAGCGCCATCGCCGAACGCCTGGCCAGCCGCCGATTGATGGGGGGCACCAGCCAGGCTGCCGGTGGCACCAACGAACGGATTGGCGACATGTTGCTGATCGGCCTGCTGGCTGCCGACAAGGCCAGCCAATCGCGCGCAATCATCCGCCAGGACGGCGAGCCCTTGCCGCGCGTGGTCTCCGTTGGCGACACCCTGGCCGGCGCGCTCAGCGTTCGCGCCATCGACCGCGACGGCGTCGAGCTTTCCTCCGGCGCCCGTCTTGCCCTGCCCCGTCCGCAAAGCCTGCAGCCGACCGAAACGCCGGTCGAGAAGGATTGATCCGCCATGTCTTCGCTCCTCCGTTCCCTGTTGTTTTTTGCCACTTTCAGCCTGTGCACCGCAGCTATCGCCGCCAGCGAAGAAATGACGCTGAATTTCGTCGGCGCCGACATCCAGTCGGCGGTCAAGGCGCTCGGTGAGGTCACCGGGCGTAATTTCGTCATCGACCCGCGGGTCAAGGGCAACATCAACATCGTTTCCGGCAAGCCGGTTTCGCGCGAGCTGGCTTACGAAGTGCTGGTTTCGGCACTGCGCCTGCAGGGCTTCGCCGTGGTCGAATCGGGCAACGCCACCAAGATCCTGCCCGAAGCTGATGCCCGCCAGCAGGCCGGCCCGCTGCGCCGCCAGGGCAAGGTCGGCGGCGGCGACCAGATCATGACCCAGGTGTTTCACCTGCGTTACGAAACGGCTGCCCAGCTGGCCAATGCGCTGAAGCCGCTGGTCGGCCCCAACCAGTCGATCACCGCCAACCCGGCCAGCAACACGCTGGTCGTCACTGATGCCGCCGACAACCTGCAGCGCATCGAGCGCATCATCGCCTCGATCGACGTGCCGCACGGCGACGATCCGCAGATCGTGCCGCTGCGCCATGCCTCGGCCGTCGATGTCGCGGCCAGCCTGCAAAAGCTCTTCCCGGCGGCCCAGGGTGGCAACAACCTGATCGTCACGGCCGACCCGCGCGCCAACCGCGTCATCCTGCGCTCAGACAATGCCGGCCTGCTGGCCCGCGCCGGCACGCTGATCGCCGGCATGGACAAGCCGGAATCTGGCTTCGGCAACATCCACGTCGTTTATCTGAAAAACGCGGAAGCGGCCAAGGTGGCGCAAACCCTGCGCGCCATCCTGGGCAGCGACACCGGGGCCAACGGCGGCGGCAATGCGCTGAGCGCCACGGCACCGCTTTCCGGCGGAGCAGGCGGCAGCGGCGCGACCAGCCTCGGCGCCACGACACCGGCCGCTGTTGCCACGCCGACCAGCGTCGGCAATCCGGGCTCCAGCGCCCTGATGCCCGGCAGCATGATCCAGGCCGACGTGGCCAGCAACGCGCTGATCGTGACCGCGCCCGACAGCGTCTTCAACAACCTGCAGAACGTCATCGCCATGCTCGACCGGCGCCGCGCCCAGGTGCATATCGAGGCTCTGATCGTCGAGCTGTCGGCCGAGAAGGCCGCCGAATTCGGCTTCCAGTGGCAGGCCGTGGGCAAGGGTTCGACCGTCGGCGGCACCAATTTCGGCAACGCCACGCAGAACATCCTGTCGCTCTCTTCCAACATCAGCAAGGCTGGCGTCGGCCTCAACCTCGGTCTGGCCAGCGGCAACAGCCTCAATGTGCTGGCCCGCATGCTGGAGACCGAAGCGCACGGCAATATCCTGTCCACGCCGAACATCATGACGCTGGACAACGAAGAGGCGAAGATCGTCATCGGTCAGAACCTGCCCTTCGTCACCGGCTCCTACTCGACCAGCAACACCAACGCGACGACGCCCTTCCAGACCTACGAGCGGCGCGACGTCGGCCTGACCCTGAAGGTTCGCCCGCAGATCACCGAAGGCGGCGTCGTCCGCGTGCAGATCTACCAGGAAGTCTCCTCGGTGCAGAGCGGCACGGAAAGCAGCACGGCCGGCCCAACCACCAACAAGCGCTCGCTCGAATCCAGCGTGCTGGTCGACGACGGCGCCACCATCGTGCTCGGCGGCCTGATCAAGGACGACCTCAGCGTCGACGAGGAAAAGGTGCCGGTGCTCGGCGACCTGCCCTTCATCCGCAACCTGTTCCGCTACCAGAACCGCTCGCGCAAGAAGACCAACCTGATGGTCTTCCTGCGCCCGCGCATCATCCGCGACGGCCTCGATTACCAGGGCATCACCGACGACCGCTACAGCCTCTTGCTCAACGAGCAGAAGCGCCAGGAACAGGTGATCCCGTCCAACGCCTGGGGCGACAACGCCGTGCCGCGCCTCGAGGAGCGTTCGGCCAAGCCATGAACATGCCGGCGCGACTCCCCTATGCCTTCGCCCGCAGCCAGGGCGTGCTGATTGCCGAAGACGGCGATCCGCTACCGGTCTGCTACCGGGAAGGCGCACTGCCGCTGGCCGCGCTCGGCGAAATCCAGCGCCGCTTCAATCGGGCGGCGCGCCCGCAGCCGCTGCCGGCCGCCGAATTCGAGCAACGCCTGGCCGCGCTGTATGCCCACAGCGACCAGACGGCGGCCGAAGTGGCCAGCGATATCGGCCAGGACCTCGACATTGCCCGACTGGTCGAGGAACTGCCACCGGTCGAAGACCTGCTCGACAGCCAGCACGACGCGCCGATCATTCGCATGATCAATGCCCTGCTCACCCAGGCGGCGCGCGAGAACGCTTCCGACATCCACATCGAGCCCTACGAGCGGCAATCGGTCGTGCGCTTTCGCCTCGACGGCGTGCTGCACGACGTGGTGTCGCCGAACCGCGCGCTGCATGCGGCCATGGTGTCGCGCATCAAGATCATGGCCGGGCTGGACATCGCCGAGAAGCGCCTGCCGCAGGATGGCCGCATCACCGTGCGCATTGCCGGCCGGGGCATGGATGTGCGCGTCTCCACGCTGCCGGCCAGCCACGGCGAACGCGTCGTCCTGCGCCT
Organism: Azonexus sp. IMCC34839; assembly: GCF_047047955.1. Classification (GTDB taxonomy): domain Bacteria; phylum Pseudomonadota; class Gammaproteobacteria; order Burkholderiales; family Rhodocyclaceae; genus Azonexus. Next base: position 206,327 of record NZ_CP150631.1, on the reverse strand, counting down.
GCTCGACAAGGACCCGACCCGCCTCGACCTGAGCAAGCTGGGCATGGCCGACGACACGCTCGCCCGCGTCGATACGCTGATCCGCCAGCCGCACGGCATCCTGCTCGTCACCGGGCCGACCGGCTCGGGCAAGACGACCACCCTGTACGCCGCGCTCTCCCGCCTCGACGCCCGGCAGCAGAACATCATGACGGTCGAGGACCCGGTCGAGTACGACCTGGCCGGCATCGGCCAGATCCAGGTCAATCCGCGCATCGATCTCGACTTCGCCAAGGCCCTGCGCGCCATCCTGCGCCAGGACCCGGACGTGGTCATGATCGGCGAAATCCGCGATGCCGAAACGGCGCAGATCGCCGTCCAGGCCAGCCTGACCGGCCACCTGGTACTGGCCACGCTGCACACCAACGACGCGGTCAGCGCCGTGACCCGGCTGGCCGACATGGGCATCGAGCCTTTCCTGCTCTCTTCCAGCCTGCTCGGCGTCGTCGCCCAGCGCCTGGTGCGCCGGCTGTGCCCGCATTGCAAGACGCCGCACACAGCTGCGGTGGACGAGGCTTTTTTGCCAAAAACCATGCCGCTATGGCAGGCCGTCGGCTGCCCGCATTGCGCCCATACCGGCTATCTCGGCCGGCTCGGCATCTACGAGCTGCTCGAAGTGGATGACACGATCCGCCAGCTGATCCACCACAGCGGCAACGACAACGCGCTGCGCGACGAAGCCCGCCGGCCCGAGCGCGGCAGCCGCCAATTGCGCCTCTTGCGCGAGGACGGCCTGCGCTGGCTGGAAAGCGGCGAAACCTCGCTCGAAGAGCTGCTGCGCGTGACGCGCGACTGATCGGAAGCTGCCATGACCGCCTTCCGCTACCGCGCCGTCGACCTCGAAGGTCGTGAAATCCAGGGCGTGCTCGATGCCGACAGCAGCCGCCAGGCGCGCAGCGCCCTGCGCGCGCAGGGCTTGTTCGCGCTCGACGTGGCCAGCCTGCACGCCCAGGCCGATCGCGTTTTTGCCGGACGGACGCCGCGCCTTTCAGCCACCGCGCTGATGTTGCTGACCCGCCAGTGGTCGACCCTGCTCGACGCCGGCATTCCGGTCGAACGCGCCCTCGCCGCGCTGGTCGAGCAGAGCGAGGAGGAGACGACGCGCGCGCTGCTCTCGGCTATCCGCGCAGAACTGCAGGCCGGCCATCCGCTGCATCGGGCGCTGGCTGCCTATCCGCGCAGTTTCGATTCGCTCTATTGCGCGCTGGTCGCCGCCGGCGAGCAAAGCGGCCAGCTCGACCGCGTTCTGGCCCGCCTGGCCGACCACCTGGAAAGCCGCGGCGCGCTGCGCCAGAAGCTGATCCAGGCCGTGGTCTATCCGCTGCTCGTCGTCTTCGTTGCCAGCGCCGTGGTAATGGCGCTGATGGTCTATGTCGTGCCGCAGGTCGTTTCCGTCTTTCAGAGCGGCAAGCAGAGCCTGCCGCTGCTCACCCGCGGCCTGATCGCCTTGAGCGATTTCCTGCATTGGTCCTGGCCGCTGCTCGCCTGTCTTGGTTTTGGCGTCGTCTGGAGCCTGCGCCGGGCGCTGCGGGAAATCGGCTTCCGCCGAGCCGCGCACAAACGCTTGATGCGCCTGCCGGTGGTCGGCCGCCTGCTGACCGCCATGGACAGTGCCCGCCTGGCACAAACCCTGGCCATTCTGGCCGGCAGCGGTGTGCCGCTGCTCACCGCTCTGCAGGCCGGCGGCGCCGTGGTCTGGCTCGTTCCGCTGCGCGATGCCGTCGAACAAGCCACCGTCGACGTCCGCGAGGGCGCCGCGCTGCACAAGGCCCTGGCCAAGGCCGGGCGCTTTCCGCCCCTGCTCGTGCACATGATCGCCAGCGGCGAGTCTTCCGGCCGCCTCGACGCCATGCTCGACAAGGCGGCGCAACAGCAGGCGGACGAGGTCGGCAACCGCCTGTCGCTCGCCATGAGCCTGCTCGAACCCTTGCTCATCCTGGGCATGGGCGCCGTCGTGCTGGTCATCGTCCTGGCCATCCTGCAACCCATCATCGAAATCAACCAACTCATTCGCTAGCCATGCCCAACCTCGCCAAACGCCACGCCGGTTTCACCCTGATCGAAGTCATGGTCGTCATCGTCATTCTCGGCATCCTCGCCGCCCTGGTCGTGCCCAAGGTCATGAGCCGGCCCGACGAAGCGCGCATCGTCGCCGCCAAGCAGGATATCGGCAGCCTGCTGCAGGCCCTGAAACTCTATCGCCTGGACAACCGGCGCTACCCGACCGGCGATCAGGGTCTGCAAGCCCTGGTGAGCAAGCCGCAACAGGCGCCGATTCCCGACGGCTGGAAGGCCGGCGGCTACATCGAGCGCCTGCCGCTCGACCCGTGGGGCCAGCCCTACCAGTATCTGAACCCCGGCCTGCATGGCGAAATCGACATCTTCAGCTTTGGCGCCGACAGCGCCGCCGGTGGCGAGGGCAACGATGCCGATATCGGCAACTGGTCGCTCTGAGCGCCGGCAGGCCGGCTTCACGCTGGTCGAAATCCTGGTCGCCCTGGTCGTGCTCGGCGTGCTGGCAACCAGCGTCGTGCTGACCCTGCCCGACCCCAGGGAGGCGGCCCAGCGCAGCAGCGTGCTGTCCTGGCAACGACAACTGGAAGAAGCGGCGCTGCGCGCCGAAGCCGAGGCTCGCCCGTGGGCCTGGGAAATCACCGCCGAGGGCAGTCGCCTGCTCAGTCAGCGCGACGGCCGTTGGCGCTCGACCGGTGAAGCCGCGCAACCGTTGGCCGAAGGGCTGAGCCTGAGCGCCCTGGAAATCGATGGCCATTCCCGGCCGATCCACAGCCGCATCGTCTTTGCCGGCGCCGCGCCGCTGTTCGCCCTGGAACTGAGCGCCGCACACCGCCGCTGGCGGATCACCGGGCTACCGAACGGGCGCATCGTGCAGGAAGAACTGCCGTGAAGCGGGACGGCGGTTTCACCCTGCTCGAAATCCTGGTCGCCCTGTCCATCCTGGCCTTTGGCCTGGCCGCCGCGACCCGCGCCGGCATCGCAGGCAGCGATGGTGCGATGGCGCTGCGCGAACGCCAGTTGGCGCTGTGGGTGGCCGACAACCACCTGGCGCTGTGGCGCGCCAGCCGCGAGTGGCCGGCCCTTGGCCAGCGCCAGGGCGAAGCCGAGATGGGCGGCCAGCGCTTCGTCTGGCAAGCCAGGATAGCCCCCGTCATGCAACAACAATTCCGCCGGGTCGAATTCGAAGTCAGCCCGGCCAATCGGTCCGACACCCCGCTGGTTCGCCAGATCGCCTATCTGGCCAAGCCATGATGCGCCAAGGCGGCTTCACCCTGATCGAAATCCTGGTTGCGCTGACGCTGCTGGCCTTGATCGGCACCATCGGCTGGCGCAGCCTGGACGGCCTGAACCGGGTCAGCGGCCGGGTCAGCGGCGAGGCCGGGCGCTGGCAGGAGATCGCCCTGGCCATCGAGCGCGTCGGCAACGATGCCCGCCAGGCGATGCCGGTCGCCGGCCGCGATGCCGCCGGCCGTCGCCTGCCGGCCTGGCAGGGCACGGCGCGCACCGCCGACGGCCAGCCGCAACTGACGCTGACCCGCAGCGCCAAAGCCGGCAGCGATATGCAACGCGTCGCCTACCGCTGGCAGGATGGCCGGCTCGAACTGCTGACCTGGCCGAGCCACGATGCAGCGGCAGCCAGCCGTAGCCATCTCTTGCTCGACGGCGTCGATGCCGTCGAATTCGCCTACCTCGACCGCAACAATCGCTGGCTCAACGACTGGCCGCCCGCCGGCGACCCGCGCCGGCTGCCGTGCGCCCTGCGCTTGCGCCTGCAATTGCGCGAAGGCGGCAGTCTCGAAAGAATCTTCGATGTCCCGACGGCCGACTGATCGCCCGCGGTTTTTGCCGTTTTCCGGCCGTGCACCGCAGCAGTCGGGCGCGGCGGTGGTCAGCGCCATGCTGATCGTCGCCCTGGCCACCGCCGGGGCGGCCTTTTTGCTCGGCCGGATGGACCACTGGATCAAGCGCGTCGAAATCGGTCGCGACAAGACGCAGGGCCGTCAACTGGCGCTGGCCGGCATCGATTTCGCCCGCGCCGTGCTGAGTACCGATGCGCGCAGCAGTGCCGCCGACTCGCTCGACGAAGACTGGGCCCGCCGCCTGCCGCCCCTGCGCCAGGACGATATGGAATTGGCCGGGCAGATCGAAGACGCCCAGGGCCGCCTCAACCTCAACGACCTGCGCCGCGACGACGGCAGCATCGACGAAAGCGCGCTCGAAGCCTACCGTCGGCTGCTCTCGTCGCTGGGCCTCTCGCCCGATCTGGCCGATCCACTGGCCGACTGGCTCGACGCCGACGACAGCCCGCGCGCCGCCGGCGCCGAAGCCAACGCCTATCTCGCCGCCGGCCTGCCCGGCGGCGCGCCGGGCAGGCCGCTCGACCACCTGGCCAACCTGCACCGCATCCGCGGCTATACGCCGGACATCATCGACCGCCTGCAGGCCTTCGTCAGCGTCCTGCCCGGCCACCCCGGCATCAACCTGAACACCGCCCCGCCCGAGGTGCTGGCCGCCATCCAGCCCGGACTCGACACGGGCCTGGCCCGCACGCTGGCGGCCAGCCGGCAAGCCGTGCCCTTCCGCGATGTCAGCGATTACCGCCGACGCGCTGGTAACGACGCCCTGCCCAGCCCGTCACTGCCGGTCTCGGTCGCCAGCCGGCATTTCATCGTTCGCGTCGAAGTCTCCGGCGAGCGCTCGCGCAGCGTCGCCGAAAGCCTCATCCAACGCTACGGCGACGGCAGCAAAACACGTCTTCTTTGGTTAAGCCTGCAATGACTCCCACGCTCATCCTGATCCTTCCCTCCGACTGGCCGCACGCGCGCCGCGAATCGCCCTGGCTGCTGATCGACGAAGCCGGCCGCGTCGTCCAGCGCGGCTGCAGCGAACCAACGCATTGGCCGATTCCGGCCCCCGGCACATCGACCGACCCGACCGCCTGCGTCGTCTTGCTGGCCGGACGGCAAGTCAGTCACCAACGCTGCCGCCTGCCGAAAAAGCAGGCCACCCCGGAAATCGCCGCCAGCGCACTGGAAGATGCCCTGCTCGAAGAAACCGAGCATCTGCTATTCGCCATCGCCCCCGGCGACGACGAGCACGAACGATCCATCGGCGTCGTCAGCGCCCAACGCCTGGATAGCCTGCTCGCCATCCTGCCAGCGCTCGGACTCGCCGTACGCGCGGTCTGGCCGCTCGGCCAGGTGTTGCCGGCGGACGAGGCCTGGCTGATCGGAGACGAACTGACCCTGGCGCTCGGCAACGGCCACATCGTTTCGCTACCCATCGACGCGCAGCTGGCCGCGATGCTCGATGCACTGCAAGGTGACGCACAGGCGCTGGCCTGCGTCCGCTTCGACCGGCAACTTTCGCTGGCCGCCACGCACACCATCGATGCGCTGAGCACCGCCAGACGCCTCGTGGCGCACAGCGCAAGCTGCCCCGCCCTGCCGGCGGGAGGCGGTTTCCTCTACGGACCTCGCCAGCCCAAAAGCAAGCGGGCGTGGGAGCTGGCACCCCTGTTTCCAGGATTGCGCCTGGCCGCCGCATTCGCCGCGACCATCGTCGCGCTGATGCTGGCGCAATGGGGCTGGCTGGCCTGGCAAGGGCACAACCTGCGCCAGGAAATCGCCGGACTGTTCCACCAGGTCGCTCCCAAGGCGACGCTGGTCGATCCGCCACGGCAACTGCGACGATTGGTCGACGATAGCCGCCATGCTCACGGCCAGTTGGCCGGCGACGACATGATCCGCCTGCTCGCTCCGCTGGCCGACCTGAAAGATGGCGGGCTTGCCATCGACAACATCGATTACACCGACGGCCGGCTGCGTGTGCTGGCTGAGCTATCGGGCGACGAGCTGGCGCGCTTGCACGCCATCGCCGACGCTCAAAGCATCCGCCTGACCACCGACAGCCAGGCGGCGAACGGACAAGGCACGAAAACCACCCTGCTCTTTACCGACGGAGGCCGCCTATGATCCCGCCCCGCTTTGCCCACCGTCTGACCGGCCTGAAGGCGAGCTGGCAGGGCATGAACGGACGCGACCGCAAAGCCCTGACCCTTCTCGCCCTGGTCGCCGCCATCGCCCTGGCCGGACAAGCCTTGTGGTCGCTCGAACAAGCCCGCGCCCAGGCAGCGCGCCAACTCCCTCGGCTGGCCACCAGCCTCGAACAAATGCGCGCCCTGGTCAAAGACTGGCAGCAATTGAGCGAGGCAGCCCGCCCTGCCATCGACGCCAATGCCGCTCGCCGCAACGTCGACCGGCGACTGGGCGAACTCGGCAAGGGCCTGAGCGGCCAGTGGAACGCTGAGGGCGAACTGCTGATCAAGGGACAAGCCGAGTTTTCCGGATGGCTGCGGTGGACGGCCGCGATGCAGCAAGAAAGCGCGCTGCGCCCGGTTTCCTGCCAGTTGCGCCGCAACGGCGAGTCCATCGAGATCGAAGCCCGCTATCGCCTGGCCGGTCTCGCCCAATGAAGGCGCCATCCCAAGGCCGGCAGCGCCGCATCCGAGGGCTCACACTGCTGGTTGCCGCACTGACCCTGCTGGCCAGTTTGCCGGCCCGCTTTCTGGTGAGCCTGTTCCCGAATACCTGGGAGGATCGGGTCATGCTGAGCGAAACCTCGGGGCGTTGGTGGTCGGGCAATGGCCGCTTATACCTGCGGGCCAACCGGGAGAGCGAATGGCATGCCCTGGGCAATCTCCACTGGCGCCTGCTGCCGGATATCAAGCATTGGCTGACCATCGGACTTGGCGGCGGGCAAATGCGACTGGATCTGGCGTTGAACCTTGTCGGCCAGGGATTCGTTGTACCGGCCGAAACCCTCCTGCTACCGGCGGCCTCTGTCCTGCCATCGCAGCGCTGGCAAGGCTGCATTGTCATCGAGCACCTCCAGCTTGCTCCCCTCGCCGGCAGCGCGGAGGGCAAAGTGGCGTGGCTCGGTGCCGGCAGCGCCCTGCTGCCGACCGACCCTCTCGGCGACTATTCCGCCGACTGGCGCTGGCATCCGGTGCAAGGACTCAGCGCCGACATTCGTGGCGGCAAGCCAGGAACAATCGAACTGTCCGGACAGTTCGGCCTGACACCGAGCGGCAAGCCATCCCCGAACCTGCGCCTCAAGCTGAACGGATCGCTCCGTCAGCAGCTCGACAGCAGCCTGCGCCTGTTCACCGAACCCGGTGTCGAAGCTGGGGAATACCGATGGATACAGGCTTCTGCGGGCACGAGCTTAACGTTCCGGTAAAGATCACGTAACACTGATTCGTCATCATGCCGCCTCTTGCAGCACCCCAACCCCTTCCTATCATTTTCCAACGCGAGAATCAGCATGTCCCATCATATGACAAAGAATCACCCGGATTCGCCGAACGGCCAAGACGACATCAGCAAGAACGACTCCGGCAACCCGACCATCCATGAGATCATCGATATTCGCCTGAGCCGCCGTGGCCTGCTGAAAGGCGGCGCTGGCATGGTCGCCGGTGGTTTCATGAGCATGGGACTGAGCGCTTGCGTTAGCGATTCCAGCAAGACGGCCACCACGGCCAAAGGTTTCTCCCTCGGCTTCACCGCCGTCGCCAAGAGCCTGAACGATGTGCTCAGCGTCCCGACCGGCTACACCGCCAGCATTCTTTACCGTACCGGCGACCCGATCAACGGCGCCACGCCAGCCTACGTCAACGACGGCACCGACACCGCTGCCAGCTTCGATTTCCGCGCTGGCGATCATCACGACGGCATGGCCTACTTCGGCATGGCCTCGGGTGGCAGCGGCATGGATTTGAACAATTCGAGCCGCGGCATCGTGTGCATGAACCACGAGAACATCAACCAGCAGTTCCTGCACACCGCTGCCGAGGCCGGTGTAGGCTTTTCCACCGCCGCTCGTGTCGCCGCGCAGATCGACAAGGAAGTCAATGCGCACGGCGTTTCGGTCATTGAAATCAGCAAAGCGGGCGGCACCTTCTCGGTCAACACTGCCTCGACCTATAACCGCCGCCTCACCGCCGCCAGCGACATGGACATCTATGGTCCGGCCCGCGGCGATACGCTGATGGTCACTTCCTATTCCAATGCTGGCCAGAAGACCCGCGGCACGCTTAACAACTGCGCCATGGGCATCACCCCCTGGGGCACCTATCTGACCTGCGAAGAAAACTGGGCCGGTTACTTCAAGCGCCCGGCCTCCGGCGGCCTGAGCGCCAAGATGGCAACGGCGCAGAACCGCTATATCGGCAGTTCCAGCAGCAACGGCAGCTACGGCTGGGCCAATCCGACCGGCGGCGACACTAGCGGCACCGGCCTTTACGACCGCTGGAACATCAACCTGACCGGTGCCGATGCCACGGCCGATTACCGCTACGCCGCCAACACCTTCGGCTGGGTCGTTGAAATCGACCCGTTCGCCCCTGCCTCCATTCCGCGCAAGCGCACCGCCCTCGGCCGCTTTGGCCACGAAGGCGCGATGCCTGCCCCGGCCGTTGCCGGCAAGCCGGTCGTCTTCTACATGGGCGACGACTCGCGTGGCGAGTACATCTACAAATACGTATCGACCGCCAACTGGAGCAGCGCCGATGTCGGCGGCGGTCTAGCCGCCGGCAACAAGTACCTGGACGACGGCAAGTTCTACGTCGCCAAGTTCAACAGCGACGGTAGCGGCAGCTGGGTCGAACTGAACATCGCCAACCCGACCATCTCCGGTTACGCCACCTATGCCTTCGCCAACCAGGCCGACGTGCTGATCAACTGCCGCCTCGCCGCCGATGCGGTCGGCGCGACGCCGATGGACCGTCCGGAATGGACCGGCGTCAACCCGAGCACCGGCGACATCTACATCACGTTGACCAACAACTCCGACCGCGGCAAGACCGGCACCACCACTGGCGGCAAGAGCCGCGGCCTGGATGCGGCCAACCCGCGCTACTACTCCGATCTGAAGGGTGCCGCCACCCAGACCGGCAACGTCAACGGCCATATCATTCGCATCCGCGAATCCGCCAAGGATCACTCGGCCACCACCTTCCAGTGGGACATCTACCTGTTCGGTGCCGAGGCCGGTGCCGATGCGACCAATATCAACGTTTCGTCGCTCACGGCCGATAACGACTTCTCCAGCCCGGACGGCCTGTGGTTCAGCCGAGCCGTTCCCGGACTGATGTGGCTGCAGACCGATGACGGCGCCTACACCGACGTCACCAATTGCATGATGCTGGCTGCACTGCCTGGCACGATGGGCGATGGCGCAGCGACGACCATCACCAACACCGCCGTTCCGGCCAATGGCAACGCCAACCAGACGGTGGCCACCATCGCCGGTAAGAAAGCGACCACGGACACCCTGCGCCGTTTCCTGGTCGGCCCCAAGGGCTGCGAGATCACCGGAATCACCGAAACGCCGGATGGCCAGACCATTTTCGTCAATATCCAGCACCCAGGTGAAAACACCGCCCTCGCTGACGTCGCCAGCAACACGACCGCTTCGTTCGAGAGCCACTGGCCGGATGGCGGTAACGCTCGCCCGCGCTCGGCGACTGTCGTCATCACCAAAAATGGCGGCGGCCTAATCGGCTCCTGATCACTGCTCTCTCTGTCCCAAAGGCTGCCGAATGCAAGTCCGGCAGCCTTTTTTCATGGTCAGGACAGCATCCGCCAGATGCGGCATCGAATCGGCAACATGGCCTAGCCAGCCACTCTGCCCGCTTGAGCGCCACATGACAATACCAAATCTATCAGGCATAGTTTGCGCACTTTGACTCCCATTGCCGCATCATGAGCACCGATACCCGCATGGGCGTTCGACTGGCCCAGTTACACCTGTACGTCGACATCCACCGCCACGATCTCTTTGTCGCCCCCATCCTGGCCGTTGTCGTCGCCGGTCTGATCAGTTCGTGGGTTCCGATGGCCTGGGCAGGCATCTGGCTGGCCATCGAACTGGTCATCATCGCCAACTATCTGTGGGTGTATCGCCAGTTCAAGCGCGTCAATCCGCCGCCGCGCGAAGAGCGCCAGTGGGCCAACCGAATCGCCCGCGCCCATGGAGCGCACATGCTGGCCTGGTCGTCGCTGGTCATTTGGGCCTGGCAGCCGGGCAACTTCTCCAGCCTGATCTTCGTCATGCTCGTCCATGTCGGACTGATTTCGCTGACCGTCTCGATGAGCAACGCCCATCTGCGCCTGCTGGTGCTCGACATGATTTTCCCGGTCCTCGCCCTGGTCGGCCCACCGCTGCTCGAGCCGGGCTGGTTCAACATCGGCCTGAGCTTGCTGGGCGGCGGTTTCGCCTTGCTGATGGTGCTCGTCGGCCGCCAGATCAATAGCTACACCACCGAGGCCATCGAGCTGCGCCAGCGCAACGAAATACTGATCAAGGAACTCGAATCGCAAGCTTCGCGCGACTCGCTGACCGGCGTGGTCAATCGCCGCTATTTCCTCGAGGCCGCCAAGCGCCTGCTGCAACAGCCACGCAGCGAGAGTGCACCGCTGGCACTGCTGATCATCGATCTCGACCATTTCAAGACGGTCAACGACCGCTACGGCCACCTGGGTGGCGATGAGGTGCTGGTCGCCGTGGTCGATGCCTGTGTCGCCCACCTGCGCACCGGCGACTATTTCGGCCGCCTGGGCGGTGAGGAGTTCGCCCTGCTCCTGCCGGGGAACTCGCTGAGCGAAGCGAAGGAAACGGCCGAGCGCCTGCGCCAGGCCACCGAGGCGCTGAGCATCCCGCTCCAGGGCGACACGGTGCGCCCGACCATCAGCATCGGCATCGCCCTGGCCAAACCGGACGAAACCAATCTCTCCGAGCTGATGCGTCGGGCCGACCTGGCGATGTATGCCGCCAAGGAGCAAGGTCGCAACCGCGTGGTCTGTGCCGCCGACGTGGCCGACAGCGGCGAAGCCAAGGGCGAACCAGCCGTCGTCCCGATCTAGTCGCCCGCCCCCTCGGCTGTCGGGAGGCCGTTTTGTGCCCTGGATCAAGACATTCTCTTTGAGCGGGGAGTAGCATCGCAGCATCTCCCATGTCTTGAGGAGGCGTGCATCATGACGACCCGTGTTCACCTTGCGCTTTTGCTGGCGGCGCTGCTCGCCCTGCCAGTGGCCAATGCCGAGGCACGCGGCCCGTGGCGAGCGGGCGAGAACAACACGCGCGGCTGGGATTTGATGACGCCGGAAGAGCGCATCGAACATCAGGCCCGGATACGCGGCTTCACGACATTGCCCCCCTGCCTCGCCTATCGCGAAGAACACCACCGGCTGATGGAACAACGCGCCCGCGAACGCGGTGTCGCCCTGCGCGGCGGCGGCCGCGATTTCTGTGCTCATCTGTCTGCCGACAAGGCCGTGGGCGGCACAAAGGCACGATGAAACGCCTCGCCATACCGCTGCTCAGCGCTCTGCTGGTCGGCCTGCCGGTGCTGTGGGCCTGGCCGGAAGAGCTCTCTTTCTGGCGCAGCCTGGGTATCGTGCTGGGCTGGACCGGTTGCGGCCTGCTGCTGGCCAGCCTGCTGCTGATGGTGCGCGAGCCTCGCTTGGCGGATGCGCTGGGCGGGCTGGAAAGGATGTATCGCTGGCACCACGGGCTGGGCACCCTGGGCTATCTGGCGCTTGCCCTGCATCCGCTCGCCCTGGCGGCGGATTACCTGAACGACTCACCGGCCCTGGCCTGGGCCACGCTGTGGCCGGCCGATCAAGGCTGGCCGCTGTGGTTCGGCTGGCTCGGGCTCATTCTGCTGATGCTCGGAACGGGCCTGGCGCACGGCCGCCTCGCCTATGGCCGCTGGCGCCTGCTGCATCTGCTGCTGGTGCCCGCCATCGGTTTCGGCTTCGCCCATCTGATCCTGCTCGGCCTCAGCGAACCCATCGGCTTCTCGATGCTGCTCGCCGCCCTCTTTCTGCTCTGGCGCTTTCTGCGCGCCGACCTCAGGCTGGCCGCCCGCCCTTATCTGGTCAGCCAGGTGCAACGAGTCGCGCAGGACATCGTCGAACTCGATCTGCGCCCGCTCGCCACGCCGATTGCCGCCACGCCGGGACAGTTCGTCATGCTCAGCCTGGGGGCTGGCAGCGACTTCCGGGGCTGTGGCGAGGCGCACCCATTCACCATCAGCGGCATCGATGCTGCCGGTCAGCTGCGCCTGGCGATCAAGGCCCTGGGCGATTGCACCCGCCACATGCAGGCGGTTCGCATCGGCACCCCGGCGCGGATCGAAGGCCCTTACGGTCATTTCCTGGCAGCTGAAGGGTCACGGCAGCAGCTCTGGCTGGCCGGCGGCATCGGCATTACACCTTTCCTCGCCAGCCTGCGCGACAAGGCGCCGACGACGCCGACGACACTGCTCTATTGCTACCGCAGCGACGACGATGCCGCCTATGTCGGCGAACTGCGCGCGATGGCCGAAACGATGTCGCAGCTCACACTGCATTGCCATGCCGACAACGGGCAGGCGACATCACTCGACCAATTGCTACCGACCGGCGAGGCCCTGGCCGATTGTCAGTGTTACCTGTGCGGCCCACCCGGCATGATCGAAGCGGCACGCTGCCTTCTGACCGAGCGCGGCGTGCCGTCGGCCCACATCCATTTCGAGGCGTTCGACTTCCGATGATGCGCAAGCTATTCGTCTTCGGCACGGCACTGTTCTGGATCGCCCTTGGCGGTTTCTGGCTCAACGCCTTGCTGGCGCCGGACGAGCCGGTAGCGGTGCCGGCGGAGGCCCGCTACACGCTTGCCCAGATCGCCAAACATGGCGGCGAAAGCAGTTGCTGGATGGCGATCGCCGGCGAGGTCTACGACATCACCGCCTACCTGCCGGAACACCCGAGCCGGCCAGCCATCATCCTGGCCTGGTGCGGCAAGGAAGCCAGCGAAGCCTACCGGACGAAAATGCGTGGCCGCCCCCATTCGGAAGAAGCCGACCGCCTGCTGACGGCCTATCGTATCGGTCGTCTGGCGGAACAATAAAAAGGGGACACCCCGTTAGCGGCGACAGGGTTGCGCCTGATTTTTGGCTAAAACAGGCAGTGCACCGCAGCAGTGAGAAAACTGCGCCTTTACCTGTTGTCTTGAAGCCTATACCCGAGAGAAGCGCGGGCGTCGCATTTGCATCAAGCCTGATTCCGAGAGTCCGGCGATTTCGCCAATGACCTGGTTGATGCTATCGCCCAGTAACCACCAGGCATTTCCATACGGCAGGACGGTGACGTCCAATTTACTGCAGAGTTTCCGAGCTGCTGCTCGTTTTTGTTCTATGTTCATTCAGTCTTTCAATACTGCCTCGGCATCAGCGTCTGACGCGCGGGGCGGGAGGAGTACGTCCCTCGATTTGCCGGAAGGTGATACGGCCCTTGGACAGGTCGTACGGCGACAGCTCCAGCGTCACCTTGTCGCCCGCAATAATGCGGATGTGGTGCTTGCGCATCTTGCCGGCCGTATAAGCCACCAGCGAATGCCCGTTGTCCATCGTGACGAGGAAACGTGAATCCGGCAGGACTTCCTGGACGACACCTTGCATTTCCAGCAATTCTTCTTTGGCCATGATCGGCTCCAATAAGGGGATGATGAGGGGGCAAATGCCCCCTGGCGAGCCCCCGGAGCGAAAGCACGGGGGCTACGAGAATCAAGCGATCTGGATGTTGCTCGCTTGCTTGCCCTTGGGGCCGGTCGTCACTTCGAACGACACGCGCTGGCCTTCGGCGAGCGTGCGGAAACCGTTGGATTGAATTGCAGAAAAATGCGCGAAAAGGTCTTCGCCACCACCCTCGGGGGAAATAAATCCGAAACCCTTGGAATCATTGAACCACTTGACGATGCCATAAGCCATGTCTTGAATCTCCGTAAATATGAGACGGGGCAAAGCCCCGAAAAAAGGGGCGAATTCAAGACGGCGAGGTACGAATGGGGGATTGGCGCCGTAGAACTACGGGTACTAAACCGACTAAACAACAACACTACTTAAGTTCGCTGCGGTGCACAATACAGGGGTTTGTCTCCGCTGGCAAACGATTATTCAGCCGACGGGTCAATTATTCGCACTCCATGCAACTCCGCCGTTGACTAAAGACTGACGGGAACTGAGGCCTCCCTGCAGACTGACGTCGAATCGACTCATCGCCCCCTGCGACACGTTGCCGCGGGCGACGAAATGTCGCATCTGGCCTGCTTCTCCTGGAATTAGCATCGCCCCCTTTTGAACCATGACAACAAAAGGGAGGGTTCGTGAAGAAAGCAAAAAGAACACTACGACCAGGCGTGTTGTGTACATGCGCCATTCTGGCCGGAGGAGCAGCAGCAGAGCCAAGCACTCAGCTGGAAGAAGTTTCCGTGACGGCAACCCGAGAGAGCCGCTCGACAGGCGATGTCCCGCAGGCGATCGCGGTGATCGGCAAGGAAACGATGGCCGACAAGAAGATGTTCAACGTCAAGGAAGCGCTGCAGGAAGTACCCGGGGTACTGATCGACAGCAAGAACGGCGGCTTCGATGCCCGCCTGATCATCCGCGGCGCCGGCTTGAAGGCGGCCTACGGCATCCGTGAAATCATGGTGTTGCGCGACGGCGTTCCGCTGAGCGACCCCGACAGTTTCACGCGCCTCGACTTCGTCGACACGCAGGACATCGAGCGCATCGAAGTAGCCAAGGGACCGGGCAACCTGTTTGCTGCCGGCAGCGCCGGCGGCGCCATTCAAATCATTTCCAAATCGGTCTTCGACCAGAGCGGAAACAATTTCCGCCTGGGTTATGGCACCGAGGGAACCAAGAACATCCACTTTCGCTACGGCGCCATGATCGACGACCGGCAGGCGGTCGCCGTCACCCTCACCCGGCGCGAGATGGAGAACGACTGGCGTTACTGGAACAAATTCGACACCACGCAGGCCTCGTTGAAGCACGGCATCCAGTTGGGGGACGGCGATGTCCTCGAAAGCGAAGTCTCCTATTCCGAAGCCAACATGCAGTTGCCCGGGGCGATCGACAATACCGCCGCCAATGGCTATCTCTTCGACCAGTTCAAGCGTAGCGGAAAGCAGGAGACGACGTCAGAGGCCTGGAAACACTCCGGGCGCTATTCCAAGGTCTTCTTTTTCAATAGCCGCTACGAAATGCAGCGCGGCGACTTCACCTTCAAACCGCGCCTTTACTACAACACCTGGTATCACTACCACCCGGTCACCGGTGTCATCAATGAGAGCGAATCCTGGGTATCGAATCTCGGCGTCGATCTGGAAGGCAACTACCGCCATGCACAAGGCTCCCTGGTCGGTGGCCTGACCGTCCGCCGCGAACGCGCGCCCGATTCGAGAAAATATGAATACCGCGACGTCACCTACGGCGCTGGCGGCAGGATCGTCGCAACCCGCAGCGATGCACGCGGCGCACTTGCCGAGATCGACGACTCGACCACCCTGCTGAAGGGCATTTATCTGCAGGAATCGTGGCGCCCGACTGAGCGCTGGATCGTCGACCTCGGCATGCGCTACGACATCGTCCAGTTCGAGGATGACAACAACCAGCTTCGCACCTACAACTACTCCACCGGAAAATACGCTGCCGGCGCCGGCCAGAGCCTCCTGGAAAAAACCTTCTACCTGCCGGCGCCCAAACTGGCAGCGAGCTACCGCATTGCGCCGGGACTCAACTTCTTCGCGATGGCCGCCCAGGCCGGACAGATTCCATCGACGTCGGAAATATCGAGCAATCCAGCCCTTGAGGCCCCGATTTCCCGTAACTATGAAATCGGGCTGAAGGGACGTGCGGCCGACTGGAGTTTCGACACCAGCATCTATCTCAACCCGGTCGAGAAGGAAATCGTGCAGCAGTCCAATGGCGGCGTAACGACCTACCTGAACGCCGGCAAGACCGACAAGCGCGGCTTCGAGTTCGCGGGACGTTACGTCCTCGACCCGCACTGGGAGACGGGCGGTTACTACAGCTACGCCGACTATCGCTACGACCAGTTCACCGAGCCCGTCCGCGTCGGGGCAAGCACGGTCAACATGGATCGCAGCGGCAAGGCCCTGCCCTTCGTTCCCCGCAACCAATACGGCCTCTTCGTGGCCTGGAAGCAGGCCGGATGGCGGGCGCGGGTGTCGGCCAACACCTGGGGCCAATACTGGATGGATAACGCCAACACCGAGAAATACAGCGGTTGGGAATGGGTCACCAACGCTTCGCTCGGTTACCAATGGCAACGCCATTCCCTGACCCTGAACGTCGACAACCTGTTCGACCAGCACTACGCCGCCGAAGTCAAAAAGGACACGACGGGCAAAGTGCTCTATACGGTTGCCGCGCCGCGTTCGGTCCTACTTACCTACCGCTATGAGTTTCGTTGAGATACGGCCATGAGACAACTGATCCTCTTAATCGGCCTGGCGATCGCCGCCGGCAGCAGTCTCGGCGCCGAACACGAACACGCGGCAATCCCGAGCGTCCCCTCCCAAGGCGCTACGCCGGCCTGGACCAAGTTGCCCCGACTGGAGGCCGCCGGCAAACGAGGCGGCGAAAGAAACGGCGTGCTGCTGCGCGCCGTTGGCCTGGAGGCTACGGAAATGCAGGTTTTCTCGCCCGATGGCGGACAACGCGGTTTCCCCATCGGCCCCGAAGGCGCCCGCATCCAGTCCGCCGGACCGACCAACGGCAACTACCATTGGGTCAGCGCCCGCGAGGAAAGGCCCGAGCATGTCGCCGTCGCCTCGACCGCGTGGTATTTCTCCAATCCCGGACAATCGCCCATGCAACTGCTGAGCCGCCAGAAGTCCGAATTGGAGATCGTGCCCAGCCCGCTGCCACGCGAACACGGACGCTACCGGGAAAGCGAGAAGTGGAAATTCCAGGTGCGCTTTCTCGGAGAACCGCTTGCCGGCAAGAACCTTCGCCTCGAAACCAGTCGCGGCAGCCAGCTGCGTTTCACCACGGATGCCAGTGGCGTCGCCACGGTGCTATTTCCCCGCGACTTCAACGATAGCGATAGCACCCGCGGGCATGGTCGGGCCAGCGCCGACTTTGTCCTGGCCGTCGAGCATACGGCCGAGGGACGCCACTACCTGAGCAGCTTCAGTCATACCTACGGGCCGGATGCAGATCGGGGCCAAAGTCTCGCCTGGGGCGGTGCCTTCCTGCTGGCCGGCATGCTTGGCGCCCTACCCATCTTGCGTCGCCGTCAGTCGAAGGAGAACTGAACGATGTCTACACCCATTTCCTTCAGGCTTTCCCGCCTGCGTTTCGCCGTGCAGCTGATCATGCTCTTCGTGACGGTCTATGGCAGCGTTTTCGTCGGCACCTACATGGCGGACAAGATTTCCAACAATTTGCCGGCCCTGTCCTGCGCCTACGACCAGATGAACGGTGGATACTGCGTCCTGATCCCGACCCAACACATCCTGCACCATCGCATCGGCGAAGCCATCGTCAGAGCGCAACAACTGACCATCGGCATGGTCTTGCCCTTGCTGATGAGCTTTCTCGCCTTCTTTGCCTTCTTCTTCGTGCTGGGCAAGGCCTTCTGCGGTTGGGTCTGCCCGCTCGGCACCTTGCAGGAAATGATCGGACGCCTCGGGCGGCGCTTCGGCATCGGCATTCGCCGGCTGGAGAAAGACGATCTCGTTGCGGCCCGACGCGTCCGCCCCGTCAAGTGGCTGCTCCTGCTTGGCCTGGTCTTTCTGCTGCCCCTGCTGACCGGACTGGGCGTGACGCCTCACGCCTTGGGCAACCCTTATTGCGATATGTGCCCATCGCGCATCGCCACCACACTGCTGACCGGAAGCACCGAGCAATTCGCCCTGCGTCTGGGCGACAGCTGGAGCTTTGCCCTGGGGGCAACCGGCAATTTCCTTATCGGTTTCATGCTGATCGGTGGCTTGGCGCTGCGTCAGCCCTTCTGCCGGATTTGCCCCTTGCTGGCTTTCAACACACTGTTCCAACGCCTGTCGCCCTGCCGACTGGTCAAGGTCCGTCATGCCAACTGCGGCAGCTGCCGCGTTTGCAGCGAGGCCTGCCCGATGGACATCCAGGAAATTTCCCTCGAAGAAGGACGCAAGGCCTACACCGAGGACTGTACCCTGTGCGGACGCTGTGCCGAATATTGCCCGCAGGACGGAACCATCAAGCTCAAATGGGGCCCCGTCAGCCTCTTCTCGTCGAGCCGCGAGTACTACAAGGAGAAGATAAAGGGCGAGCTGCCCGACGGTACCGTCAAGCCGATTCGGCTGGTGCGTAAGTCGGGAGGCATTCAGCATGAATGAGCTGGCAACCGGAGGCCAGGTCGGCCTGGCGACCGTCTGGCTGCTCGGGGTTTCGATGGGACTGACGGCTTGCACCGTGACCTGCATGCCTTTCATCGGCACCTGGACCTTCGGCCGGGCAAGCGGCACGCGTGAGGCCTTCCGCCATACCCTGATGTTCCTTGCTGGCCGTGTTCTCTCCTACACGCTGCTGGCGGGCGCTGCCGGCATGGCCGGGCTGGGCATCGCCAAGTCGCTGGGCGGCCCCTTGGGCAATTTCGCCATCGGGCTGGTCAGCATTGCCTCCGGCATCTGGATGCTGGCACGGGCCCGGCAGACGCAGTGCGCCAGCAAGCCAGGCGCAGGCATTCAGCCCCTGCGCTTTCAGTGCCGGGCTGATTCAGCACCGCCCATGGCCATGGGCGCAGCCCTGGCCCTCACGCCCTGCACACCGCTGGCTTCCCTGCTCGCCCTCGCCGCGCAAACCGAGAGCGTCGGCAGCGGTGCCGGCTATGGCCTGGCCTTTGGACTTGGCGCAGCGATGACACCCATTCTCCTGCTGGCGCCCCTCGCCGGCCGCCTCGGCCGGGAACTCAAATGCGGACGAGGCTGGTTGCTGCCCTGGATGATGCGTGCGGCCGGCATCGTCCTGCTCGTCCTCGGCATTCGTCGCCTGGGCTACTGGCCGTTCTAGGACGCTTACGCCGTCCACTACCAGGGAGAAGTTCTGGCTACCCGCCGCCTGGACTTCTCCGCTGCACCTGAGCAGCCTCCTTGTGCCCTTTCATCGCGCTACAGGCACAGGCAGCCATCCGCTAGAATCGCCCCTCCCCAACCTCAGCCCTGCGCATGAACCCGCCCGTCACCCCCAACTACCTTGCCGGCTACCCCGCTCATTTGGTGGAATCGGTTCAGCGCCTGATCGAACAGGGGAAGCTCGGCCAGCTGCTGCGCCAGAAATATCCGCAGGCGCATCAGGTACGCACCGACAAGGCGCTCTACGACTACGTGCTGGAGATCAAGAACAGCTATCTGCGCAACGCCCCACAGCCGAGCAAGGTCGCTTTCCACGGCAAGCTGCAGGCCGTGCAGAACGCGCTTGGCATCCACGCCCGCATCGCCCGCGTGCAGGGCGGTAAGCTCAAGACCAAGCGCAAAATCCACGTCGCCAGCATCTTCCGCGACATGCCGACCGAGTTCCTGCGCATGATCGTCGTCCATGAGATCGCCCACCTGAAGGAGCCGGAGCACGACAAGGCCTTCTACCAGTTGTGCCAGCACATGGAAGCCGACTATTTCCAGCTCGAATTCGACCTGCGCGCCTACCTGTGCCACCTGGCCGCCGGCGGCCCGCCCTTGTGGTCAGCCGAGGCCAACTGAGGGATTCCCCTCGTTTGGCAAAGCCAGCTGCTTGCGCGAAGATGAACAAGGATCGCCCAGCCACGCAGCCAGCCGCCTGAAGGAGCAAAACATGCGCCCCAGCCTGAACCTATTGTTGCCGTTCTTTCTCGTCATGCTGCTGGGCGGCTGCGCCTCGCGCGGCATTCCCCCAAGCACGGCAACCGGCGAGCAGGCTGCGGCCCGCGCCTTGCTGATGCAATCCGCCGAGGCACACGGTCTGGCGGCCTTCCAGCAGATCGATGATCTCAGCGTCGGCTATGCCGGCGAGTGGTACGGGTTGGTGAGCAAATTGCAGCCTACGCTGATCGACGCCGATTTCCGCCAGGGCTCGCAGGAACGTATCGTCCTCGGCAAAAAACCCGTGGTGGCCCAGCACCACACCGGCCCCAAGGGCAGCAAACAGGTCATCCGGCCAGCGGATTCGGTGCGCGTCTTCTACAACGGCCAACCCACGGCCGACCGCGATGCGCTCGCCGCCGCGGCGCTGGTGGCCGACGGCTACCGCATGTTCCTGACCGGCCCCTTCTACTTTCTCGAAGGCAACCTGAGCCTGGAAATGGGCGAAGAGGAAAGCGTCGAAGGCCGCCCTTGCCAGACGCTGATCGCCGTGCGCCGCCCCGGCCACGGGCTCTCGTCCGAAGACCGCTACCTGCTGTTCATCGACCGCGAAAACCACCTGCTGCGCCGCATCCGCTTCAGCATGGAAGGCTTGGCCTCGACGCAGGGCGCCATCGCCGAAGTCGATTTCTTCGATCACCGGCAAATCGCCGGCGTCACCTGGCCGACCCGCTACTACGAGCGCCTGCGCAAACCGATCCCCAACCTGCCGGTCCACGACTGGCGACTGATCGGGCTGGATATCAACCGAGGCCTGAACGAAGCCGACATCACCGGCCCGAAATTTTCAACCAAGGCCGCCGAAGCCGCCCGCCCCATCCCGCAACAAAACCAATGAACGCACTGACCGAACTGCACCACGACATCGACGTCCGCGTCGCCAGCATTCGCGAAAACCAACCCGACTGGCTGTGCGGCAAGGGTTGCGATAGCTGCTGCAAACGCTTGGCCGACGTGCCGCAACTGACCGCCGCCGAGTGGGATTTACTGCGCGAAGGCCTGGCCCAACTGGCACCGGATCACCTGCAGGCCATCAGCAACGAAATTGCTGCCCTGGCCCGTTCCACCGCCCGCCCGGTCATCTGCCCCCTGCTCGACCGCAACACCGGCGCCTGCCCGGTCTACCCATACCGCCCGGTCGCCTGCCGTAGCTACGGCTTCTACATGCAGCGCGACCTCGGGCTGTTTTGCGGTGATATCGAAAAGCTGGTGGCCGAAGGCAAACTGCCGGACGTGGTTTGGGGCAACCACGATGCCATCGACCGCCGGCTGGCCGGTTTGGGTGAAAGCCGGGCGCTGACAGAATGGTTTGCGGAGTGGATTACCGAAGCCTTGGAGAACAACTAAATCTCTCCGACCCCTTGAGTTAACGGTCACGAGGTCTTGCATTGACGTACGCTAGTGCAAGACCCGACCCCAACCTTGACGTGTGAAGGGTTAAATTTCATTCTTCTCTCGCAAACGCGATACTGTTTCAAACAGGAGGCGAATGCTCTCACCAAGTTCGGCGGGTGAGCACCCCAAGCTATGACTGGCTCCAACAAATAAGTTTTTGTTGGAATTAACGGGCTTGGCCTCAATTCGAATAGCGGAATTAATAGTCTCGACACTCATCCGAATCGAGTTTTCCTTAAAGGAACGAATTGATTTCGCCCCTGAGCTTACGTAACACGGCCACTCGGATGGCTTTTTCCCGACTGTAGTCTCATAGGGAACAGCACAGCACTCCAATAATTTGTCGACGGCAGCAGTACCTATTTCTTCGTCTGTCGCTGAAATTGGTAAAGCAATCGGAATACCGGTCTCCGCAATCAGCGTTGTGGCAGACATCAAAATGAGTTCATTGTTGAAGACATATAGATAGGCTCGGAGTTCGTTTTGATACTTTCCCTTCAAAACTTTGACCATTAACTCGCGGCGATTTGCTAACCCTCTTGCGGTTCGATCATAGAGGACTGTAGATAGAGACTCTCTTTTCCGAAATAGCGCTGAAAACATATGAAATCTAACGTTGTATCTATCAGAGACAGAAGAGACAGGGTCAGGTCTTGCATTGACATACGCTAATGCAAGACCTGACCCCAATCTTATCGATCAGTTTCCTTGCTTTCTGGGGGAGTCCATATATGCCGGGTTAGGCAGCAACTGCGAACCCCAAAGCAAAAAGGCCACTGATAAGAAGGAGAAGGGCAATCTCCAATTTGAGAAACCTTGATTCACGGATAAAGCGCCGTGTACCAATACGCGGCCAGTGGTTGAATACGAAAACCCATTGCATTAACAAGCAGATAGCACCGAATGTCCAGGGAATAGGCTTAGGTTCCCCCATGAAACTTGGTAGCCACCACAATGCAGCAGTGCCGCCAACAAGCAGCCACGTAAGGATGGCGAAGGCGTACCCGGCACGAGCATAAAAAGTCCAGAGCGAGTCCATCTTCATGAGTGGGAACCTAGGTCGATCACCATCTCTTCTCTTGGAATAACACGGTGGTGATTTGCTGCATAAAAAATAGGGGGAGCCAAAGGGGTCAGCACAGCCAAAGGGGTCAGAGGCATTTAGTTTTCGCGCGTTTTTCCTAAATATCTCTGACCCCTTTGGTTTGAGCGACCGAAGGGAGCGAGGTTGAGCGCCATGTTAGACAACGTTTTCTGCACATTGCTTCGGTTGCGATTTTATAAACTCACAAACCATAGCTGTCATCGCTCTTGAAGCATTGCGATCAATTTCTCGGAGTCGTTGAATCTGCATAGTGTCCACTCCTAAGATTTCAGCAATTCCTGGCTTTTGGGAAACTAATGCTTGATGAGCAACCTCATCTCTTTCGCTCTTAATTTCATCAAGCATCTGCTGTAAGCCGACATTTTTGTTGTGTAACTTAAACTCTCTGAGCAGCCAGCCGAGGGGCTTGTTCTTGACTTTGCTTTTGGTGAACTTTGATCTTGACTCGCCAGCTTCGCTTTCAGACAACCTACAGAGGTAGGCCTTGAGCGTTGTTTCGATAATTTGATAACTCTTGAGGGCGTATAGAACTCTTCCCTCAGCCTCTTCCATCGTGCGCGGCCACCGCATAAAGATTGGCGTTTCGCTAGCTATCATCTCCGACCGTCCATTGATGTTGTGTTGCCTAACGTTTGACGTGAGGGGCCGCCGCAGCGGCGAAGCCGCGAAGGGAACCCACAAGTGCAGCTTGTGGGCGGTCCCTCTCGACGGAATTGTTAGGGCGCTGTACGTGTTTTGGCATGACTGACGCCCACATCAAAAAGGGTTGTATCAAGGACGAAAGTCTCTCGCATCCCATCTGCGGTCATTGAAGTCGACAAAAGCTCTCTTTGAATGAGCGATTCAATGGCCGGGCCAGAAACGGCAAGTTTGTTCATGTGACTCCACGTCATTACACAACCGCCCGCACCAACGAACTCGAAAACAACGGCCTTTTCTTCTTCGCTGAGAGAACTAAAGATGTTTTCTGCGTCATTACGCTTTGCACGGCGAACCGCATTACGAGATACGCGTGCATGAATCGCGGAAGCTACAAGGCGTACCACAGGGAAGAAAATTATTGAAGCAAAGGCCGCAATGACCCAATCACTAAAACGCAGGTAGATGGCAAGCCCCAATATGCCGGACAGACTGGTTGCGATGCTTCGGCCGAAGTCTGTTTCTGCATATACACGTTCAGCCCACTTCTCGATTGTGCTCAAGTCAGCTCCCTAACGTGAATTAGACGACAAAAATGTCCAATAATCCGGCGCATGTCCAATAAGCCGGAACATAGGACAAGCCGTATTCGTTGTGCGGCAAGCTTTTTGTTGCTTCATTGGTTTGAGACTCCTCCGGACGATGGCGGCAAAGCGGACAGTGCTTGCCATTGTACTAATTTCCGGAGGAGTACCCGCTTTCCGGCAGAAGATCGAACGGCCACTGCCGTTTGAATCCCCAACCCAAAGCTAGCCCAACGCCCCCAATACAACTTCTTACTCCCCGCCCTTAAGAAAGCGTTAACCCAGCCCCCCTAAACTCCGCACCGTCCAATCGCGAGCCGTGCCATGCCAGCCTTCACCAAATTTCCCCTTCGCTTCGCCCTCACTGCCCTCCTCGGCCTCACTGCTGCGGTGCACGCGGCGGAAACGCTGATTTTGCAACCGGCCCAGATGCAGTCGCTGGGCATCGTCACGCAGGCCGTGGGCGAGGCGGCGCCGGGGCGCGGTAACGCCTATCCGGCCAAGGTGCTGGTGCCGAACGAGCAGATGCGGGTGTTGGCCGCACCGGTGGCCGGCATGGTCGAGATGTTGGCGGTGGCGCCGGGTTCGACGGTCAAGCGCGGTCAGGTGCTGGCGCGGCTGGCCAGCCCGCAGGCACTGGAATTGCAGCGCGATGCGGTGCAGTCGGCCAGCCAGGCGAGCCTGATGGAACAAAGCCTGAAGCGCGACGAGCAGCTTTTCTCCGAAGGCCTGATCGCCGAATCGCGCCTGCAGGCGACGCGTGCGGCAGCGGCGCAGGCTTCCGCCACCGCCAGCGAGCGGCGGCAGGGGCTGGCGCTGGCCGGTATCGTGCCGGGCAAGGTCGGCGGGCCGCTGGCACTGGTTTCGCCGATCGACGGCGTGGTGCTGGAACAGGGCGCACAGCTCGGCCAGCGGGTCGAGGCCTCGGCGCTGATGTATCGCGTCGCAAAGCTCTCGCCGTTGTGGCTGGAAATCCAGGCGCCGCTCGATGTCGCGGCCGGACTGCGCGAAGGCGCGCCGGTCAAGCTGACCGGTAGCGAGGTGGTCGGCAAGCTGATCGCCGTTGGTCGCGCCGTCGATCCGGCCAGCCAGACGGTGCTGCTACGCGCCGCCGTCAGCAAGGGGGCCGAGACGCTGATTCCTGGCCAGATGATCGAGGTGGAGTTGCCCGCCGCCAACGGCCAGCGCCAGTCGCTGCCGGCCGGCGCGCTGGTCCGCCATGAAGGCAAGACGCTGGTTTTCGTGCAGACAGCGAGCGGTGACAAGGGCAGCCAGTTCGAGGCGCGTGCAGTCAATGTGCTCGGCCAGGGTGGCGACAGCGTGCAGGTCGGCGGTCTGAAAGCCGGCGAGCGCGTGGCGGTGAAAGGCGTTTCCGGCCTGAAAGCCATGTACACCGGAGTAGGCAGAGAATAATGCTCGAATCGCTGATCCGCTTTTCGCTGACCCAGCGGCTCCTGCTGCTGGTACTCACCGCCCTGCTCGTCGGGGCCGGCGTGCATGCCTTTCTCGGCCTGCCGATCGATGCCTTCCCCGATGTATCGACGACGCAGGTCAAGATCATCCTGAAGGCGCCGGGGATGACGCCGGAGGAAGTCGAGACCCGCATCGCCGTGCCGGTCGAGCAGGAAATGCTCGGCATTCCGCACCAGAAGCTGCTGCGCTCGGTGTCGAAATACGCGCTGACCGACATCACCATCGACTTCGAGGACGGCACCGATATCTACTGGGCGCGCCAGCAGGTCGGCGAGCGCCTGGCTTCGGCCATGGGCAACCTGCCGCCCGGCGTCGGCGGCGGCATGGCACCGATCACCACGCCGCTCGGCGAGATGTTCATGTTCACCATCGAGGGCGACCTGTCGCTGGCCGACAAGCGCGCCCTGCTCGACTGGGTGATCCGCCCACAATTACGCACCATTGCCGGCGTCGCCGACGTGAATAGCCTGGGCGGCGAGGTCAAGACCTTCGAAGTGGTGCCCAACCCGCAGCTGCTGACGGCGCGAGGCCTGGCGCTGAAGGATTTGCAGGCGGTGCTGGAAAGCAACAACCGCAACGACGGCGCCGGCCGCCTGAACGACGGCGAAGAAGCCCTGCTGGTCCGTGCCGAAGGCGCGATTGCCACGGTGGACGACGTCAAGGCCATCGTTTTGCAGGCGCGCGACGGCAACGTGGTGCGCATCGGCGATGTGGCCGAGGTGCGTTTCGGCGCGCTGACCCGCTACGGTGCGGTGACGCGCAGCGGCCAGGGCGAGGCGGTCGAAGGCCTGGTGCTCGGCCTGCGCGGGGCCAATGCCCAGGCCGTGGTCGAGGGCGTCAAGGCCAAGCTGGCGGAGATTGCGCCGACCTTGCCGGCGGGCGTGACCATCGAGCCGTTCTACGACCGCTCCAATCTGGTCCAGCGCGCCGTCGGCACGGTGTCGAAGGCGCTGTTCGAGGCCATCGTGCTGGTTGTACTGCTGCTCCTCGCCTTCCTCGGCAACCTGCGCGCGGCGCTGGTCGTCGCGCTGATGCTGCCGCTCTCGGCGCTCGCCACTTTCATCCTGATGCGCCTCTTCGGCCTCTCGGCCAACCTGATGAGCCTGGGCGGCCTGGCCATCGCCATCGGCATGCTGGTCGATGCCGCCGTGGTCGTCGTCGAGAACGTCGAGAGCCAGCTGGCCGGCAACGACAACGCAGCGCAGCAGCAACTGCCGACGCTGCACCTGATTTTCCGCGCTGCCCGCGAGGTCGCCTCGCCGGTGACGTCGGGCATCGTCATCATCATCCTCGTCTTCCTGCCGCTGCTCACCCTGCAAGGGCTGGAGGGCAAGATGTTCGGGCCGGTGGCGCTGACCATCGTCTTCGCGCTGGCCTCGTCGCTGCTGCTGTCGCTGACCGTGGTGCCGGTGCTCGCCTCCTGGCTGATCCAGCGCGGTGCGCATCACGAGCCCTGGCTGGTGAAAAAGCTGAATGCCGGCTACGCCCGCCTGCTCGATTCGGCCCTGGCCCACGCCCGCACTTACGTGATCGGCGCCGTTGTCGCGCTGGTCGCCGCCGGCGGCGCCTTCATGCTGCTCGGCAAGAGCTTCATGCCGACCATGGACGAAGGCGACCTGATCATGCAGCTCGAAAAGCTGCCGTCCATCGGCCTCGACCAGACCCTCGCCATCGACAGCCGCGTGCAGCAGGCCATCCTGGAGAAGGTGCCGGAGGTGAAGGCCATCGTCGCCCGCGCTGGCTCGGACGAGCTCGGCCTCGACCCGATGGGTCTGAACCAGACCGATACCTTCATGGTGCTGCAGCCGCGCGATACCTGGCGCAAGGCCGACCCGGCCTGGCTGGCCGACCAGTTGCGCGCGGTGATGGAAGACTTCCCCGGCATCGGCTTTTCCTTCACCCAGCCGATCGACATGCGCGTTTCCGAAATGCTGACCGGCGTGCGCGGCGATCTGGCGATCAAGGTATACGGCCCCGATCTCGCCACCCTGAACACGCTTGCGGTGGACATCGAAAAAACCGTAAAAAGCGTGCGCGGCGCCGAAGACACCTTCACGCTGAAGAACGACGGCGTGCAGTACCTGAAGATCGCCGTCGACCGCCTGGCCGCCGGCCGCATGGGGCTGAATGTCGACGATATCCAGAACGACCTGAAAGCCCTGCTCGAAGGCCGCAATGTCGGCACGGTGATCGAGAAAGGCCGGCGCGTTCCGGTCATCCTGCGCGGACCGGACACCCTGCGCGCATCGCCGGCCGATTTCGCCGCCCTGCGCATCGCCGTGCCCGGTGGCGGCAGCGTGCCGCTGGCCAGCGTCGCCCGGATCAACCGCGTCGATGGACCGGTCAAGGTGGACCGCGAGAACGCCCAGCGCTACGTGGTCATCCAGTCGAACGTGCGCGACCGCGATCTGGTCGGCTTCGTCGAGGATGCCAAGGCCGCCGTCGCCCGTGAGGTCAAGCTGCCGCAAGGCTACCGCCTGGCCTGGGGCGGTCAGTTCGAGAACCAGCAACGGGCCGCCGCCCGCCTGATGGTGGTGGTGCCGATTGCCCTGCTGCTCATCTTCTTCCTGCTCTTCTCGACTTTCCGCTCGGTGCGGCAGGCGCTGCTGGTACTCTCCAACATCCCCTTCGCCATGATCGGCGGCATTTTCGGCCTGCTCATCTCGGGCGAATACCTGTCGGTGCCTGCATCGGTCGGCTTCATCGCCCTGCTCGGCATCGCCGTGCTGAACGGTGTGGTGATGGTGACCTACTTCAACCAGTTGCTGGCGCGCGGCATGAGCCTGGCCGAAGTGGTGGTCGAAGGCGCCAAGCGCCGGCTGCGTCCGGTCATGATGACCGCCAGCATCGCCGCCTTCGGTCTGGTGCCGATGCTCTTTGCCAGCGGCCCCGGCTCGGAAGTGCAACGTCCGCTGGCTATCGTCGTCATCGGCGGCCTGGTCAGCTCGACGGCGCTGACCCTGGTGCTCTTGCCCATCCTGTTCCGCCGCTTCGGCCTGCCACCGGCCGTCGCCCTCCAGGAGAAACTGCATGGCTAATGTCTTGCTCACCCTGATCATGCCCAACGACGTGGCACAACACGTCCAGGACCTGCTGCTGTCGCGGCCGGACATCGTGCCCGGCTTCACCGCCAACGAAGCCGAAGGCCACGGCTCGGTCATCCCACTGGTCGAAGATGCCGAACTGGTCGCCGGCCACGCACCGCGCACGGTGATCCGCACCGTCGGCCCGGAAGCGGACAAGCGCGAAGTGCTGGCCATGATCAAGCGCGAACTGCCGCGCGCCAATCTCTTTTACTGGATCACCCCGGTGATCGATGCGGGGCGCCTGTGAAAATTCTCGTTTTTATCCTGTGCACCGCAGCAACCCTGAGTGCCGCCGCCGCAGAAGCCACGCCGACCCTGCCGCCGGCCGATGCTGTCGTTCGCGTGCTCTTGGCCAACCCGTCGGTGCAGGCGGCCAACAGCCAGTTGCGCGCCGAGGAAGCCAACCGCGATCGCCTAGAAGCCGGCCCGCACGAATGGAACCTCCGTTTCGGCGGCCAGCAGCGCCGGGTGACGCCGAGCGGCGGCCCGAACGAGCGCTTCAACGAATGGAACACCGCCGTTGAACGCCCGCTCCGCTTGCCCAACAAGGCCAGCACCGACAGCGCGCTCGGCGAAACCGGCATTGCCCTGGCCGAAACGGCACGCGGCGATGCGCTGCACGAAGCCGGCCGCAGCCTGCTCAAGACCTGGTTCGTCTGGCTCAAGGAAAACGCCGCCGCCCGCCAATGGGCGGCGCAAGTCGCCAGCCTCGAACAGCAGGCAACAGCGGTGAAGCGCCGGCAGACGCTGGGGGACGCACCGCGCCTCGAAAGCGTGCAGGCCGAAGCCGCCCTCGCCCAGGCCCGCGCCCAGCAGGCGCAAGCCGAGGTGCGGGCACGCAGTGCCGGCGAGGATCTGCGCCGGCGTTACCCCGGCCTGCCGCTGGCCGAACCGGCCAACGAAGGCGAACCGCAGGCGCTGACCGGCAGCGCCGACGAGTGGATCGCCGCCATGCTCGAGCACAATCACGAACTCGCCCTCGCCCGCCGCGAAGGCGAGCGCAGTCGCCTGGTCGCCACGCGCAGCCGGCAGGACCGCCTACCCGACCCGAGCATCGGCCTGCAGTTCTCGCGCGAACGTGGCGGCGAGGAAAACGTCGTGGGCGCCTATGTCAGCATTCCACTGCCCGGTGGCGCCCGCCGCGCCGGCGCCGAAGCGGCGCAGGCCCAGGCCGACGCGGCCGACCGCCGCGCCGCCGCCGTCGAGCAACGCATCGCCGCCGAAGCCGCCGCCCAATTCCACGCTGCCCAGGCTGGCTACGCCACCTGGCAGGCCGCCCAGGCTGCCGCCGACCAGCTCGGCCAGGCCGCCGACATGACGGCCCGCGCCTACAAGTTGGGTGAAGGCAGCCTGAACGACCTGCTGATGGCGCGTCGCCAGGCCAACGAGGCGGCACTGGCCGCCCGCCTGAGTAAACTCGACGCGCTGGAAGCCCGCTACCGCCTGCTGCTCGACGCGCATCGCCTGTGGGACTTCGACTGAATCGCTGGAATGTTGCAGATTTGCGCTGGGTCAACAAAAGCGCAAATCGCGTTGAACTCGGCAAAACAAGCGTTTTAGAATGAAACTATTACTTAATGCATAATCTTCGGTAGAAGGCTGTGCACTCGGTCGTTCGAGCAGCTTGACGTCGAAGGTTGTGGCGGTACGGGGGTGCCGGCACGATGATTTCGCCGATCTTCACCAGCAGGCTGTTCTGGAAGGCCTTCCTGTCGCTCCTGCTCGGCCTGCTTGTCTGGTTCCCCATCTTCTACGGCCTGACCGTCCCGCATATTCACAAGCTGGCTTTCGAAGTCGAGGAAACGGCCGCGCGCAACGTGGTCGCCAGTCTGGTCGAAACGGTCAGGCACTCGAAAGAAGACCTCGAAGCCTGGCGTCTGCTGGCGATGGAATCGCACAAGCGGGATTTGCGCAATGTCATCGATGTCGTGGACTCGATGGCCCGCCACTTCGCCGCCGAGGCGCGACAGTCACCTGAAGCACAGAATCAGGCCCGGCGTCGTTATCTCGACTGGCTGCGCGACGTGCGCTTCGGCGACAAGGATTACGTCTGGGTGGCCGATTTCAATAATGTGCTGGTCTCGCACCCCGACCGGCGGATGAATCAACGCGACGTTTCTTCCCTGCGCGACCTCAAAGGCAATCTGGTCATTCCGGAAATGGTGGGACGCGCCCGCCAGTCCGGCGATGGCTTCTACTCCTACTGGTGGCCGCGCCTGGGCGATGGCCAGCCCTCCGAGAAGCTCAGCTACTTCCGCCTGCTGCCGGAATGGCAACTGGTCATCGGTAGCGGCGTCTATCTCGACGACATCGAGGCCGAGGTCGCCAAGCGCCGGGAAATCCTCATCGCCGACATGCGCGAGCGCCTGAAGGACGTACATCTGGCCAAATCGGGCTATGTCTTCATTTTCGATGGCAATTACCAGATTCTGGTGCATCCGGATCAGCAACTGCTCGGTAGCAGCATGCGGGCACTGATCGATCCGGGAACCAGGCGCCCGCTGGTCGACGAAATGATCGAGGCGGTGCGCGAGCGCGACGGGATGCTGCGCTATCACTGGAATCACCCCAGCGACTCGGCAAACTACCGCCATGAAAAACTGGCCTGGGTGTTCTACGTGCCCGAATACGACTGGTACATCGGGGCCTCCGTCTATGTCGATGAACTGCAGCAAAGCGGCAACTTCCTGCGCACCTCGCTGCTCGCCGCCTTCGCCGCCGGCTTGCTGCTCATGGCAATCGGCGCCTTCCTGTTCATCCGTCACCTGACCGTTCCCATCCTGCGCCTGGCCGACACGGCACGGCGCCAGAAGGCCGGCGATCTGTCGGCGACCTGCGACATCCGTCAAAACGACGAAATCGGCGAACTGGGCAAGGCCTTCAACGGCATGGTCGGCACGCTCAAGGAGCAGATCGAGACGCTGGAAAGCCGGGTCGAGGCACGCACGCGCGAACTGGAAAACTGGGCCGGCAAGCTTGAGCAACTGGTCGAGGAACGGACGAGCGACGTTCTGGCTTCCGAGGCGAAGTTCCGCGCCTTGATCGAACAGTCGCTGGCCGGCATCTTCGTCGTGCAGGGCGGCCGTTTCGTCTATGTCAACGCGACCTTCGCCCGCATTTTCGACTACGACTCGGCGGATGAAATCATCAACCGGATCAGCCCGGCCGACCTGATCGTCGAACAGGACCAGGCAACCATCCTGCCGATTTCGGCAGAAATCGAGCAAGGCATCGTCGAGAGCGACGAGAGAAGCTTCCGCTGCCAACGGCGCGACGGCTCGCTGATCGACGTCAATGTCTCCGGCCGCTCGCTCATCTATAACGGCCGCCCCGCCATGTTGGGCCTGGTGCTCGACGTGACCGAGCAAAAACACGCCGAACGGGCACGCGAAAAGGCCCTGGCCGCCGCCGAACACCTGTCGCGGCTGAAGAGCGAATTCATGGCCAACATGAGCCACGAGTTGCGCACGCCGCTCAATGCCATCATCGGCATGGCCCGCATCGGGCAGCGATCCGAAGACCTGGCCAAGGCGCACGAGGTCAGCGGCTACATCCTGACCTCCGGCCGCCATCTCCTCGACCTGGTCATGCAGGTGCTCGACTTCTCCAGCCTGGAAAAAGGCGCCCTGCCACTACAGGCGAGCAGCTGCGACCTGCCCCGCCTGCTCGACGAAGTATCCACCCAGTGGCAGCATCAGGCCCAGCTGAAAGGACTGGCTTTCAGCACCCATCTGGCAGCCGACACGCCGAGCGAATTCCATGGCGATGCCGCGCGCCTGCGCCAATTGCTCGACATCCTGCTCGACAATGCCGTCAAGTTCACCCGCAAGGGCCGCATTTCCCTGCAGGCCGAAGCCGATGCCACCGAATGGCGCATCAGCGTAAAGGATACCGGCATCGGCCTGTCGCCAACGCAACTGCAGACCATATTCCACCCGTTCGAACA
Source organism: Azonexus sp. IMCC34839 (assembly GCF_047047955.1). GTDB lineage: Bacteria > Pseudomonadota > Gammaproteobacteria > Burkholderiales > Rhodocyclaceae > Azonexus. Next base: position 174,314 of record NZ_CP150631.1, on the reverse strand, counting down.
GGTCGACGGCAGCCACAGCCGTCAATTCGGCGGCATGGGGCTAGGCCTCGCCATGTCGCAACGCCTGGCCGGACTCATGGGTGGCCACATCTCGGTGAGCAGCGAGGTCGGCCACGGTACCCGCTTCGTCCTTCACCTGCCACGCCGCATGCCGGGTGGCGAGCGGCAGCCGCAACGCAGCGACGAGGACCAGGATTTCGTCATCTGAGGGCGAAAAACCTCACTGCTGCGGTGCACTGGCCAAAAAAGGCAAAAACCATGGCGACGTAGCTGCGCCCGACGGCCTGCCGGCCGCTTGCGGGCAAGCTGATAGAATCGGCGCATGCGTATCCTGCTCGTTGAAGACGACCCCCAACTCGGCGACGGCCTCTGCGTCGGCCTGCGTCAGGCCGGCTTTGCCGTCGACTGGCTGCGCGACGGCCACGCGGCTGATCAGGCGCTACAGAGTGAGAGCTTCGATTTCGTCGTGCTCGACCTTGGCCTGCCCCGCCTGGCTGGCATGGAAGTCCTGCGCAATGCCCGGCGCCGCGACCAGGCCATGCCTATCCTGATCCTGACCGCGCGCGACGCCACCGGCGACAAGGTGGCCGGACTCGATGCCGGCGCCGACGACTATCTGGTCAAGCCGATCGACCTCGACGAACTGACCGCCCGTATCCGCGCCCTGACCCGGCGCAGCGCCGGGCGTGCCGCGCCAGTGCTGACCCATGGCGATGTCGTCGTCGATCCGGCCGCTCACCGCGTCACCCTGGCCGGCGAGCCGGTCGAACTCTCCGGCCGCGAATTCTCGCTGCTCCAACTGCTGATCGAAAACGCCGGCCGCGTGCTCAGCCGCAGCCAGCTCGAACAATCGCTCTACGGCTGGCACGACGAGCCGGACAGCAACGCGCTCGAAGTGCACATCCACCACCTGCGCAAGAAGCTCGGCAGCGAGTTGATCCGTACCCTGCGCGGCGTCGGCTACACCATCCCGAAGTGAACACGCTCTGGTTCTCGCTGCGCCGCCGCCTGCTTGCCCTGCTGCTGGGCGGCGTCAGCGTGGCCTGGCTGGCGACCATGGCATTCAGCTACGTCGATGCCCACAACGAAGTCGACGAATTGTTCGACGCCCAGCTCGCCCAATCGGCGCAAACCCTGCTCGCCTTGGCCAGCCGCGACGAGGGCGTGGCCATCCAGGATCTCGGCGAAGCCACACACAAATACCAGCGCCGCCTGAAGTTCCAGGTCTGGCGGCAGGATGGCCGCCTGCTGCAACGCTCGGCCAACGCCCCGGACAGCCCGTTGACCGAAGCCGACGGCTTTTCCGAAACCGATGGCAACGACGGCCACTGGCGCCATTACAGCCAATGGAACGGCAACCGCACCTTGCAGGTGCAGGTCAGTGAAAACCACCAGCTGCGCGACACGCTGATCGGCCACATCGCCTGGCGCCTGGTCCTGCCCGCCCTCTTCGGCCTGCCGCTGATGGGCCTGTGGGTGTGGATTGCCACGCGCAAGGGACTGTCGTCGCTCGATGGTATCGCCCGCCAGATCGCCAGTCGCGCACCGCAGCAATTGCAGCCGGTGACGCCGGCCAGCGCGCCGAGCGAGATCCGCCCGATGCTCGAAGCGCTGAACGGCCTGCTGCGCCGGGTCGACACCGCGCTCGAAGGCGAGCGCCGCTTCACGGCCGACGCCGCGCACGAACTGCGCACGCCGCTCGCCGCCCTGCAGGCCCAGCTGCAGGTGGCCCTGCGCGCCCGCGATGCGGCCGAACGCGACCGCTCGCTGGAACAATTGCAGAACGGCCTGACCCGCGCCAGCCACCTGGTCGACCAGATGCTGCAACTGGCTCGCCTCGATCCCGAATCCGGCCTGCCCGACCCGCAACCGGTCGATCTCGGCCAGATTGCCGAAGCCGTCTGCGCCGAGCTCGGCCACGAGATCATCGACCGCCATCTCGACTTCGCGCTGCATGCCGCCCCCGACTGCATCGTCACCGGCCAGGGCGAATGGCTGCGCATCCTGGTGCGCAACCTGGTCGACAACGCCATCCGCTATACGCCCGAGGCGGGCAGCATCCGGGTCGATATCGAAAAGGATGAGGCAGGCATTTGTTGCATTTCCGTCACAGATAGTGGCCCGGGCATTCCGCCGGAAAAACGCAGCGAAGTCCTCGCCCGTTTTCGTCGACTACACCATACGGAGGCCGCCGGGAGCGGACTCGGACTTGCCATTGTCACACGGGTATCCGAGCTGCATAACGCGCGCTTTTCCCTCGACGATTCCCCCCTCTTGCCAGGCTTGCGCGCCTCTGTAAAATTCGCCGCCAGATGATTTTGCACTGCAACAAAACGAACAAAATCACAAAAATATAATCTATAAACAAAGTACTAGAGCGCAGCGAATTTTGTCCCTCGGGACATCAGCCAGCGGTATCCCAATCTCACCGGCCACGGCCATGACCCAATCCCCAAGCATCGAGCAGGACAACCCGCCGGAAGGCACCCGTCGCAATTTCGACGGTCAGGAACGCGTCTTTTACGACGGCTACTGGATCAAGACTTACGATGTGCCGGCCGACACGCTGGAAGCCAAGAAGAAGCTGATCGAGGCGCTGACGCGCCGACTGTTCAACCATACCGAACACGGCATGAACATTCCGGGCACCCGCCTGGCCGAAGCCCGCGCCACCTACGAGGCGGAAACCGACCCGGCCAAGAAGCGCGTCAAGGGCGCCATGCTGGCCGGTGCGCTGTTCAACCGCGCAACCGACATCTTCCGCAAGCTGGTCGAACTGCAGGCCTGTGGCATCGAAATCCTCAGCGACAACCCGCTGATGCGCGAATGCGGCAAGTGCCTGCTCGACGCCATGGATCTCGGCCGTTGCGTGCTGCACCGCAGCGGCGAGGAAGGAATCGACGAGCTGTGGGGCGAGCCTTTCCGTGCCTTCTCGATCCCGCTCGAGGATTTCTACGAAAGCCGCTACATCAAGATCGGCCAGACCATGCGCGACATCGACCGTATCGCCAAGGCCATGATCGCCAACTTCTCGCAGATTCCGGCCTTCGCCAATATCGAAGTGCCGATGCAGGAACTGGCCGAGGCGGCCAAGATCAAGTGCGAAACGCTGCGTACCGACGTCCAGATTTTCGAAGTCTGGGCCCAGATGGTCACTGCCGCCGAACGCCTGGCCCAGGTGCCGCTGGAATGCACGCAAGGCGACCAGGAAGCCCCAGGCACCTACAACCTGTCGGACGGCCTGCACCTGGTGCAGACCGGGCGCGACCTGATCTTCTACATCGCCCGCGCCCGTACGCCGATGCCGAAGAGCACGCGCGATTACATCGAGCGCCTGGAAAACTACGTCAAGACCGGCCGCGCGCCGATCACCAGCATTCCGCTGCCGGCCTAAGCCAGCGCCCGGGCCAGCAACACCGCCACGTGCACGGCCTCGCGGCCCGTGCCGTCGGCGATCTGGTGACGACAGGAAAAGCCGTCGGCGACGATCGTGGCATCCGGCGCCGCCGCCCGCACCGCCGGCAACAAGGCCAACTCACCCATCTTGACCGAGGCCTCGTAGTGCTCGGCCTCCAGCCCGAAGCTGCCGGACATGCCGCAGCAACTGGCATCGACAATGTCGAACTCGAACTCGGGAATCCATCCGAGCACCTTCTTCACCGACTTCATCGCGCCAAAGGCCTTCTGGTGGCAATGCCCATGCACCACCGCCTTGCCGCCGGGAATCGGCTTCAAATCGAGCTTCAGCCCCTTGTTGCCTTCGCGCATCAGGAACTCCTCGAACAGGAAGGCCTGTTTCGATAACTGGCCCACCTCCGGCCCGAGCGACAGGCTGTAGAACTCGTCGCGCAGCGCCAGCAAGCACGACGGCTCCAGGCCGACGATAGGCGTGCCTTCGGCCAGGGCCGGGGCAAGCGCCGCCATCACCCGCTGCGCCTCCAGCTTGGCGGCATCGACCAGCCCTTGCGACAGATAGGTGCGGCCGCAGCACAGGGGTCGCTCCGGCTCGGCATCGTCGGTCGTCGGGCGCAGCACCTCGACCGTATAGCCGCCGGCCTGCAGCACCTTGATCGCCGCCTCGGCCACTTCCGGCGTGTAGTAATGGCTGAAGGTATCGACAAAAAGTGCCACTTTGCCGCGTGCACCGCAGCAGTCGTCTTTGGGCACGCTGGCCGGGTCGAAGGTCTGCTTCAGGATGGGCGGAATCGGTCGTTTGGCTGACAAGCCCAGCCATTTCTCGGCCAAGCCCGCCATGGCTGGCCAGGCATTGCGCAGGCGAACCAGCACGGCGAGCGGCTGACGCCAGCGATGCAACCAGCTAGGCAGGCCGGCGAAGAGCTTGGTACGTAGCGAAACGCCCTGGCGCGCATTGCGCTGGGCCAGGTATTCGGTCTTGATCAGGGTCATGTCGACGGCGCTCGGGCATTCCTTCTTGCAGCCCTTGCACGACACGCACAGGTCCATCGCCGCCGCCAGGTCGGGATGGGCGAAGGGATCGTCGCCGAGTTCGCCATTCAGTGCCGCCTTGAAGGCCTTGACCCGGGCGCCGGTCGAATGCACCGGATCATGCGTGATGCGGTAGCTCGGGCACATGACGCCCTTGCCGTCGCGCTGGCACTGATGGTTGTTCATGCAGACGGCCACCGCCTTGGCGTAGTTGCCGCCGGTTGCCGGAATGCCGGCATAGGCGTCGCCGACGCCATAGGTGTCGTAGGCCGACCAATCGAGATAGGTTTTCATGTCATTCCCCTGAGCACCGAAATGCGTGCAAAAGGGATGCCAGTCATTTCACCATAAGAATCAGTCGCTTGAAGCAATCCAGGCTTGTCTCGTTTACGACAAGCTGAATTCCGTGCCGCGCACCGACCTTTCCTCGGCCCAACGGGTAAACGCCGGCTCGGGGAGCGGCTGCGAGAAATAGAAGCCCTGAACCTCGTCGCAACCGCTCGCCTGCAGGATGCCCAACTCTTCCAGATGCTCGACGCCCTCCGCCGTGACGCGCAGGCCCAGCGTATGACCGAGACCGATGATGGCCTTGGTGATGGCCAGATTGGTCGGGTCGTCCAGCATGTCGGAAACGAAGGAGCGGTCCACTTTCAGCTTGTCGAGCGGGAACCGGTTCAGGTAATTGAGGCTGGAATAGCCAGTGCCGAAATCGTCCACCGCCAGGCGTACGCCGATGGCCTTCAAGCCGTTCATGACCCGGATATTGGCGTCGGCATCGTCCATCAGGATGCTTTCGGTCAGTTCCAGCTCCAGGCGCGAGGGCTTGATGCCGGTCTGGCGCAGGACGCTGTGCACCATCTCGAGGAAGCCTTCCTGGCGGAACATCGCTGCCGAGATATTGACGGCGACAAACAACTCGCCCAAACCGGCGTGCTGCCAGGCGACCTGGCGGCGACAAGCCTGCTCCAGCACCCATTCGCCGATGGGAACGATCAGCCCGGTTTCTTCGGCAATCGGAATGAAACGGCCGGGCGGCATCAGGCCGAGTTCCGGATGACGCCAGCGGATCAGCGCCTCGGCGCCGAGGATATGGCGACCATCGACATCCAGCAGCGGCTGGAAATGCAGCTCGAACTCGTCGCGCTCCAGAGCGTGCCTCAACTTGTGCTCGATGTGCAGACGCTCCTGCGCCTGCTCGTTCATTTCCCGCGTGAAGAACTGGAAGCTGTCGCGGCCGCTACTCTTGGCCATGTACATCGCCGTGTCGGCATGGCGCATCAGCTCGTCGAGGTCGCGTCCGTCGCCCGGGAAGATGGCGACGCCGACACTGCACGACACGTAGAGATCGACGCCATCGACGCGATGCGGCTCGCGGATCAGCGGAATCAACCGATCCTCGATGATGTGCGCCACTTCGTCGGCGGACTCGATGCCGTTCAGGATGATGACGAACTCGTCGCCCCCCAGGCGGCTCACCGTATCGCCACTCCGGATCGCCCGTTGCAGGCGCTCGGCCACCGATTGCAGAAGCCCGTCGCCAACGTGATGACCAAGCGAATCGTTGATGGTCTTGAACCGGTCGAGATCGATGAACAGCACCGCCACTTCGCTGCCCAGGCGCTCGGCCTGCTCCACCGTCAGGCGCAGGCGCTCCTGGAACAGCAGGCGGTTGGGCAGGCCGGTCAGGGCATCGTGGTGCGCCAGGTGCTCGATCTTCTCCTCCTGCTCCTTGCGCTCGCTGATGTCGGTGAAGATGGTGATGGTGTAAACCGGCACGCCGGCATCGTCGCGCACGGTGTTGATCACCATCCACTGCGGCACCACGCTGCCATTCTTGCGCTTGAGCCAGAACTCGCCCTTCCAGGCGCCCTTGATGCGGACTGACTGGTCGATATGATCGTAGAAATGCGCATCGTGGCGGTCGGACCGCAGGATTTCCGGCGCCCGTCCCAGCAATTCGTCGGCGTGATAGCCGCTGGCCCGCACCAGTGCGGCATTGGCACTGACGATGCGCTGCCCGGAATCGACCACCATGATGCCTTCGGACGTCGCCTCGAACACCTTGGCCCACAGTTGCAGGCGACTTTCCATGCGCTTTTGCTGGTCGATCGGCGTGATCGTGGTCAGCACCGAATCGACGCCCTGGTAATGCAGTCGGCGGGCGGAGAGCAAGGCCCAGCTATCCTGTTTCGTGCCGCGCCAGCGCACCTCGAAACCATCGACGGCGCCCTCGTCGGCCAGCTTCTGGAAAAAACGGCCGCGCGTCCGCGAGTCGATGGCCGTCCGCCAGGGATCGACCGAGCACTCGCCCAGCCAGGGCCGGACCTGCTTGTTGGCGTGGAGGACGCGATGATCGGGAATGGAAGTCACCAGCATGGGCAAGGCGATGGCGCCGAGCAGGTCGAGCTGCGCCTCGGCCGCCGCCGCCTGCGTCGCCAGTTTCTGCTCCAGTACGCGCTCGTAATCGAGGCGCTCCAGCATGTGGTTGAAGCCGCGCACCAGCTGGCCGATTTCGTCGTGGCTATCCCATTTCGCACGCAGGCTGTAGTCGTTGCTGACGCTGACCTTCTCGACCACGCCGGCGAGATCGCCGAGCGGCTGGGCGATCTTGCGCGCCACGTAGAAGACCAGGAAGAGGATGACCAGCAGCAACAGCGCCGCTGTCCCCAGGTGTTCCCACATGCGCTTGAAGAAGAGATTCAGCCGGGCATCGAGCAAGGCGTCGAGTTGCTGTGCTGCCTTGTCCCAGGTCTGCGCCGTCTGCTTCAAGGCCAGCCCGCGCAAATTGCCCAGCCCGGCAGAAGCCTTGCCGTCACCGATTTCGCGCAGGTTGATCAGGACGCCGCCGAGGATCTGCTGCAGCTGGCGCCGGTCGGCTTCCAGATGCCGCGACAACTCGCCGCTCGAATTGCCGGCATAGGCCGCCTGAAAATCGGAATCGATGGCATCGGCCAGCGCGGTCAGCTTGCCTTCCAGCAACAGCAATTCGACATTGACCTCCTTGCTCCCGGCCGGCACGCTTTCCGGCAACTGCATCAGCAGGTCGAGCAATTCAGGAAAACGCAGCACGACCAGCGACATGGCGTAATAGCTGTCGAGGTCGGGATCGAGAATCAGGTTGGATTGATCGCCCACCCGCGCCAGCAAATTGCGCCCGGCCCCCAGCACGGAATTGGTTTGTGACGGGGTGTCATGGGTCGCCAGATCGCGCAGTGCGGCGATGAACTGCCGGTTCAACTCCTGGCTATCCATATCCGAGCCGAATTCGGACTCGGCGTGTTCGATGCTCTCGATATGCCGGGTAATGCGTTGCGCCATTTCCGGCTGGGCCAGATCGACCAGCGCCTCGCGGATACGGCCGATATAGTGCAGGCCCTGGATTTCCTTGCGGGCGAAATTGATCGAGATGTACTTCTCGTCGATCAGGATATTGGTGATGAAGATGATCGCGCTCAGGTCGAGCAGATAGATCAGCAGCAGCTTCTTGGCTACCGACAGCCGCCCGACGAAACCTGAGAGTCTTCGCAACATTCCCTGCATTCCCCGAAACCTATCGATGCACCAGAAAGTGGCCGACAGGCCAGTCGATTCACCGAATTGGTGTTGTTATCCCAGTAACTTCCGTTGAATTGCACACTAGCTGCGTGACAAGCATTTTTCACACCACCGCATGACTGTTGCGAAAAATTGCCAATTTGTCGGGTGCACCGCAGCAGTCGCCTCAACTTCGTGCGCGGCAAGCGACGGAAAGACATCGCCGAAGAAAACTAGGCGGATCGCTCAGGTAAAATACGCGCCCCCAACCGGGCACCCGACGCGCTCGGACCTTGTCCGACTTCCCCGCCCACAGAAAGCCTCCATGATCATCCTGAAGAACGTCACCCTGCGCCGCAGCTCGAAGGTGCTGCTGGACAAGGCCTCCGTCACCATCAACCCCGGTGAGAAGGTCGGCCTCGTCGGCCGCAACGGTGCCGGCAAATCGACCCTGTTCGCCCTGCTCAACGGCACCCTGCACGAGGACGGTGGCGATTATTCGATTCCGAAGACGTGGCACATGGGCCAGGTGGCGCAGGACATGCCGGAAACCGAGCAATCGGCCACCGACTTCGTCATCGACGGCGACACCAAGCTGCTCGCCGCCCGCAACGAAGTGCATGACGCCGAAGCCAGCGACGACGGCATGCGCATGGCCGAGGCCTACATGGCCTTGAACGATGCCGGCGAACACGATGCCGAAGCGCGCGCTCAGTCGCTGATCCTCGGCCTCGGCTTCAAGGTTAGCGAGCTGCACAACCCGGTCAACAGTTTCTCCGGCGGCTGGCGCATGCGCCTGCAGCTGGCGCGCGCCCTGATGTGTCCGTCCGACATCCTGCTGCTCGACGAACCGACCAACCACCTGGACTTGGACGCCCTCGTCTGGCTCGAAGCCTGGCTCAAGCGCTATCAGGGCACGCTGGTCATGATCAGCCACGACCGCGAATTCCTCGACGCCATCACCGGCGTCACGCTGCACATCGACAACGCCAAACTGGTCCGCTACGGCGGCAACTACAGCAAGTTCGAGGACATGCGCGCCGAGCAGATCGTGCTGCAACAGGCCACCGCCGCCCGCCAGGCCGAGAAGATCGCCCACCTGCAGTCCTTCATCGACCGCTTCAAGGCCAAGGCCAGCAAGGCCAAGCAGGCGCAGAGCCGGGTCAAGGCGCTCGACCGCATGGAAAAGATCGCGCCGGTGCTGGCCGAGGCCGAATTCAGCTTCGAATTCCAGGAACCGCAAAACCTGCCCAACCCGATGCTGTCGATGGTCGATACCGTCATCGGCTACCCACCGCCGGACGACGCCCCGGCCGGCACGCCGCCGACCGTCATCGTGCGCGGCATCAACCGTTCCGTCATGGCCGGCCAGCGCATCGGCATCCTCGGCGCCAACGGCCAGGGCAAGTCCACGCTGGTCAAGACCATCGCCAACGACCTGAAGGCGATCAGCGGCGAAGTCACCGTCGGCAAGGGCCTCAACATCGGCTACTTCGCGCAGCAGGAACTCGACGTGCTACGGCCGCAGGACACGCCGCTCGAACACATGACCCGCCTGGCCAAGGAAGCGCTGGCCGCCGGCATCCGCAACCTGCCCGGCCGGGAGCAGGAGCTGCGCAATTTCCTCGGCACCTTCAATTTCAGTGGCGACATGGTCAAGCAAGCGGTCGGCACCATGAGCGGCGGCGAAAAGGCACGCCTGGTGCTGTGCATGCTGGTCTGGCAGCGCCCCAACCTGCTGCTGATGGACGAGCCGACCAACCACCTCGACCTCGCCACCCGCGAGGCGCTGGCCGTGGCGCTCAACGAATTCGAAGGCACCGTCATGCTGGTCAGCCACGACCGCGCCCTGCTGCGCTCGGTGTGCGACGAATTCTGGCTGGTCTCCAAGGGCGGCGTCGCGCCCTACGATGGCGACCTCGAAGACTACCAGCGCTACCTGCTCGACGAAGCCAAGCGCGTGCGCGAAGAAGCCGCCGCCGAACTCAAGCGGGCGGCCTGAGAAGGAAGAAGTCATTCCCGCGAAAGCGGGAATCCAGGAAACTCCAGATACTGAATCCCCGCCTGCGCGGGGATGACAAACTCGAGAGAACCCCATGCCCGTCACCGCCTTCTCCGCCCTCGCCTGCCCGCTCGACAACGCGCCGCTCGTTCGCGAAGGCATGAGCTGGCGCTGCGGCAACGGCCATTGCTTCGACATCGCCAGCCAGGGCTACGCCAACCTGTTGCCGGTGCAGTTGAAACGCTCGCGCGATCCCGGCGACAGCAAGGAAATGGTCGCCGCCCGCCGCCGCTTTCTCAACGCCGGCCATTACCAGCCGATTGCCGACGCAGTCAGCCGACTAACGCTCGACGGGCTGACCGAAAACGCCGCCTGCCTCGATGCCGGCAGCGGCGAAGGCTACTACCTGCGCCGCCTGGCAGCGATCGCCGAGCAACAGGGGCAATCGCTGACTGTGCTCGGCCTCGACATCTCGAAATGGGCAGTGCTCGCCGCCGCCAAGCAGGACAAGCGACCGACCTGGGTGGTCGGCAGCAACGCCCGGCTACCGGTGCTCGACGGCAGGCTCGACCGCCTGCTGTGCCTGTTCGGTTTTCCGGTCTATGTGGAATTCGCCCGCGTACTGCGCCCCGGCGGCCAGCTGATCCAGGTCGACGCCGGCCCTGAGCACCTGGCCGAATTGCGCGCCATCATCTACCCGACGCTGAAAGCGGAACGTCCAGCCAAGCTCGACACGCCGGCCGGCTTCCAGCCCATCGACAGCGAAAGCCTGCGCTTCGGCTTCACCCTGCACGGCCAGGAGCCGATCGCCGATCTGCTCGCCATGACACCCCACCTCTTCCGCGCCAGTGCCGAAGGCAAGGCCCGGCTGGCCGCATTGATCGAACTGGCGCTGACCGCCGACGTGCGCCTGACCCGCTACGCCCGGACAGGCTGAGAAGCGCGCCGCATGCACCCGCACATCGCCATCCCGCCCGACGAAATCGAGATCACCGCCATCCGCGCCCAAGGCGCCGGCGGGCAGAACGGCAATAGCCACGCCCCTAAAGCAGATACTATTCACAAGAAATCAATATGATGTGACGAGTATCAAAACTCAGAAGGTTACTAATTCAAAACCTCTCCGGCACTTAGGGACTGTGGATACTCTATGCAGAATGCATTTACGCGCGCACGGCAGAGTTCCGATGGGACACTGATGTTTCTATAACACGCTTAGCGTATCCTCTATTGTGCCGCTCACAACAGGTGTAGGCCTTTAGAGATGTGCTGGCCGCAGTCCCAAAGGGAGGGACCTTGTACGCTGCGAGTTCCAGGCTCTAGTTGTCAGAAATATTATTATTCTCAACATTCGACGCCGAATACTAAGAAGTTTCCCGCATCTCCTAGCGTTGCTGACCTAGTTGAACCTGTTCAGCGAGGAACCAAGTTGGCACAGGATGTCGATGAATCCGCGACGACAATGCAACGAGAACTGACCAAGGAGTGCCATGCCATTTGAACGCCATTGGGTCGGTACCATCCACCGGGTTTAGCGAGGCCTCTACTTCCTCCGAGGCACTACCTCGGATTCCTGAAAGAGCTCTTGATACCCCGACATCCTGAACGGACTTCTTCGAGCCGGTCAGAGTCTCCAAGGCAACTTCGGGGAACCATCTTTCAAGGGTTACTCCCTCTAGGAGAGGCTTAGCGTCATCTCGCAAGTGTTTCAAGGTCTGTTCATCATCGAGAAACGCAGCGATGGTGGCCAAAGCGGGAACCAAGGTTGATGTCTCGAAAAAATCTCGTGCTTCAGCCGCTCCGGTGACATTCACCGCTACTGCATCCTCAAGCAGGTCTGTATCAACAGGAAGGTAGCGAGATGAGCGCAGAGCTCGGTAGAAGCGAGCAGTAACTTCGGACACGAGACGCTTTGCACTCTGCTGGCTTGACTCCCCCATAAGCGCAGCCATCAAGAGCGTTAAGTCGATGGTCTGCCCATCGTATACCGGTAGTCGACAACCTGTATGTTCGTTAACCAGCGTTACTAGCAAGTCATGAATTTCGGAGCGAAGCTCATCTTGGTCTGGGAAGCGCTGAAGTAGAAGTAGCAATACAGATAGCCTACCGACCTCCTCGAACACCAACTCAGTGTAGAAGAGACGGTCCGGGCGGTAAGCCAATAGAGCTCGTCTGCTAAGCAATTGGGGCATGACTTTCTCGAAATAATCGAGCAATGCCCTCACTAGTAAATGAATTATCGCTGTAAATCTCTCGTTAAATGCTTGGTCTGCGCTAAACCCGGATTTAACCGCTTCGGCCCACATCCGGAGAGCCAGGTATTCGCCAGCAACGACGCCTGGCTTCTGGTTCCCTTCACTTTGCCCCCAAACAAGCAAGACTGCCCACCCCATCGATGCAGAGGCACAACGCTTAAGAAAATGCTTTTTACGAGTTGTCGTGCTCTGCGCGCCGTCTGTTTCAGAGGAATTGAAGCACGAACTTACAAAACGAATGAATCGGTGGATGGCGGTGTCCGACTCCTCCAAGCCCGCAAGGGCTGCACGAAGGTCAGATTTTCCACTCGCCAGTAGCAAACTGTCATCGAATAGGTGCTTTTCAATGAGGGGCGTTAGTTGGTCAGTTCCCCAAAACTCGAGAGAGCACAGATGACGCTCAGCCACATCATGTGTAAGGGCCGAAAATCCATCTTGGGCCTCTTGTTTTAAGAGGCCATTCGATACAAGCACAATTCGTTTCTTCAATCCCCTGAGGGGTTCCGGCAAGCGATTTCTAACAAAAACGTTGCACGCTTCCCGTACAGAAGGGTCGACTGCTTGGGTGCCACTATAGAGGTCTGCACGGCCAACATCACCGAATTTGATAACAAATAGAAAGACCTCTTTGACCCCTTGGTCATTGTCCATTGTAGAAACAATGTCCACTCCTGCTTGCCCTACCCCAATCTGCGGACGACTTAGGACGGAGTGCCCCATCTCCCGAAGCAGTTCGGGCAAGAGCGCGTCTAGTTCATCTCTTTCCCGTAACCCAGCAAGATAGTGAGAAAGAATGAGTTGGATGCTCATCGAAATTCTCCTCGCCACAGGGCTCGTCGGCGAGCTAAGCCCAATTCTGGGTCGATATATTCGGACACAGGCAGTTCCGCTGACACGCTGTAAGGCGACATCTCTAGGGTCGTCTCATGTGTTTGGTTATCAACAGCAAACTCAATTGCCGTCTTGTTGGCATACTTGAAATGTTGTGTGGCAAAAAGCTGGCTGAAAACGGACTTTTCTTTTGCGTGACGATGGATGCTTCGGCTCTCTCTTCGTTTGAGACTAGACAAAGTAAGCCGCATCTCTTGAGTCATCGATAATTCACGAAGCCTTGGTAATGCTTCAAGCCAACTCTGCTGCTCATTGAGAGTTGCAAGAGCTTCGATTACCTGACTTAAGGATTTAAATGCCGACTCCTCAGATGCCAGTAAACGCTGCGTAGTCCAAGGAAACTCATCAATGTGGTAACTAAGAAGATGGTTAACCGCTTCGGCCGCTTTTTTCGAATTGGGATATGCGGTAGCCAAACTCAGCGCCCAACCAAGCGTCACCGCAGGTGTTACATAGGACGCGCATAGGCGGCAACCAGTCAAGATTGCCCGTCCTTCTTCGATTTTCGAGAGGTCGTAGCCTGTAACAGCGGACTGTCGCAGGTGCTTAACACTGGCCTTTTCGGCAAGAGCCTTCCCTAACTTAATGTCCTCGTTAGTGGTCAACCAACTCGATACGGCTTCCGCAAATAGGTGCGAAGATTCCGCAATTTGGTGAAGGCAATGGTCTACATCACGGAGCCATTCGTCTGGTGTCGAGCCATTTTGTTGCCTGTCTCGACAAAGTAGCGCCAATTGGTCAAAAACTGTTTGATACTCTGAAGGCTCAGTCTCCGCAGAAGACAACTTGCGATAAAACTCGAAAAAGGTCTCGGCGCTCATTTATATATCTTATTTATTAGGCATGAAGCTCAAGCCTTTTTAGAACTGGGTGGCTTTCCTGACGCCGGACCGTGGTATCCCTTCGAGAGCAGTTCCAATCCATCCTGGAAAATGCCCTCTACACCATCAGGCTCTGTGACTAGAAAGCCAAATTCATCACGTGGCTTTTTACTTGGGTCTCCACTAAACGATAACCAGTTAAAGCTCGTAACAACGGCAAACTTATCATCGGACACAAGAAGCTTTCGGTGCGTGTTTCCCAAAAACACCAGTTTGAAGTTATCGAATTTCTTCTGGATACCTGACAGTTCTCGTTCCGCTGCGAAAGTAATCGTGGGTTTCTGTTTTGCTTTGTCCGTACCCCTTGCGCCCTCTTCATCTGCAAGGCCGTAGCCAATCATTACCTCTACGCCGTTCCGCAGCAGTGCCTCCAACGACATCACAAACATGCTGTTAACCACATGGTGCGTAATCCACGGTGACACGATAAGCAGTCGCTCCGTTGTTTCTGTAAGTGCCTTTCTGAGAAGTTTTGGGTGCTCATGCATCCTGATGCATCGCTGGGTCATCGAACGTAAACGAGCAATAGCAGCTGACTGCGCAACAGCCTCGGTCACCAACCCCATTTCAGGTAGGTTTGCGCTTGCTGGAGCACCACCACTACTTTCAACTGCAATCTGGGTCGCGACCTCCCGTTCAATCGTTAGCAATTCCGCGACCTTCTCTTGCTCACTAACTCCAGCAACTAAGTCTTCAAGCTGGGGAATTTCAGGGGGAGCAAGGGCATGTTTGGCTCCAGCTTGTTCTGGTCCGCCAAGTTCGCGGAACGCATTCTCATGTTCCAGTGAAAAACCTTCTTCAAGATAGAAGGCCACTTGAATTTCATCGCCTGTTTGGGAGCGGTAAAAGAGTAGGATGCAGGGTAAGAAATGCATCTCGCGACGCTCAATTCGACGAGCCGCGAGCAACTCTCTACTTCCACCGTCTTTGCGGCTCAACCGTTGCAGGACCTTGTCGATGTCCCCGAGCGGAACATCTTCGACCTCAGGACGCTTGGCACCACAAAGCGGCACTTCAAACCAACCCTTTTCTTTTATTTCTCGGGGCTTATACAACGACTCAGTCGGAACAAGACGAATCTTGCGTAGATACGGGTCAAAGAAGAATTTAACGACACTTTCCTGGGGGACAACTTCTTTCATCGACCCTAACGTACTCTTACCTTTTTCGGTCAAAGTAACCGCAGCATCGACCAATTCGGTAGGGCGTGAGTAGTTAATGCACTCGGTTGTGTTAAGCCCGGCCAAAACACTATTCAGGACCACTCGCGGAAGCCCCAAGAAAGATGAAATATCCTCTGGGTCTCCCAAACCTGCATCAATTGCACCAAGACAGGCTTCCTCAATCGGCCCCAAGTTTTTCTTCTCCAGTGTCAGCAGTCTGGTGGTAAGAAGATAGTTTGGGAGAGCTGCTTCCTTAAAGGAAACAAGTGAATATCCCGGGCGGGCGTAGGCTGCCTCCTCGAGAACCTGTTCAAGAATCATTGGCTCACCTCTTCCAGTACGCAGTCCTGAGGATTTCCTTGGATGTATTCAATTACTTTCTTTAGAGGATTTTGGCGTCCCTCAGCCTCTTGGCAGAACTGATGGTCACCCACAATCACCAAATATTCCTTGCCACGGGACAGCGCAACGTTGATGCGTTCCATTTCCTTCAAAAAGCCAAGTCCACGAACATCTGAGCGCGTAACCGAGAAAATGAGAATATCGGCTTCTCGCCCCTGGAATGCATCGACCACATTTACATAAATTTCCGAAAAAGCCTTCCAGTCGTGCCGTTTGTTTTGAATTGCAGCATGTAAGCGCACACGTTGTTCGCCATATCCGGTTAAGACCGCGACAGACATTTGCTTTCCTTTCGCCTTGCCATGGCGCATTTCGAAATCAATGCGGCCAAGCAAATCGGAAATCAATTTGACCTCCAGGCCATTCCACTGCGAAGTTCCTGCTGGTTTGGAGGCCTTGCCGACACACTGGCTCGTTGAAAACCAGGTCACCGGGCGAGGGAGCGTCCTGTCTAGCCAGCCAAGAGGAGTGCGGTCTGCGCTCTTGAGTTCTGAATCATAGAAACAAGCAGAAATCAGATTACCGATAGCAGGCAGCATGCGATGCTGCATCGAAAGGGCTTTCTTCAGCTCCTTTGGTAATCCATCGCGGAGGTGATTGAATAATGTCGCTTTCTGGTCGGCAACACTCAAAGAAAACCGCTGAAGTATCCCGGACGTCTGCAATTCCGGGTCCTGAAAAGGTGAGAGCTGTTTGTCGTCGCCAACGAGGATGGTTCTTCTTGCCCGTGCCATCGGCACAAGAACCTCTGTTGGAGTTGCAATTGAGGCCTCGTCAACGATACACAAATCGTAGGTAATTTCGTTCCTGCCTGGAACAGACATCACACCAAGACACGTACCTGCGACTACCTGCGATTGTGTCACCAATGCTGCTTTAAATTGGGGACTACGCCCAAAGCGCACTTCCCATTCGGAGTGCACGGCAAGCAGTTTTCGAAGCTGGCTTACCTGTTTTGAATCTGCGACGTAGCTGTTAGCCCATGACCTCAATTCTGAGGCGCTACACTCGGCAAAGTGCGCAAGAGCATCCTTGTCAGCCTCATGCTTCCTTAATTCGCTCAACGACTCTTTCAAGTCCTTTTCCAGAGCGTCCTGTTCTCGAATCAACTCTGATTGGAGTTCCTCGATGTCTGCCCGGACATCCGCCTCCAAGGATTTCTTGTCTTTATTTAATGTTTGCTCAATGTCCGAAATCTGACTTTGAACTACCTCCAAACGCTCCCTGAGGCCCGCATGCCTCTCCAGCGCCATTGCCATACGCGTGCTATTAAGGTCGACACCACTCGCCTGTGCCCAGTTTTCAATGAACTCCTTGCCCTTAGCCAACGCATTCTTACGCATTGCCGGCAACTTGCGGTCAATCAACAGTGCTTTCGTTTTTTCTGCAATACGCTCGTCGCTCTCGTGCCCGATGCGGATTGCTCGAACCTCTTGGTTGCTCTCTTTGAGAATCCGCTCCAGTGAGTTGTCCAAGGCAACGTGTGTTTGCGAAGTCAAGAGAACCCGCGCATTCGGGTTCCTGCGCAAAGTCTGAAGAACAACCTCGGTAATAAAAGTTGTCTTGCCCGCTCCTGGTGGTCCCTGGACAAGCATCAAGGGAGCCTCCGACATTGCTGTCAGCACTGCATCTCGCTTGTTCTCGTCCATCGCGGACTGAATGAAATTAACTTCGGTCGGGATAGGAACCGGCACCTCCTCTGGTGCCACAATGTAATCACCGAGAAGAGGATTTACTGCTCGGCCGTATCGGACAGCATCGATTGCGGTTTTTTGGCGGTCCAGTGCTACATCAGCCTTTGATGTATCAATTACAAGGACACCTTGTTTGGGCAAGGCACCGGCTTCTACTCGGTTACGTTCTCCTGGCTGAACCAACACATTTGCATCACCGACAGAAACAACAGTCCCGGAAAAAGTATCGCCAGCTCCAATGTCCACTTGGACATCTTGGTCAGCCAGAGCCATCGCATCTGACGATAAGGCTAAAGAAAAGCGAATTACACCTGCCGATACCTCGTAATCCGAATAGCTAAAACGACGTTTTCGTTGACGCTCTAGTTCTGTCTTCGCACTCAGCAAATCAAGCCAAGTACGATAAATCGCCTGCTTCTGCTTTTCTACGCGAGCTGCTTTTTGGTCTGCGCCAAACATCGATAGTTCATCTTGAAGCTTGGCAATGTGTCCACTAGATACGTTCGGCAAAACCCCTGATAGGCAAAACTCGTACTCGGAGATTGCAGCTTCTTCCCTATTGCGCTCAGCCTCGGAAGAGGATTGCTCGAGCGCAGAAACTAGAAGTAGTTTGTCTCCAACCGGCGGAGCCATGATGGCGATGTAGCCGTAGCGGCTGCCAAGAAGTCGTATTGTCTTGCCGAGAGGAGGAGAACCATCTGGTCCCGGACGGGGTTCTCCTGGCTCATGCACATAAGATGCAGATGCCAAGTCATTTTCAACAAATTTTTGAACCTCACTGTCAGATTTCAGCGCAAGGTCATACTCGAAAATCTGCTTAACCTTCTTAGTAATCCCGATAAGAATTTTTCCCTTCTTTGCACAGGGCTGAGGTGGCACAAGCCTATCCAACTCTGCAAGCAGTACAGCTGCATTCACCTGGCGCTCTGCGGGGTTCTCAATTGATAACGCACGGCGCAGCAAACGCTTCAGTGGCTCATCAACCTTGAGCTGCTCGAGCTCAGAAACGAGACTTCTGTGGGTTTCGATTTTTGCGGCAGAGAGTGCTGCTACGGCTAAAGCCACGAATCCAAATACATCCCGACTATAGCTGTAGCTTCCATCATCAATTTCCGGTGGTGCGAAAGGGAAGGATGCAAAATGTGCAAGGGTGACGCCCGGCTCCAAGAAGTTTCGGATTTTTGAGATGCCAAAGTCACATACTTTGACTACCCCCTCTGCCGTGACAAGTATGTTGGACGGCTTGATGTCCCGATGAACAGTCCGGTGAGAGTGAGCAAACGCCAGCGCCTCAAGAACCTGTCTCCCTACTTTGTTGAAAAAAGTATCCCAGCTTTCAAACCTGCTGCGACTGATAACGCTTTCTAAGTCGTCATCGACCCACTCCATAGCAATGTAATGTTCGTCAGAGTCTTCATCGAAGCCCGAATCGAATATCTGGACAATATTCGGATGCTTTAGGTCCGAAAGAGCCTGCGTTTCGCGCCTGAAGGACTCCTCAACAATCGGGTCTGTCCCGTTTGCAGGACGAAATACCTTAAGAGCGACATGCTTCTCCTGTTCTGTATCAAGAGCACGATAGACAGAAGCAATGCCGCCGGAGCGGGCGCTGCCTGAAATCAGGTAACGCCCCTCCGCGAGAAAGCGTTTTTCCTTTTTCGGTTTCGCACCGGCCAAAGTCAGTGTTTCATGCGTGGAGTTCAAGCTTGTTCTCCCTGTACTCTATTCAACAAAGGTTTTTTCCTAGCCCCGATTCCAATTACAGTGGGCTACCAAACGTAGGTTGGCTTCTAGCCCGCAGCGCCTCATAAAGCTGTGCAGGCCCCAGCAACGTATCCCTCAGCCCATCCTGTATTCGCTGTGAGTTCAGTGCTTGGCTGCTCATCGCTGTATGCGCATCCAATGCGTCCATGATGGCGTGCAGGATGGCCTGCGACAGGTCTGGCGAATTGGCGAACTGCTCCTTGGTGTTATTGGCAGCCTGTTGCACCAAGGTTTCGTTCTCCAGCAACTTGCCCTTGAGCACGCCATTCACATAGACCAGTTGGTCGTTGTCCGAGAGCTCCCCCTCGAACAGGCCATTCACCTTCTGGATGATTTCATCGAGGAAGGCCTTCTCCTTGTCGTGCAGCATTCCGCTGCCCGTTTCGGTCATCGGCGGCAGCTTTTGCGCCTCGCCCTGCTTCAGGTCCAGGGTCTGCTGCCCCTTGTTCTTCAGGGTGTGATGGGTCAGCGTCACCTTGGACAGGTCGACCGTTTCCCGCTCGCGTCCGAAGTCGAGCAAAGGAATGAGGCGCTTGAAGAAGAGATAGCGCTTCTCGATGTCCGTATTGCCGTAGTCGAAAATCTGCGACAAGAAGGCATACAGCCGGTTGAAGGCCCCCATGTCGCCCTTGAAAAGGGTCAATGCGGCCATGGTGTCCTTGGCTGCCTGGGCGGCTTTTTCGTCGTGGTTGGCTTCGGCTGTCGCTTTGTCGTGCTGTGCCGCCTTGTAGCGTTTCAGCAGCCGGTCGGCGACCGGGGCGATGGCAGCGCTGAGCTGAGCCTGGGTGGCCTTCGGATTGGTTTCGGCATCCGCCACGCGGTCGACCTCGAAGCTGTCGTAGTATCCCGTGGCATCCAGCTTGGCCCGCAGGTCGAGCACCAGGTGCGGGTCGGTATTGGCTTCGAGTTCGGCGGTCTCGTAATAGGTCTTGAAGGCGGCCAGGACGTCCTGCGGTTCATTGACGAAGTCGAGGATGTAGGTGGTGTCCTTGCCGGGATGGGCGCGGTTGAGGCGCGACAGCGTCTGCACGGCCTGGATGCCGGCCAGGCGCTTGTCGACGTACATGCCGCACAGCAGCGGCTGGTCAAAACCGGTCTGGAACTTGTTGGCCACTAACAGTAGGTGATAGTCCGGTGCCTTGAAGGCTTCGCGGATGTCGCCCTTGAGGCCGGGGTTCAGCAGCTTGCTGTGCTCGCTGACTGGTTCCGGATAGCTGTCGGGGTCGTTGATTTCGCCTGAGAAGGCGACCAGCACGCCGAGCTTGTATTGCTGCTTGGCGATGTAGGCGCTGATGGCCTTTTGCCAACGCACCGCTTCCTTTCGGCTACTGACCACCACCATAGCCTTGGCCTGGCCGTTCAGGAGTGGCTGTACGTTTTCGCGGAAGTGCTCGACAACGGTCTGCACCTTCTGGCTGATGTTGTACGGGTGCAGGCGCACCCAGTGCATGATGCCCTTCAGGGCTTCCGATTTCTCGACCTGCTGCTCGTCGTATTCCTCACCGTTGTGGGCGAGTTTGAACGCCATCTTGTAGGTGGTGTAGTTCTTCAGCACGTCGAGGATGAAACCTTCCTCGATGGCCTGGCGCATGGAATAGACATGGAAGGGCTCGGGCAGGCCGTCGGCGTTCTTGCGGCCGAACAGTTCCAGTGTTTTCTGCTTCGGGGTGGCGGTGAAGGCCAGGTAGGTGATGTTCTTTTCCTGGCTGGCCTTGGCCGCCATCTGGGCAGCCAGTACGGTTTCGGTATCCACCTCACCGCCGTCGGCGAGTTCCTGTAATTCTTCGGCTGAGAGCAGTTGTTTCAGCTTGGCGGCTGCTTCGCCGGTCTGCGAGCTGTGCGCTTCGTCGGCAATGACCGCGAAGCGCTTGCCTTCGGTGGCAGCGAGCTTTTGCACGGCTTCCAGCGCGAACGGGAAGGTCTGGATGGTACAGACGATGATTTTCTTACCATCCTTGAGCGCCTGGCCGAGCTGGCTACTCTTGCTGCCATGCTCATCGGTGATGGTAGCCACCACGCCAGTGGTGCGCTGGAAGTCGAAGATGGCTTCCTGCAATTGGGCATCGAGCACGGTGCGGTCGGAGACCACCAGCACGCTGTCGAAAACCTTCTGGTGCGCTGCGTCGTGCAGGTCGGCGAGGAAATGAGCGGACCAGGCAATCGAGTTGGTCTTGCCGGAACCCGCCGAATGCTGAATCAGGTAACGCTCGCCGGGGCCTTGCTCCAACACATCGGCTACCAGCTTCCGGGTGACGTCGAGCTGGTGATAACGGGGGAAGATGAGGCCGGTGAGCTGCTTCTTGTCGTTGCGCTTACCGATGAGATAGCGCCCGAGGATTTCCAGCCAGCTATCGCGCTGCCAAACCTCCTCCCACAGGTAATGGGTGGCGAAGCCGAAGGGATTGGGCGCATTGCCTGCGCCGCCCGCATTTCCCCGGTTGAAGGGCAGGAAAACGGTGCTGGTGCCGGCCAGCTTGGTACTCATCATCACTTCCGACTGACTGACGGCAAAATGCACCAATGCGCCGCCGGGGAAGGCCAGCAGTGGCTCAACGTGGCCGCCCTTGGGCTGCGGATGACGGTCGAAGCGGTATTGGTCGACAGCATCGCCGACACTCTGGGTGAAGTCAGATTTGAGTTCAGCCGTGGCCACGGCGACGCCATTGACGAACAGCACCAGGTCTACCGCCTCGTTGGCGTTGTTGAGCGAGTGATGCACCTGACGCACTACGCGCAAGCGGTTGGCTTCGTAGGCTGCCTGGATAGCCGGGTTGAGGCCAAGAGCCGGCTTGAATTGCACCAGGGAAAGTGGCTTCTTAAGGCCGACCATCTCGACGCCCCGGCGCAGCACTTCCAGCGTGCCCTGTTCGTTCAAGCATTTGCGCACCCGCTCGGCTAGCACTTTGGGCAGGCTGGCGCCGTGGGTATTGGTCAGCGACTGCCAGGCATCCGGCTGGGTGGTTTCTACCCAAGCCAACAAGTCGGGCAGGAACAGGGCGTTCTGGCGGTCGTAGTAAGCGGCATCGCCATCGGCATACAGCCAGCCATGCTGGCCGAGGTGGGTGCAGATGGCGGACTCGAAGTGAATTTCCTGGTGCAGTGCAGCCATCACGCAGCCTCCGGTTCGGTGACGAGGCCACGCACGTCGATTTGGCCGGTGACGGCGGCTGCGATGAGGGCGGAGCGGCGTTCCTTTAGTAGGGCGATGGCGCGCTCGGATTCGTAATTCAATGAGTCGAGTTTTGCTAACTCTGATTCTAGGAATTCACAGATTTGCTGTTGCTCGTCCTGAGGCGGAACCGGTATGACGAAATTCAAAATCTGTTCACCACTAATGTGAGGAACGCTCACTCCAGTGGTATCTGGCGCAAAGTGCGCCTCGAACGCCCGAGAGCATAGAAGCCTCATGATGAAGCGTCTATCAATTAAAGGTCCGGCTTGAATTTTCGCTACGCGCTGAAGTAGTAAGCAAGGAAGGTCATGGTTTTTAACCACCGCCACCCGCATACCAGTGCTGATAAGCGGTCTGTCCATGCCGATGACTACGTCTCCCTCGTGGAGCTCAAACGCCTCAAGTCCATCATCCTCTGTTCGGGACCAATACACGACCTCATCCCATCTGAGTTCTCCGACACCGACATTGATGCCCCGAAGTAATTTGACGTTGTTTTCGTCAATAGAGAAGCCAGCGGAGGAAAAGGCGTACCCAGGCAGTACGGATATGTAGAAGCCAGCCTTACCAACCAACCAATGCCCAGGCACCTCCCCCAGCCAAGCCACGCCAGAATCCTTCATCGGTGCATCCGGGTTTAGGCCCTTGGTGACGGCATGGGAGATGGTGGCCTGGCGCTTTTCAGCGAGCAGGGCGAGGAGCTTTTCCTGCTCGGCAATCAGGGCGTCGATTTTCCCGGTTTCGCGGTCGAGGAAGGTGGCGATGGCTGTTTGCTCGGGGATGCTTGGCAGTGCCAACACGATGTTTCGCATCTCCGAGTAGTTGGTACTCCAAAGGTCAGCGACGATGCCTTTTCCATAGCGATAGAACTCCTCCTGGAACGGAATGCTGCGTAGGAGGTGATGGACGAACCCAATATCTATGCCGGCAAGGGGGCGCAAGACAGTGTTGATAAGTGAAACTGAGCCGTCGAGACTCGACGCTCCGGCAGAGCCTTTTCGGTCTGACCTGCTGTTAATAACAAAGTCGCCTGCGCAGACTTTTTTTCTGTTATCGCCATCGTCTGTTTTTGCAGCTGTTTCAAGTTGCGGCACGATTCCTGATTTCGTTACCGATAAGGCCGGAAAATCCTTGTCACTGACTTTCTCTCTACGCTCCTCGAAGAAAAACCCAAGCCGCCGAACCATCCAGTCAACTGGAACTGAATTCAACCAAGCGACTCCGCTGTCCTTGTACTCCGAATACCTCGGCAAGCTCATTCCGCCAGCCCCTCCAGCATCTTGGTGATGTTGGCCGCGACCGCCTTCAGTTCTTCATCAATCTCATGCAGGCTGCGCGGCGGCGTGAAGACGTAGAAATGGCGGTTGAAGGGAATCTCGTAGCCAACCTTGGATTTCTCGGTATCTATCCAGGCATCTGGCGCATGGGGCAGCACTTCGCGGGCGAAGTAGGCGTCGATGTCCTCGTTGAGCGGTACGTTCTCGGTATCGCGTAACGCCGAATCCGGCTGCGGTTTGCCCTTCTGCTTGCCCTTGGTGCCGAGCACGGCCTTCCCGGCCTCATCGCGCAACGGACGTTCAACGGTGATGGTGGTGTAGCCGAAGTCGGCGTTGTTGAAGATGCGGGAGATGGGTTTACCATCCTCCTCGGCCTCGATGAACTCACCGAACAGCTTGGTAACTTTGGCGATGTGCTCATCGCTCATCTCCTTGCGCTTGCTGCCCAGGCTTTTGCGCATCTTCTGCCAGTAGGCGCTGGCGTCGATGAGCTGGACCTTGCCTTTGCGGGCAGCCGGTTTCTTGTTGGAAAGAATCCAGACGTAGGTGGTGATGCCCGTGTTGTAGAACATGTCGGTGGGCAGGCCGATGATGGCTTCAACCAGGTCGTTTTCCAACACGTAGCGGCGAATCTCGCTCTCGCCACTGCCTGCACCACCGGTGAACAATGGGCTGCCGTTCAAAACAATACCGATGCGGCTGCCGCCATCGACCGCCGGGCGCATCTTGCTGATGAGGTGTAGCAGGAAGAGCATGGAACCGTCCGAGACCCGCGGAAGACCGGGGCCGAAGCGGCCGTCGAAGCCCTTCTGCTCGTATTCCTTGCGAACTTCCTTCTCGACCTTCTTCCATTCGACGCCGAACGGCGGGTTCGACAACATGTAGTCAAACTTGCGGCCGCCATGTCCATCGTCGGAGAGGGTATTGCCGACCACGATGTTGGCCACATCCTGGCCCTTGATGAGCATGTCGGCCTTGCAGATGGCGTAGGACTCATCGTTGAGTTCCTGGCCGAACAGGGTCAGGCGGGCGGCTGGGTTGTGTTCCAGCAGGTATTCACCAGCTACTGAAAGCATGCCGCCCGTGCCGGCTGTCGGGTCGTATAGGGTACGCACCACGGCATTGCCCGAGGTGAGCACATCGTCGTCCTCGATGAACAGCAGGTTCACCATCAGTCGGATGACTTCGCGCGGAGTGAAATGCTCCCCTGCTGTCTCGTTGGAGATTTCGGCAAACTTGCGAATCAACTCCTCAAATACCAGGCCCATCTGTGCGTTATCGACCACATCGGGGTGCAGGTCGATGTTGGCGAACTTCTCGGTCACCAGATAGAGGAGCCCTGCCTTGGCCAGGCGTTCGACCTGCGTGAAGAATTCGAAGCGCTCAAAGATGTCGCGCGCAGCAGGCGAAAAGCCCTGGATGTAGGCGTAAAGGTTTTCTCGGATGTGGTCCTGGTCGCCCAGCAGCTTGCCGAGGTCGAGCGGCGAAATGTTGTAGAAGCTCTGCCCCGATTTGCGTAGCAGGAACGGGTCGGGGTTGAGCCCCGCTTTGAACTTGGCCTCGAACTCGGCCAGTACGGCGGGCTTGGTGGCTTCCAGAACGCAATCGAGGCGGCGGAGGACGGTGAAGGGCAGGATGACCTTGCCGTACTCGGATTGCTTATAGTCGCCGCGCAGGAGGTCGGCAACTGACCAAATGAATGAGGATAAGGCTTGGTGGTTCATGTCGTTCTTTTTATGTTGAATGCTATTCGCACGACATGTTAGCGGAAATGCCTCAATCAGCGTTTCCAAATTGCTGGCAAAACCTCTTGTAAGTGCTCCTTATCGTTTTTGTAGAGCCACTGGACGTTGCCATCGGTTACGGCTTGCCAGCGGTAAATCGCACATCACTTGCGAGTGCACTCCTCGTCAACTCGCTCCGATTTCTCAAGTCGCAAAGACGCAAGTATTGCTCTCATAGCTGCTTCGGGGTAACTGCTGCCCGCTTGAGAGATGCCTTTCAGGCTGCAAACCACCTCGCCACCGTAAATCATAAAACTGGCCCCCAGTCCTTTGGCAACATCCATGGCTTCGTTTGCCATAATGCTGTCAAGCGAAAGATGCATTACCTTTTTTGCATCAGCATTTACGACGACCAATGTATCCGTGCTTTCATCGAAATATGCAAATCCAGCAGTAGGGCTGCCCACCAGAGGTTCCCCGTCCTCGGCATACACTGCATAAACGAGGTCCATTGCTGACAAATTTTCTGGCTCAACCACGGCCTTCTGCTTCACTTCGGATTGATTTTTGCCGGCAAAAGAGTGCTTCTCGATACCTTTGGATAGTAATGCGTCCAATCCTTTTCCAAGTTGGCCCATGACAATATCGCCCATTTAGTTAACGTAGTAGTGGCCCTGCCTAAACAGGGAATAGTCGATTTTGGACTATTCTAAATTAGACTTCAATCTCTTGGCGTCCCTTCAACAAGGTTCGCCAATGGACAAGTCCATCTACTCGCGTGAGTACAACTTATTTCTCGATTTGCTTCGTCGAAACAGGCAACAAACCGGCCTAACCCAAGAAGATATTGCCTCAATCCTAGGAGTCACTCAAAGCTTCGTCAGCAAATGTGAGCGAGGGGAGCGCCGCTTAGATGTTGTTGAGGTGCGCACCTGGTGCAGGGCGCTTGGCATTCCAATACAAAAGCTTATTGACGATTTGGACGGAGCTTGCCAAGCGGGTCAGGCAAGCGGCTAATGGAAACTAACCTGCTTCGCGTGTTTCTTGGCTCGTTCGGCTTCGTCGGCACGAGCCTAAGTCGCTTACTTTTCTTGCCTAGCTGATTAACTGCCTTGATAGAGCTATTACCCCATCCAAAGTCTTGGGGTCGAGTAACTCGTCACAAGTGCCTGTTTTGCGTCTGATTCTTCGCCCATCAAAGATTAGACCAACACTTGCCATTTTCTCGTTATCAGTAAGTATGCTAACCAAGCGCTGGAGTGCTTTTATATATTCTGCTGAGATGGAAAAATCTGAAGTTTTAATTGCATTGGGATGAGGATTTCCCTTCAGCAATTCTGCAAGGTCAACTCTGGGATGTAGAGTCTTCAAGAGCATTTTTGCGCGCTCTAAACTTTTTTCTGCGACTGCTAGGCGGTCATACATGTCTAACATTGATGAGCGTACGTCCATATCGTCAATGCGGTCAATCGCTCGTAAAGTAGCGCTTTCTCTGCAAGCATGGATGCGCCCTTTTCGAGGTGGCTTTGACGCCAAGCGTTCGCGTTCACGGGCCTCCATATAGTGATACATGCCCAGAGAGCGCTTTCGTTCATTGGAAATTGATTGGGCCTTCGGTCCTGCATCCTTGCCGAATTTCTTCTCAATTACCCTCTGGATGTCGGAGGGTCTGACCTCGGCATCTTTATTTGTGAGATAGTCACACGCCTCCTTTAGTCTTAACAGGGTATCTCGGCGACGTTCATTGGTCGCTTCGGCATTTAAAGTGACAAGTATCGCTTCAGAAGTCATCGGTGGGGTTGGCACGAGAGCCGTCATGGTCACCTTCCTTAAAGGGGGGGGAGGTCCTGAATGATTAGAGAGTGCTCATCAATGCTTTTCATGATGACGGCTTGCCTACGAAGGTTCTCCAAAAGAGACTTTGCGGTTGGGTAGTCAGCAAGCGATTCACTGCCGCTCCTTAGATTATCGATTCGCTCATCTGGAATCAGCGAAACTACCATTCGTCCAAGTAATACAGCAGCTTTATCCCTTAGGTCGCCACGTAGCTTAAGAAGAAAGGGTTCCAACTCGGATGCGGACAGTAATTCGTTAAGGAACTCTCGATGTTCCGTTATTGCCGCCGATGGTTTAAATCCAGACCAAACGTAGGCCCCTTCGGCCAGTGATTGAAGCAAGCCAAATTCAGACTGGCGTGTTAGATGGCTTTGCAGACTTGGTTCGTCCATCCCGCTAATCAAGGCAGGAACCGTATCAATGGTGGGGTCGAGGCCCGTAATGAAGCGGTCAAACATTTTTTCTGCCAGCTGCACATACTGAACTTCTGCGGCCCATTCTGCGGAAACAGTATCTGTTTCACGATATAGCTCTTCAATTTTGGCCTTAATAACGTGAGTGGATTTTCCTTTGTCTGCGAGGCGGGCCAGTTCTTGATTCATCTCTGCTATTTCTTTGCCTTTGCTACGCAGTTCATGCATCAAGCGGTTAGCGTTTAGCACTAACCCCGGCAAGAACATAGGGCCAGTCAATCTATATCGGCACAACGAGCAGGCGAGGGGCCGCTGTACTGGGGCGTAGCCGACTGCCTGGTTTTGGAACTCACCGCCTGTAGCGCACTCGCCACCCGGGCAGATGCCGTGAACCGATACTTCCACTGCTCCATCACCATGACCTTTGCGTAGACCAAGAAGTGAATGACCAGCGTTATCCTCCGGTGCTCGGGTGTTTAGCAAAAATTCCGATAGGCGCTCGAATTCCGCTTCACTAGCACCATCAATGCTATCGAGATTACGTGCCAACGTATCTTGTGCTTGAGCAAGGGTCGCATTCAAGCGTGAAGCCTTGATTTTATTGTAGTAAAGCGTCATTACTATCGTCGCATGCCCGGCGACATCCTGAACTAGGTCAGGTGGCATACCGGCTTCGAGTAAGGCACTAATACCACTCACTCGTAAAGTATGAATGTCATAGGCTGCAATCCGCTTCGTGATGCGCTTTTTATTCGGTCCTTTCGAAACTTCCTTCTCTTCCGTCAGCTTGATGTTTGTGCCTTCGCTAGCTAATCTATCCTCGGCTGTTGCGAGTAAATAACTCCAATAATCAAACAGTTTGTCCCGGCTGATTGGCCAACCCTTAGCATCGGAAGGGTCTCGAAATAGAGCGTACGTGGTTTTCAACTGTTCAATTACATCTTGATTCCGTGTTTGCTCAAACTCATGTTTCTCCATGCAGCAAATTGGGCGAGCCACGGGGTTGTTTTTAATTTGCCAGTCTCTCAGCAACGAGAGGCTTTTCTTCAACTCTGGCGAGCACCAGGGTATTTCATAGCCGGAAACTCTATCGAGCGATGTCTTGTTTGTATTTACGTGGATTCCTAACGTCGGGGAAGAATTTGTAGCCTCAAAGGCGTAAAAGACACTTTCACGGCGGCCTGCCGTCGCCGTGCTGAGTAAATTCGGTTCTAGCTCAAGTGCGCCGCTTAAGTTGACGATGAATTCGTCGCCTTCCCCAGAATCCAAGTAACGTGCTTGGAATCCGCGAAGGGGGAGTTGGAGGAGTAAATCAACTATGACGGCAAAACCAGGGAACCAAATTGGTTCATATTGCCCATTTGAGCTGAGAGCTTGACGTTGGTTACGACTGTATGTACGCGATAGTGAGTATTCATTTTCTCGATTGAGTTGCTGTAGATATACGAGGAGTTCCCTAGCCATTGGCCGCCGCGGCGTCTTTCCGCGCGGCGCGGTCACTTTAAATGAATCAAATCGAATCGATACAGGGTTGCCGATACCAAGCCTGTCTTCTTCAATAATGGCCTCGAACGTCCACGCCAATCGCAGAATGTGCCCGTTTGCGGTTTCGGGTTTCATCCCAGAGCGAAAAAGGTGAGCTCGGAAGGACTGACTGGATGCAAGCGATTTGCCATCATTGATGTGCTCTCGCTTTAAATCGTTTAGCACTGATACCAAGGTCTTGCTTT
Organism: Azonexus sp. IMCC34839; assembly: GCF_047047955.1. GTDB lineage: Bacteria > Pseudomonadota > Gammaproteobacteria > Burkholderiales > Rhodocyclaceae > Azonexus. Next base: position 145,130 of record NZ_CP150631.1, on the reverse strand, counting down.
CTATTAGCCAGACCAGAAATCTTTGACAAGTTGAGACTGAATTCCCAATACTTTTGATGGGAAGTTTGGCGATATACCGAGCAAATCGGTCTCCCCAAGCGCAAACATTTGGTATGGGGTTGTACACGACCGATAGAAGCCGAGGAAATACTCTCTGTGGATTGTTTTTCGTAGACAAATACGTCCAGTGGAACGGTGTGTCACGTAAACATAAGGCAGAACGGATGGGTTTGAAGGTCGGTAGCTCCCGCCGCCCTAGGCTATCTCGTAAAGGACGGTATATCTTATGAAGACGGTCAGTGAGTGTGACATCAAGCCTACAATCCATGAGAGCGTAAAGCGCGTTGAAAAACTCAATACCGATGTCTTCTGCGGTGCGTAATGTGGAGGCGGTTGTCACAATTCGAAATACCGACTTGATGCGTGGCATCCATTTGCGGTGAAGGTTTTTTGCTGTGGCTTCGTAAGCTGATTCAATAACTTTCCAAGTCGCCAGCACGTCGGGGGATACAAGTTTCTCCTCAAATCCGCGAGCTTCTCCAATAATGGGTTGTGCCGTTACCGGAAAAAGAACCACACCATGTTGAGCTAACCACAGCAGAAACAAATCAGGGAGGGGCTTGCGTAACCAAGTCTTCCGTTTTTCTCGCGCTACTAGTCGCTCAAATTCTGCTCGTTTTATGACGGAGTCAATGAATTCTGCGGGATTTTTTTGGGTTTCAAACGATGAAGCCAGCCATGGGTATATGAGACATTCCTTGTATTCTGCGCGCAAGATATTCTCAGCGGATTCAAGGCAATCGCCCATCGCAGAACGTAAAAACGTCCGCTGTTCTTCAATTGTTGTATTGAAGAGCTTTGTGGAGGCGGTGGAATGTGGAAGGGGGGCCACATGTGCTAGTAAGGACCACGCCTCCTCGGGAATAGCATCGAGTGAGATGCGATGCGTGTTTGCAACCCACCGGCTATTACCGCTTGAGTCTGGCGTTTGTGCCTTGACCCGTGTGACTCCCAGTCCGAAAATCTGCTGGCCGCCGTCAGATACGCTAAGCATATGCTCAACAAACCACTCCCATTGCCGACGGCGAAATTCTTTATACAGGTCAGATAACTCTTCTTGGCTGGGCAGTCGAAGCACTTGATGACGCTCGGACATATTCAGCCAGACTTTCCCATTACCGAAAGTATCAAACTCTGTGATGGCGTTCATTACTCTGCGCCTCCAGGGGACAAAGTGAGTAAAAGGCGCTTATTGAGGTCCGCAGACGATTGACCGTACTGCTGCTGGCTGTCTATGGAGATGTGATGCATAGCTTTTCGAATCTCCTCGGGAGTAAGCCCCATTTTCCTGAGCCTGGCTTTGTAGCTATGTCGAAGGCCATGGATGCCTTCATAGAATCGGTCAGTTTCGATGCCTATTCGTTGGCACGCACGGCTAAATGCCTTCCGAATGTTGCTTATCTTCATTGGACGTCCGAACTCGTCTTTTGAAGGCGAATCGTTGAGGATTAGGTAAGGATGACTATTACGGATATGCCCTGGTACGAGCGGCAATACCTCGTCTCTTAGCTGTAGAAAGAGTTGGTAGTACATTTCTGCCCATCCACGGTGTGACCAGAACACCTGGGAGATGAGAAGGTCGTCGTTGTCGAACAGCATCCCCTTCCAGCCGGATTTCAGAGATGCGACGTCCATCATGTTGCGGGGTGTTAACCGGTACGTCTGTTTTAGGTGTTGTAGACGGTCGGCATTTCCTGGGCGGGTCGTACCGATGTATCGGGACTGCGATGGATGAGCCAAAATAATTAGCGGGGCATCAGATGCCACATCGTCTGGAAAAAGCGTCGGACGATAACGACCGGGTACTACATCACACCGCCACATGTTGAGGATTTCTGACAGGCGTGGTCCGCCATAGGCGGCTTGAATAAAGACCATTCGTTGGACGACACTTGGCGTTGCAAGAATTAGGTCCTCAATCATCGAGTCGGAAAGAAAGGTCTTGCCGTTGCTTCTGCGACGGACGATAGATTCTTTGATTCCGACTGCGGCCATAATATTGGCATTAGGGCGACCGGAGAACAGATGGCCGAGGAGCATGTTGTTCCGCTTTCGCAAACTCCCCATCACTTCACGGTAGGTAAGGCCGTCTTTTGGGAACGGACAATTGCTCCCGAAAGAAACTAAAGGGAAGTGGCCGAACTGCTGTGCACAGAATTCAGAAAATATGCGAAGGTTACTTCGGTCACGTTCGACCGTACGCCGCTTCACAGGGGGCCAACCTAAGTTGCCTTCATTCGTTCCGAGGCGACGTTTGCGTAAGAATCCAGAAACGATTTTCGGTAGGTCGTCGGGCGTGACTTGGGTAGAGCCAATGACGATAGTTGTGTAATCATGTAGTAGAGCTAGTGTGAGCGCGATTCCACGCATCTTGGAAAACGAGTCTCCGCGGGTCTGTAGGGCCTGCATTAAGGTGAGTACCTCGCGGACGACGCGTACGTTCCCGTCATTGTCATCAGTGACAAGAATTGGAAGCGCAAATCCATCACTGTTTAGGACTGAGAATACCGAGGCAGTCCGTGTCAGAGGAGCACTATTCATTAGAGCCCCCGGGTTCTGAGCAGTGCTATCGCTTCCTTGAACTGAAGGCCATAGAGATGGATGGCGAGGTCGATAGCACCGCCGCCACCAATTCTGGCGCGCGTATCGAAGAACTTTGGACCTAGCAGCAGAAGCTCGAAATGTGCCCTACCGACCGTGGCGTGCCAACGCTCGGTACCCTTCGCTTCAGTGGGAATGAAGGATAAGTCGCGCTTTGCGTAGCTAGCCAGCGCAATAAGCGCGTTGACAGCGCTGACACTGCGGAAATGAGCGAGTTCTTGGGGGGATAGGCGTGCCAAAACGAATCTCCTTATGAGACAAATAAGGGATTCGCCTAGCTATTGTGTTGCCCGGGTTTCGAATTGCGGGCATGAGTTAGACGATTGCTACTGTGTTGAGAGACACTGCTACAGGTTGCCGCGCCATACTCCGCCAAGAGCTCGAAAAGCGTTGCAGATACACTGAGACCCACCAACGGCAGAATTGTAACCCTGTGATAGATAGCCATCAATACTTGGTTAGTGGGCCTGTCATACGTCCCAAATGCAGGGTTGCCTAATCTAGCTTGCCGCATTTTGAGGAGGCTGGGAAAGCCCTGCTACTCGTCTTTCATAGAAAGACTGCTACTCATCTAAAAGTGCGAACTGGATGGTCATACTTTTGAGTATCAGTAGCAATAGGGACAATTTCTTCTCCGAGCATGCGGAATAACCCTCGGCATTAGGCCAAAATTTTTGAATAAGTATCTTTTTCTAAGGGGCGATAATCAACAAGGTGTCGTCTGCGGTGCACCTGCGTTTTGACCTGAAAACCTCATCGCTGCCCGAGGCAATCCGCGAGCGCCTGCTCAAGCTGGGCGATCACCGGATCAGCAAGGATGGCGTGATCGTCATCAAGGCACAGGAATTCCGCAGCCAGGAGAAAAACCGCGCCGAAGCGATCCGCCGGCTGGAGCAACTGGTCGCCAGCGTCGCCGTACCGCCACGCACGCGACGGCCGACCAAACCGACACACGGTTCGGTCAAGCGCCGCCTGGAACAGAAGCGGCGACACGCGGCAATCAAGTCGGATAGACGCTCAGTCGACGACTGAGCGAGTGGGGAAAGGCTGGCGGTGGCTCATCTGACGAAACTGACGGCCCACTCGATTGTCACTGCGTGTCGGCTACCGACCCAAAGCTGTAGTTGCCGAACGTTCAGAGCGTTTTAGGTAAGGGGCGGCCCGCTTGCGGGACGTCCCAGCGGCCGAAGGCCGCGCCTTGACCGGGATGTTAGGCATTGCGTTTCGCATAATTGTGTATTGCAGACACAAAGCAACTTTCATCATCGATTGAAGCGAATGAGTTTCGCGGAATGATGTGAAATGAGCCGCTAACCAACTCGATAAACACAAAGTGTTTGCCCTTTTCGACCCCCTTAATTCCACTCCAATTTGCTAAGGTTTCGTTGACAGAAGTGCGTTCACGGAGGCCTTGCTCGGTAACTTCGTAATCGTGATCTCCCAGAATTCCGTCGCCTGTCTTAATTGACCTGCGAACTCGTAGCAGTGCGAATGCCAACGAGATGGAAACTGAAAATAAAGCACCACCTGCAGCTGAGATGGTGAGCACGAGTAGGTCGTTCTGCGAGGTTGGAACGCCTCGAATGAAAGCAAGCAAAGCCCAAACAGTTACTGTCCAGATAAGCCATGACTTGAAAAGTGCGCTCGGGCGAGTGAGCCTCACGAAAACTGCTTTAGTAATGTCGTTTTTCGTAAGAGAGGTGTGGATTAGGTGCATTGGTAATGCCTAACGTTGGAGGTAAGGGGCGCGGAGTCGGCTTGCCGGCGGAGCGTCCCGCTTGACTGAAGTGTTAGAAATAACAAACAAGAGTGACATATTCCTTGCAGAATTTAATGACGTCTAATGTCGCCCGCCATTCCTCGTTTTGCTGGGTGCCGTAAAGATAAATGATCGGGTTCATATATTTCTGAACACCAATTTCCTCAACGTCAAACCTAACTTTCTGCGCGTGAATTATCTTGTTGCACGCCTCTCGGATTTCTAATGGGACACAATCAGCCCTTGCCATGTCTTTCTGCAACACTCCGCAATCAGAGCCAACAAGTTCAAACACTTTCCCTTCCCGATCATCGACCACGCGCGCCGTAACAGCTAAGGACAACAAAATTCTCGTGATTTCGTCAGCTTCAACTTCTTGGATTTTGTAGATTGGGTCAAATCCTTCACCAGGGAAATTCACGCAAAGCTCTGCGAACATTCGGCTAGATAGAAATATTGCAAGCAGCCGGTGTAACTCAACAATTGTGTTTCCTGTATTCGGAAAGTGGCCTTCTCTTTCTGGGAGTTGCTGAGGTATGAATTCAGGCATGGCTGCAATTTCTAACAGTTAATAGACGGACCCATGGGTCCGTCTATGCATAATCGAGCGGACAGCCAAAAAATAGCGGAAACCATGAATCGGCAATGCTTTCCAGACATTTGGTCGTAAATACGATTTACGAAAATGGAGACAGAGCCACAAGTATCTATTCATATCGCATTGGACTCAAGATGAATGTCTGCTTTAGGAAACTTGGGCCAACTTCCGCTTCTGGCCGACTTCCGCCAATGGCGATAGCCTCAGCAAAGACCCATTTTGCCCGAAACGCATTCCATCGAAATCCATTCATCTCTGGTCAGCCAAACCTGTAGGCTTTGCAACAAACCGACCAACAAGCTTCTCGCAGACACACGACAGGCCATTGTTTTAATTAGAAAATAATCACTGGCACACCGCTTGCTGAATAGGCTCCGCACAGATTTTGAGGAGCTTTCATCGTGGAACTTCCAGTCATTAGCAGCAGCGCCCCGGCAGCGGAAGGCGGCGGCTGTTCTTCCAGCGGTTGCGGTACCGCGCCCGACGCGCTGGCCCACCTGCCGGATCACATCCGCGCCAAGGTGCAGGATCACCCGTGTTATTCCGAGCAGGCCCACCACTACTTTGCCCGGATGCACGTGGCGGTGGCTCCGGCCTGCAACATCCAGTGCAACTACTGCAACCGCAAGTACGACTGCTCCAACGAATCCCGCCCAGGGGTCGTTTCCGAACTGCTGACGCCGGATCAGGCGATCAAGAAAGTGATGGCCGTCGCCGCCGAGATTCCGCAGATGACAGTGCTCGGCATCGCCGGACCCGGAGACCCCTTGGCCAACCCGGCCCGTACCTTCGAGACCTTCCAACAGCTGTCCGAAAAGGCCCCGGACATCAAGCTGTGCGTCTCGACCAACGGTCTCAATCTGCCGCAATACGCCGATGAGATCGCCAAGCACAACATCGATCACGTGACGATCACGATCAACTGTGTCGATCCCGAGATCGGCGCCAAGATCTATCCGTGGATCTATTGGGAAAACAAGCGCATCTTCGGTATCGAAGGCGCCCGCATTCTCATCGAACAGCAGCAGAAAGGTCTCGAAGCCCTGACCTCGCGCGGCATCCTGGTCAAGGTCAACTCGGTGATGATTCCGGGTGTGAACGACGAGCACCTCAAGGAAGTCTCGAAGATCGTCAAGGCCAAGGGCGCTTTCCTGCACAACGTGATGCCGCTGATCGCCGAAGCCGAACACGGCACCTACTACGGCATCATGGAGCAGCGCGGCCCGACCGACGAGGAACTGCAAGCCCTGCAGGACGAATGCGCCGGCGACATGTCGATGATGCGCCACTGCCGCCAGTGCCGTGCCGATGCCGTTGGCCTGCTCGGCGAGGACCGTGGCGACGAATTCACCATGGACAAGATCGACGTCATGGAGGTCGATTACGAAGCCGCCATGGTGCGTCGCAAGCAGGTGCACGACGAGATCATGGTCAAGCTCGATGCCGAACGCGGCATCGTCAAGCCGAAGCTGACGGGCATTCCGGAAGGTTCGCGCCCGGTGTTGATGGCCGTCGCCGGCAAGAACGGTGTCGTCGCTGAGCACTTCGGCCACGCCAAGGAGTTCCTGGTCTATGAGGCCTCGCCGGAAGGCGTCCGCTTCATCGGCCACCGCAAGACCGAACTCTACTGCGGCGGCATGGACAGCTGCGGCGATGGCGATGTGGTGGGCGAAGGCGAGACCGAATCGCTACTCGACCGCAACATCAAGATCCTCTCCGGTTGCGAGGTCGTGCTCTGTTCCAAGATCGGCTACGAGCCTTGGGGCAAGCTGGAAGCCGCCGGCATCGCGCCGAACGGCGAACATGCGATGGAGCCGATCGAGGAAGCCGTGATGAAGGTCTACGAGGAAATCGCGGCAACCGGCAAGTTGCTGCCGAAAACCGAAACCCTGAAGGTGGCGTAAATGGCACTGCAAATCACCGAAAGCTGCGTCAATTGCTGGGCCTGCGTCGATGTTTGCCCGAACGATGCGATCTATCAGGACAAGCCGCACTTCCTGATCGATGACATGAAGTGCACCGAGTGCCTGGGCGATCACGCCGTGCCGCAATGCGCGGCGATCTGCCCGATCGAGATGGCCATTGTCGATGAACTGGGCGAGTTCCTGAACCCGCCGGGTTCGCTGACCGGCATCCCGATCGAGAAGCTGAAGGAATTCGGCTTGTGGCGTGAGGCTGCCTGATGGCCGTCGTCACCTTCTTTGAGAAGCCTGGCTGCAAGGGGAATCTTCGCCAGAAGACCCTCCTTGCCGCGGCCGGTCACACCGTCCAGGCCAAGAGCCTGAAAGGCGAAGCCTGGACGGCCGACCGCCTGCTGCAATTCGTCGGCAAGCTGCCGGTAGCCGAGTGGTTCAACCGTGCCGCGCCGGCCATCAAGGCCGGTGAGATCGTGCCGGAAAACCTCGGCTTCGAGGATGCCCTGCACCTGCTGCTGGAGAACCCGCTGCTCATCCGCCGCCCGCTGATGGAAGTTGGCGAGGAACGCATGGTCGGTTTCGACACTGCTGCGGTGGACAGCTGGATTGGGCTAAAAAACGTCGAGATTCCGGAAGGCAACATCGAGGCTTGCGTACACGGTCCCGAAGGGCATGGCAGCTGCGGCAGCCATGCGCACGACCATGAGGAAGAGGAGCATGCCGGCTGCGGCACTCACTGATCAAGCGGTAGAACTGGCTCCGGGCGTCCACTGGGTGGGCGTCCTCGATCCGCATTTGCGGAATTTCGACATCATCCTGCGCACGGCGAACGGGACGACCTACAACTCCTACGTGGTGCGTGGCGAGAAAGGCGTGGCCGTGATCGACACGGTGAAGGAGGCCTTCGCCGACGATTTCTTCCGTCGCCTCGAATCGGTGGCGCGTTACGACGAAATCACCACCATCGTCCTCAACCACCTCGAACCGGACCACAGCGGCGCCCTGCCCGAACTGCTCAAGCGTGCGCCGCAGGCCAAGGTGTATCTATCCAGCCGCGCCCAGATGATGCTGAAGGCGCTGCTCAAGCCCACCGGCGAGAAGCCGCCCGAATACATTCCGGTCACCACCGACGACAGCGTGGACCTCGGTGGCCGTACGCTGCGCTTCCTGCACACTCCCTACCTGCACTGGCCGGATACGCAATGCACCTATCTGGTCGAAGACAACCTGCTGTTCACCGGTGACATCTTCGGCTGCCATTTCTGCGACGCGCGCCTGTTCAACGACTCAGTCGGCGATTTCCGCTTCTCTTTCGAGTACTACTACGCCCACATCATGCGGCCGTTCCGGGAGAACGTACTCGATGCGCTGGCCCTGATCGAACCGCTCGAACTCAAGCTGATCGCGCCGGCGCACGGCCCCATCCTGCGCCACGCCCCGCGCGACTACGTGCACCGCTACCGCGAACTGGCCATGCCGCGCCTGTTCAACGAGGCGCGCAACGAAAAGACACTGGTCATCTTCTACATCTCGGCCTATGGCAACACCCGGCGCATGGCCGAATCGCTCGCGGCCGGCGCCGAAACCATCGGCGGCGTGCGCGTCTCGCTATACGACCTTGAAGGCGGCGAATCCGGCGTCTTCACCGACCTGATCGAGGAAGCCGATGGCCTCGCCTTCGGCAGCCCGACCATCAACGCCGATGCCGTCAAGCCGGTGTGGGACGTGCTCTCGTCGCTGACCACGGTCAACGTCAAGGGCAAGCTGGGCGCCGCCTTTGGTTCCTATGGCTGGAGCGGCGAGGCCGTGCGCCTGATCGAGGATCGCCTGCGTGGTCTGAAGATGCGCGTGCCGGTCGAAGGGCTGCGCATCAAGCTGGTGCCGGATGCCGGCGAACTGGATGCCTGCCGGAACCTCGGCGAGCAACTGGCCCGTCACCTGACGGGTCAGGTGGAACACCGCGAGATCGACATGGCGTCGCTCGCTTGAACAGGGAGAAAAGAACATGCCCAAGGCCAAAGTCACCTTCGAGGATATCGGCGTTTCGGTCAGCGTACCGGCCGGTACCCGCCTGATCGAAGTCTCGGAAAAAGTCGGCGCCGGCATCACCTACGGCTGCCGCGAAGGCGAGTGCTGCACCTGCCTGACCAAGGTGGTCTCCGGTGCCGAGAACCTCGCCCCGCCGAGCATCCTGGAAGACCAGGTGCTCAAGGACAACCTGGCGCCGCGCAATCACCGGCTGGCCTGCCAGGCCCAGATTATCGGTGGCGAGATCGTGGTCAAGCCGGCCTGACCGCCACCGCACAGAACAAGATTAAAAGCATCAACACCCAACACACAACAGAGAAATTCAATAACCCGCTCTTCAGGAGAACCTTCATGGCTCTTATCACCTTCAGCAGCCCGATGCACAAGGACAAGACTGTCTACGCTGTCGCCGGCAGCCATACCCAGACCATCCTGGCCCTGGCCAAGGAACATCACATCCCGATCGACTTCGGTTGCCAGGAAGGCAACTGCGGCACCTGCCTGGTCAAGGTGTCTTCCGTGGATGGCAAGCGCAAGCCCATGGGCGGCCCGCTGAATGCCCGCGAAGTCGCCGCATTGCTGGAACTCGGCCACATCACCAAGGCCCAGGTCGACCAGATGTACGTCGATGACATTCCGCCGACCCAATGGCGCCTGGCCTGCCAGATGATCGTCCGCGACGAAGACATCCTGGTCGAATATCCGAGCAAGTGAGTCGGAAATGAACGGTCCGGATCGCCTCCCCATCCGCGCCCTGTTGCTGGCCGAGCTCCTCTCCGCTCCGGCCAGCGGGACGGTGGCCGGCGATCCGAACCGCCCGCTGCTGGCCAGCCTGATCGCTGGCCAGGTGGCTGGCGAGGGCTGCCTGCCGGCCGATCTCGGCCTGGGGGCAGCCGCCTTCGCCCATCTGTGTCGCGAATATTTCCCGGGTGTCGCCATTAGCGGAACGCTACGCGAGGTCGAAGCCATTCCGGAACGGGAAGACATCCTGAAATTGCTGCTCGACCACCGTGCCCGTGAAACCCGCTCCGAACTCCTGATGGCCAGCATCCTGGCCACCGCCTGTGCCGGCCGCGACCATCTCTGGCAAGACCTCGGCTTTTCCGGCCGCGAGGAACTGACCCGCCTGATGTGGGTGAATTTCCCCGCCCTCGCCCGCGCCAATACCGGCGACATGAAGTGGAAGAAGTTCATCTATCGCCGCTTCTGCTCGGCCGAGGGCATCTACGTCTGCCCCGCTCCTTCCTGCGGCGTTTGCGCCGACTACGCGAAATGTTTTGGACCGGAGAACTGATCGCCCGCACGGCGCCCATCCGGCGCCGCCTGCTGCAACGCTCGCCGCGTACCGACCGCGCCGTCGCCGCCTATCTGGGCCTGGCCATCGGCGATGCGCTGGGCGCCACGGTCGAATTCCTGACGCCCAATGAAATTCGGCAAAATATTGGTGTGCACCGCGACATTACCGGTGGCGGCTGGCTCAGGCTGAAAGCCGGCCAGGTCACCGACGACACGACCATGTCGCTTGCCCTGGGCCAATCGATCCTGGCCAGCAGCCGGGTCGATGCGCTGGCCGCCGCCCAGGCCTTCGACGCCTGGATGCGCGCCAAGCCGGTCGATATCGGCAACACCGTGCGCCGCAACCTGATCACCTTCCGCAAGACCGGCAATCCCGAAGCGAGCGCTTCCGAACACGATGCCGGCAACGGCGCCGCCATGCGCGTGCTGCCGGTGGCTATCGCCACCTTCGGCCAATCAACCGAAGCCATCATCGCCGCCAGCCGCGCCCAGGCACATGTGACGCATCACAACGAATTGTCCGATGCCGCCTGCGAAACCCTGATCCTGATGGTGCATGACTTCCTGGCCGGGAAGAATCCCGTCGAAGTCGAAAAACTGCGGGCCGAGGATCTGGTTCGCCGTTACCCCGTTTTTGCCTACGACAAGAAGCGGCGCGAAAACCCGAGCGGCTTCGTGGTCGATACGCTACAAGCCGTCTTCCAGGCTTTCTTCGCCACCGAAACCTTCGAGGATTGCCTGGTCGACGTAGTGAATCGCGGCGGCGACGCCGACACCACCGGTGCCATCGCCGGCATGTTGGCCGGCGCCCGCTACGGCTGCGCCGAACTGCCGGAGCGCTGGCTCAAGGGGCTCGACGAGAGCTGGCGCGATGCCTGCGAGAAGCAGGCCGAACAACTTTTCGAACTGGCCAACCTGTCGGTCTGAACTGCCAATTCTCAAGCCTTGCCGGCAATCAGCTCAGGAATGCGCTCGGCCGGCACCGGCGGGCTGAAATAATAGCCCTGATAGTCGCCGCACCCGTGTTTGCGCAAGAATTCGAGTTGTTGCGGCGTCTCCACACCTTCAGCAACGACCCGATGCTCCAGTTCGGCACCGATACCGATGACCATCCGCACAATCGCCGCGTCGTTCGGATCGTGTTCGAGATCGCGGATGAACGAGCGATCGATCTTGATGCGGTCGAGCGGGAAGCGCTTCAGATACGACAAACTGGAATAGCCCGTGCCGAAATCGTCGAGCGACAGGCTGACGCCAAGCTCCTTCAGTTGCTCCATCACCCGAACCACATGCTCCGGATCCTGGACAAGAACGGACTCCGTAATCTCGAGCTCAAGCCATTTAGCGTCCAGTCCGGTATTGCTCAACACCTGAGCCACCGACTCAACCAGGCCGGGACTATGGAACTGCAATGCCGACAGGTTCACGGCAACGACTTTGGGGGGCATCCCGGCATCCTGCCAGGCCTTGTTCTGACGGCAGGCTTCCTCCAAAACCCAGGCGCCAATCGGCAGAATCAAGCGACTCTCTTCGGCCAGCGGAATGAATTTATCGGGGGGAACCATCCCCAATTCAGGATGCCGCCAACGAATCAGGCTTTCGAAGCCATCCACTACACCGCTTTCGAGGTCAACCTGCGGCTGGTAATGCAGGACCAGTTCGCTACGGCTCAAGGCCGAGCGCAGATCGCTTTCCAAACGTAAGCGCTCGGCCATCCGGACGTTCATATCGCCGGCAAAAAAACGGAACGTGTTATGGCCGCTATCCTTCGCATGATGCAGCGCGGCATCGGCGTTGCGCATCAGCGACGCGACGTCATCGCCGTCCTCACCGAGAACGCAGATGCCGGCACAGGCGGTCGCCACGACCTCGCTGCCTTCAATCATCATCGGCTGAGCAACGCAATCGAGCAACTTGCGGGCAATCGCCTCGAAGGTGCCCGGTCCCGCTCCCTGGCTCGCCAGTATGCCGAATTGGTCGCCCCCGAGCCGCCCTAGCGCATCACCTTCGCGCAGCACCTTGCGCAGGCGGATGCTCATCTTGGTCAGCATCAGGTCGCCTTCCTCGTAGCCGAAAGCATCGTTGATCCGGCTCAACTGATCCAGATCGACCAAAATCAGGGTTCCCGAACGCCCTTCAGCCAACCATTGACCGAGGATTTGGGTAAAACCAGAACGATTGGGCAGACCAGTCAACTGATCGATGTGTATCAGCGAATGGATGCGGGCCTCGGTTGCCTTGCGTTCGGAGAGATCGGTCACGAACACAGCCCAGTTGACGATGTTGCCTGCGTCGTCCCGAATGCTGCTGACGCTGCAATAGATCGGCAAGGGACTACCGTCCTTGCGCTTGGCCAGCAATTCACCACGCCAGATCCCCTGCTCGTCCAATTGCCGAGAGATCAGATCGAGGCTCTGTCGGTTGTCGCAGCCTTCGACCATGAAGCGCGGCAGCTTGCCTTTCAACTCTTCCGGACGATAGCCGCTGATCGCGCTAAGGGCTGCGTTGACAGTCAATACATGCCGGCTTTGGTCGAGAATCAGCACAGCATCGTTGGAATGATCAAAAAAATGGGTGATCAAACGTTGCCTTTCCTCGGCCTCGTAACGTTCGCTCATGTCCCAGGCAACGCCGGCAAGGCCGCGCGGCTCACCATGCTCGCCATAGACTGGCACGCGCAGGAACTCGAAGGGAACATCCTTCCCCTGCAACTTGAGACGCACCTGTTGGCGCACGGGTCCGCCCTTGGCATAAACCTCCAGTTGTCCGTCCCGCAGGCGTTTCGCCTCTTCCGGCGAAAACAATTCCTCGACGGTATGACCAATCACGGCATCCATCGGGAAGCCTTTGTAGCGACAAAAGGCTTCATTCACTGCCAGGTAGCGGCCATCGGTATCCAGCAGCCAAGCCGGATCGGGAATGGAATCCAGCAACGCTCTGGCCTCACGTGTCTTTGCCTCGTATGCCGAGGCCATGTTTTTGGCCAGGGTCTTGACCTGCTGATAGTTACGCCCCCAGGCGCGAATCAAGGCCACACCAGCAATGAGCAGGACCCCCATCAACACGCCATAGACGGCGACCCGGCGCCACCATTCGGCAAGAAAGTCGCGCTCGGCTAAGCCCACGGTGACAATCAGCGGGAAATCTTCGAGCACACGGAAGGCAAACATGCGCCGCTCACCGTCTAGTACGGCCACCCCATGGAACGCGCCATCTTTGTGACCGGCCGCCAGTAGTCCGGAGAAGTGCTCGTCCGGCAGGTGCTTTCCTTGCCAGCCCGGCATGCTCGGTTGCCTAGCAAACAATTCAAGATTCTTCCCCCACAGCGCAATCACGCCATTCGGGCCGACCTCAAGTTGGCGATAGAACTGTTCGAAGTAGTCGGCGCGCAAGGTGGCGAGCACGATGCCGGCAAAATTGCCGCTTCTGTCCTGCAGACGGCGAGCAAAGACGACAACGACGTCACCCGTTACGCGGGAGGCCAGAGGGGATGAAACAACCAGACCCACCTTGGGGTTGTCGCGCAAGACCTGAAAATAATCCCGGTCGCTGATATTGACCGACGACAGAGTGCCGCTGCCGTCGTAGAGATAATTGCCGTTTGCGCCAGCGACGCGGAAGCTGTGCGACTCCGGGAAGCGCGCGAGATTCTCCGCCAATTCCGCATCCAGCGTTTCGCGCGGAATACGCTCCGCCACATCGAACTGGTGGCGAGCGACAAAGTCCGACAATTGCAGGTCGAAACGCTGCGCCGTACTTCGAACATGCCCTTCGAGCAAGCGAGCCAAGGTGATGGCACTTCGCTCGGCCTGTGCCCGTTCACGGTCGCGCGACTGCTCCAGGTCGAAACCGACCCAGGCGAAAAGGCCACAGCAGAGCAGCACGACCATGACGGCGCCAAAGCGCAGTGTCCACTTCGCCGACACAGCACCTCCCTAGAGATCAATCTGTTTATTCTTTTGCAACGAGTCTAGCACAGCACCAAGTCAGTCGCTTGTCACTTATGCCAGATTAATCAAACCGCGTTTGAACTCTTGGAGATTCAGGCCTGATGGCGCTTCAGGCAAGCCGCCAAAGCAGCATCCATGGTCGCCAGGTGGGTGGCGAACCAGCCGGGCAGGCCTTTGGCGTATTGGCGTACGATATCGAGGCGCCCACGGGCCAAGCTGCGGGAAAAATGGGCCAACTCACCCAAGACGCGCAAGTGTTCGTTGTGATGTTCGCCGATAGCGGGAAAACGGCAGGCTTTCATCAAGCGCCCCTCGTTTTCGAAATGCTGGCGCGTATGTTCGTGCAGTTTGGCGAACAAGGCGGGCAACTCGTCGTCACTGGCCAATAACAAGGCATCGGCCAGTTCGACGAACTCCTGATGGGTGGCGTCCATTTCCGCCACCCCGAGCACGTATTGCTCAGACCAGGACATCAGACAGCGCCGTGAACTTCGCGTTTGGCGTTGTTGGTCGTTTTCAGGGCTTCCTCGACCGACATTTCCGGGTACTTGTACTTGTTACCCTTCAGCGCGTTGAACACGGTAACGATCTTGTCGGCAGCGCCTTGCCCCTTGAAATCGCCCTTTTCCAGCGCGGCCAGGTCGATCAGTTCGTTCCAGCACAGGCCTTCGGTCAGCGGAATGAAGACCACGGTGCAACCGTTGATGGTCGACACGAAGGGCTTGGGAATGTTGACCGTGTACATGATGGCGATGGTCGACGGATTGAGATCGGCGCCGAATTTTTCCATGAAATGCGGCCAGTGCTGCAGTTCTTCCAGCGAACCGGAGATCAGTTTCAGTTCGTCGCCCTGGGCCAGCACGGTGGCCTGCTTGAAGAGCGCGTGGGGCGGCTTGCGGCGACCCTGGTCGTCGGCGATTTCCCCTTCGATCACGACCAGTTCGCCCCGATAGCCTTCCCAGCCGGCATCGCTGGCGGCTTCGCGGAAATTGGAGTTGAAGAAGTAAGGTTGATAACGATCCAACAGCATGGTGATTCCTCCCGTTTAAAAAACTTTAGGCAGCCTCGACGGCGCCGATGAATTCGAAAATGTCCGACTCGATGATGTCGAGGCCGACTTTCTTGCAGAAGCGGCGCTCCTTGTCGGTCGGCTCGGCGATGAACACCCAGCCGGATGGCTCGGCGGCGCTGTAGATCATGTCGGCCATGACCATGCGCTCCGTGTCGCGATTCAGGCGCATGCCCATCAGCAGGTATTGCTTGCCCTTGCGCAATTCCTTGACCTCGGGCGGGATCGAGAAGCCCCCCATCAGCTCGGTGATGAAATCGACGTAATCGGCGTCGGAAGCGATGTAGACCGCCTCCGGACGCGGCGTACCCATCGGCTTGAACAGGATGGGAATGGCCGTGTTGATCACTTCGCTCTTCTGGTAGGCCTGTCCATCCCAGAAATAGATCTTGTAGCGGAAGTCGGTGCCACCGATGCGGGCGATGCCGACGATCAGGTTGTGCGGCACGTCGGCATACGAATCCTGTAGCTGCGTATCACGGTTGATGTCGATGACGTAGCCTGGGGAAATTGCCTTCAACCAGTCGTGCACCGCAGCACGCGTCCATTGCGTCTCGCCGTAGGTGCGGGTCAGGAACTTGGTGACGGTCGTACGGCCGCGCTTCAGTTCGACGTTCATCGCAGCGCGCGGGAATTCGTACATCAGCTTGGGCGCCATCGGCTTGCCGTCGTTCATGGCCAGAATCAGCGAATCGCTGTCGGCCGGAATCGGCGCACCGGTCGCAACGTTCTTGACGTCGGCCAGCACGCCAGGACCAAGGTAGGGAACGATGCTGCCGTCCTTGAGGCCGGCCAGCAATTTGTCGCGCAGTTCTGGTGTCATGTTTTCGCTCTTGAGTTGGGGTCGAACCCCTTTGAGCAAATTCCAAGCCCGGACAAAAACAACGTAGCCGTGCGCTTTTTCGGCTGCCACTCATCGATCTTGTCGGGTTTACGACAGGCTTTTTTTGGCACGTGGCGAAGAAATGTCGCAAGAAAAATCGGGGATCGCAAAAAAAACGATTGCATTTGCCGAAAAACCCGTGCACAGTGCTGCCCAGCGATTTTCAAGCGTTGTTGTGTAGTGTTAGTGCAGTACCCGCCATGTGCGGCGTAATACGTCTTACCTCGCCGTCTTGATCTCGCCCCTAGCGAGGGCTTCCCTCTTATCAACTTTTCCGGAGTATCAAGACATGGCAACCGGTACCGTCAAATGGTTCAACGATTCCAAGGGTTTCGGCTTCATCACCCCCGATCAGGGCGGTGACGATCTGTTCGCCCACTTTTCTGCTATCCAGTCCAAGGGTTTCAAGACCCTGGCTGAAGGTCAGCGCGTCACGTTCGACATCGTGACCGGCCCGAAGGGTCAGCAAGCTGCCAACATCAACCCGGCCTAAGCCTAGTTGATGCAATGAAAAACCCGGCCTCGGCCGGGTTTTTGTTTTGTGAAACGAGATTTCGAGCAGCCTCTACAAGGTGGACAAACTCACCTCGACCGCCCCGCCGATCGCCAGAAACTCGTCCTCGCCCTGCAACACGCCGGGCAACAAGCCGCAGTAGAAGAAAATCTTGCTCAACGGCACATCCACCGCAAGAATGTAATCGCCGAACTCGCAGGCCCGCTCACGGCTGCAGGTGAAGGAATTCAGATTGTTCAACAGGACGATGTAGCGTCCTCTACCGAGGTTTTCCAGCACCTCGTGATCGGCAATGCGATTGACCCCGCGATATAGCGTGACGTGACGCGCCACACCATGCCGACGCTTCAACTCGTACTGGCAATAGGTGTAGACCAGGTCGAGCTGGGCCTCCACGGCGTTGGTGCCGTACAAGCCCTGCGAACGCATTTCCAGATACCGCCAATAGGCATCGGCACTCGGATCGCGTAGCGGCTCGCCGTGATAGCGCGGCGTCAAGCCGAAGCGGGACTCGACCCAGCCCTTGAGTACCGCCCCCTCGCGACTGTCGGAGTCAAAACTCCAGCCGCGGATCATCTTGATGTAGTTGGCCTTCGTCCGGCTCTTGCGCCGGCCGGTGAAACCCATCTGCTCCGGCCACTCCAATTGGAAGCGGACGGTCATGTAGTCGTTGAAAACCTCCGCCCGCTTGTCTTCCGGTGCCGCCTCCAGTCGCCGGAAGAGATCGGCATGCAACTCGGCCACCCCATCGAGCGTCAGTTCGGCCGGATAACCCTGGAAGGTCAAACTACCGAGGACGACAGCCGGCAGATTGCAGCGATTGATCGGCAGGCGCGCATCGCGCGGCAAGGTCGCCTTGTCGGCGGCTAGGCCTTTACGGGCATGGCTGCCACGCACTGCGTCAGGAAGGAGGCTAACGTCTCCCGAGCCTGGCTTTGTCTCGCTTGCGCTCGACGCATTGTGCGTTGCCACGGCCAAAAGCCCGTGGCTGCCCCGCAATGAGTCAGAACGGAGACTGCCGTCTCCTGAGCTTGGCTTTGTCTCGCTTGCGCTCGACGCATTGTCGTCACCCCTACAAAGCGTAGGGGAATTGTCGGATGTCGCCATCCTCTCGAAGGATGGCCTGTTTTCCATTTTCATTGCAAATCAATGTCTTATGGTCTGCCAGTCGACCTGGCACGGTCCGTGCAGAAGGTGAGGTGCGACTCTCACTGATTCTTCGCAAATCGACTGACAGACTAAGGAGATTACACCATGGCTAAACTGCGTCAATGCGCTATCTACGGAAAGGGCGGTATCGGCAAGTCCACCACCACCCAGAACCTTGTTGCTGCCCTCGCCGAGGCTGGCAAGAAGGTCATGATCGTGGGTTGCGACCCGAAGGCTGACTCCACCCGCCTGATCCTGCATAGCAAGGCTCAGACCACCGTTATGCACCTGGCTGCTGAAGCCGGCTCCGTCGAGGATCTCGAACTCGAAGACGTCCTGTCCGTCGGTTTCGGCGGCGTCAAGTGCGTCGAGTCCGGTGGTCCGGAACCCGGCGTTGGCTGTGCCGGCCGCGGCGTTATCACCGCCATCAACTTCCTGGAAGAAGAAGGCGCCTACGATGACGAACTCGACTTCGTCTTCTACGACGTGCTGGGTGACGTGGTCTGCGGTGGCTTCGCCATGCCGATCCGCGAAAACAAGGCTCAGGAAATCTACATCGTCTGCTCCGGCGAAATGATGGCCATGTACGCTGCCAACAACATCGCCAAGGGCATCGTTAAGTACGCCAACTCCGGTGGCGTCCGTCTCGGCGGCCTGATCTGCAACTCGCGTAACACCGACCGCGAAGACGAACTGATCATGGCTCTGGCTTCCCGCCTCGGCACCCAGATGATCCACTTCGTGCCGCGCGACAACGCCGTTCAGCACGCTGAAATCCGCCGCATGACCGTGATCGAATACGATCCGAAGCACAAGCAGGCCGACGAATATCGCCAGCTGGCCCAGAAGGTGCTGAACAACACCATGCTGGTCATCCCGACCCCGATCGAGATGGAAGAGCTGGAAGAACTGCTGATGGAATTCGGCATCATGGAAGCGGAAGACGAGTCCATCGTCGGCAAGACCGCCGCCGATCTGGCTGCCTAAGCAATACCCGCTAGACGGCGGGTGCTGCGGCGCCCGCCACTTTCAACCAGAACGCCGGCTACAGATTGGTAGCGGCGTCAGGAGGAAAATATGAGCACCATGACTCGCGAAGAAACCGAAGCCCTCATTGCCGAGGTGCTGGAGGTTTATCCGGAGAAGGCCAAGAAGGACCGTACCAAGCACTTGGCCGCCAACGACGTTTCCGTCGAACAATCCAAGAAGTGCATCACTTCCAACCGCAAGTCCCTGCCGGGCGTCATGACCATCCGTGGTTGCGCCTACGCCGGTTCCAAGGGCGTGGTCTGGGGTCCGATCAAGGACATGATCCACATCTCGCACGGCCCGGTCGGCTGCGGCCAGTATTCCCGCGCTGGTCGTCGTAACTACTACGTCGGCACCACCGGCGTCGACACCTTCGGCACGATGAACTTCACCTCGGACTTCCAGGAAAAGGACATCGTCTTCGGCGGCGACAAGAAACTCGCCAAGCTGATCGAGGAAATCGAACAACTCTTCCCGCTGCACAAGGGTATCTCGGTTCAATCCGAATGCCCGATCGGCCTGATCGGTGACGACATCGAGTCCGTCTCCAAAAAGGCTACCGCTGCCATCGACAAGCCGGTCATCCCGGTTCGTTGCGAAGGCTTCCGCGGCGTTTCGCAGTCCCTCGGCCACCACATCGCCAACGACGCGATCCGTGACTGGGTGCTCGACAAGCGCGACGGTCAGGCTTTCGAATCGACCCCGTACGACGTGGCCATCATCGGCGACTACAACATCGGCGGCGACGCCTGGGCAACCCGTATCCTCCTCGAGGAAATGGGCCTGCGTGTCGTGGCTCAGTGGTCCGGCGACGGCACCATCGCCGAAATGATGAACACGCCGAAGGTCAAGCTGAACCTGCTGCACTGCTACCGTTCGATGAACTACATCTCCCGTCACATGGAAGAGAAGTACGGCATTCCTTACCTGGAATACAACTTCTTCGGCCCGACGAAGATCATCGAATCCTGCCGCAAGATCGCTGCTTTCTTCGACGACACCGTCAAGGAAAAGACCGAAGCCATGATCGCGCGCTACCAGCCGATGATGGATGCCATCATCGCCAAGTACAAGCCGCGTCTGCAAGGCAAGAAGGTCATGCTCTACGTCGGCGGTCTGCGTCCGCGTCACGTCATCGGCGCCTACGAGGACCTCGGCATGGAAGTCATCGGCACCGGCTACGAATTCGCCCACAACGACGACTACGACCGTACGATCAAGGAAATGGGTGATGCCACCCTGCTCTACGACGACGTCACCGGCTTCGAGCTGGAAGAGTTCGTCAAGCGTCTGAAGCCCGACATGGTCGGCTCCGGCATCAAGGAAAAGTACATCTTCCAGAAGATGGGCATTCCGCTGCGCCAGATGCACTCCTGGGACTACTCCGGCCCGTATCACGGCTACGACGGCTTCGCCATCTTCGCCCGTGACATGGACATTGCCCTCTCCAACCCGACCTTCAAGAACCTGACCCCGCCGTGGAAGAAGGTTGCTGAAGAAGAGGTCAAGAAGGCTGCCTAAGACTCAGGAATTGGGAACCGGAGGTCGGTGGTGGTGATTGCGGACTTGAGTCCTTCGCCACCCGGACTTCCCAGACCCTGATCTTCAACCTTGCGCCCGGCACTGCAGATGAGCGGTACGGGCAAGGAGATAGCAATGCAAACTGCCGAGAAAATCAAGCCCTGTTATCCGCTGTTCCGCGACGATGACTACAAGAAGAACCTGGCCGAAAAGCGCCAGCAATTCGAGGAAGGTCACGGCGCCGACAAGGTCTTCGAAACCTTCATGTGGACCACCACCAAGGAATACCAGGACCTCAACTTCCAACGCGAAGCCCTGACCGTCGATCCGGCCAAGGCCTGTCAGCCGCTCGGCGCCGTCCTCTGCGCCACCGGCTACCACAAGACCCTGCCCTACGTGCATGGTTCGCAAGGCTGCGTCGCCTACTTCCGCACCTACTTCAACCGTCACTTCAAGGAACCGTGCTCCTGCGTTTCCGACTCGATGACGGAAGATGCCGCGGTGTTCGGCGGCCAGAAGAACATGTTCGACGGCCTGGAAAACGCCAAGGCCATCTACAAGCCGGACATGATCGCCGTGTCGACCACCTGCATGGCCGAAGTTATCGGTGACGACTTGAACGCCTTCATCAACAACGCCAAGAAGGCCGGTCACATTCCGCAAGAGTATCCGGTTCCCTTCGCCCATACCCCGTCCTTCGTCGGTTCGCACACCACCGGTTGGGACAACATGGAAGAAGGCATCCTGCGCTACTTCACGCTGAACGACATGGAAGGCAAGAAGGCCGGCAGCAAGCAGACCATCAACCTGGTCCCGGGCTTCGAAACCTACCTCGGCAACTACCGCGTCATCAAGCGCATGCTGACCGAGATGGGCGTCGGCTACACCATGCTCTCCGACCCGACCGATGTCTTCGACACCCCGGCCGACGGCGAATTCCGCATGTACGCCGGTGGCACGACGATGGAAGAGGTCAAGGATGCGCCGAACGCCATCACCACCATCATGCTGCAACCGTACCAGCTGGAAAAGACCAAGAAGTTCGTCGAAACCACCTGGAGCCACGACGTGCCCAAGCTGGACATCCCGATGGGCGTGGAATGGACCGACAACTTCCTGATGAAGGTCTCCGAGCTGACCGGCAAGCCGATCCCGGCCTCGCTGGAACTGGAACGCGGCCGCTGCATGGACTTGATCTCCGACAGCCACGCCTGGCTGCACGGCAAGAAGTTCGCGCTCTACGGCGACCCGGACTTCGTCATGGGCATGGTCAAGATCCTGCTGGAAGTTGGCGCCGAGCCGACCCACATCCTCTCCCACAACGCCAACAAGCGTTGGGGCAAGGCTGTCCAGAAGCTGCTCGACTCCAGCCCCTTCGGCGTCAATGGCAAGGTCTACGTCGGCAACGACCTGTGGCACATGCGCTCCCTGTGCTTCACCGACAAGCCCGATTTCCTGATCGGCAACTCGTACGGCAAGTACATCCAGCGCGACACCCGCCACAAGGGTGAAGAGTTCGAAGTTCCGCTGATCCGCATCGGCTTCCCGATCTTCGACCGTCACCACATGCACCGTGCCACCACGCTGGGCTACGAAGGCATGATGTCCGTGGTCACCCAACTGACGAACGCTGTCCTTGAGCAACTCGACAAGGAAACGATCGGCATGGGCACCACCGACTACAACTTCGACCTGGTCCGCTAATCCGGATCACCTGTGCCCCGCCGGTCGGCAACGGCAGCGGGGCACAGGCACGCGAGCGACTTGCTTAACCTAGGGAGAACATAAATGGCCAACATCATGATCCGTCAGGGCGAAAAGGGATTGACCTTTTATCTCCCGAAGCGCGACCTGGAAGCCTCCATCGAGTCCATCGAATTCGACACCCCGGAAAAATGGGGTGGCGAGCTGAAGCTGGACAACGGTGGTTCCTACTACATCGATCCGATCGCCAAGCCGCCTCGTCTGCCGATTTCCCTGCGCGCCAAGCGCCTCGGCGCCGCCGAGGACTGAGTTTCGTCAAACCCTACCCGCCAAGCCAGCCGATTAGCCAGCGACCGCGGATGAAAGGAGAGCATCATGGCAATGAAGATTGATCCCGACATGTGCACGGCCTGTGGCGACTGCAAGCCGGTCTGCCCGACCAAGTCGATCAGTTCCGGCAAAATCTTCTACAAGATCGACGCCGCCACCTGTACGGAATGCGACGGCCACAACGATTCCCCGTTGTGCGTCGACGTCTGCCCGTCCGGCTGCATCAGCCCGGCCTGATCGTTTTGCCCGTCAGGCCGGTTCCCAGTCCGGCCTGACCTCCGTTGCATCGAACCAGCTTCTTGAGCCGAGTATCGGCCGACGGTTTTGCCGTGCCGATTTTCCGCTGAAGACGCTGCCAGGAGCCCATCATGTCGCCCTCACCCATTGCCTCCCGCGAAGCTGCACTGCGCATCGCGCTCGCCGCCCGCGCCCTGAACGGTCTCGATATCAAGGCCTTCGCCGGCGCCTTGCTGGAAAAGCTCGAAGGCCCGCTGACCGAAGCCAAGCTCAGCAAGCTGACGGTCGAAGACCTGCGCGTCATCCTGGCCGGCGATTTCGCCGAGCAGGGCTGCCACGTCGGCGTCGAAGCCGAACAGCTCAAGGAAGCCGTCCGCCTGCTCTGGGGCCAGGGCATCGAACATGACGACTTCCCGGTCATCGAAGCCTACGCCGATGGCGAAATGCCCGGCTCGATCCGCGTCGCCGTCGCCGCCAATCGTGGCGAAAACCTCGACGGCCACTTCGGCTCCTGCGACCGTTTCCTGGTCTATCAGGTCGGCCAGCAGGCAATCAAGCTGATCGACGTGCGCAGCACGGCCGAAGCCGACGGTGCCGAAGACAAGAACGCCGCGCGTTCCGAACTGATCGGCGATTGCCAGATCGTCTATATCCAGTCGATCGGCGGCCCGGCCGCGGCCAAGGTGGTGCGTGCCGGCGTGCATCCGATCAAGAAGCCGTCCGGCGGTCCGGCCCGCGAAGCGCTGGCCGAACTGCAGAGCCGGCTCTCCTGCCCGCCGCCCTGGCTGGCGCAAATCATGGGCGTGCCTTCCGCCTCCCTCGCCCGCTTTGAGGAGGGTCTGGAGGAGGAGGAATCGGCATGATTTCCTCGAACCAGATTGCTCAGGTTGGCGAAGCCGTGTTGCTCGATGCCCGTGCTGGCGCGCTGCGCCAGCGCTTTCCCGACCTGCATTTCAGCGAATGCAGCGAAGACGACGTATCGCCGCGCTACAAGCCGGCGTTCAGCGTCACCGGCTTCGAGCTCTACCTGATCACCGGCGCCAGCGGCCATTGCCTGGAGCTGACCAACGACCCCGCTATCGCCACCGGCATTCTCGTTGCCAGCAAGGTCGATGACGACGAGTGAACACTCCCCTGCGGAAGCCGGCGTCGGTCGCCTGGGGTTGTGCTCCGGGTGCAGCTACTACCCGGAATTCGTCAAGGCCTACCGTTGCACGCCGGGCGATGCCTGCATCCGTGCCCATAGTGGCCGGCAGATCGACCGTTTCCTGCGCAACAACCCGGAACAGGCTGAGAAATACCTCGACGACCTGTTCTGGGAGCGGCGCGCCATCGCCGCCCGCTATGCTGCGGTGGACAGCATTTTTCGCCTGAAATCCGACCCCGACGAAGTGGTACGGCGCGTTGTCGCCACCCGCCTGCCCGTCGAGCAACTCGACAGCATGATCGGCGACCCGGACCGCGAAGTGCGCCTGTCCGTCGCCACCCGCCTGCCCGAGCCCCTGCTCGTGCGCCTGATTGACGATAAGGACTACCTGATCCGCGCCACCGTCGCCCGTCGCCTGCCGCACGGGCAGCTTTCGAAGCTGGCCAAGGACAGCGAGCGCGAGGTACGCAAGGTGGTTGCCTCCCGCCTGCCCCCCTTCGCCCTGCACATGCTGGCCAACGATCCCGAACCCGAAGTGCGTGCCATCGTTGCCGAACGCGCCCTGCCCGGCCTTGCCGCCACCTTGTTGCAGGACGAGGAATGGTGGGTACGTCTGGCTGCCGTGGCCAATGCCCCGCTCGAATTTTTGCCTCCGCTGACCGAAGACCCCGAGGTCGAAGTCCGCGAGGCAGTCATCGCCCGCCTGGCGGAATCAACGACCGCCTGACCCTGAGGAAACATCATGAAAGAAGCCCTGGCTTGGTCTGAATACTGCAAAACGCTCGCGCCGGCAATTGTCGAAACCTGCGCCAAGACCACCGTCAGCGCCGGGCCTTCCGGGCTGACCAAGGCACTCTCAGCCGCCATCGAGGAATGGAAGTTCCGCCATGCCTTCGCCCGCGGCGGCTGGTATCGCCTGGGCGGCATCGTCGATGCCGACGGCCAGCGCGTTACCGACAACCTGGAAAGCTGGGTGGAAAACGAACTGGATGCCCGCGACGGCGACATGGGCCAACTGGCCGACGATTACGCCGACAAAACGCTCTACGCCACCCAACTGGTCGGCCAGACGCACTACCTGATCGCCCCCGAGGGCGAGGATCACGCCGACTTCCTGCAACTCGAAATCGAGGACTTGCAGGAAACCCGTTCGCACCAGCTTTTCGCCAACGACCCGGCCAGCATCGAAGAGCTGATCGACCCGCGCGAAGGCAAGGACAACCCGCAACCGCTCGGTCTGCCCTTCTATACCTTCCGCCGCATCCAGCACATCGGTGCCTTCCTGCAGCGCATGCTGGCGCAGAAGCCCGACCCCGCGCCCATCCACCGTATGATCGACGACTGGGGCAAGAGCAGTGCCGGCAACACCAGTGCCTTCTACAACCACTGGGTGATCGCCACCCGGGAGCACCTGGACCGCTACCACCAGCCCGTCTTCCGCGCCCAGCCGATCCCCACGCTGGCCGGCGAACCGCCAGAGTTCGAGACCGAGCCCGGCACCAGCGGCCTGGACCTGCAGAAGGCGCTGACCCAGTTCGACCGTGCGGTCGGCTATCCGATGGCCTGGTACTTCCACATGCTCACCACCAAGGCCGTGCCGCACTGGGTGGCGCAGACCGTGGTCGAGGACTCGCTCGGCGGCCTCGCCTACCTGCCGCAGAAGGATGTGGAAGTCATCCGCAGCTGGCTGCACCGCCCCTACGCCGTCTGATTACTTGCCGTCGGCGAGAGACCGGCGCCAAAGCGCCGGTTTTTGTTTGCTCTGGTTTTTGCCTGTTTCAGGCAGTGGACCGCAGCAGTCAGCCTGCAGGTTTTCCCAACAATGACAATGGCTTAGAAAGCGCTTGTTGCTGGCGTGTCGTAACAATTCATAAGATAATTCACGTTTGCAAATCCAGCGTAGTTTGCATTTTTACAAATTACATTCACCATGCTTCTGCTTTAGGCGATGCATGCAAATCAGGGGAACAACGATGTTTCGCATGTTCATCGCCGGCATGCTGATGTTGGCGACGACGTCGATTTGGCCGGCCAACGCAGGGGCTGGCGAATCATTCCGGGTCGGGGTCAATCACAACGACCGACCTTTCTGCATGGTGGACGAACGCGGTGAATTGACCGGTTTCTCGGTCGAGGTGGCACGCGCCATCTGCAAGGCGATGCGCGCCGATTGCCGACTGGTGACGACCAACTTTGCCGACTTCCTGCCCTCGATTCAGGATGGTCGTCTCGATTTCGTCGTGGCCAACGTGCTGCGAACCGCTGAACGGGAAAAACTGGTCGATTTCAGCAAACCCTTCTGGCGATCGGCCTCCATGTTCATCGGCAAACCCGGTGTACTGAAAGATCTGAGCGCTGCTTCGCTCAAAGGCAAGCGCATTGCCGTACACCGCGGCTCGGTACAGGAAAAATACCTGCGCGAAAACTACGCCGACAGCCTAAGCATTCAGTCCTTCCCCACCAATATCGAGCGCAACGCTGCCTTGGTTCAGGGGCAAGCCGACTTGGCTTTCGGCTCGACCGTCAGCCATTTCGCCTTCCTGACCACGCCGGAAGGCGTCGGCTTCGATTTCATCGGCCAGCCGCTGGACGGCGAAGGCCTCGGCGGCGGCGTCGCCATTCCGTTGCTCAAGGGGCGCCCGGAACTGCGCCAGCGTCTGGACACCGCCATCGACACGATCGTTGCCGACGGCACCTTCGCCCGCATCAGTCGAAAGTATTTCGGCGCCAGCATGTTCTGACCGCTTGATGGCGAACGAAGCGCTTCCTCAACCCGTTTCCCGCTGGCGGATGTCCCGCCTCTTCGGCTTCGGCCTCGTGGCCGTCTTCGCCGTCGCCGTCGTCTTGAGTTGGCGCCATATCCACGACCTGAGCGCCATTCGCGAACTGGCGCGCGAGACACGTAGCGAAGCCCTGCCGAAAGTCATCGCCCGCCAGGAAATCGCCCGCGATATCGGGCAGTTGATCGTCCTCGGCGAAGAATTGCTGGCCGCCAACGAAGCCGTCGATCGCCGGCGCCACCTGCTGGCCGCCAAGACGCTGGTCTTCAACGAACCGGAACTGCGGGACGACTCGGCCATTTCGGCCACCGTCGGCCTGGCCTTGCGCTTCCTGGCCGATTTCGCCGTCAGTGATGCTGCCGTCGGCGAAAAAACGAAGACCGAATGGAACGGGCTCAAAGCGCGCCTGCAAGAAGCCATCGATGCCAGTTCGGACAGCGCCCGCCTGCTCACCCAGCAACGCCTTGAGGCAGTCGAAGGACTGACCCGCGAAATCGACTTCATGCAGCGCCTGTCCTTCGCCGGCTTCGTGATCCTCCTGGGCTTGGCCGCCTGGCTGGTCCGCCGCGGCATCGTGCGACCACTTGAGAACGCAACCGAACTGTTGGCAGCCGCAACGCGTGGCGAGGCGCTACCGGCGCACGGTCGCAGCCGCATCGCCGAAGTGGATGCCATGCTGGTCGCCGCCGACTCGCTGATCCATTCAGCCCGTTTGCTGGCGGATGAACGGGAAAGATCCATTCGTGACCGCATCGCCGCGGCAGAAGAATACGCCCATCAACTCGAAGAAAAGGTCGCCGAGCGCACCGCCGAACTGGCCGTGGCGCGCGACCATGCGGAGCGTATGGCCCAGGCCAAAAGCGAGTTCCTCGCGCACATGAGCCACGAAATTCGCACCCCGCTCAATGGCATTACCGGCATGGCCCACCTGATCCGCAAAGGCGGCCTCACGCCTGAACAGATCAAACGCATGGATGCGCTCCTGGCATCGGGCCAACACCTGCTGAACGTGATCAATTCAATTCTTGAACTCTCCAAGATCGAAGCCGGCAAATTCACGCTGGAAGAAACCGGCGTCCGGGTCGATAGCGTGATCGCCAACGTCGCTTCCATCATCAGCGATCTGCTCCACACCAAGCCGGTCGAACTGCGCACGGAAGTCGAAGCGCTACCGCACCATCTGCTCGGCGACCCGACGCGCATCCAGCAAGCCTTGCTCAATTACGCCGGAAACGCCGTCAAATTCACCGACACCGGCAGCATCACGTTGCGCGTACGTGCGCTCGAGGAAGATGCCGCCAGCGCCCTGATTCGCTTCGAAGTGGCAGATACCGGCATCGGCATCGCGGCCGATGCCCTGGCCAGGCTCTTCAGCGCCTTCGAGCAGGCCGACAACACATCGACACGCAAACACGGCGGTACCGGCCTGGGTCTGACGATTACCAAAAAGATCGCCCATGCCATGGGCGGCGATGCCGGTGCCGAAAGTACGCCCGGCATGGGCAGCACCTTCTGGTTCACCGTACGGCTCAAGAAGGGGATCGGCGAGACCGCACCGGCTGGTAACGGCAAACCGGCCTGGGCAGAAGAAACCCTGAAGCGCGACTTCCTCGGCACCCGCATCCTGTTGGTCGAAGACGAGCCGATCAACCGCGAAATCGCCGAAGCGATACTGAGTGAAGTCGACCTGACGGTCGACCTGGCGGAAGACGGCCAGGCTGCCGTCGATGCCGCCAAAGCCAACGACTACGCCCTGATCCTGATGGACATGCAGATGCCGATCATGGATGGCCTGACAGCCACGCGGCAGATTCGCCAGCTACCGCGATACCGCCAGACCCCCATCATCGCCATGACGGCGAACGCCTTCGCCGAAGACAAGGCACGCTGCTTCGATGCCGGCATGGACGACTTCATCGCCAAGCCGGTGCAACCGGAAAAACTCTTCGCCACGCTGCTGAACTGGCTTTCGCGGGAACATTGACCTGAACTTTCCAGGACTCTCAGCGGTCTTGGTTTTTACCCATTTTCATCGGTGCACCGCAGACATGCGCAGTTCCACTCCGGCCAGGCCTTCCACTGACAATCTCTCCCCGCCCAGTGCTGTGCGAGTATCATCCCTGCGAATATCCAAACGGCAATCGAAAGAACCGATAACCGATGCATAGCCCAACGCTACTCATCCTGTTGGTCATTCTGCTGGGCATCATGGCGCTCAGCCAGATTGCCGCCTGCATCCTGAGTCCGAGGATGCGCACGGCACTGATGTATTGGGCCGGTGCCAACCTGTTTGCCCTCTTGTCGTCGCTCAATCTGCTGCTGAGAGACACTCAACCTGGTTCAACAGAGGTTCTCACCGCCCAGGCCAGCCAATTCCTGATCGCCTATCTGATGCTGATGGGGACCCGCTGTTTTGCCGGCCTCAAGCCTTGGCCTATCCGATACGGAATTTCACTGCTGCTGATCCATGTCGGCACTGCCACAGCCTTCACCCTTGTCTTGCCGAGCGTGGCGTGGCGCATCATTGGCTCCAGCCTGATCATCGGTACCCTGCTGGTGCTCTGTGCCCGCACCATCGCCCGAGGTCCCATTCGCGAATATCCGGCCCGCTATTTCTTCGCTTTCGCCTGCGGCCTGCATGCCTTGTTCGTCTTTACCCGCATCGCCGTGGTCAGCCGTTCCCCAGAACTGGCTGTCGAACTGACCCACAGCACGACCGTACCGCCACTGATGGTTCTGGAAGCGATCATTTTCCTGGTCACCACGGCCATTTCAACCTTGATGCTGGTGAACGAAACCGTCACCACCGAGCTCAGGCGCCTGGCAGATATCGACCATCTGACGGCGACCTTCAACCGGCGATCCTTTCTTTCTTTGCTGAACAAAGCCATCGGTACGGCCGAGCGGACAAACACCTGCCTTTCCGTCCTGGTCATCGACCTGGATCATTTCAAGGAAATCAACGATTCCCACGGCCACCGGATCGGCGATGAAGCGCTCGCCCACTTTGCCAAAACGGCGACCGCTTGCCTGCGCAACGAAGATATCCTGGGACGTATTGGCGGAGAAGAATTCGCGGTATTTCTTCCCAATGCCGCCATCGCCGATGCGCATGCCATCGCCGAGAGACTGCGTCAGCACCTGCTGGCTGAGCCCTTGCCCATTCCTCACCGATCGATCCCGCTGACGGTCAGCATCGGCGTAGCCCAGTATCACGCGCAGGAATCGATCGAAAGCCTGCTGCATCGGGCCGACAAAGCCATGTATCGAGCGAAGGAGAGCGGGCGGAATCGCGTCGAATCTTCGCCTTTGCCGCTGGCGCTTCCAGCCGTCACGGAATAAACGGCAGCGACAGATCTGCCGTCCGCCTTGCCCCACCGCGCAAACGCTCGCACATCTGGCGGAAGACCTGTACCGACTTGCCTTCCGAACGCCGGGCGTGACGTACGATGTGGAACTGGCGGCGCAAGTCGAATTGCGGGGTAGCAATCTCGACCAGGCTGCCGCGGCGAAAAGCTTCGCGCAAGGACAGGCGCGACAGACAACTGATCCCAAGATCGGACTCGACAGCGCGTTTGATCGCCTCGGTATGCTCCAGCTCCAGCCGCAAATCGTAACGCCCCAGCGCCGGAGCGACGACACGGTCGAACTGCTGGCGTGTGCCTGAACCCGGCTCGCGCAAGATCCAGCCCTGGCCGGCGAGTGTGGCGTTATCTGCGCTCCCAATTGCCGCCAAGGGATGCGATGGTGCACAAAAAACCACCAGTTCATCCTCCAGCCACGGTTCGACCAGCAATTCGGGATGGCTGATTTCGCCCTCGACTAGCGCCACATCGCAATCGAAGCGCAGCAGGCGCTCGACGATGGCATGCGTGTTGGCCACCTGCAGGCTGACCGGGGAATTGGGGTAATCGCGCATGTAGTCGGCGATGACCAGGGTGCCGAGATAGTTGCCGATGGTCAGCGTGGCGCCGACCTTGAGCGGGGCGAGCTGCCCGCCGGCCAGGTAGGCCTCGACCTCGCGCGCCTGGCCAAGCAGGCTGTCCACCATCGGCAGCACGCCCTGCCCGGTCGCGTTCAGATGCAGCGACTTGCCGATTCGGTCGAACAACGGGCAATCGAACTGCCGCTCCAGCTCGACCAGCGCATTGCTGGCGGCCGATTGCGACATGGCCAGTTGTTCGGCGGCGCGCGAGACATTCTGTTCGCGGGCGATGGCGGCAAAGATTTCGAGTTGGCGTAGCGTCAGCTTCATATCGATTTTTCAAATATGTTTTAGCTAAATTATCCGCTTTATTAAATTACGCAAGCAACTAAACTGACTCCGTCAAAAACACTCGCCATCAAACGCCATGAGCGCCTTCAATACCGAAACCGTCGTTTCCGTCCATCACTGGAACGACAGCTTGTTCACCTTCCGCACCACGCGCGACCAGAGCCTGCGCTTCAGCAATGGCCAGTTCGTCATGATCGGCCTGGAGGTCAACGGCCGGCCATTGATGCGCGCCTACAGCGTGGCCAGCGCCAATTACGAAGAGCACCTGGAGTTCTTCAGCATCAAGGTGCCGGATGGCCCGCTCACCTCGCGCCTGCAACACCTGCAACCCGGCGACAAGCTGCTGGTCAGCCGCAAGCCGACCGGCACGCTGGTCCTGCGCGACCTCAAGCCCGGCAAGCGCCTCTTCCTGTTCGCCACCGGCACCGGCCTCGCCCCCTTCATGAGCCTGATCCACGATCCGGAAACCTACGAGCGCTTCGAGAAGATCATCCTGATCCACGGCGTGCGCTGGACCAACGAACTGGCCTACCACGACTACATCGAGCAGGACCTGAAGGAACACGAATACCTGGGCGATGAGATCCGAGACAAGCTGATCTACTACCCGACGGTGACGCGCGAGCCCTTCCGCAATACCGGCCGCCAGACCGACCTGATCACCTCCGGCAAGCTGTTCCGCGATATCGGCGAAGCGCCGCTCGATCCGGCCACCGACCGCGGCATGATCTGCGGCAGTCCGGCCATGCTGAAGGAAATCTCGACCATGCTCGACACCTACGGCTTCCAGATTTCGCCGCACATCGGCGAAGCCGGCGACTACGTGATCGAACGCGCCTTCGTCGAGCAGTAAGCCCTTAGCATCCGTCAGTCGCCCGCCCCGGTCGAGGCCTTGTTCAGCAAGGCACCCGCCGGGGCGGTTTTTTGCCTTTTTGGCCGGTGCACCGCAGCAGTGATGCCGAGCCCATAACGAGGCTCAGTCGCCAACTTTCTCCGGCTCGGCCAGCGTGACAAACGTCTGTGCGACCAAAGCTTGGCCATCGACACCGTGGCGACGGCCATGCCGCAGCCAGCGCACCCGAGCAACCAGGCGAAATAACCAGGATGGAACCAGGGGGCGCGCCATCAGTTGGATGGCAGCTTCCGGAATTCCCTGCCCCGCCGCCAGCGCCTGACCGGCCAGCCGCAAGGCGCGAATCGGCCGCCGCGCCAGCCAACGCACGGCCGTCAGCGGTCGCCCGTGGATGATTTCACCGCCCCCCAGCGCAAGGCCACCGGCCCAGCCCAAACCGCTTTCACGGGCAAAGTTGCGCAGCAGGCGCATGGCAATGCGGTTATGTACGGCTTCTGGATAACCGCTGTTCAACAGTCCCGCCACCGCGCGCAGAGCGTGGGGCTCTTGCCCAAGCCGTTGGGCGAGCCATTCGAGGGCGCGCGTCACCAGCGCCGGCAGACCGTCCACGTAGAGCGGTGCCGAAATGACCAGCAAATCGGCGTTGAGCATGGTGGATAGCGCCGCATCGGCCATACGTCCCGGTTTGATGAACTGACTGGCGAAGACAAGCGAGACCTCGGCACCGCCTTTCTCCACATCGGCAATCAGGGCGCGCGCCAGCGATTCCGAGGTGCTGCTGCCTTTGGGGCGGGCGCTGCCGATCAGCACGGCGACGGTTTTGACTGGCAGCGCGGCGCTATCCAGCCTACTGTCGGGCTCGCACGCCCGGAAAAGCGCCGCCCGATCTATCGGCGGCAAGGGATCGCTGGCCGTGTCATGCAAACCGGCCAGCAAGGCTGCTTCCGTTTCACCGGCCCAACGCGCATCGTCCAGCGCAACGATCCTGGTCTGAAAGGACGGGGCGAGCAGGTTGATGGCGTTGCCGGCGGTCAATTCTCGGAAGGTATCGGCGGCAGCCTCGTCCGTGCCTTGGCGAACGCCGATGAACAACAAGCGGGCATATCGGCGATAACGCGCCACATGCCGGGTCAGCCCGTCGCGATCGTGGAAGAAGGGCTGCACCATGCCAATCAAGCGATCGACCGCTTTCTTCAACTCGACCGAATAGCCGCCGAACACAATAGGCGTCAGAAAGACGACCAGATCGGCCGCATGCAGCGCCTGCATAATGTCGTTGATGCCATCCTGGGTACGGCAAAGTCCCGGCGTCTTGATCCAGCACTCGAAATCCCCCAGACACGGTGCCAACCGGCTTTCGACCAATGGAAAATACCTGACCTCGGCGCCCGCCCCCGCCGCCACCGAAAGGAGATGTGCGGCCACCGGAAGATTCGATGTCGTACCGTCAAGAATGACCAGTTTCATGGGGAGCAAGCTAGCGGATAGCCGCGTGAAATTGCGATGCGCCATTGTCCATGCTTTGGCCGCGAGCCCCAAGCCGTTGGCATGCGAAATCGACGCTTGCCGGCACTATCCTTTTCGAAACGATTCATTTTTGGCCATTTCCCCAGGTGCACCGCAGCAATGCACGACTTTGCCCAAGGTGGTGCCGTTGTCGCATAAACGACAAAGCCTGGGACGTCTAATCCCCTTTTATTTCAACATCTTGAACAAAAAATACCGTGGCACCGTTCTTGCTGACATCAGTTCAGAACTCAGGAGATGCCCATGAAAGCCAGCGAAATTCAGGCCCTGCTCGACGAACCGGCGTGTAGCCACAACAAGAAGGAAAAGTCCGGCTGCGCGCGGCCCAAGCCCGGCGCGACGGCCGGCGGCTGCTCCTTCGACGGCGCACAGATCGCGCTGTTGCCCATCGCCGATGTCGCCCACATCGTGCATGGCCCCATCGCCTGCGCCGGCTCGTCGTGGGATAACCGCGGCACCCGCTCCTCCGGCCCGACGCTCTACCGCATCGGCATGACCACCGACCTGTCGGAAACCGACGTCGTTATGGGGCGCGGCGAGAAGCGCCTGTTTCATGCCGTCAAGCAGGCCATCGACAGCTATTCGCCGGCCGCCGTCTTCGTTTACAACACCTGCGTCACGGCGCTGATCGGCGACGACGTCGACGCCGTGTGCAAGGCTGCCACCGAGCGCTGGGGTACACCGGTCGTGCCGGTCGACGCCGCCGGCTTCTACGGCACCAAGAACCTCGGCAACCGGCTGGCCGGCGAGTCGATGTTCAAGCACGTCATCGGCACGCGCGAGCCGGAGCCGGCCAAGCCCCGCGCTGACGGCCTGCCGACCTACGACGTCAATCTGATCGGCGAATACAACATCGCCGGCGAGTTCTGGCATGTTGCACCGCTCTTTGACGAGCTCGGCCTGCGCATCCTGTGCACGCTGTCCGGCGATTCCCGCTTCCATGAGGTGCAGACCATGCACCGCGCCAAGGTGAACATGGTGGTCTGCGCAAAGGCGCTGCTCAATGTGGCGCGCAAGATGCAGGACAACTACGGCATTCCGTTCTTCGAAGGCAGCTTCTACGGCGTCGCCGACATGTCGAACGCACTGCGCGATTTCGCCAGGCTGATCGGCGATCCCGACCTGATGGCACGCACCGAAGCCGTGATCGCCCGCGAAGAAGCCAAGTCGCGCGCGCGGCTCGACCCCTGGCGCGAAAAGCTCAACGGCAAGCGCGTGCTGCTCTACACCGGCGGCGTCAAATCGTGGTCCATCGTCTCCGCCCTGCAGGATCTCGGCATGAAAGTGGTCGCCACCGGCACCAAGAAATCGACCGAAGAAGACAAAGCACGTATTCGCGAGTTGATGGGCGACGACACCAAGATGATCGACGACGGCAGCCCCAAGGCGCTGCTCTCGACCTACCGCGAATACAAGGCCGACATCCTGATCGCCGGCGGCCGCAACCTGTACACGGCGCTCAAGGCGCGCATTCCCTTCCTCGACATCAACCAGGAACGCGAATTCGGCTACGAGGGCTACACCGGCATGGAAGAGCTGGCCCGCCAACTGGCGCTGTCGATGAACAGCCCGGTCTGGGAAGCGGTACGCCGCCCGGCCCCGTGGGCCCGGCAGAACGCAGCTGGCCAGGTGCTGGCCGCCTGACGCCGACAGATTTCCCTTCGACAGGAATTGAAAAGGCCGGGCATGCCCGGCCTTCTTTTTTGCCTGCGAGCAGACTGAATCAAGGCAGCTTGAACTGCCCGACCGCCGCCTGCAATTCGTGCGCCAATTGCTGCATTTCCTCGGCCGCACCGGCGTTGCCGGTCATTGTCGCGCTGACTTCCTCGGCCATGCTGGCGATGTGCTCGACATTGGCCGCGATGTCATTGGCCGCCGTACCCTGCTCGCGCGTCGCCTGTGCCACGTCGCGCGCCTTGGCCACCGAATCGTCGGCCTCGCGACGAATCTCGCCCAGGATGTCCGCCACCTCATGCACCTGCGCCATGCTGGCCTGCACCTGCGGCACGGTTTCCTGCATCGTATGAACAACACCGTCGGTTTCGACCTGAACCGACTGCACCGTGGTCGCAATGCGGGTGGTCGCTTCCGAGGTGCGTTCGGCCAGCTTGCGCACCTCGTCGGCCACCACGGCGAAGCCGCGGCCCTGCTCACCAGCGCGCGCCGCTTCGATGGCGGCATTCAAGGCCAGCAGGTTGGTCTGGTCGGCGATTTCCTTGATCACATTGGCCACCGAACCGATCTCGATGGAACGATTCTTCAGTTCCTCGACCTTGGTGGCCGAGGCCGAGATCAGGCGCTCCACCTCCTGCACCTCGGCTGCAGCCTTCTCGACCGCAGCCTGGCCGTGCGTAGCCTTGCTCAGTGTATCGGCTGCCCTTTCCTCGGTCGCCACGGCAATTTCCGACACCTCGTTGATGCTGACCGTCACTTGCTCCAGTGCTGCCGCGCTGGTGATGGTCGCCTGTGCCTGCTCGTGGCTCGCCGTTGCCACCTGCGTCGCCGCCGTAGCGATGTGATGGGCGTGGGAGGTCAGCGAGTCGGCCACCGTGACCATCTTCTTCATCATGCTGACCAGGCCATCCCGCATGTTGGCAACGGCAGCCAGCATACTGTCCGCCTGCGCAGCACCGAGATCAATCGATTGACTCAGGTCGCCTCGGGCGATGGTCTGTACAACGGAAACCGCATAGGTCGGCTCGCCACCCAGTTGCTTCAGGATGCTGCGCGCGACGAACAGGAAAATGAGGACGATAACGATGACGATAGGGATAGCCAGCGCCAGCATGCGCCACGCCTGGCTCCAGAAAGCCGCGCTGACGTCGTCGAGATAGACCCCGGCGCCCAGTACCCAGCCCCACGGGGCAAACAGGTTGGCATAAGACACCTTGGCCACATTGGCACCGCCCGCCGTCTTCGGCCATTCGTAATCCACATAGCCGCCTTCTGCCTGGTTGCGCGCCACATCGACCAGATCGCTCATGAAATAGCGGCCGGTGCTGTCTTTGGTGTCCTTGCCCGACTTGCCCTCAACCTCGGGCTTGCCCGGACTCAGCACATAGTTGTACTCGGTATTCAGGATGAAAACGTAGTTACCACCATTGAAGCGCAACGGCCGCAAGGCGGCGATCGCCTGCTTCTTGGCCTCCTCTTCACTCAGCGCACCTTGTGCCTGCAACTTCTGGAAATACTCCACGGTGGCCTTGGCGCTTTCCGTCACCGAACGAATTTCTGCCCGGCGGTCCTGTTCCATGACCTTCTTCAGGTCAAACAACGCCGTCATGCCGATGGCGATAAAACCGACAATGACGGCAACAAATGCAATAAGCAGGCGACTCTTCAGCGTCAGCGATGACATCCAATATTCCCCTTGAGAAAATTCACCATTGGTAAATTTATTTATTATTTATGCGAAAAATATCCAGCAAACGACGATTTTTCGCGGCTGTTAACGTTAACGTAAAGTTGAACAATTGTTTATTATCAATTTGCGAAATTAGCAAAAACGACAAGTGCATTGTCTCGATGGCACCACAACCCTGAGATTTCTTGATTTCCGTCACCGGAACGCTCGGGCTCTTCTTCGTATAATCGACCGCTGATGAAGCCCGAACCCACCTCGCTTGCCGACCTCCTCCGCCATGCCGTCGAACGATTTCCGGCGGCACCCGCATTGCTGTCGGATGAGCGCAATTTTTCCTATCGGGATTTGTGCGCGGCGGCACAGCGGGTAGCCGCTGCCTCCGGGCAGAATCAGGCGGCACAGCACTCGGGCAGCGCCCTCGACCTTGCGCTGGGCGCCTATGCCCACAGCTTCGAAAATCGCTCTTTTTGGCCAGTGCACCGCAGCACTGAGCAAAACACACCTCTCTTGCATCCCGAAGTGGCGCTGATCATCTCGACCAGTGGCAGCGAGGGCCAGCCGCGCGCCGCGCAACTCTCCAATGCACAACTGAGCAGCGCTGCCAAGGCGGCCAACCTGCACCTCGACCTGAAGTCCGGCGACGTGTGGCTGAACTGTCTGCCGCTCTACCATATCGGCGGCCAAAGCATTCTCTGGCGCTGCGCGCTGGCCGGCGCCACCGTCGTGCTGCACGAGGGCTTCGAGCCGGATGCCATTGCCCGCGATTTCGCCCGCCACGCCATCACTCACATCTCGCTGGTGCCCGCCATGCTGGCCCGCCTGCTCGATGCCGGCATTGCTCCGCCGCCTTCACTGCGCTGCGCCATGATTGGCGGCGCCGCTCTCAGCCTGCCGCTGTACCAACGTGGCGTGGCTGCCGGCTGGCCGCTGCGGCCGAGCTACGGCATGAGCGAGACCGGCGCCCAAATCGCCACCTGGCAACCGGACGACGGTCCGTGGCACGAAGGTCTGGTCGGCCGCGTCATGCCCGGCCATGAAATCGCCATCGCTGCCGACGGCCGCATCCGCCTGCGCGGCCCGCAATTGATGCTGGGCTATGTCGACGGCAGCGGACTCGATGCCGACGGCTGGTTCACCACCGGCGATCTCGGCCGACTCGATGCCGAAGGCCGCCTGACCGTGCTCGGCCGGGCCGATGACATGCTGATCAGCGGCGGCAAGAACGTACATCCGCTCGAAGTGGAATCCTGCCTGGCCGCCTGCCCCGGCGTCATCGACGTCGCCGTCACCGGTCGGCCCGACCCGGTGTGGGGCGATCTCGTCGTCGCGCTGGTCGTCGGTCACGTCGATATTGAGGAATTGCTGGCGCACGCCCGCGAACATCTGCACAGTGCCGCCCTACCGCGCCGCGTGCTGCGCCTCGACCGCCTGCCGCGCAACGCCACCGGCAAGCTGGAACGCACCACCCTGCGCCAACTCGCCCGTGAGGCCGAAGCATGAGAACGCGCCTGCGTCAATGGCTGGCTTCCGGCAAAGCGGCGAGCGCCCTGCGCGACAAGGCGGCCGGGGCCCCGGCGGCGCCGATCAGCGTCGATTTTGCTCTCCCGGCTTCACCGGCCACCAACGAAGACTGGCTCTCGCTCCTGCCACCCGACCAGCCCTTCTGGTATCGCGCCCGGCCGACCAAGGGCGAATTCCTGCTCGGCATCGGCCACGCCCTGCATGTCGCCAGTGCCGGCCCCAACCGCTTCGCCGCGCTCGACCACGCCTGGCGCGGCATGGTCGAACACTGGCATACATCGGCCAACGCCGCCGCCTTCGCCGGCTTCGCCTTCGCCGACGACAACGACGCGCCCCTGCCCAACGCCCTACTCGCCCTGCCCGCTCTGCTGCTGCGGCGTACCCATGAAGGCGCAACGCTGACACTAACCGCCCCGGCCGGTCGCATCGACGAAAGCGCCGCCCTCTGGCCGGCTTGGCTAGAAGGCACAGCTTCCGCGCCCACTCCGAAAATCACATGGCCGCAAGAACATCCTCTGGCCGAACAAGCCTGGCAAACGCGCGTCGACGCTGCCATGCGCGACATCGCCGCAGGGCGCCTGGCCAAAGTGGTCCTTACCCGCCAGCGCAAACTGCTGGCCGACCAGCCCGTTTCGCCCGCCTGGCTGCTCGCCCGCCTGAACGAGCAACAACCGGACAGCGTCGTCTTCGCCCACGGCAACGGCCATCAGGTCTTTCTCGGTGCCACGCCGGAACGGCTGGTGCGACTGCGCGGACGCCAGGTGGAAGTCGACGCCCTCGCTGGCACCGCCTGGCCCGGCTCGCCAACGCTCGACATCGAAAAAAACCGCCAGGAACAAGCCTACGTCGTCGACGCCGTCCGCCAGGCTTTGAGCCATTTGTGCCTGACACCGCCGAGCATCTCCGCCACGGAAGAACACGCCGCCGGTCAGTTACTGCATTTGCGCAATCGCATCGCAGGCCAACTCCGCCCCGATGCCAGCCTCTTCGACCTGCTGCGCTGCCTGCACCCGACCCCCGCCGTCGGCGGCTACCCGAGTAGTGCGGCGCAGACCTGGCTGAATGCCCATGGCGAACGCCGCAGCGCCTGGTACAGCGGCGGCTTCGGCATCCTGCAGCCCAATGGCGACAGCGAATTCTCCGTCGCCCTCCGCTCCGCCCTGCTCGACGGCAACGCCGTCGAACTGCAAGCGGGCGCCGGCATCGTCGCCGGCTCGGATGCCCAACTCGAATGGGCCGAAACCGAAGCCAAGTTCGGCACCTTGCTGGCGGCACTCCAGCCCGCCGCCAACGACATCAACCGGGCGGCCTGAAGTTTCTGAAAATTGGCTGTTTTGGGCGGTGCACCGCAGATAGGGCGAACATTTCCGCTATCGACCCAAAATTGAAATTGCTTGCCTGAAGAAGTGGACTTCAGGAACGTAGAGCTAACCTGCGTTGGGCCCAGCGACTGAATTGAGCGGAGGTGAGCAGCATGTTAAGCCGCGTTGGTGGGTGGCGACGAGACTAAGTCCAGACCCAAGAATTTTGTGCCAGGCACGGGATTGAACGTTATAGGTGGTGCAGGTCGAAAACCCAGCGATTCATAGATGCTTTGCGCGACGACAAATTCGGGCAATACGTCAAGGCAAATGCGCGTGTAGCCCGCTTCTCGTGCCTCCGCGAGGAGGCTTTCGATTAGCTTTCGGCCAAGGCCTTCGCCTCGCGCTGTTGATCGGATGTAGACGCGCTTCATTTCACACACGCTTCCATCAACTTTGCGAAGCGCGGCACATCCAACGACGGCCCCATCTTTCCATGCGAGAAGCAAGCGACCTTCAGGGGTAGCATACTTGCCCGGTAAAGCAGCGAACTCTGCCTCGTAGTCCTGAAAATCGAGGCTTACGCTTGGGCTGGCGACGTACTCCCGAAAAATGGCTACGACGCGTTCTAAGTCATCCGGGAAGTCTGCGGGTTTGATCTGAATCATCGGGTAAGCGTACCTTATGAATAAGGCTTGCGGTAGCAAGTGGTGCGTGCGTTACAAGGATTCATCTTTGCGCGGCCTATGGGACAAAAGCATGAGCATGACCGCTTACGGGACTAATACCTGACCGGCCGCTCATGGCCGATACTCGCCCCAGCAAACCTAGACTCACTCGAAGTCACACCCGTGTAACACAAGTGCAACAAAATTAGGCCCTTGAGGCCTATACTTGAGAAGTTACCTGGAGTGCGCGATGAATCATCCCTACCTGAAGCCCCGTTTTCCGACCGAAAACTATCTGAACCGCGAGTTGGGCCTGCTCGCCTTCAATCGCCGGGTGCTGGCGCAGGCGCAGGATGAGCGGGTGCCGCTACTCGAACGGCTGCGCTTCCTGTGCATCGTTTCGAGCAATCTGGACGAGTTTTTCGAAATTCGCGTCTCCGGCTTGAAGGAACAGGTCCGTGCACACGCCTCGGTGGTCACTACTGACGGCAAGACCGCACAGGAGGCTTTCCGCCTGGTTTCGGCCGAGGCTCATGCCATGGTGGCCGAGCAGTATCAGCATTTGAACGACGTGATCCTGCCGGCCCTGGCCGAGCAAGGCATCCGTTTCCTGCGCCGCTCGAGCTGGAACGAGGCGCAGCGCGAATGGATTCGCGATTACTTCATTCGCGAGATGGTGCCGGTGTTGACGCCGATCGGCCTGGACCCGTCGCACCCCTTCCCCCGCGTGCTCAACAAGAGCCTCAATTTCGCCGTCGAACTGGAAGGCAAGGATGCCTTCGGTCGCAGCTCCAACGCCGCCATCGTCCAGGCGCCGCGCGTCTTGCCACGTGTCATCCGCCTGCCGGAAGAGCTGGCCGGCTGTGAATACGGCTTCGTTTTCCTGTCGTCCATCCTGCATGAGTTCGTCGGCGAACTGTTCACCGGCATGACGGTGCTTGGCTGCTATCAATTCCGCGCCACGCGTAATTCCGACCTCTTCGTCGATGAGGAAGAAGTCACCAACCTGCGCACCAAGCTGCAGGGTGAACTGCCGCAGCGCCATTTCGGCAATGCCGTGCGCCTTGAGGTGGCCGACAATTGTTCGGAAGCGATGACCGAGTACCTGCTCGAACAGTTCGGCTTGAGCCAGGCCGACCTCTACCGCGTGCATGGCCCGGTCAATCTGGTGCGCCTGATGCAGGTGCCGGACTGGGTCGACCGTCCGGAAATGAAATTCCGCCCCTTCGTGCCGGGCACCGCCAAGGGCCTGGGCAAAGGCGCCAACATTTTCGACAGCATCCGCAAGAACGACATCCTGCTGCACCACCCCTATCAGTCCTTCGCGCCGGTGATCGAGCTGCTCAACCAGGCGGCGACCGACCCGCAGGTGGTGGCGATCAAGATGACCGTGTACCGCACCGGTACCGACTCGGTGCTGATGCAGTCGCTGATCCGCGCCGCGCAGAACGGCAAGGAAGTGACCGTGGTCGTCGAACTGATGGCGCGTTTCGACGAGGAAGCCAACATCGGCTGGGCAACCAAGCTGGAAGAAGTCGGCGCCCACGTGGTTTATGGCGTGGTCGGTTACAAGACCCACGCCAAGGCGCTGCTCATCGTCCGCCGCGAGGAAGGCGGCCTGAAGCGCTACGCCCACCTCGGCACCGGCAACTACCACCCGCGTACCGCTCGCTTGTATACCGACTTCGGCCTGATGACGGCCAACGAGGAAGTCACCCGCGACGTCAGCGAAGTGTTCAAGCAGCTGACTGGCCTGGGGCAAGCGCGCACCTTGAAACACCTGTGGCAGGCGCCGTTCACGCTGCAACCGAATGTCGTCGCCGCCATCCGTGCTGAGGCCGAAATCGCTCGCACCGGCGGCAAGGCGCGTATCGTCGCCAAGATGAATTCGCTGCTCGAACCGGAAGTGATCAACGCGCTCTATGAAGCCTCGCAGGCCGGCGTCGATATCGACCTGATCGTGCGCGGCGTCTGCGCCCTACGCCCCGGCGTAGCGGGCCTGTCGGACAAGATTCGCGTGCGCTCGATCATCGGCCGCTTTCTTGAGCACCACCGCATCTTCTACTTCCACGCCGGCGGCAAAGAAACGGTTTATCTGTCGTCCGCCGACTGGATGGAGCGCAACTTCTTCAAGCGCATCGAACTGGCCTTCCCCATCCTCGATCCCAAGCTGAAGAAGCGCGTGATTACCGAAGGCCTGAAGTTCTACCTGGCCGACAACCAGCAAGGCTGGGAAATGAACAGCCAGGGCGCCTACCAGCGCCGCCGCTCGGCCCGCGCCAAGCCACACAATGCCCAAGGCGAGTTGATGCTGACGCTTGGTGGCGGCTGATATCTGACTGCTGCGGTGCACTACGCAAAATGGCAAGAAACCGGGGCAACCCGGTTTTGAACATTTCGCAACAATTCGGCCAAGGGCAATGCGGTAAGATACGCCGCCTTCAAGATCGAAAGCACGTTTTACCTCCATGCAGTTCCCCACCCCGAAGCTCCTCCTGACCCTGGCACTCGCAACGGCGCTGACCGCCTGTTCGAGCTCGCCCAAGAAGGCCTATCAGTCGGAAACCTTCGATGCCGAAACCCCTTTCCAGTTCCACAGCACCCTGCCGCCGCTGGTGCTGTGCGACTACGGCAAGCGCGCCCTGCTCAGTCAGGGCTACGACGTCGATGCGTCGGCGCCACAGAGCATCCGCGGCCAGAAATTCTTCCAGCCGCAGAGCGATTTGCAGGTTCAACTGAAGCTGACTCTGGTCTGCCTGGCCACCGGCGAGGAATCGACCATGTACGCCAGCGCCTTGCAGACGCGCCACGAATTGAAATCC
This sequence comes from Azonexus sp. IMCC34839, assembly GCF_047047955.1. GTDB lineage: Bacteria > Pseudomonadota > Gammaproteobacteria > Burkholderiales > Rhodocyclaceae > Azonexus. The sequence continues at coordinate 102,227 of NZ_CP150631.1, read as the reverse complement.
GGCGGTAGCTCGACCGGCCTGTCAGTCGCCGGCCTCGGCTCGATCTCGGTGCCGTGGCCGACCGACAAGAATTCGCTGGTCAAGGTCGGCGAGGAAACCATCTCCGACCCGGAGTTCTACCGCCGGCTGTTCGTCCTGATCGATACGCTGAAGGAGTAGCCCTCAGCCCTTCTTCGCGTCGTCCGGCGTGAAGAACAGCGCCGCACCGACGGCGATCAGCGCCAGCGGCCACCATTTGCGCAGTATCGCGACGATGTCGAGTTCGAACAATTCGAGATTGACGCCAAGTGCGATGGCGCCGATGACGATCAGTGCGATGGCCGCGAAATTACCTTTCATGGGTTCTCCTTAGGCACGCCGCACGCCGACCACACCTTCGACTTCGTGGATCAGCGCCAGCGTGCGTTGCAACTGCTGCAAGTTGGTGATCTCGACGGTAAAGCTCATGTGGGCCTTGCCCTGCTTGGACTGGGTATTGACCCCGACCACGTTGAGCTTCTCGCGCGTGAAGATTTCGGAAATGTCGCGCAGCAGGCCCTGGCGGTCATGCGCATCGACCACGATGTCGCAGGCGAAGACGCCAGTCGTCTGCACGCCCCAATCGGTCTCGATGACGCGCTCGGGGTGCAGTGCCGCCAGGTTGGCGAAGTTCGGGCAATCGGCACGGTGGATGGAAATCCCCTTGCCGCGCGTGATGAAGCCGTGGATTTCATCCGGTGGCGCCGGCTTGCAGCAGCGTGCCAATTGCGTCAGAAGCTTGTCGACACCGACGATCAGGATGCCCTGGTTACCTTCGACCGGCTTGGCCGGCTTGGCGACGACCTCATCCGGCGCCTGCGTTTCGGCCAGCAGGTCGCCACCGCGGGCCACCGCCTGGAACTGACGCTGGTTCAACTCACCGCGTGCTGCCGCGATATAGAGGTCATCCGCCCGCGAGAAACCGAGCTTGTGGGCCAATTCCTCGATATTCGCCCCGGTCTGCCCGGCACGCTGCAATTCCTTGCCGATCAGGCCGCGCCCTTCGGCCAAAGTTTCTTCCAGCGCCAGATTGGAGAACCAGGTGCGCACCTTGGTCCGCGCGCTCTTGGTGTGGATGTAGCCGAGGGTCGGATTGAGCCAGTCGCGCGACGGCCCACCGACCTTGGCGGTGACGATCTCGACCTCCTGCCCGGTGTGCAGCGGCGTATTGAGCGGCACCAGCTGACCGTTGACCTTGGCGCCGCGGCAGCGGTGGCCGAGTTCGGTGTGGACGCGGTAAGCGAAGTCGATCGGCGTCGAATCGGCCGGCAGGTCGACCACCTTGCCCTGCGGCGTGATGACGTAGATGGTCTCGTCCAGCGCCGCCTGCTTGTAGTGTTTGACCCAGTCCGAGCTGTCGGAGACTTCGTCCTTCCAGGTCAGCAGCTGACGCAACCAGGCGATCTTCTCGTCGTAACTGTCCTCACCGGCCCGCTTGGCACCTTCCTTGTAGCGCCAGTGCGCGGCCACGCCCAGCTCGGCATGCTTGTGCATTTCCCAGGTGCGAATCTGGATTTCCAGGCTGCGCCCGTCCGGACAACGTACTGCGGTGTGCAGCGAACGGTAGTAATTGCCCTTGGGATTCGAGATGTAATCGTCGAATTCCTTGGGAATCGGCGTCCACAGGTTGTGCACGATGCCAAGCGCGGTGTAGCAATCCTTCAGGTCATCGACAATGATGCGCAGGGCGCGCACGTCATAGACCTCGGAAAACTCGACGCCCTTCTTCCGCATCTTGTTCCAGATGCTGTAGATGTGCTTCGGACGGCCATAAATCTCGGCCCCGTGTACGCCAGCTTCCTCCAGCTCCTGGCGCACCTTCGCCACTGCATCGATGATGAACTGCTCGCGCTCGCTGCGCTTCTCGTCCAGCATCTTGGCGATTTTCTTGTAGGTATCCGGGTGGATGAAGCGGAAGGACAGATCCTCCAGCTCCCACTTCAGTTCCCAGACGCCCAGGCGATTGGCCAGCGGCGAATAGAGTTCGAGCGTCTCGCGCGCCACCTGCACGCGCAGGTCGTCCGGGTTGGCCGCGTAGTAGCGCAGGGTCTGCGTCCGGCTGGCCAGGCGCAGCAGCACGACACGGATATCCTCGACCATGGCCAGCAGCATCTTGCGCAGCACTTCCACCTGCGCCTTCATCTCGGCCGGATTGACCTCCTCGGCCTCGATGTTGGCCGCGACGAAGCCCTTGGTGATCGGGCGCAGCTTGTTCAGTCGCGAGATGCCGGAAACCAGATGCGCCGCCGGCTTGCCGAAACGCTCCTCGATGCGGGCGATGCCGTGCTGCTCGTCCTGCGCCGGAATGGCGAAGAGTACCGCGGCGATGCGCGACTCGGCATCGAGCTTGAGGCCGGCGATGATGACGGACATACCCAGGGCATGCGACCAGATGCGCTCGCCGCTCCCCAAGGTGCGGTCGCCGTAGGCCTCCCATGCATACTCGACGGCCTTGCGCAGCAACTCGGTCTCATCCGGACTGAGGCCATCGGAAAGGCGGGCAAAAAACTGATCGAAGTCGCTCTGGGCGGCGACGGAATGGACGACGGAAACCATGCCGTAATTATAAATGAGGCCCTCGTCGAATGCGTTTGCCCACACGATTAAAAATAGTAAAAACCACAGCTTCAAGACAAACGCGACGCGGGCGCCACAAAACACCAAAAACCCATTTATTGCTAGGCAATCAGCATATGCTGATATACACTGGCCCAGTTAAATACTTTTCAGCCCCTGCCATGCGCTGGCGCATTTTTTTTACCCTGGTCGTTTTTCTCTGGCTAACGTTGGCCGGACAGGGAAATGCTTCCGGCGAAACGTATCCCACGATACGCATCGGCGTCCTGGCCTATCGCGGTCCGGAGCAAGCGCTTAAAACCTGGCAAGGCCATGCCGACTATCTGGAAAAGCGCATCCCGGGGCGCCGTTTCGTCATCGTTCCGCTCAATTACGGCGAGTTGAACGAAGCCGTCAAACGGCACGAAATCGAATTGCTGGTCACCAATACCGGGCACTACACCGAACTGGAAGCCACCGGCGAGACCTCGCGCATCGCCACGCGCCTGATCGCTGGACCGAACGGGCCATTGAATCAGTTTGGAGGTCTAGCGATCACCCGAGCCGACCGCTCCGATATCTCCCACTATGCCGATCTCAAGGGCAAGCATCTGCTGATACCGGACAAATCGAGCCTGGGCGGCTGGCAGGTGCATGTACGTGAGGCGCGCGCAGCCGGCATTGATTTGCAGAAGGATGCTGCCTCAATCGTCGAAACGGAAAATCATGAAAAGGTCGTGCAGGGCGTTCTGGCCGGCAATGCAGATGCAGGACTGGTCCGTTCCGACCTGGTCGAGGCCATGGTCGCTACCGGCAAGATCAAACTCGATCAACTGAAAATCATCGATAGCCGTCAGACGCCGGGATACCCTTACCTGCACAGCACCCGCCTCTACCCGGAATGGCCGCTTGCCCGCGTCGCAAATTTTTCGGAAGACCTCAGCAAGCACATTCTGGTCGCTCTATTGGCCATGCAAGCTGACGATCCGGCAGCACAGAGCGCACATCTTTATGGCTGGACCCTGCCGCAAAACTATCAGCCAGTACTCGATCTTTTCCGCGAGACCCGCCTCGGCCCTTATGCCAACCAGCAGATCACCTGGGACGACATCATGTCCGAACACGGACGTGAAATTCTGTGGGCTGCCGGCAGCATGATCGTTGTTCTGGCAGGCGCAGTCCTGCTCCTCTTCCTCAGTCGTCATCGCCTGCACCAGCAGCAAGGCAGCTTGCGCCTCGCTGCCGGCGTCTTCGAACATGCCAGGGAAGGCATCCTGATTACGGATGCGAAGGGAACGATCATCGAAGCCAATAACAGTTGCAGCGCCCTCACCGGCTATGCGCACGATGAATTGATCGGACAGACACCACGCCTGTTGCGATCAGGCAAGCACGATATCTCGTTCTACAAGGAACTATGGGAAGAGTTGCGTGAAAAAGGCCTGTGGCAGGGTGAAATCTGGAATTGTCGCAAGGATGGCGAGCTGTATGCCCAACTGACCAGCATTTCCTCGATCCGCAACGAACGCGGCGAGTTGAGCAACTATATCGGCCTGCTGACCGACATCACCAACCAGAAACTCAACCAGGACAGCCTGGAGCGGATGGCCTATTACGATGCCTTGACCGGCCTGCCTAACCGCCTGCTGTTGGCCGACCGCATGCATCAGGCAATCGCCCGCTGCAGCCGCCACAACTCACTGCTCGCCGTTTGCTACATCGACCTCGACAATTTCAAGCCCATCAACGACCGCTGGGGGCACAGCGCCGGCGACAGCTTATTGATCGAAGTGGCACGGCGCCTGACGCATTGTCTGCGCCAGGATGATACGGTCAGTCGATTGGGGGGCGACGAATTCGTCATCCTGATCGGCGATCTGCCGGATATCGGCGAATGCAACCAGACGCTGCAACGCATAACCGATGCACTGACCACCCCCTTCCAGATCGAAAACGAAGCGGCCTCGGTCAGCGCCAGCATTGGCGTCACGATCTACCCGAACGATAGTCACGATCCGGATACCTTGCTCCGTCATGCCGACCAGGCGATGTACAGCGCCAAGCAGGCCGGCCGGCAGCGTGTCCAGTATTTCAGGATGCACGATAGCAGCGCGACGACTCGTCAGGACAATGTGCAGGAAGAACTGGAGCGCGCGTTCCAGCAAAATGAATTCGTCCTCTACTACCAGCCCAAGGTCGATATGCGGGCCGGACGCATTCTCGGTGCCGAAGCGCTGATCCGCTGGCGCCATCCCGAGCGCGGGCTGCTCGTCCCGGACGATTTCCTTTTCCAGATCGAACGCTGCGGCATGCACGCCGAACTCGGCCGCTACGTGCTGGATCAGGCCTTGCGCCAGATGGAAGCCTGGTCGGCCATCGATCTGCATCTGACCGTCAGCGTCAACATCGACGCCCACCATCTGCAGCAGACCGACTTCGCCCAGCAGTTGCAACAAGCATTGCAACGCTACCCCGGTGCCTCGCCAGGCCACCTCGAACTGGAAATCGTTGAAACCGCCGCCTTGCAGGATCTCACTCAAGTCAGCGAACGCATCAGCGAATGTCGCCGCCTGGGCGTACAGTTCGCCATCGACGATTTCGGCACCGGCTATTCCTCGCTGTCCTACCTGAAGCAGTTGCCGATGCAGACCCTGAAGATCGACCGCTCCTTCGTCCGCGACATGCTGGACGATCCGGACGACCTGGCCATTGTCGACGGCGTGGTCGGGCTGGCTTCTGCCTTCCGCCGACGCGTCATCGCCGAAGGCGTGGAAAGCGTGGCGCACGGCACACTGCTGCTGCATCTGGGCTGCGACCATGGCCAGGGCTTCGGCATCGGCCGGCCGATGCCGGCCGCAGACATCCCCGGCTGGATCGCCCGCTGGGAATTCCCCAAGGCCTGGCAGGAAGCCATTCGCTGGCCGCCGGAAGACCTGCCGTTGCTCACCGTCGAGGTCGATCACATTCGCTGGGTCAAGGAATTCACTGCGCTGATCCAGGCCGAGCCGGGCAGCAATCTGCCCGTCCCGCCGCTCGATGCCCACCTTTGCCGCTTCGGCCAGTGGCTCGATAGCGACGACTTCATACGCTACGCCCATCTGCAAGCCTTCCCGGAAATCATCCCGATCCACGATCAGGTCCATCGCCTGGGCGCCGAACTGCTGAATCTGCATGCTCGCGACCCGCAGGCAGCTCGCGCCCGCTTGCCGGAACTCGAACAACTGCGCGATACCCTGCTCGCCCGCCTGCGCTCGCTGCGCCGCGCGGTCGTTCAGTCGGACTTATCGCCACTGACTGCCAAACGCGCCCGACAGGAGTTGTCCGGGTAAACCGCAAGAGCCGGCACGGGGAGTTCAGGCATAATCCGCCGACCATGCTCAAACGTTTCGCTAATCCTTACCTGCTGCTGACCCTGACCGCGCTGTTCTGGTCCGGCAACATGGTCCTCGGCCGCGGCATCCGCGGCGACGTGCCGCCCATGGCGCTGGCTTTCTGGCGCTGGGCCATCGCCTTCATGCTCGTCCTGCCGCTCGCCCTGCCGCACATCAAGGCGCAATGGCCGCACCTCAAGAAAGGCTGGCTGCCTTTGCTGGCCCTCGGCCTGCTCGGCGTCGGCGGCTACAACACCTTCGCCTACCTGGCCCTGCAGCACACCACGGCGACCAATGCAACCTTGCTCAATTCGTTCATCCCGATCGCCACCATGGCCATCGCTTGGGCTTTCCTCGGCAAGAGACTGCGTCGTATCGAAGGTATCGGTGTCTTTGTGTCGCTAGCTGGCGCCCTCACCATCGTCTCCCACGGCGACTTGAACATCCTGTTGCACCTGAACCTCAATGTCGGCGACCTGTGGATGCTGCTCGCCGTGCTCGACTGGGCCATCTATACCGTGCTGCTCGCCTGGCGCCCGGCCGGGGTAAATCCCATGCTGATGCTCGGTACGACGATCTTCATCGGCCTGCTCGCGCTGATCCCGGCCTATGCTTGGGAATTGCTGGTGCAGGATCGGCACATGAACGTTCATCTCGGCTCGCTGGCCGTGCTGGCCTATGTCGGTGTGCTGCCCAGCTTCGTCGGCTACATCTTCTACAACCGGGGCGTCGCCGAGGTCGGGCCGGCCAAGGGCAGCCTGTTCATCCACCTGATGCCGGTGTTCGGTACCCTGCTTTCGGCGGTTTTCCTCAACGAAGTGCCGTTCTGGTACCACTATCTCGGCATCGGCCTGATCTTCACCGGCATCTGGCTGACCATGAAGAAGTGATGGGCCTGTTCGACTGGCTGCGCCGCCCGCAGCGGCAGGCGATCCCCGAAACCCAGTGGGCCGCCACGCTGGCCCGCTACCCATTTCTGGCGACGCTTGCGGTGCACGAGCAAAATCGGCTGAAAACGTTGGCCGAGGAATTCCTGGCCGAGAAGGAATTCAGCACCGCCGGCGGCCTCGAACTCACCGACGAAATCTGCGTCGCCATCGCCGCCCAGGGCTGCCTGCCCATCCTCAACCTCGGCCTCAAGGCCTATCGCGACTGGGTCGGCATCGTCGTCTATCCCGACGAATTCGTCGTGCCGCGCAGTTTCCAGGACGAAGACGGCATCGTGCACGAGTTCGACGACGTGCTCTCCGGCGAAGCCTGGGAAGGCGGCCCGCTACTCGTTTCGTGGCACGACGTGCAACTGGCCGGCGATGGCTACAACGTGGTGATCCACGAATTCGCCCACAAGCTGGACATGCTGAACGGCGAGGCCGACGGTATGCCCGCGCTGCATTCCGGTATCGGCGAAGATGAATGGGACGACGTTTTCGCTGCGGCCTACGACGATTTCTGTCGGCGCGTCGATGGCGGCGAGGAAACGATCATCGATCCCTACGCTGCCGAAGCGCCCGAAGAATGCTTCGCCGTTTTCAGCGAAAGCTTCTTCGAGTTACCCGACGTCCTGTCCGCCGAATACCCGGCGGTTTATGAACTCCTGAAACGCTACTACCGTCAGGACCCGCTCAGCCGGCTGACGAACCCGGCCAGCGCCGCCAACACCGCCGCTTCCTGATCGCGCTGCGGCGTATGGCCGCATTGGGCCAGCTTGAGCTGTTGCGTACCCGGCACCTTCTCGGCAATCACGTCGATCTGGCGCATGGTGGCGTATTCGTCGTCCTCGCCTTGAATGGCCAGCACCGGACAAGCGATTTTCGGCAGGTAGTCTTCGATATTCCAGTCACGGAAAGCCGGCGAAAGCCAGCAGTCGTTCCAGTCCGAGAAAACGCGCGGCGCATCGTGGTGGTAGCGCGCCAGCTTCTTCGGCCAGTCGGTGCTCGCCCAGGCTTCGCGCGCCACACGGATGCCGGCCAGGGTTTCTTCCTCGACGAATTCATGCGGCGCCATCACGGCAATGCCAAGCGGCCGTTCCGGGTGGGCGCCGGCGAAGATCAGCGAAATGCTGCCGCCGTCGCTGTGGCCGACCAGGATGGGACGCTCGATATGCAGCGCATCGAGCAGCGCTGGCAGCATTTCCTCGCCTTCGCGGTGCATGTAACGCGGCGTGCGCGGCTCGGGGTAAGGCTCGGAATGTCCGTAGCCGGCGCGCGAATAGACGATGACCCGGCAGGCCGTTTCGGCTGCCAGCTTCTGCGGGAAATCCCGCCACATGGTGACGCAGCCCAGCCCTTCGTGCAGTAGCACCAGCGTCGGTTTGCCGTCGGCCGTGGCCGGATAGTCGCGATATTCGAGCTTGAGTCCTTGAACGACGATATGTTTCATGGTTTCAGCAAAAAGTCGCGGACGACCGCGATCTGGTCTTCGGACAGGAACATCGGCGCGTGGCCGACACCGGGAATTTCGGCCAATTCGGCCCGTGCACCGCGGCTGGCCATCTGTTGCCAGACCTCGCGCGCCAGCAAGTCGGATTCGGCGCCGCGCACGACCAGCGTTGGTACGGCGATGCGCTCGTAGATCGGCCACAGGTCGATATCCTGGCCGACAAAAGCGGCGCGGAAGGGTTCGGCGATGCGCGGGTCGTAGCGAAAGCCCCAGCGCCCCTCCGGACGTTGCATCACGCTGGTTTCGGTCAGATGTCGCCATTGCTCGTCGCTCAGGGCGCCGAACGGGGCGCTGATCAGGCGCACGTAGGCCAGCGCCTCCTCGAAGCTGGCGAAGGTCGGATCGATACCGACGTACTCAGCAATGCGCTGTAGTGATTCGACGCTGATCAACGGCCCGACATCGTTCAGCACCAGGCGGCGGATCGGGCTGCCCTCCTGCGCCGCCAGCGCCATGCCGATCAGGCCGCCCATCGAGGTGCCGACCCATTCGACAGTTTCCACGCCGAGGCGGGCGATCAGTGTCACCATGTCGGCGACGTACTGCGGAATGGTGTAATGCGTCGGGTCGCGCAGACGGCCGCTGACACCGCGCCCGACGACATCGGGGCAAATCACGCGGTAGTGCGCCGAAAGCGCTTCCGCCAGATTATCGAAATCACGCCCGTTGCGCGTCAGACCGTGCACGCAGACGAGCACGCGCGGATTGTCGCGCGCCCCCCACTCCGTGTAGGCCATGCGGTGCAGGCCTGACGGGCTCAGGCATTGCACCGATCCGGTGGTGTATTTCATTTTCGTCTCCTCCGGGCGAAATGTATCACCGGCCATGCCAGTAGCGTGCATGCTCGCTGCGCCAGCCGCGCAAGGCGGGCGTTGTATCCGCCGCCAGACGCACCTGGAGCGCCCCATCGCGATCCGTCCGCCAGACTCTGACGCCGCGCGCCGCGTAGCGTTCCATCACATCGGCCTTGGGGTGGCCGAAGCGGTTGCGATAGCCGACCGGCACGATGGCTTCATTGGCGCCCACGGCATCGAGGAAGATCTCGGTAGACGAGGTGCGCGAGCCATGGTGCGGCACAAGCAGGATATCCGAACGCAGCTTGACGCCTTCTCGCGCCAGCAGCGCGGCCTCGTCCGGTGCCTCGATGTCGGAGGTCAGCAGCATGCTGTGATCGCCCGCGCTTACCTTGAGCACGCACGACGCATGATTGGTTTTTGCCCTTTTTGCCTCGTGCACCGCAGCAGTCACCTCCAGCGGATGCAAAACGGCGAAATCGACGCCATCCCAACGCCAGTCTTGCCCAGCCTGGCAGAGTTGGCCGCCCAGTTCCGGCAAGGAGGAGAGAATTTCTCCAACCGGCAGCGCCGCCCGCACCGAAGCCGTGCCGCCCGAATGATCGGTATCGCGATGGGTGACCACCAGCGTATCGATCCGATTCACGCCCAGCCAGCGCAAATAAGGCACGACCACGCGTTGCCCGGCGTCCGACTCGGCGCTGTAAAGGGGCCCCGGATCGTAGATCAACGTGTGCTCACGCGTACGCACCACCGTCGCCAGGCCCTGTCCGACATCGAGCACGTCGATCCATGCTTCGCCTTCGCCGGGTTTTGCTACCGGCCAGAACAAGGCCGGCAACAACAAAAACACGCCCAGCAGACGCCCCGGCACGCCGCGCGGCAGCAGGCACACCGCCACGCCCAACCCGGCTGTCAGTGCGGCCCACAAGGGCGGCGCCGGCGCCTGCCAGACTGGCCAGACGGCGCACCATTCGAGAAAACGCAGCAGCCACACGAGTAGTTCATGCGCCAGCGCGAGAATCGGCCACCACGGAATCATGGCCCCGAGCAGCGCCAACGGCGTGACGACGAAGCTGACCACAGGAATCGCCAAGGCATTGGCCAGCGGCGACACCAGCGAGAACTGCTGGAAGACGAGCAGCAACACCGGCAGGGAAGCCAGCGTCGCCGCCCATTGCACCATGCCCCAGCCGCGCAGACGCTCACGCCAGCCGACCGGCCGGCCAAGCTGCGCCGAGCCGACATAAAGCAAGGCTGCCACCGCGCCGAACGACAGCCAGAAACCCGCCGCCAAAACGGCCCACGGATCGATCAGTAGAACCACCAGCAAGGCCAGCGCCAGCACCCGGCTCGGCGCCACGATGCGCCCAGACCACGAAGCCAAACCAGCCACCAGCAACATGTAAAGCGTGCGCTGCGCCGGTACGGCAAAACCCGCCAGCAAGGCATAGCCGAGCGCCGCCAGACCGGCCGCCGCGATGGCCGCCTGCTGCGCCGGCAGGCGAATGGCCAAGGCCGGCACGCGTCGCCACAGCGCCCCGATCAGACCGCCGAACAGCGCTGCCACCATGGTCACATGCAAACCGGAAATCGACATCAGATGCGTTGTGCCGGTGCGATTGAACACCGACCACAGTTCGCCGTTGGTAATTAGTAATTGAAATCTAATCTGTCACAAAAAGAATTAATCTCGTAAATAAACTTGAGCCAAGGCCATATTTCTTAGGATGACAAAAACAAGAAATCACCACAAATAATTTGCAACACCTTGAATTTGAATAAAAATCGCACATCAATTTTAATTACTAGCACAAAAATATAAACCAAAGCCGACACTACACACTACCCAAAGCAGCCACCATTCACGAAATAACATGAAAATCTCGCTTCAACCGAGCTAAAATCGCCTTGTTTTATAATTAAAATCTAGCTGGACTCACTTTTTAATAATAAGAATTTACCTTCAGCTCAATCATCTAAATCTGGAACTAGAAAAAGCTCTTGTAACCACCATTCAACAGCAGACCGATAGTTTCCTGATTGATAATACTGAGTAGTAGGCTCTGCTTGACGCCTTATCAAACCTATTCACCTGACACGCATTTTGCGAGGCGCTACAGGTTTTGCGTTATGGTTTAGGTACCTGAAAGTGTCATTCCGAATCGCTTATGCAAGCAACCTGGAAACACGATCAATGCTTGCCACCTTAGCCAATTTAACGGCTCTATCGACCTCTTCATATTTGGTTAGAAGTCTCTCTTTTTCTCACCCTACACAATAATTTTTGGTAGGTTCAGCACTAGCTCATATTTATTGGAATTAGAGAACATCAACTTCACGACTAAAATTTAAATTTCTGCACTAGAATGAAGCAGTTTATTTCAGTGACAACGCTAATGAAGAAAAGCAAAAAACTCAAAAACGAACCTGAGCAACATAGCCCTCGATCAGTTGAAGTTCCGATATTGTCCGGAGAAGCTGAAGCTGGACTTGAGCACATAAGATCGAGCGGCCTGTTTACACTTGAGTTGGCAAAAATGAGGCTTGGCAAAATAAAGCGCCTCAGGCCTGAAAAATGAATATTGGTAGCCTCACCACTCGCACGTAGGAACTCCATGCAAATTTTGACGCTAGTTCGTCTAAGACAAGATTTGCCAACAGGAACAGTCATCGAAGAACTCGATGACCAGACAGTGTTAGTTGAGTTCGTCGATGAGTTTGGAAAAACCGTCGTACTTGCACCTGTCCCAAAGGTGCTTCTTACCCATACAACATGTTCTTTTACTCGTCATCTGCTCGATGTCGTTGCAGTTGAGCCGCTACCAGGCTTTGTTCTCAGGCTTACTTTCGAAAACGGCGATATTCGGCGTTTTCCCATGTCAAAACTATTGGCTCGCGATGCGACTGTATTCGCTTCTCTTCGCAGAAAGAAGCTGTTTCGCCAAGTATTCATAGCCAACGGAAGCGTATGTTGGCCCGGAGGAGCAGATATCGACCCCGAGTTGCTATATGAGCAGTCTGTCCCAGAGGGGCAATTCGAATCCATTTACGAACAACCTGCGTCTTCTTACCCAGTGGATGCCGCTTGGGAAAACATGCCTGAAGTTGGACTTGAGAAATGGTCAGATGGAGGGTCTGAGAAAGACGGTTGATGAGCAACTGGTTTGCCCCTTGGCCGGTGCGACCTTTATAGTGCAGCCGTCCGTTGGCGTGTTCGAGTGAGTCCTAAACTCCAAGTTTCCGTAAGGCCCACTCTTTGCCAGTAGCGCTAAGCATGCGTTGCCAATCATCAAAACTTGAGACAGAGCGGATAAATGCATCCCACACATCATCTGGGATGGCTGCGAAGTCTTCTCATGAACAAATCAAAAATTCAGTATGTGCAGAAACAGGCTCTCAGAGTTGCAGCAGACGCTTTCTGTCTTTTTTGTAACACTTGAAGGCAAGTAGCCAAAAGCTGCCGAGCGCGAACCAGGCCACCTTGTCATAGCGGTGAATGATTTTTTCGCGGATAACATCTGTCATCGGGGCCAATAGGCCGTGTAACTCAAAATGACTCGCAAAGTAGTCACCTGCCATCAGAATGCTGATGAAGCACAAAGCCCCGAAAAATATGGCTAACTGGGTTCTCTGCGAATATGCAATAACAATAAACAACTCTTCAAGTGTATCTCTCACCTTCTTGCTCCTATTCACCAAACCACTTACGGGCAGCCTCCGGGTTTTGCATCTCCCAGGACGCAAGCTCGGCTCCATAAAGCATCTTGTTTTGCGTGATCAGATTGGCCTCGCTCCAAACAACCAGAATCATGTCAGGATGGAATGAAAAGTAACTGGAGCATTCCTCGACAGCATCAAGTGCTTCATATGGGCCTTTTCGTAATTCATTACCCATTTCAATGATCTTTCGCCAGCGGCCATCCTTACGACGAGTAACAAAGTCCGGATACCAGTTGGTTTTGCCGTTCTTCCACGCCACCTCTACCCAGTACGACTCTCTGTTCCTTCCGACAGAAGGAGTTTCAGTGAAGTCTTGCTGTCCTCTTCCTGGTAACGGGGTATTGATTCGTTCTGCCATCTCGGGGAAAAGCAGGCAAAGTAACCTGTCGTATCGCTCACTCCTCCGATACTCCAATTTTCCAGCTTTGAGACTAACAACAACCCTCTCCCACCACTCCTGATACTTGCCCACTTGCTCGTCGTTCAGTGTTGGGTTGTAGACCTTGATGGCAATCAGATATAGGGTATGCCACTGCCACTTAGCAAAACTTTGCTGTTCCTGAAGAATCGCATTGATTACCTGCCAGGCAGTATCCAATTTGTAGCCAACGCACTTATCCTGCTTGATTGAAATGATCCGATCCAGGATATTTCCTTGCTCGAAGAATAGAAATTTGTCTTGTGCCTCTGGATATCCTCGTTTGCCAAGTAGCCTGCCATACTCGACAACCTGATCGAGAGATGCAGCAAGTTCATACTTGTCACTCCCCGGCTCATAGGACCTTGCTCGCAAGTTTCCATAGGTCTCAACCGCATTTAAAAAGCATTCGGCAAGTTCGGACAGCGGTCGCTGTAGCAACTCTCTTTCTTTACGTTCCTTTTCCATCCGTTGCTCATGTTCAGCTATCGCCGTTGCCGCCTCCTGTTCCAAAATGCGATCAAGAGCAAGCGTTTCAGTCGTAATCCACGGGTGATAAAGCCAACGTTTCGCAGCAATTTCATGAACGACCAGGTTCTTGAACTCATCGAGAGTGACTTTTCCACCCATGCGCGACACATCGATCTCTAGCGTCGGAATGCCCTTTTGACGGATTCTCTCTAGGCGGTCTTCATCAATCCTATTCGTGACTGTGATTTCGATGGAGAGCGATTCGGCAGGCCAGTCACCCTGAGGAAGCACTGCTGCCAGAACATCAGGTTTGATTTCACCCAAATGCTGTTCAAGTCTCACATCGGTGAGTTGAATCAATTGCTCGGAGCGCCAGCGCCTCCTCTCAATTGCTTTTCCTTCTGGCAATTCGCGCCGCACATTGATTTCGAGGCGAGGGAGGAAAATCTGCTTTTCTTGCTCCAGAATTTCCTTCGCTTTGAGGTGAAGCAATGTCTCTCGCTTGAGTTCATTGCTGACACCTTCTGGTAGATTCAACCAATCCAAAGCATCTTCGGCTTTTCGTTCTGCCGCTGCCAAGGCCTCAGCGGCCAAAGCCTCATCTGCCCAATGCGAACACCATTGGCCGTCGTCGATAATCAAAACAATCCGCTTTCGAATCTCATCTGGTGACATGGATGCGACAGAAGGATCGTCAATAATTAACTTGATGGTCGGAGTGATTTCTACGTGCTCGCCATCATCGTTAGACGCCTCTATGCTGCCAACCAGACTAATTCTCAACAGACGGCCATCATCTAGGGTCAGAAGTGCCGTCACCTTGTCTTCGAGCTTGTAGTCGGCAATTCGAATAGTTTCCCTTGGGGACTCTACCCATGCCTCGTGATACTCCCCGCTCAGTCCTTCTACTTTTCCGGAATGGCGGCGGCGAGGAAGAAAAAGCTCGCCTTCGTCGAGCAACATTTGAAGTGCCGCGGCTCTCGCGGCCAAAACCATGCAATCTTGCTTGGGAGCGCCATCAGGGTGGCGGAAATGCGGCCTACGCTTAAATTCAGTTTTGCCTGCGTTTACCGCCTCCAAATCCAGGCCACAGCTGTAGCACTCACAAGCGCACCTCTTGCCTGTCTGCTCTTGTTTCAGCTCCCCGATGTAACGAGGCTCACCGCTTTCCCGATCACGCGCCCAAGCCATCACTAGTTCCTTAGTAATTACTGAGTGATGAACCGGCAGATCCGAAGACGAGGTGATATGGAGACTAGTAGGAAGATGAACGGCGCTCATGGTAATCTCGCCCAAGGACAGACTTATCATTAACGATAAGTTATCGTAATTGATAAATGACAAATACACAACAGGGTAAACATGGCTAATAGACCGGCATTGCGAGATCATCGCCTAAGGGTCATGGAAGGAGTGCTTGCCTGGGAGGGCGAGATTGGGAATGCTCGTGTGCGTAAACTCTTTGGCTTGCAGCCAGTTCAAGCAAGCCGGCTGTTAGGAGAGTTCAGGGCTCTGATGGGCGACAGTATCGTGGAGGATGGGCGTGCGAAGACTCTTAAACCTGCCACACCAGAAACCTTTGAAACTGATGTTTCCCTGGATGAATACGCCCGCCAAACGGTGGCTGGCGAAGACACAAATCCCAGTGTGATTGATGCTCGAGTTGATTTAACTGAGGTGAAACCTCACGTCTTCGCGTTGTTGCGTAAGGCTGCGCAGACCGAAACCGGCGTCGTAATCAGCTATGCCTCGATGAGCAATCCAGTGTTCGAGGAACGCTTAATCTTCCCTCATTCAATCATCCACATTGGTCGCCGATGGCATGTCCGTGCCTGGTGCAGAAAGCGTCAAGACTTCCGTGACTTTACTTTGGGGAGAATCCATTCTGCGTCGTCTGTGACTGAACATGCTCCACAAACAATTGATGACGATCTTGCTTGGCAGGAAGTGATAATCATCGAGTTAGCGGCTCACCGTAAACTTTCTGACCAACAGCAGGTAGTCGTTCGAAATGAAAATTTTGGTGGTCTCGAAACTCGTAGCTTGCCTATCCGTGCCTGCCTTGCGCAGTACGTAATTCAGGATGTGCGAGCAGCCGTTGATCCTGAAAAGGAAGTACCGCCAGAGTTTCAAATTGAGGTCATTAATGCTCGGCAGCTTGAAAACACTTTGTTTGGTCGCTAAAGAGGATTGAATCGCCTCGACTTTGGTTAGCACGTCCTAGGACTTCGGAACCACTCTAAACAGTCGGAATTTGCGAAGGTTTTGAGTGTCAGCAACGACTGCGGTACTGACTATTGTCGTAGGCACATGTCCGAAAATCGGCCAATGCAGCCGGTGGCATCAGCCTCATCGATCGTCCGAAGTACCCACGTATGCTGACATAGGGGTAGCACGCAGCAAGAAGGGCTTGCTTCCGGCAGCAAAGGGAATTTTTTCGATTGCAATGCAAAAGGGCCGGTTTTCACCGACCCTTCTCATTTGGTGCATTTACTCCTAACGGATTCAGCTTGTTAGTAGCAAAGCTCAATTCCCGATTTGCTGGAATCAATTTGCATGCTAATCCAAGGCAGAGACACTAGCAACCTGCAAACAATATATGAATGCAATTTTTCTATTCATGTAGCATTACTGGATTATTATCAATTCATTGTTGCCATGCGCTACCGTCTCGCTCTCGATCTTGGTACCAACTCCATCGGCTGGGCGCTTGTGGAACTCGACGCGCAAGAACCGCCGCAGCCTTTTCGTCTGATTCGCCTTGGCTCACGAATTTTTTCTGACGGCCGCAATCCCAAGGATGGCTCATCGCTCGCTGTCGAGCGTCGTGGCCCGCGCCAGATGCGCCGCCGCCGCGACCGTTACCTGAAACGGCGCGACCGCTTCATGCAGGCGCTGATCGATTGCGGCCTGATGCCGAAAGACGAAGCTGAACGCAAGGCGCTGGTCACCGAGAACCCTTATCTGCTCCGCCAACGCGGCCTGGATCATGCCTTGTCGTTAGCGGAGTTCGGGCGTGCGCTATTCCATCTCAACCAGCGGCGCGGTTTCAAAAGTAACCGCAAAACTGACCGCTCGGCGGGCAAGGAGTCCGGCAAGATCAAGGAAGCCATTGCCGCCTTCCGCGAAGCGATGGGCGACGCGCGTACCGTTGGCGAAGCGCTTGCCCGTCGCCATCTCGACGGCAAATCGGTACGCGCCCGCTTGGTCGGCAAAGGCAAGGAAGAACACTACGAGCTTTATATTGACCGCGACTGGATCGCCAAGGAATTCGATGCGCTTTGGGAAAGTCAGCGGCGTTTCCATTCATCGCAGCTCACCGAAACTGCCCAGGAACGGATCAAGGGCATCCTGCTCCATCAACGCCCGCTACGCCCGGTGCTGCCCGGCAAATGTTTCCTCGAACCCGACGAACGTCGGGCTCCGGCTGCCCTGCCTTCGGCGCAATTGTTCCGCCTCTACCAGGAGGTCAATCATTTACGGGTCGAAACGCTAGTCGACCGCAAGGAACGCCCCCTTAAGCGTAATGAGCGCAATGAATTGATCCGGGCGCTGGCGACCAAGGCAGAGGTCAAATTTGAAGGTCTACGTAAGCAACTTTTCGGGGCCAACCGCGACGCATTTCGCTTTACTCTCGAATCCGAGAATCGCAAAGCACTGAAAGGTTGTGACACCACCTACAAATTGGCTCACAAGCAGGCATTCGGCGCTCGCTGGCATGATTTTTCGCTGATGGAACAAAACGAAATTGTCAGCCTGCTGCTCAATTCTGAGAATGAAGCGCAGTTGCACCAAGCGCTCTGCCAAGGCTATCAACTTAGCGGTGAACAAGCCGATTACATCGCTAGCCGTTCACTGGAAGAGGGATTTTTCCGTTTCAGTCGCAAGGCTATCGACAAACTGCTGCCGCCGCTGCGCGATGCCTGGAATGTCGAAGACGATGCTCCTCTGACCTATGACAAGGCCGTATTGGCCGCTGGCTATGCTGCCCACACCGTCCAGGCTCCCGATGTTTTACGTCCAAAACTCCCGTATTACGGCGAAATTCTGTGGCGCTACACGCAAGATGCACCTACGGTAAAAAATCCCGAGGAAAGGCAGTGGGGCAAGATTGCCAACCCGACAGTGCATATCGGCTTGAACCAGGTGCGCAAGCTGATCAATGCCTTGATCGAGAAATATGGCCCGCCCACCCAGATTGCCGTCGAGCTGGCGCGCGAACTCAAGGCAGGGCTCGAAGAAAAACAGCGCATCAAGCAGAAACAACGGGAGAACAAGGAACGCAACGATCGTATCCGACTGCGTCTGGAAGAACTGGGTCAGCGTGACAACGCTGAAAACCGCTTGCGTCTCAAGCTCTTTGAAGAACTGGAAAAACCAGGTTCGCAATGTATCTACACGGGCCGCCTGATTTCACTCGCTAGTGTTTTCTCGAACGATTATCAGATCGACCATATCCTGCCCTTTTCGCGCACGCTCGATGACGGTTTTTCGAACAAACTACTGGCTCACCGCGATGCCAATAAATACAAGGGCGACCGGACGCCTTTCGAGGCCTTTGGCGGTGACCTCGACGGCTATCGCTGGGCCGACATCGAAGCCCGCGCCAATCGCCTGCCCAAAGAAAAGCGCCGGCGTTTCGAACCGGATGCGCTGGCGTACTGGTTGCGCAACGAAAAGGACTTTCTGGCCCGGCAACTTACCGACACTGCCTACCTCGCCCGTTGCGCCAAGCAATACTTGGCTGCCGTTTGTCCGAATCATCAGGTCTATGTTTCTCCCGGTCGCCTGACCGGCATGCTGCGCGGCAAATGGGGACTGGATCGCATTTTGGCGCCACACGATGACAACGGCGAACTGCGCAGCCTCAAGAACCGCAACGATCATCGCCACCATGCTGTCGACGCCGCCGTCATCGCCGTGACAGACCGTAGTTTGCTCCAGAGGGTCGCCACCCTGGCCGGTCGCTCCGAGGCCGAGGGACTGGATCGTTTGCTGGCCAATATGGAGTGGCCTTGGGCTGACTATCGCCACGAGATCGAACAAGCGATTCGCCGCTGCGTTGTCTCGCACAAACCCGATCACGGGCCGGAAGCAGCGCTGCACAACGATACGGCTTATGGCATCAGCGATGGGCCGCGTAGCGACGGTAAATACATCGTGCACCATCGTGTCGAATTCACCAGCCTGAAACCAGGTGACGAAAGCCGCATCGATTGTGAGGGTCCTCTTTATGTCGACCTCTGCGCTGCACTATCAGAAAGTGACGCCAAGATTCGCGAAAGCCGGTTGCAAGCTCTCGCTGAACGCTACAAACAGCGCAAGGTACGCTATTTGGAGCCCATGTCGGTTGTACCGATACGGCCACGCGACAAGTATGGCAAGACGATGGCCGATGCGCCACCGTACAAAGCCTATAAGGGGGATTCAAACTACTGCTACGAACTTTTCGTCAATGAGCGCGATCGCTGGGATGGTGAAGTCATCACCACCTTTCAGGCCAACCAGAAGGCGTTCCGAAAATTCATGGCCGATATCCGGCGTTATCGGACGCAGACCTTTGGTGGAAAGGCGTTGTTGATGCGTTTGTGTGTCAATGATGTCTTGGCTATCGAAGAAAACGAGGTCCGGAAGATCATGCGTGTCGCGCAACTTTCAGAAGGCAAGGTGGTGTTGGCCGAACATTTCGAAGGGGGGGCGCTGCGTGACCGCGATAGAGCTACAGCCGATAATTTCAAGTACATGACGAAATCGCCCGGCATGTTGCGTGAACTCAAGGCGCGCCGCGTCTTTGTGACGATTACCGGTGAAGTTCGCGACCCCGGCTTCAAGGCCTAAGTCCATGATTGGCCGCATTCTCGACATTGCGCAGGATAAACGGCACCTGTCCCTCGAACGCGGCTTTTTGGTGGTCCATGCTGACGGTCAGGAGCAAGGACGGGTGGCGCTTGATGACATAGCCGCCGTTATCATTTCGGGGCATGGTATTACCCATTCCTCTAACCTATTGGCCGCACTCGCCGAACGTGCCGTTCCTTTTGTGCTGTGCGGTAACAATCACCACCCGGTCGGAGTGCTTTGGGCTACTGAGGGAAATTACCGGCAATCCGGACGGATGGATGCCCAGCTTACAGCTGGCAAACCGATGCAAAAACGTCTATGGCAACAGGTGGTCCGCAGCAAACTTCACATGCAGGCCACAGTGCTTGAATGTGTCGGCGCACCTTCGGCTCCCTTGTTGCACCTGAGCGAAAAAGTGCGTTCCGGCGACCCTGAGAATATCGAAGCGCAAGGTGCCAGAACCTACTGGACCCTGTTGTTCGGAGAAGAGTTTCGGCGCAATCGTGATGCGCCCGGCATCAATACCCTGCTGAATTACGGCTATACAGTTTTGCGTTCCGCAACTGCACGCGCTGTCATGTCCAGCGGACTGCATCCCGGATTGGGACTGCACCATTGTAATGCCCTGAACGCCATGCGACTTGTTGATGATCTGATGGAACCTTTCCGCCCACTGATTGACCTGCGCGTTCATGCACTCACGAAATCTAACCGCGACATCTTGGATCCGCCGAACAAAAAGGCGCTGGCCGATGTGCTCTATCACGACATCCCGTCAGAGGCCGGCGTTACGCCGGTAATGGCCTCGATTTCCAGACTGACCAACTCACTGGTGCAAGCCTACGAAGGTAGTGGGAAGACTCTCGAATTACCTTGCCACGCTATCGAACCCATGTGGTTACAAGCGCTCGCCAGTTTCGAATGAGCGAACTTTCCGGCTATCGACTGATGTGGATCATGACCCTCTTCGACCTTCCTGTTGGCACGAAGAAAGAGCGTAAGGCAGCAACCGACTTCCGAAAGTTGCTGCTAGATCAGGGATTCGAAATGGCACAGTTCTCTGTTTATATGCGTTTTTGCAGCGGTAAGGAACAGACAGAAACCTATTGCAAGCGCATCAGGGAAGCCTTGCCCGAGGGGGGCAAGGTTGATATCCTGGCCATTACTGACAAGCAGTACGAAAATATCATCAGCTTTTCCGGACACGTCCGTCAAACCCGAAAAAATCCGGACCAATTCACGCTGTTTTAGCCAGAAAAAACATGTTTTATTGCACACAGGCCACGAATAATTCCCATGTAAATCATGGTGTTGTTCGTGGCCTAGTGTAGCAAATCGGGAATTGAGCTCTGGCTACAACTGGGCAAGCGCACCGCTGCACGTTAGGGCAAGTGTAGCAAATCGGGAATTGAGCTCTGGCTACAACGGAAAGGGGCAAGTCAAGCTGCGCGTCGTGAGTGTAGCAAATCGGGAATTGAGCTCTGGCTACAACAGGATAACGACAGGGCCGTTTTGCAGAGATAGTGTAGCAAATCGGGAATTGAGCTCTGGCTACAACATACACGAACAGGCAAACATTCCGGCCATCAGTGTAGCAAATCGGGAATTGAGCTCTGGCTACAACTGCAGATCGACGTGGCCACCGGCCGCATCGAGTGTAGCAAATCGGGAATTGAGCTCTGGCTACAACTGCGCGCTTGTCGCGTCGGCAATGGTCAACAGTGTAGCAAATCGGGAATTGAGCTCTGGCTACAACTCAATCAACAAGGAACCGACGCCGGGCTGTAGTGTAGCAAATCGGGAATTGAGCTCTGGCTACAACTATCCAGCATTTGCATGGGTATCGCAACGGAGTGTAGCAAATCGGGAATTGAGCTCTGGCTACAACTCGGCTTGCTGTAGGTAGTAATCGCGGTATAGTGTAGCAAATCGGGAATTGAGCTCTGGCTACAACTGACGTCGACAAAGCCCACGGGGGACAGGCAGTGTAGCAAATCGGGAATTGAGCTCTGGCTACAACAGTAGTTCTAGCTTCTCTTGCTGGAGTTGTAGTGTAGCAAATCGGGAATTGAGCTCTGGCTACAACGGCATCCACAAGGTCGCCGACATCAAGCTGAGTGTAGCAAATCGGGAATTGAGCTCTGGCTACAACGATGGCTCGATCACTAACGGCGCGAGCACGAGTGTAGCAAATCGGGAATTGAGCTCTGGCTACAACTGCGCTGGACCAACAAGGCGAAGCGCCGGGAGTGTAGCAAATCGGGAATTGAGCTCTGGCTACAACCGATTACGATTACGAGGCAATCGGTTTGCAGTGTAGCAAATCGGGAATTGAGCTCTGGCTACAACCATTCCTTGATGCGGTCGCCACCGTTATTGAGTGTAGCAAATCGGGAATTGAGCTCTGGCTACAACGGATCGAGCTTCCAGAACAGGGCGATTTCGAGTGTAGCAAATCGGGAATTGAGCTCTGGCTACAACCCAATGTGGCCAATGCCACCAATCAGGCGGAGTGTAGCAAATCGGGAATTGAGCTCTGGCTACAACGCGTTGGGTCGTCAGACATCAAGCGCGCCGAGTGTAGCAAATCGGGAATTGAGCTCTGGCTACAACAAGGCCAATCAGGAAACCGTCATGTCCTCCAGTGTAGCAAATCGGGAATTGAGCTCTGGCTACAACTGTCGGCGTGGCCCATGAAGCGTTTGATTTAGTGTAGCAAATCGGGAATTGAGCTCTGGCTACAACACAGTGGTCGATCTTGTGCTGGCGATCGCGAGTGTAGCAAATCGGGAATTGAGCTCTGGCTACAACCATCGGTCACTTGCGAACGATTCGACCACAAGTGTAGCAAATCGGGAATTGAGCTCTGGCTACAACGGAGCCTTGCTTCTGTGCCGACGGGGCCGGAGTGTAGCAAATCGGGAATTGAGCTCTGGCTACAACTACAATTGCGACAAGTAGACGCCCGCAGCAAGTGTAGCAAATCGGGAATTGAGCTCTGGCTACAACCGAGGGGCTGGGCGATGCCGACGGCCTTGAAGTGTAGCAAATCGGGAATTGAGCTCTGGCTACAACTGGAAAATGTTTTTGTACCGTGCTTGTAGCAGTGTAGCAAATCGGGAATTGAGCTCTGGCTACAACGTGCACGGCTATTACGAGGCATTTTTCGCGAGTGTAGCAAATCGGGAATTGAGCTCTGGCTACAACACAGTGCTTACAGACGCGCGCATCGCGCAGAGTGTAGCAAATCGGGAATTGAGCTCTGGCTACAACAAGCACGAAACAACGCGCTCATGTCTGCCGAGTGTAGCAAATCGGGAATTGAGCTCTGGCTACAACTGATACCGCAAAGCGCAACGTAGAACGCGGAGTGTAGCAAATCGGGAATTGAGCTCTGGCTACAACTCGGCGGGTGAGGGCGTCACAAAACTTGCGAGTGTAGCAAATCGGGAATTGAGCTCTGGCTACAACGTGGTTTAGCAGCATGCGCATGGGGCCAAAAGTGTAGCAAATCGGGAATTGAGCTCTGGCTACAACGCGCAGTTGCAGATCAAGACGCTGAGAGATAGTGTAGCAAATCGGGAATTGAGCTCTGGCTACAACTCATCCGCTCACCAGGTGACTGCTTCGCCTAGTGTAGCAAATCGGGAATTGAGCTCTGGCTACAACCGCGATTTGCAGATCAAGACGCTGAGAGAGAGTGTAGCAAATCGGGAATTGAGCTCTGGCTACAACAATGAAGGGCGCTATGAGGTTCCGACGCTCAGTGTAGCAAATCGGGAATTGAGC
The DNA here is from genome assembly GCF_047047955.1 of Azonexus sp. IMCC34839. Classification (GTDB taxonomy): domain Bacteria; phylum Pseudomonadota; class Gammaproteobacteria; order Burkholderiales; family Rhodocyclaceae; genus Azonexus. The sequence continues at coordinate 78,807 of NZ_CP150631.1, read as the reverse complement.
TCTGGCTACAACTTGAAAGCCCCGCTCTCCCCCGGCGGGGCTTTCGCCTTTATGGGGCTTGGATTAAACGTTCTCTAGCCAGGAAATTCGGCCTTGGCCAGCTTCGTTGAGATGAGCCACCAGGGCATCGGCGGCTGTATCCGCTAAGCTGAAGGCAAACGTTACCAAGTCACCGTGCTGGACGCTGAGCAAAGCGCCACCTGCATTCTCTATCTCTCGCCGCAGCAGCCCTTCCAACGCGTAGGGCACAGCACAGTGCATCGTTCTGACTTTGACGATGGGAACCTTGGTCGCGCTCTTCAGCGCCTGCGCCACACAATCGGTGTACGCGCGAACCAGTCCACCGGCCCCCAACTGGATACCGCCGTAGTAGCGAACCACGGTGGCCAGTACGCCTTCCAGGTCCTGATGGCGGAGTACCTCGAGCATGGGCTTCCCGGCGGTCCCACTGGGCTCACCATCGTCGACCGCAGCAGAATGGCCGCCGGCCATCAAGGCCCAACAGACGTGTGCTGCACCGGGGTGCTGTTCTCTCAGGCTGGCAACAATGGCTTGGGCGCTGGCCCGGTCAGGTACTGGCTGGACGCAACCGAGGAAGCGGCTTTTCTTGATGAGCAGTTCGCTCTCGACGGGGGATGAAATGCTTTGGGGCATAGGCCCGTAGGGTAAATCAGTCCCGGGGCATTCGCCAGGCAACAGCTGGAAACCCTTCTGTCACGTGTCGATACACAGCATTACCTTTCACATGACATCCCCTGAGTAACCCGCCGCGTTATTCGGCACAAGGCGCTGCAAAAAGATGTCAGCACCGATCACCGAACAAACCACCTTTCCACTCAGGAGATTCAAAATGCAAGCTTCCAAAATCATCGTTGCTCTGACTGTTGCTGCTGGCTTTGCTTCCGCTTCCTTGGCACAAGGTTCCGCTGCCGCCCCTGCTGCTGCGCCGGCTGCCAAGGTGACAGCACCGGCTCCGGCAGCTGCGGAGAAGAAGGTCGAAGCGCCGAAGGCTGCTGAACCGGCCAAGGTTGAAGCTGCGAAGACGGAAGCCCCCAAGACTGATGCAGGCAAGCCGGTTGAAAAGCAAGCCAAGGCCAAAGGTCACGAGCAGAAGTCTGAAAAGCACGAGAAGCATGAGAAGGCGGAAGTGAAGGCAGAAGCCAAGCCTGCAACTACCCCGGCTCCCGCCGCAACCAAGTAAGTCGGTCGCTTCCCCGAAACCCCTCGGCGTCCAAACCCGAGGGGTTTTGCTATTCTGGGGACATGTGCTCCCACTACGACCCGCAAACTGACCCTGCTCGGCTTCGCACCTATTTTGGTGTCGAGGACCTTCCTTTGGGTCTGAAAGACAGCCTTTGGCCGGGCTACCACGGCCCATTTGTTCGCAAGCACGAGTTCGCCGATGTTGGTGATGAAGCTGTCCCATTCCGTGAGCTGCTGGTCGGCTCCTTTGGCCTCATTCCCCATTGGTCAAAAGACGCCACCATCGCCCGACGGACATACAACGCCCGCTCGGAAACTGTTCACGAGAAACCCAGCTATCGAGACGCATGGCGTCTAGCCCGTCATTGCATCATTCCTGCTGAGGCTATCTACGAACCTGATTGGCGCTCCGGTAAAGCAGTACCAACCCGCATCACACGGGCGGATGGCAAGCCAATGGGTATCGCTGGCCTGTGGTCTGTATGGAAGGCTCCAACCAGCGATGTAACCCATAGCTTTACGATGCTGACTATCAACGCTGACGACCATCCTTTCATGCGCCAGTACCATAAGCCTGACGACGAAAAGCGGATGGTCGTTATCTTGAATGAAGGTGACTATGACGCCTGGCTAGCTGCACCTGCGACCGCCAGTAGAGAGTTCCTTCGGCAGTTTCCCGCGGACAATATGGCAGGCGAGCAGCCGCAGCAGTCGCTCCTATGAAACATAGACTCTTCGCAACAATTTTGCTGGCAGCGCATCTCACTGATGCTTCCGCCTCGAGTGGACTACATGAGTCATTCGAGGTCACTGGAAGCGTCATTAAGAATCACGATGGTGACACCATCACATTGCTAACAGCAGAACGAGGAGTCATTAATGTTCGGCTATCAGGCGCCGACACACCGGAAACGGGGCAAGCTTACTGGCGTGTAGCCCGTGATGCACTACATCGCCAGATTGCCGACAGGCGGATGATGGTTAGGTGTTACAAGCAAGACTGGAGAAAACGGGAGGTGTGTCACGCCTTAGTGGATGGCAAAGACCCTGCCCTTGCTCTCGTGGAGCAAGGCTTGGCGTGGTACGCGTTTATGTTTGCCGACGAACTAACTCCCGAGATGAGAGTTGCTTACGAAGCAGCAGAGGCTGGGGCCAGGCAAGGACGAATTGGTCTTTGGCAAGAACCCGATCCTATGCCCCCCTGGGAGTGCAGGAAGCTCAGGAAGGCCCACCAGAAGTGTCGGTAATGGAACTGCTCTTAATGTTTCTCGACTAAGATCGAGTCCGCCTGATAATGTCCTTTAATCATGACCCTAACCAAAACCCACCTCGCCGAAAACCTCTACGAGCAAGTGGGGTTGAATAATCGCGAAGCGAAGGAAATGGTCGAGGCGTTCTTCAAGGAAATCTCCGACACCCTAGAGCGCGGAGAGGAAGTAAAACTGGCCGGTTTCGGCGTATTTAACATGCGCGACAAGCGTGAACGCCCTGGTCGCAACCCAAAGACCGGCGAGGAAATTCCGATTACTGCCCGCCGAGTCGTGACCTTCCATGCCAGCAGTTGCCTGAAAGACGCAGTGGACTCCAGTCCTCATTTGGCGCTATGTGAATCAAAAGCGGCCTAATGTTGTAGGCAAGGGGCCTGCGCGGCGGTTTATCGCGCAGCGTACAGCGACCAAAGGAGTGGCCTTGACTGGGGTTAGAACGATTCATCCCAGTATTGATTCCCACATTCAATTCGATGGATACAAATCTGGGGTTGCAATTATGCTTAGCCCATTGCAAGATGATAAAAGCATATACATCTTATACGTTCGCCGTTCCCGAAGAGAAAAGCATGAGAGCGTCCTAAGTTCGAGGGGCACCTTGGCTGACTGATTTGGGGTGTTATGCCCGTGTGAACAGTACACATGAGGTGAAGCATGGCCGAGTTCGTTGAAATTGACTTTCTTGCTGTCGAAACCGCCAAAAGCGGGGACGCGATCACTATTCGCTACTCGGATAACGAAACCACAACAATACATGTTGTGGATGGTGGCTTTCTCGATACTGGCGACAAACTTGTCGAGCACTTAAAGACCAGATATCAAACGACTCATGTGAATCATGTTGTGCTTACCCACACCGACCAAGATCATGTCAATGGTCTTCGAAAAGTCTTGGAGCAGTGCTCTGTGGGTTATCTCTGGATGAATCGCCCATGGCTGTATGCCGAAGAACTTATTGATCGATTTTCAACTTACAACTCTGTAGATGCTCTTCGTCGAAGGCTACGTACAGTCTATGAAGCCGCGGCATCTCTCGAAGCACTGGCACAGGAAAAAGGAATTCCCATATGCACGCCCTTGCAAGGTGCCGCAATTGGCAACTTTGAAGTGCTTGCCCCATCAAAGTCCCGATATCTTGACCTCATTGTTGCCTCCGAAAAGACCCCTTCGGCTGTTGATGAGGCAAAGGGTCTCAGACTCGAGGAGCTTTTCGCAAAAGCATTAAAGAGCGTTGTAAATCTGGTCAAAGCAGCATGGGCTCACGAGTATTTCCCGAGCGAAGGGACAAGTTCTGAGAACGAGATGAGCGTTGTCCAATATGCCAACATTTGCGGGAAGAATATCCTGTTAACAGGAGATGCCGGACGCGACGGACTTAGAGAGGCGGCTTCATTTGCGCTCCAAGCTGGAATACCGTTACCAGGACTTTGGATGTTTCAAGTTCCTCATCATGGTGGCCGCCACAATGTCGACACCGAAGTCTTGGATACATGGTTAGGAGAAAGGTTAGCGAGTCCCTCAACCTCGTATTTGTTCAATGCAATGTGTAGCTCGGCAAAAGCCGATGAGCATCACCCAAAGAACTCAGTGATCAGGGCAATACATCACAGGGGCGGGCACTTTGCCTCAACTGAAGGCCAAGACATCTGTCTTTCGTATGGAATTGAGCGAGGTTGGACGCCTCTCCCCCAGTGGCCCTACCCCGAAGAACACGAAGAGGATTGACGCCCCCGTTACGATGATTAAATGAAAACCAAGCCTCCCTTGTTGCTTGGCGCATCCTGAGATCACGAGAATTCATCTGCAACCTGTCTAAGTTGATAGGAGGGATTATGAGCATAGTTATCGATGGTCAAACGAAACGCATCGGTCTTGCACTGTCCGGTGGTGGGTTCCGCGCAGCTGCATTTCACCTGGGCGTGATCCGCACTTTGGCGTCATTGAGTCTTCTCGACAAGATTGACGTCATTTCTTGCGTGAGCGGCGGAAGCATCGCTGGTGCCTTTTTCGCATGCAACTGGGGATCGCCAACAGCCCCTGAAAAATTTGAGTCCTACCTTAAAACACGATCAATTGCTGTCTCCAGTGCTCTAGGAGGAATGCTTGACCCGTTCGAGTCACGGCTCGATAAGCTAGCCGAAAGCTATGACCGTGACCTATATCTTGGGGCAACACTTAGTGCACTTACAAAAGCCCCCCGTCTTTACCTTAACGCAACTAATCTAGCAACCGGCAATCTCTTCTTTTTCGTGGCAGGTGGAAGTAAGGCTGCCGAAATGGGCGAACATGAACTCGGTGTCGTCGCGGCACCAGATTTTCCTATCTGTAAAGCAGTGGCAGCGTCATCAGCTTTTCCCCCCGTATTTCCTCCGCTTCGATTAGATACAACACTGTACGCGCCTGCGGAAAACGTTGAGTACGTCACCCTGGCCGATGGAGGCGTATACGACAATATGGGAATCTCCCCTCTGCTGCGTACTCGGAACGAACTCGACTACATCATCGTCAGCGATGGTGGAAAACCGTTTGCGAACGACGAGCGACCGACCACATCTGGTGCCATCGTCCTCAAGGAAGGACTAGATATCATGATGGAGCAGATTCGAGGGCTCGAATTCGACCGAATAGAGCACCGCTACAAGGCTGGCGTTGGACCGAAGCCGCTCTGGTTTTCAATTGACAGCACCGAGGGAGAACAAGTACCTGGTGATGCTGCCTTCGCCTCAGCAATATCAACGAATCTCAAACGTCTAAGCGATGCTGAAATGAACGTCCTCATGCGACATGGTGGGGCTCTTCTGGAGGCTCGAATTAATCGGTATGCACGCGAACTGAGACCCTGACTGAGTAGCCGGCAAGGAGACTAAAACATGAGAAGACAAAAGGGTGCAGTACCGGCACCTTCATCGCGGCGCCTGCGCGGCTATGCCTTCGACCCTAGCCTCTCCTTGAGGCTTGATACCGCCCTCATCAATCAAGCTGTATATGCGGTTGAATGGGAGCCAAATTTGGCACCTGGCCCAGTGGGCGAATATCTCGAAATCGTTGACTTCGACCCTGCAAGCGGTTGCTGGTATGAACCTGTTGACCTTAACGCAAAGGAAATCCTCGCTCAGGATGGTTTAGCTCCCTCAGAAGGAACACCTCAATTTCACCAGCAAATGACCTACGCCGTCGCCATGACGACGATTCGGAATTTTGAGTTTGCGCTAGGCCGCCGTGTTTACTGGGCGCATGTCTACGATGAAACAAGGCCCTCTGGTGACCGTGATGTCTACGTTCAGCGCCTGCGAATCTACCCCCACGCCCTCCGCGGAGCTAACGCTTACTACAGCCCAAACAAAAAGGCCCTGCTCTTTGGCTACTTTCGCAGCCCAACCGGGATGGTCTTCACTTGCCTTTCGCATGACATCATTGCTCACGAAACGACCCATGCCCTACTTGATGGTCTTCATCGGCGCTATGTGGAAGACAACCATGTCGACGCGCTTGCTTTCCACGAGGCATTTGCCGATCTCGTCGCACTCTTTCAACACTTTACTTTCCCGGAAGTTCTACGCCACCAGATTGCCAGGACGAGAGGCGATCTTTCTGCACAGTCACTCCTTGGCGAACTAGCACAGCAGTTTGGAGAAGCAACCGGACGATATGGAGCACTTCGCAACGCCATAGGTGAACATGATGCTGCCGGTCATTGGCATCCTGTTACACCCAACCCAGCAAAACTTACCGAGGCGACAGAGCCTCACGCGCGCGGAGCAATTCTGGTCGCAGCGGTGTTCCGTGCCTTCCTAGCAATATATAAGGCGCGCGTCGCCGACCTAATGCGGCTCGCAACATCCGGGACAGGTGTTTTGCCACTCGGAGCTATACATCCCGATCTCATTGACCGACTTGCGAACGAGGCCAGCAAGACGGCTAAACACTTTTTGACGATGTGCATCCGAGCACTCGACTACTGCCCTCCTATAGACATCACCTTCGGTGACTATCTTCGTGCCATGATCACAGCCGACTTTGACATGGTACCGGCCGACGAACACGGCTATCGGGTTGCCTTGATCGAGTCCTTTAGACAGTGGGGCATTGTTCCGGAAGGAGTTCGCACGCTCTCCGAAGAACACCTCTGCTGGTCAGCCCCCAATACAGAAGAGCTCACTGCATTCCAAGAAGTCGCCGAGCGGCTTCGACCCCTAGTGTCGGAAAGCCTTTATTTCGAGAATCGCGAGCACTCCTTCCATGCATTCCGGAAAGCACAGGAACGCACTCATGAACTACTCGCAGAGATGCTTTCAGGAAGCCGAGAAGCTCAACAACGTAAACAATTCGAAGCTGTAACCGGACTCAACATCACGGACATTGACGCGCTGGAGGGTCTTCGAAGTAGTCAGCGAGGAAAACCCACTTTCGAGGTCCACTCGATTCGGCCAGCACTTCGCGTAACTCCAAATGGGAGAATCATGAAACAAATGATTGTTTCCCTAATCCAGCGACGCCGCGTGGCAATTGACCCGGATAACCCGGCTCAAGGAAAGTTCGACTTCAGAGCCGGCAGCACACTCATTTTTGATCTCGAAGGCCTCAGTCTCCGCTATGCGATTACCCGTCGTATCGATGATTTTGAGCGCTTGGAGCGAATTCGTGCATATCGCAAGTCACAGTCTGCCGACCGTCTTTCGTTAAGGGAGACTTATTTCGGAAGTAGCCCAACCGAAAATGGAAATGGTTCATCTGAATCCAAAGAACCGTTTTGTCTCCTTCATGCGGACAACTAATCAGCGAAGGAGTGAAGATGCCAAGCAATAACGCAAATTCCGCGACAAAACCCTCCAGGTCAAAACCGCCCAAAGCCTCTGTCCCAAAGGGGGCCACAGTTGAGAACACAACTACCCATCCCGCAACAGTTCGCATGTATTGCCAGGGACTCGGGGACTGCTTTCTCATTCGCTTCACTGATACAAAGACGAGTGAGCCATACAACGTGCTCATTGATTGTGGCGTCATCGGTGTAGCCAAGAATCCGAAACCGCTGATGGAACAGGTTGCCCGAAGCATCAAAGATGCTTGCAACGGCCATATACATCTGGCCATCGTCACCCATGAGCACTGGGATCACGTCTCGGGATTTTCGGAACATCAGGCACGGGCTGTCTTCGACGAAATCCAGATTGACCAAGTGTGGTATGCATGGACGGAGGACCCTAGCCCCCGCAACAAACTCGGCAACAAGCTCCGCCACGAGCGAGAAGCAAAGGTCCGAACCCTCCGTCAGGCGGCGATAGCATTAAATGGCATGGCGAGCCCCTTGGCTGTGGACCGCGCCCAGCGCATTAACACTCTTCTCTCTTTTTTCGGCTTCGACAGCAGCGAAGATATAGCTAAGGACCTGTCGGCCAACGCCGAAGAGAGCATTGGGAAGACGCGCTCTGCCTTCGATTATTTGAGCAAGCGGAGTGGCGTTAGCGTACGTTATTGCCGGCCAACAGATGATCCTGTAATGCTTGCTGGCGGCAACGTCCGGGCATATGTCCTCGGCCCACCTGAAGACGAAGATCTCATCAAGCGAAGCGCCCCCTCCAAAGCTGGTCGAGAGGTATATGAAGTTAGTTCCGAACTTTTCATGGATCAACAACTTGAAACGGCATTTGAGCGGCTATCCGGTACTGTAGCGAATGACAGAGAGAACTGTCCGTTTGAGACGGCGTTTCAGATAGATATCGCCTCGTCCACACTGATGTCGCCGGAATTACTGGCATTGAAGACAGCCACATGGGATCAGGAGCCTTGGCGCCAAATTGACTCCGACTGGACTGCAATAGCTGAATCGCTCGCGCTGAATTTAGATCAACATACCAACAATACGTGCCTCGTGATTGCTTTTGAACTCGTTGCAACCGGTCAGGTATTGTTGTTCGCGGCAGACGCTCAGGTTGGAAACTGGCTGTCTTGGCAGGATGTCAAATGGACGCTGAAGTCTGACCCTACTATGAGAGAACAGGAAATTTCAGGCCCTGACCTGCTTGCTCGAACCGTGTTCTACAAAGTTGGCCATCATGGCAGCCACAACGCAACTCTCCGAGCGGCCGGACTTGAACAAATGACCAGCAAGGATTTGATTGCATTCGTACCGGTCGACAAATCACAGGCCGAAAAAAATCGCTGGCACGAGATGCCATTCGAGCCGCTCATGAACCGCTTAAGGGAAAAAACTGCCGGAAGAGTCGTTAGATCAGACGCGACAGTTGAGCCAGACTTAGCAAATGACTTATCGGATACAGAAAAACGGAAGTTTCTCGAGCGCCTGTATAGAAGCCAAGTTGAAAATGCCCCTTATTGGGAAATTCAAATTCCGTAATAAGTCACAAACCATTCTGCTAGCCTAGCCGAGGAGACGTCAGGTGGTGGCCAGCAAGGCACGGGCTCGGGTGCGGATTCAGCTTCCAACAGGAAGCCAATGATCTCTTCTTCGTTGAAACACTTTTTTGTGCTCAATCTCCTAATCGTGAAATATTGGGCTCTAGAATCAGGCGCTACTCAATTCCCGGGGGGACGTCGATAGAGTCTTAGAACTCAGGGTGTTGAAACGAATCTGGATTTTGATACCTAGAAAAAAGTGGTCATGCCTTTAGGATGGCGGCAAATTCTCTCCAAGGAAAAACATGCTGCCAACTACTAATCAACTTCCGACGCTGGGCTACGTGCACAAGGTCGTATGCGATTGCCTAGGGCTATGGAACAGCGACAACGAAGACGTCACCTTCCACGTAGCCGCCACCGAGAAAGATCAGCGCGCAGCATTGCGGCAGGCTTTCGAGGCCATTAAAAAAGAGGATGGAGGGTATGGAACTCTTGAGGAGCTAATCTCAGTAACAACCCAGTTTGCTCCAAAGGAAACGCAGGAAGTCAAAAAAAGCAGAACGATCCAATCCTACGTCAATCACCTATCCAAAACCGACTTTGAATCGGTCGATGAGTATCGCGAACTACATCAATACATCACCGTTCTGCTCTCTGAGCGTTATTCCCGCTGGGGCATAGCCGAACTGGCGGTGAACTTTTATATATCAGCACTTGCACACTATCGAGAGTTTGTAAGAGAGTTTGCTTGCAATACGCAAAGTCAGAAGCACAGCTATCAGTATTTTGTCAGTCAAGACCTTCGCTTATTGACGAACGTTTTAACCCGCGAGTTATTACCAGATGACACCTGGCCAGATAGCGTGCGGGATGAGCCATGGCCTATGAGAGGGTTCGCTGACATCGCCAGCCAAATAACCGGCATCTCGCTGCATAAGCTTCATCAGTACCACCAGTTTCAACTAGAGGGCTCGCTCAACGAGCAAGCTTGGACCCGTGACTTCACGTCACAGCAGGTTAATACTCGATCCAAACAAGTGATCGACCGACTTCGTAAGCACAACCGGATGAAGTGGGAAACTTTTTATCCAACACTTCAACCGCTGACTTACCACCTTCCGAAGGCTATCTCTGAAAAGGCATTCGCGATTCATGCGTTTGCAGCCATGATCGCCCATAACCTCAAAGCAAATGTTGCTGCTTGCGGGCCATTCGAGCCTTCGGCACCAGACAGTTTTACGCACTCCCAGATCGAGAACAGTCATTCAATACCCAGCAGCAACTTGCTTGAACTGCTATTCAACGACTACCCCATCGGCGATGAAGTATTCGTCCAACAGGCGCCGAACCGCTATCAAGCACTGCTCGACAGAATCAGGAGCTTACCTGGCTCACTGAAGTTGGCTGCAAACCTCCCGGGCTGCTTGGACTTGGTTTACAAGCTTGAACATAAGCAGTTCATTGACGGTGCGTGGCACGCATCAATAGAAAACAGTCCTAACTGGCTCAACGAATGGATTCAAGCCAGAGTGGCCTTGCTCGCCGGTGATGTTCAGCTAGCGCTTACGCACTTTAAACAAGCACTCGAACAGGCAATGTACGTGGCAGGGCCATTATTCATCCCCTTCTACATCCAGGTATGTGCGTTCTGCAAATCGCAATACCGACTGCAATCAGCGCGAAATGAAGAGGAAATATTCGAGCGGTTTTATGAAAGTCTGGGAAGCAGTGCGGCGAACTACGCACAACTAATTGGCTACACAACACAGCACCCGCGCGACCCCAAGACTCTAATGCCGCGACCAACGCTACCTTTGAAATTTCGCTTGATTATCAAAGAAACCGATGCTCTGGCGAAAATCTGGCTTGAATCACCCCAGCTTTCCTGAATGTGTTTGTTGTAGCCAAACACTTCTAATTGCGTCACTAAGCCGGAGAGTGATGCAACCCATTGTGATCCGGCAAGGAGATATTAAATGAGCAAAGGTAACGGTAGTAGAAGTGGCTCCCAAGGCAGTGCTGGCAAAGGTGGCGGCGGGCGCGGCCAAGGGAATGGCGGTGGATGGCCGAGTGGCACGGGGCAACCATCCGGCGGTGGGCGAAGTAATGCCCCGGCTGGCGGCGGCAAAAAGTAGGCTTTAGACTGTTTAACCAAACAATTCCGTCGATTGGGACCGCCCACAAGCAGCGCTTGTGGGTTCCCCTCACGACTTCGTCCCTATAGCTGCACCTCACTTCAATAGGTGAGACGGTCCAACCATGGGTCTAATGCCGCCGCGGCCCCAAAATTCTCTGTTCAGCCGCCAAGGATGATTTTCAGTTGTTATTAGCTTGTAGAACTTCAGCCAAATTCACGCAGGGAACGTACATACCTCATGGAAACCTAGCTCGGTATGTTCCGTTACTAATATAGGATAACTGTAGGTTGACATAATCTGGGTCAGCACAGACGTCTTGGGGTGGCCATAGTTGTTTGATTTCCCGTATGAGATTACGGAATTCAAGCATTCCACATGATTAAGCCCCACATTGTAGTAACTCGGCCCCGTACTGGGCGCTGCCCCGTGATGTGGGATCAGAACAGTGACAATCTGGGGAAGTTCGTACTGGAAATGTTGCTGGAAGTCATTCCAAACAGCGGATTCACCAAGAGGCGCATCGCCAGTGCCAATCCAACCACCCGTTACCTCATAACCAAAATAAAAACTCCGCCAGTTGCAGTCGCAGGTGTTCCACAACAGTTGGCGATATCCAAATTCCCCCGTAAATCCTGGCCCTGAATACATTCCCAGCGAAAGAAAATTAGCGAGGCCAAGCGCTTCAGGTTCATCTTCCCAAGTTGGATTGAGTTCCTTGATGGCTTCGTGATACGCATCGAGCGCTTTGTCACGATTTGATTTCTGAATTAATGATTTACTAGTGCCCTTTGGTTTCTTCGGTTGCTTGAAATTGAGCCAGCCAACAATGTCTTTAACGCCGTTGACTTGATCATCCAGTGCCGCAACGGGAAAACCAATGTTTGTAAGTTTTTCTTTAACCAGTTCGGTCAAATTTGTATCTTGCCCCCGATTCCAGAACCTTAGTTTCCACAAACAAGGAAACGCTCCGCCAGTGACCTTAAGGCTAATCAAATCGGAAATTGTTTGCCCTAATTCGGCACCATCAGCGAAAGAGGCTAGCTTTAAACGGTCAGGTGAGGTACTTGGACCTTCCCGCGAAATTTCTGCGGGTTCATTGGGAAAATCATTCAGGATATCAGGAACAAAATTGTTGCGGTCTCGTGGGCCCGTTTGAACCATAGTAGCGGGCCTTCCCAAGAAGCGACCACCACCATTCGCAAGACTGTGTAGTTGTTGGACGAAGTCTTGAGTGATGCTGTTCGCTTGACTGGCAATGACCAGAGCGAGCTGCTTCGGGGTCAAATACGGAAGCATGATGCGATCTACTTCGAACTTATTGACCAAATCGATTGCACCGTTCATGTGATCTTTGTCGAAGTGAGATAGTACAAGCAGATCAATCACAGCTTTTTTTGGATTACCCACTCGAGGTTCAAGCCCAAGGCGTTTAATGCTTCGCGTTAGTTCCTTGGTCCGAGCCCCACCAGCAAGAGCACCGCAATCGTAGACATAGTCAAAGCGGTGCCGCCTTCCAGAGGCCTCAACAACTTCCACCGATGCAGAATGAAAAGAACCTTGGCCAACACCATGTTGTATGCGTGAGTGGATGACTTTCACTTGTTTTACGCCCCCTAAGTTTTAACCCCGATGCATGCTCAAAACCAATTTAACGATTGGACTAAATGCCATCTACAGACACAAAGTTGGCAGGTGAGCAAATGCAGAAATCATATGCCAATTTCTTCTATTCAGGCCTCCTAAACGTTGCCTTGAGGCTCACAAGCATTCATAGGGAGCGAAGCGCTCTTCCCTGTGACGTATTGCTAACTTCGAAAGATTTAGTTAATGTTTTTCCAGCTCTGAATGAGCCCGAACTGGACATAAACCGCTATAGCATGCCGTTTTTGGCAGGGACTCTTTTTAGTGAACGGACTAAAAAGGGGCTTTTATGTGGTTTTCATCGGATTTCCATCTCTTCCTGAGATGTCGTTCTGCTCATGCTGCGGCAAGCTTTCCGACCAAAATTTTTTCGGTTGAAAATGGAATTTGGCCCAGCCCCAATCTCAAGAACCAGGTACTTGCTGGTGTCAGCTCTTACTGCCCACGGGTTCCCCAGAGAAGAGCACACCATCCACTTTTTGCGTCGGTGTCATTGCAACTTGTTGGACACCCAGCACACGCATTACCTGCAAGAAGAAAACGAAAGAAAAGCTTCCGCGCGAAACTTTATTCGCGATTGATCGGGTTGTTTCCTGGAAGCCTTGCGCCTGCAACAGTTGAGCTAATCGATCATAGGTCACCGCTCTGCGCTCTAGCTCAGCGCGCAGTATCGCTTTCGCTTCGTGACTCCAGTAAGCATCGTCACTCACACTTAATTTCCCCCTTAATTTTTTCGAGAAATTATCCGCCATTGAGAGATTTTTGTCTCATATATGGGACTTTCGTAATAATTGCGTCAAAACACCCTCCTGAAGATTTCTATACCCCTCCACTTCCACATTCTGTGAGAGCAATTTGGGGCAATGCAGCTTGCTCGCATTCAACGCATAGCGTCGTTAGGAGTCAGCATGACTAGAAACATCAAATGGACCGAAGAGAGAATCAGTGAGTTCGAGCTTGAGGGGCGCGGGAAGGGTGCGGGTCCTGAGTACAAGCCATGGATTCAAATTAACGACTTTTCATCTCGCGGTTTCAGTCGCCGCATCTTCAGCCGAAAAACAAATCGGGTCCATCAACTTCTATCTGAAGTCGAGTATCAATTGTTTTTGCTGCTCGAGTTTTCCCCTAGCGTAGTAGACATTCGCGAACAGTATCCCTTGAATCGAGAGCAGACCCTCTCGCTAGCAACTCAACATGGGATTCGACACCCGACATATCGCGGGACTTACACGCCAGCAGTGATGACCTGCGACTTCCTGGTCATTCTTGAAAAAAACGGTCAACGCCTAGCGCACGCTTTCAACTGCAAGCGTGCAGAAGGTGTGCAAGAAGCACGCAACATTGAAAAGCTGGAGCTAGAAAGAATCTACTTCAAACAGCGAGATGTTCCACACCATCTTGTCTTCGATATAGACCTGCCGAAGCAAAAAATTAGGAATTTAATTTGGTGTCGGGGAGCATCAATTTGCAGCGAAGACGGTTACGACCCTTCGCTCGCATTCGATGAATATCGCCAGCATCTCATCAACGACCTATCACGTGAACCGACCGGTTGCCTGGCCGAGTTTTGTGCTCGCTATGACAGATTACTCGGCGCTGAAACTGGCACCGGTCTAAGTGTCGTACGCGCCATGCTCTGGCGCCATGAGTTAGAAACAGACTTGAGCATGCCAGACCTCGCCGCCCAGCCGATACAAATGTTTAGACCAGCATCTGGGTGCAATCAACAACCAATGCGAGGTTGAAAATGCTCTTTCGCAATCAAATATTCGAACACGTTGAAAGTAAACAGCAAGTACGTGTCCTCGAATTCGATGACGCTCATATCTGGATATTCAATCTGACGCTATCGAAAGCATTGCCGCGAAGTTACTTTTTTTCCGAGTTCAAAGCAGCGGTACAAGAAGGTCACTTCGTCGAGGTTGAAACAGGTACAGCAATTGCCCCGAGAAAGTACTCAGATGCCGCAATTCGACGACGCGACCATGCCCACAAAGCAATTGAACCGCTTATTCAAAACCCTGGAGTTCTAGACGCAGCAACACGCGGTCCATTAGTTCGCTTACGCGCGCGTGAACTCGGCTGTTCAGAGCAGACAATCTACACATATTTGCGAACCTACTGGCGAGGCGGCCAAAGTAAGCAGTGCTTAACTCCCGGTTTTCACAAAATTGGCGGGAAACGCGGTGAGACAAATGGACGGGGCCGTCCCCCCATCTATGGTCAATACGCGATTTATCAGCTGACAGACACTGACCGTTGCTGGATGAAAGAAGCCATCAATGGCATCTACTTGCGCGATAAGACCGAGACTGTTGTTAGCGCTTACGAGAGTCTACTGATGAAGCATTACTCATTCATCGATGGTGAAGGTAACTTACAACTGAAAAGCGCCGGTGAATGTCCAAGCGAAACTCAGTTTCGTTGGTATCTGAATCAAATTGTCAGCAAAGAACAAAAAATTCGCGCGCGTCATGGCGATGCAGAATTTGAACTTAATCATCGACCAATTATTGGTAGTTTGCGTACTGAGACATACACCGTCGCCCAGTACTACGAAATCGATGCAACCATCGTTGATGTCGTCTTAGTACACGAAGCCAATCGGGCAAAAATTATCGGCAAACCGACGCTTTACACCGTTCGCGACCGGAAAAGTCATTTAGTGGTCGGGTTTTACAGTGGATTAGAAAATGCGTCTTGGACAGCAGCAATGCTTGCCATCAAATCTATCGCTGAAGACAAAGAAGCACTTTGCAAAAAATTCGATGTCCCGTATTCGCCAGAAGACTGGCCTGCGCATCGATGTTTTCCGCAGGAATTTATTGCCGATCGCGGAAGCGAAATGCTCGGCGATGCGAGTACTCAATTGGCAGATGGCTTGGAAATCACCGTTCGCAATTTACCTAGCCGACGCGCTGATTGGAAACCGCATGTTGAATGTGGTTTCAAGCAGATTCAGCGCTCGCTTTCGTCATTGCCTGGTTATGTCCCTCCTGAGGATTTTGGCAAGCGTCAGAAATATGATCGCTCGCAAGATGCAGCAATGACGCTAAAAGAGTTCAACCGATTAATTCTTCTGAAAATCATACAACAGAACAAAGCGCCCATTTTGAACAATCCGATGCATACGAAACACATTCTTGATGGCATACAGCCAAGTTCTATCAATATTTGGAACACGGAAATACGCGAACGCGCGGGCCGGCCGACAATTTTCACTGAAGCGCAGGTTCGCTTCGCGCTCCTAACTCGAGCAGAAGCCAGCGTCACTCGCGAAGGCATTGCCTTTGGATACTGCCTTTATAGTGCGCCAGAAGCGCTCAATTACGGCTGGTTTGTTCAAGCTGGGCAGGGTCGCTTCAAAAAGAAGATTTCTTACGACAAGCGTCTCGTCGACACTATCTACGTGCATGACGAAAGTCTCCCTGAAGGCTATTTCACAGCGACTTTACAAGACCGTTGCAAAGACTACAGAGGTCTGAGTTTTGATGAAGTTAATGCTATCAACAATGCCGAGAAAGAAATCAGTCACAAGAGCAAACAAATTATTCGGCAACTTAACGCAGATTTCAAAAAAGAGGCAGCACCGTTGGTTGCGCACGCTGTAAAAGAAACGGCGAAAGCAACTAAGGGAAAAACGCGTAAGGCTCGAAGAGTCGACACCGTTGAAGCTCGAAGTGATGCAAGACGAATTGAACGACAAGAATCGACTATTTCAGGCTCGGAGACACCTCCTTCTCCTGCCGAAAACTCATCTCTCAACGGTGCTAGCTCAACGCAGCAACCGAAGTCTCGCAAACAACTTTTTGATGACTTGCTCAATGGAAAATAATCAATTTGCGGTTGAAGCTATCTACACTCCGCAGCGTATTCCACAATATCAAGGCAATCCCTTGATTGAAGCATTGCCGCCGGTTATTGAAGATGAGGCGATACTTCGTCAGTTGTTTTGCATCCCTGAGTTCACGCATGAACAACGGAACTGGAGCAATTCAGAACGCATTCAGATGATTTCTCAGCTGGGTAGCTTCATGCTCCCGCTCGACCGTCATCTTCAGTTGGCTCATGCCTTAGATACGATGATGCGACAGGGCTATGTGGGACGCATTCCTCGTAGTAGAGACAGTCATGCCGTATTTCAGAAGCTCTATGAGCAGCAGAAATCCGGTAAGACGTTCCAAAGCGCGCCGGGAAAACTGACTGCACAGTTATCGGGTGCATTTATCGGGATGCCCGGGATGGGAAAATCGACGACGATTGAACGCATCCTTGCTCGTATTCCCCCTGTCATTTATCACCCATCACTGAACTATTATCAGGTTCCGTATCTGAAGATTGAAACTCCCTACGATGGCGCAAGCATCAAAGGGTTTGCAGAATCCATCTTCCGTAAGATGGACTTGATATTGCCTGACGCACGATATGGGGAGCTCTACAGCAATCCGAAGTCAGGCGCAGAAGCATTGATGAATCACGCCGCACGCGTCATTCATACGCATGGCGTCGGCCTTTTGATTGCTGACGAAATTCAGAACTTGGAAAACGCACCCAAGAACCGACAAGCTCTGATGACGTTGCTTGTATCTGCATCGAATGAACTCGGCGTGCCGATTTTGTTTGTCGGCACCAATAAAGCGGAACGTGTTCTTTCTTTGGATTTTCGTCAGGCAAGACGTTCGTCCGGCATGTTCTCGATGTATTGGGACAGGTTAGTTCGAGGAGGAGAAGACACACCTTCCGAATGGGAGGATTTTCTAGAGGTGCTCTGGAAATTCCAGTGGGTCAAACATGAAACAAAATTGACGCCGGCCCTCGCCGAGTTGATGTACTTTCATTCTCAAGGGATTATCGACATCGCTATCAAGTTGTTTGCGCTCAGTCAGACACGTGCGATTTACGACGAATCCGAGCGTCTAACGGGAGACCTCATTCAGCGTGTCGCAGAAAAAGATATGGCTCTCGTTCAGCCAATGATTCAAGCAATCAGAACCAAAGACATTGCTGCATTGAATCGCTGCGAAGACATCAGGCCGATGCGGCTTGATGAGCTGATGGCAGATATCCGCACAAGCTACTCTGGGCAGTATATTCGTGGCGCAGTAGTTCGCCCCTCTAGCCCTGAGTATCTGCCAACTGTCACCGACACTCTGAAGAACCTTGGCTTTGAAACAAGCGATGCTTCTAGATTGGCCGCGTCGGTGAAAGACAAGTCGACAAATGTCATTGATGGCGTAAAGAAGGCGCTTCACCGAGCGACATCTGAACGAAAGCGCGACGAAAAACTTGAGAGTGGCGCTAATGCTGCTTTCCCAGAATACCCAGTCGGTGACTATCGCAATGCACTCAACCCAGCTGTATCAGGAAACTCGACGTACGAGCGGCTGAAGCACCTTCAAATGCTGCCCAACCTCGAAGCTTTGCTGTCGGTTTGACTTTGCAACTTCCTCATTGAGTGTTCAATGAGCCATAACAACCTCCTTCAGACAAAAACTGAAGAAGGGAAAATTTGCCATTTCCTCAAGCAAGTTATGCCAGTAATGCACTCGAAAACCCCTACCTGTGTGCGACACAGATAGGGGGAAAGCAGTCGACATTCCATTCAATTGACATATACAAACACCACCAATGTCATATTGACAATTTTTTTTATGAATCCGAAACTCTAAAAGTGGAAGCCAACAAAGTTTCTGCCATATTCACCATAAGCGGCTTTGAGGCTCTGACCTGTTCAACAACGTGGAGTAAATATGTTCTTAGATCGACTGAATGCCAAGCAGCAGGGTGCTTTACTCGGCCTGGCCACTCAGCTAATTGAGGCAGACGGGAATATCTCCCAGGAAGAGACGTTACTACTGAACGCGCTACGTGTTCAGATGGCTGCTAACGTTTCTCCGCTTTCCGTGTCACTCAATGAACTTCCAAGCTTGTTCCAATCGAACACTTCGAAAGGAGCTTTTCTGCTTGAATTGCTCGGGATAGCCCATGCCGACTCCGAGTACCATGTCAGTGAGAAGGATTTCATCAGCAAAGTCGCGGCTTCGCTAGGTATTTCTGATACTACGCTAGCCGACATGGAAAGCTGGGTCTGTCGCCAATTTGCCCTCACGCGTGAGGCTGAGCAATTTTTGGAGGCCTAAGAGATGCCCCTACCTCTATTACTAGCCGGCGCGGCACTTTTGGCTGGTGGCTATGGCGTCAAGAAAGGGATTGATGCTAAGAACAGTTTTGATGAGGCTGAGTCACTTAATTCAGAAGCTGAACAGATTTACGATAAAGCCAGCAATAGCCTCGAGAAAGCGCGCAAAAGTGCCCAGAAAGCAATGGATGGTCTTGGAAAGCTCAAATTTGAAATCTATGAGCTTCGGTTGATCCCATTTGTTGAAGCCTTCTCAAAAATCAAGAATATTGATTTCCAAGACCAACGACTGAAAGAAGCCTTTCATCTGGCAGGGGTTAGCCAGAACGATATGCTCGCTATCGAGAAGTCTGCGCTGGACATGAAACAGGTTGTTGGAGGTGGGGTTACTGCACTAGGTGCAGGCGGTCTAGCTGGTTTGGCCGCCTACGGTGGAGTCGGTGCTTTGGCATCTACGGCTGGCGGCACGGCGATAGCTGGACTAAGTGGAGCTGCCGCAACGAACGCAACTCTGGCATGGCTTGGCGGAGGAGCCTTGAGTGCTGGCGGTTTTGGTATGGCTGGCGGTGCAGCTGTACTAGGGGGAATTGTTGCTGGTCCGGTGCTGGCTATTGGAGGCATGATGCTCGCCTCAAAAGCGGAGGAAGCACGGCAAAATGCCTACAGCAACAGAGCAAAAGCTCGGGCAGCAGCAGAAGAAATGAAGACTGCGAGAACAGTCACCAAAGGGATTGAGAAACGCTTCACCGAAATCCAAGACGTGCTTCGTGAGCTCGACAAGCACTTTGACCCTCTTCTTTCGGGCTTGCAGAAAGTTGTCCGACACGGCACAGACTACAGTAGCTATTCGATGGAGAATCGCAAGGGAATCATGATGGCGGCAGCAATGGCTAAGACATTGAAAAACGTCCTTGAGGCGCCATTGCTGAACGAAAATGGTTCTCTGACGGCTGCCTCCAGAAATGTGATGTTGGAAGCACATGACAAACTGCTTGAAATAGAAAACGCTCAATAAACGGATACCGGAGGAGCCCCCTCCTCCGGTAGAAAACACGTGGATAAAAAAAGTATCGACCACCTCGAACTGCGTGCGGCCTCCTTGGTAGCCGACAAGCAGACTCAACACATTACTGAAAAAACCCTAGAACTTTTCAATGACGCAGAACTGCTACGCAAGATTGCCGATAGCAGATCACGAATGTCCGCTGAACAGGCTCAAGGTTGGCTATTCGAACAGATTGAAGTAACCAAATTCAATTTGGACTCCCTAAGAAAGGGAAGCTCGCTACAAGCCGCTACAACGGATAGTTTGGGAATGACCAACCACGAAGTTGCCGACGTAATAATTAGAAAAGGCAAACAATCAATAAAGGAATTTCAGCTTAAGTCTGGAAACAATGCAGCCTCTACTGCTTTCATGCTTTCTGATGAGAAATATGCAGAGGTCGGTCTTGTTGGCCCATCCGACCAGCACGGCGATGTCCAAAGACTGTACAAAGCACGAATCTCGACCGGCACACTTAAGGCAAAAGACTACGAGAGTGCCCAGCAGCGTCTTCATAAAGGTGTAGAAGCTGAGAACGTTTCATCAGGAGGGACTGAATACTCTGAAGCGCTGAAAGCAACCGATCCTGAACATGCTGACAAACTAGCATCGAAATTTAAGCGTCAAGGTGTTGCCACGGAAATGCATCGATCCGGTTGTGAGGCAGGAAAAATCGGTGCGGCAATCTCCGGAGGGGTTTCCAGTATTTCTGGGCTAATTCGCTTAGCCAAGGGTGAGGCAGAAACTGGCGAAATCGTCGCACAAGTGGCTGTCGATGCAGCGAAGGGTTATGCAACAAGTTATGTAACCACTGCAATGAGCAAAGGTATAACGCATGCGACTCAAGCCGGGTTAGCCAAGGTAGCAGGTGACGAATTTGCTAAGGTTGCGACCAACGCATTTACTAAATCAAATGCTCACACCGCTTTGGCTGCCGGCATCGTCCAAAGCGGGAAATCGCTTGTACGCTATCTCAGAGGCGAAATCGACGACGATGAACTGTTGTCAGAGGTAAGTCATACCGCGATTACTGGCGCGAGCACCTTTTATTACGGTGCCCTGGGACAAGCGGTCATTCCAATCCCTGTAGTTGGAGCATTCGTAGGGTCGACCGTAGGTTACTTTGTAGGCAATATGCTTCACCAGTCTGGCTTGATAAGCCTCGGTGAAGCGGCAGTGGTTCAGGCCGCAAGAGAGCGGCGAGAACGGGTTGAAGCTCTCTGCATGACCGCTATCCCGCTAATGCGCGCTCATCGCCTAGAGTTGGAGGCGCTAATGGAGAACCATTTTAGCGAGCGCCGAAAGATACTGACATCTGCATTTGATGAATTGGAAATGTCGATGTTTGACTGGGAGGCAGACAAATTTACTGCGAGCTTGGAACGCGTTAACAATGCGTTTGGCACCGCTCTCCCTTTCAAGACCTTCGCTGAATTTGACCAATTCATGAAGGATGACGATCAAACTTTCGTGTTGTGACCGAATTCCCTTGTTATCGCTGTGGTGCCTGTTGCCGCAATGTGCACCTTGCCATTGAAACGGCCCATCTCGACCGCGGTGATGGTTGCTGTCGACATTACGATGAGAAACAAAAGCTCTGTCTGATTTATTCTGACCGGCCAGATATCTGTCGAATCAATGTTCAGTATGCCGAGAAATACATCAACCACATGTCGTGGGAGTCTTTCTGTGCAATCAACCTTGAGGCTTGCAGGCAACTAGAAAAGCTGGTGGCCTCAAGGAATATTGACACATCTAGTAAGATGAGCGCGATTGCGATTGAATTGAGCAAAATTATCCCATCTTGATGGAAATTATTTGGCGAGAGACTCCAACTCTAGTCTGAATTGATTGCCAATCAAACTAATTGCTCAAACATAACTGAAGCTCGCTCACGCAATCCGGCTATAGCGTGACGAACTGAAGCTGCATCTGACAGATCGGACAACTTCAGTACCTCACCATATGCACGATATCCTGGATTGCCATCGCAGGTTGAAACTTTTCCGAATTCAGGATAGTCCGTGCAACTCCAAATTTTGTAGTACCAATTACATGACTCTTTGCTGGGCTCGATGCAAAGAAAGAAATAGATTCTCAATTCGCTGTCACTTTGCTCAGGAGCCAACTTCTGTTCTCCAGACTCACCATTTCCGGTATCACTACGTACCCAAACATCAATTAGTAGATCGCCCTTTTGATGATGATGAAAAGGATCCTCCTGTCCGCCGTCTCGAAGCCATAAAACCGAAATATCGTTGAACGGAAGAAGACGCTTTCCGCCGTCATTACTGCGCTCTAAACGAGCAAGGTCTCGTGGAGTCTGATTTCGACAGTGGTGGTGATAGTGTCTTGCACCTAATTCTTCCCTCACCACGCTGAGTAGCTCAACGACCCGCTGTTGGTAGTCTGCCAACAATCGATATGCTTTTCGAACATCAATCAAGGCATTTGAAATAGAACTGGTCATTCGAGAAAACTCCAAGCTTTTGTTGGGAAAAAACTACTTGATATACCTGGGCTCGGTAGATCAGCGAGCGATAGATTCAATCGAACTGTTGGTGTTTTGAGAATTGGATTTGTTGATATCGGAACAACAACTGGGTAAGTGATGGTGTTGATCCCAACCGGACTTAGTTCAGATAGCCATCTATGCCCTTGGGAACGAATTCCGTGCCATTCATAGGTAGCAGCAACGTCATTAAGCATACGCTGAAGCCCCGGCATGCTCTCTGACCCAGCCTTCAATATCGCTGATTCGAGTGTTAGGAAAATCTCTTGCCAGCTCTTGCAAACTAGATCGAACTCAAATTTTTCGTCATCCAGTACCGATTCGACATCCTCTTTCAACTTTGCAGTTTCCTCCAAGGAATAATCCTTAAGGCCTCCTATCGTCAGGAGAATGGGAAATTGCACTTCATCTTTTTCGATGACGGCCTGAAGTTCACGCGCAAGTTGTGCTGGATTCTGTTGTATTTTGCAATCGGTGCGTTTTGCTTCGACCAGAACTGTACGCTCAGAACCATATATGACTACGTCTGGCTCGATTTTCCCTCCATTGAGTGAGTAATCGCTAGGCCAGAACTTGATTTCTTGAACCGCACCAATTTGATCGTCTTTTGTCTGAAGCAACTCCTCGAGAAACTCATTCAATATTGGCTCAGGCAAGTAAGACAACCTTTCGAACACAGTAGCAGTCAATACGTCCTCTGCTCCGTCCAAACCGCTGACACTGAGTTGCTTGCCTGCGAGGCCGGTTCCACGACGCTTGCCGTTCAATATCGCTGTAAGCATTCCCTTTTCCCGAAAAAACGCACCAACTTGATTCTTTCCGAATTGCCCAAATGCAAGACAAGCCGGACTCAAGGCAATCAGTGAAATCCTTTGCTTGCCAACTGTGAGCAAGCGCTTTGCTGACACAGTGCATGTATTAGCTGCTTAGCTATCTAGCAATTGCGCTATACGTTAACCCGTATCGCTGAACTCATCTACCCATGGCCTGGATTGAAGGAATTGCACAAACACCACATGGCTTCGTACTCGACACAATCAATGAAAACGGATTCGAGAATCAAGAATCACTTGCCACGCTTTCGTCAAAGTTCACGAATCGAAAAACCTCGCGGAAACGATTAACCACAGACTGCCAGACTTGGTCTGCTGTTTCAGCAGAGCCGTTCTGGCGATTCCTAGGAATCGCCGCTTCAAAACCACGTGATAGACATAGTGTGTTCAAGATGGAACACGAAGAAACTGAGTACCTGATACCGGCAAGCGTCGTAATAGCTGCGATGCTACGTCCAATCAAGCATATCTTTCCTTACCTTTTTCGACCGCATGGCCTAGAGCAAATTTCCATTCCTCTGTTTGACGCTTCCAGCCCTAGCGTAGGTTTCTATATTCCGGTGCACCGAGTTGTCGGAAACACTCGAACGTTAACTGATGGATTGCACGCCGGATTGTCCTGGATGCATTGTTTTCCAAGTGCCCGAGAAATGTGGGATAGCGTTTATCACTCGGCGCTGACAGGAAAATTGAACATCAACCTGCCAAAAGCAAGTATGACAACCGTCTTACATTCAATTGCTTGGAAAAACACCCATCTGGTCACTGAGATGACCATCACAAAAATCTGGGCTAACGAAGCTCCATTTGAATTCGCAAAAGGTCACGCTGCCGAATTCGCACTGCATGAAAGTGCTACTACTGGATGGGTAGTCGCGAGTCGCAGTAAGCCCAATCTAACGAAGCTATGCAACATGTCGTCACTCTCGGATGAAGAGTGGGAGCAACTGGCCCCGCGCATGATTAAGATGAACTCGACTAAACACGACCTCCGCTCCATCATCGACCTAATTTTATTAAAGCTGAAAACAGGAACTCCTTGGAGCAACTTAGATTTTCGGGGACTCAATCGTCCCATTGTTGTCTATACCTACCAGAGCATGTTACGGGACGGACGCTGGGAGTATTTGGAGAACACACTTCACACGACCCGAAACGCATATGCTTTATGATTTAGCAGTCAATTACTAATCTGAACTGCAAAATGGTATCCCCCAAACTGATAGCAAAAATCGAATCCGAAGAACCGACGCTACGCCTTGCGGTACTCATCGACGCGGATAACGCACAGGCCGCAGTTATAGAGGGAATTTTGGCCGAGATCGCACGCTTCGGCGAAGCATCAGTAAAGCGAATTTACGGCGACTTCACGTCACCGAATAGCTCTTCCTGGAAAAAGGTATTACAGAAATACGCTATCAAACCCGTGCAGCAGTTCGCTTACACCACCGGAAAAAATGCAACCGATAGTACCCTCATCATCGATGCTATGGACCTGCTCTACACGCGCCGCTTCGATGGTTTTTGCCTAGTAACAAGTGACAGCGACTTCACTGGTCTGGCGACACGCATCAGAGAAGAAGGGCTAATGGTTTTCGGTTTCGGAGAACAAAAAACTCCCGACGCATTCCGGAATGCATGCCACAAATTCATCCTCACTGAAGTCTTACGCCCCAGTGTTACCGAGCCGGACAAGGTCAACCCAACCAAACAGCAACAGACTCAAAACGCATCCTCCGTTGTGCTAATCGCAAGCCCGGAAACTACTCCGTT
This sequence comes from Azonexus sp. IMCC34839, assembly GCF_047047955.1. Classification (GTDB taxonomy): domain Bacteria; phylum Pseudomonadota; class Gammaproteobacteria; order Burkholderiales; family Rhodocyclaceae; genus Azonexus. The sequence continues at coordinate 53,898 of NZ_CP150631.1, read as the reverse complement.
CCCTCGCCAGTTCATCCTTGCTGCATTGGAGGAGTCTTCAGATGAGAATGGCTGGGCCCACTTGGGCACATTTGGCAGCTACCTGACCAAACTGCAACCAGACTTCGATTCCCGTGTTTATGGCTTCAAAAAACTTTCCGATCTAGTCAAGGCTATGACAGATATCTTTGAGCTTGAGGAGCGGACCTTACCCGGGCAAACACAGAAGCAGTTGTATCTACGCGCAAAAAAATGTAGCAACTAGTAGGCAAACGTCTCATCTGCACGAAAGATTGGCAGCATTACCTAGACGGTGCTTTACTGAAACGTCATGGCGAAAATCTACTACTGTCCTGAACCATATCCTGACGAACTAATCGGCAGTACTCTGGTTCGGGCAGGTCGCCATTTGGGACTATCCATTAAGCGAACGCATGATCTGTTTGGGCTCACTCCGACAAGTCATTGGCCCCTGTTGTTCCAGAATCAGCTTCAGTCCATCGCGATTGCATTGGGGAAGCCGGCAGATGAATTGCTGTTTAAGCATACCCCGTTTCTATACGTCACATCTTTCCTCAGCTACGAACAGACTGCTCGCATGACGAGCAACTACTGCCGATCCCAGCATGGGAAATCGTCGGCACTATCTCAATCGGCCACGATAGGCGGAGCAGTTGCTCGATATTGTGAAGCGTGCATTGAAGATGACCAACGAGTGTATGGCGAGGATTACTGGCATCGACGACACAACTTGCCGTTTGTATCTCGCTGCTGGAAACATGGCACGCGACTGAAGATGTCGGTCCGCAAAAATGCCGGAATCAGCGTAATCGGATTGCCACATGAACAGCATGGCTCAACAGTAACACCTGCGTTTCATGAGCACATACACGACCGTCTTGAACGTCTTTCTATTGCTCTACTGGATTCAACGTTTAGGCAACCACCGGTGGTTTGGCAGCGATCCTATCGGCAAATAGCTCAGCAGCGAGGTTTCCCACGGCAAGGGAATCAACTTTCATCTATTGCCATAGCCAAAGGATTTATTGGTTATTTTGGGAAAGCAGAGCTAATACGTGCAGGACTTAATGTCCCAGACAAACCCAACTCATGGCCGGTTACACTGTTGAGACTGAACGAAACCTCAAACGTCTCGGCGAAGCACATCTTAATGCAGGTCTATCTTCAGTGCGCACCGGTGCCAGAGGTAGTTACAACAACAGTGCCTGGACCCCGGCCTCTCAATTGCAAACTGATGGACCCGGTCTTTGCATCAGCAATCCGGAAACGAGTAGCAAACCTGGCAATTGGATGCCGTATTACGGTAAGCCAGCTGCTCAATCAGTTGGGCATCCTTCAACAAGTACTACACAACAGATCAATGCTTCCGCTTACTGCTGCTGCCATAGCAGAGTTCCGTAGTACGGAATTCTCTGAACGGCAAACGGGTCGGCGGCCACGGAAGAATTTCCGGTCAGCCAAAAAAACCCAAAGAAACCAGGGATCTTATTAAAGTTATTAATTGGAGCGCAAATTTCAATTACAAACAGAATTAAAGACCTCAAGTTTATTTAACTCCCCCCTCTGAGACCTAAGGCCTTCTGCCTCAAAATCTTATTTATCACCTAGTTTTTTGGCCCTGAAAAAATACGCTCATTTCTAAGCAAATTTCAAAACCGCCAGCTCAAGTTTCGATTCTGATTCACCACCGTTGACCGCCTTCTGATCGCCCACCGCCAGCGCCACCAGGATGCCGACCTGCGGATAGCGCTCGATCGGCAAGGCGGCGAAAAAGCGACTGCGTACCGCGTCGCGCAGGCGCTCGACGGCGTAGCCCAAGCGCCAGACCATGGAGTCCAGGCGCTGACCCGGGCCGGGCCGCACATAGCCGGTCGCGCGGATATTGCGTTCGAGCAGCCAGGCCTCGTAATCGAAACCGCCGGGATTGGCGTTGCCATGCGGCCGTTTCAGGCGCACCGTCAATTGCCAACGTTCGCCCGGCCGCAGCGGTGGCAATTCCGCCTCGCCCTCGCTACGCCCCCGGTACCAGGAAAGCATGATCCTGCCCGGCACCGCAGCCCCTTCCGTGGCCACCCGCTCGACGTCGAATTCGAAGCGACTGCCATTGGCGAAGCCCTGCGGCAAGCCCGCAATGACGCCAACGATCCCGACATCGCTGCCTTCCATGGCTATCGGCAGTTCATCGGCCAAGCGCAATTCGGCACGCCAGGCCGCCCAACCGAAACCAATCAGCAAACCGGCAACGAGAATCAGCGGAAATCTCGCCGCAGCACGCCATAAACCGCCAAGACCCAACAATGCCGAACCGGCCAACAGGAAAGGCCACGCGGCCAGCAATTCCGGTTGGGTTTGCAGGGCGATGACCCCGGCGGCAAAGGCAAGAATGGGCAAGCGCATGCCCAGATCATAAACCGGCGCCTTCGAGGATGGGACGTTGCCGTCGCCCAAAAAGAAAAAGCCGGCTGACGCCGGCTTGCAGAGCGATCCGTGGATCAGGTCTTGAAGCGGGCGACCTCACCGCTCAGGGTTTCCGCCAGCTGGCGCAGTTTGTCCGAGGTGTCCGCATTGGTGCGGGCCGCCGCATTGTTCTCCTCGGCCATCTGAGCAATACGCTCGACGTTCTGCGCGATCTCCGTACTGGCCGCTGCCTGCTCGCGTAGCGCGACAGTAATTTCCGACACCGCATCAACCACATGCCGGGAACGATCCTGCACCTGGAGGATGGTTTCACCCGCCTGCTTGGCCTTGTCGACACCGAGTGCGACGCGCTCCACGCCCTGCTTCATGCTGCTGACTGCAGCGGTCGTGCCGGACTGGATGCTGCCGATCATGTCGGCAATCTCCTGCGTCGACTTGGTCGTACGCTCGGCCAGCTTGCGTACTTCGTCCGCCACCACGGCGAAGCCGCGTCCGGACTCGCCGGCACGTGCCGCTTCGATGGCGGCATTGAGCGCCAGCAGATTGGTCTGGTCGGCAATATCCTTGATGGTGCCGACGATGGTCGAAATCTCATCGGACTTCTGGCCCAGCGCCTCCACGGTCTGCGCCGAATGGTTCACGGTGCTGGCAATCCCTTCGATTTCAGCCACCACGCCATCGACAATACGTCCGCCTTCGGCCGCCACCTCGTCGGATTCGCGCGAGGAGCTCTGCGCATCCTGCGCATTGCGCGCGATATGATCGACACCGACGGTCATCTCTTCCACTGCCGCTGCCATACTCGAAGCGGAATCGCTTTGCGCTCCCGTGCTGACCGATATCTGATGGCTGGATGCGGCCAGCTGTTCGGCAGCTCCGCGCAAGGACAACACATCGGCCTGAACCCGCCCGAGCAACTGACGGAAGGCTGCCGCCATCGCATTGAAATCCATGCCGGCAGCGTGCAATTCGTCCTTGCCCTCGGTCACGAATTCAACTGTCAGATCTCCATCTGCCAAACGCTTGGCGCCTTCAGAAAAGACGCGAATGCTGTTGATGACCGAATAGTAGGTACCGATGCTCAGATAACCAACCACCAGCATGACCACGAAGGCAAGGATCAGTTGGAACGTCAGATGGCGCTGAGCTTCCGCCTTACGCGCTTGCAACTGCTGCTCGAACTGCGGAATCAGCGTATCGAACATGACCTTGTAACCAAGGTCGATCACTTGCGTGGTCATCGCGAAGTATTCCTGCGGCGGCGTGGCGAATTTCTCGCCGAGAACATCCTCACGGACCAGAGCGAAAAGTTTTTCGACGCCCGCCGTAAACTCCTTGGTCGGACCGCTCAGGCTTCCCTGCAAGGTTGGGACATAGCGCATCACCTTTTCCAGATTGTGATTCTGGGCATTCAAGGTGTTGGTCATTTGTCCGAGTTGAGCACTGAGGTCGACCCGCATCTGCGGCGACAACTCCTTGCGCGTCAGCACACCGGTGCCACGGGCGCGCAGGATGCCCAAGGGCTCCAGCATGGCCGGCATCTTGGAAACGACGGTATCCATGAAATAGTAGGTATCGATGGCCGGATCGAGCGTCAGTTCCGTCTCATCCGCCATGTCGACCATCAGTACCAAGACCTTGGCGATCATCCCGGAATGCCGCTTCAGGTTATCCGGCGCCGGCCAGGTCAGGCCTTGCGACTGAATGGCCAACCAATCGTCGCGAATGCTCCGCCACTCGGAGCCTTCACGGAGCTTCTGCGGCAAGGCGGCATCGGTAGCAGCGACAGCTTCGGCTACTTCCTTTTCCTTGGCCGCCCGCTTTTCCTTCATCGCCTCATTGCCGTTCAACACCCCGGAGGACAAACCGCGATGCTGCTGCATGACCTGAACCATGCGGTTCAGCGGCTTCAGCACCTGGACGCCATCCAGTTCATGCTGCGCTGTATTGATGTCGCGATACAAATTCGTGACAACCGTTACCAGCAAAACGGTCAGAACAATAGAAATGGCCAAACCCAGAACGAAAAACTTGCTGGTATAGCGAAGGCGATTCATCAATGCGATCGCTGGTGCAAACAGTGCTTGCATAGTCATTTCTCCAGCCCTCCTGCAAGGGCAGCAAAAGTTGTTATTTTTCTCAAATACTACTCTGAGATGCGCCCGTCATTCAAGACCAATACCCGATCTGCTCGCGCCGCCAGACTCCGGTCATGCGTCACCATGACCAGGCTGGCCTGTTGCTGACGCACCCGCTCGATCAGCAAATCGAAGACTACGGCTGCGGTATGACTATCGAGATTGCCAGTCGGTTCATCGGCCAGCAGGCATGACGGTTCGCTGACCAGCGCCCGGGCAATGGCCGCCCGCTGCCGCTCGCCTCCGGAAAGTTCGCCCGGCCGGTGTTCGAGGCGGTGGCCGAGGCCAACGGCCGCCAGCATCGCCGCCGCCTTCTCGAAGGCCGCATCGCGCACCTCACGGCGGATCAGTAAGGGCATGGCCACGTTTTCCAGCGCCGAAAACTCGGGCAGCAAATGGTGGAACTGATAGACGAAGCCGAGATGCTGGTTGCGCCAATCGCCGCGGTGCACCTCGTTCAACGCCGAAAAATCGCGCCCCATCAAGGTCACACCGCCCACCGTCGGCGTATCCAGGCCACCTAGCAGGTGCAGCAAGGTACTCTTGCCCGAGCCCGAAGCACCGACAATGGCCACCGTCTCACCAGCCAAAACCGTGAGGTCGATGCCCTCGAGTACCGGCACCTCCAGACCACCGCCACGAAACACCTTGCCCAGTCCCTGGGCCTGCAGGATGGTTTCACTCATAGCGCAACGCCTCCGCCGGATTGACGCGCGAGGCACGCCAGCTCGGATACAGCGTCGCCAGTAGCGACAAGACGAAAGCGATCAGGGTCACGCCCCACACATCTCCCCATTGCAGATCCGACGGCAGGTCGGAAATGTAATAAACGTCCTTGGCCAGGAAGTGAATGCCCAGCATCCGTTCGATGAAAGGCACCACCACATCGATGTTCAAGGCCAGCGCCACACCGCCGGCCACGCCAAGGCCAAGGCCGATGAAACCGACCAACGCCCCCTGCACGACGAACACCGCCATGATCGACAACGGTCGAGCCCCCAGGGTACGCAAAATGGCGATATCCGCCTGCTTGTCCGTCACGGCCATGACCAATGTTGACACAAGGTTAAATGCTGCCACTGCCACAATTAGAGACAAAATGATAAACATCATATTTTTCTCAATCTGGACAGCGCGGAAGAAGTTGGCGTGGCTCTTCGTCCAGTCGTGCAGGTAGGCGTCGGCGTTGATGTAGGCGGCCAACTCGCGCGCGATGCGGGGCGCCTGGAAGAGATCATCCACCTTCAGGCGTACGCCGGTCACCCGGTCGTCCATCTGGTAGAGCTTCTGCGCGTCCTGCAGATGGATCAGCGCCAGGCCCGAGTCGTATTCGTACATGCCGACCTCGAAGATGCCGACCACCTTGAACGATTTCAGCCGCGGCACCACGCCGGCCGGCGTTACCGTTCCCTGCGGTGCAATCAGCGTCACCTTGTCGCCGGTAAAAACGCGCAGCGAACGTGCCAGATCGGACCCCAGCACGACGCCGAACTCACCCGGCCGCAGGTCGTCCAGGCTGCCGCTCTGGATGGTCTTGCGGAAATCCGCCACCTTGTCTTCCTGGTCGGGCAGAATGCCGCGCACGATGGTGCCCTTGACCCCGCCATCGACACTGAACATGCCCTGCGACTGCACGAAGGGCGCGCTGGCCTTGACCTCAGGATGCTTCATCGCCTGCGCGGCGATGGCCGGCCAGTTATCGAGTTCGCCGCTGATGCCGGTGATCTGGATGTGCGAAGCGACGCCGAGAATGCGCGTGCGCAACTCCTTCTGGAAACCGTTCATGACCGAGAGCACGACGATCAGCGCCGCAACGCCCAGGCCGATACCCAGCATCGAGATCAGGGAAATGAATGAAATGAAGTGGTTGCGACGCTTGGCCCGCGTGTAGCGCAAGCCGATCAGCAACTCGTAAGGCAATGCCATGTGTATAGCCCGAACAGCGAAATTCGCTATGGTACACTTTTCCCGTTAACCGACCGTGACAGCCGCAACCGTGCACCTCACCCTGCTTGTTCCCGAACTGATCTGGCCCGAACCGGGCGACCAACTTACCCTCGGGAACCTGGCGCTGCCCGGCCTGAGCTGGCTGCTCGCCCGCGGCCAGTTGCAACGCCGTGCATCCGAACCTTTTGAACAGGTGCTCGCCAACCGCTTCGGCCTGAGCGACGCTCCCTTCGGCGCCCTGCGTCTGCTCGGCGAAGCCGACGGCGAACTCGCCCGCGATGGCCATTGGCTGTGCGCCGACCCTGTGCACCTGCGTTTCCACCACGAGCGCATCGTACTGGCCGATGCCGGCGCCTTCGAATTGGCCATGGACGAAGCCACAGCCTTGGTCGAGGCACTCAATGGCGAATTCACCGACGTCGGCCGCTTCCACGCCGCTGACGCCCGCCGCTGGTATCTGCAATTGAATGCTGCGGTGGACCATGCTGTCGAGCCACTTTCCGCCATCGCCGGCAAGCGTATCGCCGCCGATCTCCCGGGTAATGCCGCGCCGCTCACCCGCTGGCTCAACGAGGTGCAGATGTTCCTGCACAACCACCCGCTCAACGACAAGCGCCAGGCGGCCGGCCATCCGGCGGTCAATAGCCTGTGGCTGTGGGGTGCCGGCACCCTGCCGTCCGTCGCGCAGACCGGCGACGCCGCCGTCTGGAGCGACAATCCGCTCGCCATCGGCCTCGCCCGCGCCGCCGGCATGCCCGCCCGACCTCGTCCGGACGGCCTCGCCGGCCTGCTCGACCAGGCCCGCGCCGACCGTCAGTTCGTCGTCCTCGACCAGATGTTGCCGCCGGTACTCTACGAAGACGGCGAGGCCTGGCGCCAGGCCGCCACCGAACTCGACCGGCAGTGGTTCGTCCCCTTGCGCTCTGCGCTGGGCCGCCGCATCAAGCACCTGACCCTGATCGCCCCCACCATCTACGGCTGCCTCGAATGGCAATTCACCGGCGCCGAACGCTGGAAATTCTGGCGCAAGGAACGCCCGCTGGCCGCTATCGCCAGCGAACTGGCCCAGCAATTCGCCGAAGGAAAACCCGCTTGACCCGCATCGTTACCCGCAACGTCCCGGCCCGCGCCGTCTGGCAACTGGAACAGCAAGGCCTGCACCCGCTGCTCGCCCGCCTCTACGCCGCGCGCGGCATCACCGACAAGACCGAACTCGACTACGAGTTGAAGTCCCTGCTGCCGCCCGCTTCGCTGACCAATGCGCTCGATGCGGCACAAATGCTGGCCGACGCCATCGAAGCCGAAGCCAAGCTGCTGATCATCGGCGACTACGACTGCGACGGCGCCACCGCCACGGCGGTCGGCATGCGCGCCCTGAAGGCGCTCGGCGCCGACGTCGATTTCCTGCTGCCCGACCGCTTCAAGCTGGGCTACGGACTGTCGCCGGAAATCGTCGATCTCGCCGCACAACAGTCGCCTGACCTGATCATCACCGTCGACAACGGCATCGCCAGCCTCGAAGGCGTCGCCCGCGCCCAGCAACACGGCATCGCCACGCTGATCACCGACCACCACCTGCCGGGCGAATCGCTGCCGGCGGCCGATTGCATCGTCAATCCGAACCAGCCGGGCTGCGACTTTCCGTCCAAGAACATCGCCGGCGTCGGCGTCATGTTCTACGTCATGCTCGCCCTGCGCGCCGAGTTGCGCGAGCGTGGCTACTTCAGCGAACGCCCCGAACCCAATTTCGCCGACCTGCTCGACTTGGTCGCCCTCGGCACCGTAGCCGACGTGGTCAAGCTCGACCGCAACAACCGCATCCTGGTCAGCCAGGGCCTGAAGCGCATGCGCGCCGGCCGCCTGCAAGCCGGCCTCGCCGCGCTGTTCAAGGCCGCCGGCCGAGATCCGCGCCGCGCCACGGCCTTCGACCTCGGCTTCCTGCTCGGCCCGCGTCTCAACGCCGCTGGCCGCCTGGCCGACATGCGACTGGGCGTCGAATGCCTGATCACCGACGATCCGGCGCGCGCCCTGCAAATCGCCCAGCAACTCGACAATTTCAACCGCGAGCGCCGCGAAATCGAAGCCGACATGCAGGCGCAAGCCCTGCACCTGCTGGATAACACCGATTTCGACGACAGCGCCGCCGGCATCGCCCTGTTCGACGACAGCTGGCACGAAGGCGTCATCGGCATCCTCGCCTCGCGCATCAAGGAAAAACTGCATCGTCCGGTCTTCGCCTTCGCGCCGAGCGAAGGCGGCATCATCAAGGGGTCCGGCCGTTCCATTCCTGGCCTGCACCTGCGCGATGCGCTCGACCTGGTCGCCAAGCGCGCCCCCGGCCTGCTCGTCCGTTTCGGCGGCCACGCCATGGCGGCCGGTGCCACCTTGCGTGACGGCGATTTCGCACGTTTCCAGACGCTCTTCGCCGAAGTCGCCAACGAATTACTCGACCCGGCCGACCTGACCCGCACGCTGGAAACCGACGGTGCCCTCGAAGGTGGCTACATTTCGCTGGAAACCGCGCGCCTGCTGGAAAACGAAATCTGGGGCCAGGGCTTCCCGGCGCCGCTCTTCGTCGATGAATTCGATGTCGAGCAGCAGCGCATCCTCAAGGAAAAACATCTCAAGCTGCGTCTGCGCAAGGGCAACAGCCGCATCGAAGCCATCCAGTTCAATTTCGCCACCCAGCCCGGCCCACGCACCCGTGCGGCCTACCGGCTGTCGATCAACGAATACATGGGCGTCGAAAGCCCGCAGTTGATGATCGAGCACCTGGAATAAGCGGCCTGAAAATTCGCCTTTTCGGGCAGTGCACCGCAGCAATGACCTCGACACGCCAGGAAATTCATATCCGCCCGATGCAGGCGACCGATATCGCCGGCGTGCTGGCCGTGCAGGCACTGTGCTACGCCCCGGCGATGAACGAGTCGGCGCAGACCATCCTGCATCGCCTGCAACAGGCAGCCGACTTCGCTTGGGTAGCCGACACACCACTGGGCATCGTCGCCTATCTGGTCACCTACCCCTCGCAACTCGGCAAACTGACCCGCCTGGGCGAGGCATTCCAAGTGAGCGACTCGGCGGATTGCCTCTATCTGCACGATCTGGCCGTTGCGCCAAGCGGCAAAGGACTCGGCCTGGGGCAACGATTGGTGGAACACGCCTTTGCGCTCGCCCGCAAGCGGGCTTTGCATCATGCAGCACTGGTTTCGGTACAGGATTCAGGTGACTACTGGAAAAGCCTCGGCTTCGTCGCGCAGGAAATCGACCAACCCAGGCAACGGGCCGCACTGACCAGCTACCCGGCGCCGGCCATCTACATGACCCGCAAGCTGACCTGATTATTCGCCGACGACGTCAGTACCGGCCGGCGGCGTAAAGCGGAAGACACTGGCCGGCAAGGCCGGATTGCGTTCGAGCTTGGCGAAACGCACCACCGTCGTCTGGCCGAAGCTGTCGAGCAATTCCATCGCCTTCAGGTCACCACCGGCGAAGCCCATGCGCACCCGCTCGAAGCCGCTATCGCTGGCTTTCGGCGTCGCCTCGACCCAATCCAGGCCGTCGCCGCTGCCGGCTTCCTTCAAGGTGAAGTTCTTGTCCAGCTCGTTGCTGCCGGACAGCAGTGCCGCCGGCGAGGAGCCGATGGCCTGACCGGCCTTGCGCACCGTCACCTGCTGCAACTCGGGGTCGTGAATCCACACCTTCTCGCCATCACCGACGACCAGTTGCGGATAGGGCTTCTGGATTTCCCAGCGCAACTTGCCGGGACGCGAGATGGCGACCAAGCCCGACGATTGCTGCGGCTTGCGGCCGCTCTTGGCGATCACCGTCTGGCTGAATTCGGCCTTCAGCGTGCGCGTGCTCTGCAAAAACTGGTGCAGTTGATCGATGGCGCCGGCATGGGCGAGGAGCGGAAAGGCCAGTGCTGCGGTGCACAGCCATTTTTGGGCAATTTTCATGCGGCAAGCTTACCGCGCCAACGAGTGGCGCGGTGTTTCAGGGTGTAACGAAATGGGACAAGGGCCGCAATCACTCGGCCGGTTTTTTCATCAGCACTTCGCGCCCGCCACGCCCATCCATGGCCGAGACGAGGCCGGCCTGCTCCATGGCCTCGATCAGGCGAGCCGAGCGGTTATAGCCGATGCGCAAGTGGCGCTGAACCAGCGAAATCGAGGCGCGCTGGTTCTTCAGCACGATATCGACGGCCTGGTCGTAGAGCGGATCGCTCTCGGCATTGCCACCGCCCTCGCCAACTTCGCCGCCGCCCTCGTCGTCGCCACCGGCGCCGTTCAGGATGTCCTCGACGTATTCCGGGGCGCCCGTCGATTTCAGATGCTCGACGACGCGATGTACCTCGTCATCGGAAACGAAGGCGCCATGGACGCGGGTCGGGTAACCGGTACCCGGCGCCAGGTAGAGCATGTCGCCCATGCCGAGCAGCGCTTCGGCGCCCATCTGGTCGAGGATGGTGCGCGAGTCGATCTTGCTGGAAACCTGGAAGGCAATGCGGGTCGGGATGTTGGCCTTGATCAGGCCGGTGATGACATCGACCGAGGGCCGCTGCGTGGCGAGGATCAGGTGGATACCCGAAGCGCGTGCCTTCTGCGCCAGACGGGCGATCTGTTCCTCGACCTTCTTGCCGACGACCATCATCAGGTCGGCCAGTTCGTCGATGACGACCACGATGTAAGGCATGAACTGCAACGGCTCAGGCGCTTCCGGCGTCAGGCTGAGCGGGTTCGGGATATGCTCGCCGCGCTTCTCGGCATCCTTGATCTTGGTGTTGAGGCCAGCGATGTTTCGCACGCCCATGGCCGACATCAGCTTGTAGCGTTTTTCCATCTCGGTCACGCACCAGTGCAGCGCATTGGCGGCCTGCTTCATGTCGGTGACCACGGGCGCCAGCAGGTGCGGGATGCCTTCGTAGATAGACAGTTCGAGCATTTTCGGATCGACCATGATCAAGCGCACATGGTCCGGCTCGGACTTGTAGAGCATGGACAGGATCATCGCGTTGACCCCGACCGACTTGCCGGAACCGGTCGTACCGGCCACCAGCAGGTGCGGCATCTTGGCCAGGTCGGCCACCACCGGCTGACCGCCGATATCCTTGCCCAGACAGACGGTCAGCGGGCTGCCCATGTCGTTGTAGGGCTTGCTCGAAATGATCTCGCACAGCTTGACGGTCTGCCGCTTGGGATTGGGCAGCTCAAGCGCCATGCATGACTTGCCCGGCACGGTCTCGACGACGCGGATCGACACCATGGCCAGCGCCCGCGCCAGGTCACGCGCCAGATTGACGATCTGCGCGCCCTTGACGCCGACTGCCGGCTCGATTTCGTAACGGGTGATGACCGGCCCCGGCAGAGCGGCCAGCACCTTCACCTGCACGCCGAAGTCGGAGAGCTTGCGTTCGATCAGGCGCGACGTGTATTCCAGCGTTTCGGCACTGACCGTCTCGGTCACCGGCGGCGCCGGATCGAGCAGGTGCAACGGCGGCAGCTTGCCGCCGACGATGGCTTCCGGGAAGAGCATCTGCTGCTTTTCGCGCTCGACGCGGGCCTCGGCCTTCTTCGACACAGGCACGGCCGGCGGCGCCGGCGTTTCGATGACGATAGGCTCATGCAGCTCGACACGGCGTTTCTCTTCCTCGACCACCACCTCGCGTTGTTGCGCGACTTCCTTGCCGATCTGGCGATCGCGCCAGGCATCGACCCGGCCATAGAAGAAGCCAACGAAGGATTCCAGCCCGTAACCGAGCTTCTCGAAGGCCCACAGCCAGGACATGCCGGAAAAGACGCTCCAGCTGGCGGCAATCAGGGCGAGCAGCAGCAAGGTCGAGCCGGTATAGCCCAATTGCGTCGCCAGCAGCTTGCCCAGTTCGATGCCGAGCATGCCGCCGGGGGCCAGCGGCAATTGCGCCTTCAGCGAATAGAAACGCAGTGCTTCCAGCGAGCAGCTGGCCAGCAGCAGGATGACGAAACCGATCAGCGACAGAATCAGCGAGCGCTCGACCGGATCGGCATCGCTGTTGTATTTGCGAAAGCCCCACCACACCGACATGCCGAGCAGCACGATCCACCACCAGGCGGACAAGCCGAAAACGTAGAGCAGCAGATCGGCGATCCACGCCCCGGCGCGGCCGGCCGGATTGTGCAGGGTCTGCGAAGCGACGGAATGCGACCAGCCCGGATCTTCGCCATGAAACCCCCACAGGGCCAGGATCAGGAAAAGCGTGACCGCACCGACGGCCAGCCAGCGCGATTCCTGCAACAAAACACCGATCTTGTCCGGCAACGCGCTGGGCGCTGCGTTGCGCTGAGCCATACGCGCCACGTCAGCTCCCCAGGATGACCGTACGGTCGCCTTCGACGGCGATATAGCCGCTCAATTCGAGGTCACGCATTACCTTGCTGACCATTTCGCGCGATGCGCCAATCATTCTTGCCATATCCTGCTTGGAAATCTTCTTCTTGATCACACGCCGCCCGTTTTCCTCTTCCGAGAGATCGAGCAGCAACCGCGCCACGCGGCCATAGACATCGAGTAGCGCCAGGCTCTCGATCTTGCGGTCGGCCTCGCGCAGACGCTGGACCAGCACCTGCATCAGCTTCAAGGCGACCTGGAAATTATCCTGCATGCAGCGCTGGAAGGAATCCTTTGACAACACCAGCAATTCGCAGGCCTCTGCCGCCACTACGTTGGCGGAACGCGGGCTGCCGTCGATCAGGCCCATTTCGCCGAACGACTCGCCTGGCCCAAGCCAAGCCAGGATGATCTCGCGCCCTTCCTCGTCGTGGTTGGTCACCTTGGCCCGACCGGTCAACAGGATATACAGCGAATCCGTGCTTTCTCCCGCGCGCACGACGAATGCCCCGCGCTCGACCCGACGCCGTCCGGAAACCTTGGACAGCTTTTCCAGTTCGACCTCGTCCAGCCCCGAAAACAGCGGCAGGCTGCGTAATACCAATAGACTAAGACCACCGGGAGTCGCTGACATAAATCAGTTTCCGTTCATAGTGTTACGATTCGATTATAAACTGCTTTCGAAAAAGCTATGGAACTTATAAAAAATCGTTGGCTCAGACCCGGCTATAATTTTCCGATCCATTACCCAGAGCTAGCAGAGAACGATCATGACCCAGAATGTCCGCCATACCCCGCTCATCATCCTCGGCTCCGGCCCGGCCGGCTACACTGCCGCCGTCTATGCCGCCCGCGCCAACCTGAAGCCGGTCCTGATCACCGGCCTCGCCCAGGGCGGCCAGCTGATGACGACGACCGAAGTCGACAACTGGCCGGCTGCGGCCGACGGAATCCAGGGTCCGGAACTGATGGCGAACTTCGAAGCCCATGCCCGTCGTTTCGAGACAGAAATCATCTTCGACCACATCCACACCACCCAACTGACCGAGAAGCCGTTCAAGTTGATCGGCGATGCCGGCACCTACACCTGCGATGCCCTGATCATCGCCACTGGCGCCTCGGCCATGTATTTGGGCCTGCCCTCCGAAGAAAAGTTCATGGGCAAGGGCGTTTCCGCCTGTGCCACCTGCGACGGCTTCTTCTACCGCAACAAGCCGGTCGCGGTGGTTGGCGGCGGCAATACTGCCGTCGAAGAGGCACTTTACCTCGCCAATATTGCCAGCCATGTGACGGTGATTCACCGCCGCGAAAAATTCAAGGCCGAGAAGATCATGCAGGACAAGCTGTTCAAGAAGGCCGAGGAAGGCAAGGTCACCATCCTGTGGAACAGTACGCTGGACGAAGTGCTGGGTGACGACTCCGGTGTTACCGGCCTGAACGTCAAGAACGTGCAAACCGGCGCGCTGACCAAGGTGGATGTGCACGGCGTTTTCATCGCCATCGGCCACAAGCCGAACACCGACATCTTCGCCGGCCAACTGGAGATGGACAACGGCTACCTGGTCACCCAGGCCGGCCGTAATGGCAACGCCACGCAGACCAGCATTCCCGGGGTGTTCGCTGCCGGCGACGTGCAGGACCAGATCTACAAACAGGCCTGCACCTCGGCCGGTTCCGGTTGTATGGCCGCGCTGGACGCCGAGCGTTACCTGGACAACCTCGGCCACGCCTGATCGCCCTTGATCGACCCGGAAGACCTCGCCGCCTTCCATGCGGCGGTAGCGGATGCCAAACCGCTACCGCCGGTCGATCGCGCAGAAATCACTCGCCCGAAGAAACCGCCGCTACCGCGCCCCAGAAGCTACGAACCGGACACGCGAACGCCCGCCAAGCCGACGCTGGCAGACCCCCTGCCCGCCCACTGGCACGCGCATCGCGAGGGAAACGTTCCGCCCAGGCCGACCGACCCCGACCAACTGGCCTTCCTGCAGGCCATCGCCGGCGTCGAACCGCTGCCCGAGCGCAATCTGGTGGTGCACGGCAACCGCCCACCGCCTCCCAAGCCGCTGCAGCACATCGCCGACGAGCGTGCCGCGCTGCATGAAAGTCTGCACGGCCACATCGGCCTGCAGGACCGCCTTGAAGGCGGCGACGAACCGCATTACTTGCGCCACGGCCTAGCCAATACCGTCCTGCGCGACCTGCGTCGCGGGCGCTGGGTCCTCCAGGGCGAACTCGATTTACATGGCTTGAATCGCGAAGAAGCACGCCATCAATTGGCGGCCTTCCTTGCCGCCAGCCTTCACGCGGGAAAACGCTGCGTCCGGGTCATCCACGGCAAGGGTCATGGCTCGCCGCAAAAGCTTTCCATCCTGCGCCAGCTGGTGCGTGGCTGGCTGGCGCAACGTATCGAGGTGCTCGCTTATTGCCAGGCCAAGCCGGCCGACGGCGGCGAAGGCGCCCTGATCGTCCTGTTGCGCAACCAGAAATGACAAGGGCGGCCTGAGCCGCCCTTTGTCTTGAACCCGATTTTTGCCTATTTCGGGCAGTGCACCGCAGTAGTCGCTTAGATGGCCGACTCGTTGGTCTCGCCGGTGCGGATACGCACGACTTGCTCGACCGGCATGACGAAAATCTTGCCATCGCCGATCTTGCCGGTGCGGGCGGCCTTGATGATGGCATCAATGGCGGCATCGACGTTCTCGGTCGCAACCACGACCTCGATCTTGATCTTGGGCAGGAAATCGACCACGTACTCGGCACCGCGATACAACTCGGTATGCCCCTTCTGGCGGCCGAAACCCTTCACTTCGGTCACGGTCAGACCAGTGATGCCGACTTCCGACAGGGCTTCGCGAACTTCGTCGAGCTTGAAAGGCTTGATGACGGCTTCGATCTTCTTCATTGCTTGTCCTCTCTCAGACTAATGACCGGTTTCAAAATTCGTCCGGATAACGATTGGTAATAGGATAACGCCAATCCTTGCCAAAACCACGCGGCGTGATGCGAATGCCGATCGGCGCCTGCCGACGCTTGTATTCGGCGATGCGCAGCAAGCGAACGACGCGCCGCACGTCAGCCTCGGGCAAACCGGCAGCGATGATCTCGCGCGGACTGCGATCTTCTTCCATGTAGGCGCGGACGATGGCGTCAAGTACCTCGTAGTCGGGCAGGGAATCCTGGTCCTTCTGGTCCGGTTTCAGTTCCGCCGACGGCGGCCGGACGATGATGTTCTTGGGAATAACGGGCGCACCTTGGCAAAGGCTATTGCGATAACGCGACAGGCGATAGACCAGAGTCTTATAGACATCCTTGATCACCGCAAAACCGCCAGCCATGTCGCCATACAGCGTGCAATAGCCGACCGCCATCTCCGACTTGTTGCCGGTGGTCAGCACCAGCGCCCCGGTCTTGTTCGACAGGGCCATCAGGATATTGCCGCGGATCCGTGCCTGAATGTTCTCTTCCGTCGTATCGGCCGGCAAACCGGCGAACAGCGGATCGAGCATGGCGGCATAGGTGTTCATCGCCGGCTCGATGGCAATCTCGTCATAACGGCAACCCAGCTGACGGATCATTTCGCGCGAATCGTCAAGACTCATCTGCGCAGTGTAGGGCGACGGCATCATCACCGCCCGCACCTTGTCGGCACCGAGCGCATCGACTGCCACGCACAGCGTCAGCGCCGAATCGATGCCGCCGGAAAGACCGATGATGGCACCCTTGAAGCCGGTCTTGCCGATATAGTCGCGCACGCCAAGCACCAGCGCCTTATAGGCCTCGGCCTCTAGCGGCAGTTCGGCACATAGGTCGTCGGAACGCAACTCACCGGCGGAAAAATCGACGATGCCAATGGCTTCCTCGAATTGCGGCAGACGCATGACCACCTGCTTGCGCCCATCGAGGGCAAAGGAGTCACCATCGAACACCAGCTCGTCCTGGCCGCCAACCAGATTGCAATAGATGACCGGGATGCCGCTCGCATCGATCCGCTCGCCGACAACCTGAACACGCTCCTGCGTTTTGTCCAGGTGACAGGGCGAGGCGTTGAGGACGAAGAGCAGTTCGGCGCCCGCCGCCTGGGCCGCTTCGGCCGGGCCGCTGACCCAGATGTCTTCACAGATGTTGATGCCGCAACGCACGCCGCCCAGCGAGACAACACAAGGCTCCGTGCCGGCAGCGAAATAACGTTTTTCGTCGAACACCTGCGCATTGGGCAGGCTGCTCTTGTAATAGACGGCCGTCTTGCGGCCGTTTTCGATCACGGTCGCTGCGTTGTAGCAGGAACCGTTTTTTTCTTCCGGATGACCGACGACCAAGGCAATACCCTCGACACGGGCAGCCAAATCGTCCACAGCCCGCGCGCATGCCCGATAGAAATCCGGGCGCAGCAGCAGGTCTTCCGGCGGATAGCCGCAAATCGCCAACTCCGGCGTCAGCAGCACATGGGCGCCGCGGGCCTTGGCCTCGGCGGCGCACTTCAGGATACGTTCGACGTTGCCCGTCAGGTCACCGACGGTGGCGTTGAACTGGGCAACGGCGATACGCAGCATGACGGCTTAGTAGTTCGGCTTGTCCTTGGCGTCGTTGTAACGCTGGATGCCTTCCGTGATTTCGTTGCGGGCGGCATCGATGCCTTCCCAGCCGTTGACCTTAACCCACTTGCCCGGCTCGAGATCCTTGTAGCGCTCGAAGAAGTGGGCAATCTGCTTGCGTAGCAGTTCCGGCAGGTCTTCGATGGTCTTGACGTCGTTGTACAACGGGGTCAGCTTGGACACCGGCACGGCCAGCAGCTTGGCGTCATTGCCGCCTTCGTCGGTCATCGACAGCTGGCCGAGCGGGCGGCAGCGGACAACGACGCCCGGCGGCAGCGAGAACGGGGCGACGACCAGGACGTCGACCGGGTCACCGTCGCCGGCGATGGTGTGCGGGATGTAGCCGTAGTTGCACGGATAGTGCATGGCGGTGGACATGAAGCGATCGACGAAAATCGCGCCGCTTTCCTTGTCGACTTCGTACTTGACGGGCTCGGAGTGAGCGGAGATTTCGATGATGACGTTGAAATCGTCGGGGAGAGCCTTGCCGGACGGAACGTTGTTGAGTGCCATGGTTGTATCTCTGCGTTTTGGTTTAAGAACGCGTAATTATAGCGTCCTGGCGGCCTTGATTCAGCCCCAGGCTGCAACAAACTCGCGCCAGTGCTGGGCGTCGATCTTACCCAGTTGCGCCTTGACGAATTCGGCCTCGGCCACTTCCTCCTCCGCAGTCAGTTCGCCGCGCATGCGCCGGAAGCGGTTATAGACCAAGTAGGTATTGACCACGTCGGTCTCGCAGTAATCGCGAATCTCGGCGATCTTGCCGTCCTGCCAGGCCGACCAGACCTTGCCGCCATCCATGCCCAGCTTGCCCGGAAAGCCGAAGAGCTTGGCCAATTCGTCGAGCGGTGCATTGGCCCGGCCGTTGTACATGGCCAGCAGATCCATCAGGTCGAGGTGGCGCGTGTGGTAACGACTGATGTAGTTGTTCCACTTGAAGTCGCGCGAATCGGCGTAATCGCCATCGCCCATGTCCCAGTAGCGCGGCGCCGAGACGCCATGCAGCATGCCGCGATAATGCAGCACCGGCAGATCGAAGCCACCGCCATTCCAGGACACGATCTGCGGTGTGAATTTCTCGATGCCGTCGAAGAAGCGCTGGATGATCTCGCCTTCATCCAGATCCGGTTCTGATAGCGACCACACCTTGAAACCGTCGCCAGCACGCAGCACGCAGGAGATGGTGACGATGCGTTGCAGGTGCAGTTGCAGGAAATCGTTGCCGGTCTTCGCCCGGCGTTGCTGGAAGGCCAGTTCGGCAACTTCGTCGTCGGAAAGCTCGCCGGGCAGATCGTTCAGGCGGCGCAGACCGGCGACATCGGGAATGGTCTCGATGTCGAAGACGAGCACCGGCTTCATGCCGGGAAGACTCCAGTCGACAGATAGCGGTCGCCGCGGTCACATACGATGGAGACGATCGTCGCGTTTTCCAGCTGCTGCGCCAGACGCAGCGCAACGGCCAGAGCGCCACCGGACGAGATACCGGCGAAGATACCCTCTTCCATGGCCAGACGCCGCGTCATGGCCTCGGCATCGGCCTGGCTGACATATTCGATGCGATCGACGTTGGTGTTGTCGTAGATTGTCGGCAGATAGGCTTCCGGCCACTTGCGGATGCCGGGAATCTGGCTGCCGTCTTCCGGCTGGCAACCGACGATCTGGATGGCAGGATTCTTTTCCTTGAGGAAGCGACTGGTCCCCATGATGGTACCGGTCGTTCCCATGCTGGAAACGAAATGCGTGATCTTGCCATCGGTATCGCGCCAGATTTCCGGGCCTGTGCCCTCATAGTGGGCAACTGGATTATCCGGGTTACCGAACTGATCGAGGATGATGCCCTTGCCTTCATCGCGCATTTTATCGGCGACGTCGCGCGCCAGTTCCATGCCGCCATCCTTGGGCGTCAGCACCAGTTCGGCGCCGTAGGCCCGCATGCTTTGCCGGCGTTCGATACTCTGGTTCTCCGGCATGACCAGGATCATCTTGTAACCCTTGATCGCCGCCGCCATGGCCAGCGCAATGCCGGTATTGCCGGAGGTCGCTTCAATCAGCGTATCGCCCGGCTTGATGGCGCCGCGCGCCTCGGCGCGCTGGATCATCGACAGCGCCGGCCGATCCTTGACCGAGCCCGCCGGGTTGTTGCCTTCCAGCTTGGCCAGAATGACATTGCCGCGCTTGTCGTTGTCGGCGCCGGGTATGCGCACCAGGCGCACCAGCGGCGTGTTTCCGACAAAATCCTGCAGGGTTTTATACATGCTTATGTAGCCACTCGATGTATTGGGAGACGCCTTCCTCAACCGTGGCCATCGGGGCTTCGTAGCCGGCTTCGCGCAACTTGGTCAGATCGGCCTGCGTGAATGCCTGGTATTTGCCCTTTAGCGCCTCGGGGAAAGCGACATATTCCAGCAAACCTTGTGCCCGCAGTTCGGCCAGTGTCAGCGGGGCTTCGTTTTTTGCCTTGCGGCAGCCGTTCACCGCAGCAACGGCGACGTCATTGAAGCTCTGCGCCCGGCCGGAACCGAGATTGAAGATACCGGACTTTTCCGGGTGATCCAGGAAGAACAGATTGACCTTGGCGACGTCGCCGACGAAGACAAAATCGCGCATCTGGCCGCCGTTCTCGTAGCCGTGTGACCCCTCGAACAGCTTGACCTTGCCATCCGCCTTGAACTGGTTGTAATTGTGGAAGGCAACCGATGCCATGCGGCCCTTGTGCGTCTCGCGCGGGCCATAGACGTTGAAGTAGCGGAAACCGACAATCTGCGACGAAGGATTCTGCGCCAGACGCTGACGCACGATCTGGTCGAACAGGAACTTCGAGTAGCCGTAGACGTTGAGCGGCCCTTCGTACTGGCGCTCTTCCTTGAACACACTGCTACCGCCATAGGTGGCGGCCGACGAGGCGTACAGGAACTGCACGTCCTGATCCTGACACCAGTCGAGCAGAATCATGGAGTAACGGTAGTTGTTCTCCATCATGTAACGGCCGTCGGTTTCCATCGTGTCGGAGCACGCGCCTTCGTGCAGGATGGCCTCGATGTCGCCATCGTAATGCCCGGCCTGAATACGTTCGATGAAGTCGTGCTTGTCGATGTAATCGACGATGTCGCAATCGATCAGGTTCTTGAACTTGTCGGCCTTGGTCAGATTGTCGACAGCGATGATGTTCTTGATGCCGCGCTCGTTCAGCGCCTTGACGATATTCGACCCGATGAAGCCGGCGGCGCCGGTGACGACGATATACATCCTGTTCTCCTTACAATGCGGCGAGCAATTCTTCGCGGGTGACAACGGCCGTGCCCAACTTACCGACAACGATGCCGGCGGCGACGTTGGCGACGCGGATGGCTTCGGCCCAATCGGCGCCGGCAGCCAACATCACCGCCAGCGTGGCGATGACGGTATCGCCAGCGCCGGAAACATCGAACACCTCGCGCGCCTGCGCCGCCTGATGATGGGTTTCATCCGCGAAAAGAGTCATTCCCTCCTCGCTACGCGTGACCAACAAGGCCTCCAGACCGAGATCGCCGCGTAGCTTGCGTGCCTTGGCGGCAAGCTCCTCTTCGTTCTTCCAGGAACCGACGACCTGCTTCAATTCCGAGCGGTTCGGCGTGATCACCGTCGCCCCGGCATACTTGCCCCAGTCGTCGCCCTTGGGATCGACCAGCACAGGCTTGTCGTGCGAACGCGCAATACGGATCATCTCTGAGATATGCGTCAGGCCGCCTTTACCGTAGTCTGACAGGATGATCACATCGGCCTGCGTCACGCGCTGCTCGAAATCGGCCAGCTTGGCTTGCAAAATTTCGTGCGACGGCGGCGTCTCAAAATCGATGCGTAGCAATTGCTGCTGCCGTCCGATGACACGCAACTTGACGATGGTATCGATATCGCGGTCAATGTGCAGCCCGGCATCAATCTGACCATCTGCGAGCAAGCGCCCGAGCGCCCTGCCCGCGTCATCATCGCCAACCACCGACAACAACGCCGTAATCGCCCCCAGAGAAGCGGCGTTGCGCGCCACGTTGGCGGCACCACCCAAGCGCTCTTCCTGGCGCTCAACCTTGACTACCGGCACCGGCGCTTCCGGCGAAATCCGGCTGACCTCGCCAAACCAGTAACGATCGAGCATTACATCGCCAACAACGAGCAGGCGAACCTCTGCAACCTTATCCAGCATACTCACCTGCACTCAACGCCCGATGGCGAAATACTCGATCCCAGAACCGCGCACGAACTTCGGATCGTACAGATTACGACCATCGAAAATCACCGGGTTCTTCAACGTTGCCTTGATAGCCTCGAAATCGGGGCTACGGAATTCCTTCCACTCGGTCACGATAACCAGCGCGTCAGCGCCAGTCAGCGCCCCCATCGGGCTCTCGGCATATTTCAGACGCGGCTCGTTACCAAAGATGCGCTGCGTTTCGTGCATGGCAACCGGGTCGTAAGCCGTCACGGTAGCACCTGCTGCGAACAGATCGGCGATCAGCTCGCGGCTCGGCGCCTCACGCATATCGTCGGTATTGGGTTTGAAAGCCAGCCCCCAAAGCGCGAAATGCTTACCCTTAAGATCGCCAAAACGGCCCTTGAGCTTCTTGGTCAGAACATGTTTCTGTTCGTCATTGGCCGCCTCGACGGCATTCAAGACCTTCAGGTTGATCCCGGCATCGTCCTGTGCCGTCCTGATCAGCGCCTGGACGTCCTTCGGGAAACAGGAACCGCCATAACCGCAGCCGGGATAAAGGAAGTGATAGCCAATGCGAGGATCGGAACCGATACCCTGCCGAACCATTTCGATATCGGCACCTAGAACCTCAGCCAGATTGGCCAGCTCGTTCATGAAACTGATACGCGTTGCCAGCATTGCGTTGGCGGCGTACTTGATCAGTTCGGCACTCTTTACGTCAGTAACGATCAAGCGCTCATGATTGCGCTGAAAGGGCGCATACAAAGCGCGCATCAGGTGAATTGCCTGCTCGTCCTCGGCACCGACAACGATGCGATCTGGGCGCATGAAGTCCTCGACCGCTGCGCCTTCCTTCAAAAACTCCGGATTGGATACAACGCTGTACGGCGTATCGATACGGCGTTTTTTCAATTCATCGGCAATCGCCGCCTTGACCTTGGCTCCGGTACCGACCGGCACGGTACTCTTGTCGACAACAACCTTATAGTCGGACATCAGGCGACCGATATTGCGGGCTGCGGCCAGTACATACTGAAGATCGGCCGAACCGTCTTCGTCCGGCGGCGTACCGACAGCGATAAACTGAATCGTACCGTGGCGAACAGCCTCCTCGATATCGGTCGTGAAGTGCAAACGACCCGCAGCCACGTTGCGCTGAACCATCTCCTCCAAGCCTGGCTCATAAATGGGAATGCCGCCTTCCTTCAGGATGCGAATCTTTTCCGGATCGACGTCCAGACACAGAACGTCGTTTCCCACTTCAGCCAGACAAGTGCCACTGACCAGGCCCACATAGCCCGTGCCAACAACCGTAATCTTCATGAGTATTCCTACAAGGATTGATCGAATTCTTCGCTGCGCCGGGGTGAATAGGTTTCCCAACCACCACAGGCAGGGCAACGCCAGTAGAACTGACGCGCCTTAAAGCCGCAATTATCGCACCGATAGCGCGATAAGCGGCGCGTATAGCCCTGGATGATGCTCTTGGCCAACTCGACGTCCGGCTGAACCTCCGGGGCTGCCAAGGGCAAACGCGCACTCATCAGTTTTTCCAAACCAAGGAGGGTGGGATTGCGTTGCAATTCCCCCCGCACGAGACGATACGCCGCTTCCGTACCTTCTGCTTCCAATACCAGTTGGTAGACAACATCAAGCAGATCGAGCGAAGGATAACGCTCAAGATACCCGCCAAGCAACGCGATTCCTTCATCCCGACGTTCCAGACGCCGGTAACCCTCAAGCAAACGCTGAGCAACCAGTGCAAGGTAGGCAGGATCCTGCTGCTCGATGCGTTGCCATGCCTCGATAGCAGCGAGCAGATCACCTTCCTGTTGCAGGATATCCCCAAGCAGCAAACTCGCCCGTACACACTTGCGATTATTTTGCATGGCGACATCAAGGTACTGGCGCGCCATTTCAGGACGAGAGCGCATGATCTCGTTGGCCGCCAATTCACAGTAATACTCTGCGATGTCGCGCTGCGAGGCGACGTCAGGCAATTCTTTGGCAATCTCGATGGCTTTCAGCCACTCCTTCTCGGCTTGATAAATATCGAGCAGGTTACGTTTGGCATCTTCAGCCAAATCTGTCGCCAGCAATTTATTGAATATTTCCTCTGCCCTATCCAACAAACCAGCTTTCAAATAGTCCTGCCCCAACTCCAGAAGCGCCAACAAACGAACTCGCTCTTCCAGATCCGGAAGATCGATCAAGTTCTGATGCATGCGGATGGCCCGCTCCGTCTCGCCGCGCCGGCGAAACAGATTACCCAAGGCAAAATGTAACTCGACGGTCTGCGAATCCACCTGCGCCACTTCGAGAAAAGAGTCGATTGCCTTGTCCGGCTGCTCGTTCAGCAGGAAATTCAAGCCCTGAAAATACGAACGCGGCAAAGCACGTGACTCGTGTACCACTTGCCGCATATCGACCCGAGCCGCCGCCCAACCGAGAGCGAAAAACAGCGGGATCAGCAACAACTGCCAATATTCGAACAACTCATTCATAGTGCCGGTGGCTCCACATTGGAAATATCGGCACCTTTGACGCGCCCACGTCTGCAAGCAGCCAACTCGCGCCTCTGTCTATTAACGAGCCCAAGCAATGAAAGCACACCCAACAATACACCGGCCGCGAAGAAAACCAGTAGGACCAACACCAGCGGCCCCTCCCAAACCTGCCCAGGGAACCAGTGCAAACTGATCGGCGCGGAATTTTGGAGCGCAAAAAGCACCAGAAGGACAAACAATACGAGGCGCAAACCCCAAGTAATTATCGTCATCACATTCAAAATAAAAAGGGCAGTGAAATCATTCACTGCCCTTGAATCTACCACATTGGGCCAAACCCAGCCTCAGGTCATTTGATCGACCCGTTCGCGCAATTCCTTCCCAGCCTTGAAATGGGGAACCCACTTCGCCGGAACGTTGACCTTATCCCCTGATTTGGGATTACGTCCAATGCGCGGCGGCCGGTAGTTGAGCGCAAAGCTTCCGAATCCGCGGATCTCGATGCGATCCCCGCGCACCAGCGCTTCGGACATCGCATCGAGAATCATCTTGACCGCGAAATCGGCATCCTTTGCCACCAACTGCGGAAAACGTTCCGCCAGCCGGGCAATGAGCTCGGATTTGGTCATGCTTGAGCCTTATCAGCCTTGTTGGTTGAGTTTGGCTTTCAGCAATGCCCCCAGGTTGGTCGTACCCGAAGCGGCGGAAGACTCTGCAGCGAATTTCTGCATTGCTTCGTGCTGCTCGGCTTGATCCTTGGCCTTGATGGACAGGTTGATGCCACGGGTCTTGCGATCAACGTTGATGATCATCGCCTCGACTTCATCGCCGACCTTCAGATGCTGCGACAGGTCTTCAATACGATCACGCGAGAACTCGGAAGCACGCAGGTAACCTTCGTTTTCGCCGTCGAGCGCAATCACGGCGCCCTTGGCGTCAACCGACTTCACCGCACCGCGAATGATGGAGTTCTTCTCGTGAGTAGCGATGAAGTTGGTGTACGGATCACCTTCGAGTTGCTTGATACCGAGGGAGATGCGCTCCTTCTCGACATCGATGCCGAGCACGACGGCTTCGACTTCGTCGCCCTTCTTGAAGTTACGGATCGCCTCTTCGCCAGACTGGCTCCAGGACAGGTCGGACAGATGAACCAGACCGTCGATGCCGCCGGGCAGACCAATGAAGATACCGAAGTCAGTGATCGACTTGATGGCACCCTTCACCTTGTCGCCCTTCTTGTGGTTCATCGCGAATTCGTCCCACGGATTCGCCTGGCACTGCTTCATACCCAGGGAGATACGACGACGCTCTTCGTCGATTTCGAGGATCATGACTTCAACTTCGTCGCCCAGCTGAACAACCTTGGACGGATGAACGTTCTTGTTGGTCCAGTCCATTTCGGAGACGTGCACCAGGCCTTCGATGCCCTGTTCGATTTCAACGAATGCGCCGTAATCGGTCAGATTGGTGACCTTACCGAACAGACGGGTGCCGGCCGGGTAACGGCGGGCGATACCAACCCACGGATCGTCGCCCAGCTGCTTCATACCCAGGGAAACACGGTTCTTCTCGGCGTCGAACTTGAGGATCTTGGCGGTAACTTCGTCGCCCACAGCCAGTACTTCGGACGGGTGACGAACACGGCGCCAGGCCAGGTCGGTGATGTGCAGCAGACCATCGATACCGCCCAGGTCAACGAATGCGCCGTAGTCGGTGATGTTCTTGACGATACCCTTGACGACGGTACCTTCCTTCAGGTTTTCCATCAGCTTTTCGCGATCGGCGTCAGCGGTGGCTTCCAACACTGCGCGGCGGGACAACACGACGTTGTTGCGCTTGCGATCCAGCTTGATAACCTTAAATTCGAGGGTCTTGCCTTCGTACGGGGTGGTGTCCTTGACCGGACGCATGTCGACCAGGGAGCCCGGCAGGAAGGCACGCACGCCGTTCGACATGACGGTGAGACCGCCCTTGACCTTACCAGTGATGGTGCCGGTAACCAGAGCGCCGTCGTTGAGGGCTTGCTCCAGGTAGTTCCAGGCAGCGATGCGCTTGGCGCGATCGCGCGAGAGGCGGGTGGCACCGTAGCCATCTTCCAGCATCTCGATGGCGACCTGGACGAAATCACCGATGTTAACTTCGACGTCGCCCTGATCGTTCAGGAATTCTTCTACGGGAACGTAGGATTCGGATTTCAGGCCGGCATTGACCACCACGAAGTTGTGATCGATGGCCACCACTTCAGCGGTGATGACTTCGCCTTGACGCATTTCCTGGCGAGCCAGGGATTCTTCAAAAAGTTGAGCAAAAGATTCCATTACGGACAGACCTTTTTGCCACGGCATAACCGTAGCGGGTTGAGTGTGGTTAAACATCGACACCAGTAGGTGACGACACCTTTACTTCAATGCTTCGGCAGCCCAATCGAGAACCTGCTTGACCGCCTGTTCGACAGTCAAATGGGTGGTATCGAGCAACTTGGCATCCGGCTCCTGGCGGAGGGGTGCGACGCTACGTTGCGCATCGCGCTCGTCCCGTTGCCTCAGATCCTCCAGAAGGTCCGCGAGATTAGCAGAGAATCCTTTTTCGATCAACTGCTTATAACGCCGTTCAGCGCGCGCCTCCGCTGACGCGGTCAAAAACACCTTGAGCTGCGCCTTCGGGAAAACCACGGACCCCATATCCCTCCCATCGCCAACCAAGCCAGGCGCTTTGTTGAAGACCCGCTGACGGAACAATAAAGCCTCGCGAACAGCCGGCATCACTGCCACCTTTGAGGCCCCTGCCGACATCTCCTCGGTACGGATGGCATCGCCAACCAAGGCACCGTCGAGGAAGATGTCCTCACCCTCGAACACAACATCCAGCTGCGCAGCAATTGCAGCTACCGCAGGCTCATCATCCCAAGCAACCCCAGCCCGGCAAGCCGCCAGAGCGGTCAGGCGATACAAAGCGCCAGAATCCAGATAGGAAAAACCAAGTGCTGCTGCAACACGCCCAGCAACAGTCCCCTTGCCAGACGCCGATGGACCATCAATGGCAATCACCGGCGCTGCCTTGGTCACCGACGCAAAGCGCTCGAAATAATCCGGGAAGGTTTTGGCAACGCAGTGCGGATCATTGATGCGCAACGGTGTCCCAAATGCTGCCAACGAGAAGCACATAGCCATCCGATGATCATCATAGGTATCTATTCCCTCTGGCGGCGAAACCAGTCGCTCAACCGGTATCACCCGAATATAGTCCTCGCCTTCCTCAACCACCGCTCCAAGCTTGCGCAGTTCTGCCGCCATCGCTGCGATGCGATCGGTTTCCTTGACCCGCCAACTGGCGATATTGCGCAAAGTTGTCGCTCCTTTTGCGAACAGTGCTGTCGTCGCCAAGGTCATCGCGGCATCCGGAATATGATTACAGTCGAGATCGATGCCGACAAGCCCTCCCTCTGGACGACTTGCTTCCATCCAGTTCGGCCCCATCTCAATCAAAGCCCCCATCTGACCAAGTGCCTCGGCAAATCGCACATCGCCCTGAATCGAATCCTTCCCGACACCTTCAACGCGAACTGGCCCACCACCGATCGCACCTAGTGCGAGGAAATATGATGCAGAGGACGCATCGCCCTCGACGTAAATCGTCCCTGGCGAAACGTAACGGCTACCTGCCAGAACCGTAAAGGCACGCCACCCATCACGCTGAACCACGACGCCAAATCGCGCCATGGTCGCCAAGGTGATTTCGATATAAGGTTTGGAAATCAACTCACCGACTACTTCGACCGTTATGGTCTCCCCCGCCAGCGGTAAAGCCATGAGCAAACCGGTCAAAAACTGACTGGACACATCACCACGTACCTTCAAGGTACGTCCCGCGCGAATTTGCGCAGGTTTGACATGCAATGGCGGGTAGCCCGGATTACCCAGATAATCAATCTCCGCACCCAACTGGCGTAGCGCGTCGACCAGATCACCAATCGGTCTCTCGTGCATACGCTCCACGCCCTCCAAACGATAATCCCCGCCAACAAGCGCCAGTACCGCCGCCAAAGGCCTAAATGCTGTCCCTGCGTTTCCAAGGAATAGTGCTGCTTCCTTAACCGGGAAACCGCCGGCAACGCCTTCCACACGCCACGCCCCGGCCCCTAAAGATTGAACTGCCACGCCCAGTACATGCAAAGCCTCCAACATACGAGCCGTATCATCCGAGGACAGCAGATCACGAACTTCGGTTACCCCTTCAGCCAAAGCAGCCAAAAGAAGTACTCGATTTGAAATACTCTTGGATCCAGGCAGCCCTAATGTTCCAGAGGCCGACAAAAACTGAGGGAGATCAGCAAATTTCATTAACTAAGTACCTACGAAAATACCAACAAGCTAAAACAAGATGAGATGCGCAGTGAATTCACAGAAACTCGGCGGCTTTATCCTTTTCCGATTGACATGCCTCGGCTATGAGCGGCCAAGCAATACCTATTTTTGGATCATCCCAGCGAATACACCGTTCCAGTTCCGGTGCGTAGTAGTCCGTCGTCTTGTAGAGAAACTCCGCCGTCTCACTGAGCGTTAGGAAACCATGGGCTAAACCTGGCGGTATCCAAAGCTGCTTCTTGTTTTCGGCACTCAGCTTGACGCCAACCCAATGCCCGTAGGTCGGTGAGTCCTTGCGGATATCTACCGCCACGTCGAACACTTCACCTTGCACAACCCTAACGAGCTTTCCCTGTTCTTTGGGAGGCAATTGGTAGTGCAAACCTCTGAGGACGTTCTTGGCCGACTTGGAGTGGTTGTCCTGCACAAAGGTGACTTCGTAACCTACGGCTTCGTCGAAGCACTGTTGGTTGAAGCTCTCAAAGAAGAAACCACGCTCATCCCCGAAGACTTTCGGCTCGAGAATGAGGACGCCGGCGATCCTGGTCTGGATGACGTTCATCCGATCACCTTGTCTTTGAGGATGGACAACAGGTATTGGCCATAGCCGTTCTTGACCAGTGGCTGGGCGATTTGTTCTAGCTTCGCGGCATCGATCCAGCCCTGTCGGTAGGCGAGCTCTTCCGGGCAGGCGACCTTGAGGCTCTGGCGCTTTTCCAGGGTGGCAATGAATTGGCCAGCTTCAAGCAGGCTGTCGTGGGTGCCGGTATCAAGCCAGGCAAAGCCTCGTCCCATGATCTCAATATTAAGTAGCCCCAGTTCCAGATAGAGGCGATTGAGGTCGGTTATTTCGAGTTGTCCACGAACTGAAGGTTGCAGTCCTTGGGCGAGATCAATAACCTGGTTGTCGTAGAAGTAGAGGCCGGTCACTGCATAGTTGGACTTGGGCTGACAGGGCTTTTCTTCGAGACTGAGCACCTTCCCATTCAGGTCGATTTCGGCAACACCGTAGCGTTCTGGATCCTGAACGTGATAAGCAAAAACACTGGCGCCAGTCGTACGCTGATTCGCATTGGCAAGAAGTTTGTGGAAGTCGTGGCCATAGAAGATGTTGTCGCCGAGCACGAGGGCAGAATCCGCGTTGCCGATGAAGTTGGCGCCAATAAGAAAGGCCTGAGCCAGACCATCTGGGCTAGGCTGAACAGCATATTGCAGGCTGATACCCCATTGGCTACCGTCGCCAAACAGTTGTTGGAAACGCGGGGTGTCTTGCGGAGTAGAAATGACCAAAATATCACGGATACCGGCCAGCATGAGACTGCTGAGCGGGTAATAGATCATCGGCTTGTCGTAGATGGGAAGCAGTTGCTTGGAGACCGACAGGGTTGCTGGGTGTAGACGTGTGCCAGCGCCGCCAGCGAGGATGATACCTTTGCGTGCGCTCATGACCGTTCTCCGTAGTTCTGATCTACCCATTGGCGGTAGTGGCCACTGGTCACGTTGGCGACCCAGGCGTGATTCTCGAGATACCACTCGACGGTCTTGCGGATACCGGTTTCGAAGCTTTCGGCAGGTTTCCAGCCTAGTTCGCGTTCAAGTTTGCTGGCATCGATGGCGTAGCGGCGATCATGACCGGGACGGTCGGTGACGAAAGTGATTTGTTCCTTGTAGGACTTACCATCAGCCCTGGGGCTGAGTTGGTCGAGGATGGCACAAAGCGTATCGACGACTTCCAGGTTGGCTTTTTCGTTCCAGCCGCCAACGTTATAGGTTTCCCCTACCCTACCCGCTTCGAGTACACGCCGGATGGCACTGCAATGGTCCTTGACGTAGAGCCAGTCACGGATTTGCTGGCCGTCGCCGTAGATGGGCAAGGGCTTGCCGGCCAAGGCGTTGTGGATGGATAGCGGGATGAGCTTTTCCGGGAAGTGGTAGGGGCCGTAGTTGTTGGAGCAGTTGGTCGTCAGCACTGGCAGCCCATAGGTGTGGTGGTAGGCGCGTACGAGATGGTCGGATGCAGCCTTGCTCGCAGAGTACGGACTGCTGGGTTCGTAGCGGTTGTTTTCCTTGAAGGCGGGGTCTTCCTTGTTCAAGAAACCATAGACCTCGTCAGTGGAGACATGTAGGAATCGGAATTGGCTTTTTGCTTCGCCTTCGAGTTTGCTCCAGTAGGCACGAACGGCTTCGAGCAAACGGAAAGTACCGACGATGTTGGTCTGAATGAAGTCTTCGGGGCCATGGATACTGCGGTCGACATGCGATTCGGCAGCAAAGTTGAGGATGGCACGCGGTTGGTATTCAGCCAGCAGTTGGCTGACGAGGTCGAAGTTGCCAATATCGCCGTGCACGAAAATGTGCCTTTTTTCGCTGTGCACCGCAGCTAGGTTCTCTAGATTGCCAGCGTAAGTCAGCGCATCGAGATTGACGACGGCCTCATCCGAACCAGCCAGCCATTCGAGGACGAAATTGCTGCCGATAAAGCCAGCACCTCCGGTAACAAGGATAGTCATAAGCTCAACGTGGTCGATTACTTAATTTTTCTGCCGATGCATAACCGTCGGGGTTCATGCTCTGCCAGCGCCAAGCATCGGCGCACATCCTGGACAAATCCAGCTCGGCTTTCCAGCCAAGTCTTTGCTCCGCCACTCCCGGATCGGCATAACAAGCCGCCACATCTCCCGCCCGGCGCGGCGCAAATGTGAAGGGTACCGGCCGCCCACTAGCGACTTCAAAGGCCTTCACGACATCGAGCACGCTATATCCGGTGCCGGTTCCCAGATTCACGGCAAAACACCCCGGCGCATCGAGCGCGGCCAATGCCTTCAGATGCCCCTTGGCCAAATCGACCACATGGATATAGTCACGCACACCAGTCCCGTCCGGCGTCGGATAGTCATTGCCCCAAACCTGCAGGAATTCACGCCGCCCGACAGCCACCTGGGCAACGTAGGGCAGCAGGTTGTTGGGAACACCCTGCGGGTCTTCGCCGATCATGCCGCTTGGGTGAGCCCCGACCGGGTTGAAATATCTGAGCAGCGCGATTCGCCATTCCGGCTCTGCCCGCTGGAGATCACGCAGCATCTCCTCGATGAACAGCTTGGTTCGTCCGTAGGGATTGGTCGCCGACAAAGGATGTTCTTCGGTCAACGGCAGCCGCTGCGGTTCACCATAGACGGTAGCGGACGAACTGAAGACGAGCTTGAATACACCACAGGCGCGCATCGCTTCAAGGAGGCGAAGGGTGCCTACAACATTGTTGTCATAGTAGGCGAGCGGCTGAATGGTCGACTCACCCACCGCTTTCAGCCCGGCAAAGTGAATGACTGCATCGCATGCAAAATCACGAAGCACCCGCTCCAGCGCACCACGGTCACGGATATCGCCTGCGACAACATGCGGGCGGCGTCCGGTGATGGCTTCGACGCGCTTCAACGATTCGCGATGACTGTTGCAGAAATTGTCGAATACGACGACGTCTCGCCCGGCCTCAAGCAATTCGACACAGGTATGAGAACCGATATAGCCCGCACCGCCGGTGACCAAGATCATCGTCTCTTCTCCTTCGATACTGCCCACATCTCACCCACTGGCTCAATCCTCGCACAGGCGTAAAAAGCTGGCGAAGCGCGGCAAGCCTTTGGCCGTCAGGTCACGATAGCGATAAGTGACGATGCTGCCGATTACCGGTGGCTCACGTCGTTGCTGATCGGTAAAGCCGCTCCCCAACAGGAACTCCTTGCCTTCCGGCGTCCGCACGCGCAAGGCACCGAGTTGGCCGGCATATTTCCCCTTACCCGGTTGGTGAGCAATAACCTCTGCCTCGGCATCGAGCAAAGGCTTCAGTTTGAGCAACACATCGCTGCGCCCGGTTTGATAGGGAGCATCGGCCAGATGCAGCATCAACCCTTCTCCGCCGGCGCGAACCACCTCGTTAAGGCGTTTTTGCAAACTGCTGCGGTGCTCGACCCGAAATTGCGAAATTTCGCGCAACCAAGGCACATTGGCCGAACGAACCACGGCCTCGATCTGCGCCGCCCGCTCGGCAAATGTCCCGGCCGCACCGGGCAATTCGAAAATCATGTAACGGACTTCACGCCATTCGGCATCATCGGGCGCTTCCTTGCGCACGATACCGGAGAGGCGCTCGAAGCTGCCGCGCCCGGCCCACAATTCGCCGTCCAGTGCCTGCTTGGGCAAGGCTGCAACGAACCACGCCGGCGCATGGATTGTCCGGCCACTGCGGAAACGCAGGGTCTGACCGTCCCAAATGGCGCGCACACCGTCCAGTTTTTCGCTGACCAAATAGCGAGCGACGTCGTTTTGCGGTCGATAGACATTCGCCAGCAGGATATCCGGCGCTTCACTTCTGCCTATCGCCGCGTGGCCCGGGCCGATCAGGGCAAGGCTCAGCAACAACGCACCGAGCAGCCGTGACATCAGGCTTCTCCTGCCCATTCGCGTCGAGCCTGACGCGCGAGGCCGAATATTTCTTCCAGACGCTCGCCATCGGCCCGCGCCAGCGCCGCACGCAATTCGTCGAGTTGGGCCCGGTAGCTATCGAGTTCGCCCAGCAGAGCCTCGCGGTTGGCCAGACAGATATCGCGCCACATTTCCGGATGGCTGGCCGCGATACGGGTGAAATCGCGAAAGCCCGAAGCAGCAAAGGTAAAGAACAGATCCGCATCGTCACGTACGGCCAGATCATGCACCAACGCAAAGGAAAGCAGATGAGGCAGATGGCTGACCGCCGCAAACACGCGATCGTGCATCTCTGGCGTCAATTCATAGATATCGGCGCCGCAACGCGACCAGGCACGCTTGACGTGATCAAGCGCATCGTCGTTGTTTTCCGGCAGCGGGGTCACAACCACCTTCTTGCCCCGGTAAAGATCCCAACGGGCCGCTCCCGGGCCGCTGTTCTCCGCCCCAGCGATGGGATGGGCCGGCACAAACTGGCTGATCTTGTCGCCGAAGGCCGCCCGGGCTGCTGCCACGACATCGCCTTTGGTCGAACCGCCGTCGGTAACGATGGTATTCGGCCCGAGATAAGGCGCAATACGTTCGAAGATTTCCGGCATCTGTGCCACCGGCGTTGCCACCAACACGATGTCGGCATCACCGATTTCATGGATCGGATTGATCCCGGCCCGGTCGATCACACCCAGTTCCTGCGCCACACGCAAGGTGGACGGCGTGCGGCCAAAGCCGACCACCTCTTCCACTGCCTCGGCCTCCTTCAAGGCGAGCGCGAAGGAGCCGCCAATCAGGCCGGTGCCGAAGACGACGATCTTGCCGAATTCCGGCATTTACAGGGCCTTGGCCAGCGCTTCCAGGAAGCGGGCATTTTCCGCTTCGGTGCCGATGGTGACGCGTAGCCACTCAGGCAAGCCGTAGCCACCGATCGGACGCACGATCACGCCCTGCTGCAACAGCTTCTGATTGACGCTGCCAGCATTGCCCGCGCGGAAAGTGACGAAGTTGCCGTAGGACGGAATGTGCTCGAGGCCGAGTTTCTCCAGCCCACCGACGATCTGCGCCATGCCGCGCCGATTCAGCTGGTAGCTGGCCGAGACGAATTCTTCGTCGTCGAGCGCTGCCGCCGCTGCGGCCAGTGCCAGATTGTTTACGTTGAACGGCTGACGCACACGATTCATCAAACCAGCCACTTCGGCCGAGGCCAGCGCATAGCCGACACGCAAACCGGCCAGGCCGAAGATCTTGGAAAAGGTCCGGCAAACCACGAGGTTCGGGAATTCTTTGACCCATGCCGCGGTGTCGACGCGCTCGGCCGGCGGAATGTATTCGTTGTAAGCCTCGTCCAGCACGACCACGACCTCGGCTGGCACTTTCTCGAGGAAAGCGCGGACTTCGGCATAAGGCAGGAAGTTGCCGGTCGGGTTGTTCGGGTTGGCGATCCACACGATGCGCGTATCCGGACGAATGGCGGCAAGCATCGCGTCCAGGTCATGCCCGTAGTTTTTGGCCGGGGTGGCGATCAGTTCGGCACCGGTAGACAGCGTGGCCAGCGGATAGACCGCGAATGCGTGCTGGGCGAAGACTGCGGAGCGCCCCGGCGCCAGGAAAACACGGGCAATCAGATCGAGCACGTCGTTCGAACCGTTACCGAGCACGATCTGCTCCTGTGCCACTCCACAGCGCTGAGCAACTTTGGCGATCAATTCGAACTGATCCGGATAACGCTCGATACCGTCGATTGCCGCCTGCACGGCTTGCTTGGCCTTCGGGCTCATGCCCAATGGGTTTTCGTTCGAGGCAAGCTTGACGATGCTGCCGACCGGAATCCCCATCTCACGAGCCAGTTCGGTGATCGGCTTACCCGGCTGGTACGGGGAAATGGCACGAACGTAAGCAAGCGCCTGTTCAGCAAGACTCATGGTATTTCCTCAATAAACGGCGACCGGGTAGGAGCCGAGAATCTTCAGGTAGGCAGCGCGCGCCGCCAGTTGTTCGAGGGCGGCCTTGACCGCGGCATCCTCGCGATGGCCCTCAATGTCCACGTAGAAAACGTATTCCCAAAGTGCATTGCGCGCTGGGCGGGACTCCAGGCGGCTCATCGAGACGCCTGCGGTCGACAAGGGCAGCAGCAACTCGTGTAGCGCGCCGGTGCGATTGGGCGCCGACATGATCAGCGACGTCTTGTCGCGCCCTGAAACGCCGGCATCGTAACGGCCGAGGACCAGGAAGCGCGTCGTGTTGTTCGGTTCGTCTTCGATGTTCTCAACCAGTTTCGGCAGATCGTAGCGCGCAGCGGCCGCTTCGCCGGCGATGGCGGCCGTGCCCGGTTCCTCGGAGGCCTTCTGGGCCGCCTGGGCATTGCTGCCGACCGAAATACGCTGCGCGTGCGGCAGCATGCGATTCAGCCATTCGTGACACTGCGCCAGCGACTGGGCATGGGAATAGACCTTGGTGATCTGCGCGAAATCGGTCTCGCGCGACAACAGGTTCTGGTGAATGCGCAACACGACTTCACCGCAAATCTTCAACGGCGTAGACAGCAGCAAATCCATCGTCCGGCCAACCGCCCCCTCGGTCGAATTCTCGACCGGCACGACAGCATAGTGCGCATGACCAGATTCAACCTCGCGGAATACATCGTCGATCGAGGACTGGGGCAACAGACGGGCCGCATGGCCGAAATGCTTGGTCGCCGCCGACTCGGAGAAGGTACCGAGCGGCCCAAGGAATGCGATACCGAGCGGTTGCTCGAGCGACAGGCAGGCCGACATCACTTCGCGGAAGAAGAAGGTGATGTTCTCGTTCAACAGCGGGCCAGGGTTGACCTCCTGCAGGCGGCGCAGCACCTGCGCCTCGCGCTCCGGACGATAGATGAAGCCGGCATCACCGAATTCGGCCTTGATCTCGCCGACCCGCTGCGCGCAGCGGGCACGCTCATTGAGCAGCTTGAGCAAGTCGCCATCGATACGGTCGATGTCAGCGCGGACGCCGGCCAGGGCCTTCTGCAACTCGTCGCTCATACTCTTACCCGTTGCGCTTGGCGAAATCGTTCATGAATGCGACCAAGGCCTGGACGCCCGCCAACGGCACGGCGTTGTAGATCGAGGCGCGCATGCCGCCCACCGACTTGTGCCCCTTGAGCGCCAGCAGGCCGGCCGCCTTGGCTTCAGCCAGGAAGGCCGCGTCAAGTTCTGGGTTGGCCAGCACGAACGGCACGTTCATGGCGGAACGGCAATCCGGATCGACCGGGTTGGTATAGAAACCGCCGGAGTTGTCGATCGCCTCGTACAAAATTCGCGCTTTTTCGTCGTTTACCGCAGCCATGCCGGCCAGACCACCCTGGCGCTTCAGCCACTGGAAAACCAGGCCGGAGATGTAGATACCGAAGGTCGGCGGCGTGTTCAGCATCGAGCCGTTCTCGGCCATCACGGCGTAATCCATCACGGTCGGGATGGTCAGCGGTGCCATGCCCAGCAGGTCACGATGCACGATGACCAGCGTCAGTCCGGAAGGACCAATATTCTTCTGCGCACCAGCGTAGATCAGGCCGAATTTCTCGACCGGCACCGGACGCGACAGGATGTGCGACGACATGTCGGCAACCAGCGGCACACCAGTATCGGCAATGCGCTCGGCCGGAATTTCGACGCCATGGATCGTCTCGTTGGTGCAGACATGCAGATAGGCGGCGAAGGGATCGAGCTTGATCTCCTCGGCCACCGGCAGGCGGGTGAAATTGCTCGCCTCGGTGGTCGCCGCGCAGCGCACGCTACCGATCCGTTGCGCTTCCTTCAAGGCCTTCTTGGACCACGAACCGGTCACGATGTAGTCGGCCGAGCGGCCGGCCAGCAGGTTCATCGGGATCTGCGCGAACTGCTGCGTGGCCCCGCCCTGCAGGAAGAGCACCTTATATTGTTCGGGAATGCCCATCAACTCGCGCAGGTCGGCTTCGGCCTGCTCGATGATGCTGGTGAATTCCTTGCCGCGATGGCTCATTTCCATCACACTGCAGCCAGCGCCATGCCAGTCGAGCAATTCTTCCTGAGCCTGCTTTAGAACCTCTTCCGGCAAAGCCGCCGGGCCGGCGCTGAAATTCCAGATACGGCTCATCAAGCCTCCCCGCCTTCGTTGCCGAGTTCCTCGTTATTGGCAGCTTCGTTATCGACAGCGGCGCCACCCTCGACTTCGCCCTCTGCTGCGGTGGACTCGCCGGAAACGTCATTTTCCGCGACCGACTCGGCCACCTTCTCCAGACCGGCCAGCTTTTCGCCTTCATCCAGCGAGATCAGCGTGACGCCCTGCGTGGCACGGCCCATACCGCGTATTTCGGAAACGCGGGTACGGATCAGCACGCCACCGGTGGTGATCAACATGACCTCATCGCTGTCGTCGACCAACTTGGCGCCAATCACGACGCCATTGCGTTCGGAATCGGCGATAGCCTTGACGCCCTGGGTGCCGCGGCCGGAATGGCGGAAGTCGGCCAGCACAGTACGCTTGCCGAAACCGTTTTCGGTGGCGACCAGTACGGTCTGCTGATCGCTTTCGGCAACCAGCAGCGAAATGACGGTCTGTCCTTCCTGCAGCTTCATGCCACGCACGCCGCGTGCCCCACGGCCCATCGGACGGACATCCTCTTCGTCGAACCAGACGGCCTTACCGGCATCCGACACCAACACGATGTCGCTCTGGCCGGTGGTCAGTTCGACACCGATCAGGTAATCGTCGTCGAGCAGATCGACGGCAATGATGCCGGCTTTGCGCGGGTTGGAGAAATCGGAAAGCGGAGTCTTCTTGACGGTGCCGTCACGGGTCGCCATGAAGATGAACTTGTCGTCGACAAATTCCTTGACCGGCAACACCGCGTTGATCTTCTCGCCCTCTTCCAACGGGAAGAGATTGACGATGGGCTTGCCGCGGCTGACCCGGCTGCCCTGGGGCGCTTCGTAAACCTTCAGCCAGTAGCAGCGGCCACGGTTCGAGAAGCACAGAATGTAGTCGTGCGTATTGGCAACGAACAGGTGATCAATGAAATCCTCGTCCTTGATCGCCGCCGCCTGCTTGCCGCGGCCACCGCGACGCTGGGCACGGTAATCGGCCAGCGGCTGGGCCTTGATGTAGCCACCGTGCGACAGCGTGACCACCATGTCCTGCGGCGTAATCAGGTCTTCGATGCCGAGTTCCTGCGTGTGCAGGACGATCTCGGACTTGCGGTCGTCGCCGTACTGTTCGCTGATCTGCTTCAGTTCGTCGACGATGATGGCGGTGATGCGCTCCGGCTTGGCCAGGATGTCGAGCAGATCGACGATCTTGTCCATGACTTCCTTGTACTCGCCAACGATCTTGTCCTGTTCCAGACCGGTCAGGCGCTGCAGGCGCAATTCCAGGATGGCCTGGGCCTGGGCATCGGACAGGCGATAGCCTTGTGCGGACAGGCCGAATTCCGGCAGCAGACCTTCCGGACGCGAAGCATCGGAAGAGGCGCGTACCAGCATTTCCTCGACCACCGGGCTGCGCCAGTCACGCGCCATCAGGCTGCGCTTGGCGTCCGGCGGCGTCGGGGCCGCCTTGATCAGTGCGATGATCTCGTCGACGTTGGACAGCGCGACCGCCAGACCTTCCAGAATATGACCGCGTTCACGCGCCTTGCGCAGTTCGAAGACAGTACGCCGGGTGACCACTTCACGACGGTGCGACAGGAAGCATTCCAGCGCCTGCTTCAGATTCAGCAAGCGCGGCTGGCCGTCGACCAGTGCCACCATGTTCATGCCGAAGGTGTCCTGCAACTGCGTCTGCTTGTACAGGTTGTTCAGGATGACTTCGCCGACCTCGCCACGCTTCAGCTCGATGACGATGCGCATGCCGGACTTGTCGGACTCGTCGCGGATATCGGAGATGCCCTCGATCCGCTTTTCGTTGACCAGTTCGGCGATCTTTTCGATCAGCGACTTCTTGTTCACCTGATAAGGAATTTCGTCAACGATCAGCGCCTGACGATCACCCTTGCCAATATCCTCGAAGTGCGTACGGGCGCGCATGACGACGCGGCCGCGACCGGTCTTGTAACCTTCACGCACACCCATGACGCCGTAGATCAGACCGGCCGTCGGAAAATCCGGGGCCGGGATCAGTTCGATCAGGTCGTCGATGGACATC
The DNA here is from genome assembly GCF_047047955.1 of Azonexus sp. IMCC34839. Lineage (GTDB taxonomy): Bacteria > Pseudomonadota > Gammaproteobacteria > Burkholderiales > Rhodocyclaceae > Azonexus. Next base: position 14,742 of record NZ_CP150631.1, on the reverse strand, counting down.
GCCGGGTTTTCCAGCAGCGCCAGACAGCCGTTGACCACCTCGCGCAGGTTATGCGGCGGAATATTGGTCGCCATACCCACCGCGATACCGGCCGAGCCGTTGATCAGCAGATTGGGAATGCGCGTCGGCAGCACCGAGGGCTCAAGTTCCTTGCCGTCGTAATTCGGTTCGAAATCGACGGTTTCCTTGTCGATGTCGGCCGTCAGGTCCGAAGAGATGCGCTCCAGACGGCATTCCGTGTAACGCATGGCCGCCGCATTGTCACCGTCGATCGAGCCGAAGTTACCCTGACCGTCGACCAGCGTGTAGCGCAGCGAAAAATCCTGCGCCATGCGGACCAACGTGTCATAGATCGCCGAGTCGCCGTGCGGGTGGTACTTACCCATGACCTCACCGACGACGCGGGCGCACTTGACGAACGGACGGTTCCACACATTGTTCGTCTCGTGCATGGCGTACAACACGCGACGATGCACGGGCTTCAGGCCGTCGCGCGCGTCAGGCAGCGCCCGGCCGACGATCACGCTCATGGCGTAATCGAGATAGGAGCGCCGCATCTCGTCTTCGAGGCTGATCGGCAAAGTTTCTTTGGCGAATTGATCCATGTCTCTTCTGCAAACCGCTTGGAGCGGCGTTTTATGGTTGAAACGAGCGTAATTTGTTATTTTACCACGCCCTTCCCTCAGCCAAGACGCCGATTTCCATGACAACGACACCCGAATCCATCGACCTGCTGATCGAAGCCCGCTGGGTTGCCCCGGTCGAACCAGACGTACTCCTGAAAAATCATGCCGTTGCCGTGCATCAGGGAAAAATCGTCGACCTGTTGCCGATAAGCCGGGCCCGCACTCGCTACAAGGTCGGCCGGCGGGTCTCGCTCGAACAACACATCCTGATTCCCGGCCTGGTCAACCTGCACACCCACGCCGCAATGTCGCTGATGCGCGGCCTGGCCGACGATCTGCCGTTGATGACCTGGCTGCAGGAACACATCTGGCCGGCCGAAGCCGCCCACGTCTCGCCCCAGTTTGTGCTCGACGGCACCCGCCTGGCCTGTGCCGAGATGCTGCTCGGTGGTACCACTTGTTTCAACGACATGTATTTTTTCCCGGATGCCGCTGCCAACGCCGCGATCGAACTCGGCATGCGCGCCGTCCTCGGCATCACCACGCTCGAATTCCCGACCTCCTATGCCAGCGATACCGACGACTATCTGAACAAGGGTCTGCGTGTCCGCGAAGCCTATCTCGATCATCCGCTGATCGACTTCTGCCTGGCCCCGCATGCTCCCTACACGGTGGCAAACGCCACCTTTGAACGCATCCTGACGCTGTCCGAGCAGCTGCACCTGCCGATCCACTGCCATATCCACGAGACAAAGCACGAAATCGAAGAAAGCATGCGCCAGCACAAGATGACGCCGCTCGCCCGCTTGCACCACCTCGGCTTGCTCGGCCCGGACTTCATCGGCGTTCATGGCGTGCACTTCTCCGATGCCGAACTCGAACTCCTAGCCGAAACCGGCAGCCATATCGCGCATTGCCCAACCTCCAACCTAAAGCTGGCCAGCGGCATCGCACCTGTGGCAAAGATGCGACAGATGGGCATCAACCTTGGCTTCGGCACCGATGGGGCTGCCAGCAACAACCGCCTCGACATGTTCAGCGAAATGCGCCTCGCCGCCCTGCTGGCCAAGGGCACTTCCGGTAACGCCAGCGCCATGCCAGCTCATGAAGCCCTCCGCTTGGCCACGCTGGGCGGCGCCCAGGCATTGGGCCTGGGCGAACGGATCGGCTCAATCGTCGCCGGCAAAGCCGCCGACCTCTGCGCCGTTCAGCTCGACACACTGGAATGCAGCCCCTGTTTCGACCCAGTCTCGCACCTCGTCCATGTCGCTGGCCGGGAGGCGGTTACCCACGTCTGGGTCAATGGAAAGTGTTGCGTAGACCACAAAAAGCTCTCCTTCAAGGACCAGAACGGCTTGGAAAGGGCTGTGGCACTATGGCAAAATAAGTTGGAAGTCCGCCCGGCGAATTAATTGCCATGCAGGTTGCGGAGTTAAGGTTTCTCAAATTTTCTTCAACGAGGGAAAACAATGATCAAAAACATCGCCAAGAAGTCTCTGGTTATCGCTCTGCTGGCTGGCGTCGGCTTTGCTGCCACCGCCCAGGAACGCGTCTATGTCATCGACCAGCGCGACGTCGTCGCCAAGAGCGGCTTCGGCCTGTGCTGGCGCACCGGCTACTGGACCCCGGCCGCTGCCGCTGCCGACAAGGCCGGTTGCGAGTGCGACAAGGACCTGCTGCCGAAGGAAGCCTGCGAGCCGAAGGGTGCCGCTGGCGCCGCCGCTCCGGCTGCTGCCGCCGTCAAGCCGGCTGGTGAGAAGATCACCGTCGCTGCTGACGCCCTGTTCGACTTCAACAAGGCTGTCCTGCGTCCGGAAGGCAAGGCCAAGCTCGACGAACTGGTCTCCAAGGCCAAGGCCATCAAGCTCGAAGTGATCCTGGCCGTTGGCCACACCGACCGTATCGGTGGCGACGCCTACAACCAGAAGCTGTCTGAGAAGCGCGCTGCCGCCGTCAAGGAATACTTGGTTGCCAAGGGCATCGAAGCCAATCGCGTCTACACCGAAGGCAAGGGCAAGAAGCAGCCGGTGACCGGCGACAAGTGCAAGGGCACCGCCAAGACCAAGGCCCTGATCGACTGCCTGCAGCCGGATCGTCGCGTCGACATCGAAGTCATCGGCACCAAGTAATCCGCCGACGCTTCAACGAAAAGCCCCGCTTGGCGGGGCTTTTTCTTTTCCGTTTGATTGGCTCAGAGATATGGAACACACCGTCAACGCCGACCCTGCCGAATTACAAAAATTCGGTGATCTTGCCCATCGCTGGTGGGACCCGCATAGCGAATTCAAGCCCCTGCACGACATCAACCCGCTGCGTATCGACTGGATAGACCGCAACGTCGGCCTGGCCGGTAAGCGCGTTCTCGACGTCGGCTGCGGTGGCGGCCTGCTCTCCGAAGGCATGGCTGCTCGCGGCGCCGAAGTCACCGGCATCGACCTGTCGGAAAAACCGCTCGGCGTGGCCAAGCTGCACCTACTGGAAAGCGGCCACAAGGTCGATTACCGCCTCGTCTCGGTCGAACAACTGGCCAACGAGATGCCGGGCAGCTTCGATATCGTGACCTGCCTGGAAATGCTTGAGCACGTACCGAATCCGTCCAGCGTCATCGCCGCTTGTGCTCGGCTGGTCAAACCGGGCGGCCAAGTCTTCTTGTCCACACTGAACCGTAACCCGAAGTCCTACCTGTTCGCGGTGATCGGCGCCGAGTACGTCCTGAAGATGCTGCCCAAAGGAACGCACGACTACGCCAAGTTCATCAAGCCGTCCGAACTGGCGCGTTGGTGCAAGATGGCCGACCTCGAACCGGAAGAAGTCATCGGCATGAGCTATAACCCGCTGTACAAGGAGTACTCGCTCGGACCAGACACCAGCGTGAATTACCTGCTGCGCGCTCGCCGCAATGCCTGACTCGTCCCTGCAGGCCGTTCTCTTCGATCTTGACGGCACCCTGGCCGACACCGCGCCCGACCTGGGTGCGGCGGCCAATGCCGTGCTGATCGAGGAATGCCTGGCCGCCAAGCCGCTGCCGGAACTGCGGCCTTATACCTCGCAAGGCGTGCGCGGCCTGCTGCGTGCCGGCTTCGGCATCGAACCGGGCCATGCCGACTACGAGCGGCTGGCCCAACGCTTTCTCGACTTCTACTCCGACCGCCTGTGCGTCGATACGACGCTTTTCGCCGGCATCCCGGAATTGCTCGATACGCTCGACGACCTCGGCCTCGGCTGGGGCATCGTTACCAACAAGCGCATGCGCTTCACCGACCCGCTGGTCGCCCAACTTGGGCTGACGCCGCGCACACCCTGCGTCGTCAGCGGCGATACGACCCCGCAGGCCAAGCCTTCGCCGCTGCCCATCCTGCACGCCTGCCAACTACTGGGCTGCGATCCGCTGCGCACCCTTTACGTCGGCGACGACCGGCGCGACATCGAGGCCGGTCGCGCCGCCGGCTGCACGACGGTTGCGGTGTCCTATGGCTATCTGGGCCACAGCGGCCCGCTGGAAAGCTGGGGCGCTGACTTGATCGTCGATCACCCGGAGCAACTGGCCGATTACGTTTTCAGGCGAGTCGGGCCGAAATAAGCAGGTTGCGCGGCGTCAGCCTTCGCTCGCAGAAGCGGCTCAGGGTCACGGAATATCCGCTTTTTTCGAGGTACACCGCAGCATCGAGCACCAACCAGGTTTCGAGCGCCCGCCGGAAGGCATGGCGGACGATCGAATAGCGCATGACCTCGCGCTGCCTCTGCCAGCCGGCCCGCTCGAATTCCGCCGATGAGGCGCCAGGAAAGGCCGGCAAGCCTTCGCGTTCGACCATGTGCCGCATGAACTCACCGAATGACGCACGCAGCCAACGATCCGGCACAGGCTTGAAAGTGCGGTAGCCCAGCCCTGTCACCTGCCGACGATAAGCATCGAAACCCAGTTTCCAGGCCAGCGCCTGGTCACGCAGACGGGCCTCGCGCGGCTTGGCGGTGACGGTTTCGGTCACCGCCAGACGGGTATCGTCGCGGCTCAATTGCAATTGCAGCGGACCGCTCATGGGCTCGTAATACTCGTCCACGCCCCGATAGTAGCAACAGGGAGCAACATCCAGCCCCGGCACACCGCGTTGTGCCCCGCGGCGGATCAGTCGACGATGCAACTCACCGCAGGCATGCAGGGCCACCGCGTGCTGCCCGGCCTGTGGCCAGGCTTCGACCTGCAAGGCATCGGCATGGACAAAACAATGCTTGATGCCCGCTCGGCGCGCCAGCGCCTCGCCTTCCTCGCACAAGGTAGCGTCGAAATCCAGGCTGTGCACCGGCACTTTCCAGGCCAAAGCCAGCAAGCGCCCGAGATGCCCCTTGCCGCCACACCAATCAAGCACGGGCTGTCCTTGCCTCTCGGCGGCCGCCGCAAAGGCTTCGATCTGGGCGCGTTTTCGCCCCGGAATTTCCCAATCCCAGAAAGCATCGAGTCCGGGCAATGGCTGGCTCTGGCTACGCGGCACAGCGGCCAGGCTAGCGATTTCGCCAATCTCTGGCCGGTATTTGGCCAGCAGTTCCAGCGCGGCGCCAGTATCGTAGTTCAGATGGATCGTCGCCTCGTCCGACAGGGCAAGCACCTCCTCGGCCAGCCCGTGGTCTTGCTCCGCCCAAGCCGGACGCAATTCGCGGAAAGGCTGCGGATGCCACAAGGCACGAAACTGCAGCAGCGTTTGATCGAGGCGCCGCTGACGCTCGGCCAGCCTCACGGGCGAACGCCACGCCGTTCGCGGCGGCGATAGCCGAGCCAGGCAGGGATCACTGCCGTCGCAAACGCTGCCAGGCCAAGCAGTAGCGGCCACAGCACGGGCCGGTTCCATTCCCGCCGCGCCTGCGCCCGCTCGGCCGCGTCGATGCGCTGATACTTCAGGATATTGTTGCCGACGTCGTTCGGCTTGCGGTTCTTCAGCCAACGATGGCCCAGCGTGTAGCTCTTGGGATGCAGCCCGAAGACCCAGGGCGCGTCGTGCTGCAGGATGCGGTTCATCTGCCGCACGATGGCCAGCCGCTCCGGCGTGTTGTCCATGTTCTTCATCATTGCGAACAGGCGGTCGAATTCCGGGCTGGCGTAATTCGCTGCATTCTCGCCGCCATGCGCGACCTTCGCCTCCTGGCCATGGAGCAGGAAGAAGAAATTCTCGGGGTCGGGGTAATCGGCGTTCCAGCCAAAGTAGAACAGCTGCAAGTTGCCCTTGCGTACCTTGTCCTGGAAACGGTTGAAATCGGTCGAGCGCACGACCAGTTGCACGTCGATCTTGGCAAACTGGCGAGTCAGCCAGTCGAGGCGCGACTTTTCGCCCATGCCGCCGCCGGTGGTGTCTAGATTCAACACCAGCGGCTCGCCGGTCTTTTCGTCGCGCCCGTTCGGGTAGCCCGCGTCGGCCAGCAGTTTCTTCGCCACGTCAGCCGATTTGCGTTGCGCCTTACCGTCGATCCAGTCGTAAACCGTCCGGTTGATCCCTGCTTCGCCGGCTTCGTAACCGAAGATACCCGGCGGCAACGGGCTTTGTGCCGCCAACCCGCGCCCATTCTGGAAGATGGAAATGAACTCTTCCTGGTCGATGACGATGGAGATAGCCTGGCGCAGCTTGGTGGCCCGCTCGTTCAAGCCACCGACCAGCGGGTCAAGCATGTTGAAGCCCATGTAGAAGGTGGAGGCCTTGACCGAGGTGAGCAGGCGGATGCCCTTCTGCTGCATCTCGTCGGTCAACGCCACATCGCCACCGACGTTGATGCGCACGGCCTGGTCGAAGCTGTCGGAAGAGATGCCCGAGGCGTCGAAATAGCCCTGCAGGAACTTGTTCCAGTACGGGATCGCCTCTTTTTCGCGGGTGAATACCGCCTGCTCGACGAAAGGCAGCGGCTTGCCGCAATCCTCAAGCAACCCGGCCGCCTTATCGCCCGCCTCGCCTTCGCAGGGATAGGTTTCGCCGTGGAAATTCGGGTTGCGCGTCAGCACCATGCGGCGATTCGGGTCGTTCTCGCTGAGCATGTAGGGGCCAGTGCCGACTGGCCACCAGTCCAGCGTCAGGTTGCGCTCGGCCATACCGGGCTGGGCGTAGAAACGATCGACTTCGCGCGGCACCGGCGCAAAGAAAGGCATGGCCAGCCAGTAGGCAAACTGCGGGTACTTGCCCTGGATGCGGATACGCCAGGTGTGGGCATCAACCTTCTCGACGCCGCTGAGCGGATAGGCATCGAGATCGAGCCAGACCTCGGCCGGCTGCTCCTTGGCCGCTTTTTGCAGCGCTTCGCCCAGCGCCTTCATGCCGACGATCTTCTCGGCCATCATGCCGAAGATGGGCGAATGCAGCCTGGGGTGGGCCAGGCGCTTGATCTGATAGATGTAGTCGTCGGCCGTCAGTTCTCGACTGCCAGTGAGCGGAAAGTCGGCGATGCGCTGGCGGTCGGCCACGGCATTTTTGCCCAAATAGGCCGGTGCACCGCGGGAGTCGACGGCGAAGGCCGGATGGGGCTGGTAACGGATGCCCGGTTTCAGGCGCAGCTCATAGACGCTCTCGGCAATGCGCTCCACTGGCGCATCGTGCGGCAATTCACGCCCCTTGGCGTCGAAATAGCGCGGCACCGGCACCTGTTCGACGGTCGCCGGAATCAGCTGGTAAGGCCGTTTCAGGTAGTGGTATTGCAGTGGCGGTTCGTAGATCTGGCCGGTAAAGGTGATCTCGTCTTCGGCGTAGGACTGCGCCGGATCGAGGTGTTTCGGCCGGTCGGAAAAGGCCGTGTAGAGGATGTTGCGCCCGGCATCCGCCGCCGGATAGGGATCGTTCCAGCTCGACCCGCAGCCGGAAAGCGAGGCGGCAAGCAGGACAGCAGCAGCGAGACGGAGACGGATTTTTTGCATGGGACGAAGTTTATCAACTTGACCGCCCACTTGCCCGTTGACCACAATGGCCTCAATCAAACACCATAGAGGCAAACATGCTCGCTACCCAAGTCCCCGACTTCGCCCTCCCGGCCACCAGCGGCCAGACCTTCCGGCTCTCCGAACAGGCCGGCAAGACAGTCGTCATCTACTTCTATCCCAAGGACAGCACGCCGGGCTGCACGACGCAGGGCCAGAATTTCCGCGATCTGTTCGCCGAATTCACCGCTGCCGGCGCCGTCGTCCTCGGCATCTCACGCGACAGCCTGAAGTCGCACGAGAACTTCAAGGCCAAACAATCCTTCCCCTTCGAACTCGGCTCGGATGCCGATGAAGCCGTGTGCAACCTGTTCGGCGTCATCAAGCAGAAGATGATGTATGGCAAGCAGGTACGCGGGATCGAACGCAGCACCTTCGTCATCGACGGCAAGGGCGTGCTGCGCCGCGAGTGGCGCGGGGTCAAGGTGCCCGGCCACGTTCAGGAAGTGCTCGATTTCGTGAAAACGCTCTGATTTCCAACCCCCGACCAAAGGCCCACGTATGCCGCGCAAGCCAGCAGCCACCCAGAAGCCCGCAGCACCCAAGAAGCCCGTCGTAACCAAGATCTTTGTCCTCGACACCAACGTGCTGATGCACGATCCGAGCTGTCTGTTCCGCTTCGAGGAACACGACATCTTCATCCCGATCATGACGCTGGAGGAGTTGGACAACCACAAGAAGGGCATGACCGAAATCGCCCGCAATGCCCGCCAGGCATCGCGCATGCTCGACGAAATGCTGGCCCACGACGAAGTCGATATCGATGAAGGCATCGACCTCTACGGCCCCTCGGCCAAACTGGCCAGCGGCCGCCTCTATCTGCAGACCGAAGCGATCAGCCACGAGTTGCCGCAGGGCCTGCCGACCTCCAAGGTCGACAACCAGATCCTGTCGGTGGTCATCCATCTGCAGAAGAAATTCCCCAAGCGTCCGGTCATCCTGGTGTCGAAAGACATCAACATGCGCATCAAGTCACGCGCCCTCAACCTGCTGGCCGAGGACTATTTCAACGACAAGGTGCTGGAGGATACCGACATCCTTTACGCCGGCACCCGCGCCCTGCCCGACAATTTCTGGGACAAGCACGGCAAGGGCATGGAGTCCTGGAAGAAGGACAGCAAGACCTACTACAAGGTCACCGGCCCGCTATGCCCACAACTGCTGGTCAATGAGTTCGTCTGGCTGGAAAAGGACGGCTTCGCCGCCATCGTCAAGGAATGCGCCGGCAAGACGGCAACGCTGGAAACACTGGTCGATTACACCCATCCGAAGAACGCCGTGTGGGGCATCACCGCGCGCAACCGCGAGCAGAACTTCGCACTCAACCTGCTGATGAACCCGGACATCGACTTCGTCACCCTGCTCGGCCAGGCCGGTACCGGCAAGACCCTGCTGACGCTGGCCGCCGGCCTGACGCAGACACTGGAGAGCAAACGCTTCGCTGAGATCATCATGACCCGCGTAACGGTCCCGGTCGGCGAAGACATCGGTTTCCTGCCCGGCACTGAGGAAGAGAAGATGGCGCCGTGGATGGGGGCACTCGAGGACAACCTCGACGTGCTGGCCCATACTGACGACAGCACTAGCCCCTACGGCGGCGACTGGGGCAAGGCGGCGACGCACGACATCATCCGCTCGAAGATCAAGGTCAAGTCGATGAACTTCATGCGTGGCCGTACCTTCCTGAAGAAGTACCTGATCATCGACGAGGCGCAGAACCTGACGCCGAAGCAGATGAAGACCCTGATCACCCGTGCCGGCCCCGGTACCAAGGTGGTCTGCCTGGGCAACATTGCGCAGATCGACACACCCTACCTGACCGAGGGTAGCTCGGGCCTGACCTACGTCGTGGATCGCTTCAAGGGTTGGTCGCACTCCGGTCACATTACGTTACAACGCGGCGAGCGCTCCCGCCTCGCGGACCACGCGGCCGACGTGCTATAATCCGTTGCAAACAAGTAAAGGGGCCGTGTCGTCGACACGGCCTTTTCGTTTCAGCCACGGGTTGCATTGCCGGAGGAGATTCTTGAAACGTCGCACTTTCCTAGCATCCGCAGCAGCATTGTCGATGCTCGCGTCCGAAGCCTGGGCGGCCAGGAAGCCGCAAGCCAAGCCGGCTGCCGGCAAAGCCAAGCCGGGAGCCAAGCCCGTCGCCAAACCGAATGCCCGCAATGTGCGCGGTCGTACACCGCCACCGTCGGGCCCGGTCGCCCATACGGCCGAAGATCCGGTCATCGAACGTCCGCCACAAGGCACTTCCGCCTCGCGCCTGCCCCCGGTCAAGGCGCCGGAACCGCCAACCGAGTGGAAAACCTTCGAGATCACGACCACGGTCAATCTCAAGGGCCGCAGCTCCCCGGCCAAGCTCTGGCTGCCGCTGCCGCTCAACCAGGACACGCTGTTCCAACGCACCCTGGGGCACACCTGGTCGGGCAACACGAGCAATGCCGGCATGCGCCGCCTGCCGGACGGCGACCTCGAAGTCTTCCACTGCGATTGGTCGGAGAGTGACGGCCGCCTGCAGATGACCACCCTGGTCAGCACGGCCGACCGTCAGTTCGACGTGACCAAACGCACGGTCGCCCCGGAACGTGAAGACATCCTGCGCCGCAACCTGCGCGAATCGCGTCTGATCCCCAACGATGGTCTCGCCCACCAGCTTGGCGAGCGCATCGTCGGCCGCATCAAGGATCCGGTTGCCCAGGCCAAGGCCATTTTCGACTGGGTCGTCGACAACAGCATCTACGACCCCAGCCTGCCCGCCTGCGGCACCGGCGACGTCAAGCGCCAGCTGATCAACGGCCAGTATGGCGGCCGATCCGCAGACATCAACGGCCTGTTCGTCGCCATCTGCCGCGCCATAGGCATTCCGGCCCGCTGCGTCTATGGCTTGCGTGTCGGGCCGTCACGCCTGTTCCGCAGCCTCGGCATCAATGGCGACGACGCCACCCGCGGCCAGCACGTCCGCGCCGAGTTCTACATTCCCGGCTACGGCTGGATTCCGGTCGACCCAAGCGATGTCCGCCGCGCCATTGCCCTCGAAGGACTGTCGGATCGCGACAGCAAGCTGATCGCCCTGAAGAAGGTGCTGTTCGGCGTCTGGGAAATGAACTGGATCGCCTTCAACGTCGGCACCGACGTCAGTCTGCCGGGCAAGAACAGCAACCTGCCCTTTCTGCTCACGCCACAGCTTGAAGTCGGCTCGAGCACGCTGAACGGCAGTCAATCCGGCCCGCTGCCCTACACCATCAAGACGCGGCAGATCGAGCTCTGATATCGCGACGCGGGGCGATCACCCTGCCTTCGCGGACAAAAAAAACCGAGACAGTCGACTGTCTCGGTTTTTGCCCTTTTTTGCAGTGCACCGCAGCAGTGAGGCTCAGAGAGCCAATTTAAGGTCAGAACCAATTTCCGGGAGACTCAAATCAGCTGCGCTGAAACCTCAAGTTAATCTCGCGCGTCCTGGAAACCACCGCTCGCGAGGTTTTCAAAGCGGGTGTATTCGCCGAGGAAGGCTAGGCGGACGGTGCCGGTCGGGCCATTACGCTGCTTACCGATGATGACTTCGGCCATGCCTTTGTTGTCCTGGCTTTCCTTGTTGTAGTACTCGTCGCGGTACATCATCAGGATCACGTCTGCATCCTGTTCGATAGCGCCAGATTCGCGTAAGTCGGACATCATCGGGCGCTTGTCGGTACGCTCTTCAACCTTACGCGAGAGCTGCGACAGCGCGATGATCGGCACGTGCAGTTCTTTGGCCAGCGCCTTGATCGAGCGCGAGATTTCCGACACTTCGGTGGCGCGGTTCTCGCCTGCCTTGTTGCCCGACATCAGCTGGATGTAGTCGATGACCAGCAGGCCGAGCTTGCCGCCGTACTGGCGCGCTAGGCGGCGGGCGCGGGCGCGCAGGTTGGCCGGGCTGAGACCGCCGGTTTCGTCGATGTAAATTGGCGCTTCATGCAGTTTGCCGAGCGCGAAGGAGAGTTTTGACCATTCATCGTCGCTCATGCGGCCGGTACGCAGGCTTTGCGAATTGAGGCGCCCGATCGAGGCCAGCATACGCATGGCCAGCTGGGCGCCGCCCATTTCCATGGAGAACACGCCGACCGGCAGACCGGTATCGACGGCGACGTTCTCGGCGATATTGAGTGCGAAGGCTGTCTTACCCATGGATGGACGCCCAGCAACGATGATCAGGTCGCCCGGCTGCATGCCGGAAGTCTTCTGGTCGAGGTCGATGAAGCCGCTCGGCACCCCGGTAATATCGGACGGGTTGTCGCGGTCGTGCAGCTCCTGGATGCGCTCGACCACCTGGGTGAGCAGCGGGTTAATGTGCACGAAGCCTTCCTGGTGCCCGGCACCGGCTTCGGCAATGGCGAAAATCTTGCGCTCGGCTTCGTCGAGCAGGGTTTCGGCATCGCGGCCGAGCGGGTTCAGCGCATCGCCGGCGATTTCATCGGCCGTCGCCACCAGCTGACGCAGGATGGCGCGCTCGCGCACGATCTCCGCATAGCGCTTGATGTTGGCCGCGGACGGCGTGTTGGCCGCCAATTCGCCGAGATAGGCCAGGCCGCCGGTATGATCGGTTTCGCCCGCCGCATCGAGCGCTTCGGCCACCGTCACGACGTCGGCCGGCTTGGCGTTCTCCAGCAAGTTGCGAATCTGCCGGAAAATGCGTTTGTGCTCGTCGCGATAGAAATCGGTATCGGTGACTTGGTCGCCGATACGGTCCCAGGCCTGGTTGTCGAGCATCAGACCGCCAAGGACGGACTGTTCAGCCTCGATGGAGTGCGGCGGAATACGCAGGGAGTCGACGATGCTGTCGGCGTTTTTCGGTTTTTGCGGACGCTGGTTCATGGCCGAGAGTTTAAATTAAAAAGGCCCCGCATCTGCGAGGCCTTCTGTACTGCGAGTGGAAGCCGGAGATTACTCGGCAGCCACGGTGACGGTGATGTTGGCCAACACGTCGGTGTGCAGGGCGATATCGAGCGGGAATTCGCCGATCGCCTTGAGCGGGCCTTCCGGCATGCGCACGGCAGCCTTGTCGACGTCGAAGCCAGCAGCCTTGAGGGCTTCGGCAACGTCGGCGTTACCGACGGAACCGAACAGACGGCCGTCCATGCCAGCCTTGCGGGTGACGGTGACGTTGGTGCCGTTCAGCTTGTCGGCGACAGCCTGGGCAGCAGCCAGCTTCTCGGCGGCGGCCTTTTCCAGTTCGGCGCGGCGAGCTTCGAACTCGGCCATGGCAGCCGGGGTAGCGCGCTTGGCCATCTTCTTCGGGATCAGGAAGTTACGGGCGTAGCCGTCCTTGACCTTGACCACGTCGCCGAGGTTACCGAGGTTAACAACCTTTTCGAGCAGAATGATTTGCATGTTTCGTCTCCCCGAAAATTATTGATGGTTGTCGGTGTAGGGCAGCAGGGCCAGGAAGCGGGCGCGCTTGATAGCGGCGCCGAGCTGACGCTGATAGCCAGCCTTGGTACCGGTCAGACGAGCCGGCATGATCTTGGCGTTTTCCTGGATGTATTCCTTCAGGACTTCAATGTCCTTGTAGTCGATCTGTTCGACCTTTTCAGCAGTGAAGCGGCAGAACTTGCGGCGCTTGAACAGGCCACCGCCACGCTTCTTTTTCTTGTCGTCATCCTTCTTCTTGAAGAATCGAGCCATTTTCGTTTCCTTCCAAATATTCGAGTGTATTCACATGCAGTACGGGCATCTTGCTGTTACGGCTTTTCGCAGCGAGGAATCCTGTCACCTTGATGCAGCTCCCTAGGGGCGCTGCCTCCAGCCAGCGGGACGATTCGCCCAAGGCCAGGAGAGGGATTTCCAGCTCGACTTTCCGTTCCTTTCCCCCTTCGATCTGCGTTGAGGCATGTTGCAACCTGCCTTCGCTGACCGGGACGCCGGCTGGTGTGTAGCGCAAGCTTTTGCGCTCGACCAGCTGTCCGCTGAGGGTGATTAGATTCAGCCGATATTCCCGTACAAAAATGCTTAGGCAGCAGCCTGTTCAGCCGGCGCAGCGTCGCCGCCGAGCAGGGACTTGGACTTCTCTTCCTTCATCATCGGGGAAGGAGTGGTCACGGCAGCCTTCATCTTGACGGTCAGATGACGCAGGACGGCATCGTTGAACTTGAACGAGTGCTCGAGTTCGTTCAGCGTTTCGCCGTCGCACTCGATGTTCATCAGAACGTAGTGAGCCTTGTGAATCTTCTGGATCGGGTAAGCCAGCTGACGACGGCCCCAGTCTTCCAGACGATGGATCTGGCCGCCCTTGGCGGTCACGATGGAACGGTAGCGCTCGACCATGCCGGGCACTTGTTCGCTTTGGTCCGGATGGACGATAAAGACGATTTCGTAATGGCGCATGCAAACTCCTTTTGGGATAAACCCCCCGCCATGCGTTCGCGGTAGGGCAAGGTGGAAAAGCCCGCAATTATAACAACATTCGCGGGCTTTGGGTGAGGTAATGCAGGATTATCAGAAGGCGTCGTCAGGCATTTCCAATGCGCCACTACCGCCGGAACACACCGACTGCGCCAACCCCTCGGCTTGTGTCAGGGAATGTTCGGCATAGAATCGAGCCGAAGCCAGCTTGGCGGTCCAGAACGGATCGCTCTCGCCTGCCGCAATCCTGGCGCGAGCGATGACGGCCGCACGGCCCATCTGCCAGCCGCCAGCAACAATGCCGACGAGGAAGAGGAAGGGCACGGCGCCGGCATGGGCCGCCTTGGGGTTGGCCGAAAAATTGTCGACCAGCCAGGAAATTGCCTTTTCCAGGGAGTGCACCGCAGCAGTCTGCCGCGCGCCGACGGCTGCAAGATCGCCATCGAGTTGCGCTGCATCGGCCAGCATTTGGGCAACCACTTTCCTGATCGTCGCGCCCTGCTCGCGCGCCAGCTTGCGCCCGATCAGGTCATTCGCCTGAATGGCGGTCGTGCCTTCGTAAATGGCGGTGATGCGGGCATCGCGCAGATGCTGCGCGGCGCCGGTTTCTTCAATGAAGCCCATGCCACCATGCACCTGCACGCCCAGCGAGGCGATGTCGATGGCGCTCTCGGTGCTCCAGCCCTTGACCACCGGGATCATCAGGTCGGCGAAAGCCTGAGCCTCCTTGCGCGCCGCCTCGTCCGGATTGTTGTGTACATTGTCCTGCGCGGCCGCAGTGACATAGGC